>CAUTHR010000006.1:0-125136 GCA_963538455.1 Rothia mucilaginosa | reverse complement strand
ACGGCGGCAACACCGGTTCAAATCCGGTTGGGGTCACCACTAGGAAAGAAGCTCTCCAGTCGGAAGACTGGGGAGCTTCTTTGTTTATCCGGTGAAAACCGGATTGAGATTCTGTGGTGCCGCCGCATACTCGCCGAGAAGCCACAAGTGTTTCGAGAAGCCACCACTTATGTGGCTTTTCGAAACACAAGTGGCTTCTCGGCGGGAATAAAACGGGGATAAAAAAGGGGCGCACAAAATTTGACCTTCACGCCAAGCCTCGGTATAGTCTTATCCGTAAGCGTGATTGGCGCAGTGGTAGCGCGCTTCGTTCACACCGAAGAGGTCACTGGTTCGAACCCAGTATCACGCACCAATAACCCCCGTTTCAAGGAACGGGGGTTTTATTATGCCCACCGGTATTTGTGCCCACCAGCAGTACAAACCCAGCCGCGGACACAACCACCCGAGAATGAGGTACCCCGTGACAACACCCGAACTCGCCGCAGTCACCGACTACGGACGCATGTACGCGCGCGTCCGCGGAGGAGAACCCCTCGTCCCCTCCATCACCACCGTCATCGGGCAGCACGCCAGTGACCTCAGCGGCTGGCACGGGTACATGGCAGCCAAAGCCGCCCTCGAAGACCAGCGCGCCTACCGCGCCACCGGATCCCACGGCCTCAAATTCGCCATCATCCGCGACGCAGCCAGAGCCTCCGAACGATACCGCGACGCAGCCGCCGCCCGAGGCGACCGCGTCCACAACTACGCCGAAGCCGTCGCCCTACGCGCCATGGGTCGCGAACACAACCTCGACGAAAGCCGCGAACAGCTCATCATCAACGGCGAACAAGCCTACGCCGACCGCTTCGACGAATGGTGGGAAGCGTTCAAACCCCGCCCCCTCGCCGCCGAAGTCACCATCTGGAACGACACCGTCGGCTACGCGGGAACCCTCGACCTCGTCGCAGAAATCGCAGGCCGAACCTGCATCATCGACTACAAAACCAAAGGCACCGACAAACGCGGCCGCGTCAAAGCACTCGACGAAAAAGTCGTCATGCAGCTCGTCGCCGGACTCAAAGCCGAAGAATCCCTCGTCGACCCCGACGAAGGCACCTGGGAACCCTGGAAACACGGCGACGCACCCGTCCTCATGGGTGTGGCCCTCGGCGAAACGCAGGTGCTGCCGCAGCAGGCAAACCCCGCCGTGCTCGAACGCAACTGGTACAAGTTCTGCGCCCTGCGCCGCGTTTGGGAATTCGACCGCCAGGTTCAAGAATTTGAAGACCCCGCGCTCATGCCCGTAGTACCCCCGCCGGTGGCATAGGCTAGTACCCCCGCCGGTGGCATAGGGGAGTAGCGGACGTGGGGGAGAGGCTTCAAGCCCCTGCGGAGGTGAGCCCAGGGAGGTGAGGCTCAGCCCTCACCCTGCCGCCTCGATTCGTTCTAGATTCGCGCTAGCGAATCGGCGACAATAGAACAATAGGCAGAACGGCGCGCGCCAGCTCTTAGAATGCGCCCGCTGTGATGAACCAGCTGGGAAAACCGTCAGCGCAGTTCTGCCACCATCTTGAAATCCGTAAGCACATTCCCGGCACCCGCCGGCAAAGGAGAACCATGACCATCCTGAGCATTCGCACCGTAGGCGACCCGGTGCTGCGCAGCGTCTGCGACCCCATCACCGTCTTCGACGACGACCTGGCACGACTCATCGACGACATGCTAGAAACCATGTACGACGTGGGCGGCGTGGGCCTTGCCGGCCCGCAGGTTGGCATCTCCAAGCAGATCTTCACCTTCGGCGGCATTGACGACCGCGAAGGCTACATCATCAACCCCGTGCTCGAAGTCGGCGAAGAAGACCAGGAAGGTGGCGAAGGCTGCCTGTCCGTGCCCGGTCAGAAGTCCGCGACTCCGCGCAAGAACTGGGCGCGCGTGACCGGCGTGGACCGCCACGGCGAACCCCTCGTGCTGGAGGGTGAGGGCCTGTTTGCGCGCATGCTGCAGCACGAAACTGATCACCTGCACGGCAAGCTGTTCATCGACCGTCTCGTGGGTGAAGACCGTCAGCGCGTGATGCGTGCCCTGCGTGCCGCAGACTACAACACGGTCGCCGCTAAGACCGTGACCGAGCGTGCAGCCCGTGTGGGCGGTGCTTTCGGCGGCGGTGGCGCGTTCGGTGCCGGTTCCTCCTTCGGTAGCTTCGGAAAGTAGGCTCACATGCTCAACATTATTTACGCAGGCACCCCCGACGTTGCCGTGCCCCCGCTCGACTACCTGGCGAACTCCGATAAGGTGCGCGTGGTCGGCGTGCTCACCCGCGAAGATGCCCCCGTGGGCCGCAAGCGCGTGCTCACCCCCTCCCCGGTCGCGCAGCGTGCCGAAGAGCTTGGCCTGCCCATCGTGAAGGCAAACCGCTGGAACAATGAAGCCGCCGCAGCCATTGCCGAACTGAACGCTGACGCAGCCGCCGTGGTCGCCTACGGTGCCCTGCTGCCGCTGTCCGCGCTGGAATCCCTGCGCTACGGCTGGGTCAACCTGCACTTCTCCAAGCTGCCCGCATGGCGCGGCGCCGCCCCCGTACAGCGCGCCCTCATCGCCGGTGAACAGGAAATTTTCTCCACCACCTTCCTGCTCGAAGAAGGCCTGGACACCGGCCCCACCTTCGAACAGGAATCCACCCCCGTAGCCGCCGACGATACCGCCGGTAGCGTGCTGATGCGCCTCGCCACCAGCGGCGGCGCACTGCTCGAACGCACCTTCGAACGCCTCGAAGCCGGCGAGAGCGGCACCGTGCAGGTCGAGGACGAGTCGGTCAGCTACGCCTCCAAGATGAGCATTGCCGACGGCCGCCTCACCTGGACCGAGCCCGCCGAGCAGATCCTGGCACGCTTCCGCGGCGTGACCCCCGAACCCGGCGCATGGTGCGAACTGGGCGAAAACCGCTTCAAGATTGGTGGCCTTGCGGTTGCCGACGAGCGCCTGGTGGCCTCCCTGACCGAGGCGAACGGCGGCCCCCTCGCACCCGGTGCGGTGCGTCTGCACGCGAAGAAGGTACTGGTCGGAACCGGTACCGAACCCCTGACGCTGCTGCAGGTTCAGCCCGCCGGTAAGAAAATGATGGATGCGCCCGCGTGGGCTCGCGGCGCTGGCAAGGACATGGCGGAAGGCCTGGTGGTACTCGCATGAGCAACGAAAAGCGCCCCTACAAGGGAGGACACGGCAAGCCCGGTCACGCCGGTAATGCCGGTAACGGCAAGTTCAACCAGGGCAAGTCTCATCAGGGCGGCGGTCAGGGTTATGCCCAGGGTGAGGGCGGTGCGAAGCGTAAGCGTCGCCGCCGTTCCGGCTCGGGTGCTGGCGTGAGTGAGCAGAACCCCCAGCAGTCTCAGAACCGCCAGCAGTCCCAAAACTCCGAGCGCTCGCAGAATCAGCGCTCGCAGAATCAGGGCTCCCAGAACCAGCGTTCGCAGAAGTGGGATGACAACTCCCGCAACGAATCGCGTACCGGTCGCCGCTTTGACGGCCTGACCAGCGTCGAACGCGCCGCACGCCGCGCCAAGACCGAACACGACGACACCAAACGCGGTGGCGGCGGCGTCTCCCAGCGCAATAAGAGTGGCCACGAACGCAACCGCCGATCCATGTCCGCCCGCGAATTCTCCGCGGCGGCACCCTCCGCACGCTCGCGTACCGCAGACACCGCACGCGCAACCGTCTTCGACGTGCTGCGCTCCGTTGCCGAATCTGACGCCTACGCGAACCTCGTGCTGCCCAAGGCGATTCGTAGCCACCGCCTCGACCACCGCGACGCAGGCTTTGCAACCGAGCTGACCTACGGCACGCTGCGCCATCAGGGTACCTACGACGCAATCCTCAGCCGCTGCGTAGACCGCCCCCTCGAGAAGGTCGGTACCACCACCCTCATCGTGCTGCGCATGGGCGTGCACCAGCTGCTGAACATGCGCGTTCCCGCCCACGCGGCACTGAACCAGAGCGTGTCCCTGGCACGCGAAAAGATTGGTGCGGGCCCGGCAAGCTTCATCAACGCGGTGCTGCGCCGCGTCTCCGAGCGCACCCCCGAAGAGTGGTACGAACTCATCATCGAGGACGCGAAGGACGACACCGAGCGCATGGCGCTGCTCGCCTCGCACCCCGGCTGGATTGTGCGTTCCATGCGCCAGGCACTCGTCGCGCACGGCCGCCCCGCCTCCGAAATTGAGCAGCTGCTCGAAGCGGACAACCTCGCCCCCGTGGTGAACCTGGTTGCGCTGCCCGGCCTGGGTAGCCTCGACGAGGCACGCGAACAGGGTGCCGTCGACGGCGAACTGGTTGAAGGTTCGGCGCTGTACGCCTCCGGCGACTTGGCGCGCCTGGAATCCGTACGCGAAGGCACCGTCCGCGCGCAGGATGCCGGCTCCCAGTTGGTAGCGCGCGCGCTCGCCGCAGCACCCCTGGACGGCACCGACACCGCCTGGCTCGACCTGTGCGCAGGCCCCGGCGGTAAGGCGGCGCTGCTCGGCGCGCTCGGTATTCAGCGCGGCGCATCCCTGGTCGCCAACGAGGCGGCACCGCACCGCGCCCAACTCGTGGAATCCTCCATGCGCCCCCTGCCCGAGGACAGCTACACGGTACTCACCGGCGACGGCCGCCAGATCCGCGAGACCCTGCGCAAGAACGCCTCCAACCTGCCCGGATCCATTGAACCCGGTCAGCTGTTCGACCGCGTCATGGTGGATGTGCCCTGCTCCGGTCTGGGTGCCCTGCGCCGCCGCCCCGAGGCGCGTTGGCGCAAGTCCCCGCGCGATATTGCAGAGCTGCTGCCCCTGCAGCGTCAGCTCCTGGACGCAGCCATTGAAGCGACCCGCCCCGGAGGCGTGATTGCCTACGTGACCTGCTCCCCGCACGCGGCAGAAACCCAGAACATTGTGGCTGAGGTGCTCGAAAGCGGCGCGGTCAGCCTGCTCGACTCCGCCGCCGCGCTGCGCGAAGTCGCCCTGCACACCGAAGGTCCGAACGGCGAACCCGTAAGCGTACTGGCGGGGGAGAAGGACCCCGGTCACACCCCCGAAATCAAGGTCAAGAAGGGCACCCCGGTCGTGAAGGCATCGGAGAACCCGACCACCGCTCAGCTGTGGCCGCACGTGCACGGAACCGACGCGATGTTCCTCGCCCTGCTGCGTAAGAACTAGCCGCTTCACCGCCTAGCACCACCCGCCGTACGGCCCGGATTTGAAAGGAACCCCATGGGTATTGCCATTAACCCGTCGATTCTCTCGGCGGATTTCGCGAACCTGCAGCGCGAGCTGGAGCGCATTTCCACCGCCGACGCCGCGCATATTGACGTGATGGACAACCACTTCGTGCCGAACCTCACCTGGGGCCCGCCGGTGGTCAAGCGTCTGCGCGAGGTATCGCCGGTGCCGTTCGACGTGCACCTGATGATTGAGGACGCCGACCGTTGGGCCCCCCAGTACGCCAGCATGGGCTGCGAGTCTGTGACCTTCCACGCTGAGGCCGCGATTGCCCCCATCAAGCTGGCGCGCACCCTGCGTGCCGAGGGTGCGAAGGCTGGCATGGCGTTGCGCCCGGCAACCGCCGTGGAACCCTACCTGGACATGCTCAGCGAGCTGGACATGCTGCTGATTATGACCGTGGAGCCCGGCTTCGGTGGCCAGGCCTTCCTGGAGGTGACCCTGCCGAAGATCGCCCGCGCCGCCAAGGCGATTGAGGGCGCGAACCTGCCGGTGACCGTGCAGGTGGACGGCGGCATCACCGAGGAGACAATTCTGCGTGCCGCGGAGGCCGGCGCGACCTGCTTCGTGGCCGGTAGCTCGGTCTACGGCGTGGACGAGGCGCTGGGCGGTCCGGAGGCGGCCATCGCCTCCCTGCGTGCGGCGGCTGCATCGGTCAAGCGTTCCGGCGCCGGTTGCGGCTGCTGCCACTAGCGGCGCGCCCCGGTAACGGTACTCGCCGGTAATGATGCCCGCCAATAATGGTGCCGGGCAGTAATGGCGCCTGGCATCTATAAAACCTCAACGCCCCGTTGTGAAGAGCGCCCCGTCGCGGTTTTTCGCGGCGGGGCGTTTTGCGTGTTCTGCTTTCTCAATGCTTTCTCAATGCTTTCTCAATGCTTTCTCAACCGCCGCAGATTTATAGCGAAAACTGGTGGGGAGGGTCACCCGTTTAAACGACAAGGTGTCAGCAAGACTATGACAAAACGCGAAATATGTTAACCCGCGGAATTCCGCGGCAAAACCGGGCATTCTGACGGTTTGAGAAGACAAACAGAACGCGTCTTGATGTAACACTCAGATATCTGTAAGGTTAGGTATAGTTTAGTCACACCTAGGGGGAACTATGTCTTTCAACCGAACCGAGCTGACCGGCACCGAAAACCAGGGCGCACCGGGCGTTAACCGCCGTGCCTTCTTCGGCCTGGCGCTCGCCTCCTCGGCTGCTCTCGCCCTCGCGGCATGCAGCAGCGAGACCACCACGACCACCACTTCCGGCGGTTCCACCTCCGGCGGTAACAGCGGCACCCGCACCATCAAGGATATTGACGACGAGAACGTAGAAGTTCCTGCCAACCCGCAGAAGGTTATCGTCCTCTCCGAACCCACCCTTGACGGCCTGCTCGCCCTCGGCGTGACCCCCGTCGGTTCCGTCTCCGGCCGCGGCCAGTCCGGCGTACCCAACTACCTTGCCGACCGCGCCAAGGGCGTGCAGATCATCGGCACCGTCGCCCAGGTCAACTACGAGCAGATTGGCAACCTTGATCCCGACCTGATTCTCGTCGACTCCACCGGCGTGGACAAGCGCTCCGACGCTTACGAAACCCTCAAGAAGATCGCCCCCGTGGTCTACTGCGGCTACGCGGGCGGCGACTGGCGCATCAACTTCCGCAACGTCGCTAACGCCATGAACATGGTTGACAAGGGCGAAGAAGTCATCAAGGCATACGAGGCAAGCGCCGCGGCGCTGAAGGAGCAGCTCGCCCCCAAGTACGGCGACAAGACCTTCTCCATCGTCCGCTGGGCAGGTAACGGCCCCGCCCTGATTCTCAAGGAACTGCCCGCCGGCCAGGTGCTCAACGACCTGGGCCTCAAGCGCCCCGAGTCGCAGGACCGCAACGGCCAGGGCCACTCTGAGCCCGTCTCCCTGGAGAACCTGGCAAGCATCGACGCGGACTACATGTTCCTGGGCACCCTCGGCGGCGCAAGCCAGCAGAACCCGAACGCGCAGGGCTCCGCAGGCCTGCAGGGCGCCGAAGAAGCACTGAACAAGGCGAAGGAAACCTCCGGCTTCACCAACCTGAAGGCAGTCAAGGACGACCACGTGATTCTCGTGGACGGCTCCAAGTGGACCTCCACCGGCGGCCCGCTGCTGCTCGAAGGCATTGTTGAAGACGTCAAGAAGGCGCTTCCGCTCTAAATACCCCGTGAAGCAATCACCCGCTGAAGCTTCCTGAACCCCTTCTCGCCGCGCCCTAGACCCGCGGCGGGAAGGGGATGCACGACCCACCACACCATCCTCAAGGACCACAATGACCGAAACTCGACCCGCACGCACCGCAGCCCGCTACGGTGCCGTCGTGGCTCTCGCTGGCGCGCTCATCACCCCCGGAGCCGCTCTGACCGGTACCACCATCGCTTACGCGGAGACCCCCGCAGCCACCCAGCAGGCGGATAAGGCTACCGTCACCATCTCCACCGAGAAGTGGCGCGAAGGTAAGCTCGTGCTACGCGGAACCGGCTTCACCAGCACCGCTCCCGGCCGCGGCGCAGTGTTCGCGGTGAAGTTCTACGATGCCCTGCCGGATGAGGCTCACCAGGCACGTAACCCGCTCACCAATGAGGGCGGCAACTCGCCCGCAAACTTCATGGGAACCGCTAAAGAGGACGGCACCTTCGAGGTTGAGGTATCCCTGCCGACCCCCGAAAACACCGGTCTGACCGCTGAGCAGCTGAAGAGCAAGGGCTGGACCGTGGAGGGTACCAGCCACCGTATTCAGGTGCTTTCCGGCTCCCTGGGCGGTAAGGATGCGGACGGTAACACCTATGACCGCCGTGTATCTGTGTCGCAGAACGTGACTCTGCGTGATCAGGCTCCGAGCCCCGCACCGACCGCAGAGCCTTCTGCGACTGCTGCGCCTACCGCTGAGCCTTCTGCGACTGCCGAGCCTACTGCGGAGCCGAGCGCTACCGCTGAGCCGACCCCCGAGCCGAGCGCTACCGCCGAGCCCTCTGCAACCGCCGAGCCCTCTGCTACCGCCGTGCCGAGCGAAACCGCAGAACCTACGAAGCCCGCTGACCCCAAGCCGGACGACCCCAAGCCGGACGACCCCAAGCCCGCTGACCCCAAGCCCGCGAACCCTGCGAAGGCAAATATCACCATCTCCACCGAGAGGTGGCGCGAAGGTAAGCTCGTGGTGCGCGGTGAAGGTTTCGTGAGTAACGCCCCCGGTCGAGGCGCCGTATTTGCGGTCAAGTTCCTGGATGCCCGCCCCGATGAGGCGCACCAGGCTATTAACCCCCTGACCAAGAAGGGCGGTAACTCGCCCGCGAACTTCATGGCAATCGCTAATGAAGACGGCACCTTCGAGGTTGAGGTTCCCCTGCCCACTACCGAAAACACCGGTCTGAGCGCTGAAGAATTGGCTAAGGCAGGCTGGGCTGTCGAAAATTCCGAGCACAATGTGCAGATCCTCTCCGGTTCCCTGGGTGGAGCGGATGAGCAGGGTAATAACTACGACCGTAGCGTGTCGATTCGACAGAAGATTACGCTCAGCGACAAGGCTCCGGAGTACGCCCCCGTTGACGCACCCGAGCCGGTCAACGCCTCCGACCTGACCGATGGTCATGGCGTGCAGGTGAGCCGTAACGGCTCCACCGTGACCGTGACCGTGCCGAACGCTGAACCGGGCACCTGGGTGTACGCCGCGACCTACCTCGGCAACTCCCCGCAGACCCTCTACGGCTCCGGCTGGAAGCGCCTGGACGGCAACCGCAGCTTCAGCTACGAAACCAGCGTGAGCATGCCCGCCGCTACCTACCGCGTGGTCGTGCACAACGGCAACCAGGGTGCTAACAATGCGGTGCTCGGTTTCGCAGACATGACCGTGGAACGTGCTGTTACCCCTCGTCAGGAAGTTTCCCGCGATGAGCAGGACGCCCCCGACCAGCTGGTCGAAGAGCTGAACGAGAACCCCGCAACCGCAACCTCCACGGCACCTGTGCCCATGCGTAACGCGGGTGGCCGCATCAGCACCCGCGCCACCGACGTGGATGCGTCCCTCGCCGCCCTGTCGCAGAGCACCGCTCCAGTTGTGAACCGCGTGCAGGCTAAGGCGAAGGTCCAGAACGCTCAGAAGTCCCTGGGTACCAGCCTGCAGAAGGCCGACGCTAACGCGAAGAAGGCAGTGAAGGCCGCCGCAGGTTCGAAGAACTCGCAGAACACTCAGGGCTCGCAGGGAACCCAGAACTCCGCAGCAGGCACCAAGGCGCAGGGCCCGGTCATTGAGGGTACCGAGCTGACCGGTCTGACCAAGTGGCTGGTCAACAACGCCAATAACCTGCTACTCTCGGCGGCTGGCCTGGTGGTTTTGGCTGCGGCTCTGCTGCTGCGCACCTCCAAGAAGTAAGCTCTCTCAAGAAGTAAGCTCTGACCACACATTCACATCGGCACCGGCTCACGCCCCGTACTCTTGACTCCGCACCCTTGAACAGGGGCGTGGGCCGGGTGCCCCTCCAACCACTCGGGTCGCAACCCGCTGAACTGCACCGACCTACTGAACTTCACCTACACGAACCCGGTAGCGTTCAGCTTTGACCCCGGTAATTTTGAAAGGACCACCATGCGTGCACCTTTTTCGGGAGCCCCGAAGGCATCCCTGACCTCTAAGGCGCTGACCGCCTGCGCCGCCGCAACCCTGGCGCTGGGCTTGGGCGTTGGCACCGCATCCGCTCTGCCTCCGGGCGGTGCGAAGGCATCTACCCCCGGCACCTCCTCGACTGTCTCTTCTTCGGTGAATGAGCACGGCGTGATTTCCTTTACCCTGAGCGGTTTCCCCGCGAATACTGTGGTGTCCGTGAAGGTGGACGACGGTGACCTGTGCCCCTCCGATGCTGCTCAGGGCGCTTGCGTGGTGCACCAGCAGAAGAGCGATGCAAATGGTAACGTCTCCGGTTCCTTCGTTCTGCCGGATGTTGGCGCTGGCACCCACACGCTGCGTTTCCTTGCGACCGGCGAGAAGCGTGACAAGGACGGCAAGTACCTGGGTACCGAGGCGTACACCAACCGCAGCCCCGAGTTCACCGTGGTGGGCGAGGGCGGTTCGGATAATTCCTCCTCGAACTCTTCGGGTTCTTCCTCGAACCGTGGCTCGTCCAGCTCGAAGAGCAACGGTGGTTCCTCGAATGGCGGCTCGAACTCTAATAACTCCGACTCTGCAGACGAGACTCAGGGCTCTAACGATTCCAACGAGTCCTCGTCCAATGGCGGCTCGAACGGTTCCTCGAATGGTTCGGCAGGCGGCGCGGCTGAGGCTGAGACCGTCTACACCGACGCTGACGGCAACACCATCACCAAGGAAGAGTACGACCGCCTGAACGCGGAAGCTGGCTCTTCCGGTAATTCCGGTACCTCCGCTTCCTCCGGTTCTTCCGCCGCTCCCGCTGCTTCGGCTTCTGCAAATGCCCAGAAGAAGGCGACCGCTTCGGCGAGCGCGTCCTCTTCGGCTGTTGCGCGCGGTACTGCGTCGAGCCCGAGCGCTTCGGCTTCGGGTGCGGCTAACACCGCATCCACCGTTCAGACCGTGACCTACGGTGCTGCGTTCCCGTGGATTGGCGTGGTGGTTCTGGGCGTGAGCGTGGTGGCTGCCGCTGCGCTGCTGATTGCCCGCAAGCGCTAAGACTTAACGTCGGATGCGGGTGGGGGAGTACCCTGCCCGCTCCGGCGTTTCTCTCGTTATCTACCGGTGTGCCGGGTGCCCCTCCTGTGGGGTGCCGGGTGTGCCTCCCTGTTTTCTTGTATCGAGCATAAGGAGCATAGTGGCCCGCACGAGCTCATTGTCCCGAGATGTTCAGCAGGAGAGTACGTCCCGTCAGGGTTCTGTGATTCAGGGGCAGAAGTTGGGTAAGCGCCTGGCTTTTCTGTTCTTGTTTGCGGTGCTTTTGGTGGGGGCTGTGGCTGCTTCTTTGCTGTTTGGGTCGAATAATCTTCCGCCGGATCAGGTTCTGGCTGTTTTCAATGGCACTGCTTCTGAGCAGGCGCAGACGATTGTGATGGAGCAGCGTATTCCGCGTACCCTGGTGGGTCTTGCGGCGGGTGCCGCGTTGGCGGTTGCCGGTTCGTTGATGCAGTCGTTGACCCGTAACCCGCTGGCTGAGCCAGGCCTGATGGGTGTGAATGCCGGTGCTGCGGTGGCTGTGATTGGCTCCGTGGTGGTTTTTGGTGTGATGGGTATTTGGCAGTACATGGTTGCTGCGACGATTGGTGGCGCGTTGGCTGCGGTGCTGGTGTATACGCTGGGTCGTGGCCGTGACGGGTCGATCGTGAAGCTTGCGTTGGCGGGTGTGGCGATTTCTGCGGCGCTGTCGGCGATTGCGCAGGGCTTGATTTTGGCTGATCAGGATGCGTATAACGAGTTCCGTGTGTGGGTTGCCGGTTCGCTGGAGGGCCGCGGTATGGATATTGCGTCGACGGTGGGTCCGGTGATTGTGCTGGGTATGCTGGTGGCGTTCTTTGTGGCTCCTGCGATTAATGCTCTGAGTATGGGCGAGGAGGCGGCGACCAGCCTCGGCGTGAGTGTGCGTACGACCCAGAATTTGACATTGCTGGCGGTCACGGTGCTTGCCGGTGCTGCGACTGCTGCGGTGGGTCCGATTGGTTTTGTGGGTTTGGCGGTGCCCTTTGCGGTGCGCGCTCTGCTCGGTAATGATGTGCGCTGGGTGAATTATGGTTCGGCGCTGGTGGGTCCGGTGTGGCTGCTGTGTGCTGACGTGTTGGCACGTGTGCTGGTGGCTCCGCAGGAGACTCAGGTGGGTATTGTGGCGACTCTTGCAGGTGCCCCGGTGTTCTTGTTCTTGATGACTCGTCGTAAGGTGGAGGCTCTCTAATGTCGAATTCTTCCGCTCTTTCGATGGCGACCGCCACCACCCCCGCTAATCGTTCTGCCCGTCGTCGTGGCCGCGATTTGGGTGGCCGCCCGGTACTGACGGTGCGCGGCCCGCTGAGTGCTCAGGTGCCGTGGCGTGTGCTGATCCTGAATGTGGCGTTGGTGGTGCTGATTGCGGCGCTGGCGTTTTGGGGCATGTTGCAGGGTGACTACAAGATTGCCCCGGAGAAGCTAATCCCGGCGTTGCTGGGTGAGGGCAAGCAGATTACGGTGGCTTTCGCTCAGCAGCGTGCGGCGCGTATTGTGGCGGCGCTTCTGGTGGGTGCGGCACTTGGTCTCTCAGGTGCGATTTTCCAGGTGATTTCGGGTAATGCCCTGGGATCGCCGGATATTATCGGTTTCACAAATGGCGCCGCGACCGGTGCGCTGTTGCAGATTATTGTGTTCAATTCCGGCCCCGTTGAGGTTGCCCTGGGCGCTGTGGTTGGTGGCTTGGCGACCTCGGTGCTGGTGTGGTTGTTGACGCGCCGCACGGGCCTGCACGGTTTCCGCCTGGTGCTGGTCGGTATTGGCGTGGGTTCGACCCTGGCTGCGTTCAACGCGCTGCTGGTGGTGCGTGCTTCGCTGACTCAGGCGCAGACCGCGGCGTCCTGGCTTGCCGGTTCACTCAATGACATCACCTGGGAGCGCACCTACGCGCTGCTGGGCCTGCTGTTCGTGGTGACTCCGCTGCTGCTGATGCTGGTCCGCCCGCTGGGCGCGATTCGTTTTGGTGACCAGGTGGCGTCCGGTTTGGGTGTGAGCGTGAACGCGTACCGTGTGGCGGCTCTGTTCATCGGTGTGCTTCTGGTTTCGCTGGCGACCGCGACGACCGGCCCGATTGCCTTCGTTGCCCTGGCGGCACCGCACATCGCGAAGACTCTCTCCCGCAGCGGCGGGGTGGGCTTCACCTCCGCGGCACTCATGGGTTCGCTCATGGTGCTTGGCTCCGACCTGATTGGCCGTTTCGCTGTTCCCGGACGCATCATTCAGGTGGGTGTGGTGACCGGCGCGATTGGTGGCCTGTACCTGATTTACCTGATTTACCTCGAAAGGAAGAAGAGCTAGTGAACACCAGTGTGACGACCCGCCTTGAAGGCGAGAACATGGTGGTTGCCTACGGTGAGCATACGGTGCTCAACGGGGTAGATTTTCAGGTGCCGGAGGGGGAGCTGACCGTCATCTTGGGCCCGAACGCTTGCGGCAAGTCGACCACTTTGAAGGCTCTTGCCCGCGTGAACCCGCTCAAGGAGGGTGAGGTTCGCCTGGATGGCACCCCGCTGCCGCAGATGAAGTCCCGCGCTGTCGCTAAGATCCTGGCGATGTTGCCGCAGACCCCGGAGGCGCCTAGCGGCGTGACCGTGGCGGATGTGGTGGCGCGTGGCCGCTACCCGCACCAGTCGCTGCTGCGTTCCTGGTCCGATGAGGACGAGCGCGCCTGCGTGGAGGCGATGCAGGCGGCGAACGTGCTGGAGCTTGCTGAGCGTCCCATTGAGGCGCTCTCGGGCGGTCAGCGTCAGCGTGTGTGGATTGCCATGACCCTGGCGCAGCAGACCCCGCTGATTCTGCTCGATGAACCGACCACCTACCTGGATATCACGCACCAGATTGAGGTGCTGAACCTGACGAAGAAATTGCATTCCGAAGGCCGGACTGTAGCCGTGGTGTTGCATGACCTGAACCTTGCTTTCAGGTATGCTACTCATGTTGTGTTAATGAAGCAGGGTCGGATTATCGCTCAGGGTGATCCGCGTGCGATAATTACACCGGAACTTATTCAGGAGGTTTTTGACCTGCAATCGGTCATTATTCCTGATCCGTGCACTGGTACCCCTTTGGTGATTCCGAAGGAGAACCAAACAATTCATGTTGCCGCTGACGCTATTTCGGCGGCCCGCGAAAGCGAATAGTTTTCGCCCCTAAGCCGCGTGGGAGTTTGCGCCAACCGTCTCAGTACGGGTGGAAAAGCTCGGCATTGCGCCAAGCAGCGAACGCTAGGATCTGAGGGACCCAGGATCCCCTGCGCGTAGGGCGCCTACCCGGTGCTCGCCCGTATTTGACGCATGAACGGATCCGAGCACTGGGTAGGTTCCATTTTGGGAACCCGCAGATGAGGCACCGAGACTGCCGCATGAGACTTTGAAAGTTGTAACTTGAGAGGTTTGATGTACGGTCTCGGTGTCTCATCTCATTTAACTGCGTGGTTTGTGCCAGCTGTTTTTACCACCCCAATTTTCGGCCCCGCTTTGGGCGGCGCTGGCTGTTATGAATGTCATGTTTTGGTTCTTTCGCTTTTTCCTTTGGCTGGAGTTTGGGTAAGGGATACCATAGAGTGAGGTAGTAGAGGCTAACTAACGATAATGCGCCTCCTCACCGATTCTCACCGATTGAGTGTTTCCACAGACCAAGGAGGAACCGTTGGGCGAGCACGAACCCACCGCGACCGTTCCCGCGCAGAACAGTTCTGAACAGCGCACTTCTGCACAGGCTGCTTCTGCGCAGCCGCGTACCGTTGCGCCGGCTGTGCGCCCGACCCCTCCCAAGACCCCGCGCCCCGTACCGGCACCGCGCGTGGACAGCCCCCTCATCAGCGCCCTCATCGCCGAGGCGGTCAGCCCCGAAGAGCTGAACGCCCGCATCGTTGAGGTCGTCTCCGAAGGCACCCCCATCATCGAGCCGGTGCATCTTGACGACGGCACCATCAGTGAGAACGAGCGCATCGTCACCTTCCTGTACTACAACGAGCAGGCGGAGCAGGTGCTCATGTTCATCAACCGCCTGACCGATGAGAAGAACCTTGATCGTTCCCTCATGGCCCGCATCGAGGGCACCGGCTGGTGGCAGCTGAGCATGCAGATGGAAACCACCTGGCGTGCCTCCTACAACTTCCTGCCGACGCTACCCGGCGAGCGCCCCGCCTGGCTGGGCGATGACGACCAGGTGCGCCTGCGTGCCGCCCTGGACTCCGGCGAGGGTGACCCGCTGAACCCCGAGACCGTGTGCAACCGTATCGGTCGTTGCATGGGTGTGGTGCAGCTTGAGCACGCGCCGGTGCAGGAGTTCATCCTGACTCAGGAAGAGATTGACGCGCTGCCCGCCCCCGAGTGGATGCAGACCTCTGACGGCCACCAGTACGTGCTCGGTCGTGTGGGGGATCCCGCCCCGGATGCGCCGCTGTTCATCCAGTTTGACGGTGAGATGTGGTTCAGCCAGGGCATGGAGCAGACCCTCAACCGCGCCCATGAGGCGGGCCGTATTCCGGCGATGCACGTGTTCTTCCTGCACTCTGGCGGCCGTGAGAACCGTTGGAAGGAACTGAACGGTGACAACCCGATTGCCGACTACCTGGTGGAGATTGCGTTCCCACACTTGGAGGCGGTGCACGGCATTAAGACCGCGCCGCAGAACATTGTGATTAACGGTCAGTCGCTGGGTGGCCTGTCCTCCCTGTTGGCGGTGCTGAGCCGTCCGGAGGCGTTTGGCGGCGCAATCGCGCAGTCTTCGTCGCTGTGGCAGCCGCAGGTCATGGACCGCCTGGACGAGCTGGAGGCGGCGGGCGAGATTGACCGTCTGCGCCACCTGTACCTTGAGATTGAGGTGGGGGAGCAGGAGTGGGTTCTGGTGCCTCCTCACCGCGAGCTGAAAGCGCGTCTGGAAAAGCTGGGCCTGGAGAGAGCGCGGTGCACGACCTTCAACGGCGGTCACGATTATGCGTGCTGGCGCGGTGCGATTGTGCCGGCCCTGGAACGTATTATTGCTGCCAGCCGGGAAGCTGAACGCACTGAGCCAGGCTCTGAAGAGAACCAGCGAGAGGTAGCCTAGGGCTCCCGTACGGGTAGAGCACACCCCGCATGGTGGGCGTGCGGGGTTCCCGTTAGGGTAAACACCGCCGCGCCCGTATCCTAGAGAAGTACAGCCTAAGAAGAGTGCCACACTACCGCGCCGCGAGGGGTACCGAAAGGTACCCGGCGTAGGCTGTACACCCGCCCTCATTGACGAGATGGCATCACGCTGCGAATGCACGCAGCACGTGAGCGCTATAGAAACCGCAAACGACACAGAAATCGAGAGAAGATGACCGTAGAACGTAGCCCCCTGGCCCCCACACCGCTCATCCCCGAGTCTTTTGCCGCGAAGTACCGCGAAGCTGGCTACTGGATTGACCAGACTATCCCCGAGTTCCTGCTGGATGCCTGCCGCGCGAAGCCGCACTTCCCGGCGCTGGTGGCGATTTCGCACGCGCAGCTCGATGAGGACGGCAAGCCCCAGCAGATTCGCCTCTCCTACGGTGAGCTGGAGGCGGCGGGTCGTGCCGCTGCGGCGCGCCTCGTTCAGGCTGGCGTGCAGCCCGGTGACCGCGTGCTGCTGCAGCTGGGTAACACCGCCGAGTACCTGGTGTACCTGCTGGGTATTTTCTGGGCGGCGGCTCTGCCGGTGTTCTGCCTGCCGCAGCACCGCACCACCGAGCTCGTGCACTTTGCGACCCGCACCGACGCGGCGGCGCATGTGTTCTCTTCGCTGACCCCCGGCGCGGATTTCGCCGCCCTGTACGAGGACGTTGCCGCCGAACTGCGCAAGAACTCCCAGGAGCCGCCGGTCGCTATTGACGTTGCCGAGCCGCTGACCCCGCTGACCGACAAGGAGCTCGCTGAAGAGTTCGTGCCCGGCGTCGTTCAGAACACCGAGAACCAGCGCGCGAGCGAGCAGGTGGCGTTCCTGCAGCTCTCCGGCGGTACGACCGGCATTTCGAAGCTGATTCCTCGCACCCACGCCGCCTACCTGTACTCGGTGCGCGGCTCGGTCGATATCTGCAAGCTGAACAACAACACGACCATGCTCGTGGTGCTGCCCGCCGCGCACAACTTCACGATGAGCTCGCCCGGTATTCTGGGCGTCATGTGCGTCTCCGGCAAGCTGGTGTTTGCGGCGGATCCGTCCCCGCAGACTGCATTCCACCTCATTGAGATGGAGGGCGTGACCACCTCCGCGCTGGTGCCGCCGCTGGCTCAGGCGTGGGTCGCCTCCGCGGAGAAGCGCGACGTGTCCCTGCCCTCCCTGCAGACCCTGCAGGTGGGCGGCTCAAAGCTGGCTCCGGCGGTTGCGGGCAAGATCGAGTCCGTGCTCGGCTGCACCGTTCAGCAGGTGTTCGGCATGGCTGAGGGCCTGGTGAACTACACCCGTTCGAACGACCCGATTGAGATGCGTCTGAGGACTCAGGGCTACCCGATTAGCCCCGACGACGAAATTCTGATTGTTGATGATCAGGACCAGCCGGTTAAGCGCGGCGAAAGCGGCCACCTGCTCACCCGCGGCCCGTACACGATTCGCGGCTACTACCTGGAGGAGAACGCGAACCGCTACGGCTTCACCGAGGACGGTTTCTACCGCACCGGCGACATTGTGCGCCTGGTCGCCGGCAAGTACCTTGAAGTGACCGGCCGCGCGAAGGACCAGATTAACCGCAATGGCGAGAAGATTGCCGTGGACGAAATTGAAGAGCTGGCGCTGACCCACCCCGACGTTTTTGACGCCGTGGTTCTGGGCATCCCGGATGAGACCGTGGGCGAGCGCGTGGGCCTGGTCATTGTGCCGCAGGAAGGCGCCGACCTGGGCGAAAACCCGCGCCGCACGATGCACGAGTTCTTCACCTCGAAGAAGCTCGCCGACTTCAAGATTCCCGAGCGCGTGCAGGTTCTGCAGGAGTTGCCCACCACGAACGTGGGTAAGATTTCTCGCCGCGAACTGCGCGCCAAGCTTGCCGAAATTTTCGGCTAATCCTTTGAGCTAGGCCATTTTCGGCTAAACCCTACGCCCGTATTCCTACCCCTACTTGAGGAGAAAAATGTCCGCACTTGAGACCCTGCGCCCCATCATGGAGAAGTACATCGTCGAGCCCGACTCCCTGCAGACCGCTTTTGACGAGCCGACCACCGACCTGTTCTCCCTGGGCCTGGACTCGATGGGCTCCTTCGCCCTGCTCGACGACCTTGCCGCCGAGGGCGCTGTGATTGAGTTTACCGAGCTGGTGGAGAACCCGACCGTGGAGTTCATCGCCTCCCGCCTGGGCTAAGTGTTACCGCACCCCGAGTGCCCGCCTGCCGCGCATGCAGACGGGCGCCCGGGGTGTTTGCTACTCGCCTCGTTTTTCTTCACACCGCATATCATCCCTAATCCAGACCCTTACTCCAGACCTTGAGAGGCCACCATGGGCGTAGCTGATACTATCGCACCCGCTAGCTTCGGGACTGCTTCCGACCTTCGCACCGCCGCGACTGACCCCGCATCGCACAGTGCTGACAGTCCCTGGCTGCCGCTGACCACTAACGCGCGCGGCATCTACTTTGCCGCCGCGATTGACCCGTCGAACCCCTGCTACAACACCGCGGAGGTTCTGCAATGCCCCGCGGACACCGACCTCGCCCTTCTGCGTAAGGCGCTGGTGCAGCTCTACCGCGAGAACGAGGGTTTCCGCGTGCGCACCCGCATTGCCGATGGTGCCGCCTCCCAGCAGATTCTGCCGCTTGAGGCATTCCTTTCGGGCATTGACCTGCTCGTAGATGAAGGGGATCTGAGCGACACCGCCGAGGCGGGGGAGGAGAACGCCTCTGACCTGCCCGGTTCATCCTTGCCCGCGCCGGTACGCGCCTGGGCGCAGCGCCTGCTCGCCCAGCCCCTCACTACCGATGAGGGCGTGACCGTGCGCAGCGCAGCGGTGCGTTACGGCGGGTTCCTCTGGGTGTACCACTCCTTCTCCCACGTGGTTGCCGACGGGTTCGCCGCGTTCAACGGCCTCTCCCGCGTGGCGGCGATATACCGCGCCCTGTCCGCCGGTCAGCCGGTCCCGGCAACCCGCCGCATGAGCCTGCAACAGCTACTCGAAGCCGACGAAGCAGCCTCCACCGCTCGTGACGAAGACGTCGCCTTCTGGGAGGCGAGCGGCGCCCTGGAACAGGAAGACACCTCCCTGGCGGGTCGTACCGCCTCCCCGTCGGCGCAGTCTGTGCGCCTGGCGTTCAGCATTGACGTGCCCACCCAGCAGGCTCTGCTGGATGCGGCAAAGCAGCACACCGTCTCCTGGCCGGTGCTGGCGACCGCCGCCGTGGGCTCGTACCTGGCGCGTGTGGGCGGATACCCGCAGGCTTCGTTCGGTGTGCCGCAGATGAACCGCATGTTCGCCCGCACCCTGCCGGAGGCGACCCGCGCCCTGGGCGCGGCGAGCGCGCAGACCGGCTGTACCGCGGTGAACGTGCTGCCGGTGCAGGTTGCGGCGACCGGTCCCATCGCGGAGTCCCTGCACTCGGTGAAGGAGCAGTACGCCCGTAACGCTGAGCATCCGCTGGCTCGTCAGGAAGACCTCGAACGTACCGCACGTAACGCCCAGTCCAGGCTGTTTGGCGCGCAGATTAACGTGGTGCCCTTCGACGCGGTGCTGCCGCTGGCGGCGCCCGCCAAGGACGAGTCCGGATTCGCGGTACCGACCGCGCGCATCCACAATATCTCTGCCGGTCCTGTTGCTGACGCGACCTTCACCCTGCGCGGCATGCCCGGCCGCGGCAACAGCATCTCCTGCGAGATTGACATGAACCCGGCGCTTTACACCGCCGAGGAGCTGGAACGCCACGCCGCCCGCCTGAGCGAGTGGCTGCCAGCCTACGCCGCGGAGGCGCAGCGCGAGGGCGCCTCCCTGAACAACCTGGGTTTGGCGACCGAGGCGGAGCTTGCGACCCTGCGCGAGCTGACCGCCCCGGCGCTGACTGAGCATCCGCTGGAGTACAAGACCCTGCTGGGTCGCTTCCGTGATGCGGTGGCGGCGCATCCGCGGGCGCTCGCGGTGCTGGATTCTGCCCCCGCGCCCGGTGAGGTGCTCACCCCCGAGTCGGAGCGCGCCTACGCTTTTGACCGCGCCCTCACCTACGCCGAACTGGATGAGCGCGCCCGTGCGCTTGCCGCGCAGCTGCTGGACTGGGGCGTTCGCCCCGCCGATGCGGTGGGTCTGCGTGTACACCGCGGTGTGGAGCAGTACGTGGCGCTGTACGCCCTGCTGTACGCTGGCGCCACCTACGTGCCGGTGCTTCCGGATCTGCCCGCCGAGCGTGTGGGCGTGATGATGGAGGACGCCGAATGTTCCCTGCTACTGCACGACCCCGGTCTGCAGCCGCTGGGTGCGCAGGAGCTGAACCCGCAGGAGCCGCAGCGGCACGCGAACCTGCCCCAGCATACCTTGCCGCTGCTGAGCACTGACGATTCCACCCGGGCACCCGCCGCCGAGGAGCTTCCGGGCGTGAAAACCGGTCTGGACGAGGACGCTTACGTGCTCTTCACCTCCGGCTCCACGGGCAGGCCTAAGGGCGTTGCCATCAGCCACCGCGCGATTGATAACCGCCTGCGCTGGCAACAGCACCAGATTCCGGTGGGGGAGGGCGACCGCGTTCTGCACAAGACCCCCATCTCCTTTGACGTGCACGTGTGGGAGCTGTACTGGCCGCTTGCCGAGGGTGCCGCCGTGGTCATTGCCGCCCCGGATGGGCACCGCGACCCCGCCTACCTGGCGCGTGTGATTGCCGAGCAGTCCGTCACGGCGGTGCACTTTGTGCCGACCATGCTTTCGGCGCTGACCTCTTCGCCGGCGGCGCGCCGCATCCTGGCTGATGCCGGCTTCGGCAGGGATCGAGACCAGCCCCTGCGCTACGTGGTCTGCTCGGGCGAGGCTCTGCAGAAGGATCAGGTACAGGCTGCGGGCGAGGTTCTGGGCGTGTACCCGCTGAACCTGTACGGCCCGACCGAGGCGGCGGTGGACGTGACCTTCTGGGAGACTTCCACCGACCCGCAGCGCGAGAGCGTGCCCATTGGCGAGCCGGTCTGGAACACCGGCACCCTGATTCTTGACCCGACCGGCCACCCCGTGCCGGTGGGCGTGACCGGTGAACTACACCTGTCGGGCGTGCAGCTGGCGCGCGGCTACAAGAACAACCCGCAGGCGACCGCGGCGGCTTTCGTGGAGCAGGCTCCTGCCGGTGCGCTCGCGCTGCTGAACGGTGAGAGCCAGCGCCTGTACCGTACGGGCGATTTGGCGTGCTGGGAGATTCTTCCCGATGGTCGCGCCGTCATCGGTTACCGCGGCCGCACGGACTACCAGATTAAGGTGCGCGGTCAGCGCCTGGAGCTGGGCGATATTGAGATGGCTCTTGCCGCGGTTGAGGGCGTGAGCGCTTCGGTGGCTCTGCTGTACCGCGGTCTGCGTGAGCCTGCCCTGGCGGCGGTGCTGGAGGTGGGCGACGTGCCCGCCGAGCGTGCCGAGCAGCTGGTGGAGGCGGCGCGTGAGCATTGTGCGCAGGTTCTGCCGGATTATATGGTTCCGACCCTGTGGCATACCCTGCCTGCGTTGCCGGTGAGCCCCTCCGGTAAGGCGGATCGCAAGCTCTTGGCGTCCCTCGATCTGACCCCGCAGACTTCTGATGCTGAGGGTCCGCACGGTCTGCTGGAGCAGCAGCTGTGCTCGATTATTGCGGGTGTGCTGGGGCGTGAGCGTTTCGGTGTGGATGAGGATTTCTTCGCCTCGGGTGGTCATTCGCTGGCGGCTCTTGAGGTGATTGCCGCGGTTGAGGAGCAGCTGGGCCTGAGCGTGAGCATTGGTGCGCTGTTTGCGCATCCGACCGTGCAGGCTTTGGCGGCGTCCATTGCGGGCGACCGCGGCGAGGGTGCGGAGTTCGCTCCGGTTCTGCCCCTGCGCGAGCACGTTGTGACTCAGCGCGAGCATCCTGCCGCGCATGATGCCGCTGAGCCCGCTCATCAGCCTGCGCCGCTGTTTATTCTGCCGCCTGCGGGTGGTTTGGGCTGGTGCTATGCGGGGTACCTTTCGCATCTTCCGGCTCAGCAGGGTGTGTATGCTGTGCAGGCTGAGGCGTTCTCTGACCCGAATGCCGGCTTTGCGTCGAGCCTGCAGGAGTTGGCTGAGGGCTACCTGAAGCTGATTGAGAAGACTCTGGCGGAGCGTTCGTTGCCGCGTCGTTTTGCGTTGATGGGCTGGTCTGTGGGCGGTACTGCCGCGGTGCAGGTGGCGGCCCTGGCGCAGGCTGCGGGTGCGCTGGTTGAGCGCGTCATCCTGTTGGATGCGTATCCTTCGGAGCAGTGGCAGGGTGTGCCTGCGCCGGATGAGCAGGAGAGCTTCCGTGCGCTGCTGCGTATGGGCGGTTTGCCGGAGCCTGCCACCGATGAGCAGCTTGATTTGCCGGGTACGTTGGAGCGTCTGCAGAAGGCGGGTTCGGCGATGGGTTATTTGCCGGAGGAGAAGTTGGGCGTGTGCTTGGGTAGTATGCGTGCTTCGGCGGCGTTGATGCGTGGTGCTGAGCAGGCGTTCTTTGATGGTGATGTGTTGCTTGTGGGTGTGCCGCATGAGGATCAGCCGTATCTGGATGCGGCGGGTTGGTCGGCGCATGCGTCGTCGTTCCGTGCGGTGTTGCTGGAGGGTACGCACCCTGACCTGGTGAATCCGGCGCGTTTGGCGGAGGTAACCGGCCACTTCACCGATTAGCCCTCTCTATCTGTAGAGCAGTTAGTAAATTAAAGGTCCCCGGTTGATGAATCATCAACCGGGGGCATCGTTTTATTATCACAAAGAGTATCTTTTGAGTGATTTTAGTCACATAAAATATTCATGCAAAAAAATTATCAGTATGCAAATGGTATCAAATACCAAATTATACAGCCTTTATTATACATACAATCTTAAATTTTGTGACACGTGCCTCACTCATTGCTTGAAAAGATTCCTTAATGAGTGCTAGATTGAAGCCACCTCTTAAATATGATTCCGATTACATAGATAGGGATTGTAGCTAAGAGAACGACTTGGTAAACACCAGATCTTGAAACGTATCTCACTCATACAGAAGGATATCCTTCTCAAAACACTAGGAGTTTACGATGAAGCTCTAGAACATTCTCCTAGTAGTCATGACGCTACAGAAACACCCTTGTGTGTTGTCTACACGTAGCGTCTTGATCCTTTCGCCGCGGGTGCGCTCCCAAGCTAGCAGGTATTCCCCCAATGCCCGAACTCCTGCTTAAGCTTTAGATCAACATAGGGTTCAGCATAGATAACTGATTCCATAAGCACCCGTATTACTGGGCACTACATGGTGCTTATCGCCAGAGCATAACCCAGCTTTCTTTACTGCCGCATATTCTTTATCCAATTAAGGAGGGAGAATCATGAACCTCAAGAAAATCTTTCAACCCGCAATGGCTATAACGTTTGCATTCACGCTAGCCTGCACATCCTGTTCTACAGGCCCGCAACTAGAACGTGATGAAACGGCCCAAGCAACTCTAGACTATAAAAATAACCGAATCATTACTCCACTCGAAGAATACAATGACACTTTCGATGAAAATTCCCAGTATTACAATCAAGCCTTGGAAATTCTCAGGCAGCGCTGTTTCGCAAAACACGGCCAATCCTACGAAATATATATCCCGGATGTAGAAGATAGGCAATTCGTTTCGTCCGGTCGCGAGTTTGGTCTCTGGAACCCCGAATACTCCGCCAAATATGGAAACTACAAGCGACCCGGGAATGCACCATCATCGGGGGGCTATGACACAAAAATCATGGAACAGTGCATGCCTGAAATCTTAGCCACGTTGAAAGAGATTGCGGGCATCAGCCTCGAAGAGCAAAGTGGCCTCAGAGAAGCCTATCGTCGAATCAACGGCCAATCCTATGCAGCTGCCATGAATCATCCCGAATGGAAAAAATACCGTGAAGCATGGTGGAAATGCCTATCGGATAAAGGTTTAACGCCACGAAAGGGCGACTATGAATGGGGTACAAAAGAACTATTAGATGCAATCCGTGCTAGCGGTGATGGAAATGCCCCGGCATCGGAAGAAGAAATTCGGCTCAGCGTCATTGAAGCACAATGCAGTAAAGATACAGGAATGGCTCAAGGTCTTGCCAATCTTGTAGCTTCGTATCAAAAACCGCTCATTCGAGATAATGAAACAAAACTAGAAGAACAGCGACAGCAGAAATCAGCAGTTAATCTTCGGTATAAAGAGTGGGTTCTCAAAAACCAATAAATATAATGCCCCCGATTGATGAATCATCAACCGGGGGCATCGTTTAGCGTCTAACGCAGAACCGAGGTTCTACCGCCAAATGCTTAGTGCTGCTCCAGCTCGGAGTTAGCGTTCACGTTGAGCAGGTCGTACTTAGCGAATGCCTTCGCGGGAACGTCTGCTGCAACCTCGCCGCGCTTTGCCAGCATCTGCTGGGTGCGGACAACAACCGACTCTGCATCGATGTGGAAGAAGCGACGTGCACCCGGGCGGGTGTCTGCGAAGCCGAAGCCGTCAGCACCCAGGGTTGCGAAGTCGTTCGGAACGAACTGGCGGATCTGGTCGGGAACATCCGAGGAGAAGTCGGTGGTCGCGATGATCGGGCCAGCAGCGCCTGCCAGCTTCTGGGTCACGTAAGGAACACGAGCGGGCTGGTTCGGGTTCAGCAGAGCCTCTTCCTCAGCGGCAATGCCGTCGCGGCGCAGCTCAGTCCACGAGGTGACAGACCAGACGTCTGCGGAGACGCCCCAGTCCTCAGCCAGCAACTGCTGAGCCTTCTCAGCCCACGGAACAGCGATACCCGAAGCGAGCAGCTGTGCCTTGGGGCCGGAGGTCAGCGGGGACTCGCTGATCTTGTGGATACCCTTGATGATGCCCTCAACGTCAACGTTTGCCGGCTCAGCAGGCTGGTGAATCGGCTCGTTGTACACGGTCAGGTAGTACATGACGTTGTGGTCTTCGTCCTTGGTGCCGTACATCTGCTCGATACCGCGCTCCACGATGTGGGCAATCTCGTAGGAGTAGGCCGGGTCGTAGATCTTGAACGCCGGGTTGGTGGAGGCCAGAATCGGGGAGTGGCCGTCGTTGTGCTGCAGGCCCTCACCGGACAGGGTGGTACGACCGGCGGTTGCACCGATGACGAAGCCGCGGCACATCTGGTCGGATGCTGCCCAGAAGCCGTCGCCGGTGCGCTGGAAACCGAACATCGAGTAGAAGATGTAGATCGGAATCATCGGCTCGCCGTGGGTGTCGTAGGAGGTACCGATAGCGGTGAACGCTGCGGTTGCGCCTGCCTCGTTAATACCCACATGAACGATCTGGCCCTCGGGGGACTCGGTGTAGGTCAGCATCAGCTGGTGGTCAACGGGCACGTAGTTCTGGCCGTTGGGGTTGTACAGCTTAGCGGACGGGAAGAATGCTTCCATACCGAAGGTACGTGCCTCATCGGGGGTGATGGGAGCGATACGGTGACCGAAGCCCTTCACACGCATGAGGTCCTTCATCAGGCGGACGAAGGCCATGGTGCTTGCGGCGGTCTGCTTGCCGGAACCCTTCTTAGCTGCGGCGTATGCCTTAGCGTCGGGCAGGGTAATCTCGGGCTGGACGTTCGGACGACCGGGGACGTAGCCGCCGAGCTCCTTACGACGTGCCTGCATGTACTGCAGTGCCGGGTGGCTTGCCTCGGGCAGGTAGTACGGCGGGTTGTACAGATCCTTCTCCAGCTCCTCGTCGGAGATGGGGATGTTCAGGTGGTCACGGAAGCCCTTCAGTGCTTCCATGGTGAACTTCTTGATCTGGTGGGTGGAGTTACGTGCCTCGAAGAACGGGCCGAGCTCCGCACCCTTAATGGACTGTGCCAGGATGACGGTGGGCTTGCCCTTGGTCTCCATAGCTTCCTTGAAGGCTGCGTAGAGCTTCTTGTCGTCGTGGCCACCCAGGCGCAGGTTGAAGATCTGCTCGTCGGTCAGGTCAGCAACCAGTTCCTTGGTCTCGGGGTACTTGCCGAAGAAGTGCTCACGGATGTAGCCACCGTCTTCACCGCGGAAGGTCTGGTAGTCACCGTCGAGGGTCTCGTTCATCAGCTGGATGAGCTTGCCGCTCTTGTCCTTCTTGAGCAGCTCGTCGTAGTCGGAGCCCCACAGGACCTTGATGACGTGCCAGCCTGCGCCGCGGAAGAATGCCTCGAGCTCCTGAATGATCTTGCCGTTACCGCGAACGGGGCCGTCCAGACGCTGCAGGTTGCAGTTGACGACGAAGGTCAGGTTGTCCAGGTGCTCGTTTGCAGCCAGCTGCAGTGCACCACGCGACTCGGGCTCGTCCATCTCGCCGTCGCCCAGGAATGCCCAGACGTGCTGCTCAGAGGTGTCCTTGATATTGCGGTTGTGCAGGTACTTGTTGAAGGATGCCTGGTGGATAGCGTTCAGGGGGCCCAGACCCATGGAAACGGTCGGGAACTGCCAGAACTCGGGCATGCAGCGGGGGTGCGGGTACGAAGGAATACCGTTTGCACCCTTGGTCTTCTCCTGGCGGAAGCCGTCCATCTGCTCTTCGCTCAGGACGCCCTCAACGAATGCGCGGGAGTAGACACCGGGGGAGGAGTGACCCTGGAAGAAGACCTGGTCGCCGCCACCGGGGTGGTTACGGCCGCGGAAGAAGTGGTTCTGACCCATTTCGTAGAGGTCAGCAACACCTGCGAAGGTGGAGATGTGGCCACCAACGCCGATGCCCTTCTTCTGGGCACGCTGAACCATGATTGCTGCGTTCCAACGGATCCATGCGCGGTACTGGCGCTCGAGTTCCTCATCACCGGGGTACTCGGGCTGCTGGTCGACGGGGATGGTGTTGATGTAGTCGGTCTTGACCAGAGTGGGGACCTTAACGCCCTTCTCGCCAGCCTCCTTGAGCAGTGCGCGAAGGATGTACTCTGCACGCTCGGTGCCGTGAGTCTTGATAAGGTCCTCGAGGGACTCGGCCCATTCCTGGGTCTCTTCTACGTCGATGTCCTTCAGGCCATCAAGAAGGGTGCTCAGGGAGTGCTCGTTCGGTACGTTAGCCAAACTAATCCAACCTCTCTTCTGTGCGGTTGTGAGATTGCCCGCCGCGCGTTGTTGCGTTGTCGAACAATCTTTGTGTTTAAGCGCTATAGATCCGTGGGGTCTACTTCGCTACTTATCTCTACTATCTTAGACCTAAAGATGGGTCTCTTGGTCTCAAATAAGGGTTTTTGTGATGTGGGTTTCGCATTGTGACTATCTGAAGGGAAAATACTGTGCATCAAAAGTGCTACTTAGGGTCTTTTTGCACCTAAATGGCGCGGAATGATGGGGTTGGCGGAATGGCGCGGAACGATGGGGTGTGACCTACCTAAAAGGCCACGACCCAACATGACTTGATGTGGCTTAGTGTGGGGCGGGGTGGGAAAACGAAAAAAATATTGAGACATAGAACACGTGTATCGGATTTGCGTGGCGCATCAAAAGCCCGTATAGTTTTTTCTTGTGTTCGCCACTGGAACAAAAACAGTGAGAACTACGGGTCTTTAGCTCAGCTGGTAGAGCGCCACGTTTACACCGTGGATGTCATCGGTTCGATCCCGGTAGGACCCACCGCTAACCCCGGTACCGCAAGGTGCCGGGGTTTTTGTTTACCCGGTTTTTGCTTACCCGGTGTTTTTGACCTATTGACCTGCCGCGAGGGTATGCCGCGAGGGTGCCATGCGGGAAGCTCGCGAAGATAATCCAGTCGGAACTGCGATTCCTTCGGGCATAAAACTGCACTCCACCTATATATAGCCTGCCCTAAGCGCGTATCCTTATATACATGACTGAAAACAAGAAGGCACAGATTGGTGTCACCGGCCTTGCTGTCATGGGCGCAAACCTCGCCCGCAACCTGGCACGTAACGGCTACACCGTGGCACTGCACAACCGTTCCGTAGAGAAGACCGACGCACTGCTGGCTGAGCACGGCGCAGACGGCGACTTCATCCGTACCGAGTCCCTGCAGGAACTCGTAGACTCCCTCGAGTCTCCCCGCCGCATCCTGATTATGGTCAAGGCGGGCGCACCCGTCGACGCAGTGATCGAGCAGCTCACCCCCATGCTCGATGAGGGCGACATCATTATCGACGGCGGTAACTCCCACTTCCCCGACACCATCCGTCGCGAGCACGCCCTGGCTGAAAAGGGCCTGCACTTCGTGGGCGTTGGCGTTTCCGGCGGCGAAGAGGGCGCTCTCTGGGGCCCCTCCATGATGCCCGGCGGCTCCGCAGAGTCCTACAAGCACCTTGGCCCCATGCTCGAGAAGATCGCAGCGAAGGCACCGCAGGACGGCGCACCCTGCTGCGCATGGATCTCCACCGACGGCGCGGGCCACTTCGTGAAGATGGTCCACAACGGCATCGAATACGCCGACATGCAGGTCATCGGCGAGGCTTACGACATTCTGCGCTCCATCGCAGGCATCGAGCCCGCACAGCAGGCAGAAATTTTCAAGGCCTGGAACAAGACCGACCTGAGCTCCTACCTGATCGAAATCACCGCAGAGGTACTCGCACAGGTCGACGCAAAGACCGGCAAGCCCCTGGTCGACGTTATTGTTGACGCAGCGGGTCAGAAGGGTACCGGCCTGTGGACCGCTAAGGCTGGCCTGGACCTCGGTTCCCCCGTCTCCGCTATCGCAGAGTCCGTGTTCGCACGCGCCCTATCCTCTTCCGAGCGTGAGCAGCGCGAGCAGGCACAGCGCGAACTGCCCGCAGGCCTGATCGCAACCACCGGCGTTGGTGCAGGCGACCCCGAGTTCGTTGAGGATGTGCGCCGCGCACTCTTCGCCTCCAAGCTCGTTGCGTACGCACAGGGCATGGACCTGCTCACCCGCGCAGGCAAGGAATACGGCTGGGACCTGAAGCTGGACACCATCGCATCGCTGTGGCGTGCAGGCTGCATCATCCGCGCCGAGCTGCTGGGCGACATCATGGCTGCCTACGCTGATGAGGCTCCCGCAAACATGCTGCTGGCACCGGCTTTCAAGAACCTCATGGAGGAGCTCGTTCCTTCCTGGCGTCGCGTGGTGGCTAAGGCAACCGCACTGGGCATCCCCGTGCCGGTCTTCGCTTCCGCACTGTCCTACTACGACGGTCTGCGCCGCCACCGCCTGCCCGCATCCCTGATTCAGGGTCAGCGTGATTTCTTCGGTGCGCACACCTACGGTCGTATTGACGAAGAGGGCGCCTTCCACACCATGTGGAGCGGTGACCGTTCCGAGGTGAACGCAGCGGACATTCACGTTCACTAAGCTTCCATAGCTGAACACATAAAGCCCGCCTTCGGCTGGATGAGAATCCGGTCGAAGGCGGGCTTTCGTTATGTCTTTAGATGGGGCGCCCCCGAGGTGTATTCAGGGGTATCTCCAGAGGTGTAGTAAGGGTATAGCAGGGGAGAAGACCTGCAGAGCCTAGCTAGGAGCCGTCAGATGCGCCTCTACGGGCTCAAAACGCTAGCAAGCACTAAATCCACATGGCGGGGTCAATATACTCCACAGCGTCCACCAGGGGCTTCTTCTTCTCCGGGGTACGCGGGCGGTGCTTCGCCGGAATACCGGTAATAATCGAATCGGCGGGGTGATCGTTGACGACCACGGCGTTCGCACCAATAGCGCTATCGGAACCAATCTCCACCGGACCGAGCACCTTAGCGCCGGCACCAATGGTCACGCGGTCACCAATGGTGGGGTGGCGCTTCACCTTCTCCAGGGAGCGACCGCCCAGGGTCACGCCGTGGTACAGCATCACGTCGTCACCAACCTCAGCGGTCTCACCAATGACAATGCCCATGCCGTGATCGATGAAGAAACGGCGGCCAATGGTCGCGCCGGGGTGAATCTCCACACCGGTCAGAAAACGAGCAAACTGCGAGAGAGTACGAGCCAGAGCCTTCGTCTCATCTTTCTGCCAGAGCTTATGAGTCAGACGGTGAACCCAAATGGCGTGCATACCCGAATAGTTCAGCGCAATCTCGACAGCGCCGCGCGCAGCAGGGTCGTGCTGGCGGACGTTCTCAATATCTTCACGCAGACGCGCAATAAAACTCATGGGTTCCCTTTCCCTCATCGGTCGTCCTCTGTATATGCGACCTTTCCAAAGGTACCAACAATGAAGCCCATTCGCCTATTCCCGGCCGGCTACATGTCATAGTAGACACGCTTACCAAAAACTCAGTCACACAAACGCGCGGAACGTAATATTTCTGCCGGCCAAAAGACGCAAAAGCCCCGCCTCGGGACCGTCCACAGTGGGACGAGCCGGAGGCGGGGCATCAGCTATCCAAACCCTAGGTCCAAGACCTCAGGCAGGGAGCAGAGGGGAGAAACAACGGGCTATTAGCCGCGGATATCCTCGTACAGAGCGGTGGAGATGTAACGCTCACCGAAGTCGGGAACGATAGCCACAATCAGCTTGTCCTTGTTCTCAGACTTCTTAGCCTCCTCCAGAGCAGCCCAGACAGCCGCACCGGAAGAAATACCGCCCAGAATACCTTCCTGGGTAGCCAGCAGGCGGGAGGTGCGCATAGCGTCCTCAGCGCTGACCGGAGTCACCGAATCGTAGACGCCGCGGTCCAGGGTTTCCGGAACGAAGTTAGCGCCCAGGCCCTGAATCTTGTGGGGACCAACGCGACCCTCAGACAGCAGCGGGGAGTCCTTAGGCTCAACCGCAACAACCTTCACGTTCGGGTTCTGCTCCTTCAGGTACTTACCGCTACCGGAAATGGTGCCGCCGGTGCCAATACCCGCCACGAAAATGTCGACCTTACCGTCGGTTGCTTCCCAAATCTCGGGGCCGGTGGTGTTGTAGTGAATGGTGGGGTTCGCCTCGTTAGAGAACTGGGACGCCAGGATAGCGTTCTCGGTGATCGCAACGATTTCCTTAGCCTTCTCCACAGCGCCGCGCATACCCTCGGTACCGGGGGTCAGCACAATCTGAGCACCGTAAGCGCGCAGCAGCACGCGACGCTCAGCAGACATGGTCTCCGGCATGGTCAGGATGACGCGGTAACCGCGAGCAGCACCCACCATAGCCAGCGCAATACCGGTGTTACCGGAAGTGCCCTCAACGATGGTGCCGCCGGGCTTCAGCGCACCCGACTTCTCAGCAGCGTCAATAATGGCGCGGCCAATACGGTCCTTAACCGAACCTGCGGGGTTGTAGAACTCAAGCTTGACCGCAACGTTACCGGGAAGGCCCTCGTCCAGTCGGTTCAGCTTAACCAGGGGGGTCTGGCCGGTTGCTTCAACAATGCTGTTGAGAATCTTTGCCATGGGGTGCTCCTTACATGAGCTTGGAGGGAGGCCAGCCGCGACGGGGTCTCCGCAATGAATAATCGGTTACGTGGCAACTCTACTACTCGCCGGCGGCAGGTTTAAACCTGCGGTCACAGTTCGTAATAATGCCAGAGAAAAACCTCAAGGAACGAGGTTCAGGAAGAGGGGGCAGAAAAGCGCCGCACAAACCCTTTCTCGATAAAGGATGATGAATGTGCGGCGCTTTCTAGAAACATTATGTAGCCCAAAAGACAACCTCTGTATATAAGAGTAATGATGAACTCTGTTCACCGCAAGCTGGAGCCACAAAATTTATTGCCATCAATGGAAAAAACAGTGAAAAACTGCATCCTGAGATGGAAAAGACCCAAAAAAGGGAGAAAACCAGCCTCAGAGGACTAGTTGATGTCCATGTGCAGGTCCCACTTGTTGTTCAAGTAGCGGCCAACAGCCTCACCGAACATCTTCACGTGACGCTTATCAGCAGCCACGGTCTGCTCCTTGCCGTCCTTGAACAGCTTCTCACCCAGATCCACGTTCAGAGTCACGGTCCAGTTGTACGCGCCCTGCGCCAGAACCGGCTGCTTAGTGCCAATAGTCAAAGTAGCGGTCGGGTTCACGTACCAGGTCTTCTTCTCGTCAATACCTGCCTTGGTGGAGTCCGCGTACTTCTTCATCGCCGCCAGGGTCTCCTGGTCGGTGCTGACCTCGTTCATGTAGCGCATATCGCCGGTACGCAGCAGGTACTCAAACGCCGCACCGAAGTACGCCAGAGCCGCCGCGAAGCCAGCCACCGAATTCTGGTGCATAGCCTCCGGAACAATCGGGGAAGGAACATTCTGCGGCGGGTGCTCAGCATTACCCGGCTGGTACTCGCCGTGCTCCTCCATCTTCTCCAGCTTCGCTACGCCGCTGTAATCCTTATTGTCGTTAGGCAGCGGAGAGTTCGCTGCGGTAGCCGAAGCAGACGCAGAAGCCGAAGGGGAAGTAGACGCCGAAGCCGAAGCGCTCGGCGACGCGGTAGCAGACTCAGAAGCAGCCGCAGAAGCGCTCTCAGAGCCAGAAGCGGAAGCAGACGCCTCAGAAGTAGCCTTAGAGCCACAAGCCGCCAGCAACGCCATGGAGCTGACGCCCAGCACGCCCAGCGCCGCGCGGCGGGTCAGGTTCTCGGACATAGTGATACCTTTCAGTCAGTCGGTGATTGCAACCAGTTTAGCCGCAAACCCAACAGGATACAGAGTCGAGTGGGCGAAGCGTGAGAAGCGCCTCGCAGATCAAAGCGTTATGACGAACTATGACGCCGCGGAGGTGGCGGACGCCTCAGCGGACGCCTCAACGGAAGCCCCAGCAGAAGAGGCGGCAGAAGAGGGTGCGGAAGCCGAACCGGATGCCGCCGCGCTCGCGGAGGAAGCACCACCCTGGGCGGTACCTCCCTGGAGCGTCGCACCGTACGCCACACTCAGCTCCCACATCTTAGAATCAGCATGGTAGCGGCCGCGGAAATCGCATTCCTGAACCGTCACCTGAGACGCCGGACCCGCCGCAGTCGCAGAAGCAGAAGCAGAAGCGCTGGGGGACGCCGACTCAGACACCAGCGCATCCTCAGAAGGCTCAGTAGGCTCAACCGATGCGGAGGCAGAAGCAGAAGCACTCGCGGAGGCGACCACCGGCTGGATCTTGCCCTCAGCCACCGCCTCCGTACCGAAATCCAGAGTGTACTTGCCCTTAAACAGCAGGTTGCCATCACTCATAATCGACGGCTGCGCACTCGACAGCGCATAGGAAGCCGACGGATTCACATACCAGGAACCCTTCTCCACACCCGCAAGAATAGAAGCCGACAGGGCATCCACCTCAGAGCGAGTCTTCGAGGACAAGGTAATACCGGTCGAGAACGCATCCGTGCTACCGGTCTTCACCAGATAATCCATAGCCGCCGCAAAATAAGCAATCGCCTCATGAAAACCCGTCACCGTATTAGCCGACAGCGCCTCAGTCACCTTCGGCTTCGGAGCATTACGCGGCGGATGCTCCACCGTACCCTGCTCATAATTCACCGCGCCCTCATAGTGGGTGTACTCCACCAGACCCGAATAGTTCTGGCCATCATCACTGTACCCATTCGGGTTAGCGCTCGACTTCGCGCCGTTCAGGCTACCGCCCTGAGAACCAGACTGCTGGCTAGAGCCACCCGAACCGCACGCGCTCAACAGCGCCGCAGAACCGGCAACAGCAGAAACGCCCACGCCCAGGCGCAGCAGGGAGCGGCGAGAGAAAGAAGACTGAGAAAAAGAAGACATACAAAAACCTTGAATCCGGGAAAGTACGTTACTACCAGAGTAAAACAGATCATGCCCTAACCCGAGTGCGAGTTAGGGCATGATGCCTCATCCATCTGAGGGCTTAAAGGTTGTCACCATTAGAATTGCCGCCATTACCGGAGTTACCGGAATCACCAGCATTACCGCCGTTAGCGGCACCACCGGAACCGCCACCATTCTTAGGCTGAGCCGAAGCCTGCGCCTCATACTCGTCCTGAATAGTCAAAGTCCAATCATTATCGTGGCGCACACCGGTCACCACCAGGCCACGCTCAGTGCGGCGAACCTTCTCAGACATCTCCGCAGGAGCGCCATCAACCACAACGGTCGGACCCAAATCAATCACCAGATCAAAAGTCCACTGCACGCTCTTCTTCACCAGGGTCGGAACAGCGGTGAACGCAGTCATCGTCACCTTCGGCGAAACAAACCAGTCACGCGCCTGCGAGCTCTCATTCGACTCATCCATGAACGAAGAGAACGACGCAACGAACTTCTCATCAGCCTTCGACTCACGCAGCGGAGCCGCATCACCGGTCAACACCAGGTAGTTAATCGCCGCGTACACGAACGCAATCGAATCGTACAGACCCTGCACCGAGTTCTCCGAAGCGCTCGCCGGACGCTTGGGGACCGGCACGTTCTGCGCGGGAGCGGACTCGGTCGCCGGAACGAAAGTGCCCTTCTTCTCATAGTTATCGAAGGTGACCTCGCCGCTAAAATCAGTGCGCGCAGAAGCCGAGGGGGACATCTGAGGGGTATCCACGTCAGCGTTCTCGGTGGTGGACGAAGAACCACCGCAGGCAACCAGCAGGGCGCTCAACGACACGCCTGCAACGCCCGCACCGGCGTAACGCAGAGCAGAACGGCGGCTGATGCCGGTAGCGGAACCATTAGAAAGCCCAGAGGTCAAAGGGAAAAGCGCCACGGAGTACCTTTCGAGTGAGAATCTCAGGTGAGAGACGAGTGAGAGTGCGCCTCGACGAGCGGATATCACACGCGGATATCCCTCTAGAGACAGTCCTAAGTATAACGCGCCCCCGCCTTCACACCCGTGTGTACCACCGCTCAAGCGAGCGTGATATGCCGCCCATCAGCGAACTTACCGCAACCAGCGGCAGCAGCGCACCGAGGGGGGCACGGGAGACAGCGAAGGCGAGGACGCGTTCATCGTCTATAAGGATTGCCTATAGGGATTGTCTATAAGGGAGGGGCTACTGGGCGCCGCCAGCGGGAGCGCCGCCGGGTGCCTCAGCGCCGGGAGCGTTCACGCCGCCAGCTGCACCGCCCGCATCAGGAGCGCCGGGAGCTACACTCGGCTGAGCCGTCGCAGCGGCAGGCTGAGTCGCCACAGGCTGCGCGGTAGCTGCAGGCGCCTGGGTAGCGGCAGGCTGAGGAGCCTGTGCGCCACCGTTCTGTGCTCCACCATTCTGAGCGGCACCACCATTCTGGGAGCCAGTGTACTGACGGGAGCCATCCTGGCCGGCACCGCCCTGGCCAGCGCCGTTCTGCGCTCCACCGTTCTGGGCGGCAGGAGCCTGCGCGGCACCGTTACCCGAAGTATTCGCGCCGGTATTTGCACCAGTGTTCGCGCCGGTATGAGCCGCCACGGTGCTGTCATCAGTCACCGTCGGAGTGTAAGTCGACGAAGGATGCGCGCGCGGAGTCTGCGTCGGCTTCGGAGTCAACGCGGGATCGTACTGCTGAGGCGAAATCACAACCCAGCGCTTCGCCTCCTCATCGTACTCAGCGTACAGAGCCTTAATCTCCGGGGCCTCAGTATCCTCCAGAGGCTTGGTCGTATTGGTCGCCTTCTCAACCTGCATACCGTGCGCCTGAGTTACGGTGCACGCCCACGAATACTTCGTGCCGCGAGTCGTCGGCTGCTTATCGGTCAGGCGGAACGTCCACTCGCCACCCACCAGCCAGTTCGTGCCAGTCGCATAGAACGCACGCAACTTCTCCAACGCCGCACGGTCGGTCGAGTTCTGCGCCTGAACCACCTGCAGAGCCGGACCGGGATCACCGGTCATGCGGGCGTAGTTCACCGCCGCCGCAAAATACGCGAAAGTGGCGCGCAGGCTACGGGCGTTATTCTCGTACATGCTCTCATCCTCAACGGGGATGGGCACGGAGCTCGCCTTAGAATCCACGCTTGCCGGGCCGGCGGTCGGCTCAATCGTGTAGACCTGACCGGTCTCTGGGTCGGTGCTGCTCATCGGCGCAGCGCCATGACCGGGAATGTACTTGGTCCACTTCAGCTCGCCCGACAGGTTATCGTAGGCGCCCGCAATCGAAGCGGAAGGAGTGGGGGAGGCGGTCGCCTCCTCAGTCTTTTTGGAACCGCAAGCGGCAAGCATCGCACCCAGGGCGGCAGTGCCCGTGAACGCAATAAAGTGGCGGCGGCTGTGAATCATAGTGATCCCCTTGATGTGCTGTGATGCGGAAGTATCGGTGATAGGTGAAGAGCTCACGCCCTCATCCTCAGCCTAACATCACGCCCCCATTGGAGGGCGCGAAACAGTCACCCGCGGGGCGGGACGAGGCGTATTGAGGCGAAAATGGGCGGACCTCATCTAGCCCTAGCCTATAGACTTCACGCGTGGCACACAAATAAAAGCCCTCATCCGTGCCACATATCACCCAATATGACGGGTTCTTTGAGGCACGGATGCAAAGAAGCTTTAGGCTGAGCCTCGAATATAACGAGCCGCCTTAGAGGAGGTACTCGCATTCGGGGTCGGCTGCGCGCTCGGAGTATTCGCGGACGGTTCAGCATTAGCCGCAGGGGTGGCGGTAGCGCTCGGGGAAGACTTCGGGTCCTCCAGCATCTGCCAGCCCTCTGCGCCAAAGTAGACGTAAGCGTCCGCCTTCTGATTACTGCCGTAGATACCGGTAAGCTGCTCGCGCTGACGGGTCTCATGATTGAACAGGAACGCGTTCTCATCCACCTTCAGGGTTGCCTTCCAGCAGTAGACGTCCTGCTCGGTGGCGGGCACCGGTTGCGGGGAGCTCAGGTTAATGCACATGGGGTGGTTGTTCTTAGAGACCAACCAGCCGATGTTGTAGCGGTAGATATCACGGTACATCTGCGCCATGTTGCTGAAGTGCTCCTGGCCGGGCAGATTCATGAAGGGGTCGGTGTCGCCGGTGAGGAGCATATAGTTCTGCGCCGCACCCCAGTACTGCAGGAAAGCATGCAGGCCCTCAACGGTGCGCTCTTTAGCTTCCGGGGGCATGGTGGGGCGGGGGACATTAATGGCTCGATGGCTCAGGGTGCCGTTCGAGAAATCTCCGGAACGCTCAAAGAACTGATCCGGCAGAATAGCCGGTCCGCGACCATCCAGAGCCGACGCAGGCAGAGGCTCGGCCTGCGTAATACTGCGCGTGGTGGTTGCAGCTTTGGTCTGGGTGCTCTGAGGCGCCGGTGCGGCGTCAGCCGGAGAAGATTTGGAGAGCGGTTGAGGGCGAGAAACGACGGGGCTGCAGGCACTTGCGAGTGCACTCAGAGTCGCACCAGACGTGAGGGCAAGAAGATGGCGGCGTGACAGCGAACCGAACATACGCAACCTTTCGCAAGAGTAAAGACGGGCAGATAATAACGGGTAGCTCGGATGCAGTGAACCTCAACGCAGTAAATTTTGAATGCAGTTGCGTGAGGGGTCGGTGAGCGTTCCCGATGTGTGGCATACCGCGGTGAGTACGGATGCAATAGAAAGGGCAGGCCAGAAGCCTCCTGAAGGAATCGGTGTGGTTATGACCTGCCTGGTTGTCGTGCTCAACGATTCTAAGCGTACTTTTAGGTTCGAAAAGACCATATCTACCCCTGAGCGTAAAAAGTTATCAAATCTTAATATTTGCCCGTTTTATGCGGGTTATAAAACGTACCAATGTGTTTGGGATAACCGCATTAAAATCTGATGTTTCCCCTAGAAACTTAGGGATTTTTCAATCTTTTCTTGAGTGAATCAAACTCATATTGGAGTTATCGCACCACAACTCAAAGGTACTAAAACAACCCCTCAGAGTTGTTCGAACAACCCTCAAAAACACCTCAGTGCGAGCCCCCAAACTCCCCGCGGCCGCAACGTGCCCACCACAACGCCCACGCATGGCATGAAGCGGCTTCACCCTATGGGACAATAGCGCTGTGACTACCACCGACTATGCGCAGCTCAAAGCAGCTCGCGAACTGCTCACTCGAATCCCCCTCCCGCTCGACGTAGAAGCCGGCGAAACCCCCGGCACCCCCTACACCGTCACCCACGACGGCACCGCCGAGCACGGTACCGCCACCGCGCGCACCCTACTCGCCGCCATGGCACGCCAACTTGACGACTACATCCTGCCGCGCAGCGCCAGCGTCGACAATCCCCTCACCATCGTGGTCGGAGGCTCCACCGGCGCCGGCAAATCCACCCTCGTCAACACCCTGCTCGGCGATCCGCTTACCCAGTCCGGCGCGATTCGACCCACCACCCGCCACCCCGTACTACTGCACCGTGCAGAAGACGAAGCGGCACTGTCACCCGAGCGCTTCCTGCCCACCCTGCCGCGCACCCGCACCTCCGGCATGAACGCCGGATCGCAGGCGCTACCCGGCCTCGACCCGAAGATCGCGCGCGCCCTCATTCCTATTACTACCTCGGCGCTACCGCAGGGCATCGCGCTCATTGACGCACCCGATATCGACTCCGTCTCTGAGGAGAACCGCACCCTCGCCAAGGAGCTGCTCTCCGCCGCTGACCTGTGGCTCTTCGTCACCACCGCCAACCGCTACGCCGACGCCGTGCCCTGGGAACTGCTCCACGAAGCGGCCGCACGCTCCATCGCCATCGCCGTGGTGCTCAACCGCGTGCCCGAAGGCGACGAAGAGGCTATCGAAAACGACCTGCGACGCATGCTCGACGAGGCCGGAATCCACGCCGTACTGATTCACACCGTCACCGAACAGCCGCGCGACGAAAACGGCATGCTCGCCCCCGTCAGCCTCGCCCCGCTGACCCTGTGGATTCGCGAACTCGGCGCCGACGCGCCCGCCCGCGCCGCCATCGCCCGGCAGACCCTCGCTGGTGCTGTCGAAACCCTCGCCGGTAACCTGCAGGTGCTCGCTGCCGAACAGGCACGCCAGCAGGCGGCGCACCAGTCGCTCGCCAGCATCGTAGCCGAAGAATACGAGGACGCGCTGACTACCATCGACGGCGCCCTCTCCGACGGCTCCCTGCTACGCGGCGAAGTGCTCTCGCGCTGGCACGACTTCGTGGGAACCGGCGACTTCTTCCGCTCCCTCGACAGCACCATCGGTCGCCTGCGCGACCGCGTCGGCTCCGCACTGCGCGGTCAGCCCGCCGCCGCCCAGAAGGTAGAAGACGCCCTCGAAAGCGGCATCCACGCCGTCGTGCTGGATGCGGCGGCCCGCGCCTCCGAAAACACCCGCACCCGCTGGCGCGCCAGCCGCGCCGGACGCTCCCTGCTGGCGCGCCTTGATGCGCCGCAGGCTGTCGCAGCGGCGCCCGAGCAGAACGCAGACGGCGATGCGAAGGGCGAGGTGCAGTCCGCCGAAGACATTTTCTCCGGAGCCGTTGCCGAGCAGATTCGCCTCTGGCAAGGTTCCGTCCTCGAAATGATCCGCGAAGAAGGCGCCGACAAGCGCAAACGTGCCCGCTTCCTCTCCCTGGGCGTGAACGCCGCCGCCGTGATGCTCATGGTTGCCGCGTTCAGCCTCACCGGCGGCATTACCGGTATTGAGGCGGGTATTGCGGGTGGTAGCGGCGTGGTCGGCACGAAGCTGCTCGAGTCTATCTTTGGTGAAGATGCGGTGCGCCGCATGGCGACCCGCGCTCGCACCGACCTGCTCGAACGTATGGCGGATCTGCTCACCGAGCATGCTCAGCCCTTCACCGAGGTGTTGGAAGAAACCGATCCGCAGGCTGACGCTGAGGACATTCACCGCGCCGCCGAGCAGGTGCAGAAAATTGCCGCGGAAATGAGTGCGCAGAGCCAGGCTGCCCAAGCAAAGGGCGCGCAGGCACAGGGCGCGCAGGCACAGGGCGCGCAGACCCCCTGGCCGGCTACGGCATAATCGGGGCAGCGCGCTCAACCGCCTGTCACCAGATCATCTCCACAGCGCACCTACCACACCGCGCACCCACCACGCTGTGTACCATCTCACCGCGCACCATAGACGAAGAAAAACGCACTATGACTACCCCCGAGAATAAATCCGAGAACAAAGCCGCTGAGCGCCATACCGAGCGAGACGCCACCCCCGCCGTGGCGGCCTCGCCCTTCGCGCGCTCCGTCGCATCCTTGAAAGAAGCCATCAGCTACGGTGAAGGACGAGTCCCCGAAACCGTCCTGCTTGACGCCGCCGAAACCCTCGAACGCCTCAGCCAGCGCCGCGAACTCTCCACCGAACACACCGTCATCGGCTTCTTCGGCGCGACCGGCAGCGGCAAATCCACGCTCTTCAACGCCATCGCCGGGCAGAATATTGCCCTCTCCGCACCCACACGCCCGACCACCTCCACCGTGCAGGCGGCAATCTGGGAGGCAGAAGGCAGTGAAGAACTGCTCGACTGGCTCGGCATTGACAAGCGCGTTTACCCGCAGACTCAGGCGCTCGCCGCCGAAGGAGAAACAACCGAGGGCAATAAAGCAGGCGGAAACAATAAAGCAAGCGGGGGAGCGGCGGCACCCAACGCCGTCACCGAACCGGCACCCGGACTCTTCAACCGCATCCGCCGTGCAGTAGGCGGACGCAGCGAAATGCGCACCCGCACCGGCGGCCTCATCCTGCTGGACATGCCCGACTTCGACTCGGTCACCACCACCAACCGCGACCTCGCCGCCCGCATGATGCGCTACGTGGACGTACTCGTCTGGGTTGTCGACCCCCAAAAATACGCCGACGCCGTCATCCACCGCGACTTCATGGTGCCGCTTGCCGCCTCCGGCGCGCAGGCGCTCTGCGTGCTCAACCAGGCGGACAAGCTTGCACCCGCCGAGGTGCCCGCCGTACTCGCATCCCTCACCCGCCTGCTCCAGGCTGAGGGCACCGAAGCGCACCTGCTCGCCGCACCCATCGCCGTCTCCGCGCGAACCGGTGAGGGCGTCGACGTGCTGCGCGACCTGCTCGCCCAGGTAGCCGCCGCCAAGAGCCTATCCCTGCAGCGAACCGACGCGCAGCTGCACGCCACCGCCTCCCAGCTGCGCGCCTATGCCGGGGGAGAAGGAACCGTGCTCGCCGGAGCCTACGCCCTCGAAGCGGAACAGAAGCTCGTGAAGGCATGCTACACCTCCAGCCAGGCTGAGCAGGTTTTGCAGGCGGCAACCGCCTCCTACCGCCGCGCCGCAGGCCAGCACACCGGCTGGATCCTCACCCGCTGGACGAGCCGCCTGAAAGCTGACCCCCTGCGCCGCCTGCACCTGGGGCAGCAGGACGAGAAGAAAAGCTCCTCCAAGGCTGAAAAGTCCGCGGGTATGCTCGGCTCCGATAGCGAGAACGCACCCGAGCTGGTGGCATCCTCGCTACCGCCGCTGAGCGCCGCGCAGAAGGCAGGCATGGCAAACGCCGTGCGCCAATACAGCAAGCAGATGGCCGCCCGTATCGACGAGCCGTGGAAACGCAGCATGAAGGAAGCCGCCCTCTCCCGCGAGGCGGAGCTACCCGAACTGCTCGAACGGGACATGATGCGCATCGACTACGGTCTGGGCCGCACCCGCGCCCCCTGGGTCATCTTCAACGCCCTGCAGTGGATTGCGCTACTAAGCGCCCTGGTAGGTGTCGGCTGGCTGACCCTCATCTCCGGCATGGCGTACCTGCAGATTCAACTGCCGCCCGCCCCGACCCCCGAAGGCTCCCCGGTACCCCTGCCGACCCTGCTTCTGCTGCTGGGTATACTCCTCGGCATCGCCTCGGCGGGTGTGGGCAGGCTGCTCACCGCCATGGGCTCACGCTACTACGCACGTAAGTTGCGGGGTCGCCTGCAGACCGGCGTTGAGAAGGCGGTGCAGTCCTGTGTGGTCGCCCCGGTGCAGCTGGAAGCTAAGCGCCTCAACGCCTACCGCAAGGCGCTGGACATTTAGCGGCATATCATCTGAAACCGCATAAAAGAATCCCTCCCCACCTCAATGAGGCGGGGAGGGATTATTTTCGTGAAAACTATCTATAACGGAGCCTTAGCTTTCCTCAACATCCGAGGCTGAGTGAGAAGTAGAAAGCTCACGCAGACCGTTTGTAATCGCCTGAGCAGCCTTGACGACCAGCTCGGGGTAGTTGCGGTTCGGCTGGCGGGTCATACGATCCATCGGACCCGAGATAGAGACAGCCGCAATCACCTTGCCACCGGGAGCGCGCACCGGAGCGGACACCGAGGCGGTACCGCGCTCGCGCTCGCCCACGGACTGCGCCCAGCCGATGCGGCGCACAGCCGCGAGCATGGCGGCGCTGAAGTGTGCATCGCGCAGGCCTTCAACAATGCGGTTCTGGTCTTCCCAGGCCAGCAGCACCTGTGCGGCGGAGCCAGCCTGCATGGACAGCTGGGTGCCGACCGGAATGGATTCGTGCATGCCGGAGGGGCGTGCGGCGGTCGCAACGCACACGCGCCAGTCACCCTGGCGGCGGTACAGCTGAGTGGACTCGTCAGCTTCGAGGCTGAGCTTCTGCAGAATCGGGTCTGCCACGGTGATGAGCTCATCAGAAATGGTTGCGGACGCGAGTTCGGTCAGACGGGGGCCGAGCATGAAGCGTCCCTGCACGTCGCGGGCTACGAGGCGGTGGTGTGCCAGTGCCACGGCGAGGCGGTGCGCGGTGGGTCGTGCCAGGCCGGTTGCCTTGACGAGGTCGCCCAGGGATACGGGGCCTGCCTCGAGGCAATCAAGAATGAGGGTCGCCTTGTCGAGCACGCCAACGCCGGAGGAGCCGTGGGAGTGTACCTCTACCATCTGCTCGTCGGCGGCCATGTGTTCGGGCGGCTTGACGGGGTCGACAACCGGCGTGTTGTGGTGTGTGGATGCGTTGGGGTGACGCATTCCGTGTGCGTTAAAACGTGATGCGGAAGGAGTCATTCTTATATTCTATCTCAGAATATGAAAGATACCCCGGACTTCGTGGACTCTTTGGGGTGCAGAGCTGAAGATGGAATCACCCCCTACGGGATAAATTATGAGCTTTTCATAATAAGTGTTTATGTGGGTTTATGGGTGAAAATATGCGAAAAGTCGCAGAAAAATGCGGGTAATCCCGCAAAATTACCCTGGAGTCATAGAATAAACCCACACAAAAACACTCGCTGGTTCGGGGTGTTTCTAGGCCGTCTCACAGGCTAAGAATCCGTGAAAAAATGTGCGACACGCCGCAGGGAAATACCGATTTGAGGGTCCCATCGGGTACATAATCCGCTCCTCAACCCCGCAAACCAGCGGCACGCATCACACCGAACGCATCCACCGTAGGAACGCATCAAGCAGGAGAAAGCATGACTAGCGAACAGAACGCAACCACCGCGGGCACCCGTCCGCGCACCCTGGCAGAAAAAGTCTGGGACGCACACGTCGTCGTCCCCGGTGAAAACGGCAAGCCCGACCTGCTCTACATTGACCTGCAGCTACTGCACGAAGTGACCTCGCCCCAGGCATTCGAAGGTCTGCGCATCGAGAACCGCCCCCTGCGCCGCCTCGACCTGACCATCGCCACCGAGGACCACAACACCCCCACCGACAACATCTTCGGCACCATCGCCGACCTGACCAGCCGCACCCAGATCGAGACCCTGCGCCGCAACGCCAAGGAATTCGGCGTGCGCATCCACTCCCTCGGCGACGAGGAACAGGGCATCGTGCACGTGGTCGGCCCGCAGCTCGGTCTGACCATGCCCGGCATGACCATCGTCTGCGGCGACTCCCACACCTCCACCCACGGTGCGTTCGGCGCTCTCGCGTTCGGCATCGGCACCTCCGAGGTGGAGCACGTCATGGCAACCCAGACCCTGCCCCTGGCACGCTTCAAGACCATGGCAATCAACGTTGAAGGCACCCTCAAGCCCGGCGTGACCGCGAAGGACATCATCCTCGCCGTCATCGCGCAGATTGGTACCGGCGGCGGTCAGGGCTACGTGCTCGAATACCGCGGCTCCGCGATCCGCTCCCTCTCCATGGAGGGTCGTATGACCATGTGCAACATGTCCATTGAGGCGGGCGCACGCGCCGGTATGGTTGCCCCCGACGAGACCACCTTCGAGTACATCAAGGGCCGCCAGCACGCACCCAAGGGTGAAGAGTGGGACAAGGCAGTCGAGTACTGGAAGAGCCTGCCCACCGACGAAGGCGCCGTCTTCGACAAGGAAATCTTCATCAACGCCGACGAGCTCGAACCCTTCGTCACCTGGGGCACCAACCCCGGTCAGGGTGTGCCGCTGAGCCACGCCGTTCCCTCCCCGGACGACTTCGAGGATGAGAACGACAAGGTCGCAGCAGAACGCGCCCTCGAATACATGGATTTGAAGGCGGGCACCCCCATGAAGGAAATCCCCGTGGACGTCGTCTTCCTGGGCTCCTGCACCAACTCCCGCATCGAGGACCTGCGCGCCGCAGCAGACATCGTGCGTGGCCGCACCATCGCCGAGAACGTACGCATGATGGTCGTGCCCGGCTCCCAGAAGGTCCGCGCGCAGGCAGAAGCGGAAGGCCTGGACAAGGTCTTCAAGGACTTCGGTGCCGACTGGCGCTTCGCCGGTTGCTCCATGTGCCTGGGCATGAACCCCGATCAGCTGGCACCCGGTGAGCGATGCGCCTCCACCTCGAACCGTAACTTTGAGGGCCGCCAGGGCAAGGGCGGCCGCACCCACCTGGTCTCCCCGGTGGTTGCCGCCGCAACCGCTGTGCGCGGTACCCTGTCCGCCCCGTCCGACGTCGTGGCCTAGCACGCCGCTATAGCTAAGGAGCCATTATGGAACCCATTATTAAGCACACCGGCATTGGCGTGCCGCTGCGTTCTTCGAATGTTGACACCGACCAGATCATCCCCGCCGTCTACCTCAAGCGAGTGACCAAGACCGGCTTCGATGATGCCCTCTTCGCTAACTGGCGCAAGGACCCCGAGTTCATCCTGAACCAGGAGCCCTACAAGCACGGTAGCGTGCTGGTGGCGGGCCCGGACTTCGGTACCGGTTCTTCCCGTGAGCACGCCGTGTGGGCGCTGCGCGACTACGGTTTCAAGGTCGTTATTTCTGCTCGTTTTGCCGATATTTTCCGCGGCAACTCGGGTAAGCAGGGCCTGGTCACCGCGCAGGTTGCACAGGACGATATTGAGTTGATTTGGAAGGCGCTGGAGCACGAGCCCGGCACCGAAATCACCGTTGACCTGGAGTCCAAGACCGTAACCGTGGGCGCGCTGGTCGTTCCCTTCGAAATTGACGACTACGTGCGCTGGCGCCTCATGGAGGGTCTGGATGACATCGGTCTGACCCTGCAGAACCTCGAGGCTATCGAGGCGTACGAGGCGAAGCGCCCCTCGTGGATGCCCCGCACCCAGGAACTCTAAATAGGGGGAGCTCTAAGCCGAGCGCTCTAAGCCCTAGACATCTCTAGATAAAGCTCGAAGGCGGCGACTGAATCAGTCGCCTCCTTCGAGCTTTTCTGTGCCTTGAGCTTTTCTAGGCTCTCAGGCTTTCCGCTAAAACCTTGGTACACATACAAATGTGCCTCCCCGGAGCATCAGCTTCCGGGGAGGCACATTTATTTTCAATACCTAGAGCTTAGGCGCCCTCAGTGATGGGGGTGTTCAGGGTTGCGTTCTCGGTGCAGCTGTACAGCGCCGCCGAACCGGGGGAGCGCACGCCAGTGGTCGGGTTGGCGTTCTGCGCGGTGGCAAGAGCGAAGTCAGAAACCACCTCGTGGTTAATGTAGCTGCCGCCTGCACCGCCGCCGCTGCTCAGAGAGCTGAGCGAGTAGATGTTGCCTTCGCTCTCGAACTGCACCTGACGGCCGAAAACGCCCTCGCTGTACGTACCGACGGTCCAGATGTTCAGGCCTGCGCCGCCGCCGCCGTAGCCAGCGCCTCCGCCGGATGCTACGGAAGTGAGGGAGAGCTTGCCGTAGGTGTGGGAGAGCAGAGCGCCGGAGCCGCCCTTACCGCGGTAGGAGCCGGTAGCATCCGCACCGCCGGTGCCCTTCTCCTTCTCACTCACAGAGTCGCCCTCGTAGCGGTAGTAGCGCGGGAAATCGTAGGAATCGAACCAGGACTCGGACATGGGCAGGAGCTTCAGCTCGTTGTTCTCGTCGAGGACGCCGATCAATGCCTCACCGAGGGTACCCGCGACGCCGGAGCGACCAGCGGTACCGCCGGTGACCATGAGGCGCATGTCGAGGGTCTTGTCGTCCTCGTCGAGGGGCATGAATTCCTGGTAGGGGCTTGCCATGAGCATGCCGCCCTGACCGGTGTTATCGGTGCCCAAGTCACCGCCCGCGCTACCGCCTGCGGTGGTGGATGCGTCGCGGCTGTCCAGTGCCACGCGCAGTGCCGGGTTCAGCTGATCATTGGGCTGGGTGTCGAAGAGGCTCTGGTGGGTGGTGAGGGTTCCCAGCTGTGCGCCGCCGCCACCTGCACCCGCAACGGCTACGACGGTGACTGCGCCGTCGCGGACGAGCTCGACCGCGGAGGAACCGCCGCCGGATGCACCGTATACGTAGCCGCTGTCAGTGCCCACTACCTGCGCTGCGCCGGTTGCGGTGCTGGAGCCGGTGGAGTCGCCGCCCGCCGCGTAGCCTTCGCCGCCGAGTGCGGGCTTCGCACCGGACGCCGAACCGACGCCGCCGTTACCAGCCCAGACGCGCAGAATATCGCCAGACTTGACCGCCAGAACGCCGCTGAGCTGCGCGCCGGCACCGCCACCAGCCAGGGACGCGTTCGTGACGTCGGTCAGGTAGCTGGGAGTGAAGGAAGATGCGGCGCCGCCGGCACCTCCCACGAGATCGAAGCGGACTCGTCCAACGCCTTCAGGAACGAGCCATTCGGTGTATGCGCCAGCCTTGTCGTCGAAGCCGGTTGCGGTCGGCTTGAGGGTCAGGGTGGGGGAGCAGGTGGGCTCGCCGCTTGCCGCCCATGCAGGGACGGTTGCGCTGGCAAGGATAACGGGGGCACTCCATGCCGCACCCTGTACGAGGCGACGGCGCGAAATGGTTGATGCAGTGTTGTGATGTGTCATATTGGGTCCTCCGGTAGTTTCGCGGATGCAGCCGCGAAACAACCTGTGGTTGGTTGCGATGTGCCCTGGTTTTTAGTTGACTTTCGAATATTTACGGTGATGTTGAAGTGAATTTTTGAAGTTGAAGTGAAGCAGGAAGCCGAACCGTTGTGGTTGGGCACCATCGCAGGGGTTATGCAGTGAATACACGCCCGTTCCCTGCCGTGAGGCTCCGTACTGCATGGAGCAACGGCGATGCCGGCGCCGATGCCGCAGTTGAGAGCCGATTGGCTCCTTCCGCGAGAGTGGAGGCACCGTTCAGCGGGCACGAGTGTGCACGTTATTGTAGGGGTGAGGTTACTCTCAAGTTCAAATTCGTGCGTCAAAAAGACGAAACTGGCGTCAAATTTCGGTGAAGAACTAGAAAATGTTTGCATTGGTGTGAATGTTTGTGTATCTTTTTGTTTTTTCTAGCTCTGAATCTGGAGGGGTCAGAGCGGTTTATCACACACGCAGCAGAACAAAATCCCAGTCACGAGTTCCAAAGGCTCTTCAGTGTTTGGAGCACCTTTACGCAGGGCTTAGAATAATGATGAATATATGCGCCCGTTTCGCCCTGCTACCGGCAGGGGCGCGGCACGACAGAACGCGGCGTATCGGCACACTGTTAAAGTTCGGCCCAAACCAGCCGACTCCACAAAGGATTTTTAATGACTGAGAACATCAGCAAGCTTCGCATTGAAGGTGGCACTCCGCTCGTTGGTGAGGTCCACGTTCGAGGCGCCAAGAACCTGGTGCCCAAGGCGATGGTCGCAGCACTGCACGGTTCGACCCCCTCGACCCTGCGTAACGTCCCTGACCTGAGCGATGTCGAAATCGTTACCACCCTCGTGGAGCTGCACGGCGCAAAGGTCGACTACGACCGCGAAGCTGGTGTTCTGACCCTCAACCCCGCGCAGGATGCAACCACCGCCGCAAAGAACGCAGAGGAGATTCAGCTCTTCGGTGGTAACTCCCGCATCCCGATTCTGATGGTGGGCCCGCTGCTGCACACCCTCGGTACCGCACGCATCCCCAACCTGGGTGGCTGCAAGATCGGTGACCGTCCCATCGACTACCATATGTCTGCACTGCGCAAGTTCGGCGCAGTCGTTGAGAAGGACGACGAAACCGGCACCACCCTGATCGTTCCCGAAGAGGGCCTGAAGGGTGCAGAGATTGTGCTGAACTATCCCTCCGTGGGCGCTACCGAGCAGGTTCTGCTCACCGGTGTGCGCGCTAAGGGTAAGACCATCCTGCGCAACGCAGCGATTGAGCCCGAAATTATTGACCTGATTGCTGTTCTGCAGAAGATGGGTGCCATCATCTTCATTAACGAGGACCGCACCATCGTCATTGAGGGCGTGGACGAGCTGACCGGCTACGATCACGCGTCCCTGCCCGACCGTAACGAGTCCGCTTCTTGGGCTTCTGCGGCTCTGGCTACCGGCGGCGATATTTTCGTGCGCGGCGCGGCTCAGAAGGATATGACTGCGTTCCTGAACCAGTTCCGCAAGATGGGCGGCCTGTACGAGGTGACCGCCGAGGGTATCCGCTTCACCCACCCGGCTCAGCGCACCCCCGGTGCTCAGCTGAAGCCCATCGTCTTTGAGACCAACGTGCACCCTGGCTTCATGACCGACTGGCAGCAGCCCCTCGTTGTGGCGCTGACCCAGGCTAAGGGCGCGTCCATTGTGCACGAGACCGTGTACGAGGAGCGTTTCGGCTTCACCAACGCGCTGAAGCAGATGGGCGCAGATATTGTCGTCATGCGTGATTGCGTGGGCGGTGCACCCTGCCGTTTCGAGGGTAAGGGCTACGGCCACTCCGCTATTATTTCTGGCCCCACCCCGCTGACCGGTGCCGACATTGAGGTTCCGGACCTGCGCGGCGGCTTCTCCCACATCATTGCTGCTCTGGCTGCTAAGGGTACCTCTCACGTGAGCGGTGTTGAGCTGATTGCTCGCGGCTACGAGAACTTCGAGCAGAAGCTCAAGGATCTGGGTGCCAACTTTGAGGTGCTGGCACGCAAGGCATCGAAGGCTCCCAAGCCCGATGCGGCAATCGTCGTTGTTGAGCCCGAGGAAGTTGAGGTTCAGGACTAGTGAGCGGACAGCAGGGAAAGCAGGCTCTGCCTGAGATTGAGCCCACCGCCTCCGGTGATGCACTGTACAAGGTGCTCGGTAACGCTGCGCGCGGGCTGTACAAGCTCATCGCACGCGTTGAGATTACTGGCCGTGAGAACCTGCCCAAGAGCGGCGGGTACATTATCGTGGCTAACCACACCACCGAGCTTGACCCGGTGACCGTGGCTTTCCCTGCTTTCGTTGAGGGCGCCCTGCCGCGCTTCTTGGCGAAGGATTCGCTCTTCCGCGCACCCGTGCTCGGCTACATTATGCGCAAGCTCGCGCATATTCCCGTGGTTCGCGGTTCGGTGGATGCGCGTAAGTCCCTGATTACTGCCCGCAAGATTGTTGAGGCTGGCGGTGCCGTCGTGATTTTCCCGGAGGGCACTACCACCCACGATCCGCAGCTGTGGCCTATGCAGGCGCGTACCGGTGCGGCTCGTCTGGCGCTTGCGACCGGCGCGCCCGTCTTCCCGGTGGCGCACTGGGGTGATGAGCAGATTCTCGGTTACGTGGATGAGGCCGGCGAGGATGGCCGCATCAAGGAGAAGCGTAGGATTTCGCTGTTCCCGCGCAAGACCGTCCGCGTGAAGGTCGGTAAGGCGCTGGATATCGCCTCCCTCGTTGAGGATGCCAGCCCCGAGGCTAAGCACACCCGCACCGAATTGGGCGTGGTCACCGACGCCATGCTGGATGCTATTACCGCCGAGCTGGAGAAGATCCGCGGCGAGAAGGCTCCTGAGGGTCGTTGGAACCCGCGCACGAAGCGTCGTGAAGCTCCCGGCACTCCCTCCGGTCCGGTTGGTGGCGCGCTCGGCGAACCGGACGAAAAGTAGTATTCCCGCTGGGAACCATTGAGAGCCCCCGATAGGTACCCGACCGGGCGCCTATCAGGGGGCTCGCGCAATAACCTCGCAAGGAAGAGAGGCAGGTGTTTTCGTGACCTTCTTTGGACGCACCCCCGCAGCAAGCCCTGAATTTACCCCTCCGGCAACCGTACAGTCTATTGCGGTGCTCGGCGCCGGTAGCTGGGGCACCGCTTTCGCTAAGATCGCGGCGGACGCTGCCCGCGAGCGCGGCGATGACACTCGCGTGACTCTCATCGGTCGTGATGAGCAGGTGATGGCTGAGTGCGAGCGCAGCCGCGAGAACGCCCGCTATTTTCCGGGAATGAAGCTTCCGGACAACATGCACTTCACGGCGGATGCTCCCGCCGCGCTGACCGGCGCCGATATTGTGGTTCTTGCCCTGCCCGCGCAGGTTCTGCGTTCGCAGTTGCAGAGCTTCGCCCGCTACATTGAGCCGAACGCCATGCTGGTGTCTTTGGCGAAGGGCCTGGAGACCGGTACGGGTCTGCGCATGTCGCAGGTCATTACCGAGGAGCTGGAAGAGGCTATGGCTCTGCGCGGTGCTGATGTGCGCGCAATCGGCCATATTCCGCACCGCGTGTGCGTGCTGTCGGGCCCGAACCTGGCGAAGGAAATCATGGGGGAGGAGCCTACCGCCTCCGTGGTTGCGGCTCGTACCCTGCCGGTGGCTGAGTCTGTTGCTCACGCGATTGCGTGCGCGTACTTCCGCCCGTACACCAACACGGATGTGGTGGGTACCGAAATTGGCGGCCTGGTGAAGAACGTGATTGCCCTTTGCGTGGGTATTTGTGAGGGCCGCAATTACGGCGATAACTCGAAGGCATCCATTATGACTCGCGGCCTGGCGGAGATTACCCGTCTGGCGGTGGCATTGGGTGGCGAGGCTGCGACGATGAGCGGTCTTGCCGGTATGGGCGACTTGATCGCGACCTGCTCTTCGCCGCTGTCTCGTAACCACACTGCGGGCCGTCTGCTGGCTCAGGGTATTACCCCTGACCGCCTGCACGAGCACATGAGTCAGACTGCTGAGTCGATTAAGTCGGCGCCGGTGGTGGCTGAGTTGGCTCGCCGTCACGGCGTGGAGATGCCCATTGTTGAGGCTGTGGTGGCTGTGCTTTCGGGCCGTATCGGCATTGAGGATTTGGCGCCTCAGCTACTGGGCCGCCGCCTCAAGCATGAGGGCCACTAGGTTTTTTAGAGCTTTCTGGTGTGCTGGCACCCCTTGATTCGGGTTGTGTGCCAGGACATACTAGAAGAAGATTGAATGTAGACATCCGAGGACGGATACCGTTGCGAAGAGCCGGTGCGTGAGAAACGTATCAGTGACCGCGACGGTATTCGTGCGTTAGGATTATTGACGCATTGCCGTTCCACCTTCCGGACCTGAGGGTAGGGGAACACTAACTAGGAGAAATATATGACCGAGAAGAAGACCGTAGCCCTGCTGTGCGGTGGCCGCTCCTCCGAGCACCCGATTTCGCTCATTACCGCTGCCGGCGTTCTGGGCGCTATTGACCGCACCGCCTACGACGTCATCACTATCGGCATTACCCGTGACGGCCGCTGGTACCTGACCGATGAGCAGCAGCTCGCCGAGCTGACCGCTGGCACTCGCGGTACCGCAGAGTTCCCCGAGGGTACCCAGCAGGTGTTCCTGCCGATGGGTGCCGGTGATTCCCGCCTGACCCTGGTGGATGCTGAGGGTAACGTCACCCGCACTGCACCGGTGGACGTTGTGTTCCCGCTGCTACACGGCCCCTTCGGCGAGGACGGCACCGTGCAGGGTCTGCTGGAAATGGCTGACCTGCACTACGTGGGTTGCGGTGTGACCGCATCCGCTGTGGGTATGGATAAGCACTTCATGAAGGTTGCTTTCGAGTCCGCTGGCCTGGAGGTCGGCCCCTACGAGGTCATTACCAACCGCCAGTGGGAGCACGAGGACCGCGAGCAGATTCTGGAGCGCGTGCTGAAGCTGGGCTTCCCCATGTTTGTGAAGCCGACCCGCGCAGGTTCTTCCTTCGGTATTACCAAGGTGGATTCGGTGGAGGAGCTCGTGCCCGCGATTGAAGAGGCGCGCCGCCACGACCCGAAGATCATTATTGAGGCCGGTATTGTGGGCCGCGAAATTGAGTGTGCTGTGCTCGACGGCCACCACGGCGAGATGCCCCGTGCATCCTACCCCGGCGAGATCGAGGTTGTGGATCAGGACCACGGCTTCTACGATTTCGAGGCGAAGTACGTTTCTGAGTCGTCCGCTGTGACCGTGTGCCCGGCGAACCTACCGCAGGATGTGCAGGATCGCCTGCGCGAGCTGGCTGTGAAGGCGTTCCTGGCGCTGGACGGCGAGGGTCTGTCTCGCGCGGACTTCTTCTACACCGAGGATGGCCGCCTGGTCATCAACGAGGTGAACACCATGCCCGGCTTCACTCCGATTTCGATGTACAAGACCATGTGGGAGAACACCGGTATTTCCTACACCGACCTGATTAGCGAGCTGCTGACTCTGGCGATGGAACGCCCCCTGGGTCTGCGCTAGGTCTTAGGTCTGCGCTAGTTTTTGAATACGTAGCAGCGGGGGAGTGGCCCCTGCAATGAGACGCCCCGTCGCGAATTCTTGAGGAATTGCGGCGGGGCGTTTTTTGCACAGTGGGCTAGTTTGGGGGGGGCAAGTTTGCGGGCAAGTTAATGCCTGTGTGGGCGGGGTAATTGGTACGTATGAGCCTCTACATCTTTATGAGAATTGCTCTAGATTCACCCATGAGAAAAATCACTTACACCTGTCTTAGAGCTACTTGAATGGGGGAGTGCAAGTTTTAAAGCGGTGTTGATAAGGCGAAACGTAATTCTGCTCATAAGTGCATGAAATGATGCTTCTAAGTGATGAAAAGGTGTTGTTGGTGGTCTTTGCACATCTTGAAGCTCAAAGATTGGTATGAAAGCGCTAAAATGAGTTATGAAGAAAAAGCCGATTCGGTAGAATAGATGAAGCCATATCCAATCTACCCTAGCGATTGGGTATCTATTCACTCACAACGTATCAGAAAGTCAAGGACAACCTTTGGGAAAGCGAAACCGTAAGGTGGTCTCTGCGAGTCTGGCGACAGCACTGGTTGCTTCCGGAAGTCCATACGTAGCCTCATTTGCTCAAGATGTGCAGGAGGCAGCGTCACAGCTTCCGCCGAACCATGTCGGCACCGCAGAACAAACCCTGGACCCCGCCGCGACCGCGGCATCTTCCTCTCGGACGGCAGTACCTACGCTCGCAACCGTGAGCGCATGGCCCACCGCCCAGGGAGACAATAAGACTGACAATGCGCAGGCAGAGCCCACCGCTCAGCCTAGCGCTTCTTCGAGTGCTCAGCCCACGGCTAGTGCTGAGCCTTCCGCAAGTGCTACCGCTACGGCGAGTCCTAGCGTAGAGCCTTCTAAGGACGCGACACCCACTCCGGATGCCACTGCGCAGCCCACTGCTGAGCCTTCCGCTTCTGCGAGTGCTACCGCTACGGCGAGTCCTAGCGTAGAGCCTTCGAAGGAAGCAACTGCTGAGCCTAGCGCTACGCCGACTGTAGCTCCCAGCGCAAGTGCCGAACCGAGTGTTGCTCCTACCGCAACCCCGACGGCTGAGCCGACCGTAGAGCCGACCGTTGCACCTACTGCGGAGCCCACCGCGGAACCCAGCAAGGACGCGACCCCTCAGCCCACTCAGGATCCGACTCCCGAGCCTACGGTTGAGCCCACTCCTGAACCTACTCCCGAGCCGACGAAGGACGTAACTCCCGAACCGACCCCGGAGCCTACTCAGGACCCGACTCCCGAGCCGACCAAGGATCCCACTCCGGCACCTAACCCGGAGCCCACTCCGGAACCTAACCCGGAGCCCACGCCTGATCCGACGGTGGAGCCGACCCCGGAACCGGATCCGACTCCTGAACCCACTAAGGACCCCACCCCGGAACCGAATCCGGAGCCTACTCCCGAACCGACCAAGGACGTAACTCCGGAACCTACTCAGGATCCGACTCCCGAGCCGACTCAGGAGCCGAGCAAAGCACCCTCCGAGGATCCGACTCAGGTTCCGGTAGTGCCCGTGCCGACTCAGGAACCCTCCAAGGAACCCACTAAGGATGCAGAAATCCCCGTGATTCCGGTGGTTCCGGTGAATCCGCCAGAAGACAACAAGGGTAGCTCAGACGCCAAGACTGTTACCCCGATTGAGACTGAGCCTGTTGCCCCGATTCCTCCGGCGAACAACCCGGTGGTCATCCCTGGAAACCGTCAGGAAACCTCGGAGGAAGATGTCGTCATCTCCATCGAGCTTCCGCGACCGGGCAAATCCTCTGAATCCTCAAGCTCCTCTTCAGGATCTTCGAGCTCTTCGTCGAGCACCAAGGCACCGAATGACAGGACCGATGACGGTGAAGATGATCCGTTGCGTTCTGGCGGCACCACCCTCGGACGAATTGCAGCCAATAACGGCTCGAATGACTCCATCCCGGGTGCGGCAGACTGGGTTGCTGGATACCTCTCACGCAATAAGACCGAAGAGGACCACTCCCAGGAGGCAAGCCCCTCGAGCTCCTCAAGCTCGGCATCGGTTTCGAAGTCGCCTAGCTCCTCGAGTTCGGCAAGTGCCAGCCGCTCCGCAAAGAGCGTGGCAAAGGCTGACGGCGCGAACGCCGCTCAGGAGCAGGCCGTGAAGAACGCGGACGCGGACGATTCCGGACTTTCCGGCATCGCACCGCTGATTCTCTTCTCGCTCATCGGCCTGGTTCTGATTGCTCTGGCAATCCGCTACTTCAGCCGCGGAGCATAAGGCGAACATAACGCGTAAGAATACGCGATAATAGAGGATGTGAATCCTCAGACTTTTAGCGAAACGCGGGACAACCCCATGCGAGAGACACCTCTCTCAAAGCTGGGGGAGTCCCGCGTTCTGCGCGCTTTCATGCCGATTATCAACGCCCACAACGAGCAGGTTGCCGCTACGGCACGCCAGGCGGGGCACGTTGAACCGCTCGATGTGGGTCCGGGCGACGACTGTGCTGTCCTCGCCGCGCCCGCGCCCGGTCAGCGTACCGTGGTCACCACCGACACTCTCGTTGAGGACCAGGACTTCATGAACCTGTGGCCCGGCGGTATCGCACGGACGGGTGAGGCTGGCGAGTTCATTCTGGAACCCGCCCGCAGCAGCGGCTACGATGTGGGGCGCAAAGCCGCGACCCAGAACCTTGCCGACGTTGCCGCCATGGGCGCACGCCCGGCGAGCCTCTTCATCTCCTTGAGCCTGCCCGGTAGCACTCCTTACGGCTGGATTGACGGCTTCGCCCACGGCATTGTGGACGGAATCAACGCCTGCGGAGCCACCGAATGCGTGATTGGCGGCGGCGATATTGGCGACTCCACCGAAATGTCGGTGACCGTCACCGCCCTCGGCTACACGGATCGCGCCGTGCTGCGCTCCGGCGCACGCCCCGGCGACACTATCGCCCTGGCGGGACGTACCGCCTGGTCCGATGCCGGTCTGCGCCTGCTGCTCAACCCGCTCTCCCTGCCCGCCACGGCACTGTTGCGTGCCATTGCCGCAGGTCAGGATGCTGAGGCGGCGCTGGAGGCGGTGAGCCGGGCGTGGGCTCAGCAGCAACCGGAAGGTGCTGGTGCTCTTCCTGGTGGCGTTCTTCCCGAGGGTCTTATCGAGCTTGCCCGCACCCTCAGCCCCGAAGACGCCGCGCACATGATTGCGGTCTGCGAGCGCGCCGTCGAGTCACAGCACCACCCGGTCAGCCCCATGCCCGCCGGCGAGGTGGCACGCCAGCATCAGGCAAGCTCCATGCTGGATCTCTCCGACGGACTCGTCAAGGACGCCGGGCGAGTTGCCGCCGCCTCCGGGGTGCAGATGCGCCTCGACCGCGCCGCCGTGGACGCGTTCGCCGAGCCGCTACTACCGCTGGCGCGCCTGCTGCTGGCGATTGGCGAGCGCAACGAGGCGGGGGAGAGCCCCGCATCCCTGGCGCGCACCTTCGTGCTGGTCGGCGGGGAAGACCACGGCCTGCTGGCGACCTTCCCTGGTGAGGTGCCCGAAGAGTTTGTGCCCCTGGGTACCTGCGTGGCGGACGCCCCGGAGCGAGGTCTGAGCGCCGAACTCTACGGTGCCGAACGCCGCCACAATGCGGTGACCGGCGCGGCGGTCGTGATGGACGGCCGCTCCCTGGACGGTATGGGCTGGGAACACTACGGAGCTTCCGTGTAGAAGCTTGACCCACTACCGCAAGTCACCGAGCGCCGCAAGTCACCGGGCGCCGCGAGGTGCGTGCGGTTTGTGTTCCGTCCGTGCTTTCATTCCGCGGGATGGGCGGCGGGTAATACCGTACATTTAACCGAAATTGCTTAGAATAGAAGTACGAAATAGGCTGGATGCTGCCTGCGCCGCGGGCGCTGAGATATCAGTTGGGAACTAGCCGAGAAATCGGTAGGGAACTGACCGGGAAATCGGTAGGGAACTAGCCGAGAACCACGCGAAACTGATAGGGAGGGTAGCGTGAACGCAGAACAGAACCAGCGCACCGAAGAGCGCGAGATTTACCGCCGCGCCTGCGTGCGCGCCTACCGCTTCGGTGTAGCGTGGTCCACCGCCGCCCGCACCACCATCGAACGCTACCGCGAGGCGCTCAACGAACTCAACGGGTTCCCCGTGCCCGATAAGGACACCGGCTCCAATATCGCCCACACCCTGCTGACCCTGACCGAAGAGTTCGAGCGGGGTATGGAGCAGGTTCTGCCCAGTGATGTTTTGCCCGGCGAGGGTCTTCCCGCTAACGAAAATCCTGACGGGGAGGGCACATGCGCGCCCGAGGCGGCGGGCGCCTCCGAAACCCTCGCCCACCTGTGGATTCAGCTGGGCGGCATCTACGAGCACGCGATTATGCGCGCATCCCGCGTGGCGCGCGGCAACTCCGGTACCCTGCTCTGCGCCTGGGCGCTGGAGGCGGTGCGCAGCTACTGGTTCCTGCCCGGAAACCTCGCTCGGGAGCTCGGTGACGCAGCCGATGAGCTGCCGCTCGTGCGCGCCCTGGAAGCAGACTACGAGCGCGTTATTGCTCGCGGCTGCCTGCCGAAGCACCGCGAAGTGAAGCTGGAGTACGCCCACGCGGAGGCGCGCGCGATGGCGTTCGCAGCTGAGCGTATTCGCGCCAGCGTGGGGGAGCAGATGATGCCCTCCACGATGCTGTCGGTCATGGTGGAGCTCGCCCGCCTGGACGCACACTATGATGCATCACAGGACGCAGAAGCCGCTGACGAGGCGCTGAAAGAGCGTCGACGTGAGCTGATGCGTGCCGCCCTGGAACGTACCGCGCAGTTCCCGCCCTCGCCCGAGCTTGCCGGTTTCGTGGATGCCGGCGCGCTCGGCTTCTACCTTGCCGTGGTGCACTCCAATCCGCGCTGGGAGGGGGCAACCCTGAACGAGGCGCAGGTGCAGTCTATGCTCCGCGCGCCCTCAGCTGTGGATGCGGCGCGGGCTGGCTCTGAACCTGTCGAACATGTAGAAGGTGAGCACGCAGAACATGCGGGGCAGGCCGGCTGGGAGCTCATGGGTACGCTGACCTGCGAGCCTCTCGCCCTGGCGCAGTTGCGCCCCGAACTTGAAGCCATGGGCGACAGCCTGCTCATCACGCCCCTGGACATGGCGGCTGGACTCTGGGCACTGCACGTACACGTGCCCGACATTGACCCCGCCCGCGAGCTGATTATGGGCTACGGTCAGTGGTCGGATGAGCGTATTTCCTCCCTGGCGGACGGCCACCACGCCGACCACGCGTGCGGTGCGGAGGGCGGCGCATGAGCCCCGCCCGACGTTCCGTGAACCCGCAGCAGGAAGCCCTGGACTTGGGGATTCCTGAGCCTGCTCCCGCCAAAACTAAGCCGAAAAGTACTAAGCCCGCGAAGGTTGAGACTGCGAAGGTTGAGGTAGTGCAGGGTGAGCCCGTAGATTCAACGATTGTCGAGCCCACCCGTGCTGCTTCCACGACCCGTGCTAAGCGGGGGAAAAAAGATGCGCCGCTACTGAGCGATGAGCAGCTCCGCACCACCGCCGAGCTGACCGTGCGTGATCTTGCCGCCTACGCCCGAGGCGAGGTGAGCCGCGCCGAGCTGAGTGAACGCGCGGCACAGCGCGCCAGCACACCCTACCGTAAGGCCCTCAAGACGCTCAAACATTCGCTGGGGCCCGCCGCGCACACCATGACCGACGACGCCATCTACGAGCTGGTCGATATTGCGTTGGCGGCGCGGCAGACAACTCAGGCGGAAGCACAACAGTCGGAAGCACATCAGCCGAAGGAACCTGCCCGGAAGAAGCCAGCTCAGAAGAAGACTGCGCCCGCAAAGAAGGCTTCTGCTTCCAAAGCCTCCGCATCGAAAACTGCTGAGCAGAAAACCCCAGCGAAGAAGACTGCTCCCGCAAAGAAAGCCCCCGCCCAGAAAGCTTCCGCGAAGAAGGCGACTACTGAGAAAGCTGAGGCTGAGAAGCCCGCATCAGCCGCCGCGGAGGCTAAGAGTCGTGCCCTGGCGCGCTACGCTTCCGAAGACCGCATCGAAAATGCGCCGCTCAGAAAGTACCTTCCCGCGCCCAGCGCCAAGGCAATCTCTACGCACCTGGACCTGCACACCGTTGGGGAGATGCTCGATTACTTCCCGCGCAAGTACCTGCCGCGCGGTGAGCTCAGCTCCTTCGCCGAACTCGTTGAGGGTCAGGACGTCACCATCATCGCCCGCGTGGTGCACGTGAGCACCCGAACCATGGCGGCGCGCCGCGGCAAAATCACGGAAGTGACCATCACCGACCGGCTCTCCGACGCCACCGGGCAGGAGGCACCCGCCGGTTTTGGTGCCGCTGGCTTTGGTGCTGGTGGTCCTGTATCCGTGGTGCCCGGGCGGGCTAATCGCCCCGGCGCATCCGGCGTGCCCGCGCAGAACTGGCAGGCGACCGGGATGCACAACCCGCGCATCAACGCGCTCGCTCATTCCAAGCACAACCCCGGTGCGCACAACCCTGCCGCTCAGAATCCCGCTACCCAGAACCCGGCACCGGGCAGGGGGGCGCAACCCGCCTCCTATAGCGGCTACGCGGACAGCTACGGCCAAGATTCATTTGGCCAGGACAGCTTCGCGCAGGATAGTTTCGCACAGGATAGCTTCGCGCAGGATAGCTTCGCGCAGGGAGGCCTCTTTGGTGTGCCTGCACCCAGCATGACGAACCCCGGCGTGCTCATTGGCTCGCAGATGAAGCTCTCCTTCTTCAACGCCTGGACCGCCGCCCGCGAAATCCGCGAGGGCGAAACCATGATGTTCTCCGGCAGGGTCGGCATCTACCGCGGCGAATACACCCTCACCAACCCGAACTACGCCCTGCTCTCGAAGGACGCCTCCGGCGCGGACGTCACCGACGCCGCCACCGCCCCCGTGCCCGTCTACCGCGCCCCCGCGAAGCTGCCCACCGACCGTATTAGCGGCTACATGGTGCAGCTGCTCGAAAAGGTGCCGCTCAAAGAACTCGAAGACCCGGTACCCTACACGATTCGTCGCGCCCGCAAGGTGCCGTCGCTGGAGTGGACGTACCGCGCCCTGCACACCCCCGACTCGGAGGACACCTGGCGTGCCGCGCAGGCGCAGATGCGTTACCGTGAGGCCTTCGTGTTGCAGAGCGCGCTCGCCCGCCTGCATTCGGTGCGTGCGGCACACCTGACCCAGCCGCGCCCCGCCGTGGAGGGTGGACTCGCCGATCAGCTGCTGGAGGTTCTGCCCTACGAGCTGACAGAGGGACAGCAGAAGGTGGGCGCTGAGATTGCCGCGGATTTGTCGAGTGAATCGCCCATGAACCGCCTGCTGCAGGGTGATGTGGGTTCCGGTAAGACCGTGGTGGCTCTGCGCGCCATGCTGCAGGTTGCCGATGCGGGCGGCCAGTCCGCGATGCTCGCCCCGACCGAGGTGCTTGCCGAGCAGCATTTGCGTTCGGTGCTGGACATCCTGGGGGATATGGCCGCGCCCGAAGACTCAGACGCTGACGATTCAGCCGACGATTCAGCCGACGGTTCTGCCGAGGTTTCTGCTGCGGGAACTTCCGCGGGGAGCGGAGAGGAACCCCGCCGTGTGCGTGTGCGCCTGCTGACCGCCTCCATGGGTACCCGCGCCAAGCGTAAGGTACTGCAGGAGCTCGCCGACGGCACCGCCCAGATCGTGATTGGCACCCACGCCCTGCTCTCCGATGAGGTGAGCTTCCACGATTTGGGTCTGGTCGTCGTGGACGAACAGCACCGCTTCGGCGTGGAGCAGCGCGACGGCCTGCGCGGCACCGACGGCGCCCTGCCGCACCGCCTGGTCATGACAGCAACGCCCATTCCGCGTACCGTCGCCATGACCGTGTTCGGTGACCTGGATGTGTCCGTACTCGACACCCTGCCCGCTGGCCGCCAGAAAATCTCAACACACGTGGTGCCCCTCGCCGAGAAGCCCGCCTGGGCGTCCCGGCTGTGGAGGCGCGCCCGCGAAGAAATCGACGCGGGCCACCAGGTGTATGTTGTCGTACCCAAAATTGGGGAGGACGGCGACAGCCTGGAGGAGGGCGCGGCGTTCTTTGGCGCATCCAGCCTGAACGGTGCGGGAACCGGCGCGGGCAACTCGGCCCAGGGCTATTTCGGTCAGGGTGGTAACGCCAGCAGCGACGGCAAGGTTCAGCTGACCTCGGTCGCCTCAATGTACTCCTACCTGAGCGCTGAGGACGCCCTCGTCGGCGTGCGTATCGGCACCCTGCACGGCCGCATGGACCCGGCGGAGAAGACCGCCGTCATGACCGCTTTCGAGCGCGGCGAAATTGACCTGCTCATCAGCACCACCGTCATTGAGGTGGGCGTGAACGTCCCGAACGCCACGCTCATGATCATCATGGACGCCGACCGCTTCGGCATCTCGGGCCTGCACCAGCTGCGCGGTCGTGTGGGCCGCGGCGGCTACGCGGGCACCTGCCTGCTGGTGACCCGCCAGGAGGAGGGCGGCGTATCTCGCGAGCGCCTGGATGCGGTCGCCTCCACCACGGACGGCTTTGAGCTCTCTCGCATCGACCTGGCGCAGCGCCGCGAGGGTGATATTCTGGGTGCTGCACAATCGGGCTCGAAGAGCACCCTGCGGTTCTTGCGGGCGCTCGCCGATGCCGACATTATTGAGCGTGCCCGCGAGGATGCCCGCTCGGTGGTGGAGAAGGATCCGACGCTGGCTAAGCATCCGTCTCTGGCGCGTACGATTGACCGTGCCCTGGACGCTGACCGTGAGGCGTTCCTCGGCAGGGGATAAGTGCCCAACGGGGCAGAACGCTCTGTTTGTCCCGCCCACTACCCCTGCCCACTACCCGCTGAAACCGTGACTTGAACACACCGCACTAGCTAAGAGGAGAGACCTATGAGCCGTATTATTTCCGGTGCCGCCGGAGGCGTTCGCCTTGCCTCGGTTCCGGGGGATAATACTCGCCCCACCACCGACCGGGTGAAGGAATCCCTCTTCTCCAAGCTGGAGAGCTACGACATTATTCGTGGTGCCCGCGTGCTGGACGCCTTTGGCGGCTCGGGCGCGCTGGGTTGTGAGGCGCTCTCGCGCGGTGCCGCCTCCGTGACTCTGCTGGACACCTACCCGAAGGCTGTTGCGGTGATTCGCAAGAACGTTGCCGCGGTGGAGAAGGCGATGGGGCGCACCGGCACTGGTTCTTCTGGCGCTACCGGTTCCGCGGCTCGCGTGCAGCAGTCGCAGGCGCTGACCTACGTGAAGTCCGCTTCCGGTCCGTGGGATCTGGTGTTTGTTGACCCGCCCTATGCCATGCCGAACGAGCAGGTCAGCGAGTTGCTGGAGGCGCTCACCCCCAAGCTTGCCGAGGGTGCCGTGGTCGTGGTGGAGCGTTCTTCGCGCGATGCGGAGCCGGTGTGGGGCGAGGGCCTGTACTGTTTTTCGACCCGTCAGCACGGCGAGACGGTTCTCTACTATGTGGAGCCTGACGAGGTGGAGGAACAGGCGGGTGACGAGTCCGGCGAGGAGCCCGGCAACGAATCCGGCGAGGATGCTGAAGAGCTCGCAGCATAAGACCGCCAGCCAATCTTTCCGCCTCAGCCCGCGCTCGCCCGCATGCCACTATCCCGTATGCCTCTCGCCCGCATCCTAAATTCGCCCGCTTCTAGCCATTTCAACCTCTGATATTTATTCGTGAAGGGACCGCCATGATCGCCCTCTGCCCCGGATCTTTTGATCCCGTGCACCACGGCCACCTGGAAATCATTGCCCGCGCCGCTCAGCTCTTTGACGAGGTGATTGTGGGCGTGGCGCACAATAGCTCCAAGAAGTACCGCTTCTCCCTGGAGGAGCGCGTGCAGCTGGTGCGTGAGTCCCTGCAGGAGCTCGGCATTGAGGGCGTGAGCGTGGAGCCGATTCCGCCGGGCGTGCTACTTGCTGAGTACGCGGCGGAGCGTGGCGCGAAGGTGCTGGTGAAGGGTCTGCGTTCGGCGACGGACTACAGCTATGAGGCTCCGATGGCGAGCATGAACCGCCACCTGGCGCAGGTTGAGACGGTGTTCTTGGCGGGTGAGGACCGCTACGGTGCGGTGTCCTCCACGATTATTCGTGAGGTGGCGTTGCTGGGTGGTGACGTGACTCCCTTCGTTCCGGAGGCGGTCGCCCGCGCCCTGAAAAAGGCCTAGAAAAACGCCTAAAGCGCCTAAAACGCCTCATCAACCCGAACAACCCGGGCGCGCACCCACCTGACCCGCCCGACACGCCCGGCATGCCTGACACACCCACAGGCAGAGCAAACTGTACCGCCGACCGGGCGCTTAACTACCGCTTAACTACCTGTGGAGTAGCCTCGACCGACCGATTAAGTGCCGTGCGGCGCCTCCTTAAGGGGATATTTAAGAGGTGAGCGCCACTTAAAGAGATTTAAAGGGCGCTTAATCTTGATTAACGGTGCGAATGACCCCTAAAATGGGACTTTGGTTTATACATTTCGTAAGGAGAAACGCCATTTCACGTGCAGACGCATCGCCGCTGGTTGTATCGGTCACTAACCTGATTCACCGCCCCGGCACCATGGAAACTCTCACTGAGGTTCTGCCCGCACCGGCAGACCTGGGTAACACGCTCATCGGCGTGGAAGAGGGTTCGGATATTGACCTCGATATTCGTATGGAGTCTGTTGTTGATGGTATCCTAGTAACCGGCTCCGTCGTTGTGGATGTACACGGCGAGTGTAGCCTTTGCTTGGATCCGATTGATTACGAGATGTCGGCCAATATTCAAGAGCTTTTCGTCTTTGAGAAGGCCCCGGCTGGCGGCCCCGAAGACGAAGTAGATGAGCAGTACGCCGTTGAGGATGATTCCATCGACCTTGAACCGGCTCTGCGGGACGCAGTAATCCTTCAACTGCCGTTCCAGCCTGTTTGCAGGGACACCTGCCAGGGTCTGTGCGCCGATTGCGGTGCGCGCCTGGAGGATGACCCCGGGCATCATCACGAGGTGTTGGATCCGCGCTGGTCGGCCCTGCAGGGCCTGCTTGGTGCAGATACCGAAAACTAAATTGTTGTTACTAGAGATTGTGAGATAGCTGTGGCTGTTCCCAAGCGCAAGATGTCCCGCGCTAACACCCGCGCACGCCGTTCCCAGTGGAAGGCATCCGTGCCCCAGCTGGTTAAGACCGTTGAAAACGGTCGCGTGACCTACAGCCTGCCCCACCAGGCAAAGGTTGTAACCGACGCTGCAGGCAACGCCCTGTTCCTGGAGTACAAGGGCCGTAAGGTTGCAGACGCCTAAGAAGCGGTGAATCCTTATGTTTGAATTTCCTAGTGTTGATACTAGGGAGTTGCGTAAACGTCTCGGGGTCGATATCGACGCCGAGACGTTTTTGCTATCCCTAACCCACCGCTCCTACGCCTTCGAGAACCCCGGGGTGGAGCATAACGAGCGCCTGGAGTTCCTGGGTGATTCGGTGCTTTCCCTGGCGATCGCTGAAGAAGTGTACCGACGCTACCCCGACCTGCCCGAGGGTGAGCTCGTGAAGCTGCACCACGTGGTGGTGTCTACGGTGGCGTTGGCGAAGGTGGCACGCGACCTGGATCTGGGCCGGTACATCCTGCTCGGTAAGGGCGAGATTCACACCGGCGGCGCCGATAAGGACTCGATCCTTGCCGACACCATGGAGGCGATTTTCGGCCTGACCTACCTGGAGTGCGGTCGCGAGGCAGCTCGTGACCTGGTGCTACGCCTGATTGCGCCGCTGCTCGATGATGAGAAGGTCCTGAACTCTGGACGCGATTGGAAGACCGAGTTGCTGAACCTCGCCACCGCCCGCGGTTGGGGAGACGTGCGCTATGAGGTCACCGGCGAGGGCCCCGATCACGCGCGCGTGTACACTGCGGTCGCTATTGTGGCGAACCAGCAGGCCGGTACCGGTGTGGGTCCGAGCAAGAAGGAGGCGGAGCGTCTTGCCGCTGAGCAGGCGTACCGCGTTCTGGTGTAGGGTGCTTGCCTGGCGCACTGTCTAGGTTTCTCGACGGGGCATCCCAGCTGAGCCTGTGCCTCTTGAGCCTGCGCCTGCTGAGCCCCGCTGATTGGAGTAAATCATGCCCGAACTGCCCGAGGTAGAAACCGTCCGCGCAGGCATCGCCGACCATTCGCTGGGCCGCCCCGTGCGGGCGGTGCGCGTGGTCGATGCCCGTTCGCTACGCAGGCACCTGCCCGGTCCCGCCCACTTTGAGGCGGCACTCACCGGCAGGGCGCTGCGCGGCGCCTACCGCCGCGGCAAGTACCTGTGGCTGACCCTGAGCGAGGCGGACGGCACGCTTGCCGACGAGGCGCTCGTGGTGCATCTGGGCATGAGCGGTCAGCTGCTCGTGCGTGATGAGCCGGGCGCCGAATTGGACAACGATTCGGGTGATGAAACGGAGGCTCGCGCGGCCTTTGACGAGCAGCCGCGGCACCTGCGCGTGGCCCTGGAGCTGGGGCCTGTCGGAACTGCCTCCAGTGAGGCGGGTGCCGGGCAGCGTCTGCTCTTCGTGGACCAGCGCATCTTCGGTGGCATGTTTCTCAGCCCGCTGGTACCGGACGTACCCGCAGCACTTGCAGTGAATGAAGCAGCGCCCGGTGAAATGGGGCAGAGCGAAGTACCGGAGCGTTTTCTCGTGCCCGAGGCGGTTAAGCACATTGCCCGCGACCCGCTGGACGAGTTCTTTGACCCCGTGGCGGTGCGTCGTAAGTTCCTGCGCACCTCCAGCGGCATTAAGAAGGTTCTGCTGGACCAGTCGGTCATCTCCGGGGTGGGCAATATCTACGCCGACGAGGCGCTGTGGCGTGCGCGACTACACTACGCGAAGCCCGCACGCACCCTGAGCGCCGCCCAGACCCGCGAACTGCTGGAGGCGGTCACCCAGGTGCTGCGCGAGTCCCTCGCGGCTGGCGGCACGAGCTTCGACGCCCTGTACGTGAACGTGCTCGGCGAATCGGGCTACTTTGAGCGCTCGCTGAACGCCTACGGTCGTGCCGGGGAACCCTGCCACCGTTGCGCGGAGGCGGGCCGCACCTCCCTGATCGTGCGCGAGCCGTTCCAGAACCGTTCGTCCTACCGTTGCCCGCACTGCCAGCGAGCGCCGCGCGCCCGATAGGTCAAAGCTAGGCGCAAAATCACGCCAGATATGCACGTGACGGCGTAGCTACGTTCCTCCCAGATGGGGGATGTAGCTACGCCGTCATTCGTTTAAACCGCATTTGTTTAAACTTTATTCGTATAAACCATGGGTGGGGGAGCCGCCCCGACAAGAAGCGCTTAGCGGCTGTATTTGTCGCCGTAGAACAAGCCCAGACGCTCGTAGCCCTCCTCAATCGACACCGAGGGCTCCCACTGCAGAAGCTCGCGGGTGCGGCGCTGATCAAACCAGTGCGCGGTCGACAGCTGCTCGGCGAGGAACTCCGTCATCGGCGGCTCATCACCGGCGGTCACGTTCTTCGGCAGACGCTCCCACACGCGCTCAATGACCTTACCCGCCAGAGCCGCAACCTTCGCCGGAACCGAGAAACGCGGGGCGGGAACGCCCACCGCCTCACAGAAACCACCGAGCAGCTCAGCGATAGTGCGCGGCTGACCGTTCGTCACCACCAGCGCCTGACCCGCAAAAGCGTCAAGGCGCTGATAGCCGCGCACCAGCGCATCCGCGGCGTTATCAATGTAGAGCGTATCAATCAGGCCCGTACCGCCGGAGAGTAGCGGCAGGCGGCCCGCGGCGGAACGCTCCAGAATACGCTCGACCAGCTGGGTGTCGCCCGGCCCCCACATCAGGTGAGGACGCAACGCACCCACGCGCAACACCCCGCCACCGGGCAGGGTGGTGCCGTTCGCCTCCAACGCCAGGAGCTCAGCGGCAGCCTTAGAGCGGGCGTAGTTACCGCGCGCATGCTCCGGGGACGCCACGTCGGCACCATCACCCACAATCGCCGCACCGGCATGAGCCACCGACGGCGAAGAAATGTACAGGAACGAACCCACCGAATGGTTCAGCGCCGCCTGCAACAGGGTGCGGGTGCCCTCAATGTTGATGCGCTCATAATCAGCCCACTCGCCACTGACCGAAACCTTCGCCGCAGCATGCACCACGCCGTTCACGCCGGTCATCGCCAGGTCCACAGCCTGCGCATTCGTAATATCGCCGCGCACCTGCTCAAAACGCGGGCGCACCGAATCGGGCAGCAGAGCCGCAATACCCGAATCGCCACGCTGAAAAACACGCACATCGTAGCCGGCACGCAGCAACGCCAGCACGCTCTCACGACCCAGCAGACCGCTCGCACCGGTAAAGAGGATGCGCTCGCCAATACGCGGCGCGAAATCGGGCTCCTCAACCGGGCGCAGCGAACGCGGGGCGGGGTCGGTGTAGCGTGCCGCCAGCGGTTGCGCCGGCTTGCGGAACCGAGCCGTCGGGGAAGTCGCCGAATGCGAGGTCGACAGGCGGGGTTCAGACCGGCGGGGTGCAGACTCACGCGAAGAATGAGGGGACATCATACTCCTTAGACTTGGGGGATCCGGCAGGCGCTTACGCCCCCGCGAGGACCTTTGACGCCCACTCACCCAGGGCGGGGCGGTCAATCTTCGAATTGTGGCGAATATCGGTCGGATGCTCGTGCACCACCAGCACCGCGGCAAGCTCCACGCCGGTATCCTCGGCAACCTTCTGACGCACCAGCTGCGAGAGCTCGAAGGGTGCCACACCCTCCGCAATGGGGAAGCGGTTGGCGCCGGGCACGCGATCGAGCAGGGCACGCTTAAGACCCGATGCCGACTGGCGCGCCTCCAGGACGGCGGTATTCGCGGACGCCTCAATGACCAGCACCGGGGCGGCGGTACCTGCAGGGCCCACCGCGACCAGGGCGGCGCGGCGCACCTCGGGCAGGGACTCGGCGGACTGCTCCGCCGCAACCGGGGTCAGCACACCCTGCGAAGTCAGCAGCACGTGCGCGAGGCGACCCTCAACCCACAGGCGACCCGAAGCGTCCAGGTGTCCGACGTCACCGGTATGATGCCAACCCGGAGTGCTAATAGACTGCTCCTCAGTCACCCACAGGGTGTCGTAGCGGTCCTTCACGTGCGGTGCCGACACCAGAATCTCACCGGTCACACCCGGCTCGTGGGTCAGCTCATCCGCCACCGAACCGTCCTGCAGCAGCGGTGCAATAGCCACCGCCGCACCGTACACCGCGAAACCAACGCACACGCCGTCACGGGCGAACGGGTCAAGCACCTCACCGGCAGCATTCGGGGTGCCCTCAGCAATCGCCTGGCGAATCATCTCGAAAGACACATCGGTCACCGGCAGACCCTCGGTCATGCCGTAGGGGGTGTGCAGGGAAGCGTTCGGCACCAGGGCGGAGAGCGCCTCCAGCAGGGGCACGGGAATCGGCGCGCCAGCACTCAGCACGGTCTGCACCTTCGCCAGGGCCGCGCGCTGCTCAGCGTTCAGCTCATCGGCGGTCGCCACCACATTCACCAGGGCGGCGGGGGAAGCAAACACGACCGACGCATCAATAGCCGCCGCAGCCGAGGCCAGGGCAGAAGCCGTCAGAGTCTTCGGGCGGGTCACATCCATCGTCGGGGTCACGCTGGTAGCACCCAGCGCCGGGCCCAACAGCGCAAACGGCGCGAAGCCAGCCACCAGACCGCTACCGGGCGCAAAACCGTACGTATTCGCAATGGCATCACGCATACCCGCCAGCTGACGCTGCGTGTACACCACACCCTTAGCCGGGCCGGTCGAACCGGAGGTGTACAGCACCGCCGCATCAGCATCCGGCACGGGGGAGGGGAACTCCACCACGGTCGGGGTGGGCACCGGCGCGCCCGGAGTGCCGTCAGCGGTGGGCGCGGTAAACACCGAACCGGCAACGCCCAGCAGCTTCTCCTGCACCGAACCCAGCGGCTCCACAGAAATACGCACACCCGGCCACAGCAGGGTACGGGCGGCACTGAGCGCGGCGGGAATACCCACCAGGAAGCTCGGGTTAGCGCCCTTCAACGCGCGAGTCAGACCCGGAATGCCCAGACCGGTATCAGCCACCACAATGACAGCGCCCAGCTTCATGCAGGCGTAAATCAGGGTGGTCAGGCGGGCGCCCGGAGGCACCATCAGGTTCACGCGGTCACCCGGGCGCACACCCAGGGCGTGCAGGCGGGTCGCGGCGGCGTTGACCTGCTGGTTCAGCTCAGCCCAGGTCAGGGTCACGGACACGGAGGTGCCATCCCCCTTGGGATCCATATCCACCACGGCGGTGGAGGCGTCGTCGGCGCGTTCGGTGAGGGCCGCGAGCATGGGGCGGAACGCTGCGGGAACAGTACCCTCAGCGCCTCCAATCGTAATACCCTCAGGGGCAGTGCCCTCGCCGGTCGTCAGACCGTGGCGGCGTGCGCGGGCGGCACGATGCTCCGCCTCCGCATTACGCGCCGGAACCAGCACGCCGTCCTCCAGTGTGCCAAAGGTCTGCGCAAGCCACGACATCATGGGGGTGGCAATATCGTAATCCTCAATGACCAGGTGCGACGCCTTCTCGTAGCGGTGCACCTTCGCCTGCGGCATGCGCTCCATCAGGTCAAACAGGTAGCGGCGCTGGAACACCGGGTCCTTCGTGCCCCACTGGAAGAACGCGGGCACATCCAGGTCACGGATCTGCTCGGCAATACGCTGCATCGGCGTATAGGAAGGAACATCGGTGCCGGTCGGAATATCACCCACAAAATTACGCACGCCCTCACGCCACGCCGAATGAGCGTACGGTGCACGGTACGTACGGTAAATCGCCTCGTTCAGAGGGCTCGGGTACAGGCGCTTAGGCTGCTGACCCACCGGCTGCGGCAGGGCACCATCAAGCGCCCCGGCACCGGCAGAACCCGGCGCGGGCAGACGGCCCTCATTCTGAGCCAAACCCAAGGTCACATCAATAAACGCGGTCGAATCGTGAGTACCCCACTCGTGCACACCCAACGCCAGGCGTAGGGCGGCAGGGATATTCTCAATGCCGTCATGGTAGACCGCGGTGTTCGTCAGCATCACGCCCGACAGAATCTCACGATGCTCCAGCGCCCAACCAAAGGACACCAGCCCACCCCAGTCATGGGCGAGAGTCACGAGCGGCTTATCGGTCTCATCCAGACCGAGCGCCTTCGTGAAATCACCCAGGTCAGCGATACGGTCGGTCAGGGTGCGGCGCTCACCCTCCAAATCCAGGTGGGTTCGCTCCGAGTAACCCATATCAATCTGATCAACCGCAACCACACGCCACGGGGCACGCTCATTCACGCCCGCATCCAGCACGGTACGCCACAGGTACGACCAGGTCGGGTTACCGTGCACGCACAGGATCGTGCCAATCGGCTCCAAACCCTGCTCGACCAGCACCGGAAGGTTATCCAGGTAGTGCCAGCGGCGCGCGCCAGCCTGCTGCGCCCGCAGCTCAATGGGGGCGGTGGTGGGCACCTCCAGAAGGTGGGAGTAGCGCGGGTTCACGCCCGCCCATTCCTCCGGATTGTAGGGAGGCTGAGCCTTAGGGAAGTTCAAATGGCGCATGCTGGGAATCCTTCCGGATCGAATCGGTGAATGTCTACCGCACAAAGGTGAAGAGCTGCCGGCTAGGGCCGCCGGCTAACGGGCTACCACTGAATCTCAAGCAGGGCAGTGTTCAGACCGGAACCCACACCCATGCACAGAATACGGTCGCCCTCCGTGTAAGTCGGCGCGCACTCGGCGAGAGTCATCGGCAGCGCCGCGGCGGCCACGTTGCCCCACTTCGGGAAGGTCATGGGGATGCGCTCACGCTCAATACCGACCGCCTCAATAATGGCGTTCGTGTGGGCGTTAGAAATCTGGTGGGTCACGTAGGAGGTCATGTCGTTCCACTCCCAGCCGTCCTGATGCGCCTGCTCCCACGCCTGCGCCACCAGCTCCAGGCCGTACTTGAGCAGGCCCTCGGCGTCAGTGTTCATGCCCTGATCCGCCTCGCCACCGATGCACAGGTTACGGTGCTCGGTACCCGCGCGGGACACCGAACCAACGATGCGGTGACCCTCCGGGTGGCGGTCAGCGCGACCAATCACAGCCGCCGCCGCACCCGAACCGAGGGTCAGGGTCGCGAACTGCGCCAGCACATCCTCGCGGGTCGAATCGGGGTTGTTCAGGATGCGCACCGCGGTACGGTGCCACGGGGAGGGGTCCTCGCCAGCCACGATCAGGGCGTAGTCGATAGCGCCCGCATCAATCATGGTGGAGGCGACAGTCATCGCGTTCACAAAGCCCAGGCAGGCGTTCGTAATATCGAAGTTCAGAGCGTGACGCGGCAAATCCAGGCGGTCGTGCACACCCACCGAAACGGCGGGCTCAAAGTTATCGCGAGTCACCGAAGCGTTAATCAGCAGGCCAATCTGGGAACGGTCAATACCCGCCTCCGCAATAGCCTTCTCGGCTGCGGCAACCACGCCGTCCTCGAAGGTCTGGCCCTCAGCCCAGCCGCGGCGAGTACTAATACCGGCAAGACGCTCCAGCAGGCCCTTGGGCATGCGCAGACGCTTGTAGGTTTGGGCCAGCTGCTCATCGAAGTAGTCGCTCGTGACGACCTCCGGAGGCAGCTCATGGGTAATGGACAGCAGAGCTGCGTTAGCGTGGCGAATGTCAGAGTTCGTGCCGACCTTATCGGCGGATGCATTCATCAATGGTGTGGCCCTTGAAAATAGAAGTCAGTGGGATACATAGAAAAACGCGGGGATGCGAACAGCGGCCCCGCAGAATTCGTGATGCTCATTCCAATCTACCGCACTGCTCGGGCGAACCCGTATCCGTAGACCCAATATGAACGCGCCCGTTCACCCCGCGCGTAAGATGATGCATAATGAGGAACTTTGACCCCTCTTCACCCCGTGCACGTTCATGCCGCCCGCCCGCCGCACCGCGTACACTAGAGGGATGCCGCCACGCACCACAGAACGCGCCCGGCACACACCAGATTCTTTTGCAGAAAGGCCCCTTGTGCACCTGATGTCGCTGACCCTGCGCGGGTTCAAGTCTTTCGCCTCCGCCACCACGTTTGAGTTCACCCCCGGCATTAACGCGGTGGTCGGCCCCAACGGATCCGGCAAGTCCAATGTGCTGGATGCGCTCGCCTGGGTTATGGGTGAGCAGGGCGCTAAGAGTCTGCGCGGCGGCAGCATGAAGGACGTCATTTTTGCCGGCTCCGGCGAGGCTGGTTCGGGCGACGGTGCCCAGCGTGCGCCCCTGGGCCGCGCCAAAGTCACCCTGACTTTCGACAATTCTGACGGCACTCTCAGCATTCCCGCTGATCGGGTGCAGATTTCGCGCACCATGTTCCGCTCCGGCGGCAGTGAGTACGAGATTAACGGTTCCCCGGCGCGCCTTGCCGATATTCAGGACCTGCTCTCGGAGGCGGGTCTGGGTCAGCAGATGCACGTGCTCGTCGGCCAGGGACAGCTGGATGCGGTCCTGCACGCCACCGCCCAGCAGCGCCGCGACATGATTGAGCAGGCGGCAGGCGTGGTCAAGTACCGCCGCCGCCAGGAGAAGACCAGCCGCAAGCTGGAGTCTGTGGCATCGAACGTTACCCGCCTGAGCGACCTGGTCGCCGAGCTGGATTCGCAACTGCAGCCGCTGAGCGAGCAAGCGGAATCCGCCGCGACCGCACGCCAGCTGCAGGCGCGCATCCGCCAGCTGGAGGCGGTGCTTTTGGCTCGTCAGCTGGGTGTTCTGCAGGCTGAGCAGGGGCAGGCTCTCGCCTCCGAGGCGGAAGGTACCCGCCGCTCCGAAACCCTGAAAGAACAGCTGGAGGCGGCGCGTGCGGCATCCGCGAAGCATCAGCAGGAGCAGAACCGCCTGAACGCCGAGGTCACCGCCTGCCAGAAGGCCGTGTCGACCCTGCGCGAGTCCGCCGCGCGCGTGCGCACCGTGCAGTCTATCGCCGCCGAGCGCGTGCGCACCTACCGTGTGGAACTGACCGAGGCGACCGCCGCCGCCCGCGCCGGATACGAACGCGCCCTGGAACTGCTCGAGGAGCGCCGCGAAGAGGCAGAGCGCGCGGTGGAAAGCTACGCCAGCTTTGAGGAACGCTACGATGCGGCGCTGAAGAACGTTGAGAAGGCGGCATCCGAGGTGGCGCAGACTGAGCGCGCCTCGAGTGAGGCGGCGCAGTCTCGTGCCCGCGCGCAGGCTCAGCTGGATGCCGCCCGCGCCGCGGCGGTGGAGGCGACCCGCGCCTACGCGGCGGCGGCTGAGCGTGCCGCAACCCTGCGTGAGGCGCTGGGCCAGAGCCTGGGGGAGGCACCCGCCGAGCTCGGTGCTGAATCCGCTGAGGCGGTGTTCGACCCCGAGACCGGCGAGCTCATGGATTCTTCGAGTGAGGGCGCGAGCCTGCTGCGCGTGCTGGATGCCGTGCAGATTGACCCCGAGTATGCGCGCGCAGCTTCTGCAGCGCTGACCTCGCTGGCTACCGCGGCGTTGAGCGTGCCGGTTGAGGGTGCTGAGGTGTCGCATCTGCGCGGTGATAAGGGTGATGAAAGCAGCGAATCTGCCGCGAAGGAACTTTCAACAGAACTGCCCGATTCCTGCGCCACCGAGCTGCGTGAGCTGGGTATCCGCCCCGCAACCGAGATCATTGAACCGCTCAGCGAGGATGCCGCCGCGCTCGCCGGCATCGACGAACACGCCCTGGCGCGCGTCACCGCGGCGCTGGGTGAGCGCCTGGCGGGCGTGCTGTTCGCGCCGGATGCCGCCTCCGCAGAGCACGCACTGCACCTGCTCGCCAAGAATGTAGACGCAGGTCAGTGCGCTATCTGGCGTATTTTTGACCCCGCAGGCACCGAGCACACCCGCTACAGCCTGCTCTACCCGGCTGAGGGCGCCAGCCCCCTGGAACTTGCCGCCGCATACCGCGCCGCATCCCAGGTCGTGACCCGCACCCGCGCCGAACTGGACGAAGCCGAACAGGCCGTTCAGCAGGCTCAGACCGCGGCAGAATCGGCGGTTGAAGCCGAACGCGAGGCAGCGAAGGCGGCGGGCGTGGCGAGCGCCGAGCATGCGCGCGCCCGCGCCCAGGCGGAGTCCCTGGAGGCATCCGCGCAGAATATTCAGAATGAGCGCGCCCGCCTGAACGAGCGCCTCACCGCCGCGGAGGAATCCGTGGCGCAGGCGCGCGTTGCCTACGAGTCGGCGCGCACCCGTGAGGATTCCTACCTGGCGGGCACGGGGGAGCAGGCTCCCGCGGCGACCATTGAGCGCCGCGCCCAGCGTCTGGGTGAGGTGCTTGCCGAGCAGGTGAGTGAGCGTGAGCAGCAGCTGCACGAGCTGAGCACCGCCCTGAAGAACGCCCAGGAGGGCCTGACCAGCACCAATGATGAGGTGCAGGATCTGCAGGCGGCGCACGCGGCGGCGCTGACCCTGCTGGCGCGCACCCAGACGGAGGCGGCGCGCGTGCAGGAGCGTGTACAGGCGCTGGCTGAGCGTGCCCGCCTGGTGACCGGTTTGACCCTGGAGCAGCTGGAAGAGGAGTACTCCGAGCAGCTGCCGGTTGACGTGCCCGTTCAGGAGACTTCCGAAAACGCCGCCTCCGAAAATTTCGCCCCCGAAAATACCGCTTCCGAAACGGCATCAGAGACTACCGAAGCCTCTACCGAGAGCGTCCGCGCTCGCCTCAAGGCAACCCGCGCCGAACTGGAGGCGCTCGGCGCCATTAACCCGCTGGCGCTGGAGGAGTACGAGGCGCTTTCTGAACGCCACGCCTACCTGAACCAGCAGATTGAGGATTTGAAGGCGACCCGCCGCGACCTGAACACGGTCATGGACGAGGTCAGCAGCCATATTGCGGAGGTGTTCACCGCCGCGCTGGAGGACATTAACACCCACTACCGCCGCATCTTTGAGACCCTCTTCCCGGGAGGCGAGGGCCACCTGGAGCTGGACGACCCGTCCGATCCGTTGAATTCGGGTGTGGAGATTCACGCGCGCCCGGCGGGTAAGAAGGTTAAGCGCCTGTCGCTGCTCTCTGGCGGTGAGCGTTCGCTCGCTTCGTTGGCGCTGTTGATTGCGATTTATATGTCTCGCCCTTCGCCGTTCTACGCCCTGGACGAGGTTGAGGCGGCGCTGGATGACCGCAACCTGTCGCGCCTGCTGCAGGTGATTGGTGAGTTGGGGGAGCGTTCGCAGCTGATTGTGATTACGCATCAGAAGCGCACGATGCAGATTGCGGAGACCCTGTACGGGGTGTCGATGCGCGGTGGCGTGTCGACGGTGCTTTCTCAGCAGATGGAGGAGCTGCGCGAGCTGCTGTAGCTTGCCGCGCCTGCTTGACCTTACCGCGCGCCCCTCAACCAGCGCGTCCCCGACCCTGCCAAACGCACCCACCCGGGCGAACGTCACATGTCCTAGGAATGGTCATGTGCACCCCAGGGTACTGTTCACCGCCTGCACCCGGGTACTATAGGGGAATATGTGCGAACGCCGCCCCGCCCTACCCGCGGTTGCGTGGTGTTTCGCTGTGATCAGGCCCGGTGCCCCGCCCTACCCGCGGCGCATCCGGCGGTAACCATCCAGGGAAGGAATAGTGATGAGCGAGAACCTGGCAGATGCTTTCCTCAACGGCGAGTCGTTGAAGAATGCCCCCGGCCCCTATTTTGGTGAGTACGGCGGGCGGTGGATGCCCGAGTCGCTGATCGCCGCCATGGATGAGTTGGAGGCGACCTTTAACGAGGCGAAGAATGACCCCGAGTTCATTGCCGAGTTCCAGCGCCTCTCGGCTGAGTACTCGAACCGTCCGTCGCTGCTGACTGAGGTTCCGAAGTTCTCTGAGCATGCTGGTGCGCGTGTGTTCCTCAAGCGTGAGGACCTGAACCACACCGGTAGCCACAAGATTAATAACGTGATTGGTCAGGCTCTGCTGGCTAAGCGTATGGGTAAGACCCGTCTGATTGCTGAGACTGGTGCGGGTCAGCACGGTGTTGCGACTGCAACCGCGGCTGCGCTCTTCGGCATGGAGTGCGTGATCTACATGGGTGAGGAAGACACTGAGCGTCAGTCGCTGAACGTGGCTCGTATGCAGCTGCTGGGCGCGAAGGTGATTGCGGTTCAGAACGGTTCCCGCACCCTCAAGGACGCCATTAATGAGGCGCTGCGCGACTGGGTTGCGAACGTTGAGAACACCCACTACCTGCTGGGTACTGCCGCCGGTGCGCACCCGTTCCCGGCGATGGTGCGTTTCTTCCACGACGCTATCGGTGAGGAAGCGCGCGAGCAGATTCTGGCTGAGACCGGCCGCCTGCCCGATGGTATTGCTGCCTGCGTGGGTGGCGGTTCGAACGCGATTGGTCTGTTCCACGCGTTCTTGGATGATTCTTCGGTCGAGATTTACGGTTTTGAGGCTGGCGGCGACGGTGTGGAGACCGGTCGTCACGCGGCGACCATTACTCTGGGTCGCCCGGGCATGCTGCACGGCGCGATGACCTACCTGATGCAGGATGAGGACGGTCAGACCATTGAGTCCCACTCGATTTCTGCCGGTCTGGATTACCCGGGTGTGGGCCCGGAGCACTCGTACCTGTCCGATATTGGTCGCGTGACCTACGAGCCGGTGACCGACACTGAGGCGATGGACGCTCTGCGTCTGCTCTGCCGTACCGAGGGCATTATCCCGGCGATTGAGTCTTCGCACGCTCTGGCGGGTGCGCTGCGCGTGTGCCAGCGTTGGGCTGCTGAGGATCCGGAGGCGGCACGCGAGAAGACGATGATTGTCTGCCTGTCGGGTCGTGGCGATAAGGACATGGAGACCGCGCTGAAGTGGTTCGGTCTGGGTAAGGCGATTCCGTCCTCGACCCTGATGACCGGTAATAAGGAAGCTGCCGCATCCGCTGCACAGAACGCACAGGCTGAAAGTGAGGCTAAGTAATGAGCTACCAGGACGCTATTTCTCAGGCTGCACCCTTTGAGGTGTTGGACGGTACGTTCCCGACTGCTAACCCCGATTCGCCTCTGGCGGCTCGTCTGGCTGAGTGCGAGAAGCAGGGCCGTGCGGCGCTGATTGGCTACCTGCCGGTGGGCTTCCCGACCCTGGATGAGTCGATTGACGCGGCGATTGCCCTGGGCAATAACGGCGCGGACATTATTGAGCTGGGCGTTCCCTACTCCGACCCGGTCATGGACGGTCCGGTGATTCAGAAGGCGACCGGCGTGGCGCTGGAGAACGGTTTCAAGCTTCCTCAGCTGTTTGAGGCGGTCCGCCGCATTACCGAGGCGACCGACGCTGTGGTTGTCGTGATGACGTACTGGAACCCGGTTCTGGCGTACGGTGTGAAGAATTTTGCGCGTGATTTGGCGGCTGCCGGTGGCGCGGGCATGATCACCCCGGACCTGGTGCCTGATGAGGCGTCGGCGTGGTTTGAGGCTTCTGACGAGTACGGTCTGGATCGTATTTTCTTGGCTGCTCTGTCTTCTTCGCCGGAGCGTCTGGCGACCATTGCGAAGGCGTCGAGCGGCTTCGTGTACGCCGTGTCGGTGATGGGCGTGACCGGTGCCCGCACCTCCGTGTCGGAGGCGGCTCGCACCCTGGTTGCGGACATTAAGGCTGCCGGTGCGCCTCGTGCGTGCGTGGGTCTGGGCGTTTCGACTCGTGCCCACGTTGAGGAGATTGGCGAGTATGCGGACGGCGTGATTGTCGGTACCGCGCTGGTGAAGGCTTTGGCTTCTGGCGGTGTTGAGGCGGTGGCTAAGCTGACCCGTGAGCTGGCGGGGCGTGAAGGCTAATGTCTGATGTGCTGTCGCTGGCGAGCGTGCCGGTAGCTAACGCGCTGGCTTCGATTCCGCTGGGTTCGATTCCGTCTCCGAACATTTCGTACCTGCAGCTGGGCCCGTTCCGTGTGCATTTCTATGCCCTGTGTATTCTTGCGGGTATGGCGGTGTGCTTGTGGCTGGGTTCTCGCCGTTGGAAGGCGGCGGGCGGTACTCCTGAGCGCGTTTTCGACGTGGCGATGTGGGCTATTCCGGCGGGCATTATTGGTGCCCGCGCCTACCACGTGCTGATTACTGACCCGGGTAGCTATTTCGGTCCGAATGTTGCTGATCCGTGGGCTTTCCTGAAGATTTGGGAGGGCGGCATCGGCATTATGGGCGCCGTGTCGGTTGGTGCGTTGGGCGCCTGGTATGGTTGCCGCCGCTACGGGATTAATTTCCCGGCTTTTGCGGATGCGGTAGCGCCGGGTATTCTGTTGGCTCAGGCGTTTGGCCGCTGGGGTAACTGGTTCAACCAGGAGCTGTTCGGTAAGCCGACGACTCTGCCGTGGGGCCTGGAGATTAGCGCCTCGAGTGGTAATTTCCCGACCCAGTATCCGGCGGGTACGCTGTTCCATCCGACGTTCCTGTACGAGTCGCTGTGGAACCTGCTGGGTGTGGCGTTGCTGCTGTGGCTGGGCCGTAAGGGCGTGCTGAAGCTGGGTCAGACCCTGTGGCTGTACGTGTTCTACTACGGTGTGGGTCGCCTCTTCATTGAGATGTTCTTGCGTATCGATACCTCGGAGATGCTCTGGGGCGTTCGTATTCACGTGTGGACTGCTCTGCTGCTGGTTCTGCTGGGTGCTGCTGGTTTTGTGGTGGCTGGTCGTCGTGCGGCGGCGAAGGCTGCTGCGGGTATTGAGCCGGCTCCTGCGGAGTTCGCTCCGAAGCCTGCCGCAGCTGAGTCTGCAGGTGACGCTGAGGAGAAGGCAACCGAGAAGGCAGAGCCTGCCGAGGATTCTGACTCTTCTGAGTCTTCGACGAAGGACTCCTAGACGAAGGGCTCCCAGACGAAGGGCTCCTAGCTTTCATCTACATTCCATAGAAAACCGCCGGATGGGGGAGCGCCCCCCGTCCGGCGGTTTTTTGTACCTGCTTCTCCACTCTGGCGTTCTTCCAAGCGTATGCAGAATTCATAGGCTGGTATGCGGTGGCGCCGTGCGTGGATTTAGGCCGCTGAGAAGGCATAATAGAGGTATTGCATGTGGTGGGCATCCGCGTAAGGAGTATGAGGCTCTTCAAGTGGTGATGTCTGCCTCGTCTGCGTTTAGAAACACCCACTCAACGTACAGGATTTTATCGTGAGCTCTTCTTCCGGCGATTTTTCGCTCGCCGTTTCTCCTTCTTCTCGTCCGGGTCTGTCGCGCCGCCGCCTGGTGGCTGGTGCGGCGTGGGCTGCCCCGGTCGTTGTGGCGTCGTCGGTGATTCCGGCGTATGCGGCTTCTGATGAGGAAGGCGAGTGCACCGGCCCCTACGAGGATTCGACGATGGTCACTGCCGGTGACGGCGTGAAGAAGGTCCGTGTGCTGACGGTTCCTGCGGGCGCTAAGCGTATGCGTTTTACCGCTGTGGGCGGTGCTGGCGGCACGAACTACACTGTGGCGGATGCCGGTTCTGGCGCCATGGTGGAGGGTTCTATGGCTGTGCGCGGCGGCCAGACTATTAGGTTGACTGCCGGTTCGGGCGGTATCGGTAATGGCGAGCTGAACCCTGCTGAGGGCGGCGACGGCTACGGTGTGGGTGGCTCCTCGAAGGCTTCTTCGCCGGTTCCCGCGAATGTTGTTTCTGCAATTAACGATTTGACCCGCATTTCTGGCGGTGTGACCGGTCGCGGCGGCATGAGCGCTGTGCTGTATTCGGCGTCCGGCGGTGGTTCGTCCGCTATTGAGGTGGATGGCGTGCCGATGATTGTTGCCGGTGGCGGCGGCGGTGCCGGTGTGCTGGCATCGTATGCGACGGTTCTGCCGAACCCCGCGAATGCGGGTGCTGTGCGTCCGACCGCGCACTATTCGCTCGATAGCTCCGGTGGTGAGCACCAGTTCAGCACCGGTGGTGGCGCTGGTTCGGGTGACGGCGACGGTTCGCCCGGTTTTGTTGGTTTCACCTCGTACGAGGCGCAGTCTAATCCGATTCTGACGGTGAACCCGGGTTCGGGCGCTGCCGGTGGTGTGGGCGGCGCTGGCGGTGAGAAGCTGAACCCGCCGACTGTTGATGGTTCGGTGATTGGTTTTTCGAGCACCTCCACTCAGAAGCTGGTGAGCACTGCGACTGCCGGTGCGGCGGGTGCGAGCGGTTTCCGCGCGAAGGGCGCCGATGGTGTGGCGAGCTATTCGTACCAGTGGGATCAGACTCCGGAGGGTACCGATAACCGCCCGTCGAACGCTGGCGAGCTGTTTAACGGCTACCAGTCGGTGGTTTCTGGAGGCGGTGGCGCCGGTTATGGCGGCGGCGGCTCCGGTGCTGCGTTGAGCGTTTCGGCTCGTGTGGTGTCGCAGAAGTGGAATAATGATTCGGCTCGTGCCCGCTATGCGGTGGGTTCGGTGCAGCTGGCGGCGGTGGCGCTGGCGGCGGTACGTTCATGGATTCTACGGTGCGCATCATGGACCTGGGTTGGGCGTTGAACGCTCCGAATGGTCCGGGTGAGCGCGGTGCCGGCTATATTGAGGTTGCTTTCTGCTTCTAGGTTCTGTTGCTAGTCGGCGGCTATGAGTGGCTACGAGCTGCTCTGAGCTTGTAGGAATCGTATAGGTGCAGATTGAACCCTTTCTTTAGGGTGGTATGCGCCTCAAACTTAATATTTAAATTTTTTCTGAATGCCTCCCAGACCGCTGGTTTGGGAGGCATTCTCATCTTCTGTGTCGGTTCGTCATAGCGTCATATCAACCTTTGGCGGTTTAGCGCATTGGTCGGAATAGACCTTATCGAAAGCTCATCCTCGCTCGCGTGCCGACCCCTAAATAACCCCTCTGTCATATTCGGGGGTAAACCTTTAGATTGGCGGCTCATCATTTTACGGTGGAAATGTAAAGAATACACGCGCCCACCCCGCTAGGTTGCACGGCGCAGATTGCAGATTGCGGCTTGAGCGCGGCCACCGATGACTAAGGAGTTTAGATCATGTGCAAGGAAACCATGAAGGCTGTTGTTGTCCCTGAGAAGGTTGACGGTTCGGTTGTTGTCCGTGAGGTTCCCGTTCCGGCTGTCGGTCACGGTCAGGCGCTCGTGAAGATTGAGTACTCGGGCGTGTGCCACACCGACCTGCACGTGGCTTCCGGTGACTTCGGTGAGGTTCCGGGCCGTATTCTGGGCCACGAGGGCATCGGTCGTGTCGTCAAGGTCGGCGAGGGTGTTGAGTCCCTGAAGGAAGGCGACCGCGTGTCGGTGGCTTGGTTCTTCGAGGGCTGTGGCCACTGTGAGTACTGCACCTCGGGCCGTGAGACCCTGTGCCGTTCGGTGAAGAACGCAGGCTACTCGGTTGACGGCGGCATGAGCGAGTACACCCTGGTGACCGCTGATTACGCTGTGAAGGTTCCCGAGGGCCTTGACCCGGCGCAGGCTAGCTCCATTACCTGCGCTGGTGTGACCACCTACAAGGCAATCAAGGAGTCGCTGGTCCGTCCGGGTCAGTGGCTGGTCGCTTACGGTGCTGGCGGTCTGGGCAACCTGGCTGTTCAGTACGCTAAGAAGGTTTTCGGCGCCAAGGTTATCGCTGTTGACATCAACGACGACAAGCTGGCTCTGGCTCGTGAGACCGGCGCTGATCACATCATCAACGGCCGTGAGGTTGAGGACGTTCCGGCTCGTATTCGCGAGCTGACCGGCGGTGGCGCTCACGCTGCTGTGGTGACCGCGGTGTCGAAGGTTGCGTTCAACCAGGCTGTTGAGTCGGTTCGTGCGGGCGGTTCCGTGGTGGCTGTTGGCCTGCCCTCGGAGATGATGGAGCTGTCCATCGTGAAGATTATTCTGGACGGCATCCGCGTGGTGGGCTCCCTGGTGGGCACTCGTCAGGATCTGGCGGAGGCGTTCCAGTTCGGTGCTGACGGCATCGTGGTTCCGGTGGTTCAGCTGCGTGCGGTTGATGAGGCACCGGCTGTCTTCGAGGAAATGGCGGCAGGTAAGATTACCGGCCGTATGGTTCTGGACTTCGCTAGCCTCTAAGCTGGCGGATGATCCGAGGCGCCCGGTAGGGCTTCAAAGTCTCACTCGGCTGGGGTCTTGCCGGTAGCTTCGATAGTTATATAACGCCTAGGGCGCATCCCGTGTGGCGGGGGAGTAGGGGTACTCTTTCTGCTGTGCATACGACGCGGGGTGCGCCTTAGTGTTTTAATGCGGCGTTTTAGGGCTCGGGTTTTGGGTACGGGTTTATAACTACCGGTTTATAGCTACGGGTTTTTGAGAGCCGTTATCGTAAGGGGCTGAAAACGCCCCTGTGAGTGCCAGGCACCTAAACGTAATATACGCGGGAATTTATTTTTGAAATATCCGGAGATTATCTCAAAAATCTCACTAAATTGGTTCAATAGAGCATCTTATTTGACATCTAATGACCTTAAAATACATACTTCAATTATAAACATTCAACCAGTGGTTGAGGCGTAATATTTGCCGAAGAGATAGGTTTCGAGCGCCCATGCACCTACCCTATAGATAAGGGATATGACGTGTGAAGGTTTCGGCCCTCCTAGATATCGATTCCTTCTCCCGGAACGCCATACCCGGGTGAATTTCAGCATCTTCGTACCGTGCCGTTATTCACCGCTGAGTCCTACTTCCGGTCAGGCGCCCCTCTAGACACCTTCGGAAGAGGTCTCACAAGATTAGTGTGGGCCCCACGGACATAGTCAATGGGGACTATGTCCGCCACACTAATCCGAGATTCTTGGACAATTCCGCAATAACGCTTCCGCAATAACGCTTTGAGGCGGCGCACCGCCTCGACATAAATTTACCTGCCGGCACGGGTAACATAGCCGGGTTCTCTACTCACTCGGTAACCCACCCGCTACAGAACGCATCTTGATTTTTTGTGTTGTTCAGAAGATGCGCCCTGTAGCAAAAGAACGAGGGGCACCTCTGCCAGGTGCCCCTCGTTTTCATATGCGCGTTTTATCGTTGACTAGATTCCACGCTCTGTAGTAGCTGCTGCGCTCTTTCGTAGATTCCACGCTACTTAGTAGATGCCACGCTGTGCGGTCCAGCGGATCGTGCCGCGCTCAAAATCCATGTAGTACACGCCGTTTACATAGGTTTCGTCGCCGCGTGCCGCACCGTAGCGGGCGGTGTTCTTCTCCCAGTGCTTGAAGATTGCGCCATTACCGTTGGTCTCGTACGCACCGTACGCATCCGACCAAAGCAGTACCTTGCCCGAGGCGAATCGCACCTGAGCACCCGTGGCGGTGACGGTCTCGTCGGTCGCCGGGGCACCCCAGGTGCCGCGGTGCTGCAGGAAGCGGTGGTAGAACGCGCCGCCGGTGTGCAGGCGGTGGGTGCCGGTCTGTGCGGACCACACGTAGGTGGTGCTGCCGGTGAATTCCTGCTTGAAGATGCCGTTGCCCAGGTTCTGCTCGTCGGCGGTGGGTGCACCCTTCATGCCAGCTGCACGCCAGGTCGCGTAGATGGCGCCGCGCTCGTTGATGACGTGGGTTCCGGTAGCGGCAGACCAGTACGCGCCCTCACCGTTGGCGAAGGATACCGCCATGGTGTCGGATCGGGTTTCCTCGTTGGTGGTCAGGCCGCGGAATCGCGCCACGTCGGAGCGGAACTTATGGTCCAGGCCGCCGTCGGTGACCAGCCAGTGCGAGCCGTGAGAGTCCGTCCAGTAGATAGTCTTACCGTTGGTGAACTTCTGTGCGTACACGCCGTGACCCAGGGAGTACTCGGTACCAATCGGGTCGCCGTAGAACGCACGGTTCTTATTCCAGAAGCCACCGATGCCGGTACGAATATCGATCGAACCGGTCGCGGTGGTCACCACGTTCGAATCCTGAGCGGCGCGGTCTTCTGCCACGGGCTCCTCAACCGCACGATCCTGGCCGTTCGTCCAGTTGCGGTGCACCGCGTTGGGGTTCTTCGCCAGAACCTTCAAATCGTTCACGGTGCCGGGGAAGAAGTTCGAGTCACCCACGAACGGGCCGGAGTCAGTGAACTGCCAAATGTCGTAGCCGCTCCAACCCGCCGGAATTGCACCGACCACGGTCGAATAGCTTGCCAGGTGCAGCGGCAGGGTGCCGAACTGCTGCGAACCCACGCACTGCGACCACCAGAAGGTTGCGGTGTACACCATCGGGGCGCGGCCGGTCAGCGAACGGTAGGTGTCCACGAAATCGCGGGTCCAGGCGGTCAGCTGCGCCGGGGTCATGTTGTAGCAGGTGTTGCCGTAGGCGGGGTAGGGGTTGAATTCGATGTCCAGCAGGCCCGGCAGGGTCTGGCCATCGGCACTCCAGCCGCCGCCGTTCTGCACGAAGTAGCGTGCCTGATCGGCACCCGAGGAAGTGCGGGGGTTTGCAAAGTGGTAGGCGCCGCGCACCATACCGACCTGCGCCGAACCGTTGTACTGCTGAGCGAAGTAGGGGTTGGTGTAGTAGCCGCCCTCGGTTGCCTTCACGTAGGCGAAGCGGGAACCTGCGGCGTAGGCGCTCGCCCAATCCACGTTCTGCTGGTGTGAGGAGACGTCCATGCCGAGGGTACCGCCGGAGGGGGCCCACGCGGAGCGGCCTTGTGCTAGTGCTTGACCGGGTGCCAGCGCCTGACCGGGTGCCAGTGCCTGACCGGACGCCAGACCCTGCGCGGAGCTCTGGGATGCCGAAATACCGCTTGCCGAAATACCGCTCAGAGTTGCGGTAGAAGCGGGGGAGACGGCGCCGGTGCGCGCGTTGGTGGTGCCCAGGCGTTCGCGCTCGCCCGCGCCCATGGCGGGGTTGGAGCGTTCGACCAGGGATGCATCCGGGGCGGGAGCGTAGGTGAGTTCCTCGTAGGATGCGTTGGGGGCGACCTCAGCCGATGCGCTCGCGCTGGGAGCGGCAAATGCGGCGGGAACGGAGGTGAGGGATGCGGCGACCAGGGCGAGTGCACCTGCGGACGCCATGATGGAGTGGGCTGCCGCGGAGCGCGCGGCAGTCTGGAGTTTCTTCATAGGTTTTTTGCCTGTGTTTGAGAGGTAGATGCGTCGATGTGGCCCTGTGTGGGGGCTTCTGGCGCGAGTGAATATGTTGGGGTAAGTGAATATGTTGGGGTAGTTGAGTGATGTGTGTGTCGGTTGCCGGGTATGTCAAGCGGCTGATACAGCTATCAGCCTACGGTACCTGCACCGCTGTGCGCAATGCTTTGGAGTGTCATCCTGGCGGCATAATTTTCACGGAGTGCACAGTAGCTTGGGGTCTTTGGTGAGCATGTTTTATTTTGCGGCTTGTCGGTGCATTTATGGGCTCAAATTTTTGCGAAAAATTTTGGGCGTGCGACACGCCGGGGTGCTACGAATTTCACTCTGTGGACTGCCGTATCGGGGCGCAGCTGGGGCATAGTCGGGGGTGCTGCCGGGGCATAAGGAAAGGGGTGGGCCGCACACACAAAGACCCACCCCTCATGTTCCGGGTACTGTAATTGGCGCGGCCTCGCACCGGTACCCGGAGCTTCATGGTCGATGCAGGAGAGATGAAGAGTCATCGACCACGCTATGGTGCCTGTTGGCACGTTTATCTCGGTGAGCCCCGCCCGCTCTCTCGGCTTCTTGCCGTGCCTGCTCGAGAGGGGCAGGCGGGGTCAACGAAAGTTTGTGTTTCCCGAAGGGTTTAGAGGAACTTTGCGATGTCCTCAACCAGCGGCTTGAGAGTCTCGCGGTCGATGTACTCAGCCTTGCCGGTCTTGTAGCATTCGAGCATCTGCTGAATACCTTCGTTCGGGTGCGGGTTCGCCATGAGCCATGCGCGCACCGGACCCTTCAGGGCGGTCTTGTGAGCCAGCGAAATCTTGTCGAAGTCGATGCCGCCACGCAGGTGATAGACGGGGCGACCTTCGGTCAGTTCGGGGGTGTAGCTCTTGGCGACGGCCTTGTCCAGCAGCTTCTTGGAGTATTCACCGGTGAAGGAGACGGTGAAGAACGCGGTGCGGTTCTTCTTGGGTGCAATGACCGGCAGGATCTTCTTGCGAAGTGCCGGTGCGCCGTTGAGGAATCCACCGTAGTCGCTGCCGGCGATTACGAAGGCGTCGAATGCCTCTGCCTGCTCGGGGGTGACCTTGGAGGCGGGGACAATCTCAACTTCGGGAGCCTGCGGGAGTGCACGCAGATCTTCTGCCAGCCAGGTGGCGTACTGTTCGGTGTAGCCGTAGGTAGAGCCGAAGATAATCAGCACGCGAGTAGTCATCTGTGAACCTTCCAGATATATTTCGCATTTCAAATACTAATTATGGGTTCCAATATAGGCTAGGCGCGCGAAAATGTGAAATCGCCTAGTCCTTGGATGCCCTATCTATCTTCTCATAGCCCACTCTGAGTGTCTCTATGTTTTTGAAACACGCCCGAAGGTTCTCGAGTGTGACTAAATATTGCGTAATGATTGAATGGCTGGTTTCTAAGGGTGAAAAGTACCCTAATTTACTTTCCGGGGTGAGTTGGGGTAGTGGGTGCGAGGCAGTGTCCAGGATGCGACGTGAAACACAAATTCTTCGATGGAAAGAGTTGGGGGAACCATACCCAAGCGGGCTTAAAACCCCTATAATTGAGAAAGAGTCCCACACATCCGGCACGTGGTTAACTGTTAGAACGCGTGGGAATAATTGGGAATTTGACGTTAGTCTTCCCCGGAAAACCAGTGTGAACCTCCAATGGTCACACAAAACAACACACAAAGGTTAGGTACATGAGGCGCGCAAAAATCGTTGCAACCATCGGTCCGGCAATCGAGTCCCCCGAGAAGATCTCCGAGGCAATCAAGGCTGGCCTGAACGTCGCCCGTCTGAACATGAGCCACGGTGACCACGCCGAGCACCAGGCACGCTACGACACCATCCGTGAACAGTCTGCAAAGCTCGGTAAGGACGTTGCAATCCTCGCCGACCTGCAGGGCCCCAAGATCCGCCTCGAGCGCTTCGCAAACGGCAAGGAATACCTTGAGCCCGGCGCAGACTTCACCATCACCTCCGAAGACGTTGAAGGTACCGCAGAAATCTGTGGCACCACCTACAAGGGCCTGCCCGGCGACGTCAAGCTCGGCGACAAGCTCCTGCTCGACGACGGCAAGATCCGCCTCGAAGCAATTGAAGTTACCCCCACCCGTGTTCGCACCCGCGTGGTCGTCGGCGGTCCCATCTCCAACAACAAGGGCATCAACCTGCCCGGCGCAGCAGTCTCCCTGCCCGCGCTGACCGAGAAGGACGCAAACGACCTGCGCTTCGCACTGAAGATGGGTGCAGACATCATTGCACTCTCCTTCGTTCGTACCGGTGCAGACGTTGACCCCGTCCACAAGATCATGGAAGAAGAGGGTATTCGCGTACCCGTCATCGCCAAGATCGAGAAGCCCCAGGCAGTTGAGAACCTGCAGGACATCATCGACAAGTTCGACGGCATCATGGTCGCTCGTGGTGACCTTGGTGTTGAGCTGCCCTTCTCCGAGGTTCCCCTCGTCCAGAAGAAGGCTATCGACATGGCACGCCGCTGGGCAAAGCCCGTCATCGTAGCAACCCAGGTGCTTGAGTCCATGACCGACAACCCCGTTCCCACCCGTGCAGAGGTTTCTGACTGCGCTAACGCAATCCTCGACGGTGCAGACGCAGTAATGCTCTCCGGTGAGACCTCGGTCGGTAAGTACCCGATCCTGACCCTGCAGGCAATGGCTGCAATCGTCAAGGACACCGAAAAGGGTGGCCTGTACCGCGTGCCCGAGCTGGATCGCAAGCCCCGCACCCGCGGTGGCGCAATCACTCGTGCGGCAGTGAACATCGCCGACCAGCTGGATGCGAAGCTCATCGTGACCTTCACCCAGTCCGGTGACTCGGCGCGTCGTCTGGCACGTCTGCGCCCCGAGACCCCGATTGTTGCGTTCACCACCAGCCCGAAGGTTCGCTCCTTCCTCTCCATGCTGTGGGGTGTTGACGCTGAGCAGGTTGAGATGATCACCGATCAGGAAGATATGTTCCACTTCGTGGATGAGTACCTGCTCAGCAACGGTCTGGCAGAAGCTGGCGACCTGGTCGTCGTTGCTGCCGGTGCTCCCGCAGGCCGCGCAGGTACCACCAACATGGTTCAGGTACACCGCGTCTCCGGTGCTGAGGGCGAGCGTGAGGCTCTGCGTCCTTACGAGGAGGACGAGGTCAAGCGCTAAGCCGCTCACTCTTACTGAGTGATTTTTTGAGGGGTAGCCGGGGTTAGTTCCCGGAACATACTGCCCGATGTATAGAAACCACTCGATGCATAGAAACCGCCGCCCGGTCGTGAATTCTCACGGCTGGGCGGCGGTTTCTTGTGTCTCTTCTCGTGCCTCTATCGTTGCCGCATCTGATGCGCGGGCGGGCGTAGAAGTTCGCGTGCAGGGTGGATACAGAAAACGTGTGGTGGATACGCAAAAAGCGGGGTGGATACGCAAAAAGCGGCGGGAAAGCGTCAAACTTTCCCGCCGCTTGTGCGTTGGTGCCCGAGGTGGGACTCGAACCCACACTCCGAAGAACCTGATTTTGAGTCAGGCGCGTCTGCCAATTCCGCCACTCGGGCGTATCACGCATTCGTGCGTAACACCTTTAGAATTCTAACCCAGGCTGTCTAGAAAATCTAATCTATCTGACGTGTTGATCAGGCTGAGGCGGGGTGCGGAATGTTGGATGAGTACATCTGTAGAAGGGGTACAGGGTTGTTGGCCGTGTGTCAGTCGCGTGTCAGCCGCGTGTCAGTCGTGTGTCTGTCGAGCGTAAATCCTGAGCTCAGGGTGAACCGGCGCCACTTATCCACAGGTGGAGGCGGGGGAGAAAGCGCGCATCCTGTATCCTTAAAGACTGACTAACCATCCCCGTTCGCCTTCGCGGCTGGGGGCCACCTCAACGTTAAGAAAGTGATCACGGCTCGTGTTCAATTCTCTCTCCGACCGCTTGACGGCAACTTTTAAGAACCTGCGCGGCAAGGGCCGCCTCTCCGAGGCAGACATTGATGCAACCGTCCGCGAAATCCGCCGCGCCCTGCTCGACGCTGACGTCGCCGTCCCCGTGGTCCGCGAATTTACCGCCCACGTGAAGGAACGCGCTCTCGGTGCGGAAGTTTCCGAGGCGCTGAACCCCTCCCAGCAGATCGTCAAGATCGTGAACGAGGAGCTGGTGAGCATCCTCGGCGGCTCTACCCGCCGCATCAACATGGCGAAGAGCGGCCCGACCATCATCATGTTGGCGGGTCTGCAGGGTGCCGGTAAGACCACCCTGGCTGGCAAGCTGGCTCACTGGCTGAAGGGCCAGGGTCACACCCCGATGCTGATTGCATCCGACCTGCAGCGCCCCAACGCGGTGACCCAGCTGAAGGTCGTTGGTGAGCGCGCGGGTGTGCCCGTGTACGCGCCGCACCCCGGTGTGACCAGCGAGTTTGACGTACCCACCGGCGACCCCGTGCAGGTGGCACGTGACGGTGTGGCTGAGGCTCGTGCTAAGCTGCACGACGTGGTGATTGTCGATACCGCGGGTCGTCTGGGTGTTGACGCTGAGCTCATGCAGCAGGCACGTAACATTCGTGACGCTATTGAGCCGCACGAAGTTCTGTTCGTCATCGATGCAATGATCGGTCAGGACGCCGTGAACACCGCCAACGCCTTCAACGAGGGTGTGGACTTCACCGGTGTGGTCCTGTCTAAGCTTGATGGTGACGCCCGCGGTGGTGCGGCGCTGTCGGTGGCTTCGGTGACCGGCAAGCCGATTATGTTCGCGTCCACCGGTGAGAACGTCACTGACTTTGAGCAGTTCCACCCGGACCGTATGGCAAGCCGCATCCTGGACATGGGTGACATCCTGACTCTGATTGAGCAGGCTGAAGCTCAGTGGGATAAGGCTGAAGCCGACCGCATGGCGAAGAAGTTCATCGATCAGGAAGACTTCACTTTTGAGGACTTCCTGGCTCAGATGCAGCAGATTCGTAAGCTCGGTTCCATGAAGAAGCTGCTCATGATGATGCCCGGTGCGGCTCAGATGCGTCAGCAGCTTGAGGCTTTTGATGAGCGCGAGATTGACCGCGTGGAGGCGATTGTTCGCTCCATGACCCCGCACGAGCGTGTGGCTCCGCGCATCATTAACGGTTCTCGCCGTGCCCGTATTGCTAAGGGTGCGGGTGTGACCGTGTCTGAGGTGAACCAGCTGATGGAGCGTTTCGCTCAGGCTCAGAAGATGATGAAGAAGCTCGCTTCGGGCAAGATGCCCGGCATGCCCGGTGGTATGCAGATGCCCGGTATGGCGGCTGCAGCGGGTGGCGCTCGTAAGAACGCGAAGGGCAACAAGAAGAAGAAGGCTCGCTCCGGCAACCCGCAGAAGCGTGCGGCGCAGGAGGCGGCAGCAGCTAAGGCGCAGCAGGCTCGCGCCGGTGCTGCATTCGGTCAGCAGGCTCAGAACCAGGAGATGGATCTGTCCAGCATGAACCTGCCGAAGGGCTTCGAGAAGTTCCTGCAGTAAGAGCAAATATGAGCCCCGTGAGGGGTGGTACGGGTGCGCACGTGGTGACGGGGCGCACCCGTACCGGTATGGTGCCCGGTTTGGGCATATGAATGGGTGTGTGAAGGGAAGGTATCAATGGCTCAGAACGAGCAGAATTGGGATCGAGAGAACGCGGATAATCAGCTGAATGAGCAGGTTGCGCCGTGGTCTCAGCGCGCCTTCGCTGATGATGCTGTAGAGGACCCTGCCGGCGAGTTCGCGGACGGCTTCGACGATGATTCGAGCATCCTTCCCGGCTACACCCCCGTCTGGGCGCGTATTGCCCTCGAGTACGGGGAGCACGCCGCTGAACTGGCGGGCGACCTCGTCTACTCCAGCGAGAGCGATGACCCCGCCGTTGACGACGTTGCCGCAACCATCCTGAACCTCATTCGTGAAGCCCGCAGCATGCACGATGAGGTGAAGGCGGAAGACCCCGATAAACAGCGCGCCTGGAACGACCGCACGAAGGTTGACCGCCTCGCCGCCGCCCTGGAGAGCGAAGAGTGGACCGTCGATAAGCTCACCGGCATGTGGGACGACGCTCCCGCGCCCGCCGGACCCGGCGAATCGGATAGCCCCGAGTACCTGCGCGCCCAGGACGAGGAGCGCACCGCCGAGAAGCAGCGCAATGAGCGCATCGAGCAGACCATGGAGCTGGAGGAGAAGATTCAGCGCCGCCGCATCATGGCTCGCTCCACCACCGATGAGGAGCTGATTGCCGCCCTCATTGAGGCGACCGCCGCCTCCCCGGAGCTGATCGCCTACGAGATGGGTGAGCATCAGGTGCAACTCTACGTGCTGTGTGCCGTGGACGATGAGGGCTACATGAACGTGCTGGAGGTCGCTGACGGCCACCTGCACGTGGGTACTCCCGTTGAGGATTACGTGGCGCAGCTGGTGGATCAGCTGCCGGTGACCGGTGCCGCCCTTGAGGGTGAGGCGACCATGTGGGAAGAGCTGCCAGGTGGTCAGGGTGAGCTGGAGTTCTTGGTGGACGGCGACGCCGCCATGCTCGTTGACCTGCCCATTGACATGATTACGGGGCTTCTTTTGGCGTACCTTCCTGCCGGTACTCGGCAGGTTGTTGCCGCGCCGGCGGGGGAGTGGACCCTCATTTCTGCCGATCCGGTGGATTTGATGGCGCTGCTGGGCCTGCTGAACTGCAACGCCCTGATTGCTGAGGGCAACGCGAACCAGCAGCACCTGGTGGTCTATGAGGAGCCCGCCCGCGAACCCTACTCGGATGAGGAATGGTACCTGGAGGCGTTCGGTGAACCCTACGAGAACATCGTGGAGGAGTTCACCTGGCAGCGCGTGCCTAAGCGCCTGAACCGTGCCCTCAGCCGTGAGGAAGTCGCACGTTTTGGCGGGGTGCTGGAGGATCTGCTCTCGGAGCTTCCCGGTAGCGCCCCGGAGCTGTCGGGTTCGAAGATTTTCGGTTCCGATGAGGATGAAATCGAGCAGGGCATCGCTAATGTCATGGCGATGTTTGGTGTGGAGGCTGACTCTATTGCCGGTCGCCGCCTGAATGCGTACCTGCGCGATACGAGCAACACCCTGGCGTTGGAGTCGGTGCTGCAGCTGCTGGATGTTCCCACGGAGCTGGCGTTGGTTCCGACTACCGGTTTTGATGTGGCGTCGATTAGCACGGCGCGTGTCTTCGGCAACGAGGATGAGGGCTTCGCGCAGCCTGCAGATGCGGCTGAAACTGCTGAGACTAGCTCTGTCGACGCGGAAGCGGCTGATGAGGCACTGGACGTTACCTTCCCGCTGGATGACTCCGTTGCCGAGGCTACCTTCGCTGAGAACACCTCCGCAGAGGGTGATTCCTTCGAGGAAGACGAGGAGATTGAACCTTATCCGGGCGGCTTCCCCTCGCCCATGGAGCGTAGCTACCGGCTGGTGGCGACCGGTCGCCGCGTGACCCTCGCCGAGTGGATGGACGCCATTAGCGAAGGCCATATTCCCTTCGAGTACACCCATATGTCTTTCCCGGAAGACGCTCTTGATGAGGAAGAAGACGTTCTGGACTCTGAACCCTTTGATGACTTCGAGGCTCCCTACGAGCAGGACCGCGATTCCGATAGGGACGACGCGAACCAGCCTACGGGTGGCAGGAACTTCACCCCGGAGGAAGAAGAAGCTATTCTTGCGCATTTGAGGGCTGCCCTGGCACCGCACTCCGCTAACTCTGCATCAGAACTGCCTGCCGCAGAACAGTCTGCGGTAGAGCAGTCTGCCGCATCGCAGGCCGAGGCGACCCCGGCTGAGGACGCACCATCTGATGACGCACCGGCCGAGAACGCATCCGCTGAAGATGCGCCGTCTCAGGCGACTCAGGTAACGCAGGTAGCCACCTCCGCACGGGCTACCTCGAAAAAGCCTACCTCGAAGAAGCGTCTGACCGCCGAGCAGATTCGCGCCAAGACCCGCCGTGTAGGTCTTGTCCTGGGCGCAGACGTGACCGCTCAGAGCGCTATCGCCCTGACCCTGGCGAATGTGGCGCGCCGCCGTCGCGCTCAGGGTAAGGCGAGCCGTAAGTTCTCGGTGGCTGCCGCACTCTTTGCGCTGAATGCCACCGTGGAATCTGCTCTGATTCCCACTGTGTTGCGTTCTTTTGAGCAGACTCAGATGAAGAAGCACGCCCGCCCGGTGGCGGATGCTGAGCTGGTGCATCCGGGTGGTAGCGCGAGCGCTGAGCGCTCGACCAAGAAGCGCACTCTGATTGATGATTTGCGTGAAGGCCACTACCGCACGGTGGAGGATGTTGCCCCGTCCACGGAGCAGGCACCCTCTGGACTGCGTGAGCGTGCCCTGGGTATAGTGCGTAGCATCAGGCAGCGCGCTGCGAAGAAAACCGACCGCTAAAGGAAAGAAGCCATGAAGGATTCCTATCTGAGCGATGAAGAGCTGAAGGCTTTTATCGCCACCTTGCCCACGCGCCGTTTGGCGGCGGGCGCGCTGATTCGTAATGAGCGCGGCGAGATGCTGCTGGTGAAGCCGAACTATAAGGACGGCTGGATTCTTCCCGGCGGTACCGTGGAGGCGGGCGAAGCGCCCAAGCCCGGTTGTGAGCGTGAGATTGCGGAGGAGCTTGGCCTGGATGTGAAGCTGGGTCGTGTGCTGCTGATTTTCCACGGTCTGGCGTTGGGCGTGTGGGGCGATTCGACCTACTACATGTATGACGGCGGCGTGATCGCAGCGGATACGAAGATTACCCTGCAGGATGCTGAGCTGGTGACCTATGAGTGGGTTGCTCCGGAGAACCTGGACGGCTACGTGCGCTCGTCGATGGTGGAGCGTCTGCGTGAGTGCTACCGCGCCCTGGAGACGGGGGAGACTCTGGAGCTGAGCAACCTCGACTCCTAGTGCCCCGATTCCTGGCAACCTCGACTAGCGGCGGCTACGCTACGACTATGCCGCGGCTCGCCGGGCGTAGCTATCTGAGCCGAGTAGCCGGGCACATCACGGGTGCATCACAGGGCACAGAACGCCGTTTAAAAGTGATGTTCGGTGCCTTGGGCAATTATTTTTCCGTGTCGCTAGCTTAAAATCTTGGGCTCTGATACCCTAGCTGAGTACCCGGCGACGCGCGACCCCTCTCTTCGCGCGCCGTTGTGTCCATAGAGGCGCCGTGAATGGCCCGCCCCACGGGTGCTGAACCGCGTGCCTCGCACCAAATTATGAAACAGGAGTAACCACTAAAGTGGCTGTTAAGATTCGTCTCAAGCGTATGGGTAAGATCCGCGATCCTCGTTACCGCGTCGTGATCGCTGATTCGCGCGTCAAGCGCGACGGTAAGACTATCGAAGAGATTGGTATTTACCACCCGACCGAGCACCCCTCGCGTATCGAGATCAACTCTGAGCGTGCTCAGTACTGGCTCTCCGTCGGCGCACAGCCGACCGAGCAGGTTCTGGCTCTGCTGAAGCTCTCGGGCGACTGGGCTGCATTCAAGGGCGAGAAGGCAGAGTCCAAGGTTCTGCCCGTCGAGGCTAAGGCTGAGTTCGTTGTTCCCGAGAAGGGTTCCGTGATCCTGCCCGAGGCTATCACCCCCAAGGCTGAGAAGGCTGAAGAGGCTGCTGAGGAAGCAGCTCCCGAGGCTGAGGCTGAGGAAGCAGCTGAGTAATCATGTTGGCTGACGCACTCGAACACCTGGTTCGAGGGATTGTCGATCGTCCGGAGGACGTGAAGGTGCGCCTGCGCACCCAGCGTCACCGCGAGACCCTTGAGGTTCGCGTGCATCCGGATGACCTGGGCCGAGTTATCGGCAGGTCCGGTCGCACCGCCAAGAGCATCCGTCTGGTGATGGACGCTATTTCTGATGGCGAGCCGATGCGTATCGACATTATCGACACCGACAAGAAGCGACGCTAGCTCGTAACGTTTGAAGCGCCCCCGCTTCCGGATTTCCGGAGGCGGGGGCGCTCGCGTACCCGGGCTCTGCTCGAGAGCGCCCGCCCCGGCCGCCACGGGGTAGGGGAGGCAGGGAGGGGCGAGGCGGCAGAATGCGTCCGCCCGGGGTGCCCGGTAGAATAGTGGGAGCCGTGCACGTGCACGGCGTAAGTTTTTGGCTTGTACCCAGCGGAGGAAAATTATGCAGGTTGTGGTGGCTCGTATCGGTAAGCCTCACGGTATTCGTGGTGAGGTGACGGTTCAGCTCTTTACTGATGCCCCGCAGGAGCGTTTTGCCCGCGGTGAGGTGCTCGGTATCGAGAATTTCAAGCCCGGCTCTGCTGCCGCTTCGGTGGCGCCCACCGGTGAGCTGACGGTTGCCGGTGCCCGCTGGAACAAGAAGATTCTGGTGGTCCGTTTTGATGAGGTGACTACCCGCAACCAGGCTGAGGAGCTGCGCGGTAGCCGCCTGGTCTACGAGGTTCCCGAGGATGAGGGCGATGAAGAGGGCTTCTACGAGCAGGAGCTGGTGAACCTGCCCGTGTACCTGCTGGCGGATGTGCCCGAGGGTGAGAGTCCCGTGGATAACCCGGCTGTGGGTAAGCCGTTGGGTAAGGTGACCGGTCTGCAGACCATGCCGGTGCAGGATTTGCTGCTGATTAAGCTGGCTCGTTCGCCGCGTCTTGCATCCGGTGCGGGTGAAGAGATCATGATTCCTTTTGTTGAGGAGATTGTGCCCGAGGTAGTTCCTTCGACCGAGGATGAGCCCGGCTTTGTGCTGCTGACCCCTCCGGCGGGTTTGATTGACCTGGTTGAGGATGCAGACCAGAACACTGAGCAGGATTCTGAACAGGCAACCGAGCAGGCGGGGGAGTAGTCCGTGCGCTACGATGTGGTCACGATTTTCCCCGAGTACCTGGAGCCGCTGAAGCTGTCCCTGCTGGGTAAGGCGCGCGAGAAGGGCCTGGTGGACCTGCACCTGCACGATCTGCGTGAGTACACGTTTGATCGTCACCGCACGGTGGATGACACCCCGTACGGTGGTGGCGCGGGTATGGTGATGAAGGCGGAGCCGTGGGGTTTGGCGCTGGATGAGGTGCTTGCCGCCTCCCCGCTGAAGGTAGCTACCGAAGATGCCGCTGAGGGCTCTGAGTCTGCGGGCACTGAGTCTGATACCCGCCCGCTGCTGATTGTCCCGTCCCCGGCGGGTGCCGTTTTCGATCAGGCGATGGCGTATGAGCTGGCGGAGGAGAAGCATATTGTTTTCGCTCCGGCGCGCTACGAGGGCATTGACGAGCGTGTGCTGGACTGGGCGCAGGAGAGCTTCCGCGTGATGCCCGTGTCCCTGGGCGACTACGTGCTCTACGGCGGTGAGGTTGCGGTCATGGCAATGATTGAGGCTATTACCCGCCTGATTCCGGGCGCGATGGGTAACCCCGCCTCCCTGGAGGAGGAGTCGCATACGGGTGGTCTGCTGGAGTATCCGGTGTACACGAAGCCCGCCGTGTGGCGTGACCGTGAGGTGCCGGAGGTGCTGCTGTCGGGTAATCACGGTGCGATTGCGCGTTGGCGTCGTGACCGTCAGATTGAGCGCACCCTGGAGCGCCGCCCGGATCTGTTGGAGGCGTACCCGGTGGAGCAGTGGGATAAGAAGGATCGCCGCTTCTTGGCTGAGCACGGGGTGCATTTTGCGAACCCGGCGAAGGCGGCTCAGAAGAAGGCGAAGAAGAACCCCGCACCGCAGACCGAGAGTGTGGCTCATGCCGATACCGCACAGCATGAGGCAGCACAGCCTGATACCGTGCAGACCCAGCCGGAATCCTAAGCCTCGAATAGGTGCCTGTGGGCGCCTCGTGATTCTCTGAATGGGGGTTAGCGTCATATAACTGTTAGTTGGCGCTAACCCCTATTTTTTTGTGCCCGTGAACCGTTATGCTGAGGTTAACCTCGCTAAGAACCTAGCCTACCTATAGCTGGTGCGAGGTTGTAACCCGCTTTCATCGTTGAAAGCACGTACTCAACAGAAGGAGGACACATGTCCGTTGTTAAGGTTCACCGTTTGACTGTCGTTGACGACAACCACGCTGAGCTGGAGAAGCGCTTTGCCGCTGCCCGCCACATTGCTGACTCTTTCCCCGGCTTTGAGGGTTTTGAGCTCTGGCGCCCCCTGGATGAGGGTGGCGACTACTTCGTGGTGACCCGCTGGGTTGATGAGGCAAGCCATGATGCGTACGCGGCGGCTCGTCGTGAGCGTGACCCGAATACTGTTGTCTCTCACGCTGATGGCACCATGAGCTTCGAGAAGGTGGAATTCAGCGAGTAACGGGTCGCACTGAGTAACGGGTCGATCCGGGGAACTATGGATAAACTCCAGATAAATCCCAGATAACCCCACAGATAATCGCCCTGATTAGGGGTTTATCCTATTTTTATTTCAAATAATGAGGGGCCGCACTAACTTTTCTACATATTGCTTTAAGTGGGTATTAGCCCATGTGGAGGCGATATAAGGAAGGTTTAGGGCGGCCCCTCCTTGATTTTCCGGGGGTTAAAATCCGTGGGTAATTTGTCCTGATTGGATATGTGGGTTCGGTGCTACAAAACACCTGAAATATGCTCAATAAGTGCTTGCGGAATACCTCAAGCCGAAAGTGACACTTTAATGCAAAAAGGTTATTATTATTCCCGAGAGCACACATTCGTCCGTGCCGGTAGTTCGGGCGAAGACAGCGATCCCCTCTCAGCTGCATCGCATGACGTAGCTGAGTCACTCAAGGGAAATATTCAGCGCACCCATGTGAGCGCCTCCTCTGCATAGGAGGTCTGGCAAGGGAGCCACTCAACTATCACGTATTCACACAAGTGGTGCATGGTACGGAACCCCGCAACATGTGGGATGGGAGCTTGGTGGTTCGAGCGTTCATCGTGGTTGATGACCCACCCCGTCGCGGATAGGAATGTGCTTTGCAAAGCGGGTGAGCAAGCCGGTGGTCCGGACCGGTGCTCACCCGCTCCACTATTTAATGCAAAAATTCTGGTGCATTATTTCTGCTGGTCCTCGCACGGGTTCTCCGGCTACGCGCGCTTCTCCGCTCGTGCCTCTGTACCTGACGCTTTTCCGCCCAGTACTTTTCTGCCTAGCGCTTTTCGGGGACCGGGCGCTCGCGGAACTCGATGGGCCGCTTCGCCTTGGGCAGCGAGTACATGACGCGCAGGTACGCATCCTCCACCAGCTCCTCCAGAACCCGCTCGGTTACGCCCTCGCCGGCACCCACAGAAATCCAGTGCCGCTTATTCATGTGCCACGCCGGAATGATGCTCGGGTAGATGCGCCGCAGCACCTCTGATTCTTCCGGGTCGGTTTTGAGGTTCACGATGGGGTAGCCGATGCCCTCCGTGTACATGGCGAATATCTTGCCGCCCACCCGGTACGCCGTGTGCTCGGGCCCGAACGGCTGATCGCGCGTCGCCAGCGGCATGGCGAGCGCGAAGCGGTCAACGGTATGTTCGAGGTCCTCGGGTGCCAGAAGTTTGGGGGAGGGGTTTGTGCTCATAGCTTCGAGTCTAATACCCGTGCGGTACTCCGCATAGCAGGCACCCCAAAACTCTCGTACCCTCAAAAACTCTCGTACCCTCAGCCGAATCCACGCTAAAATAGGTAACTATGGCTGAATTTATTTATCAGATGATCAAGGCCCGCAAGACTGTGGGCGACAAGGTCATCCTTAACGACGTGACGATGTCGTTCTTCCCCGGCGCCAAGATCGGTATGGTCGGTCCGAACGGTGCGGGTAAGTCGACCATCCTGAAGATCATGGCTGGCCTCGACCAGCCCTCCAACGGTGAGGCGCGCCTGACCGCAGGCTACACCGTGGGCATCCTCATGCAGGAGCCGCCGCTGAACGAAGAGAAGACCGTTCTGGGCAACGTTGAAGAGGGCGTGGGCGAGATCAAGTCCAAGCTGGACCGCTTCAACGAAATCTCCGCACTCATGGCTGAGCCCGACGCTGACTTTGACGCCCTCATGGAAGAAATGGGTCAGCTGCAGGAAGCTATCGACGCCGCTAACGCATGGGACCTCGACTCCCAGCTGGAGCAGGCAATGGAAGCGCTACGCTGCCCGCCCGCTGACATGCCCGTCACCCACCTCTCCGGTGGTGAGCGCCGCCGCGTGGCACTGTGCAAGCTGCTGCTGCAGAAGCCTGACCTGCTGCTGCTTGACGAGCCCACTAACCACCTGGACGCAGAGTCCGTGCTCTGGCTGGAGCAGCACCTGCAGTCCTACGAGGGTGCCGTCATCGCGATTACCCACGACCGTTACTTCCTCGACCACGTTGCCGAGTGGATCGCTGAGGTTGACCGCGGTAACCTGTACCCCTACGAGGGTAACTACTCCACCTACCTGGAGAAGAAGCGTGCCCGCCTCGAAGTTCAGGGCAAGAAGGACGCTAAGCTTGCTAAGCGCCTGAGCGAGGAACTGGACTGGGTCCGCTCCAACGCTAAGGGCCGCCAGGCTAAGTCGAAGGCTCGTCTGGCACGCTACGAGGAGATGGCTGCGGAGGCTGAGAAGACCCGCAAGCTTGACTTCGAAGAGATTCAGATTCCTCCGGGACCCCGCCTGGGTAACGTGGTTATTGAGGCTGAGAACCTGCAGAAGGGCTTCGACGGCCGCTCCCTGATTAACGGTCTGTCCTTCTCCCTGCCCCGTAACGGCATTGTGGGTGTGATTGGTCCTAACGGTGTGGGTAAGTCCACCCTGTTTAAGACCATCGTTGGCCTGGAGCCCCTCGACGGTGGCGAGCTGAAGGTCGGCGAGACCGTGAAGATCTCGTACGTTGACCAGAACCGCGCGAACATTGACCCGGAGAAGACCCTCTGGGAGGTCGTCTCTGACGGTCTGGACTACATCCAGGTTGGCAACGTTGAAATGCCTTCGCGTGCGTACGTTTCCGCGTTCGGCTTCAAGGGCCCGGACCAGCAGAAGAAGGCGGGTGTGCTCTCCGGTGGTGAGCGTAACCGCCTGAACCTGGCGCTGACCCTCAAGCAGGGCGGTAACCTGCTGCTGCTCGATGAGCCCACTAACGACCTGGACGTTGAGACCCTCGCATCCCTGGAAAATGCGCTGCTGGAATTCCCCGGCTGTGCAGTGGTCGTCTCTCACGACCGTTGGTTCCTGGACCGCGTGGCAACCCACATCCTGGCGTGGGAGGGCACCGATGAGAACCCGGATCAGTGGTACTGGTTCGAGGGTAACTTCGAGTCCTACGAGAAGAACAAGATTGAGCGCCTCGGCCCTGAGGCTGCTAAGCCGCACCGCGTGGTGCACCGCAAGCTGACCCGCTAGGGTTTGGTTCGGTAGCGAGCCCCGCCTCCTGCGCTGTTGAAGCGTGGGGAGGCGGGGCTTTGCTGTGCCCGCTAGATGCCGTATGCGCTGAATGGTGTACGCGCGGGCGAAGGGAATGCGCTGACAAGGGGAGTGTGCTGGCAAGGGGAGGGGCGTGTGTTCGCCGGTAGAAATAGTTCGCCCCGTGGTGACCGGTACGTCATGGCGGGGTTCACATTCGCGGTTTAATGGGTGTGTATAACTAACGCATTTGATACGAAGGACTTGAGATCATGCTTTCAAAATATAACTGGATGTCCCTCATTACTGGCGGGCTGCTGGTCGCCATTTCTCTCTATCTGTTCTCGAACCCTGCGGTGCCGCTGGCTATTCTTGGCTCCACCTTTGCCGTCGTGATCCTGCTCGCCGGTGTGTTTGAGCTGGTCCGCTATTTCGGCGCTCCCAAGTCTGCTCGTAATGTGTGGGAGCTTATTGGTGCAATCTGTATGTTCGTGTTGGGTTTGATGCTACTGAACTCGACGGATAGTTCCAGGATTCTGCCGATTTTCATGGGACTCTGCCTGCTGGCTTGGAGCAGCACCCGTATTGCTGCATCCCTGATGCTGAAGACGGTCATTCCCGGCGCCGCTCGCCACATGCTGTTCTCTGCTACCGGTGTTGCTGTGGTGTCTATCGCGATGATACAGCTCCCCATGCTCTTCGGCGTGGCGGTAGTATGGCTGGCTGCCCTGGCGCTTCTGGTGACCGGCCTCGTGTTCCTGGGTGACTTCTTCGTCTCCCGCCGCATCAAGAGCACCGTGCACATTTCCCCGGACGGTGTGATTGACGTCGAAGCCAAATAAGAGCTTCCTAACGGCTTCTAGCCCGTACACTAGAACATAAGAAGGACCGTGTGAGACAACCACCTCACACGGTCTTTCTGTATGCTCTGACGTTTGCGCCGGAACCTTAGCGGTACTCAGCTTTATCGGTACTCTGCTCTATCGGTACTCGGGCAGACGGAACATCATTTCCTGCGCCACGGTCGCCACCAGCTCACCGGAACGATTGAAAATCGAACCCTGCGCGAGCATCCTGCCGCCCTGCGCACTCGGGGAATCCAGCACGTACAGCAGCCACTCATCGGCACGCGCCGAACGGTGGAACCACATCGCGTGATCCAGCGAAGCGCTCTTGAGACCCGGTTCCAGCCAGAACTTGCCGTGACGGCGCAGAGCCGGCTCCAGCGGCAGGTAATCCGAAGCGTAAGCAATAGCGGCGCGGTGCTCCGCCTCCGAGGCCTCAGAACCATCAGCGTGCACCAGGCGGTCAAAGGTCTTGAACCACACGCAGGCACGCGGCTCCGTCGAGGATGCATCCGGCTGGGTGTATAGGGGTGCGTCCACGTGGCGCATATCAATCGGGCGTTCCCACGCGACCGCCTGTGCAATGGGGTGGGGGAGCTGGCCCAAATAGTCGCTGACCATCGGTAGCGACTCGGGATCCGGAACCTCCGGCATAGTCACCGCGGTGTGCTCCGGGCCGCGGCTATCGGACTGGAAAGACATAATCGCCGAGAACATGGGCGCCTCATCCTGGAACACCTGCACACGGCGGGTCGAGAAAGAGCGGCTATCGTTCAGGCGCTGAGTGGCGAAGAACAGCTCACGCTCAATATCGCCGGGGCGCAGAAAATAGGCGTGAATCGAGTGGATGTCCTTGCCCTCCACCGTGCGGTCGGCGGCAATGATCGACTGGGCAAGAACCTGACCACCGAAAGTACGCGGCTGCTCGCGGGTGAGTGTCACACCGGTAGACACTTCATCACTACCGAAGGATGCGGGTGCCGCCTCCACGGGGGAGAGGTCCAGCATGCGCATGAGGTTTTGGGTCACAGTGGGCTTGGTCATGGTTTTATTCTCGCACGTTTTCAATAAGCCGGTTTCTGGCGTAGAGTGGGAGAGCATACTCTGAGACAACCACGACGGGTTGATTTGGAGTATTGACTAGGAACTATGACACCGGATGATCGATCCGGGACGTCTACCTAACACACCATCGCACAATATCACCCACCAACTTGCCACCGAGCAGGCTACCGCCGAAAAGGAGCAGAAATGACTACGCCGTCTGACACCACCCCTGACACCGCACAGGACAACGCTCCCGGTCAGAACAACGCACCTATTGAACTCAAGTACAACCCTCACGAAGGCGTGGAGGAGCCCTACCTGATCCTGCCCGGCGGTGCCCAGGGTGCCGCAGTGGTCAAGGACCTTGCCACCTACATTTCTCGTGCCCTGGCGGTGAACCCGGACGCCGCCATCCGCCTGACCGCGCGCGGCCGCGTGGTGGCGGTATTCGCCTGCTCCCTGGAGCCGGAGGACGCCTCCTCGAGCACCCCGGTCATCATGGGTCTGCGTGCCCTGCACCTGCTGGCTGACTCTACCCTGGACATGACCGTACAGGCGCAGGCGCTGCTGGACCGTCTGGCGCGTCTGCAGAAGCAGGCAGAAGAACAGCGCAACGAAGAGAACCCGCAGCTGGTGCTGTTCATGCCGCCGGTGACCGTCAACGCTAGCTGGGCTGGTAAGTCAGCCCCGCTCAGCGGCTGGTACGAGGTTGGCACCGTCCCGGTTGAAGAGTTCCACCGCGCCACCGCAGAGGGCCTGGAGGCGGTAGAACGCGCCCTGCCCGAGAACCCCGGCGCCGCGGTGCTTTCCACGGTGCGCTCGCGTATTTGGTCCTCCGATATGGTGCTGGAGTACCTACCTGAACTTGATACTGTGCTCGTGCCGACCGGCGCGGCGTTTGCCCTGCGCGTGTTCGGTTTCATTCCGGAAGGCTTCACGGGGGATCTGCCCCTGTTCGCGGCGCATGTAGGTTCGGAGGAGTGGCTGCGCATTGTGGCGCCCGCCGGTATGGTGCTGGTGCGCCGCGGTTCCGGTTCGCTGCTCTAACTCTCATCGAGATACTCAGACTTTTACGCTGGTGGCGTGGGCTCTTAGCCTGCGCCACCAGCCGTTTTTCTATACCGCGTGACATCAATGGGGCAGTTGTAATAATGACACTCGATAGGGCATTACTTTACGAAAATAGGGTATTCTAGAAAAACTACGCCCTCTCACCGGGCGTCTTTGACACACCGATTTACCAGCCACACCGCACGGGAATTCTTCCGCAGCGCCCTCACCAGGCGCATCCTTCCCGTACGGATCGAAAGTGAGACCTAAATGGATCTGATTGCAGTCGACATCGACGGTACCCTTGCCAGCAACCGAGATCAGATGGACAAGTATCTGACCGGTTTCTTCGCAAGCAACCGCCGATTCTTCAAGGCCATCCGCAACGCCACGGTCAACGTTGAAGTTGCCGACCAAGTTCGTGAAATTGCGGCAGAAACCGGCGCAGAGGTCGTAGTAATTACCGGCCGCGACGGCACCTACATGAAGGAACTGAACCAGTTCATCGCCCGTGCAGGTCTGGAACCCAAGCACGTATTCGCTAAGCCCGGCAATGACGGCTCCAACAGCCCCGCATGGAAGGACTCCGTCCTCGAGTCCCTGATTGCTGACGACAACCGCATTATCCACGCTTTTGAAGACACCGACCACGAAGTGTACCTGCGCCGCGGCATCCCCGTCACCTGGGTTGCCCCGATTCGCGACTACATTGGCGAATGGCACTACGAGTCGATCGACATTGACCCCGTCGCCTGGGCTGCTGAGCAGCGTGAGAAGGAAGCCGCGCGTGAGCGCCAGAAGCGTCGCCTTGCGGAGGGCGTGCTCGCACACCAGAAGGCTGAGGCGAAGGAACGCCAGACGAGCGTAGCGGTATAAATCCCGCACACTAACTTGAGAGCTGCGGTGGGTAACCCCCTCACACGAATGAGGCGCCGGAAGGATTCAATCCTTCCGGCGCCTCATTCTAATGCCATATGCGCTAATCAAAGCTGATGTACGCGGCTGATTTAGTGATACCGAGCAGCTCACGCAGTGCCGAGTAGCTCACGCAGACGAGCCTCGAACGGTGCCGCCAGCTTGTACTGCGCCTCATCCTTCAGGTGCACGCCATCAGCCATGTCACCCTCAGTCAGGTAAATGGTCTGCCAATCCGCGGTGTCCATGAACAGCACGCCGGTCTCTCGGGCACCCTGCCGCGCGACCTCGTTCGCCACGTGACGCTTATGTGCCAGCTGCTTATCTGTTGCAGCGTCCTCGCTCATCGACACCACACCGCCGAACACAATCTTCGAAGAAGGGTACATGCGTCGCAGCTGCTCAATGACCTGAGTCTGGTGCGCGTTCACGTGCTCGCGAGCCTTCGTCTCATCCTCGTGAATGTAAATATCGTTACCCGAGGCGTCCAGGTAAATCACGCCGGGGTTACCGCTCGGCAGAGCCCAACGGCCACCCATCACACCCTGATAGTAGGAGGGGCACACGCCCTCGCGGGCGGTCACAAAACCCACGCCACCGCAACGGAACAGATACGGAACGAAACCTGCCTGCTTCAGGCCCAAACCAACCCAGGAGGTTGCGGTCACCTGCGAGTCGCCAATCACCAGGGCGTCCTTAGCGCCCAGGACGTTCGCGTTACGCGGCAGACCGTTCGCCTTATCCCAGTAGAGTTCAGCCTTCTCAAACTTGGTGTGCAGAACGCCGTTCTCGGATCGCCAGCTCACCGGCAGGCCCTCCCAGCCGGCAAAGTCGCTGTACTGGCGCTGCTTCCACCAGTGCTCGTAGACGCCGGATTCCACCGCAACCGGACCGTACTTGGGGGTGTACATGACCACGCCACCCTTGAACTGCTGAACCAGCATGTCAGCGGCATCAGCGGAGGTGGAGAACGGCGTCTGAATCTCACCGGTCGCCTGCGCGCCCTCCTTACCGAAGGCGTCCTGCGCGGTGCGTTCAATCTTCTGCGCCGGGGTAGTCGGTTCCGGAGTCGGCTCGGGGGAGGGGGACTCGCTGGGGCTTTCCTGCGCCGACTGGGTAGGCTCGGCGCTCTCAGCGGCAGTAGCGGCAGTGCTACCGGGCGCGTTGAAGCCTCCTGCGGAGTACACGCCAAAGGAACCGGCGGCAACCACAGCAAGGACTGCGCCGGTCAGAGAAACTTTCGCGATAGGAGACTTGATAGAAGGCATGCACAACAGTATACGATAGGCGCAACCCCAAGTAGAGAGCTTTTGAGGGATATTCAAATGAAAATAACAAAAAATATGCACCGCAGTGACAATATTTTAGACTCGGTGTGTAAACCGGTGTGCAACGTGGGGGTGCAACTCAAAATAGAGCCGGCATAAATCCCTTACAAAAACGTCCCCTCCCACCCCGAACCGGGGTAGAAGGGGACGAGTAAAAACCTATGAGAGCAGGCGGCGAACCCGCCTCAGCTCATAAGCACTGTTAGATGTCAGCAGCCTGAACCTTCAGCGCACGAGCCACGCCGTCGCGTGCCTCCGCAATCTGACGGTACAGAGCCGCAGCATCCTCAGGCAGAGACGCCAGGTACGCCTCGGTACGCTCCAGCAGCTCAGCAGTCGGTACGCTCGGGTACATGCCACCAATAATCTGCATGGAAATCTCGTGCGAACGCGAACGCCAAATGCCCTCAATCTGCTCGAAGTACGGCTCATCGTACTGGGCAATCAGCTCGGGCTTGCCGGACTTAAAACCGGAAATAGCGTAACGCTGAATCATGTTCGACAGCTCGCCGGTCACCATGATCTTGTTCCAGTACTCAGCCTTAGCCTCCGCAGTCGGAATCGACGCGTACGCCTGAGCGGCGTACTGCTGACCGTTTGCGGTGTTGTCGTTCTCCAGCTCCGCAGCGATCTGCTCGGCGGAGAAGCGGCCACCGGTAGCCAGGCGGCACACCAGGTTCCAACGCAGGTCAGCGTCAATCTCCAAGCCTTCAAGGGTCAGGTCACCCTCGAAGAGACGCTGCACGTTGTCGTACTGATCCTCGGTGCGGGTCTGGTTGATGAACGCCTGCAGCAGCTGCAGCTGAGCATCCGAATCGGGCTCTGCAACGCATGCCAGCTCCCAGAGACGGTCAGCGGCACGGTGGCGGGTCTCCTCGCGAGCCTCAGGAGCCACGAAGGAGTGCAGGGTAGCGGACAGGTTGTTAATCTGGGTGCGCAGAGCGGTGGAGTTAGTCTCCTTGCCGATGTTGTTCAGCACCAGGTCAACGTACTTACGTGCCGGCATCTGAGCGTCACGCACGGTATCCCAGAGCGAACCCCAAACCACGCCGCGAGCCACGGACGAATCAATATCGCCCAGGTGCTTGATAGCGGTCTCAATGGAACGCTCATCCAGGCGAATCTTGGCGTACGCCAGGTCCTCATCGTTCAGCAGCAGCAGGTCGGGGCGCTTCTTACCGAGAGCCTCCTCAACCACGGTCAGCTCGCCGTCAATGTCCAGCTCGATGCGGTCGGTGCGGGTCAGCTTGCCGTCCACCAGGTTGTAGAAACCAATTACGGCACGGTGCGGGCGCAGGGTCTCGAAGCCCTCGGCGTAGGACTGGCGGATACCCAGCGAAGAAATGTTGCCAGCCTCGTCGTTTTCAACCTCAACAGCCAGAGTGTTCACGCCAGCAGTCTCAAGCCACTTAGCGCTCCACGCACGTACGTCACGGCCGGAGGTGCGCTCCAGCTCAACCAGCAGGTCGTCCAGAACGGTGTTGCCCCAGCTGTGCTTATCGAAGTACACCTTCAGCGCAGCCATGAAGTTCTCCTGGCCAACCCACGCCACCATCTGACGCAGCACCGAAGCACCCTTCGCGTAGGTGATGCCGTCGAAGTTCACCTGAACATCGGCAAGGTCACGAATCTCAGCCACAATCGGGTGGGTCGAAGACAGCTGATCCTGACGGTACGCCCAGGTCTTCTCCGAAGCGGCGAAGGTAGCCCACGCCTCCTTGGCGTAGCGGGTGTTCTCCGCAGCAGCCAGAGTCGACATGAACTCAGCGAAAGACTCGTTCAGCCACAGGTCATTCCACCACTTCATGGTGACCAGGTCACCGAACCACATGTGAGCCAGCTCGTGCAGAACGGTGATAGCGCGGCGCTCACGCAGAGCCTCCGCAACCTTGGAACGGAAGACGTAAGTCTCCAGGTAGGTCACGCAGCCCGCGTTCTCCATCGCACCGGCATTGAACTCGGGCACGAACAGCTGATCGTACTTCTCGAACGGGTACGGGGTCTTGAACTGCTCCTCGTAGAACTCGAAGCCCTGGCGGGTCAGCTCAAACATGTCCTCAGCATCCACGAACGGCATGAGGGACTTACGGGCGTACACACCCAGCGGAATCACGCGACCCTCAGAGTTGGTCAGCTCGCTGGTGACCTTCTCGTAGGGGCCAGCCACAATCGCGGTAATGTACGAAGACATGCGCGGGGTCGGCTTGAAGAACCAAGTCTTCGCGCGGCCGCAACCGCATTCCTTGTCCTCAATCTTCACCTCGGGCTGGTTCGACACAACCACCCAGTGCGAGGGCACGCGCACGATGAACTCAAACTCAGCCTTCAGGTCGGGCTGCTCAAAGACCGGGAACACGCGGCGGGAGTCCGGCACCTCAAACTGGGAGTACAGGTACACTTCACCGTCGGCGGGGTCCACGAAACGGTGCAGACCCTCACCGGTGTTGGTGTAGAACATCTCTGCGTCAATGACCAGGGTGTTCTCAGCCGCCAGATTCGGCAGCTGGATGCGCTCGCCGTCAGCCAGGTCGGTGCTCAGCTCTTCACCGTTGAGGTTAATGGACTTGACCGAGGAGGTAATCGCGTCAATGAAGGTGGAAGCACCTTCCTGAGCGTCGAAGCGGATTTCAACCTTCGAAGAGAAGACGTCTTTGTCCTTCGGCAGGTCAAGTTCAATACGGTACGAGTGCACGCGCTTAATGATGGATGCGCGTTCGATTGCCTCATTGCGGGTTAGGTTCAGGCCGGGCATACAGCTCCCTCTCCTTAGATGTGAATAGCGTGCCGTGGTGACACGCCCTGTCATGGTGCGCTGGTTCCCGAGGTGCGCGGCTCCTGCGACGCTGCATACGTAGCGCTGGAGGTGTTCAAACGTGGGCGCGGCGAATCGGGACACCAAAAAGTGCCATAACCCACAGTCTACCGTATAGGCGGGGGTCTAGAAGGGTTCCCATTACCCGAACCAGCGCGAATTCGATACAGTTAAGACAGAAAAAACCTAAACGGGGAGGCGCATCCCACCTGATGGATGCGCGGCGCACTCTAGCAACGGCGCTCAGAACTGAGAACCGGCGCCTCCCACGAACGCACGAACGCACGTCACACCAAGACAAAATCACCAGGAGAGTACCCATGCGCGTACACATCGCAACCGACCACGCCGGCCTCGAGCTGAGCCACTACCTGATTGAGTCCCTCACCGCTGCGGGCTACGAAATGATTGACCACGGCCCCGCCGACTACGACCCGCTGGACGACTACCCCTCGTTCTGCATTAACGCGGCCCTCGGTGTGAAGCGTGACCGTGAGGCTGGCCTGGACTCCCTGGGTATTGTGCTGGGCGGTAGCGGCAACGGTGAGCAGATGGCTGCGAACAAGGTTGAGGGTATCCGCGCGGCTCTGGCGTGGAACCACGACACCGCTGCGCTGGCTCGCGAGCACAACAACGCACAGGTCGTTGCTGTGGGCGGCCGCCAGCACAGCAAGGAAGAGGCACTGGAAATCATTAAGGTCTTCCTGGCTACCCCCTGGACCAACGAGGAGCGTCACGCACGCCGTATCGGTCAGCTGGCTGAGTACGAGCAGACCGGCGACATCGCCGGCAAGCAGATTGACGCTGCCTAAGCTCTAAAATCTGAGGCGCATAGTGCAGGCTATGCGCCTCAGTCGTTCCTGCACCCCATATCATCCGCGCTATTTCTAGCAGATTCTAGCCGACAAGTTTTCGAGGAGAACCCGTGCCCGAAGGCCACTCCATCCACCGTATCGCCCGCCAAATCAGCGACGTCTTCACCGGCGAGCGCGTGCAGGTTTCTTCCCCGCAGGGCCGCTACGCTGAGGGCGCCGCCCTGCTGGATGGGCACACCATCACCGGGGCGTACGCGCACGGCAAGCACCTGTTCGTGACCTTCGAAAACGACCTGACCCTGAACGTGCACCTGGGTATTTACGGTAACTGGAGCTTCGGCGGGGACGAGACGTTCACGGGTGCTTCGAGCATCGGTGCACCCCGCAAGATTGGCGAAAAAGAATACGCGGCGGGGGAGGAGGAGCCCTACGCCGGTCCTCCCGAGCCGAAGAGTACGGTGCGTTGCCGTATTGTTTCCGAGCACGGCTGGGCTGATCTGGTGGGTCCAACTATCTGCCGCACCCTCACGCCGGAGGAGGTGCGCACCGTCCGCTCTAAGCTCGGCCCCGACCCGCTCAACCCGGACGCCGACCCCGAACAGTTCTACCGTGCGGCACGTAAGAGCTCCCGCCCCATTGGTGTGATTCTGATGGATCAGGCGGCAATCTCCGGCGTGGGCAATATTTTCCGCGCCGAATCGCTCTACCGCCAGGAAATTGACCCGCTACGCCCCGGCAAGAGCCTCAGCGACGAGGAGCTACAGCGACTCTGGGAGGACAATAAGCACCTGCTGGTCATCGGCGTGCGCGTGGGGCGCATCATCACCACCGAACCCGAAGACCGCCCCGGCGTACCCGAAACCGAAGCCTGGCCCGACCACGCCAACTACGTGTACATGCATCACGGCGAGCCCTGCCGACGCTGCGGAACCACCATCCGCATGGAAGAAATTGCCGGCCGCAAACTCTACTGGTGCCCCGGCTGCCAGAAGTAGCCACAGGAGGAGAAGAACAATGGCTGAGGCTCTAATGGTGGTGGATGTTCAGAGGGGTTTTCTGCATCCGCAGCTACTGGCTAGAAATAATGACGGCGCAGAAGAGAAGATGCAGAAGATTATGGAGGCTTTCCGCCGTTCAGGGCGGGAAATAATCCATATTCAGCATCGGGGAACGGACCCGAGCTCTTTCTTTTACGATGAAGAAAATATTAGGTTTCAGTCCGGGTTTGAGCCTCATGCGGGGGAGAGGGTATTTACCAAAAATGTGAATAGTGCGTTTATTGGTACGAATCTGCTTGCCTATCTGCGTGAACGCGGGATTGATCGGCTCACGGTGATGGGTTGTACGCTACCGCATTGTGTGTCTACCACTGTGCGGATGGCGGCAAATTATGGTTTTCAGGTGGTTCTTGTTGAGGATGCCTGTGTAACCTTTGCGCTTTCTGATGGTGCTGGTGATTTTCTTTCTCCGGAAATGGTGCACCTTTACAATGTTGCGGCGTTGCGCGATGAATTCGCCACGATTGTCTCGGCGCAGCAGGTGCTTGAGGAGTATATGTAAGCAGGCTGGAGTGTGCGGATTCCGAGCGCGCGAGGAAACAAATCCGCATGCGGAAGGGATTCCTACAGATTCGTTCAGGATAGTTCTCGAGGGGATGACGGGCTGGAGGGAGAAAATCCCGAGCGCGCGAGGGAATGTATTTTCGCCCGTAAGCGATTCCCGTCAACTTTGAACAGGATTTGTGGAGGGGATGACGAGCTGGAGCGTGCGGATTCTGAGCGCGCGAGGAAACAAATCCGCATGCGGAAGGGATTCCCGTCATCCCGGGAACGCAAAAGGCCCCGGCGCTTGCGCCGGAGCCTTTGAAGTGGAGGGGATGACGGGAATCGAACCCGCGTAATCAGTTTGGAAGACTGAGGCTTTACCATTAAGCTACATCCCCGAAATGGAACTTGACTATAGTAACGAGGTTCCATCTGTGCTGTCAAACTCTTAGGCGTGTTGGTGCGGTTTTGCGTGGTAGCTTTTGCGTGTTCTTGCGGGCGTTTATCTCATCTTTTTGTGCCGGTCTGTGCATCCTTATGAGGGGAGTACGCGCTCAGTGGAAATAAACCGTGCACGAGCCGCTGTGTTGGGCATTTAGCGGGAAAACAGGTAAACTAGGGCACTGACTGTGTTAAACACGCAAGTGCGCAACACGGTCGGTTTCACGGGGCGTGGCGTAGCTTGGCTAACGCGCCTGCTTTGGGAGCAGGAGATCGCAGGTTCGAATCCTGTCGCCCCGACGTGAAACGGTTGCCGCGACGCTACAGGGTCGTGGCGCTCTTTCCACTAAGCAACCGCGGCACACACGATTCGTGCCGCACCGAAACTATATGAGGAGATCACGGACGTGAAGACCGCCGTCGAGAAGCTCAACCCGACCCTCGCAAAGATTGAGGTCGAGGTTCCCTTCGCAGAATTCAAGCCCTACCTGGACCGCACCTACAAGAACCTCTCGGGTCAGATCAGCGTTCCCGGCTTCCGCAAGGGTAAGCTGCCCAAGCAGCTCATCGAGCAGCGTGCGGGCTTCGACTACATCGTCGAGGCATCCCTGAACGACGCTCTGAACGACTACTACGCACAGGCACTGGGCGAGAACGAACTCTCCCCCCTGGCACAGCCCGAGCTGGACGTTCAGTCCCAGCCCTCCACCGAGAACCGTGAGGCAGACGTCAAGCTGACCATCACCGTCACCGTCCGCCCCGAAATCGAGCTGCCCAACTACGAGGGCCTCGAGGTTGAGGTTGACGAGGTAGAGGTCACCGCTGAGGACGAGGTCCAGGCACTGGACGCTCTGCGTGAGCGCTTCGGCACCCTGAAGACCGTTGAGCGCCCCGCAGCTGACAAGGACTTCGTGACCATCGACATCGCCGCAGAAATCGACGGCGAGCAGGTAGACGCAGCAAACGACCTGTCCTACCAGATCGGTTCCGGCACCATGCTCGACGGCATTGACGAGGCTCTGACCGGCCTGTCCGCTGGCGAGGACGCAACCTTCGAGACCAAGCTCTCCGGTGGCGAGCACGCAGGTGAGCAGGCAACCATCAAGGTCAAGCTCACCGCTGTCAAGGAGCGCGAGCTGCCCGAAGCTGACGACGAGTTCGCACAGCTGGCTTCCGAGTTCGACACCATCGACGAGCTGAAGGAAGACATCAAGAAGCAGGTTGCAGAAGCTAAGGTTGCCGAGCAGGGCACCCAGGCACGCGACAAGGTCCTCGCAAAGCTCGTTGAGCTCGTTGAGATCCCCGTCCCCGAGAAGGTTATCGAGGACCAGCTCGAGCAGCACTTCAACAACCCCAACGCTGAAGCAGGCCACGACACCGAGGAGCACCGCGCCGAGGTTCGCGCCAACACCGAGACCGCATTCAAGAACGAGATGGTTCTCGACGCTGTTGCGGACAAGGAAGAAGTGACCGTTGACCAGGCTGAGATGATCAACTACATCATCACCATGAGCTCCCAGTACGGCATGGACCCCAACCAGTTCGCACAGATGCTGGACGGCTCCGGCCAGGCTGGCGCACTGGTCGGCGAGGTTCGCCGCTCCAAGGCTCTGGCAGCAGTGCTGAAGACCGCAGTGGTCAAGGACACCAAGGGCAACGTTGTTGACCTGTCCAAGTACCTGGGCGAGGGCGAAGAGGCAGCTGCCTAAATCCCCGCCACGGTCTGCAAGAAGCCACCCCGCTAGAGGGCGTGAGCTGATTGCTTGAAACGTGTAGCCTCAGCGGGCATCCACCGAGCTTATCGGTTGGGTGCCCGCTGAGGCTCTTTTCACCCCCGGCTACTCCGCCCCCGAGTTATCGCCTCTACTTCACCCCCTGGCGAACGAACAACCCGAAGGGAAGCGGGGGAGAGCAACTATCGGTAAGGTAGTAGCAACGAAACTTTTCGCGTGCGCTCCGGCGCGTAAATCGCGCAAAGATGCAGCGAAGACCCTTAGAGAAGAAGAGGAAGAATGTCCAGCTACATGCCTCTGCCCATCGGCGCCTCCCAGGCAGCCGGCGTGGCGCCCGCGCCGTCTATGGCAACCCCCATCGTTGGTGCCCAGGAAGATTACGTCTACAACAGCCTCCTGAAGGAGCGCATTATTTGGCTCGGCTCCGAGGTGCGCGACTCCAACGCTAACCTCATCTGCTCCCAGATGCTGCTGCTCTCGGCTGAAGACCCCGAGGCAGACATCTACCTGTACATCAACTCTCCCGGCGGCTCCGTCACCGCTGGCATGGCTATCTACGACACCATGCAGCTCATCCCGAACGACGTGGTGACCGTGGTGACCGGTATGGCAGCGTCCATGGGTCAGTTCCTGCTCACCGCAGGCACCATCGGCAAGCGCTACGCAACCCCGAACGCCCGCATCCTCATGCACCAGCCCCTCGGCGGCATTGGCGGTACCGCATCGGATATCCGCACCCAGGCTGAGCTGATTCTGGACATGAAGAAGCGCCTGGCAGAGATTACCGCTGAGCGCACCGGCAAGAGCCTGGAAACCATCCTGAAGGATAACGACCGCGACAACTGGTTCAACGCGGAAGAAGGCCTGGAATACGGCTTCTTCGACCACATTGCCACCACCGCCGGTAAGCTGCCCGAATCGAAGAACGCATAAGGGAGATGCACATGAACTACCTGCCGAACGATATCACCACCTCGGCGCCGGCTATGCCGAGCAACCGCTACGTGCTCCCCAGCTTCGAGGAGCGCACCCCCTACGGTTACAAGCGTCAGGACCCGTACGCAAAGCTGTTCGAGGACCGCATCATCTTCCTGGGCACCCAGGTGGACGACGCATCCGCTGACGACATCATGGCTCAGCTGCTGGTTCTGGAGGCGCAGGACCCCGAGCGTGACATCACCCTGTACATCAACTCGCCCGGCGGCTCCTTCACCGCAATGACCGCCATCTACGACACCATGCAGTTCATCCGCCCCGAGATCCAGACCGTGTGCCTGGGCCAGGCGGCATCCGCTGCGGCGGTTCTGCTGGCTGCCGGTACTCCCGGCAAGCGTCTGGCACTGCCGAACGCTCGCGTGCTGATTCACCAGCCCGCGCTGAGCGGCCAGCAGGGCGGTCAGGCATCTGACATTGAGATTCACGCGAACGAGGTTATGCGTATGCGTGAGTGGACTGCACAGACCCTGGCACTGCACTCGGGCAAGACCTACGAGGAAGTTGACCGCTCCATTGAGCGTGACAACATTCTGACTGCGGCTGCTGCCCTGGAGTACGGCCTGGTCGATAAGGTGCTGGAGTCGCGTAAGCTGCGTAAGCCTGCGACCAACACCGCTATTTCCCACACCTAAACTTTAGTTTTGAGGAATATCCCCGAGCATTTTTCGGGGGAGGGGCGGCATTGCCCCGTGTGCGAGCCTTCGGGGCTGGTGCGCGGTGCGATGCCGCCCTTTTTGCGCCCACTGATTTGTGTCCACTGTTTTGTACCCGCCGGGCAGGTTGTGGCGAGGCGAGCAGATATGTGGTGTTGACCTGCGCTTTTGTGCCGGGCTTTATTATCTGCCGGGCATCATCTGCCGGTCTTTACCGTCACATGCCGGAGTGTCAGCCCCCGCCGCCGTCATAAAAGACGCGCTTTGTCATATGCCCGGTAAGTCCGTCCATTTGCGGTGCGTAATTCTGAGTTCCGGGGTGAACTCCGGTAGCCTTAGAGAAGGAGAAAATTAGAGTATTTCATACCGGTTTCTCACTCAAACCAGGGCGCCCACCACCGCCTCTCCTGAGAAATCACCGCAGACATCAGGCCACTGACCCTTCTGCACCGATTTCACCACGCCGATCGAAAGGGAATCTTCGTGGCCACAGACGTCATTGTGCCTCCCGAACAGCCCAACGCCAGCATGCGATGCTCCTTCTGCAAGAAGACTCGCGCGCAGGTTTTCAAGATTGTGCTCGGCCCGAACGTTTCCATCTGCGACGAATGCGTGGAACTGTGCGAAGAGATTCTCGCTGAAGAGCGTCTGAAGGTGAAAGCCCCCGCGGCTGCCCCCGCGCCTCAGCTGGCCACTCCGCGCGAAATTTACAGCTACCTCAACGACTACGTCATCGGTCAGGACGCGGCGAAGCGCACCCTGGCGGTGGCGGTGTACAACCACTACAAGCGCATCCACGATATTGATAACCCGGTGTTGACCTCCCGCATTCTTTCGGCGACTGCGGGGGAGCAGGTGGAGCTGGGCAAGTCGAATATTCTGATGCTCGGCCCGACCGGCTGCGGTAAAACCTACCTGGCGGCAACCCTGGCGAAGAAGCTGGATGTGCCCTTCGCCCTGGTTGACGCAACCACCCTCACCGAGGCGGGCTACGTGGGTGACGACGTGGAGAACATTCTGTTGCGCCTCATCAACGCCGCTGACGGCGATATTGCCAAGGCTCAGCGCGGCATCATCTACATTGACGAGATCGACAAGATTGCCCGCAAGGGTGGCGAGAACCTCTCCATCACCCGTGACGTGTCCGGTGAGGGCGTGCAGCAGGCGTTGCTGAAGATTATTGAGGGCACCGTGGCGACCGTACCGCCGGAGGGCGGACGCAAGCACCCGGCGCACGCGAACATTGAGATTGATACCTCGAACATTCTCTTCATCGTGGCAGGTGCCTTCGACAATATTGACGACCGCATCGCAGCCCGCGTGGGTGCCGGCGGCATCGGTTTCGGCGCTGAACTGGGAGGTTCCGTGAAGAACCCGCTGGACCAGATTATGCCCGAGGACCTGGCGCACTACGGCATTATCCCCGAGCTGATTGGCCGCCTGCCGGTCATCTCGACCCTGAGCGAGCTCAATGAAGAAGAGCTGGCTCGCGTGCTGACCGAACCGAAGAACGCGCTGCTCAAGCAGTACCGTCACCTCTTCGCCCTGGACGGTGTGGAGCTCATCATTGACGACGCAGCAGTCGCCGCTATTGCCCGCCTCGCCGCCGAGCGCGGTACCGGTGCCCGCGGCCTGCGCTCCATGATGGAGCAGATTCTGCAGCCGATTATGTTCGACATCCCGGACCGCACCGATGTGGTGTCCATCGTCATTGGTGAGGACACCGTGCTCAACGGCACGGAACCCCGCTACGTGCTGCAGGCGCCCGACCCTGAAGCCGAGACCACCCGCACCGTCAAGGGGGAGGCGAAGGCCGCCTCCCTGAAGGACGCGGACCGTCAGGCAGCATAACCGAATACTTCCAGCCGACAGGCTAAGGAATAAAGAAGCCGTCGCCCCGGTTATGCGGGGTGACGGCTCACTAGCAGGTACCGCTCTCTTTGGTATGTCCTGAAGAGCGTTGCACTAAAGAACATGTGCTGAAGAGCATGTACCGAAGAATAAGCGCCGGCTCATAGAAGCGGCTGGCGCAACCGTATGAGAGAGGAACACTCATGGCTGAGAACGCACCCGCACAGGTCGATTTCTGGTTCGACCCAATCTGCCCCTGGTGCTGGATTACCTCCCGCTGGATTGGTGAGGTGCAGAAGGTCCGCAACGTTGAGGTGACCTGGCGCCCCTTCTCCCTGTCCATGCACAACCAGGGCCGCGAGCTGCCCGCCGACTACCAGGCAATGATGGACCAGTCCTGGGCACCGACCCGCCTTATCACCGCTGTGCGTGAGTTGCACGGCAACGAGGTCATCAAGCCCCTCTACGACGCTCTGGGCGAGCAGATTCACCACAACAGCAACAAGGCTGATTCCTACCGCGACGCAATCGTCAAGGCACTGGAAGAGGTCAACCTGCCCGCAGAGCTGGCGGACGTCGCCTTCACCGACCAGTACGATGAGCAGATGCGCGCCTCCCTGGACCTGGCACTGGAGACCGTGGGCGGCACCGATGTGGGTGTTCCGCTGATCTCTATCAACGGCACCGCTTTCTTCGGCCCGGTCATCTCCCCGAGCCCCGCCGGTGAAGAGGCAGGTAAGCTCTTCGACGGTGCCCTGGCGCTGGCTTCCTACCCCGGCTTCTTCGAGCTGAAGCGCCCCCGCACCGTGGGTCCGATTTTCCACGGCGAAAACGGCGAAGCCTAAGAATCCGTACAATGCGGTGAGGCTCGGTAGAGTCTACGGCTGCAGAGCAGAGCATAGCAGAGTATAAAAGTACCGCCCGGTCATGTATTGTGACCGGGCGGTACTTTTCTATTCACTATGTTGCCCAGAAGCGTGCAAGCTAGGCGCGGTGAGTGCGGCTCGCGGAGGTGGCCTTGCGTTCCTTCTGCACCTTCTGCGTCTTCTGTGCCTTCAGTGCCTTGCGCTGAGCCCTGTGCTCGAGAACCTTCGGGTGCGTTGCCCGCTGCACAATCTTCGTATCACGCATATGGAAGGTGCGGGTTGCCGTGTACTGGACCGCCGCATCCGAGGTGAACGCCAACATAGCAAACACGGCAACGCCCAGCTGGAAGAAAATCGTGGACAGCGGCAGGGACTGGTGCCCCCACAGCACGCCGCCGGTAATCGCCGCGAAGTTCAGCGCCGTTAGCAGCAGAGCCAGTCGGCGCGCCTTCGACGAGCCTCGCAGCGTACTCCACAGCAGGAATAGGTGCACCGCCGAATAAATCGCCACGAAACCAACCAGCACCGTACCGGTAATGGTCAGCAGCATGTCGCTATCCACCTGATCGAAGAGGTTCAGCAACTCAAGGTCGTTGCCGGAGCCTTCCTCCAGCAGTTTGGCGCGCAGTGCCGGGCGGCTGAGCGCCAGAATGATGCTGTTGATAATGTCTGCGAGGGTCACGGCGATGAGCATACCCGAACCGACCAGCAGGCTCAGCGGCATGCGGTACGCCAGGTCGTGCGCGCTGGAGAGGTGAATTTCTTCCTGCTCCTGCGGCTCCAGGCCCTCATTGTTCAGTACGATGACCGGGAGCGCGCCGTCCGTGCGGATTGCGTCGCCGCCGCCGTTACGGGCGTGGTAGCCGGAGGAAAAATCGTGCAGAATCTCAACGTGAGTTTCCGGGTGAGCGTACTGAATGGACTCCACAATGTAGTCGCGTTCAAAGTCGGTTTCAGCGTCAATGCGGTGCGTGACCTGCAGGGTGAAGAAGCTGAAACCCACGCCGGAGTCGTACGTGCCCGCCGCCAACCAATCCACCTGGTGACCGCCCGGCAGCAACCAGCCGTCCGGGGTTTTCCAGAAGCGCACGTGGTGGCGTTTCTCGGGGTTGCCGTCCACTTCCTTCTGGTAGGCGAAAGCCTGCGTCCTGCCAAAAATTTTCAGCGGGGAGACCGGCGCCTCCGCGTAGGAGCGGCGGGTGATGGTGGAGAGAATAATCTTCCAGGAGGAGACGAGGGTGACGTCGTCAGCGCGGGTCCATCCCGCGTCCTGCATGACCTGGTGAATCTGCTCTTCGGTACCAATCAGACCGATATTGACCGGGTCGCCGAGCAGGCCGTCCGGGGTGCGGGTGCGCCCGATAAAGTAGTCGGGCACGTAGATGCGGGTCATGATGGCGTGAAAACGCGGTAGCGCCAGGTACGCGGTGACCGCCCAGAAAATAAAAGCGATGGGGAAACCCCAAAAAGAGTGGCCGACCGTATTCGCCAGAATCAGGAAGGTCAGCACGAGGGCCGCGACGCCGGCGAAGATGAAGAAGAGAGTGTCCCAGAAATTGATCCAGAAGCTGCGCGGGACGAGGTCTTGCGACTCGCCGCGCGTGTCAATATCACCACGGTAGACCGGTGGCGAGGTAACTGGGGGAGCGACGTCGCTACGTATAGGCCGCAGGACGCGTTTTTGGTGGGGCATTCCCGCCCTTTCTGCAACATAGTTAGGGTCTTTGAATATCCATAACTATAGCAAGGGGCAGTTTGTGCGAAGTATGCATTCCGGGCAGGGCTTAATCGCTTGGCTCGATTGCCCTGCCACAGAAAAACCGCAGAAAAACGCGGTACAAACACCGAGTGCTGGCGTTGCCGCGCGAAAGAAATATAGGGTGCCCTATTCGGGGAGGGGCCTAGCCTCAACCGCGGCACGTGCGGCGGCGATGGAGCTTTCGTGGTGCAGCATATCGCGGCCTTCACGCATGAGGCGCACCCACTTGCGGGTCAGCTCTTCGAGCCTCTGAGCGCTCAAAGAGCCGGAGGCGATGCTCGCCTCATCGGCGGCGGCGCTGGTGGAAATATGCTGATGCCAGAGTTCGTACACTTCGTTGGTGTAGTTGGCATGCAGCGCCTGGGCGTGCTCGCGTGCCTGGCTAATGTATTCGTTCAGGCTTGTGTGGTAGTGCTGAAGCTGATCGGGGGAAATGTTGGCTTGTGCTCCTGGCGGCGTGCTCGGGGTTGAGCTCTGCCTCGTCTGAGGCTCTTGCGGTAATCCGGAAGATGAAGAGTGTGAATTCATAGTAATTATGGGTGCGCCTACTTTGGCGCGGGTTAGAGTCAGGTGGCATCGCTGCCCCCGGACTGGTTGAGTTCTTGTCGTGCGGTTGGGCGGTTGTGTCTAGTTCGTACCGGTGATTTGTCTGTTGCTGAAGTTGAATAGAGGGTTGTTCCTGGCGGTAAAACCCTCACATCAACAATCATACATAAAGTGACAGTCAATCTCATAAGGTTGATTATGCTCTTTGCACATTGATGAATATAAAAAAGGGGTTGGAAATCCCACAGAATCCCCACAGATTAGCAGGCTAAAACCCACATCGTTGAGGGAGGGGCTAGCGAGAGCTCTTCGAATCAGGCACAGGTACTTGCGGGCCCCACAGAGATAAAACACAAAGTCAGCGCCGTATAGGTCCGCAATCGGGGTCTCACACCCGGCGAGCCGCAAGGATCAGCAGATACAGAAAACGGGGCGGTACCGTCAATCGGTACCGCCCCGTCCTCAACGCTCGAACAGCGTCATAAATTTAAGCGAAGAACGCTCAAAATGAGGCGAAATTACTCAGCTGCTTCTTCCACAACGAGCACAACATCGCGAACCTCCAGCTCGCCCTCAGCCGCCACCAGAGACAGCTCACGAGCGTTACCGGCTGCCTTCAAATCAGCCAGACCAGCGGCAATGCGATCCAGCTGAGCCTGCGGAGCCGCAATGGTTGCGGACTCAACCTCGGTGCGTTGCTTAACCTTCGCATCGCTCTTAGCCTTACGCAGGCCGCCCAGAGCCTCAGCAACATCCGGCAGGATCTGCTTCAGCGACTCGATCTGAGCCGGGTCAGCGTCCGCCAGGACCCACTGAGCAGAAATGCCAGCAGTCGGGTTCTGTGCAGAGTACTCAGCCAGCAGGGTGCCTTCCAGAATGGGCAGCGCCTGCGGCCACTCGGCGCGGTGCACGCTACCTGCACGCCACCAGGACCAAATCTCTTCGGTCACGAACGGCAGGAAGGGCGCGAACAGGCGCAGCAGAGCATCCAGGGTGGTTGCCAGTGCAGCCAGAACAGAAGCCTGCTCTTCCTCGCCGCGAGCACCGTACGCACGGTCCTTAATCAGCTCAACGAAGTCGTCGGTGAAGGACCAGAAGAAGCTCTCGCAAATCTGCAGGGCACGAGCGTACTCGTACTTCTCGAATGCGGCGGTTGCCTCTTCAATCAGGTACGCCAGGCGAGCCAGCAGGGAACGGTCCAGAGCGTTGATCAGCACGCGGCCCTGAGCCTGAGAAGTGATGACGGATTTCTCGGTAGCGCCCAGGTTCAGCACGAACTTGGATGCGTTCAGCAGCTTGATGGCAAGGCGGCGGCCAATCTTCATCTGGCCTTCGTCGTAGGCGGTGTCAGCACCCAGGCGAGCGGAAGCAGCCCAGTAGCGCACAGCGTCCGAACCGTACTTCTCCAGAACCTCGTTGGGGACCACAACGTTGCCCTTAGACTTGGACATCTTCTTGCGGTCCGGGTCCAGAATCCAGCCGGAGAGCGCGGTGTTGTACCACGGCACGGAGGAAGCCAGGGTCTCCGCGCGAACAGCGGTGGAGAACAGCCAGGTGCGGATAATGTCGTGACCCTGCGGGCGCAGATCCATGGGGAAGGTTTTCGCGTGCAGGTCCGGGTTCACGCCCCAACCGGTCGCAATCTGCGGGGTCAGGGAGGAAGTAGCCCAGGTGTCCAGAACGTCCGGGTCAGCGATGAAGCCGCCCGCTACGCCGCGCTGATCCTCGGTGTAACCGGGAGCAGCCTGAGATGCGGGGTCAACCGGCAGCATCTCTTCGGTCGGCAGAATCGGGTTCTCGTAGTCCGGCTCACCCTCAGCGTCCAGCGGGTACCAGACGGGGAAGGGAACGCCGAAGAAACGCTGGCGAGAAATCAGCCAGTCACCGTTCAGGCCCTCAACCCAGTTCTCGTAGCGGCTACGCATGAAGGAGGGGAACCAGTTCATTTCACGGCCGCGTTCGATGAGCTTCTCGCGGCGTGCAGCGTCACGGCCACCGTTGCGGATGTACCACTGGCGGGAAGCAACGATTTCGAGGGGCTTGTCGCCCTTCTCGTAGAACTTCACGGGGTGGGTAATCGGCTTGGGGTCGCCGTCCATTTCGCCAGCTTCAACCAGCATTTCCACGACGGTCTTCTGTGCGGTGAAGACGGTGGTGCCTGCCATGCGCTCGTAGCGCTCGCGACCCTCGGGGGAGGTGATCCACTCGGGGGTTTCGCGGGAGAAGCGGCCGTCGCGACCGATGAGGGCGCGGGTGTCCAGCTGCAGTTCACGCCACCAGGTGACGTCGGTGGTGTCACCGAAGGTACAGATCATGGCGATACCGGCACCCTTGTCGGGCTGTGCCAGCGGGTGCGCCTTGATCTCAACCTCAACGCCGAACAGCGGGGAGGTGACGGTGGTGCCGAACAGCGGCTTGTAACGCTCGTCGTCCGGGTGTGCCACGAGAGCCACACAGGAGGGCAGCAGCTCGGGGCGGGTGGTCTCAATCCAGACCTTCTCGCCGTTGGGGCGGTGGAAGCTGATGCGGTGGTACGCGCCGGGGCGTTCCTTGTCTTCCAGTTCAGCCTGTGCCACTGCGGTGCGGAAGGTGACGTCCCACATGGTCGGTGCTTCAGCCATGTAGGCGTTGCCTGCTTCCAGATCCTTCAGGAAGGCGAGCTGGGAGACCTTGCGGGAGTGCGCGTCGATGGTGCGGTAGGTGCGCGACCAGTCAACGGACAGGCCCAGGGTGGTGAAGAGGTTTTCGAAGACCTTTTCGTCTTCAACCGCGAGCTCTTCACAGAGTTCAATGAAGTTGTTGCGGGAGATACGCGGCCACTTTGCCTGGCTGCGGTCGGGCTTGGGGGTGCCGTCTGCCTTCCAGGTGATCAGGTCGCGGAAGGAGTCGTTGTCTGCCACGGAGGGGTCGCAGAGAACGCCGTAGTAGTTCTGAACGCGGCGTTCGGTGGGCAGGCCGTTGTCATCCCAGCCGAGGGGGTAGAACACGTTCTTGCCGGTCATGCGCTGGTAGCGTGCAATGACGTCGGTCTGGGTGTAGGAGAACATGTGACCCACGTGCAGGGAGCCGGATGCGGTCGGCGGCGGGGTGTCAATGGAGTAGACCTGTTCGCGAGTGGTGTTCTCGTCGAATGCGTAGGTTTTCTCGTCGGCCCAGCGCTGCGAGAGCTTCTCTTCGAGGCCTTCGAGGGCGGGGCGGTCGGGAACGTTAATCTGTACGGGCGAGTCTGAGCCCAAAATGTTTTCAGCCATAAGGGCTATTTTCTCATATTCACGGCATTCTCTCAGCTTCGGGGGAATTCTGTGCTGTGCTGTGCTGTTCGTACCGCTCGATGGCGGCTTCTAGACGCACCAGGAGGTGCCGGTACCGGTGTGCGAACTGTGCCCTGCGTACTGCGGCGCGTACCCCGCTGGAAGTGGTGAGTTCCTGCCAGCTGGCGGGGTCGAGGTAGCTCTGCCCGAGCAGCAGGTGCACCTCGGAACTGTAGGGGGTTCCGGTGGCGGCACGGATGCTGCGCGCCCGCTGCTGGAGTGCTTGGCGCCGCTCGTGTAGTGCGGTGATGCGCTGGCGTGGTGTTGCTGTCATGTGAAGGTCCCTTGATGAGGAGTAATCGGCGATTCAGCGGCTAATTCAGTGGAAAACGGCAGTGGGGGAGAGGCTCCTAATATACTGCCCTCGGTTGCCTGCAGTGTAGGTGCGAAAATCCGCGGTATCAATAGTGACAGTATCAATAGTTGCAGGACCAGCAGTATCAACAGTGACAGTATCAACAGTCGGTGAATCCTTCTCAGTGGCGCGGCGGCGGCGTAGACTGAAAGTACACGACCTTTGAGGAGTTGCCATGAGTTCTCTGAGTATTTTCGGTTTGGGCACGTCTGAAACTGTTCTGCTGATACTGCACCTGGTGCTGGTTGCGTTGTGCATCTGGCATTTGACGGTGTGTAGCGGTTACGGTGAGGCGCGCATGCGTTTCGTCCTGCCTCTGATTGTGTTCATGCCGGGCGCCGCGATTCTTTATTTGATGTCGGCGCGTGAGGGTACGGTTCCTCCGGATACGATCAAGACCGGTAGTAGTTCGCCCGTGTATTTTGAGCACCGCCTCGGATTCCGTGACGGTGGTAGGAGCCGTTGGGGTCTGCCTCGCCGCCGCAAGTAGCGGCCTGACGGGGTGCCGGGCGGTTGTGGTACCGGCACCTATCTCACTTCTCACTATCGCACTATCGAAAATTTCAAAATATATGCCCGCGAGTCTGCTCGAACAGAGCACCCGCGGGCATCGCTCTACTAGGATTAAAGTATGACTGAGAACACCCACATTCCTGCATCTCCTTTTCTGCCTCATACTGGCGACGGCAAAGTTGCCGTGGTGACCGGTGCATCCAGCGGCATTGGTCGCGCCACCGTGCAGCAGCTGGTAGCAACCGGCTGGACCGTCTACGCTCTGGCGCGTCGCACCGATCGCCTGTACACCCTCTACGCGGAGACCGGCGCCCACCCGGTGACCTGCGATGTGACCGACGAGCATTCCGTGCGCTTTGTTGCCGAGCAGATCCTGGAAGAGCAGGGCACCATTGACGCCCTGGTCAATATTGCTGGTGGCGCTATTGGCGTGGACAAGGTCGCCGACGGCAAGTCTGACGATTATTTGAAGATGTACCAGATGAATGTGCTCGGTATTCTGCACATGGTGCGCGCCTTCGCGGAGGCGCTGCGCCTGAACGGTCACGGCACGATCCTGAACCTGACCTCCACCGCAGCGGAACACGGCTACGAGGGTGGCGCCGGATACAACGCGGCGAAGTTTGGTGCTCGCGGTCTGACGGAGGCGCTCCGCCTGGAAGAGGCGGAGAACAATATTCGCGTGATTGAGATTTGCCCGGGCATGGTGCACACCGAGGAGTTCTCCCTGAACCGCCTGGGTTCCAAGGAGGCTGCCGAGCGTGTCTACGCGGGCGTTGAGAAGCCGCTGACCGCTGAGGATGTGGCGCAGACCGTGACTTTTGCTCTGAACGTTCCGCACCACGTGAACCTTGACCGCATTACGATTCGCCCGGTGGCGCAGCCCAGCCAGTTCAAGGTGATTCGTAAGGAGAGCTAGCTTTGTGCTCTTGCGCTCGCTGATGCGGGGGTCGTTATGCGCGCCTCGCCTGCATTCCAGATTCTTGGGATGCGGGCGAGGCTTTTGTGTGCGCATCCGCCTTTTTTGTGTGTGCGCACAGGAGGCCTGTGGCTTGTGCGGAGCTTTTGTTAGGGCGCCGTGCAGGGTGGGAATAAGTGGGGCAGAGGCATCAAGGAGTACTTGATGGAACTATAAAGTGGTACGTGAGACTTTAAGGTTCACTATGGTGAAATAGCCGAGGTGAAATTATCTATGGAAAGTATCATATTTTCTTCAAATGCAATCAAAATGTAGGGTTGCCGGTGCTCATATGTCGGCATATGACCGCAAAACACCACAATTGGTCTGTATTAACTCTCAGCTTGAGGGGTGGTTTTATAACGATTTCATTACAGTTGCTTAAAGTGGGCATTAAGAGGGTAGAAGACTCAGAGTCGAGTGTTAGCCTTTTAGCAGTCACACCCGCATGTGAATCTGCGCGCCCTTCAAAGACGGAGGCGCACCGCGTAGGTTCACCACCGATAATTCAGAGATCGAGGAAAAATGTCGAAGACTACCCGTCGCGTTTACAAGATCGCAGCTGCGGCAGCCTTTACTGCCGGTTCTGTGGCAGCAATCCCGGCAACCTTTGCGGCAGAAGCACCCGCCGATCAGCAGCAGCAGGTTGTTGATCAGAAGGCAACCGCCCAGGCTTCTTCCCTGCCTGGCGGCAATGCAACCGAGACCCCCAAGGCAGAGGCTCCTAAGGCTGAGACTCCTGCCCCCACCGCTCCTGCTACTGAGGCTCCCAAGGCCGAAGCTCCCAAGGCCGAAGCTCCCAAGGCTGAGGCAACCGAGGCTCCTAAGGCTGAAGCACCGAAGACCGAAGCTCCTAAGGCTGAGGCAACCGAGACCCCCAAGGCGGAGGCTCCCAAGGCTGAGGCACCGAAGACCGAAGCTCCTAAGGCTGAAGCACCGAAGACCGAAGCTCCCAAGGCTGACGCAACCGAGACTCCCAAGGCAGAGACCCCCAAGGCAGAGGCAACCGAGGCTCCTAAGGCTGAAGCACCGAAGACCGAAGCTCCTAAGGCTGACGCAACCGAGACCCCCAAGGCTGAGACCCCTGCCCCCACCGCTCCGGCAACCCCCGAGCCCACCACCCCGGCAACCCCGACCCCCGAGGCAAAGCAGGCTGACCCCTCCATCGTTATCGAGGATGCTCGCTTCCCCGGTA
>CAUTHR010000005.1:0-158183 GCA_963538455.1 Rothia mucilaginosa | reverse complement strand
ACGATAAGCAGTTTTTAATCTACCCCGGGGTAAAACTGGGAAAATTCTGAAAAATCTGAAACTGCCTCTGAAACCACCCCTGAAACCCCGTAAAACCCCGTGAAATACAGAAAACCGGGTGCCCCCACAGTGGGGAACACCCGGTCACTTATACCGATTCAAGCGGCGCAACTAACGCTGACGGTACAGCAGCCACAGCATGTACACGCCACCCAGCGCGCCGGTCACCAGGCCCACCGGAATCTGGAACGGCGCCAACGCACGAGCTGACACAAAATCAGCCAGCACCAAAATCACCGAACCCAACAGCGCCGAATGCCACATGGCTGCACCCGGAGTGTTCCACAGGCGGCGCGCAATCTGCGGGGCAACCAGCGCCAAGAAACCAATCGGACCCGCAACAGAAATCGCCACAGCCACCAGAAGCACGGCAGCTGCCACCAGCAGGTTCACGGTCTTCTTCACCGGCAGGCCCAAACCCGCCGCCAAATCGTCGCCGAGCTCCAGGACGCGCAGGCGGCGCGTCAACAACAGAACCAGCGGAATAGCCACCAGCAGCAGCACTGCCTGAACCGACATCTGGTTCCACGACAGAGCATTTAGCGAACCGTGCTGCCAGGTCTTCGCCGCCTCCGCCTTCTCCAAATCACCGCGCGTAATCAGGTAATCATTCACGGAACTGAGCATTGCACTCACCGCAATACCAATCAGCACCATCTTCTGACCCATCGTCGCACCACCGCGCGCACCCGCCAGAAGCATCACCGCAGCCGCCGTCGCAAAACCGCCAATAATAGCGCCCATGCCCATACCAACACCGGTAGAACTCAACGACCCAATCAGCACCACCGACAGGGCACCGGTCGCCGAACCCACCGTGAAACCGATAATATCCGGCGAACCCAGAGTATTACGCGAAACCGACTGAAAAATAGCGCCCGACAAGCCCAAAGCTGCACCCACCACCACGGCGGCAAGCATACGCGGCAGACGCTGATTCAACACCAGCTGACGCTCAATCTCCGTGCCCTCACCCTGAAAAATCAGGCGAAACACCTGATCAGGGCTCATCTGATAACTACCAAACACTAGGGAGGCGGCCGCCGCCACCATAAGCACCGCCACCACCATCAGGGTACGCGGAATAGGGGTGCGGTAACGCCCCGGAATACGCACAGAACCGGCTACAGAACGAGACACAACGCTCACAATAAAACCTCTCAGAAACCGGGACCTACGAACCAGATACGCCAGTCGAGCCAGATGAACCAGTCGAACCACGCAGAACGGGGCGGTGAGCACGATGCGGACCGTGCTCCGACACGTGAGCCGGGCCTGCCTCGTCGTGCGCCTGCGCCTTCTTACCCATGCGGCTCTTCTTCGCGCCGCGCGCGCCGGTGCTCAAACGCAGCACCAGGACCATCAGCACCGGGGCACCGATAAAGGCGGTCACAATACCCACCTCAAGCTCACTGGGCATGACCAGAACGCGACCCAAAATATCGGCGGCAAGCACCAACACCGGGCCGTACACCAGCGATAGCGGCAGAACGCGCGCAATATCGGAACCCACCAGCAGGCGCACCACATGCGGTACGACCAGGCCCACAAAACCAATCGGGCCCGCAATCGCAGTCGCCGCACCACACAGCGCCATAATCGCAATAATCGTTGCGCCACGCACCATCGTTACCGGCACACCCAGGCCGGCTGCCGCATCCTCACCAAGCGCCAGGGCGCGCAGGGGACCAATCAGCATGAACGACAGAACCAAACCCAACGCCACGAACGGCAGCGCCGAGAGCACCTGCTCAAAGGTGCGGTTCTCGAGCGAACCCACCACCCAGAAACGGTGCGAATCAAAAGCCCTCGAATTAAACATCGTGATAATGCCGGTAATCGTGCCCAGGCAGGCGTTCACCGCCACACCCGTGAGAACCAGCCGCGCCGTCGAATCCAGGTTCGGCTTAGAATCCACCAGACCCATAACGAATACCAGCGCCGCCGCCAAACCCGAACCAAGTAGCGCCAGCCACAGCTGAACGAACGGGGACGACACCCCAAAAACGCCCACACCCACCACCACGGAGGCGGCAGCCCCCGAGTTCACACCCAGCAGGCCCGGCTCAGCCAGCGGGTTACGGCTCAACGCCTGCATGAGCACACCCGACACCGCCAACGCGGCACCGACCAGCAACGCCGCGGCGGTACGCGGGGCACGCTTCGCCCAAATCAGCTTCGACTCGATGGTGTTTGCCTCCGGGTGGAGGAAACCGTCAATCGAGCGCTCCAGGGCGAACATGCGCGAACCCACCGCAAATGACAGGGCACAGAGCAGTACCAGCAGAACGCCGCCAATTATGAGCGCAACCGCCAGGCGCGAGATGGACTTGCCGCCCCGGCCGCCCGAAGAGGCGCCAGATACGGCGTCCGAAGAAGCAGAGAGGGCACGAATTTTCGCCAGGGAAGCTTCGCTGACGGCGGGGCCGGAAGAAGTGGTGGTCTGTTGGGTCATATGCCTTGGAGGTGGTGGGGGAGCGGTGCGCTCCCGGGCGGGCGGAGGATGCTTAACGTATCAATAGATGATTATTAAGTATCGCATATGCATATATGAGGTTATCCTAATAAAATGGCAAATATGACGAACAAGATCACCCGCCGCTCCTTCGGCGCACTCGCACTCGGTTCCTTCGGCGCCCTCGCCCTGGCGGCTTGCGGCTCCTCCAACACTTCCGGCTCTTCCTCCTCCGCGTCCGCTTCGGCGACCGGTAAGAAGGTTGCACCCTCCGCCCTGCCCTCCGGCATGGGCACCACCACCGTTGACGGCGAATTCCCCCGCACCGTCAAGCACTTCCGCGGTGAAACCACCATCAAATCCGCACCCTCCAAGGTCGTGATTCTCTCCACCGGTCAGCTCGACGGCGTGCTTTCCCTGGGTATCGTACCCGTCGGTGCGGCAACCGCCGGTGACGCCGACCTGGTCCCCGCCTACCTGAAGACCAAGTTCTCCAATAAGTCCGCAGAGCTCGACAAGATCGCTAAGGTCGGCAGGCGCACCGACCCGGACCTTGAAGCCATCGCAAACCTCAAGCCCGACCTGATCCTCATCAACAACACCAACAAGAAGGACGAGGTGTACGAGTCCCTCGCCAAGATCGCGCCGACCGTGGTCACCGAGGGCACCGGCATCAACTGGAAGCAGGACTTCCTGCTGATTGCCGCCGCGCTGGGCACCACCGAGAAGGCTGAGAAGCTCATGGAGGAGTACAACTCCAAGGCGAAGTCGGTCGGCCAGAAGGCTGGCAGCGAGAAGACCTTCTCCTTCCTGTACGCTTCCGCTGACCGCACCCGCATCTTCGCGAAGTCCTCGTTCGTGGGCTCCATCTGCACGGATGCGTCCCTGGCACGCCCCGCAGCTGCGCAGGTTGAGAAGACTTCCATCGACCTGAGCGCCGAGCAGCTTGACCAGGCTGACGGCGACTACCTGTTCTACGGTGTGCAGGGCGGTGACGAGTCCAAGCTGACCGGTGAGGCGCTGTGGAGTACCCTCAAGGCTGTCACCGAGAAGCGCGCGCACAGCGTGGATTCTGACATGTTCTTCCTGAACGCTGGCCCGGCTGCCGCGTTTGGCGTTCTGGAGACCATTGAGAAGGCGCTTTAAGCCTTTCATCGTCTCGTGTAGAGAATCGCTGGGAATTACTGAGAATCATCGGAAAGCCCCGCATTCTTGCCTCTCATGCCCGTGCATGAGGGTGAGGAGGCGGGGCTTTCTGCACGCTGTGCACATGCTTTTTGCCTGCCGGATGCACTCGTGACCGGATTTGGTGCGCGCCCGCCCGAAATAGGGTCTAATGGGGGTAGAAGGCGCAGCGGTACCGTTGCCCGCGCCTGACACACCGAACCTTCCGTACCGAATAATTCACCGACGAAACGAGCACGTAATGCCGAAGAATAAGCCCTCCGAAGAGACCCTGGCGCAGGTACGCCGCGTCATCGACGCACTCAACGAGCGTGGCGCCCGCAAGCAGGCGATCCGTCTGAAGGTGACCCGCCCCGACGCACCGCTGCCGCAGACCGCCTCCAAGTTTGGTGGCCGCCCGTACCTGCCTGCCGGCGAGTCCGCACCGACCAATGAGAAGGGTGAGCCGCTGGGCATGATCGCGCAGATTAACTGTGCCGACCTGCCCGAGAACAACATCTACCCGGCGACCGGTCTGCTGCAGTTCTGGATTAACCCCAACGACGAAGAGTGCTTGTGGGGTTACGACTACGAGAACCCGCTCTCGCAGAAGAATCACCGTGTGGTGTACTACGAGACTCTGAGCGAGCCGAACCCGGATGCCCCGTTCCCGACCGTGAACTGGGATGACTACGGTTGGCCCTATGGTCGTGACGGCAAGGGTACCGCTGAGGAGGTTGTTGAGTACGCACTCGCCTTCGAGACCTGGGAGCAGGGCTTCCTGGATGGCGGCTTCGAAATCTACGACCAGTTCGCTGACACCTGGGATGAAATGTACCCGGACCAGAAGCTTCCTGAGGAGCCGAACGCACGCGATAACGCCTCCTACAACCTGCTGGAGCCCTTCGAATCGGAGGAGAGGGATTACTCGCATATCGGCGGCTACCCTTCGTTTGTGCAGAATGACCCGCGCGACGAGTTCGAGGAGCTGCGCGGCCACACGGTGAACCTGCTGACCATCGAATCTGAGTGGGGTGAGGACGCTGATGAGGGCGTGTACGTGATGTGGGGTGATGCCGGTGCGGCGAACTGGCTGATTACTCCGGAGGCGCTTGCCGCCCGCGATTTCTCGCAGGTCGTCTTTGAGTGGGCTTGCGGCTAGGCACCGTACTACTTTCACATCATCAATGAGGAGATTCTAAGATGCTCGACAACAAGCCGTTCAAGGACATCGAGAAGCAGGCGAAGCACGTTATCGACCTGCTCAACCAGGAAGGCGCCCGCAAGAAGGCTATCGCGCTGAAGCCCTTCGTTCCTGCCGAACCGCTGCCGCAGACTGCCTCCAAGTTTGGTGGTCGCCCCTACCTGCCTGCCGGGGAGTCTGCGCCGACCAATGAGAAGGGTGAGCCGCTGGGTATGATTGCGCAGATTAACTGCGCTGAGCTACCCGAAAACGATTTCTACCCCACCACCGGTCTGCTGCAGTTCTGGATGGACCCGAATGACGAAGAATGCTTGTGGGGTTTTGATTATGAGAACCCGACCTCGCAGAAGAATCACCGCGTCATCTACTACGAGACTCTGGGTGAGCCGAACCCGGATGCTCCCTTCCCCAACGTGGACTGGGACGAGGGTGGCTGGCCCATTGGCGGTTTCGATTGTGAGAGCGGCCCGCTTGAACTTGAGTACGGCATGACCTTTGAGGTGCGTGAGCAGGGTGTGACCGCCTCCGGCTATGACTACTACGATGTTTTTGGTGCGAAGTGGGATGAAACCTACCCGGATGAGTTGCTGCCCGAAGCGCACGAGAACCCGTACAAGAACCAGGCACGCCGCGAAGCCCTCTACGAGCTGACGGAGCCCTTCGAGTCGGAGGAAGAATACTCCCACGTGGGCGGATACCCGTTCTTCGTGCAGAATGACCCGCGTGAAGAGTTCAAGGAGCTGCGCGGCCACACGGTGAACCTACTGACTATCGTCTCTGAATCGGAGAATGAGGAGAACGAAGACGAGGAGATTGAGATTATGTGGGGTGATGCTGGTTCGGCGAACTGGCTGATTACTCCGGAGGCGCTTGCCGCCCGCGATTTCACCAACGTCGCCTTTGAATGGTCCTGCGGCTAAGAATTAGCGGTACAACTTTATGCAGGAATGTTGTGAATTTATTCTTCGCAACGTCATAACAACATCATGACAAGACTTGTCATGATGTTGTTATGATTCTGCGATGATGTTGATATGATGCGGTATCTTCATCACTCTTTGAACCTTAAAAATGTCGGAATTGCAGGCTAAAACCGGGTATTTTTATCGGCCTAATCGACCGCGCATCATATCAGACGTCATAACAACTTTCTGTTATGACAGCTGTTATGACGTCTGATATGACCAGCTCGGAATAGATAATTCTTGCATAAAAATTCTATATGTAATTTTTTAGTTATTAATCTTCCTTAGAAGGGGGGGTCATAAATGTCTGATAATACTCTTGAGATTGGCCAGGTTAGAGTGGGGTGGTTATACCCCGGTGAGGTAAAAGAGGGTGCGGGGATTCCGGCTACTCTAGTACGCGATAAGAATCGGGTCCAGGCACTTATTTCAACGGGAAGTTTTTGCTCTTCAAATCCTGCAACTCGTTGGGGAACGGAAGGGATTGGCTTTGCTGATGACCCAGAGCGAACAGAATATCAGTATGAAGTTCCTGAAAATATGTATTTCGTCGATATTCACGGTTCAATTCTTCTTGTAGGGTGCAAATCTTCTGGATTTATTAAAAATACTTCATTCGAGACTCTTGGTGGAACTCTACAGAAGATTTCAGCGGGAGCAGTAGTTTTCTCATCTGGTGTATGCAATATAAATTCTTTTAACGGCTATCGGACGGAAATTGAAAACCTCTCGCAGTGGTTTCAGATGAATACTATAAAAACGCGACCTGTATGCGAGGAAGTGGATGGTTTGCATCGCGTGAAGTCGGTTGAGGCAAAAGCTTCATCTGCTGGTGAGATTTTAATTGATGAGTCGAGGGGACTGAAATTTAAATCCGACTTTACGGTTGTTTCTAATAGCTCTTCAACTAAAGTTGTGTATGAATCTCACGATGTTCTAGAGTCGTACCGTGATGAAACCATTCCGTTTATTAAAGGTATGAAAGAGCATGATGCTATTAGAGATTTATTGATGATCTCTTCATGGAGTGTTCATAAGTTTGTCTCGATTGCAGTCTCTCGCGACAATGATAGGGGAGACTTTGATGCTATTGCGTGGAGGAATGTTATTTCGGAGCGATGGGAGACGACTAAGAATATCGATATTGAGAATAAGAAATTCATATTTACCTATAATGACATTGAATCTGACGGGGTTAGAAAGTGGCTTGAAATTTCTGAAAAATATCCACGTGCGTTAAATCCAATTCTGTCCACTATTAGGTGGGATAGTGGGACAGTTGAAAATGAGCTATTCGCCCTATGCGCAGGTGTTGAAGCACTTGGGCGATACATTGCTCGAGACTACCCTGAAAAATCATTTGAAGATGGAGGTAGGGCTTATCTTCAAGATGCTTTGCAGAATATTATTAATCAAATCCCTAAAGGAATTTTACCCTATGTTAAGAAGGGTGAGGGAGACAGGGAAGGGAAAGTGGTATATTTCCTTCCAGAGTGGGCTGATAAGATTAATAATTCCTATAATTCTGTGAAGCACTATGGAGATGAAGAAATTAATTATGACGATGTTCTTGAATCAATTGAAATGTTGAAGATTATTATTATTTCATGGGTTGGAACGCAGCTAGGTGCTGATACTACAACTTTAAGGAACCGTCTAATTAGTAAGCAACGCCGATATGAAAAGTATCTTCCTAATCTCACTAGAGGGGGGTATAAGAAAGAGGCTACTAAGAAGTCAGAGTAACGTACAGTTGTAGAGGGGCTGAAGTGCACAACTTTAGCCCCTCCTTTACTCATCTCTGCCACAGGCCCATGCGCCACCCCCGTAACTCACCAAAATCCAGCCCGTCATAATCCGCAATAAACGACACATAGGTACCCGCACTTGGTGCGCCCCGCCGCTGGTGGCACAGTATAAAGTCGAGCCACTATCGACTCCCCGCACTTAGGCGGGCAGATACACCAGGAGCAAACCAATGGCTGAACACACTTTCGGCTTCCGCACCCGCGCACTACACGCGGGCGGCACCCCCGACGCTGAGCACGGTGCCCGCGCGGTCCCCATCTACCAGACCACCTCCTTCGTCTTCAAAGACGCTGACGACGCGGCGAACCTCTTCTCCCTGCAGAAGTACGGCAACATCTACTCGCGCCTGTCCAACCCCACCGTCGCCGCGCTGGAGGAGCGCATCGCCTCCCTCGAAGGCGGTATCGGCGCGGTTGCGACCGCCTCCGGCATGGCTGCCGAGTTCATCACCTTCGCGGCTCTGTGCCAGCAGGGCGACCACATTGTTGCTTCTTCGCAGCTGTACGGTGGCACCGTCACCCAGCTGGACGTGTCCCTGCGCCGCTTCGGCATTGAGACTACCTTCGTGCCCGGCACCGATCCCGCCGACTACAAGGCGGCACTGACCGAGAACACCAAGGCGATCTACACCGAGATCGTGGCGAACCCCTCCGGTGAGGTTGCCGACCTGGAAGGCCTCGCAGAGGTTGCACACGAGGCGGGCATCCCCCTGGTTGTGGACGCAACCCTGTCCACCCCCTACCTGATTCGCCCCCTCGAACACGGTGCGGACATCGTTATCCACTCGGTCACCAAGTTCCTGGGCGGTCACGGCACCACCCTCGGCGGTATTGTCGTCGAGTCCGGTCGCTTCAACTGGGGTAACGGCAACTTCCCGTCGATGACCGAGCCGGTTCCCTCCTACAATGGTGTGTCCTGGTGGGGTAACTTCGGTGAGTACGGCTTCCTGACCAAGCTGCGTTCTGAGCAGCTGCGTGACTTCGGCCCGTCGCTGAGCCCGCAGGCCGCGTTCAACCTGCTGCAGGGTGTTGAAACCCTGCCGCAGCGCATGGACGCGCACCTGGCGAACGCTAAGCAGGTTGTGAACTGGCTGGTTGAGGATCAGCGTATCGCCTACGTGAACTACGCTGGTCTGCCCGACCACCCGCACCACGAGCGCGCGAAGAAGCTGCTGCCGCTGGGTGTCGGTTCCGTGTTCTCCTTCGGTGTGAAGGGCACCGAGAAGGCGTCCGGCCGCCTGGTCGGTGGCGAGTTCATTGGCGCGCTGCAGCTGGCAAGCCACCTGGCGAACATTGGTGACTCCCGTACCCTGGTGCTGCACCCGGGTTCGACCACGCACCAGCAGCTGACTGCTGAGCAGCTGAAAGCTGGCGGTGTTGGCGAGGACCTGATTCGTATTTCGGTGGGTCTGGAAGACGTTGAAGACATCATTTGGGACCTGGACCAGGCGCTGACCTACGCGACCGGCCTGAACCACGCCGGTGAGCGTGTGGGCGAGTCCAGCGCGGATAAGCTCGTGGAGGCTGAGGAGGCGGTTGCCGCCGCTAAGGCCGCCGAGGACGCTGCCGCCGCTGAGGCTGCTGCTGGCGCATCCTGCTCCCTGCCCGCCGCTACCGCTCAGGAGGAAAAGTAATGACCGAGAAGCGTACTTGGGTGGGTCCTTCCGCCCCCGAGCGTCTGAACATTCTGCGCAATACCCGCACCATCGCGATCGTGGGTATGAGCGATAAGATTTCGCGCGCCTCCTACTTCGTGGCGACGTACCTGCAGTCGGCATCGCCGTACAAGCTGTACTTCGTGAACCCGATTCTGGCGGCAAAGGGTAAGCTTGTGCTGGGCCAGCCGGTGTACCCGTCGCTGCAGGACCTGCCGGAGGTCCCGGATCTGGTGGAGATTTTCCGCCGTAATGAGGACCTGCCGGGCGTGGTTCAGGAGGCTGTGGATCTGGGCGCGAAGACCGTGTGGATGCAGCTGGGCTCCTGGAATGAGGAGGCCGCCGCAATCGGTGAGGCTGCCGGCCTGAACGTGGTGATGGATAAGTGCGTGAAGATTGAGCACGCGCGTTTCCACGGTGGTCTGCACCTGGCTGGTTTCAATACGGGCGTGATTTCTTCGAAGCGTCAGGTGCTGTCGAAGTAGCGGCCTGCGCTGTTGAGCCGCTGCGGCTTGTAATTACAAAAATTAGGCGCTTGTGAGCGTTTGAACTTGTGAGTGTTTGAAAGAGGGGGGCGTACCCGGGGTGATTCCCGGGGGCTCCCCCTCTTTCTATCTATGCCGATACCAGGGAAAACGCCCAGATTCCTTGAGAGCGCGTAGCTCCAATGTTATTGTTGTAGTAACAGTCCCCCCTCCGCCTCTGATTCAAGCGCATCTCGAGGGGGTCCTTTTTATGTTCGGTTCTACGGCGAACCGAAGTAAGGAGAGCAGCGGTTTTGCCCAAGGAATCGTGCGTATTTCTGCCTTCACTGGAAGACCAGAGGAAATACCTTATTGCCAAGGGGTATTTTCCTCAGGGAACGACTCTGAGCGATGATGACCGAGACATGCTGGCATGTTCTAACTTCCACTACCTTCTGGGATATTTTCGTAATTACAGCAAATACAAGAACGAGGGATTTCTGCCTAAGAAGCCAGACATCTCAGATGTTTTAGATATTGTGCGTATGGATGTGGCGGTCTCTTCTCTCTTGTACGGGTACATGAGGCAGAGCGAACAGGCGATTCGAGCTGCATGGGTGGACGTATTTTGCACTTATCGTGGTCCTCATGAGTATCTCAACCCGGATGCATATATCTGCATGAATCAGGACAGGCCAGTAGATGCGCTCATTAAAGATATGATGCGGCATATCCTGCGATACCGTGAACCGTATGTTCGTGAGCGTATTGAGGAGTGGTGGAAATCTTGCGCTAAAAGTTCCTCTAAAAATCCCTCTGAAAGCTTGGAAGACTGGGAAGATGTTGAGGCGCTTCGAGAGATGATGCAGAAAGAGCTTCCCCTGTGGGCTGTTGTTGATTCATTTTCTTTGGGACTTCTCTCCCACGCAGTGGTCCAAAGTTATGCTTCAGAAACCTCCGCTGAGTCTGGGGAAGCTGAAAAGTTGCTGCTCTATAAAAAGACTGCAGAGTATATGGGGGTGAACCATAAGCACTTTGAGGGCCGTCTTAAGTCTCTGACTACTCTGAGAAATCGTGTAGCTCATGGTTCTCGCCTCTGGATGATGCCAACGACTGATACCTCTGCAAAGCCCAAAATTTTTGCTAAGGACCTCCGCGAGGCGGACCCGAAAGGTATGTTGGTCAGCTTTGCTAACGTTGCTCTTTTGCAGGGAAACACCCGTCGTCAGAGGGAGGCATGGAAAGCGATAAAAGCTTTAGTGGAGCAGAATGAGAGCTACTGCGTTGGCGTAGGTTCGCAGAAAATCTTCTAAAAACGGCGACAAGCCTGCAGGTGTCTCGCATTATGACGCTGGCGTTCTCACAGGACTAAGAGAGGGGGGCGTACCCGGGGTGATTCCCGGGTGCGCCCCTCCTTCTGCCTATGCCCGATATAGCGCCTAATGTAGCGCCCGGCGGAGCATCCGGTGCGTTGTAGGCAAGACTGAGAGCGTAGTATCGCCCCTTGTGGAGGGCGGTTTAGCTTTGAGGTAAACCTTACCTCTATGTTCTGGGGTGCTGAACCGGTATCCTAGTGTGGAGCCCGGCGGCCGGTACTCAGCACACACGCGTACCGACCGCAGGGCCTTTTCACGCGAAATATGACGAAATATATGTCTAAAATGTCGAAATATAACGCCGTTTTTCGGTCATAAAAAGTCACCCGGTCACAGAAAAGAAAAAACTAGTCAGTGCCCCAAAAGAGCCCTAAGCTAGCAGTGTATTTATCCCCGCATTCAATGCCCAACCTTAGCCGAGGACAGCATGACCGGATTCACGACGAAGGCAATTCACACTACGGACCGCGACAACCCGTACGGCTCCATCCTGCCTCCGATCTACACGACCACCACCTACGCCCAGCCCTGTGACGGCACCGAAGGCCCCTACGACTACCAGCGCGGCGGCAACCCCACCCGCGCGGCCCTCGAAACCACGCTTGCAACCCTCGAAGGCGCCAAGCACGCCTTCGCCTACCCTTCCGGAATGGGCGCCACCGCAGCCGCCCTCGGCATCCTCAAGGAAGGCGAAACTCTACTGCTGGGTATGCCCTCCTACGGTGGCACCTACCGCTTCGCAACCATCGAGCTGCCCGCCCGCGGCGTCAAGACCCGCTTCATCGGCGACTTCACGGCCCTCACCGACGAGGACTTCGCCGACAACGTGACCATGGTGTTCCTGGAGAGCCCCTCCAACCCGCTGCTGCGCGTGAGTGACATCGCCGCCATCGCCGAAATCGCGCACCGCAACGGCGCGATCGTGGTCGTCGACAACACTTTCATGACCCCGCTGCTGCAGAAGCCCCTCGACCTGGGCGCAGACATCAGCGTGCAGTCCGCCACCAAGTACCTGGGCGGCCACGCCGACCTGCTCGGAGGCGTCGCCGCAACCAACGATGACGCGCTCGCCGAGCGCCTCTGGCACCTGCAGATGATTACCGGCGCAATGCTTTCGCCCACCGACTCCTACCGCCTGCTGCAGGAGGTCAAGACCCTCAAGCTGCGCCTGACCCAGCAGCAGAAGAACACCATCGAGGTCATCAACTACCTGGAGGCGCATCCCGCCGTGAAGCGCGTGCTCTACGCGGGTTCGCACAGCGAGTATGAGGCGCAGGTGCACGCCCGCCAGGCGAACGGCCTGGGCGCGCTCATCTCCATGGAGCTCGTTGAGGATGCGGATCTGCCCGCCTTCCTCGAAGCCCTGAAGATTTTCACCCACGCGGTGAGCCTGGGCGGTATCGAGTCGCTGGTGGTTCGTCCCGCACTCATGGTGCAGGCCGCCTACACGCAGGCGCACCGCGACGAATACGGTGTGAGCGACAACCTCATCCGCCTGGCCATCGGCATCGAGGAGATTGAGGACATTATCGAGGATTTGGAGCGCGGCCTGACCGCAGCCCTGGCGCATCAGGCATAGTCCCTGAACATGAGGCACCGCACGACCGTATCGCGTGATTCGAGGTGCCCTAAATACGCGGCGTAATGTCACCCATAATAATTACTCAAAATACCCGGATTAACGTATTTCTTTCAATGTAAAAGAATGTTTTTGATTCGGGTATTTTGTGCACCCTCACCGCATTTTTATATGACGTTGCGTGAACATATTAACCCCCGTGACTCGGGGCTAGAACGGCATAAAAAATGCGGGTAGGGTAAATCACGGATACACGACGAATACCAGCTACACCCGCGTTCGGGGTAGCCCGAACGGAAGAGAACCACCATGAGCCAGCAGAACCAGCTCGAACCGACAGGTTTTACCACCCGCACGATTCACGCCGTGCACGATTCCCGCTACGATGCCTCCGTGCCGCCGGTCTACCTGGCCAGCACCTTCGGTACCGCAGGTGAGGACACCACCTACATGTACCAGCGCGGCGCGAACCCCACACGTGACGACCTGCAAGCAACCCTTGCCGCGCTCGAAGGTGTCGCGCACGCATACGCGTACCCCTCCGGCATGGCAGCTACCGCCGCAGCCCTGGGCATCCTGGAGGCGGGCGATACCCTGCTGCTGGGTATGCCCTCCTACGGCGGCACCTACCGTTTTGCTACGACTGAGCTGCCCAAGCGTGCCGTGAAGACCCGCTTCATCAGCGATTTTTCGGTTCTCTCCGATGATGACTTCACCCCCGATGTGAAGGCCATCTTCTTGGAGACCCCCACGAACCCGACCCTGCAGGTTACTGACATTGCAGCCATTGCGGAGCTGGCGCACCGCCACGGGGCGTTGCTGATCGTAGATAACACCTTTATGACTCCGTACCTGCAGCGCCCCCTGGAGCTTGGCGCAGACATCACCGTGCAGTCGGCCACTAAATTCCTTGCCGGTCATGCGGACCTACTCGCCGGTGTGGCCGCAACGAACGATGCCGATCTTGCGGTTCAGCTGCACCGCGGCCAGCTTGTCAGCGGAGCCCTACTGCCACCTATCGATTCCTACCGTCTGTTGCAGGATGTGAAAACCCTGGCTCTGCGCCTGGAACGCCAGCAGCAGAACGCCCGCGAGCTCATCGATTTTCTATCTGCCCGCCCCGAGGTTGAGCAGATTTTCTACCCCGGTAGCTCTTCCGAGGAGCAGGCCGAGATTCAGTCACGCCAAGCCCGCGGTATTGGTTCCGTATTCTCGCTGCTACTTGCGGAGGGAGGGGATGCACAGGCCTTCGCCCGCGCCCTGCCCATTTTCGTGAACGCCGTGAGCCTGGGCGGTATCGAGTCCCTTGTGAGCCTGCCCGCGCACACCACGCACGGCGCCTACGCCCAGGAGCACCGCGACGAGTTCGGCGTGGATGACCGCCTGGTACGCCTGGCCATTGGCATTGAGGATGTCCAGGACCTCATCGCGGCCCTGGAGATTGGCCTGAAGGCCGCCTTCGCCGGCTAGGTTCCTGCCGCCGGTTCATACCGCTGGCGAACGTTGCCGGTCCGTACCGCAGATTTTAGTTTTCACACCACACATCAACGTAGATTAAGGAACCAAGAATGACCGTTCTCAACACTTCCACCGTGCTGAACCGACGCTCCCTGCTGCTGGGCGCAGCCCTCGCCGGAACCACCGGCCTGCTCGCCGCATGCTCCGGCGGTAACGGCTCCAGCGCAGGCTCCACGCAGAGCGCCTCCAACCTGCTGGAGTCCATCAAGTCCGCGGGTAAGATCCGCATCGGCGTGGAGGGCACCTACCGCCCCTATACCTACCACGACGCCTCCGGTAAGCTCGCCGGCTTCGAGTACGACATCGCCGAGACCCTCGCCAAGGACCTGGGTGTGACCGCCGAGTACATCGAAACCCCCTGGGACTCGCTCATCGCAGGCGTGGACGCGGGCCGCTACGACATCGTGCTCAACAACGTGGCACCTACCGAGGAGCGCAAGAAGAAGTACGATTTCTCCGTGCCCTACGCGCACTCCCGTGCCCGCGTGGGCGTGAAGAAGGACTCGAGCCTGAAGAACGCCTCCGAGATTTCCGGCCACAGCGCCGCCCAGAGCGCGACCAGCAATTACCGCAAGCTCGTGGAGGAACGCGGTGCCACCATCATTGAGGTCACCGGCTTCGACGAGGCCATCGAGCAGGTGCTCACCGGCCGCGCCGAGCTGACCGCCAACGACTCCGTGTCCTTCGCCGAGTACTTCAAGGAGCACCCGGACGCCAACCTGCGCCTGCTGGAGGGTGAGGTCGGCCCCGGCACCAACGTCGCCGTTCTGCTGCCCAAGAACCAGACCGCGCTTAAGGATGCGATTGACGCCTCCATCAAGAAGCACCTGGGCAACGGCGACTTCAAAGCAATTTTCGAGAAGCATGTGAGCGAGGACTTGAGCCCCGCCTCCTAAGCTTTCGTGAAAGGCTCGGAAGGGGCCCGGAAAGGGCTCACCCGCCAGGACTTCTGAAATTGCGTCGTGGTTGATGTCTCCGCGGCTTATCCTGCACCGATGAGAGAATATGACGGAATGTTACGTTAAATTCTCTCGGGTCTGGAATAACTGTAGGATAGCCAGCGTTGCACCCGCAGAGAGGGGCACACCGCATGATGCCCCCGGGTTACCTCAGGGTGACAACCCGCAACTAGAAGAGCATCGACCAGCACACGAAAGAAGAACACTATGTCCGCAATGATTAACCGCCGCGCCGTCCTCGCAGGCTCCGCATTCACCGGCCTGGCTGCACTGCTCGCAGCGTGCGGTTCGTCCAGCAGCAGCACCGCATCCAGCACCAACAAGCTGGAGGCTATCAAGTCTGCCGGCAAGATCCGTGTGGGCCTGGAGGGCACCTACCGCCCCTTCTCCTTCCACGACTCGAACGGCACCCTGGTCGGTTTCGAGAAGGAAATCGCCGACCTGGTCGCTAAGGACCTGGGTGTCACCGCAGAATTTGTTGAGACCCCCTGGGATTCGCTGATTGCCGGTGTGGACGCTGACCGCTACGACATCGTCATCAACAACGTCTCTGCAACCGACGAGCGTAAGCAGAAGTACGACTTCTCTGTACCCTACCTGTACTCCGAGCCGAAGGTTGCCGTGAAGAAGGATTCTTCCCTACAGAACGTGAGCGAGATTTCCGGTCACTCCTCAGCGCAGTCTGAGACCTCGAACTTCCGCAAGATGGTGGAGGCTAAGGGCGCCTCAATCGTGGTTGTTTCCGGTTTCGATGAGGCTATCGAACAGGTCCTCTCGGGCCGTGCAGAGATGACCGCGAACGACTCCGTGTCCTTCGCTGAGTACTTCAAGGAGCACCCGGATGCTAACCTGCGCCTGCTCTCCGGTGACCTGGGCACCGGCAGCAACTCCTCCATCCTGATGGCTAAGGGTCAGGACGCCCTGCGTAACGCTATCGACGAGTCGCTGAAGAAGCACCTGGAGAACGGTGACATCAAGGCGATTTACGAGAAGTACGTGGGCGAAGACCTCTCCCCGAAGAACTAACACTCTCATAAGGAGCTGAGTTCCGCGCATGGAACGCTACCTCAACCTCTGGGCAGAATCACTGCCGCAGCTGCTGACCTCGACGGTGGCAGTGACCATTCCGCTATCGCTCATCTCCTTCGCGCTGGCGCTGCTGGTGGGCATCATCTCCGCCGGCGCGCGCACGAGCCGCTTCGCCCCGGTGAACTGGCTGGCCTGGCTGTATATCTGGGTCTTCCGTGGCACCCCACTGCTGGTGCAGCTGTTCATCGTCTTCTACGGCCTGCCGAAGGTCGGTATTGCCCTGGACGTGTGGAGCGCCGCCATCATCACGATGAGCCTGCACACCGGCGCGTACGTGGCGGAAACCTTCCGCTCGGCGGTGGCGGCTATTCCGCGCGGCCAGTTTGAGGCGGCGGCAACCCTGAACTTCACCCGCATGCAGACCCTGCGCCACGTGGTTATTCCGCAGGCGGTGCGTATTGCTCTGCCGAACCTGGGCAACAACTTCATCGACCTGATTAAGGGCACCTCGCTGGTGTCGGTCATTTCGATGGTTGACCTGTTCCAGACCGGTAAGCAGATCGCGTCGCGTACTTTCGAGCCGCTGGCAATGTACTCCGAGGTCGCCATCATTTACCTGGTGATTTTCACTCTGCTGACCGCCGCACAGTCGGCGCTGGAGAAGTACAGCAACCGTTACGTAAGGAGCAACAATGCTTAGCGTTGATTCCCTGTCGAAGAGCTTTGGCGATACGCAGGTGCTCAAGAACATCAGCCTGGACATCCCCGACGGTGAGACCACGGTGATTCTGGGCCCCTCCGGTAGCGGTAAGTCCACTCTGCTGCGTTGCCTGAACCTGCTGGAAACCCCGCAGTCCGGCACGCTCACCATTGACGACGCGCAGGTGGACTACAGCCAGAAGCTTACCGACGCGCAGGTGCGTGATATTCGTTCCCGTTCGGCGATGGTGTTCCAACAGTTCAACCTGTTCCCGAACTACACGGCGTTGAAGAACGTGGCGCTCGCCCCGACCCTCAACGGCACCCTGAGTGCTCAGCAGGCGCAGGAGCGTGCCCGCGAGCTGCTGGCGAAGGTGGGTCTTGCCGACAAGGTAGATTCCTACCCGGACGCTCTCTCTGGCGGCCAGCAACAGCGTGTGGCGATTGCCCGCGCCCTGGCGCTGGAACCCTCCTACCTGCTCTTTGATGAGCCGACGAGTGCGCTGGATCCCGAGCTGGAGGCGGAGGTTATCCGCGTGCTCATGCAGCTGGCGAAGGAGGGCCGCTCCCTGGTCATCGTGACGCACAATATGGCGTTTGCGAAGAAGGTTGCGGATCGTATCGTGTTCCTGGAGAACGGTACCCTGCGTTATAACGGTGAGCCGGCCGGTTTCTTTGCTTCGGATGATGAGCGTATCCGTAAGTTCTTGACGGTGTACGACAGCACCGAGTACACGATTTAGTCGTACTGCACATAGTAAATATGGCTGGTTTCTGCCGGTCAGATAATCATCTGACGTGCGGAAACCAGCCCATATTCTATATTCAGCATATATTCGTTCTACTCTGAAGGCCTCTTAGAACGACGATACTCATCCAGCTGCTCAGGACTGACTACCTGCAGCTGGTCGGTGAGCGGATTACCCGGCGACCAGCCCTCATCCTGAACCGAGTTCTCTTCACGGTTGAAGAAGGTGAGCAGGCGGGGGCGGTGCACCTGCAGGCCGCCCGGGGTGGTCGGCAGCTGCCAATTCTTCATATGGGAGAGCACCCCAAACACCAGGCACAGGATGATAGACAGTGCCATCGCCAGGTTAGGGCGGTGGAACAAACCGGTTACCAGAGCGGTTTCAGAAGCACCCATAAACGCGACCGTTGCGTACAGGGAGTTACCACCAAAGATCGCCGGAATGCGGTTGACCATAATGTCACGGATAACGCCGCCACCGACCGCGGTGGTGATGCCCAGGGCGATGGCGGGCAGCCAGTGCAGGCCCAAATTCAGGGACTTAATGGTGCCGGTTGCAGCCCAGCATCCCATGCCCACGAAGTCGACAACGAGCATGGTTCGGGTCGCCCAGCGGGCACTCAAATCGATGCTGTACGCAAGGATGGAAGAAACGATAGCACCCACCCAGTAGCCGCCGTCAGTGAGTGCCACGGGTAGTCCGGAGTTCAGTAGGATGTCACGAATCATACCGCCGCCCATGCCACAAGCGACCGCAAGCAGCAGGAAGCCCACAATGTCGAATCGGAAGGCGCGCGCCACAGCACCGCCGAGCAGGCCGTTAGCGACAACGGCGGCAATGTCGACGATGCGGAATACCTGATCCGGGTCAAAGAGCTCGTGCATGGGCGTTCTCCTGCGTACGTGATGCGTGTGCTGTGGGTGCCGGTAGGGAAAGTGCGCGCAACGGGGGGGGGTCGGGTGACGACGTTATCACCGCATCCGGCTCTGTTTGCCTGTGCGCGTACCTGAATTGGCACCGATTTATTGTAGACCCGCCGCCGCCTCTGCTCCTAGTTGAAAGGTGCTCATGACGAGCTCTGAGACAGAAAGAGAAGCTTGTGAGCACATTAAAAGTTGGGCGTAGAATGGGAAATCTCCACCCCCAATGCTCTGTCATGATTGTTTTTGCGCTTGGCGCCACATGGTGTGCCATTGCCGGCGCGGCGCTGTCGGCGCTCATGGTGTGGTTGCCATCGCGCAGCCGGAACGCTCGCTAAGCTGGGACTAGACGAAATCTGCGTAAGGTGAAAGGAGCCGCCGTGGCGGTATCACGCGACGACGTTTTCGGGGTCCTGCAGGGGATCGTACCCCACCTGGAGGAGGCGCTTCCTGGCTGGTCGGTGCGCCCCAACACTACGGGGACCGGTGCGGTGGGACTCTACCTGGACGGTCCCGATCTGCCCCTGGCCGGCGTGAACGTCGATGGTGAGCCGGTCGCCCGGCACCTGTGCGGTACGATTCAGACCGCCGACCGCGGCCTGCCGCAGGAGCTCGGGCAGGTGCGTTACCAGTACATCCTGGGTGTGAGCGTGGCGGAGCACGAGAGCGAGTACCCCGAGCTGGCCGACCTGGCGAGCGTGGGGGAGCCGAGCTGGGTTCCCGCGTTGAGGGCCCTGGAGGCTCTGGTTGAGTGCGAGGGGCGCGAGGCGCTGTTCATCAGCCGCGGCGGGTACGTTCCGGGCCGTCGCGCCCTGGGTAAGCGCCGCGTGGCGCTACGCCGCGAGTTCTTTCCGGGTAAGCCCTGGCTGGGGTTGGGCACGATTGACTGGTGCGCAGGCGTGCGCTCGACCCCGGTGTACGCCGAGGACTTGGCGGCTCTGGTTGCCGCGGTGACGCGCCTGGCGAGTAGCTGGGATGCAGCCCTGCGCACTGTCTCTGCGGACAGCCAAAAGTAGTTAAAACAAAGCGGCGCCTCCGCCCCGAAAAGGGAAGGATGCGCCGCTTTGTCAAGCTCTAACGCTTAGTGGGTTTAGCCCAGTGCCTCAGCTAGCTTGAACGAGTCGAGCCGTATGAGATATTGCCTTATCGATAGCATGCAAGGGTGATGCATCCTGCTGCCTCTACGGGGGCGTAACCGTAGCGTTTGTAGAGCGTAACGGCGTGTTCATTACCGACGTCGGTAGTAATGAGTCGCTGTCGAATGTCTTCTCGGTCAAAGTCCTCAATGACACGCTTTAGAAGCGCAGAACCAATGCCCTGTCGTTGGGCGTGCGGATGCACTAGGAGGTCCTGAATGTAGGCGATAGAGTGTCCGTCCCCGACGGCGCGGACTAGCCCGACGAGCCGTCCCGTTCCGTCCGTGGTTGCCTCTCGTGCGGTGTAGAGATACCGCGACCCCTCCACCATCGGGACGAGACGTTCGGGTGTTTTGGTATAGGCACTCCAGCCCACAGAATCGTAAAGCTCAGTAAGTTCTTCCACGCTGGGAAGGGGGCTGGTGGAGTCCAAAATACAGTACCGCATACAGGCATTGTATAGCGCCAAATCGGGGGAATTTAGAAACTGCTGCCCAACACGTTGCTGGGCTTGAGGACATAAAGGAAGCGGCGCATCCGACCCGTAAAGGGGTGGATGCGCCGCTTCTGTGTAAGCTCTAACGCTTAGTGGGTTTAGCCCAGTGCCTCAGCCAGCTGAATGCCCTGTGCCACGCCACCGAGGGTTGCAGCAATACGGATCAGGTCGTTGACCTGCTCCTTGGTTGCGCCCTCTTCACGCAGGGTGTGCTCGTGAGCCTCAACGCAGTGGGAGCAGCCGTTGACTGCGGACACTGCCAGAGCGAACATCTCGAAGTCCAGCTTCTCAATGCCACCGTTCTTGCCGATGATCTGCATACGCAGGTTTGCGCGCTGGTCATCGTATGCACCGTTCAGGAAGCCACGGGTGCGGTAGAAGATGTTGTTCATGCCCATGATGGATGCAGCACCCAGAGCAGCCTCGTAAGCGGTGTCGCTCAGGTGCTCCTTAGCCTCTGCAGCAATCTCAACAACGACAGAGTCAACCTTGGTTGCTGCTGCGGTTGCGAGGATTGCGCCCCAGAGCTGCTGCTCGGTGAGAGAGCTAATGCGGGGCAGGGAGGACAGGTTGAGGTTCATGTCCTTCGCGTAGGAAGGCAGAGCCGAACGCAGGTTATCGATGCTCATGGATTACTTCATCTCCTTGAATGCGTCGATGGTTGCTGCACCCTTCTTCCAGTTGCATGCGCACAGCTCGTCGGACTGCAGTGCGTCCAGCTGGCGGAGCACCTCGTCGGTGTTACGGCCGACGGAGTCAGCGGTAATAGAGACCGACTGGATGGTGTTGTGGGGGTCGATGATGAAGGTTGCGCGGTCTGCAACGCCGTCCTTGTTCAGGATGCCCAGTGCTGCGGTCAGTTCGCGCTTGAGGTCGGATGCCATGACGATGGGCAGGTCCACGAGCTCTTCGTGGGAGCGGCGCCATGCGTAGTGGGTGTACTCGTTGTCAACGGAAACACCGATCACCTGGGTGTCGCGTGCCTCGAACTCGTCAGCGAGCTTGCCGAATGCTGCGATCTCGGTGGGGCAAACGAAGGTGAAGTCCTTCGGCCAGAAGAAGACGACGCGCCAGGTGTCTTCGTCCAGACCCTCGGAGGAGACGGTGGTGAAGTAGTCTTCGGGCTTGGTTGCTTCGATGTCAGCCAGCTTACCGGGGACAACGCCGGTGAGCTCGTATGCGGGGAACTGGTCGCCGATGGTCAGAACTGCCATAGTGTTCTTCTTTCTGCTTCGTGCCGCGCGGATTCGTTGCGCGGCGCTTATTCTTACTGCCCAGTGGGCGGGCTCGATAACTATTTTATTATGAATAATTCATAATAATCAAGTGATGACGCATTAAAACAGAAGTGTTTAACTATGATTTGCATCACCGAGCATTCTAGGATGCTCACAAAAGCTTTTCCGGCGCACAAACCCCAGGGGTTAAGCTCGAATCATGACCCCCGAACACAGTAACTTCCCAGAACACAGTGACTTCTCAGAACACAGCGAATATGTAGAGCCCAGCCAGCCTGAACTCATTACCGAACGCCTCACCCTGCGCCACCTGCGCGAGGCGGATATCCCCGACATCGTAGAAGCCTGCCGCGACGAAGAAACCCTCCGCTACACCCGCATTCCACTGAACTACACGCGCGCCGACGCTGAGGACTCCCTGCTCACCACTGCCCGCCAGATTGCCGCCGGGCAAATCCAGCGCTGGGCGATTGACGCCTCCGGCGTGTTTGCCGGAACCATTGAATTACGTCTGGCTGACGGCACCCCCGAAAGCCCCGGACCCCGCGCCGAACTAGGCTATTACACCGCCCCAAAGGCGCGCGGAAAAGGCTATATGACCGAAGCGCTGCGGGCCGTCCTCGGCTACGCTTTCGACCCGCTCGGGCTGGGCCTCGAGACTGTCCGCTGGACCGCCCTGGCGGGTAACGAGGCCTCCGAACGTGTGGCGGTTAAAGCGGGTTTCACCGGCATCTACGACGATATTGACCCGAACTCCGGCCGCCCCGACGAGAACGGTCACCCGGTGCAGCATCGGGTGCGCCGCGCCGATATGACCCGCGCGCAATTCGCGGCGCTCTGGGCTAACTAAACTGCGCTCTGGACGTAACGTGCACGGGGTTGAGCGGGAGCCCATGAGAAAGCCCCGCAATCTAGCTACCTGATGCCGAAGCCGCGGAACGAGCCGCTCGGCTCCTCCCACTCGACGACCACCTCGTCAACCCGGCCCGCGGTGTCATCACCCCGCAGCACATCCACCAGGCGAGCGCAGGAGGCGGCGGTACCCTCCGCAACGACCTTCACGCGCCCGTCGTCGAGGTTCTCGGCATAGCCGGTCAGGCCCATGGGCTTGGCGGTTCCGGCGCACCACCAGCGGAAGCCCACACCCTGCACTTTGCCGCTTACGAAAGCGACGAGGCGGATTTCGGCGGGTTCTGCCGGGGTGCGGTCGGTGAAGAGATCAAAGAAACCCATGGGTCCTCCTGATAACGCTGATGGTGTGCGAGGAATTGCTGACTATGCAGGGTTAGCTACTGCACTAGAAATGGTGCATCTATCGCAGCGATGTGCCTTCGGGTGCGGCGGCGAGCGCCTCAGCCACCGGGGTGTTGCCGTCACGGAAGGGGATGGCCTTGCCCACGGTCGACTCATCAGCCACAGTGGCGGTCAGTACGCGGGCTACGGTGGCACGCGCGGTATCCGAAGAGAGCGTGGACTCGTGTGCAGGAGCCGAGGTCACTTCGATGCCGCTTTCCTCACCCATGGTGAGGGTTCCCGGTCCCAGAATCGTGAAGGCCAGGCCGGAGGAACGCAGATACTCGTCTGCGGCGGCCTTCGCCTCAGCGTAGGCGTAGAAGCCGTGGTCGGCGGGAATTCCGTGGTCGGTGCCCGCGCCCAGGTACGAGACCATAATGTAGCGCTTTACGCCGGATGCCTTGGCCGCGTCCATGGAGCGGATGGCGGTGTCGCGGTCAATGGAGTAAGTGCGTTCGGGGCCGCCCACGCCGCCCGCGCCAGCAGACCAGATGAGTACTTCGGTACCCAGCTCCTTGAAGAGCTCAGTCATCTGCTCCACGGTCAGGGCGGCGATGTCGGCGACGACGGGGGTGGCGCCGCGTGCCATGAGGTCGGCGCTCTGGGATTCGGTTCGGATAATGCCGCTAACTTCGTGGCCCGCATCGACCAGCAGGGGTTCTGCCAGAAGTGCTACTTTGCCGTGGCCGCCGATGATAGTTACTCGTGCCATGAATGTTGCTCCTTTAGTGATTGGTGATGGTATTACCCCTTCAGTTTAGAAGGTACTTATCCGGTGTGGTATGTACTTGCGTAGAGCTTAACGCTGTGTGGTTGTCTGCCTGTAATCTGCTTTGGGTAAGGGTGGAGCAACCGGAGCTGCATCCTTGAGGGGAGTAAGATGGGGTGATATTTATCGGTGGCAATTTATCGTTGGCAACGCTGAACACACAGACATCTACTCGCAACACTCATCCGCTGGAGGATCATTGAGCTCACGCCCTAAAAAAGCGCCTCTTGTCGGTAACCCGGCGAAGACACCCTACAAGCCCTGGCCTGCTCTCTGGTCCCTGGTTGTTGGCTTCTTCATGATCCTGGTGGACGGCAATATTGTCACCATCGCCCTGCCGCACATGCTGCGGGATTTGGAGGCATCCCTCTCGGAGGGCATGTGGGTGACGAGCGCCTACCTGCTGGCGTACGCTGTGCCGCTGCTCATTACCGGACGTATGGGTGACCGCTTCGGCCAGAAGAACCTGTACATGATCGGCATGGGTATTTTTACGCTTGCTTCCCTGTGGTGTGGTCTGGCGGCGGACGTTGAGTCGCTCATCGCTGCCCGCGTGGTGCAGGGCCTGGGCGCATCGCTGATGACCCCGCAGACCATGTCTCTGATTACGCTGATGTTCCCGCCGAATGCGCGCGGTGTCGCCATGAGCATTTGGGGTGCGACCGCGGGCATTGCCGCGCTGGTCGGCCCGATTCTGGGTGGCGTGCTGGTGGATGCCCTCAGCTGGGGCTGGATCTTCTTCATCAACATTCCGGTCGGCCTGATTGGTTTGTTCCTGGCGTGGCGTAATGTGCCGGTGTTCGAGCAGAAGAAGCACAGCTTCGACTGGTTGGGTGTGGTGCTTTCGGCGATTGGTCTGTTCCTGCTGGTTTTCGGTATCCAGGAAGGCGCCACCTACGATTGGGGCACCATCACTGATTCGTTCATGGGTACCGGTATTGCGGTGAGCGTGTGGGGTCTGATTATTGCCGGCATTATGGTGCTGGCGCTGTTCATTGGTTGGCAGGCGGTGAACCGCCGCGAGCCGCTGGTTCCGCTGAGCCTGTTCAGTGACCGTAACTTCTCCGTGTCGAATGTGGCTATCGCCGCTATGGGTGTGGTCGCTATCAGCATGGCGTTCCCGCTGACCCTGTACCTGCAGCAGGTGGAGGGCCTGAACCCGACCGAGGCGGCGCTGATGACTGCGCCACTGGCTCTGTCCTCGGGTGCGTTGGCGCCGGTGGTGGGTGCGCGTCTGAACCGCTATGACCCCAAGTGGATTGCGGTGATTGGTTTTACGCTGCTGGTTATTGGTTTTGCTCTGCTCCGCCCGACGATGGTTGCTGACGGCAACCTGTGGCTGATGGTTGGCCCGATGATTATTCTGGGTGCGGCGAACGCCTGCATTTGGGGTCCGCTGTCGGTGTCTGCGACCCGTAACCTGCCGCCTGAGCGTGCCGGTGCAGGTTCGGGTGTGTACAACGAGACCCGCCAGATGGCGTCGGTACTCGGCTCGGCTGCAATCACTACGATTATGGCGTCTGCAATTACCTCGCACCTGTCCGCGTTGGGTTCGGCTGCCGCATCGGGCGGTAGCTCTCACGGCGGTGCTGCAGGCGGCATGCTTCCGCAGATTCTGCGTGAACCCTACGCGGCGGCAATGGCGGATTCCATGATGCTACCCCTGGTCGCGTCGGCTGTGGGTGCGGTCGTGTGCCTGTTCTACGCCTCCACAAAGACCTCGGAGAAGACCTACGAGGCGAAGGCCGCCGCACAGAAGGCTGAGGCAGAAACCAGCAACTAGCCGGCAGGCCGGATTGGGTGAACACCATATTTGGTGCTTAAACCTGAGATATGGTGCAAATACCGGGACAAGCTATATGCACTCTGTGTATGATGAAGCAGGTCACAGTCGAACAGAAGGGAACCACGAACGGTTCCTTTGCCTCCACCGGAGGGTTCGGCAGTGACCCGCTGTCTTTTAAACGCCGTGCTCACTTGCGGCGCACCGGCTGCACACCGGAGACAGCGCCACACATGACCACCGCACCGCGTGGCTTGGCTACCGTCTGATACTTCTACTCACCGAAGATGCACTGTACGCAACGTCAGATGGAACAACCTAACGCGCGGTCAAGACACGAAGAGAGCTCCCATGTCTTTTATGACCTCAACTCGCGTAGTGCGTACCGCACTCGCCTCGGCAGCCCTGCTGGTACTTGGTACTGTAGCCGCCCCTGCCGCTAACGCCTACAACCCCGATATTGACGGCGACGGCATCCCCAACACCTGGGAGATGAAGGGGTACGACGCCGACGGCGACGGCAAGATTGATGTTGACTACCCGGCAATGGGCGCTAACCCGCTGAAGAAGGACATCTTCGTCGAGATGGACTACATGCCCGGTCTGCTCGCCAGCGAGGATGAGCTCGACCGCATCACCGAGTCCTTCGCACAGCTGCCGCTCCGCAACCCCAACGGCACCACCGGCATCAACATTCACCTGGACGCCGGTAGCGCCCGCAGCGCCAAATACAACCTCGGCGGCGGTAACGAGGTGGCGCACGAACAGCTCGACAACACCATGACCAAGTGGGCTGAAATCCGCTCCAAGAACATGGACCCCAACCGTGAAAGCGTCTTCCACTACATGATCTGGGGTGACGCCTACGACGAGTACGGTTCCTCCGGCCTGGGCTACGTGGGCGGCCGCGGCTTCGTCGTGACCGTCGGCCCGCGCTTCTGGGGCAAATCCGCAACCTCCGACGTGCGCGTGGGCACCTTCATCCACGAGCTGGGCCACAACCTCGGCCTGGGCCACGGCGGCACCGATGACGTGAACGACAAGCCGAACTACCAGAGCGTCATGAACTACATGTACCAGATTTACGGCGTGCGCCGCGCCAGCGGTGAGCTGAAGTTCAGCTACTCGACTCGCGCCTACAAGACCCTGGACGAGAACAAGCTGGACGAGCGCGCCGGCTTTGGGCGCAACGCCTACGGCTGGCTGTACTTCCGCAAGCCCGCCTGGGAAGGTATCGACTTCAACGGCAACGGCAAGATTGATGACGAGCCGGTGTCGGTTGACCTGAACGGTGACGGTCAGCTGACCGAACTGACCGCCCCGAACGATATGGAGACCCTGAAGCTGCAGGCTGAGGGAACCGAGGCGCAGGGTGGCGTGTACCGTTCCGAGAAGCACCTCTCGGCTGAGATTGACCACAATGAGATGACTGCCGACCTGGCTCGCTCCAAGGGCATGGTTCCCGCGAAGGACTAGCCTCTAGCGGCTACCTGCGGCGACCGGTAGGTTAAGCCTTAAACACGACGAGGGGCCCGGTATCCATAACGGATGCCGGGCCCCTCAACGTTTATGCTTGGTACCTTAGCGGCTCAGCACCTTAGCGGGTGATGGTCGCCGAAGCGCGCGTACCAGCCAGATCCTGGAAGGTGTACTCGCCGCCCTCGGTCAGCTGCATTGCGACGTTACCGCTGGTGATCTGAGCGGTGGTGGTCAGGGTGTAGCTGGAGGTCACCTCGGTGAAGTACACCGGAACCAGCGAAGCCAGCACCTGCGTGTAGTTCACGCCGTCCTTCGCGGTGGCTTCCAGGTAGTCGGAGGTGCGGATATCCAGCACGCCGGTCCAGACATTGTCCTCGATGGTCGGCTCGTAGAACTTCGCGGTGTATGCGATGCCGTTGAACGCCGCCACGGCGGGGTTGTTGGTCTTCGCGCCGCCCTCGCTCTTGGCGAGTGCCGGGATCTCAACGTCGTTATCGACGTCCCACAGCAGCGGGGCGGTGACGTCCTCGGCGGTGGGGAAGGTGAACTCGAAGGTCACCTGCAAGTGCGATTGAGGGTACAGCCAGGTGCTGCCCTGGAACTCGCCCTTGGAGTTGATGGGTGCGGAAATCCACAGGCCCGCGCCACCGTACAGGCCTGCGCCGACGCTACCGCCGGGGGTGAAGGTGCCGCCGCCGGCGCTCTTCGGGCTCGTGGAGGTTGCGGTCACGTTGGGCACCTGCACGGTGTAGGAGTCCAGGCCGTAGCGGGTATCAAAGTCGTTGGCGGGGTTCGAGTTGAACGCCTGGGTGAAGACACCGAACCTCATGGTCGGGGTTTCCTGCGCATCGGTGGATGCCGCGTAGGCGGGTACCGCCGCTGCGGTTGCGATGACGGGGGTGCTCCACGCGGCACCCTTGATGAGGGCGCGGCGGTTCAGACCGTTAGTGGTGTTCGAGGAAGAAGTCATGGAATCTCTCTTGTTAAAAATGTGGTGATGCATGTGATTTGAATTACTGATACTCTAATGTAATTCAGCTCATCTTCAAAATTACCTCAACTTTTACCTCAATGTATGAACATTGCGGCACCCAGCTCACCTAGCGAGTGAAACGGGAGCATCATGGAAACCGAGGAGAACGTCCTCCCCGGAAAACTCCACAGAAACACCACCGGTCACCACACACTTAAGGAACGCAACATGGCATTTATGAAGAGCGCACGCGTCACGCTTGCCTCCCTCGCAGTGCTCTGCCTGGGCACTATCGCAGCCCCCGCAGCAAACGCCTACAGCCCCGATATTGACGGCGACGGCATCCCCAACACCTGGGAGATGAAGGGCTACGACGCTGACGGCGACGGCAAAATCGACGTCGACTTCCCCGCAATGGGCGCAGACCCCAACCACAAGGACATCTTCGTAGAGATGGACTACATGGCTGGCCTGCTGCCCAGCGAAGACGAACTGGACCGCATTACCAAGATTTACGCCGACCTGCCCATGCGCAACCCCGACGGCACCACCGGCGTGAACATCCACCTGGATGCAGGTAGCGCCCGCAGCGCCAAGTACAACCTCGGCGGCGGCAACGAAATCAGCTACCAGGAACTCGACAGCGAATTCAAGGCGCTCCACCGCATCAAGGCGACCGAAGGTAAGTTCAACCCCGCCCGCGAAGGCACCTTCCACTACGTCATCTGGGGCGACTACTACGACAACAGCACCTCCTCCGGTATCGCTAACTTTGGCGGCCGTAACCTCATGGTCACCGTCGGCCCGCACTTCTGGGGCAAGGCAACCAGCGACATCCGCGTGGCAGTGTTCGTGCACGAGCTCGGCCACAACCTTGCGCTGAGCCACGGCGGCTGGGACGAAATCAACTACAAGCCCAACTACTACAGCGTCATGAACTACCAGTACACCCTCACCGGCGTGCCCATGGCTGACGGTAGCCGCTACTTCGGCTACTCCACCGCCGAGTACCGCATGCTCAACGAGGCGAAGCTGTACGAGGCGCGCGGCTTCGGTCCCCGCGCGGCTGGCTTCCTGTACAAGGGCAAGCCCGCCAACCAGCCGATTGACTTCAACGGCAACGGCAAGATCGACACCGAGCCGGTGTCCGCGGACCTCAACGGTGACGGCATGATTACGAACCTGGGTGCCGCAAACGATGTGAAGATGATCCGCTTCCAGGCAACCGAAAACCCGGAGAAGAACAAGGGCCCCGAGCACATTGAGCCGAGCGGCATTACCGCCGAACACGCTCGTTCGCTGGGCCTGATTAACTAGGCGGCCGCCGGGGCGAAATGCCTCGTCAGTACCGTTAAACAACAGGGTGCGGATACCGAATCATCATTCGGTATCCGCACCCTTGTTATGTATCGCGACCCCTACGCCGGGGTTGGTTGTGCCGGGGCAAGCTGCCGAGGCAAACCGCCGGGAGCCCAAGCAGGGAGGCTAGGCCGCCTCGCGCTCCTCTTCTCGCTGCACGCGGCCGGTCTCCACCAGCACCTGCGCAATGTGGCCCAGCGCCTCCTCGTTCTGCAGCGAGGAAACGTCACCCAGGGGGCGGCCCTGGTACAGCTCGCCGAGCAGACGGCGGGTAATCTTACCCGAACGGGTCTTCGGGATATCGGCAACCGCCACAACATCCTTGGGCTTGGCAATCGGGCCGATGTGCTCACGCACGTGCGCCGTGAGCGCCGCCTTCAGCTCGTCCTCGGTCAGGGCCTGGCCCTCGTCGGTGAGCGTCACGTAGGCGACCGCCTGGTGACCGGTCAGGTCGTCCTCCACGGGGCAGACGCCGGCCTCCACCACAGCCGGGTGGGTGACCAGGGCCGACTCAATCTCAATCGTGGACAGGCGGTGACCCGAAATGTTGATCACGTCGTCGATACGGCCGAGGATGTACACGTTGCCTTCCTCGTCTTCCTTCGCGCCGTCACCGGCCAGGAACCAGCCGCGCTCGCCGTAGTGGCGCCAGTAGGAGTCCAGGAATCGCTGCGGGTTCTTCCACACGGTGCGGGCCATGGAGGGGCCAATCTTATCGACCACGATGAAGCCCTGCCTACCCGGCTCCACCGGGTTGCCGTGCTCATCCACCACGCGGGTGGACACACCCGGAACGGCGCGGGTAGCGCAACCGGGCAGGGGGGTGCAGTGCGGGGTGCCCACCGGGTAGGTGCCCTCGGGTGCGAACGCCGGGTCGTGCGGGCGCGGGGAGCACACAGTCGAACCGGTCTCCGACTGCCACCAGGTGTCGATGAACGCCGCGGTGCCGCCACCCACGTGCTGACGCAGCCAACGCCACGCCTCCGGGTTAATGGATTCACCCACAGAACCGAGCAGACGCACGGTCGAGAAGTCGTACTTGCCGGGCTCCGGGCCGTTCGGGAACGCACCCATGAGCGAACGAATCAGGGTCGGCGCGGTGTAGTAGTTGGTCACGCCGTAGCGTTCGATGACCTCAAAGTGGCGGCCGAAGTGCGGGGTGTTCGGGGTACCCTCGTAAATCACCTCGGAGACACCGTTAACCAGCGGACCGTAAATTTCGTAGGTGTGAGCGGTCACCCAGGCGAGGTCGGCGGTGCACCAGTGAACGGTGGACTCCACCTTCTGCGGGTCGTTGACCGCGGACAGCTCGTCGGGGCGCAGCACGCCGTTCTCGTCCACGTAATCCGGCAGCAGATCGTACAGCAGCGCGTGAGTGTACGCGGTCTGCACCAGGTAGCCGCCCATCGTGTGCACCAGGCCCTTGGGCTTACCGGTGGTGCCGGAGGTGTAAATAATGAACAGCGGATCCTCGGCGTCGTGCAGTTCGTAGGAGTGGGTGTCCGGCTGATCGTCGACCAGGTCGTGGTACCAGATGTCGCGGCCCTCAGTCCACGGCACAGCGGCGTGCGCAACCGGGTCGGATGCGCTGGTGCGGTCCACCACGATCACGTGCTCAATGTTGTTCTCACCCGAGCATGCCTCATCAGCGTTTACCTTCACGGGAACGACCTTGCCGCGGCGGTTCTGGCCGTCGGTGGTGATGAGGACCTTCGCGCCGGTGTCTTCCACACGGAACTTCAGTGCCTCGGCGGAGAAACCACCGAACACGAGGGAGTGAATCGCGCCGATACGCGCGCAGGCGAGGGTGAAAATAATGGTTTCGGGGATGACGGGCAGGTAGATGACCACGCGGTCACCCTTGCGCACGCCCAGGGACAGCAGACCGTTCGCTGCCTTCGCGATGCGGCGTTGCAGCTCGGCGTAGGTGATGGCCTCACGGTCGCCGGGTTCACCCTCAAAGTAGAGAGCGACCTTATCGCCGCGGCCCGCCTCCACGTGGCGGTCCACGCAGTTGTAGGCGACGTTGAGCTTACCGCCCTCGAACCACTTAATTTCGGGGATGCTGAACTGTTCGATGCCGTCCTCATCGAAGCCGAGAGACTTCGGCTTCTCGAAGCGGTGCGCGGTGTGCCAGGGCTCGGCCCAGGTGAGGCGCTGCGCCTGCTTCTCCCAGAACGCGACGCGTGCCTCGTCAGATTCGTGGGCGGGGTTCGGGGTGGGGTTCAGCGGGTCGGTGAACGAGTAGGGGGTGGGCAGTCCCATTATTCTCCCATCGGTTGCTGGCATTAGCACCCTTGCTCGCCGTGCCGCTGTCTGTGTGACCGTGGGGTCTGTGTGTGCGTTGGCGAGGGGGTTGCTGCGACGTCATTGAGCCAGGTCTCTCGGTCGCTCTGGATGGTTTGCCTTCTTAGTAAAGCGCGCTCCGGGCTCGGACGCAAAGGGGACCGTCATATTCGGCATGCTGTGTATCGGTTCGTAATATAACGACATATTTAAAGACCCCGCCCCGCGCTCACTGCTGTGGGGCGCGGGGCGGGATTCATCATCATCATTCAGTAGGCGACAGGTTTCCCCGCCGACTTCTTTTTCCTGCGCGTCACGATGACTGACGCGCGGACATCTCTCCTAAAACTCAGCGCGTGCTGAGCGTTGCGTCTAGCTGTGGTGCTAGTTGCTGGGGTACTTTGCCTTCACCCAGCGCTCGAATACGCCCACCAGCGCGTCGGTAATCTTACCGAGCACCGCCAGCGCCACAATAGCCAGCAGCAGGCGGTCGGTGCGGCCGTTATTCTGCGAGTCGGTCAGCAGGTAACCCAGACCCATGGACGCACCCAGCAGCTCAGCGGCGACCAGGAACAGCCACGCCTGAGCCAGCGCCAGACGCAGACCTGAAACCACCGACGGCAGAACCGCAGGAAGCTGAACCGTGGTGAACAGGCGCAGACCCTTCAGACCGAAGGCGCGTGCCGCCTCCACAAGCTTAGGGTCGACGTGCGCCAGAGCCGCAGAAACCGTGGTGTACACCGGGAAGAACGCACCAATAGCAACCAGGGTCACCTTGGAATTCTCACCAATACCGATCCACAGCAGAAGTAGCGGAACCCACGCCAGGGACGGCACCGCGCGCAGTGCACCAATGGTCGGCGCGGCAATCAGACGCACCGGCGCAGACAAACCAATCAGCGCACCCAGCACCAGGCCGAGCACGGCACCAATACTGAAACCAATCAGCACACGCTGGGTAGAAATCGCCACGTGTCGGCCCAGCTCGCCGCGCTGTGCCAGCTCAACACCGGCGCTGACCACACGGTCGGGGGAGGGCAGCTGAACCTGGGTGAACACGCCGTTCGTGCTCAGGATGTACCAGAGGGCAATCAGCGCCAGGGGAAGAATCAGACCCAGGTACTGCTTACCGGCGAACGGGTTCGACGGCAGCTTTACGGAAGAGGCACGCTTCTCGGCACGCTCAGCGCGAGCGCCGGAGGCGGCGGTAACCGTTGGGGCGGTCATTACTTCTCAACCACCTTTGCGATCTTCTCGACGGCTGCGCTGTTAGCCTTCTTCGCGAACTGGTCGTCCACAATGCTGTTCAGTGCCTTGTCCACGTCGGACTGGGAGGGAACGTCACCGGACTCGACCAGAATCGGGCCGACACCCTTCAGAACCTCAACCTGCTTAGCGCCCGGAACCGGGTCAATATCCAGGTGGGTGCGCTCCATGACGACCTGGGCGGTCTCGTGCTTAATGCCGGACTCCTCCTCGACAATCTTCACGGCCTCTTCGGGGTTCTTCTTAGCCCAGGCGCGAGCGTACTCGTACACGTCCACGATGGTCTGTGCAGCGGTCGGGTTGGACTGAATGAACTTCTCGGTCGCGTTCAAGAAGCCGTAGGTGTTGAAGTTCAGGTTGCGGTAGAAGAGCACGTCACCGCTTTCCACCTCGGCGGCAGCCATAATCGGGTCCAGGCCGCTCCACGCGTTGACCTGACCGTTATCCAGGGCGGTGCGGCCGTCGGCATGCTGCAGGTTCTGAATAGTCAGATCCGAAGCAGAAATACCCTCCTGCTTCAGAGCCTGCAGCAGCAGGAAGTACGGGTCGGTACCCTTGGTCACGGCAACGGTCTTACCCTTCAAGTCAGCAACCTTAGTGATGCCCGAATCTTTGCGGGTCACCAGCGCCGACCACTCCGGCTGCGAGTACAGGCTAATGACCTTGATGGGGGAGCCATTAGCGCGTGCCAGCAGCGCCGCCGAACCGGCGGTCGAGCCGACATCAATATTGCCGCTACGCAGCGCCTCATTCGCCTTGTTCGAACCGGCCGACTTCACCCACTGCAACTTCTTACCCTCGGCAGCAAGGGCGGTCTCAAGCCAACCCTTCTTACGGATAATCAGGGACAGCGGGTTGTAGGTCGCGTAGTCAATGGTCACGGTGTTCTGATCGCCACCACCGGCAGCACCGGAGGCGTTAGCGGAACCGGAACCTTCACCGGCGCAGGCGCTAAGCAGAGTAGCAAAAGCGGCGGCTGCGGCAAGGGACTTGAGGGCGGTACGGCGAGACGGGGAGTAAGTCATGATGAAATCTTTTCGCTTCTGAAGATGATGATGTGATGTGTAGAAAATGCGTTTCGTGGCGGCTTTAGGCGTTATCTTCCACGCCGAGCTCAGCCAACAGTTCGCTACGCAGCGCCGTGATCTCTGCATCGGCGCGGTCACGCGGGTGAGAGCGGTCAACGGTCACAATGCGCTGGATGGTGGCGGGCGCCTCCGGGGTGTCCTTACCGAGGACAATAACCCGGTCAGAGAGGTACAGCGCCTCTTCCACATCGTGGGTGACCAGCAGAATCGTGGTCGGGTCTTGACGGTGCACGTCCAACAGCAAATCCTGCATGTTGATGCGGGTCAGCGCGTCCAGAGCACCGAAGGGCTCGTCGAGCAGCAGCACGCCGGGGTTGCGTGCGAGCGCTCGCGCCAGGGACACGCGCTGAGCCATGCCGCCTGAAATTTCCTTGGGACGGTGGGTTGCGTATTCGCCCAGGCCGACCAGGTCGAGCAGGCGCGCTACGGATGCTGCGCCTTCAGATTTTTTGGTGCCCTGCGGCAGTCCGAGCGCCACGTTGTCGGCGACGGTGCGCCAGGGGAGCAGGCGCGGTTCCTGAAAGCCGATAGCTACGCGGGGGTCGAGGCCGGTCACTGCCTTCTCGCCGATACGCACGGTACCCGCGGTGATGCGGTTCAGGCCTGCTGCTGCACGCAGGAGGGTGGATTTGCCGCATCCGGAGGAGCCGATGACGGAGATAATCTCGCCGGGGGCTGCGGTGAAGGAGACTCCGCGAAGAACTTCGTGGGTTCCGCCGGGCACGGGGAAAGATTGCCCGACGTCTTCAAAGCTCAAGGGGACTGCGGCGGTGGATACGGCGTGTCGGCCGGTGTTTTCACTGGTGGGTACGTCAGTTACTGCACTGTTGAGTGTCATGTCACTTCCATCGGTCCTGGCGTTAGCACCGGGAGGCGGAAGAATCCGTGCCGGTTGCTGCGACGTCGTGGAGCCAGGTCTCTCAGTCGCTCTGGATGGTTTGCTCCTTCAACCCTATGGGCTGTGCCACGCCTCAATCAACCCAGCGGGCGCGTGTGAATTTCTATGACTCTATATTTCGCATTTATCACGAAATATTTCGGTTCCCCGTCACAAAAAGATTTTTTCGTCACAAACGTGACCTCCCTCCCGCGCGCCCCGTACACTCAAACAACGAGATCATGAGTCCCGGCGCTAAGCTCTGGCTAGCCGGGCGGCAACCCTCTCCCGTAGCGGGGTGCCCCAGATGATGATCTGGCCTCAACGGAATGAGGCAAGTACGGCGCGAACGCGCCACCTGCACGAAGGTCACCACCGAACGCAGAAGGTGTCAGGAGGCGGCGCGCGGGGTGCAGGGTACAAACCCGATCGTCCCCGATCATTCGCGAAAGGAAAATCGATGGCTGAGCAGAAGAAGCGCATCGTAGTTAACGCATTCGAGATGACCTGCATCGGTCACCAGAGCTTCGACCTCTGGCGTCACCCGCGCTCCCGCGCAACCGAGTACAACACCATCAAGTACTGGACTGACCTGGCTAAGACCCTTGAGCGCGGCCTGTTCGATGCCGTGTTCATCGCTGACGTGGTCGGCGTCTACGACGTGTACAAGAACTCTGCCGCTCCCGCTATCGAGGGTGCCGCTCAGGTTCCCGTGAATGACCCCGCAACCCAGATTTCTGCAATGGCTGCAGTGACCGAGCACCTCGGCTTCGGCGTGACTGCTGCCGCTACTTTCGAGCAGCCCTACACCCTGGCTCGCCGCTACGCTTCCCTCGACCACCTGACCGATGGCCGCGTCGGCTTCAACGTTGTGACTTCTTACCTGCCTTCGGCTGCTGAGAACCAGGGCCTGCCCACCCAGATCCCGCACGACGAGCGCTACGACATCGCTGACGAGTTCCTGGACGTCTGCTACAAGCTGTGGGAAGGCTCCTGGGAAGACGGCGCAGTCATCAAGGACCGCGAGCGCGGCATCTACGCTGACCCCTCCAAGGTCCACCCGATTGGCCACAAGGGCAAGTACTTCTCCGTGCCCGGCATCTCCCTGACCGAGCCGAGCCCGCAGCGCACCCCCGTGATTTTCCAGGCTGGCGCATCCAGCCGCGGCCAGAAGTTCTCCGGTAAGCACGCTGAGGCTGTGTTCATCAGCGCCCTGCGTCCCGACCTGACCCGCGTTGTGACCGACCGTATTCGCGCCGCTGCCGAGGAGCAGGGCCGTAGCCGCGACGACGTGAAGATCCTGGCAATGCTCTCGGTCATCGTGGATGAGACCGAGGAGAAGGCAAAGGCAAAGTACGAGGAGTACAAGAAGTACATCAACCTCGACTCTGCACAGGCTATCATCGGCGGCTGGTCCGGTGTTGACCTGTCCCAGTTCGACGAGGACGAGGTCCTGAACTACGTGCAGACCGAGTCGATTCAGTCCTTCCTGACCCCCTTCACCCTGCAGGCGAAGGACAAGAAGTGGACCCGCAAGGCCATCGCTGAGCACACCACCCTCGGCGGCATGGGCGATGTCATTGTTGGTGACCCGGTTCAGGTTGCTGACGAGCTGGAGCGTTGGATCGACGAGGGTGGCCTGGACGGCATCAACCTGGCGTACCACGTCTCCCCGGGTTCCTTCGAGGACTTCATCGAGTACGTTGTTCCCGAGCTGCAGAAGCGCGGCCGCTACCGCACCGAGTACGAGGGCAACACCCTGCGTGAGAACATCTTCGGTAAGGGTCACACCAAGGTTGCTGACAGCCACCCGGCTGCTAAGTACCGCGGCGCATACGTGGGTAAGCCTTCGGCGGCTGATACCCCGGCTCGCGCAATCGCTGAATAAGCGTTGCCGCTGAAGCGTAACCGTGTAGGTTCGCTCAAACTTAACGATTGAAAACAAGAACGCCCGTTCTGCTGGAGGATGTGTATCCCCGGCGGAGCGGGCGTTTCTTTGCGCTGTGCTTTTTTGATGCAGTGCTTTTTGATGCCGGCTTTCTTGATGCGGCGCGTTCTTTATACTGGTTGGCATGACTGAACTGAACCAGGTTGAACTTAACCATGATGACCGCTGCCCCTGCTCGAGCGGCGAGGTGTACGGCGCATGCTGCGGCAGGTTCCTGGGCGAGTTTGCCGCCTCCGGTACGCTGACTGCTCCCGCGCCGGAGCAGCTGATGCGCTCGCGGTTTACCGCGTTTGCGACCGGGGATGCGGCGTACCTGCTGGCGAGCTGGCATCCGAGTACTCGCCCGGCCGCCTTGGAGTTGGAGGATGATATCCGCTGGTATCGTCTGGATGTTCTGGGTGCTTCGGGTGGTCCGTTTGATGCGTCCGGTACGGTGGAGTTCGTTGCGTATTACCGTTCGGTGCCGGGCACGCCTGCGGAGGAGCGGGTGAAGGGTAGCATGCATGAGCTGTCGCGCTTTGAGAAGGTGGGCGGCGCCTGGTTCTATGTGGATGGTGACGTCCGCTAAGTCTCGTAACTTTTCCGGCCTCTCATACGTGCAGAGTGCGGGCATAAAAGAAATGGCAGAATCATTCCGAAACCGGAACGATTCTGCCATTCTTTGTTGACGCCTCTCAACGAGGCAAACTATCGGGGCTAGCGGACTTAGCTAGTCCAGCCGTTAATGATGCCCATACCGAAGTAAATCACGAACACCGCGGACACCAGGTACATCAGCCAGTGCACATCCTTGCCGCGGCCCTGCACCAGGCGAATAAAGGTGTAAGCCACGAAGCCGGCACCAATACCGTTCGCAATCGAGTACGACAGCGGCATGAAAATAATGGTCAAGAACGCCGGAATACCCAGACCCCAGTCAGTCCAGTCAATATTCACAGCCTGGCGAATCATCAGGAAGCCGACCACGACCAGCGCCGGAGCAACCGCCTCAAAAGGAACGATGGTGACCAGCGGCGAGATGAAAATTGCCAGCAGGAACAGCACACCGGTCACAATGTTCGCAAAACCGGTGCGTGCACCCGCACCAATACCGGTAGCGGACTCCACGAAAATCTGGTTCGCCGAACCGGAGGCGCCACCACCAACAACGGAACCAAAAGCGTCCACGAGCAGGACCTTGTCGATGTCCTCAACCTTGCCGTCCTTCATGGTGCCAGCCTCGGCGGCAAGACCGACCGAAACGCCCATCGCATCGAAGAACACCGACAGCAGAATGGTGAACACCAGCAGCGAAGCAGCCAGCGGGCCGATGTGGGTGAACGCGCCGAACAGGTCAGCGGAACCGATGAGGGAGAAGTTCGGGGTGGTGAACTCCATGTCATCCAAGGAGGGCACGTTCAGGGACCAGCCAGTTGCCGCCTTCGTCACGGAACCGGAGGGGACAACCGCCTCCAGAATCAGGGACAGTGCGGTGGAGGCGAGCACGCCCCACAGGATCGCGCCCTTCACGTTACGGATAAACAGGGCGATGGTGAAGAACAGTCCGAAGAGGAAGACGAGAGTGGGCCAGCCGAGCAGGTGACCGCCCGCGCCGAGGGTCACCGGAACGGTGGAACCGGCAGCATCAGGCATGCGGCGGATAATGCCGGAGTCGACCAGACCAATAAAGGAAATGAAGAAGCCGATACCGACCACAATCGCGGTCTTGAGCGACTCGGGAACCGCCTCAAACACCGCGGTACGGAAGCCGGTGAGCACCAGAACGGTCATGATCAGACCGGCAAGAACGACCAGGCCCATAATGTCTGCCCAGGTCAGGTTCGGGGTGGTGGCAATGGTGGAGGCGAGCAGCGCGTTCACGCCCAGGCCAGCCGCCATGGCGAAGGGCTGCTTGGCGATAACACCCATGAGGATGGTCATCACGCCGGCAACCAGTGCGGTCACAGCCGCGACGGGTGCGATACCGAGGGTGCGTTCGGATGCGTCCTTGCCGAGGCCGATGATGAGGGGGTTCAGCACCACGATGTAGCTCATGGCGAAGAATGCGGCGAGGCCGCCGCGGAATTCTGCGGCGATGGAGGAGCCGCGTTCGGAAATCTTGAAGTAGCGGTCGAGTGCGCTGGTGGACGCTGCCGCCTTCTGGGGTTCAGACATGTGAGGATCCGTTGATGTTGTTCGGTGTGTACTGTTGTGCCGCCGGTTTCGCGGGTAAATTTCGCGGGTGCATTTCCCGGGTTGGGCGCCACAATGGTTCAACCATTGTAGGCGCCGCCGCGTAGCTTGTGCCGTTAAAACGCGTTGTGTGCGGCGGTTCAGTCGGTGATGTGGTGTTTCCCCGCTCCTGTAGTTAGGTCGGCTGCAGGGGAAAGAATAGCGCAGGGCGGGGTACCGGCACCCCAAGGTGCCGATACCCCGCCCAGCTGGTGCCTGCGCCTCCACATGTGGAGGGTGAAGCACCCGATGTATTTAGTGCATCCAGCCGGTAATCAGGCCGTTAGCGAAGAAGATGAGGAACACTGCGGAAACCACGTACATGAGCCAGTGCACGTCCTTGCCGCGGCCCTGCACCAGGCGGATGAAGACGTAGGACAGGAAGCCTGCGCCGATACCGTCCGCGATGGAGTAGGACAGGGGCATGAAGATGATGGTCATGAACGCGGGGATACCCAGACCCCAGTCGTTCCAGTCGATGTTCACTGCCTGGCGGATCATCAGGAAGCCAACGAACACCATTGCGGGTGCAACAGCTTCGAAGGGCACGATGGTGACCAGCGGGGACAGGAAGATTGCGACGAGGAACAGCGCGCCGGTGACGACGTTCGCGAAGCCGGTGCGTGCGCCCGCGCCGATACCGGTTGCGGACTCCACGAAAATCTGGCTGGAGGAGGAGGAAGTGCCACCGCCGACTACGGAGCCGAGGGCGTCCACGAGCAGGACCTTGTCGACGTTCTCGATCTGACCGTCCTTGATGGTGCCTGCTTCGGTTGCGAGACCGACGGAGGTGCCCATTGCGTCGAAGAACGCGGAGATGAGGATGGTGAAGATCAGCAGAACTGCAGCCATGCCGCCGAGGGTGCCGAAGGCACCGAACAGGTCAGCGGAGCCGAACAGGGAGAAGTCGGGCAGCTTGCTGGTGTTGGAGTCCCAGACGGGGACGTTCAGGGACCAGCCGGTCGGGGACTGAAGCGAGCTGCCGGAGGGCACGATCTTCTCCAGGATGATGGAGAGGGCGGTGGAGGCGAGCACGCCGTAGAGGATTGCACCCTTCACGTTGCGGATGAACAGCGCAATGGTGAGGAACAGGCCGAAGAGGAAGACGAAGGTGGGCCAGCCGAGCAGGTGGCCGCTCACGCCGAAGGAGACGGGCACGGTGGTGCCGGCTGCGTCGGGCATACGGCGGATGATACCTGCGTTGACGAGGCCGATGAAGGCGATGAAGAAGCCGATACCGACGACGATTGCGACCTTGAGCGATTCGGGGACCGCGTTGAACACTGCGGTGCGGAAGCCGGTCAGCACGAGGATGGTCATCAGCACACCAGCCCATACAACCAGGCCCATGATGGCGGGCCAGGTCAGTCCGGGGGTGGAGGCGATGGTGGTTGCCAGTAGCGCGTTCACGCCGAGACCTGCCGCCATGGCGAAGGGCTGCTTGGCGATGACGCCCATGAGGATGGTCATCACGCCGGCAACCAGTGCGGTCATTGCTGCGACCTGCGGTACACCGAGGGCGTTGCCGGATGCGTCCTTGCCGAGGCCGATGATGAGGGGGTTCAGCACGACGATGTAGCTCATCGCGAAGAAGGTGGCGAGGCCGCCGCGGAATTCGGCGGCGATGGTGGAGCCTCGCTCAGTGATTTTGAAGTAACGGTCCAGTGCGCCCTTGGCTTCTGCCTTGGGGTTCTGGGGAGCCGCGGTGTTCTCAGAAGACATTCGTGAAAATCCGTAGATACTCATAGTCGGGGCGGGCACCGGGGTTCCGAGCCCGCATAAAAAAGTGCCACTTCCCGGTGTGTTGGGGAGGTGACACTGTTGTACCGAAATATTCTACGGTTAAAGTTTCTCTAAGCGTTAATCCAGGAAACTCCCAGCTTTCGTTCAGGAAGCCTGATTAAGGCAGGGTAAAAACTCTAAAATCTGCTGACTAGTAAAAAAATATATGTTTTAAATCTAAATAATTCGAAAATCTATACCATTTAGGTTGTGAAGGTGGTAGTCTTCTAGCACCAGGCCTGCGGTGGTGAAGTTTAGACCCACCCGCTACAGACGGGGATTCAACGATGAAAAATGCTCTGAGAGTGTGCGCAGTATTGTGCACGGTTCTGACCTTTCTGCTGGGTAGCGCCCTCATCTCTGTCCTGGAGACGCAGACTCCTCTGGGTACCAATGCGCAGGCACAGCTTTCTCTGCGTGCTTCGCAACAGTCTAAGTCTGAGCTGATTCAGAACTTTGATACTCTGGTGGATCGCTACGCTGCCGATGGTGCCCAGCTACTCAAGGTGGTCGCCGACCCCGAAGATTTTTGGCACGGAAAATCCGTCTACGTGTTTGGGGCGAATTCACTGAGCTCTGACGGTGAAACTATCGATTGGTTTGACCCGGATAAGCACGGGAAAAAATATCCGTCACGAGCACTGGGGGATTCCTCGCTTGACGGCCAATATGCGTTAGCGGGTAGCCAAGAATTTGTGCGTGCTTTTGAAAACCTTGCCCGTGAACAAGGCATGGATGTTAAAGTTACCTCCGTTAACCCGGTGCGTGTTGTCTACGGGGCAGTTGCTTCTTCGGGCTCTCTGACGAGCCTTATCTGCCTGGCTGTGCTCTTCTGTACCGCAATCATGGGGTGGTTGTCGGTCCGTTCGCGAACTCAGAATATTCTGCTTCTGAACGGATACTCCCCGCAGCGTCTGCAGCGAAGGGATGCACAAGATCTCCTGCTCCTGGCGCTACCTCCTGCAGCGGTAACAGCATTGTGCATGGGATGCGTAGAGGGGGTCGTGTACGGTGTGGCGCACCTTCCTCAACTGCTGGGGGTTACGGCGCTGATTTTTGCCGTATTTACCGTTCTCATGCTGGTTGCTCTACTGCTTATCAACCTCATGACTTGGCCGAGCATTAATGCTGTGGGACGCAGGGAACCGGTGTATCGACGTTTTACAGTTCCGAGTGCAATCGCTAAGTATGCTGTGGTGGTTCTAGTGGCATGCACTATTCCGGGTCTGGTCTCAAGCGCTCAAGTGAGTTTGGGTAGGAGTGATTCGGCGGCCAGCTGGTCTCTTCTTTCTGATCAGTACACCTTACGGGTGAACGTGCCTGAAGCGACGATACGGGATGAACAGGCGCTCGCCTCCTACGACCAGGCAACAGTGCGTGCTTTAGGTTCTCTTGAATCACGGAACGGTGTCCTCCTGTCCTATGCGTTGGAAAACGTTAAGGGTTTGGAGGGTAGCGGATACGATGGCGCCCTTATGGTGAACCGCGCCTATGTGGACCTTCTTCAGCAACGTCTTGGCTTGTCGTTCAAGAACGTTGAGGATAGCAACTTCCCTGGATCTCAGTCTTTGCGTGCAGAGTATTCTTTCCACCAGAAAGACCGGGAAGATCGCGGATTTACTCTGCTCACTGTGGAGGACAAAACCAGCTCGTCGGGGGTAACAGTGCCTGCTTTGAGCTCTCAGGATTCACGGCTTCTGAACTATAAAAAGCCTGTTCTTGTGGTGACCGAATCGGCGACTCAGAATCTACAACCTGCCTTTATTTCTGCGGCCTTGACTACCGGTAACGTCATGGTTTCTCAGCCTGCGTCTGTACGGGCTGCTTACAACGCAGAGGGAATTGAGCAGACTCTACTTTCTGTGGACCGTGCGGGAGAGGAACACCTTTACATCGCGCAGCTGGAACGTAATCAGTATGTTGCACATCTTGCGGGCCTAGCAATTCTCTGTGCGGCACTCATTATTGGCACAGCAATTAACACGTACATTACCCTTGCGGCTCGTGCGCGTAATGATTTTGTTTTGCGTACTGCTGGTCTGCCTCTCAGAACAATTTTTAGTGGGTACCTTCTGAAGGAAACCTGCATTGTGTGCCTTTGCTCTGTTGCTGCGTTGGTACTTCTTCTGGTGCAGGGAGCAGAGTACGCTTTTTCAGCGTTGGCGGCACCGCTGTTGTACGGCACTATTCTGGCAATGGTGCTGAGACTGAGTTTTAGCCGTATCTTCACCGCGACGGTTCACCGTCGTCACGTATAGGAGTGAATGATGAGGAATACTGTTTATCCCTCTAGCAATGCGGAACATCCCGAGGTAACTATCGCCTCCCGCAACATTGTGGTGTATGCGCAGGGGCAGCCCATTCTCCAGAGTCCCTACTTTGAGGCATATGCGGGGGAAGTAACTGGCATTGTGGGTCCGAGTGGATGCGGTAAAACGACGCTTCTGAATGTGTTGGGTCTGCTGATACCGCCTCATGAGGGTGAGGCGGTTATCGGGGGTCGCCATATGGAGCGCGCTCGTGAAAAGGAGCGTCTTGCGTTCTGGGCTGATGAAGCTTCCTTCGTTTTTCAGGATTACGGAATTATTGAGGAATGGAGCGTTATCGAGAATATTCTGCTTGATCGTAGGACCTTTGGCCGTGCTCGAATTACGGATGAGAGCCGCGAGCTTCTGAGCATCATTGGTCTTGAAGGGAAGGAGCGTACTTCGGCTGCCCTGCTGAGTGGTGGTGAGAAGCAGAGAGTGGGCATTGCTCGGGCAATCCACAAGGGTGTGCGCTACATTTTTGCGGATGAGCCGACGGCAAGTCTCGATGCTGAGAACCGGGCATTGGTTATTGAGCTTTTGAGCTCTGCTGCTCGGCGTGGAGCCACAGTTATCGTGGCGACTCATGACGCGGATATGATGGCCGCCTGCGATAGGCTATGCCGTCTTGAAAGCCCTACCAGAATTCCCGATTCGGGATTGGCGGATGTAAACGTAAATTCTCATCGGAAGGAGAATGAATCATGACGACCAGGAGCCCTCTAGCTCGTGATGAGTATGATCGTGTGCCGGAAAATTCAGGAGGCGACACCCCTCGAAAAAACGGATTGCTGCACCTGCCGCGAAAAGTGGTGGGCGTTCTAGTATCTTGCGTGGTGTTCGTTGGCACTCTTCTGGGTCTGTACTGGGGTGGAGTTTTTGAGCCATGGCTGAATGAGTATTCGACCAGTACACCAGCTTGTGCAACAGCTTCTTCACCGGAGGATGTGCAGCAAGCTCTTGCGCGGACTGAAGAGCTTAATGCTATTCGTTCGGCTGCGAAGAATGTTGAGTTCTCCCAGACTCTTCTGTGCGATGGGCAGAAGGCTGTTTTGACGATTACGTATACTGACCGGTCGGATTTTAAACGTTTGAATGATGCGGTGACTTCGGCACATTTGGGTGCTGCTGCTGAGATTAAGCTCAAGAGGTAGGTGTGTAAAGAACGGTTGTTTATCGCCCCTGCGCGAACAACGATAGTTTGTTAGGTTAGTGGACCCTAAGTCTCTGCTATATTCGAGGTGAAACAATGCGTCGCCGGATGCAGGGTTCCATGTGGTGAGCCTTTTTCGGCACCGATAAGAAGGAGTCCACCGTGGCTGAAACCCCACAGGAAAACACCGCCGTTCCCGCCGAAAATTACCCCGCCGCAGAATCCCTGCCGGTACGCCAGCGTGCCGTCGTAGCAACCGACCGCCCCGCCCGATACATCAAGCAGCTCGGCTCCCACATGGGCCGCAAGCTCGGCACCGCAGAACTGCCCGACGGCATCCGCCTCACCTTCAACCGCGAGGGCATTTTCCGCGGCTACGGTGACCTGCGCGAAACCGAGGGTGCCCTCATTATGGAGGTGCGCGCCGAAAGCGACGAGCAGGCTACCCGCGTGGCGGATGTGCTGGACCGCCACCTGGTCCGCTTCGGTGAGCGTGACGAACTGGTCGTGACCTTTGAGGCGGTACCCGCCTCCTAGCCCCCGCCTCCTAGTCTGTGCAGCTCGGTGCGGGTTGTACGTTCAGGCCTTATACATGTAGCCCCCGGTGCGGTGAGTTTTTCTCACCGTGCCGGGGGCTTTTAGTCTGCGGTTGAGGTACCCAAGATCCACGCGGATGCGTGTTCCACACCCTGCCCCGTCCTCCTGCACCTCGGAGGGAGGGGGCAGTTTTTATGCCTGCTGCGTGCGTAGCCCCCGCGGCTGGATGTACCACCCCGCCCGGATTAGGTGACAGAAAATTGTCCTATTTAGTGGGCGAAGACATATAAGCCCCCGAACACCCGTCAATCCCCGGTAAAATAGGCAGGAAGTGAACACTAAGCTCACCGCCTGTTCGCGCCGCACCGGGCGCCGGCCGGTGAACTTCGAAAGGAAGATTTTCGTGTCTGAAGCAGCACGCCCCCTGCGCGTCGCCGTTATTGGTGCAGGTCCCGCCGGTATTTACACCGCCGACATCCTCACCAAGTCTGAAGAGGTCCGCACCGGCGCCGTCGAGGTCGCCATCGACATCTTCGACCGCTACCCTGCCCCCTTCGGCCTGATCCGCTACGGTGTGGCACCGGATCACCCCCGCATCAAGGGCATTATTACCGCACTGCACAAGGTCCTGGACCGCGGCGACATCCGTTTCTTCGGCAACGTCGAATACGGCAAGGACCTGACCCTCGCCGACCTGCGCGAACACTACGACGCCATCATCTTCGCAACCGGCGCGATTTTTGATGCACCCCTGAACATTAAGGGCATTGACCTGGACGGCTCCTACGGTGCAGCAGACTTCGTCTCCTGGTACGACGGCCACCCCGACTACCCCCGCACCTGGCCGCTCGAAGCTGAGCAGGTTGCAGTGCTCGGTAACGGCAACGTCGCCCTGGATGTCTCCCGCATCCTCTCCAAGCACGCTGATGACCTGCTCGTCACCGAAATCCCCGACAACGTCTACCAGGGCCTGAAGGCTTCCCCCGTGACCGACGTGCACGTTTTCGGTCGCCGCGGCCCCGCACAGATGAAGTTCACCCCGCTCGAGCTACGCGAACTCGCACACTCCCGCGACGTGGACATCGTTCTGTACGAAGAGGACTTCCAGTTCGACGAGGCTTCCGAAGAAGCAATGGAGAAGAACGCCCAGACCAAGGTCATGATGAAGACCCTGCGCGGCTGGCTGGAAGACCAGAAGAACAACGAGCAGACCGCATCCCGCCGCCTGCACCTGCACTTCCTGCAGTCCCCGCACGAGATTCTCGGCGAAGACGGCAAGGTCGTGGGCCTGCGTATGGAGCGCAACAAGCTCGACGGCAAGGGCGGCATCATCGGCACCGGTGAGTACGTGGACTACCCCGTACAGGCTGTCTACCGCGCAATCGGTTACTTCGGTTCCGAACTGCCCGAGATCGGTTACGACGACAAGCGCGGTGTCATCACCAACGTTGAGGGTCGCGTCGTGGACGAGAACGGCGAGGTCGTTCCCGGCCTGTACGCATCCGGTTGGATTAAGCGCGGCCCCGTCGGCCTGATTGGCTCCACCAAGTCCGACGCACTCGAGACCATCACCCACCTGCTCGAGGACCGCGAGAACCTCTACACCGCACCCGAGCCGGACGCCGAGGCATTCAGCGCATACTTGGACTCCAAGGGCATCAAGTACACCACCTGGGAAGGCTGGCACCGCCTGGACGATCACGAGAAGGCACTGGGCGCAGCTTCTAAGGATGCAGCCGGTGAGCCTCGCGCCCGCGTGAAGGTTGTGGACCGCGACGAGATGATCAACATCTCCCGCGGCGAGTAATCCTTACGTGTAGTACGTAGAGCATAGAAATCGACCCCGTACCGTTAGCCGGTGCGGGGTCGATTTTTGTCTATATATAAGGAAGCGGGGGAGGGGAGCGTCAGGGGGCAAGCTCGAGAAGCGCTTGCCCCGAAGAGCTATCGAAAGAGCGGTTAAAGAAACCCACCCCGCACCATGAAGTCATGCGGGGTGGGCTGGGTAGGTGCCGAAGACACTCGAGGACATACCCTCCGGCTACCCGGACGCGCAACGAGCCCATGCAGTGACTCTACGTGCGGCGCATCCCTTTAACGGGGTCTAGAAAGCTAAAGAAACACCAAGATTAGCTCTCTAAACAAGCGCATAGCCGTACGGTGTGTAGACTATGCACACTTTTTGAGGACGTCTTCAATGCCCAAAATGGCCTTGAGTACGGTTTCAGTTTCAGTACCCAGCTTCTTGCGGGCTTCACCAGAAATGACGGCCTTCACGATGTTCTTGAAGGTCTTCCACTGCTTGAAGGCGTTAACGAGTGCCTTAATAAGCTTGTAAATGGCGATGCCCAGCTGAATGACAAACTTTGCAATACTGACAACGCAGGCAATAACACCAACGGGGGAGAGCACTGCGTGGGCGCGTCCATCAGACTTGCGGACAGCGGCCTTAGCGCTTGCAATCTGACGGCCTGCGTCAGTGCCCTGGACGGTGGTCAGGTTGCCCAGTGCGCTCTCAATGCCGCTATTAACGCGGTTGGAGGATCCAGGCTTCGCATACTTCAAACGGGCAGGCACCTGCTCTAGGCGGCGCAGAATCAGCTTGAGCTGCTGGTCGGCAGTCATTGCCTTCTGCGGGTGTGCCATCTGCTGTGCCTGCGCTGCGGGTGCAGCTGCACAGCCGAGAGCGATGGTTGCGGTGCCTACGCCGAGTGCACGGAATGCCGTGCGACGGCTCATCGTTGCGGACACTGGATCCCCCTTCGGATCTCTATGTGGTTTATCGGTGCCGTAATGTGCGGTGACTTTACGTCTGGGGCTCCGGAAGTGGCCCCGTGCTGCAAGGTCCGGAAGTGACCTCACGCCCTCTATAGTACGGTGCTCAAAGAGGGGGCTTCAAGCCAATTCAGGGGGTATTTTCAGCGGGCTTTCATCTCTCCTTGTCAATCGCTAGAGGTTTATCAAATCTTTATATTTCTATGTTGTCATAATTCTGTATTTACTTGCATAAAGTGAAAAATACGCGTCTGACAAGCCGTTTTATTGTATTCCCCGGAGTGAATATTTTCATTTTGGTGCATCTTGACGGGTAGTTGCTTTGCACGGCACATTTTTTGGGCTCCTCCCGGGGGGGGGGTGAAGCTGGGCTGTGCCTGCTGGGTGGTGCTAGATGGGCGGGGCAGTGCTTGCTGGATGGTGCTTGCTTGTGCACCTTATATAGGCGCTGTAGAAATTACTGAAAATTTTTGGAGATATTTTGCGCGCGTTTAGGCTGCCGTGAGGTGAGTGAGAGGGGGTGGCGGATTTTTGGAACTCATGCGAAGGGCTGTTCAAGGACCTTCGGACTCTCTTCGGGCATCTTCGGAACAAAATTTTGGAAGATTCTGAAGAAAATCTGTGGAAATCAGAGTGGAAAATAGGGCTTCCTCGAAGCCTCTGCGGGCACCCAAAAGCTGCTAAAACCCCTCCAAAAGCCCCTGATATGGGGCGTTGTGAAGAAATTTTAAAATTTTTTGAAGTTTTTCTGAATCATCATTGACAAGCTTAAACGCATATGTGCCAGGCAATAAATGGTCGAAAATGGGGGTCAAAATCGGGCAAAATCGAACAAAACGGTTTGCACGCCTCCGCAAACCTGTCATAGACTAGTGGAGGTTCGAACGACGGGATGAAGAAAACTGAACCTGTTCGATCGACTAGGCCCCCATCGTCTAGCGGCCTAGGACGCCGCCCTTTCACGGCGGTAGCACGGGTTCAAATCCCGTTGGGGGTACTTGCAAATTTCACGATTTGCAAAGCCAAGTTTGATGATATAGAATTTATTTCTGTTGATTCCAACAAGGCCCCGTAGCGCAGTTGGTTAGCGCGCCGCCCTGTCACGGCGGAGGTCGCGGGTTCAAGTCCCGTCGGGGTCGCTCTGGCCGCGTAAGTTCAGATGATTATTCATCCGAAGACGCGGTCATTGCGTATCTAAAAGTAAATACGCAAGGCTCTGTAGCTCAGTTGGTAGAGCGTACGACTGAAAATCGTAAGGTCACCGGATCGACGCCGGTCGGAGCCACGAAATCCGCCTCCAGGCTTCTACAGTGGGGCGGGTTTTGTTTTTAAAAAACTTGAGGGCTGCAGATACTGCAACCCGTCGAAAAGGCGGCATCTTGGGAATAAAACCCCGAGGTGCCGCCTTTTTGTATACGGAAACAACGCCCGCTCACTCTAGAAAGCATCCCGCACCCATGACTGCTCAGAATTCCAGTACACAGCCTCCCAATGCACAGCCTCCCAATGCACAGCCTCCACAGAGCTCACCTCAGATTCTGAGCTCACCCCAAATTCCGTGGGCAAAAAATGCTGCAGTCAGTGCTCAGGCGGGCGGAATCCGCTTCGAGAACATCACCAAAAGCTACCCGAGTCGAACCGGTGAACCCACCACGGTGCTGCAAAACCTGAACCTGCATATTCCCGCCGGGCAGATTACCGTGTTCGTCGGCCCCTCCGGCTGCGGTAAAACCACTAGTCTGCGCATGATTAACCGCATGGTGGAGCCCAATAGCGGCACCATCACCATTGACGGCGTGAACGTGCACGAGAAGAACCCCTATGAGCTGCGCCGCGGCATTGGCTACGTGATGCAGCAGGGCGGGCTCATGCCGCACCGCACCGTCGCGCAGAATATTGCCACCGTACCGCGCCTGCTCGGAGCCTCCCGCAAGGAGGCGCAGGCGCGCGCCCTCGAACTGCTCAACGTAGTCGGTCTGGATTCTTCGTACGCCAAGCGCTACCCCTCCCAGCTTTCGGGCGGTCAAGTGCAGCGCGTTGGTGTGGCGCGTGCTCTCGCCGCCGATGCGCCCGTCCTGCTGATGGACGAGCCGTTCTCCGCGGTGGATCCGGTGGTGCGTACCGACCTGCAGAAAGAGCTGCTGCGCCTACAGGGGCAACTCGCCAAGACGATCGTGTTCGTCACCCACGACATTGACGAGGCGCTTCTGCTCGGCGATACAATCGCTGTCTTCGCGGAGGGTGGTCGCCTCGCGCAGTTCGGCACTCCCGAAGAGATTCTCTACAGCCCCGCCGATGATTTTGTGCGCTCCTTCGTGAGCCGCTCTGTTGCCGGTCTGCTGGATGAGAAGACGATGCGCCAGGCGCGCGCACGCCGACTTGCCGCCTCCCGAGAAGCACAGAATGGTGCGGCAGAAGGCGAGAAAAGCGAATGAGCCTTCTAGAAAATATTGTGCTCGCGGCACCACCGCTCGCCGCGCAGCCCCTAGTGGCATCACCCCTCGCAGTAAGTGATATGCACTGGGAATGGGTCGCCACCAACAGCCAGCGCATCCTCGAGCTGACCCTCAGTCACCTCTACCAGGGCGTCGTGCCCGTCGCGATTGGCGCTCTCGTCGCGCTGCCGGTCGCCTACTACGCGAGCCGCCGCCGCGACCGCGGTTCCGAACGCCGCCTCGGTGCGCGAACCCTCATGCACCTCTCCTCGCTGCTGTACACCGTCCCCTCCATCGCGCTGTTCGTGCTGATGCCGCTCATTCTGGGAACCTCCATTATTTCCCCGGTGAACGTGCTTGTTGCCCTGAGCGTCTACTCCTTCTCTCTGATGGTGCGCTCCGGCGTGGATGCCTTCGACTCCGTACCCGATAGCGTGCACGAATCTGCCCGCGCCCTCGGATACACGCCCCGACAGGCGCTGATGGAGCTCTACCTGCCTCTCGCCGTGCCCGTCATCATGGCGGGAATCCGTGTGGCAACCGTGGCAAATATTGCGATGGTGTCCGTGGGCGCCCTCATCGGTGTGCCCTCGCTCGGCACGCTCTTTACCGACGGACTCGCGCGCAATATCCCCTCGGAGATCCTGGCTGGCGTGATTCTTAGCCTGCTGCTGGCGCTGCTTCTCGACCTGCTCCTTATCCTTCTGACGAGGGCGCTGACGCCCTGGCAGGCGGCCACGGCTGCGAACCGCCGCACCCCTGAAAGGAGGGCGTAACCCGTGAACGTCATAGAACGAACCTTCGCCTACCTCATGGACGGCGCCAATTGGCAGGGAAGCGGCGGAATCCTCGTGCGCCTGCTCGAACACCTGAGCGTCACCGCCCTCGCCACCGCCTGCGCGGCACTCATCGTCGTGCCCCTCGGCCTCTGGGCTGGCCACCATCGCCCCTCTGACGGCACTAACCGTCGCCGCAGCAACCTGCTCATGAGCGCCGTTGCCGCCACCCGCGCGCTGCCCGCGCTCGGTCTGCTGACCATCCTGGCGCTCTGGCTGGGCGTCTCAACCCTGCCCGCCCTCATCGTGCTCATTATTATTGCGGCGGCACCCCTGCTCGCCGGAGTTCTTGAAGGCCTCGCCGCCGTACCCGAAGACCTCGTGGACGCAGCCCGCGCCCAAGGCCTGACCGAATGGCAGATCCTGACCCGCCTCGAAATCCCGCTCGCCGCCAACATGATGCTCGGCGGGCTCCGCTCCGCACTCGTGCAGGTCATCGCCACCGCGACCATCGTCGCCTACCTGAGCGGCGGAACCCTCGGTAGGTACCTCTTCGACGGGCTCGCCGTGCGCGACTACCCGCGTATGCTCGTCGCAACCCTGCTCGTGGCGCTTCTCGCCTTCGCCGTGGACGCGCTCATGGGTCTTGTTCAGCGTGCACTCACCCCCGCGGGGCTCACCATCAACCGGAAGAAGGCATGAACCCGATGATTCAGGCACCTAAAACCTTCTCGCGTCGCACTGCCCTAGCCGCCGCCGGAGCGCTCGGTATGGCGGGTATTCTCAGCGCCTGCGGGCTCAGCGGCGACAAAGTCTTCAGCGGCGAACACGAAGGAATCATCGTCGGCTCAGCGGCCTTCGCCGAATCCCAAATCCTCGCCGAAATCTACGCCGGAGCCCTCGCCCGGGCGGGATTCAACGCCCGCACCCAGCTGAGCATCGGCGCCCGCGAAGCGTACCTGGGGGCACTCGCCTCCGGCGCGGTGGACGTTATTCCGGACTACTCCGGAAACCTGCTGCTCTACCTGGACCCGAAGGCTACAGCTAGCACTGCACAGGAGATTCTGCAGGCGCTACCTGCCGCCCTCGGAACCCTCACAACCGGCACCTCTGGGACTGAAATTCGTGCCCTCAACGCCTCCGAGGCGGAGGATAAGGACTCCCTGGTCGTTACCGCACAGACCGCCCAGAAGTACGGTCTGCGAAGCCTTGAAGACCTCGCCTCCCGCTGTAAGAATCTGAAGCTCGGCGCCGCCCCGGAGTTTGCCGAGCGTGCCTACGGTATCCCGGGCCTGAAAGAGAAGTACGGATGCGTCCCCGCCGAGTTTGTACCCCTCTCGGACGGTGGTGGCGCGCTGACCGTCAAGGCCCTGCTGGATGACACCGTGCAGGTGGTTGACCTCTACTCGACCACGCCCGCGATTGAGCAGAATCAGCTGGTGGTGCTGGAGGATCCGAAGAATATGATTTTGGCTCAGCAGGTGTTACCCATTATCAATACGTCGCGCGTTCCCGACTCCGCGGCGGAGGTTCTGAATCGTGTCTCGGCGAAGCTGACCACCGCCGATTTGCGCACTTTGAATGACCGCGTTTCGGGTACCTCTAAGCAGGAGCCCGCGCAGGCGGCGGCTACCTGGCTGAACGAGCACGGCTTCTAAGAATCTGCCTGGCAATCCCCATAAATTCCTTTATAGGAATGGGCATAAACAAAACCGACCTGGGAATATTCTAGAAATAGAATATTGCCAGGTCGGTTTATATCACCTCGTCCCACACATCAGGGGAGAGGCATGCAGTAGCTTTTAGCCCTCAATCAGCAGAGCCAAAGCCTCGTAGGGGCGCAGGCTCAGCGTCACCGTTTCGGCAGAATTCGCTGCCGCAGAATCCACTGCAGAATTCTTGTAATTACACACCAGCACGCGACCGGAACGAACGAACTCAGCCGGAACCTCAACCTCGGTCGGCTCACCGTAGAAGTTCGTCAGCACCAGCAGACGCTGCGCCGGGCTACCGTCCTCAGAGCCAGCCTTAGAGGGCAGCTCACGCAGGTACGCAAACACCCGCTCGTGATCCAGCGCGTAGGGCGCGTACGAACCGGCAGAGATGACCGGGTACTGCTTACGCAGGGCAATCAGGTCGCGGTAGTAGGGCAGAATCACGCCGTCACGCTCCTCATCCTCCACAGAAATACCGGCACCGGTTGCCGCATCACGCACCGGGGCGGGAGCCAGCCACGGCGAGGTGGAACCAAAACCGGCGGTCGCCGGATCTGCGGTCCACTGCATCGGCACACGCGAATTATCGCGAGCCTTTGACGCTACAATCTCCAGAGCCTGCTGCTCGCTCAGACCGCGCTCACGCAGCATCGCGTAGGCGTTGTGTGCCTCCACATCCACGTACTGCTCAATCGAGGAGTAAACCGGGTCAATCATGCCGATTTCCTCGCCCTGGTACACGTACGGGGTGCCGCGCAGCAGGTGAATTACGGTCGCCAGCATGGTCGCCGACTCGGCACGGTAACGCTCAACGTCACCAAAACGGTTCAGTGCGCGCGGCTGATCGTGGTTATTCCAGAACAGCGCATTCCAGCCGCCGCCTGCCTGCATACCCAGCGCCCAATCGTTCAGAATCTGCTTCAGCTCGGCAAAACGGAACGGCACCTTTGACCACTTTTCGCCGTTCTCGTAGTCCACCTTCAGGTGGTGGAAGCTGAACACCATATCCAGCTCGTGGTGTGCCGGGTTGGAGTAGCCCACGCAGTTTTCGATGCTGGTCGAGGACATTTCGCCCACGGTCACGGTGTCATCATGCTGACCGAAGGAGGCGCGGTTCAGCTGCTGAATTCGGGTGTGCACAATCGGGGTGTCGGTGTATTGTACCTTGTCCATGGTGCCTTCGGGGGCGTCGAGTAGCTCTTCACCCTTGCCGATGACGTTAATGACGTCGAAGCGGAAACCGCGCACACCCTTCTCGTACCAGAAGTTCACCACCTTAAACAGTTCGTCGCGCACAACTGGGTTGTACCAGTTCACGTCCGCCTGGGTGCGGTCGTATAGGTGCATATAGAACAGGGGAGTGCCGTGCTCATCCGTGTACTCGCCAAAGCGGGACCAGCAGGAGCCGCCGAACTTCGACTCCCAGTTGGTCGGCTCGCGCAGCTGACCGTCCTCGGTGTACCTACCGGGGCGAATGTAGAAGTAATCCCAGTACTCGCGCTCACCGGCGAGCGCACGCTGGAACCACTCGTGCTCGGTCGAAACATGGTTGAGGACCATGTCGAACATGACGCCCACACCGTGCTCGGCGAGGGCGGCAATCATCTCTTCGACGTCTTCCATGGTGCCCAGATCGGGGTTGATGGCGTAGTAGTCGGAGATGTCGTAGCCGTTGTCGTTCTGCGGGGAGGTGAAGAATGGGTTGAACCACACCATGTCCACGCCCAGGGAGGCAATGTAGGGCACCTTCTCAATGACGCCGCGCAGGTCGCCGTAGGCGCCACCGGCCGAGGAGTAGAAGGACTTGGGGTACACCTGGTAGATGACGGAGGAGGCGAAGTCCTTGCCGCCTGCCGGGGTGGTTGCCGGGCTGGTCGCTGGGGTGAGGGTGAGTGAAGCGGTGGGTGCCTGTGTCATGGAAACCTTCTGAAACGTGAGCAGGGTTCAGTGCGTATAAATCTGCGTATAAATCAGTGTGTTGGAAACGAACCGCGCCAGTGCTACGTATGCTGCTATATGTGCACAGCGAAGCCCGTACGCGGCGGACGCAGCGGCCTGCCGCCTCCCGGCGCGTTCGCCGACTGAATATCGCCGCCCGCAGCCTGGGCTCATTCCAGATTAGGGGGCATAATGGGGTGGTGTCCCCCGTCTATCCCAAAGGGGGCAATTCTGCCGCAGATCCGGCACAACCCCGTGGCCTCAACCCTCCCACCGATAGGCGGTTGCAGGCTCGTGCGCGTTTCGATGCATGAAACCAAAGTGACCCTGAGCTGAGAAGCGTTGGACGCCGCGCGTAAAATCAGTACTTGCATCACTACGGAAGGTAAAACAATGCCAGAACTGCGTTCACGTACTTCAACTCACGGCCGTAACATGGCTGGTGCCCGCGCCCTGTGGCGTGCCACCGGCATGGGCGATGACGATTTCGGCAAGCCCATTATTGCTATCGCGAACTCTTTCACCCAGTTCGTGCCCGGTCACGTGCACCTGAAGAACATGGGTGAGCTGGTCGCCGGCGCGATTCGTGAGGCTGGCGGCGTTGCTAAGGAATTTAACACCATCGCCGTTGATGACGGTATCGCGATGGGCCACGACGGTATGCTCTACTCGCTGCCTTCCCGCGATCTGATTGCTGACTCGGTCGAGTACATGGCCAACGCGCACCGTGCTGACGCGCTGGTCTGCATTTCTAACTGTGACAAGATCACCCCCGGTATGCTTCTGGCGGCTATGCGCCTGAACATCCCCACTATCTTTGTGTCCGGCGGCCCCATGGAGTCCGGCGAGGGCATTGAGGGTATTGTTGAGCACCGCCTCGACCTGATTGACGCCATGGTGATGGCTGTTGACGATAGCGTCAGCGATGAGGCTCTTGCTCAGGTTGAGAAGAATGCGTGCCCGACCTGCGGTTCGTGCGCGGGTATGTTTACCGCGAACTCCATGAACTGCCTGAATGAGGCGATTGGTCTGGCTCTGCCCGGTAACGGCACCACCCTGGCTACTCAGGTTGCTCGTAAGGAGCTGTTCCTGGATGCTGGCCGCCGCATCGTTGAGCTGGCTAAGCGCTACTACGAGCAGGATGACGAGTCGGTTCTGCCCCGCTCCATTGCGACCAAGGAGGCGTTCGAGAACGCTATGGCGCTGGATGTGGCGATGGGCGGCTCGACCAACACCGTGCTGCACACCCTGGCGATTGCTCATGAGGCGGGCGCTGACTTCACCCTGCAGGATATTGACCGCATTTCGCGTCAGGTTCCCTGCCTGGCGAAGGTTGCCCCGAACTCCACCAAGTACCACATTGAGCACGTGCACCGTGCCGGTGGTATCCCCGCTCTGCTGGGTGAGCTGAACCGTGCCGGCCTGCTGCACAAGAACGTTCATTCTGTTCACGCTGATTCGCTGGACGAGTGGCTGGACGAGTGGGATATCCGCGGCGGCAAGGCGAGCGAGAAGGCGAAGGAACTGTTCCTCGCGGCTCCTGGCGGCGTGCGCACCACTCAGGCGTTCTCTACGGCGAATAAGTACGAGTCCCACGAGACTGACGCTGAGAACGGTTGCATCCGCGCTGTGGAGCACGCGTACACCAAGGATGGCGGTCTGGCGGTCCTGTACGGCAACATTGCTCAGAACGGTGCGATCATCAAGTCCGCTGGTATTGATGAGGAGCTGTTCCACTTCAAGGGTCGCGCATTCGTGGTCGAGTCGCAGGACGAGGCTGTGTACGAGATTCTGTCGAAGAACGTGAAGGAAGGCGACGTTGTCGTCATCCAGTACGAGGGCCCGAAGGGCGGCCCGGGTATGCAGGAGATGCTGTACCCGACCTCTTACCTGAAGGGTCTGGGCCTGGGTAAGAAGTGTGCACTGATTACTGACGGTCGTTTCTCCGGCGGTACGTCCGGTATTTCGATTGGTCACGTCTCCCCGGAGGCTGCCGCTGGCGGTGCGATCGGCCTGGTGCAGACCGGTGACGAGATTGAGATTGACGTGAACAACCGCATCCTGCGTGTGAACGTTTCGGATGAGGAGCTTGCTGCTCGCCGCGAGGCGAAGGGCGCTGCACCGTGGCGTCCGACGAAGCCGCGTGAGCGTCAGGTGTCGAACGCCCTGAAGGTGTACGGCATGCTGGCTGCTTCAGCTGATAAGGGCGGCGTGCGCATCCTGCCCGAGGACGCATAAGCCCCTCACGTATCGTGTGAGAATTTAATACTTGCCCTAATGTCTGGCGCCCCGTTCCGCGGTTTTTCTGCGGGCGGGGCGCTGTTCTTTGCCCGCTTCTTTGTCTGCCGTCGTGGGATACCCGGTGCGGTGTATTGCCTTGTCAAGCGTGTTGCAGTAGGGTGTAAGGAGGTATTTTTATACTTATTCACCGACTCAGCACAACCACTCAAACACAACGCAATTCGCAACCCTCACGAGGACGCACTCATGATTACCCTGCCCGCACGCGCACAGCGTGCCTTTACTCGTCGTGCCCTGACGGCTCTTGCCTGCATTGGCGCGCTCGCTTTGAGCTCTTGCTCCGCTCAGCCGCAGGCTGATGATTCTGAAACTGCACCGATGAAGGTCGCGACTTCCTCGGCATCCGTTGATGCGAAGGCGCTGTTTAAGGCGGCGGACGGCTCCTGGAAGCCGAATACTGTGCAGATTTCTGCCGGTCTGGATGCGCCGGCAACTTTTGATGCTGTAGCAACCCCGACCGATGAGCCGAGCACGGACGCCGAGTACGCGGCGGCATACGCTACGGCGAGCGGCTCTGCGAACACTATTGATGCGGGCACCCGCTGCGGTGTGACGAGCCTGCTGGGTGGTTCTGCCGGTATTTACGTGTACGACGGTTCGGATTGCGCGAAGGCTCAGGAGGCGGTGCGTCTCTTCAACAGCCGCAAGAACCAGGACGGTTCGGCGAGTGTGGAGTGGTACCAGTGCGCTACGAAGGTGCAGGGCCGCGACTACATTACGGGTGCCTGCTTCACGCAGGGTGGTAGCGCTGAGAAGCCTCGCCTGGCGCTGATTCCGGCGCAGACCCGCATGCTGTCGGGTACGCTGACTTTCGCTGAAGCGTACGGCGGTGGCACTTTCGGTCAGGGCGATTCGGCGAAGACTGTTGAGGCGCTGCGTTTCACCAGCCCGGACTCTAAGGTCGCGTGCTCGGTGACCCCGTCGGGTGTGGATTGCCAGGCGCTGGTGGGTGTGACCCTGGAGGGTTGGGATGCCGCCTCCGGTAAGGCGCAGCAGCGCGTGCACATGGTGCAGGGTCAGGCTCCTGCGGTGAGCCTGGTCGGTCAGACCGCCACCCCGGAGCCGGTGAATACCGAGGGTATTACTGCGCTGCCTGCCGGTCAGGTGGTGACTGCGTACGGTTACACCTGCAAGTCGGTGAACACCGGTAAGGTGCATTGCGTGAGTGCGACGAATGGTTTCACGCTTGATTCGGTGGAGGTTGGCGTAGAACGCCGATAAACCTGGCGAGCATGAAGGCGTGCCGCGGGTAGCCGCGCTCGCCTCCAAGGCTGATATACGAAGGTGCCCGGTACCCCTCTCATAGGGGGTGCCGAGCACCTTCGGTATTTAACGTTGCTTAGCGGAAGTTGACGATGCGAACGTCCAGCTCGGAGGAGAGCAGCGGCTCCCATGCGGCGACAGCCTTCTGGAAGTGCTCGGTGCCCATGTGCTTTTCGAGCAGTTCCTGGGATTCCCAACGCTCGATGAATGCGAAGTCGGTGTCGGAGACGGCACCGAAGTCGTAGCTGACGTTGCCTTCGTCCTGGCGGCTTGCGGTCACGAGCGGTTCGATGGTCTTGAGGAATTCTTCAACGTGCTCGGGCTTGACGGATACTCCGGCGTAGACACCAATCATGGGGCTCTCCTTGTGGGGTGGTGCGGCGGTTGCCGCGTCGTATATGACTCTTTTACCGTACACCTTCACCCCGCGGCGGGCAGGTATGTGCGGGGGTTTCTCGCGCTGTGTTGTGCGCCGTGTTCTGTGCTGGGTTTTACGCTGGGTTTTGTGGTGTGGTGGCGGGTGGGAGGATTTTCGGCTGGCCCATTCGCTAACTGTAAAAAAGGTGTTTTATATTTGCGTGCCCCTTTCTTTTCGACCTATAAAAGAATGAGGAAGATACACCGCATGAATGAAAGGAGAAGCGGTATGGCACGCATGGGGGGTGACACTCATGGGATTTTCACCGGCGCATATCAAACGATGCACCCTGACCTGGGAGGCGCCCGACTATAGCGCCTCGTACCCTGCCGGGTACACGGATCAGGGCGTTGCTGTGATTGCGGTGGCTCAGGAGCATCGTACGGCGCAGGGTTTTTGCTATTCGGCGTTGTCAACGGTGGTTTTTATTTCTAAGCAGGACGGCACCCGCACCGTGGTGAATGAGGAGCCGCTGCTTTTCACGCATGTTCATTCCCTCATGGAATCGTGCGATGAGGTGCATCCTTGCCTACTGGGTCGTGCCGTGCTTTCGGCGTGGGATGTGGTTCCGGAGCAGTACCGTCAGAACCTGGTGACGATTGCTGCTGACCGTAAGAATTTGAAGCAGCTTTTCCGTGATTGCGACCAGTTGAAGGGGATTATGGAGTACCGCGCCTTTGAGAAGGTGCTGGACCCGTACGATAACCATTCTTTGGGTGAAGTGCATGTGAAGCTTGCTGGCACGCCCGCGTATGAGCGGATGCAGGCTGAGGTCTGCGCGGCACGTACCGCCGTGGATGAGATGGTGGAGGAGGCACTGACCCCTCGACCGCTGGATCAGCTGCAGGACTATAGCGTTTTCACGGATTGTTCGTTCCGTTCGACTCACAATAAGAAGTATCAGCGTGGCGGTCGTATGGGTATCGCCGGCGTGAGTGAGGACGGCTTCTATTTTCATTCCCACTATGATGGTGTGAATATTATGACCGGTGAGCTGTCTGCGATGTTGGCGGCTTATACGGTGTTCCATAGCGGTTCGCGCCGCCTGATTATTCATACGGATTCTTTGGGTGCGTTGACGTTTGTATTGCGTTTGGCGCATAGCCGTTGGGCTTTTGAGGCGTGGGTTTCTGAGGGTATTCAGGATGAGCGTGTGGTGGCTCAGATGAGTGCTTTGACGGAGGCTATCCGCGAGAAGCGTGTGCTGGTGAAGCATGTTCCGGGCCATACGGGCCACGGTTTGCAGGAGAGTAGCGATTCTGTGTCGAAGATGCATCGCCATTTTCCGGGGCAGATTGTGGATAAGCGTCATCAGAGTGAGTTTAATCAGCGTTGCGAGTCGATTATTACTGCTTTGTCGGGTTGTGCGAAGGCTGTTCGCCTGCTTGCGCCGGAGTGGTTGCAGATTAAACCGTCTTCAATCCACACGGGAAACCGTTTATGGCGCTAAACTAGTGCAGGGTAGAAATGAACGCGCGATACATTCGCCGCATACGAGGGTATGCGATGTCGGAGGTGTCGCGTGTTTCTTTTTGCCCTTTTGCCTTTTCGGCATGTGCTTGTGTGCGGCTGGCGTGCGGCGGGTCTGCAGTGATAGATGCACAGCGGTGGGGATAGAGCGGCGGGGATAGAATTGTGTGAAGAATTTCTAATCCTCTCGATCTGTTGAGCGGGCGCATACTTCACCGATTTTTAGGGACCCAATTTATGCAGTTTCTTCCTCCTCCCGATTCTTCTCTCTACATTCCGTTGCTGGTGCTATATGCGCTGACGGTGCTTTCGCTGGTGCTCTTTATCTGCCTCTACCTGCGGGAACGCCGTAGTGTGTTTGTCGGCTGGTTGCTGGTTGCGACTGTGGGGCTGCTGGGCATGAGCCTGGGCGTAACGGCGGTTGTGTCAGGGAACCAGATTTTGCTGGTGCTGGCGTTCTTCATTGATATCATTCCGGCAATTCTTTTGATTTTTACGCCTCTGGGTTTGACCGGTCTTTTCCTTTATAGCGGTGTGCGCCTTATTATTCGTGAGGGTTTTTCGCTCACTAATTCTTTGGCGTTGGCGGCCGGTGTTGTTCTTATTGCGGGACCGTTCTTTGCTCCTGGCCCGGCGGAGAACGTTCCGTTGGGCGGCGTGTGGGGCGCTATTTATTTCTATCTTTCGCTAGTGCTGACCTATTTCACCATCTACGCGGTGGGCTTTACTGTGGCGGCAGCGTTGAACCTGGTGAATTTCCGTCGGGAAGCTGACTATGTGGTGGTGCTTGGTTCGGGTCTCATTGGTGATCAGGTGACTCCGCTGCTGGCGGGTCGTATCGACCGCGGCATTGAAATTTACCGTAAGAACCCCGGCTCGAAGCTGATTATGTCTGGCGGTCAGGGGCCGGATGAAGAGATCCCCGAGGGAGTGGCGATGACTCGCTACGCTGTATCCCGCGGTATTCCCGAGAGGGACATTATTGTGGAGGACCGCGCGGCGAACACCCGCGAGAACCTGCTCTTCTCGTACGCCCTGATGCCGGAGGTTGCCGAGGGTAAAACCCCGAAAGTTGCTGTGGCAACAACCAGCTACCACCTGTTCCGCGCATTGCTGCTGGCGCGTTCGCTGGGCCTGGAATGCTGGGGCGCGGGGGCTCGTACGAAGGTGTATTTTGCGGTGAATGCTTTTATCCGCGAGTTTATCGGCTACTTGAGCATGACGCGCCGCCGCCACATCATCACCTTGAGCCTGTGCACGGTTCTCTACATTGCAACGGAGTTCTTCGTGTGGTGGATGTACTCCTTCGGTTTGGTGGGCCCGGGCGAACCGATGTAGCATCCAGCAGCGGCTCTAACGGGCTGCCCCGTTCTAATATGCGGTGCTGCTTTGGCTTGTGGCCCGCGCCTCCTGCGATAGTGAGAGGGAAACGAAAGCTCCCCTGGTCTCGGTTAATCTGAGCTTCAGGGGAGCTTTGAGGTTATTTACCAGCGTGAGTGAACGCGTACTTCAGAATGTCAAGAGTAATAATGGCGAGGGTGAACCATACTGCGCTTCGGACAGTACGCCAGCAGATTGGTTCACCGCGGTATCGTGCAATGACGAAGTTGAGGGTAAAAATACGCCACACCACGGTTGCCAGACAGAGAATAATCGTGAGATCGAAGATGATGTCATAGTTGCCACCAGATGGCAGAAGCATGGCCACAACCAGTAATACTACGGGGTATACGGTGGTGCCAAGAATGGGACTTGCGTTGCGTAGTGCATGCTTAACAAACTCACGAGGAGGGGTGCCGCCATGCAACACCCGGTACTCCTGCATTTCTGAGATGACGTGGGCAATATAGGTGGTCAGACCGGTACCCGTAATGTAGAGGATTGCGGTGCCGTCAAGGATAGCATTCGCGTCGTAGATGGTCAGCAGCGCCGCCAGCACCAAGAAATTACCGTAGGTGTACGCGGAGACTTGGTGGGCTACATCGTGTGCACTGAGTTCAGCGAATTTGCGGTGTGCTTTATGGAATATAAGGGGCAATCGATAGTCCTTTGGCGAGTGCGGGGATGAAAACTCAGCCCCGAGTGTGTGAAAAATAGTTTAGAGGAGCGATGACCACAGTCGGCAGAGGTTCTCCGTCATCTTGATGCGGCGCGGGCGCTCCGCCCACTGGGTGTACAGCAGCTCTGTGCAGACCTGCTCGTATTCGGCGCATACTTCATCCAGCATCGCGACCATGCCGCGGTCAATGACGAACGTTGACACTTCCATGTTCAGAGAGAAGGAACGCGGGTCCATGTTGGACGAGCCGATGAACGCGATTTCGTCGTCGACCATCATGAACTTGGAGTGCAGCACGGTTGGGCTGGGGTACTGCAGAATACGCACGCCCGCCTGCAGCAGCTGCTCGTAGTAGGAACGCTGCGCCATGTTCGGCAGGAACTGGTCACCCTTCTCGCACACAATCACGGTGGTATCAATACCGGAGTAGGCGGCGTTCGTCAGTGCCTGCAGGAGGGTCTCTTCGGGCACGAAGTAGGGCGAGCAGATGGTAATACGCCGCTCGGCATTGTAGATCAAGTAGTTGATGAGGCGCAGGTTGTTTTCGGTTTCGAAACCGGGGCCGGAGGGAACAACCTGGGCGCGCATCCCATCCTTGTAGTAGGGGATGGTGGTGTTAATTTCTGCCAGGATCAGCTGGTTCGTTTCGGAGTACCAATCGGAGACGAAAACGGCGTTGAGCTCTTCAACGATGGGGCCGGTGCAGGAGAAAGTCAGGTCCTTCCACTCCAGGCCTTTCTTGATGTTTTCGGGCATGTCGTAGGAGCGGTGAATAGCGTTCTGCGAACCGGAGAACGCGACGCGGCCGTCCACGACGAGGACCTTGCGGTGGTTACGCAGGTCGGGGCGCTGCCACTTGAGCTTCCACGGTTTGAGGGGCAGCATGAGGCGCCACTGCATACCCGAGTCGTTGAGCATTTTCACGAGCTTCTTATAGGACGGGTATTTGCGGGAGCCGATGTGGTCGATGAGTACGCGCACCTGCACACCGCGTTTGTGGGCGGCGAAGAGGGCGTCCCAGAGGACTGCGCTCGCCTCGTCGTAGGCGGTGATGTAGAACTCGAAGTGCACGTATTTGGTGGCGCGGTCGACTTCTTCCGCCATGGCGACCATCGCGTCGTGATTGTCGGTGTGGAGGGTGAATTGGTTGCCGCCGACCAGGGGGAGCGAGCCGAGAGTGTAGTTGAGCTGGCTGGCTACCTTGGCGGGGTCGGAGAGGTCGTCGGTGCGGGCGAGGAAGGGCTTGTTCTCGGTGGCTTCGCGGATCATGTCGTTCATGGCGTGTTGGCGTGCGCGGCGGTAGGCGGGCAGGCGCGAGGAGCCGAAGACGAGGAATGCGATGAACCCCACGAAGGGGATGAAGAAGATTGCCATGAGCCAGCCCAGTGCAACCACGGGTTTGCGGTTGTAGGGGAGCCAGAAGAGGGCTGTGAGTCGGATGAGGATATCGGCGATGCCGAGTGCGAGGCGCAACCAGTCGGGCAGGAAATCGAGATAGGCGGGGGCAAACAAGTTCACCTCTCTATTATGCCGGTGTTTCGTGTGGGGCTTTTTGGGGAGGGGGAGGGGGGAACGGGGAGGGGGAGCGGGTTTGCCGCTTCGTAGCGTGAGGTGTCGGCATTGTGTGCCGGTGGTGGGCGGGAGCTTAACTGGTTTTGCTGTGAGCCTTAACGCTAAAAATGCACTTGAGCATTGTGTGCAGTGGTGAAATAATTGCAGTTATGCAGAAAAAGGAACGGAGCCTTCGCGAACGCCGCCGCGAACAAACTTGGACGGCAATCCACGAAGCAGCCCTCAAGCGCGTCCGCGAACACGGGATGCGCGGAACCACCGTTGAAGAAATCGCCCAGGAGGCGGGCGTCTCCCCGCGTACTTTCTTCAACTACTTCCCCTCCAAAGAGGATGCCGTCCTGGGTCTGCGCGAACCGGTGGTCAGCGAGGAAATCCTCGAAACAGACCGCGCCCACGAGGACGACAACACGATCATTCGTGTGACCCATCTTCTTTGGGAGGTCATTTTCCAAAGCTTCCACTACGCCAAGGGTAAGAACCCCCGAACTCCCTATCAGGAGTTCCCCGAGTCCGCCAAACGATTGAAAATGCACTACATGAAGTGCGAACAGGTGCTCACCGAATACCTGAACACCATAGACTGGGTGGCTTTTGACGCAGCCGGTCGCCGCGGCCCCTTCCCGCGCCGAACCCCCGCTGACCCGCTGACCGATTACTTCCGGGAGCGATCGCGCGCAAAGGTCCAGCTTGCCTCCGCTGTGCTTCGTCAGCTGGAGTTCGCCCGCAACTTGGAGGACAAAGAGGATATCGCCCGCGGTATTCGCCAGACGGTGAAGACCTTCCAGTTCCTGCTTTTTGAGCAGAATCGATCCGCAATCTAGCGGCGGTTTACTACTGCAAACGACAAAGCCCGCCGAACCTGATTCGGGTAACCGAATCAAGAACCCGGCGGACACACAGCAGACACATATTGAACGTAACTAAGGATTAAACGATGAGTACAGAGGAAAAGAAGTTACCTCAGCCGCCAGCCGGTGAGGCTAAGCAGGAAAGTAAAAACCGCATCCGCGCCATGTTCCTGGGCCTGGTCATTGTGATGCTCATGTCCTCGCTGAACCAGACGATTCTGGCGCCGTCGCTGCCCACGATCGTCGGTGAGCTTCACGGCGTGGAGCACATGAGCTGGGTGATTACCATTTTCATCCTGCTGTCGACGATTACGATGCCGGTCTACGGCAAGCTTTCTGACCAGTTCGGACGCAAGCCCTTCCTGCTTTTTGCGATTATCTCTTTCATGGCGGGTTCGATTGTTGGCGCGCTCGCGCAGGACATGAACTGGCTGATTTTTGCTCGCGCCCTGCAGGGTCTGGGCGGCGGTGGCCTGATGATTCTTTCTCAGGCGGTGATTGCTGATGTGATTCCTCCCCGCGACCGAGGCCGCTACATGGGTATTATCGGTGGCGTTTTCGCGTTCTCGTCGGTGGCTGGTCCGCTGATTGGCGGCTGGATTACTGAGGGCCCGGGCTGGCGTTGGGCGTTCTGGCTGAACCTGCCGCTGGCTATTCTGTCGATTCTTGCGGTGATTTTCTTGCTGCCGCACCGCCCGTTCCGTGAGCGTGAGAAGCACAGCATCGACTACCTTGGTTCGCTAATTCTGATGGCGGGTACTAGCGCGCTTGTGCTTGCCACGATTTGGGGCGGCAACCAGTACGAGTGGACCTCGCCGCAGATTATTGGCCTGCTGGTCTTCTCGGTGGTTGCTGCGCTGGTGTTCATCCCGGTGGAGAACCGCGCGGCTGAGCCGGTTATGCCCATGTACCTGTTCAAGAACCGTAACTTCCTGCTGACTCTGGGTGCTTCGCTGGCGCTGGGTGTGGCGATGTTCGGTGCGGTGGAGTACATCCCGACTTACCTGCAGATGGCGCTGGGTGTGAGCGCTACGGTGGCTGGTCTGCTGATGATTCCGATGATGGGTGTCATGCTGGTGGTGTCGATTGTGACGGGCCGCGTGGTGTCGAAGACCGGTCGCTATAAGCGTTACGTGACGACCGGTACTGCGGTTGTGGCGCTGGGCCTGTTCCTGCTGTCGACCGTGAATGTTGAGACTCCGACCTGGCTGTTCTGTATTTACCTTGCAGTGATGGGTGCCGGTCTGGGTATGTCCATGCAGTTCTTGACTCTGATTGTTCAGAATGCGTTCCCGGTGACCGTGGTTGGTACCGCGACGGCTGCGAATAACTTCTTCCGTCAGGTGGGTGCCACTGTGGGTGCCTCGCTGGTGGGTGGTCTGTTTACTTCGCGTCTGACCTCGCTGATTTCTGAGCGTATGCCGCAGCAGGCGTTGCAGTCTTCGGGTGGCCATGCGTCTTCGTCGTTGACTCCTGAGTTGGTGGCGTCTTTGCCGGAGCCGGTGCACGGCATCATTGTGAATGCGTATAACGATGCGCTGATTCCGCTGTTCCTGTACCTGGTGCCGTCGGCTCTGGTGTCTACGCTGCTTCTGTTCTTCATTCGTGAGGATGCGCTGGCGACGACTCTTGAGACTGAGCCGGCTGTTGATATTGCCCGTGCGGCGACCGGCGCGATTCCGGTGATTACTCCGGAGATGGCGGCTAAGGATGCGCAGGCTCTGAAGAGCATGCAGGGCTCTGCTCGTACTCGTATCGATGAGTCGTTGAGCTCGGAGGCTTCGGATGAGCCGACCGCTAGCTCAAAGAATTTTGGCTCAAAGGATTCGAGCGATAGGGACTAGTTGCTCTTTCGCGGAGTTATGGAGGCGGCGCCCCGGTGCAAGCATTTTGCTTGCGCCGGGGCGCCGCTTTTGGCTGCGTTGCCTTCAACGGTGCGCTTAAGAGGTGTGCCTTAGTGCTTGGTTTAGGGGTTTGAACTGTTGGTTTAGTCCCCTAAATGGTGGGTTTACGTGGTGTTTTGCCCTGTTAAAGCGCTTATCGAAAAGGTTATTACGTCCCTATCTGGGTTTAAATGGTTCGGATGTAAAATTTTCGTAAAAATTGTTAATCCGCCCCTTTTCCCCGGTATTCCGGGGCATTTTTTTATTCAGCACTTTTTTAGCTTGCGTACAGGCTGTTCTAAGGGGTGAAAGTACCCAATGTGGGTTTGGTGGAAGTGTTGCAGGCTATATAAGATAAAGTAACTATGCTCCTAGTGACAGTCATCACGAAGCAGTGCACTGGGACAGCATGACACACATGCCTTAACACCGACATCTACACAAGGAGGGGAACCGTCCCATGTTTAGGTACATCCTCCAGCGATCGCTGACGTACCTCGTCATGGTCTTTATTACGACCACGATGGGTTACTTTGCTGCGGTTACTGCTCTGAAGCCTGCCCTCTTGGAGCAGGAAAAGGTTCCGAAGCCTAGCCCCGAGCAGGTGAACCGTAACTTCGCGTCCCTGGGTCTCGATCCCGAAATGAACCCCTGGGATCGCTACGTTCAGTGGCTGACCAATGTGGTCACCAAGTTCGATTGGGGTCGTAGCCCCAACGGCGCGTACATTAACCAGGAATTTGGCCAGCGCGTGTGGGTTTCTACCCGCCTGCTGCTGGTGGCTACCATTCTCTCGATTGTGATTGGTATTGCCCTGGGTGTGTACTCGGCAGCTCGCCAGTACAAGTTCTCTGACCGTGTTATCACCGGTTACTCCTACCTGGTCTACATCATCCCCGCTCCCGTTGCGTACTTCGTGGTGCAGCAGGGCGCGACCACTATCAACAACATTGCCGTTGCTAATGGTGGAGAGAAGATTTTCTATGTGACCGGTATTTCGACTCCGGGTCTGACCGGCTTCTGGGAAATCACCATCGATATGGCGGCGCACTACATCGTGCCGACCTTCTGTATGACCATCTTTGGTTGGGCTGGTTACCAGATTGCACAGCGTCAGTACCTGCTCGATAACGTGAACGCTGACTTCGTGCGTACCGCTCGTGCTAAGGGCCTGACCCGCAACCAGGCGATTACTCGCCACGCACTGCGCGTCTCCTTCATCCCCGTGGCACAGTCCATTGCGTACCAGATTCCGCTGATTTTTGCGGGTGCATTCTTCGCCGAGACCGTCTTTGCATGGCCCGGTATCGGTAAGTGGTCGATTGACTCCATTTCCTCGCAGGACGTGAACGCTGCGACCGTGACCCTCGCGTACGGTTCTGCACTGTTCGCTGTCGGTGCGATCATCGCTGATATCGCTACCACCATCGTCGACCCCCGAGTGAGGATCTCATGAGCCAGGTAACTGCAACTTCCTCCGTACCGGTGGTACAGGAGAACGGTGACTTCAAGGTCATCAACAAGAGCGTTATTATTCTGCGCCGCTTCCTGCGTAACAAGGCTGCCGTCTTCGGCCTGTCCGTGTTCATCGGCATGGGTCTGTTCGGCCTGTTCGGTAAGTACCTGACCAAGTACAAGCCCAACGACATTGACTACATGGCGCTGGGTGAAGGCCCCTCGGCCGAGCACTGGTTCGGTACCACCATCGCGGGTAACGACGTGTTCGCCATGATGGTTGAGGCCGTCTGGACCTCTCTCGAAATTGGTGTGATCGTTGGTTTCATCACCGTGTTCATCTCCGCAGTCTACGGCTGTGTGATGGCGTACTTCGGTGGCTGGATCGACAAGATCATGCTGTTCATCCTCGAGACCCTGATCATGGTTCCCTCGCTGCTGATTCTGGCTATTCTGATTAACGGTCAGGTTGGTAAGCAGATTCAGAAGAGCGTCCCCACCTGGATTCTGCTCTCTGCAGTGCTGATTGCCTTCGGCTGGATGGGTAGCGCCCGTGTTATTCGTGCAATGGCGCAGTCCCTCATCAACCGCGACTTCGTGAAGGCAGCACGCTACATGGGCGTGCACCCCTTCAAGATTGTGATGCGCCACCTGGTTCCGAATATCGGCTCTCTGCTGGTTCTGAACTTCACCAGCGGCATCATGAGCGCTGTGCTCTCTGAGGTTGCCTACTCCTTCATTGGCATCGGTATTAAGTACCCCAACTACTCGCTGGGCTCGCTGATTTCGGATGCTTCGCAGCAGATTAACACCCTGCCGCACATGTTCTGGTTCCCGGTTCTGTTCTTCTTCCTGCTGGTTGGTCCGCTGGCCCTCATGAACGACGGTCTGCGTGACGCATTCGACCCGACCTCCATGTCTGTCGGTAAGATCAAGAAGTCCAAGAAGAGCGAGAAGGCAGAGGCACCCGCTGCCGCTGCAAAGGAGGCGAAGAACTAATGAGTACCTCTCCCGTTCTGAGCGTTAAGGACCTCAACGTCCGCTTCAACACTGAGAATGGCATCGTGCATGCTGTTCGCGGTGTGAACTTTGACCTGTACCCCGGTAAGACCCTGGGTATTGTGGGTGAGTCCGGTTCCGGTAAGTCCGTTGCCTCCATGGCGATTATGGGCCTGCACCCGACTACTGCCGACATCACCGGTTCGGTCAAGTACAACGGCACCGAGTTGCTGGGCTTGAGCGATAAGGAAATGTGCGCATACCGCGGCAAGGAGATCTCTATGATCTTCCAGGATCCGCTGTCCTCTCTGACCCCCGTGTACACCATTGGTGATCAGATTGCTGAGGTGCTCAAGGTCCACAACAAGGGCATGAGCAAGCAGGCTATCAAGGACCGTTCCATCGAACTGATGCGTATGGTGGGTATTCCCTCGCCGGCTGACCGCCTGCGTTCCTTCCCGCACGAGTTCTCCGGTGGTATGCGTCAGCGCATCATGATCGCTATGGCGATTGCGAATGACCCCCGTGTGCTCATCGCCGATGAGCCCACCACCGCACTGGATGTGACCATTCAGGCGCAGGTGCTGGAGGTTATGCAGAAGGCTCAGGAAGAGACCGGCGCAGCGACCATCATGATTACCCACGACCTTGGTGTTGTGGCTGGTATGGCTGACGACATTCTGGTGATGTACGCCGGTAAGCCGGTGGAGATTGCTAAGGCAGAGGACCTGTACAAGCACCCCTCCCACCCGTACACCATCGGTCTGCTGGGTGCGGTCCCGCGTGTGGACCGTTCCGAGAAGGTCTCCCTGGTTCCGATTGAGGGTACCCCTCCGAACCTGATTAACCCGGTGACCGCGTGCTCCTTCCGCCCGCGTTGCCCCATCGCTAAGAGCGGCGGCCAGTGCTGCCAGGACTCCAACGGCGAGCCCGATCTGCAGCTGCTGGAAGGTGTCGGCGAGGGTCACTACTCCTCCTGCACCATCTCTCAGGAGCTGGTCGGTAAGACTGCTGACGAGCTGTACCCGGTTCCGGAGCCCCCGGTATCGAAGTACGACGGTATTCCGCGTGAGGAGCGTGCCCCCGTCCTGGAGGTCCGCAACGTCAAGAAGCACTTCCCGCTCATGAAGGGTGCGCTGATTAAGCGCCGCGTGGGCACTGTGAAGGCTGTGAACGGTCTGTCCTTCGACATTCGCGAGGGTGAGTGCTTCTCCATCGTGGGTGAGTCCGGTTGTGGTAAGACCACCACCCTGCTGGAAATCATGGAGTTCAACAAGAACACCGACGGTGAGATTCTGATTAACGGAACCTCCACCAAGGACGGCAAGTCCGCAGGTGAGATTCTTGAGCTGCGTAAGAACCAGCAGATGGTGTTCCAGGACCCCACCGGCGCTCTGGATCCGCGCTTCACCGTTTACGAGGTGCTTGCTGAGCCCCTGGAAAACCAGGGCATGAACAAGGCAGACATCAAGAAGCGCGTCATCGAGCTGATGCACATTGTGGGTCTGCAGCCTGACCACGTGAACCGCTTCCCGAACCAGTTCTCTGGTGGTCAGCGTCAGCGTATCGGTATTGCTCGTGCGCTTGCTGTGAACCCCAAGCTTGTGGTTCTGGATGAGCCGGTGTCCGCACTGGACGTGTCCGTCCAGGCTGGCGTGATCAACCTGCTGGAGGAGCTGCGTGCAAACCTGGGCCTGAGCTACCTGATGGTTGCTCACGACCTCGCGGTGATTCGCCACGCATCCGACCGCGTTGCAGTGATGTACCTGGGTCGTATTGTTGAGATTGGTGACGTCGACCAGGTGTTCGACAACCCGATTCACCCGTACACCCGTGCACTGCTCTCGGCGATTCCGGTTCCGGATCCCGAGGTTGAGGCAAAGCGCCACCGCATCATGCTTGAGGGCGACCTGCCCACTCCGGTGAACGCGCCTAAGGGCTGTGGCTTCTCGAGCCGTTGCCCGGTCTTCAAGCTGTTGCCTGAAGACAAGAAGCGTCGTTGCCTGGAGGAGATGCCGGAACTGACCCACGTGGAGGGCCAGGATCACGGTTATGCTTGCTACTACCCTGAGGCTGAGGCCGCTACGGTGTAGCTCTAGAGTCGGCTGAATAAGTCGCGTGTGTGCCGAGGGGCGAATATTCGTTGAATATTCGCCCCTCGGGTTTTTTATGCCCGGTATTGGCCAGACGCGTGCAGCTTGAGGTTGTCACCTGGTGAGATGGTGGGAGCCTCAGAATGTGGCGCTAGGCACTGAAACCACCAGGAAAACAGGGAAAACTGCGCTGACTAGGCGTAACCTTTCTCACCATTCAAGATATGAATATTTATGGAAGAGCTTTCCTGCTGGCAGTAAGCCATAATTAAGCCTGTGGGTGCGCCGCTAGGGGCGTACCTCAAGGAACACATTCATAGACCGGCACTAATTCATCGCTCACCGCACCCTATTGCGGCGCATGAGCAGGGAATCCTTGACGCTTTCCTGCAGGATTATTGAGGGTCAAACGTATAAGAGGACACTCTCATGGAGAAGAATTTCATCCTGAACCGTCGTACCGTTCTCGGTGGCGCTGCAGCACTGGGTACCGTGGGCGTACTGGCTGCGTGCGGCTCGTCCAAGGACTCCAAGGCAACCACCCAGGGTGCAACCGTGGGCACCGATGCCAAGGAACTTTATGACATGGCGGAGACCGCTGTTTCTGAACTGAAGGATGGCGGCACTCTGCGCCTGGCTATTCCGGGTATTGGTCCGGACTTCAACCTTTTCAGCGCGGACGGCAACTCCCTGTACACCCAGACCGCTATGAGCCCCGTAGCTTACGCAGGCCTGTGGCAGAGTGACCCCATGGGTAAGCGCACCCTGTCTACCGATTTTGCGAAGAGCTTCGATGTTGCTGAAGAAAACGGTCTGCCGGTTGTCTCCATTGAGCTGAACCCCCAGGCTAAGTTCAACGACGGCACCCCCATCGACTACAAGGCTCTGCAGGCTACCTGGGAGGTCCTCAAGAGCACCGATGGTGGCTACAAGATCGCAAGCAGCGGCATCTACGGCAGCATTGCTTCCGTGGAGCGCGACGGTGATGACTTCAAGGTGAAGGTAACTTTCTCCGCACCTTACTTCCCGCTGGAGACCCTCTTCGCTGGCATTATGCACCCGGCTCTGCTGGACAAGGAACTCTTCAACACTGGTTTTGTGGACAAGCCGCACCCCGAGTACTGGGTTGGTCCCTTCACCATTGCTGAGGGTGGCTGGAACTCCACCGAAAAGACCCTGACCCTGACCCGCAATGAGAAGTGGTGGGGTGAGAAGCCCGTTCTGGAGCGCATTGTCTTCCGCCAGATGGATCCCGCTGCTGAGCGCGCAGCATTCAAGAACGATGAGCTTGATGCGATTGGTGCTACTACTGTTTCTGCATACAATGAGCTCAAGGAAGTTGCTAACACCGAGATTCGCCGAGGCGCTCGCCTGTTCTCCGGTGGCGTGACCATGAACCCTGCCCGTATGCAGGATGTTGCTCTGCGTCGTGCTGTGGTTGCTGGTCTGAACCGTGAGGCTCTCGCCAAGATTCGTTTCCAGGGCCTGGATTACAAAGAGAAGCTTCCCGGCTCGATGATTCATATGCCCTTCTCCGAGTACTACCAGGACGTTTACCCGACTCCGAACAACGATGCTGCTGCAGCTGCCAAGATTCTGGAAGAGGCAGGTTACACCAAGAACGGCGAGTTCTACGAGAAGGACGGCAAGCAGGCTGCCTTCAAGTTCTCCATCTTCGGTGAGGACCCCACCTCCAAGGCTGTCGGTCAGACCCTGGTTCAGCAGCTGAAGTCTGCAGGCATTAATGCTGAGCTTGACTCCCGTGCTGTTAGCGAGTTTAACAAGACCATGGCCTCCAAGGATTACGACGCAACCTCTTCCGGTTTCGCTCCGAGCTCCCCGGATGCTACCGAGGCTACCGAGCAGTTCTACATGCGCCGTAAGCCCGAGGAAGCCGGTTCCGATGAGATCAATGAGATGATTGCAAAGATGAAGCTCATTGCTGACAACAAGGAACGCAACCTGGCTTGCAACGAGATTGAGAAGAAGCACCTGGCTGAGTTTGCAGTGCTGATTCCGCTCATCAACGGCCCCGAGTACAAGTTCGTGAAGAAGGGTCTGCGCAACTACGGCGTGTCCCTCTTCCAGGGCACCGGTATTCACTGGGCGAAGGTCGGTTGGGCTAAGTAAGTCCTCATCCCGTCACCCACTCGGTGAATAGCCTAGAGCTATTGAAAGTGTCCACCCGGATGATCCGGGTGGACACTTTTTGCATTTCTGGAGGGGGGCTTGGGTGCTTTGTATACCGATGTAGGGGAGCGGTGGTATAGATATCCGGAAAAATCCGAAAAATTCGCATAAAAACAGCCTATTCATAGTATGAATATTCAAAAAGCACGATAAATATTAAAAAATATTGCGAAAATGCTTGGTTTTCGCTTTCAGTGTGCGCTACAGTGGAGTTATACAAAGTTATGCAGTGCTCTGCATAAATAATCATCACTTCGGGGATACGGGATACACCCGCCCGCACAAGACAGAAGGAAGCCACTCCCATGACCGCCAAGACCGCATACACCGCGAGTAGCCACGAAGCGACCAAGAACAGCTTCAGCCGCCGCGCCCTCATTGGCGGCACCGCGGCTCTGGGAGCTGTAGGCCTGCTCAGCGCCTGCGGCAACGGCAGTGCAAGCTCCGAAAAGACCAAGGCTGCCGGCGCCGGTGCCAACATCGAAGACCTCTACAACATCAACGCTCAGGACGTGAATAGCCTGAAGAAGGGCGGCACTCTGCGCCTGCCCGCCGGATCCATCGGCCCGAACTTCAACTACTACACCCAGAGCGGTAACACCACCGATAACGTCAATGTTATGAGCACCATCAGCCAGGCCGGCCTGTGGAACCTCGACTTTGACGGTACCTACAAGCTGAACACCAACTTCGGTGTCTCCTTCGAGCACAGCAAGAAGGATGACAAGATTCAGGTTGCCGTCAAGCTCAACCCCAAGGCTGTCTTCAATGATGGCACCCCCATCGACTACAAGGCGCTCCAGTCCACCTGGAACATCTTCAAGAGCCTGGACAATGGCTACAATATCGTCACCAGCGGCATCTACGAATTCGTTGAATCTGTAGAAAAGGGCGAAGATGACTACAGTGCAATCGTCACCTTCTCCAAGCCCTACTACCCGCTGCAGAGCCTCTTCTCTGAGATTCTGCACCCCGCCCTGGAAGACACCGAGCTCTTCAATAATGGCTTTGTCGATAACCCTCACCCCGAGTACTGGGCTGGTCCCTTCACCCTGGCGAATAAGGGTTGGGACTCCACCGCGAAAACCTTCAGCGTTGTGCCCAATGACAAGTGGTGGGGTGACAAGCCCCTGCTGGACAAGATTGTCTTTACTCAGATGGAGTCCAGTGCTGCACGTGCCGCGTTCAAGAACGACGAAATCGACGCTATCGGTGCAAGCACCTCCTCCACCTATGCCGAGGTGAAGAACATTGCGGGTACCGAACTGCGTAAGGGTACCCGTCTCTATGCCGGTGGTCTGGATATTAATCCCCGCCGCGTCAAGGATGCTGCCCTGCGTAAGGCAATCTTCGTTGGCGCCAACCGTGAAGCACTCGCGAAGATTCAGTTCCAGGGTCTGCCCTACGAGGAAACCATCCCCGGTTCGATGATTCACATGCCCTTCTCGCCCTACTACCAGGATTCTTACCCGACCCCGAATAACAGTGTTTCGGAGGCGCAGAAGATTCTGGAGGCCGCCGGCTACACCAAGAACGGCGACTACTACGAGAAGGATGGCGTAAAGGCTGGCTGCGCCGTTGTGGTCTTCGGTGATGACCCGACCACCAAGGGTAAGGCTCAGACCTTCACTCAGCAGATGAAGGATATCGGTATCGAGATCCGGATTGATCAGCACGCCGATAGTGAGTTCGCCACCATTCTGGGCAACTGGGACTACGATATTTCCTTCAGCGGTTATTCTGTCTCTACGCCGGATGCAACCGCGGGTACCAAGCAGTTCTACTACTCCGAGAACAATGATGGTATCGGCAGCAAGGAAATTGACGCCCTGATTGATGCCATGACTCTCATGGAAGATGACAAGGAGCGTAACCTCGCCTGCAACGAGATTGAGAAGAAGCACATGGCTGAGTTCGCCTTCCTGGGTACCATTACGAACGGTCCTGACTTTGTGATGGTCAAGAAGACCCTGGCTAACTACGGCCCGAGTCTTTACAAGTCGACTGACTGGACTACTGTGGGCTGGATGAACTCCTAAAAGATGCCTGTCGTGCGAGCGGGTCGAATGTGTATGTGCACATTCGACCCGCTTTGCTGTGCCCGTTAGCTATTTTTTGGGCTGGGTTGTGGGGAGGCAGGGTTCAGGAAGCGGGGTTTTGGGAGGGGGTGCTGCACGACGGGTGGGGGGCGATAGGGGTTTAGATTGGGTGCCTTAGTCCAGTGCCTTAGTCCAGCGCTTTAGGGCCGGGCGTAATAATTAAGAAATATTTATCGTGTTGCGCACTTGTAGAGATGTGTGTGGTGTACACTACTAAAAATATTAAATGTGGCTTAGAACATAGCTTTAGGTCACATTATTTTGCATGGCTTGACCTGCCCGCCCATCACCGCAGATGGCAGGTGCTCCTGTAGACGGAAACCCCGCCTCCAGGGCATGCGAGCCACCCACTCTACACTGCAAACACTGCATCAGCGCAGTCCACGCCCACAAGGAGCCCATCATGAGCCCTCACCCCATCCCCTCCCTCTCCGGATTCAACCCGATCATGAGCCGCCGCGTACTGTTCGGCGGCGCAACCGCCGTCGCTGCTGCCGGCGTACTGAGCGCTTGTGGCTCCTCATCCTCCAAGACCGAGCACAAGGCAAGCGAAACCCCGTTCTACGAAATCAACGAGCAGGACCCCTCAAAGCTCAAGCAGGGCGGTACCCTGAACCTGAGCACCTACTCCCTGGGCCCGGACTTCAACCGCTTCTCCCAGAATGGCTCGAGCACCTCCGTCTCTGAAACTATGGGCATTATCGCCGGTGCGGGCATCTGGCGCAGCACCTTCAAGGGCGAAGATGAGCTCGACCCCAACTACTGCCTCGGCTTCGAAGCTAAGGAAGTAGACGGCAAGATCACCGCCGAGGTTCGCCTGAACCCCAAGGGAGTCTTCAATGACGGCACCCCCATCGATATCGACGCCCTCAAGGCAACCTGGCAGATTCAGCGTGACCCCGAGGGCGCGTACAAGATCGGCGCTGCAGGTATCTACGAGTTCATCGAAAGCGTTGAAGCTATCGACGGCGACCGCTACCACGCACGCGTTGTCTTCAAGACCGCACACAACCCCGTCAAGGGTCTGCTCTTCGGCGGAATCCTGCACCCGGCAATGCTTGACATAAACCTCTTCAATGAAGGCTTCGTGGACAACCCCCACCCCGAGCTCGGTTGCGGCCCCTTCACCCTGGCACCCAACGGCTGGAACTCCTCCGAGAAGACCTTCACTGCTGTGCCCAACGACAAGTGGTGGGGTGACAAGCCCAAGCTGGACCGCATCGTCGTGCGTGAAATGGCAGACCCTGCAGCTCGCGCCGCATACAAGAATGGCGAATTGGACGCAGTGGAATCACGTACCCTCAGCGCCTACAACGAGATGAAGGATGTTGCGAATTCCGAGATTCGCCGCGGTCGCCGCCTCTTCGCCGGCGGCATGAACCTGAACGCAGAGCACATCACCGATACTGCTGTGCGTAAGGCAATCTTCCTGGGTATCGACCGTGGTGCTCTGGCAAAGATTCGCTTCCAGGGTCTGCCCTACGAAGAAGAAGTTCCCGGCTCGATGCTGCTGTTGAGCTCCTCCCAGTACTACCGTGACAACTACCCGGCACGTAACCCGGAGGAAGCACGTAAGGTCCTGGAGAAGGCAGGCTACACCAAGTCTGGCGACTTCTACGCGAAGGACGGCAAGACCATCACCCTGAAGCTGACCACCTTCGGTGATGACGCCACCACCAAGGGCCAGGCACAGACCTTCATTCAGAGCATGAAGGAAATCGGCATTAACTTCGAGCTCGATTCGCGTGCACAGTCTGAATTCTCGAAGGTTGTTGGTAACCGAGAGTACGACGTGAGCATTTCGGGCTTCGGCGTGGGCTCCGAGCCGACCAGTGCTGCCGAGTACTTCTACCACTCCAAGAACTGGAACGGCGTCGGCACCCCCGAAATTGACGCTATGATCGACGAGATGGTCACCATCCTCGACGACGCTAAGCGCGCCGAGAAGTGCAACGAAATTGAGAAGAAGCATATGAGCGAGGTCTGTCTCTTCATTCCCTTCCTCAATGGCCCGGACTTCAAGGCATGCCGCCCGAAGCTCGCCAACTACGGTGCGTTCCTCTTCAAGAGCTACGACTGGTCTTCGGTTGGCTGGATGGCATAAGCCGCAGTTTTAAGCTCCCCGCCCCCTATACGTTTTCGCAGTGTCGTATGGGACGGGGAGCTTTTTCTTTTAGAGACAGCAGTGTGCCTTAGCAGCCCGTCGATGTGCTTTTAACCTGTAACGATTCTCAAAGCGCTGGTCGTGACGCGCTCGCATGCCAATGCGACATAATATTTCATTTTTTAGTTTTTATACACGGGTTTCGCGAAATCATGCGGACTGAGGGTGCCATATATGCCATTTTTATACACTGTACGGTTCTTATAAGGAGTGGAGTGTGGCCTGCGCCGCTTCTTTTGGGGGTATACTGTGTTTCAATCACGAAAAATGTGGGGGCTCTCACAAGGGTTGTCGGCAGGGGCTTCGTTGCCACTGGATAAGTTGGTGCACAACACCGTGCGCCACGCGATACGCACCCAAGCCCTCCGGCATGAGGAGAACACATGACTCATCTACGTATTAACCGCCGTACCCTGCTGACCGGCACCGTTGCCCTGGGTACCGTCGGCCTGCTCGCTGCCTGCGGTGGCGGCTCGGACAAGAAGATTAACGGCAAGGCTGCTTCGAGTACCGAGGAAATCGTCAAGAACCTCCAAATCAATAAGCAGGACCGCTCCTCCCTCAAGCAGGGTGGCGAGTTCCGTGCTAGCGTCTCCGCAATCGGCCCGAACTTCAACATTCTGACCCAGAGCGGCTACACCACCGAGAACCTCACCGCATTCGGTGGCCCCTGCAACATCCCCTCCGCTATCGGCTTCACCTCCCTGAGCCCCGCTGGCGAATACAGTCTCAATGATGACTACGTCTCTGATTACAAGGCTGAGACTGTTGACGGCGTGCAGACCATTACCTTCAAGCTCAACTCTAAGGCTGTCTTCAACGATGGTACCCCTGTTGACATTGAGGCAATCCGCGCCGCATGGACCGTCTACCGCAATCCTGAGGATGGCTACAACGTTACCCCCGCTCCCTTCTGGCAGCAGGTAGCATCCATCGACCCCGTGGATGGCGACAAGACCCGCGTCAAGATTGTCATGTCCAAGCCCCTGTACCCTGCCGAAACCCTCGGCCTGCTCGGTGTACACCCCGCACTGACCGATAAGGCACTCTTCAACGACGGCTTCGTGAACAAGCCTATGGATCAGTACTGGTCCGGTCCCTTCAAGATCGGCGAGTGGAACTCTTCGGCTAAGACCCTCACCCTCGTACCCAACGACAGGTGGTGGGGCGAGAAGCCGTTGCTGGATCGCATTATCTGGCGCGAAATGGGCGATGAAGCAGAGCGTGCGGCGTTCAAGAACGGCGAGCTGGACAGCATCGGCTTCGCTGGCCTGGCAACCTACAACGCTGTCAAGGGTCAGCCCGGTATCCAGATTCGCTCCGGTCAGAACGTCGGCGTCGTCAACCTGCAGTTCAACCCGACCCGCGTGACCGACACCGCCCTGCGTCGTGCGGTCTTCGCGGCGGTTGACCGCTCCCAGCTGGCTAAGGTCAGGTTCGGCCAGATCAACTGGGAAGAGCCCCTGACCGGCTCCCTGATTGCTATGCCCTTCCAGAAGGGCTACCAGGACGCTATGCCTACCAACCCCGGCCCCGAGGCTGCGGCAAAGATCCTGGAGGCAGCGGGCTACTCCAAGAACGGCGACTACTACGCCAAGGACGGCAAGACCGCTGGCTTCTCCATCACCTACTTCGGTTCGGATGCAACCTCCCTGGCTCAGTTCCAGAACCTCGAGCAGCAGCTCAAGGCAGCAGGTATTAAGCTTGAGCAGGACAACCAGCCGCAGTCCCAGTTCAACTCCGTGATGGGCTCTAAGCAGTACGACTGCGCCTTCTCCGGTTGGGGTGTTGGTGCTGACCCCGCAGACAGCGTTCAGTACTTCTACACCAGCGAAATCAACGAGGGTGTGGGTGATCCTGAACTGGATAAGTTCATCGCGTCCATCTACGAGAAGGAATCTCACGATGAGCAGCTGAAGATGGCTGCTGAGGCTGAGAAGCAGCACATGGAGAAGATTGCTATTTACTTCCCCTACGGTAACGGCCCCAGCTATGCAGCTGTGAAGGAGAAGCTGGCTAACTACGGTCCTTCCCTCTTCGCAACCAGCTACTCCGACCCCAAGCGCTGGGTCAATGTGGGTTGGCAGAACTAAAACCACAGGTTAATTTTCTGGATTCTTATTCGGTAGTTTCTGAATTTTCGGAGGCGCCGGTATAGGGCTTTCGGAAGGGTGAAGTCCCGCGGTATTCCGCCTCAGAGGCGGGGTACTGCGGGACTTTTCTGTGTTTTTGGTGGGTGGTTCTGCAGTGGGGTGGTTTCGGGAATTGTCTGAAATATTTTCTCTGAAACGGTGAACTGGGTCATAGTGCGTGGGAAATGTGTGTATACTATTGCCAATGCAAAATGTGCGTGCTGTCACAAAGGTGTGCGGGTTGTGTTCCCCCGCGTACAGCAAAGCAGCATCACACCTAACCGAGGAAAACTAATGACCACTTTCACCCTCAACCGTCGTACCCTGCTCACCGGCACCGTCGCCCTGGGCACCGTTGGCCTGCTCGCAGCCTGCGGCGGTAACTCCTCCAAGAACGAGAACAACGCTCTCTCCGCTGGCGACGACCTCTCCAAGGCAGTCTCCTACAACGAGAAGGACCGCTCCGCCCTCAAGGACGGCGGCGAGCTGCGACTGAGCGCAGACGGCATCGGCCCGAACTTCAACATCCTCAACACCAACGGCTACACCGCAGGTAACCTGAACATTCAGGCGGCAATGAACTCCGCATTCACCGGCGGCTACTACTCCGACTTCCGCGGCGAAGCGCACATGAACGAGGACTACGTCACCGAGTACAAGGCGCAGACCGTTGACGGCGTGCAGACCGTGACCTTCAAGATCAACCCGAAGGCAGTCTTCAACGACGGCACCCCCATCGACATTGAAGCTGTCCGCAGCTACCTGACCATCTACCGCGGCGCAGCGGAGGGCAAGGACTACCAGATCACCCCCTCGCCGCTGTGGGAACAGGTCGCAAGCGTCGAGGCAGTGGACGGCGATACCCGCCACGTGAAGGTCACCATGTCCAAGCCCTGGTACCCCATCGCAGGTAGCTTCACCTCCTTCCTGCACCCGGCATTCGTCGACGTCGCATTCTTCAACGACGGCATGAACGGCAAGCCCCTGGACAAGTACTGGGCAGGTCCCTTCAAGGTCAGTGAATGGGATGCCTCCGGCAAGGTCCTCACCGTTGTCCGCAACGAGAAGTGGTGGGGCACCAAGCCTCTGCTCGAGCGCATCACCTGGCGTGAAATGAGCTCCCAGGCAGAGCAGGCAGCATTCAAGAACAACGAAATCGACTACGCTGACGCAAGCACCCTCAGCTCCTACAACGAGCTCTCCGCCGTCGCCAACGTCGACATCCGCAAGGGTAGCGCACTGGCCGTGGGCAACTACGAAATCAACCCCGAAAAGGTTCCCCTGCCCGTCCGCCGCGCATTCGTCGCAGCCCTCAACCGCGAACAGCTGCTCAAGCTGCGTTACGAGAAGCTCGGCTGGAAGGAACCGCTGCCCGGCTCCATGTGCATGCTGCCCATGCAGGAAGGCTACCAGAACAACTACCCGACCAAGCTCGGCAAGGACGTCGCCACCAAGATCCTCGAAGACGCAGGTTACACCAAGAACGGCGACTACTACGAGAAGGACGGCGTGAAGGCTTCCTACTCGGTGACCACCTTCGGCACCGACCCGGTCGTCAGCTCCACCGCCCAGTTCCTCACCCAGCAGATGAAGGAAATTGGCATTGAACTGAGCATCGACAACCACGGTGCATCCGAAATGGCAAGCATCATCTCCGCGAAGAACTTCTCGATCAAGAGCGGCGGCTACGGCATCACCACCTCCCCGGTGGATGCAGCGAACTACTTCTACATCTCCGCGACCAACAACGGTCACGGTAAGGACCTGGACTCGCTGGCAGCAACCATGATGTCCACCGAGGACCCGAAGGAACAGCTCAAAATCATGAACGAGCTGGAGAAGCGCCACCTGGACGAGGTCGCAATCTACGTCCCGACCCACAACGGCCCCAACTTCAAGGCATGCCGTAAGGGTCTGGCGAACTACGGCCCCATGCTCTTCGGTCTGCCCTACTACAACCCGAACGTATGGATCAACGTCGGTTGGGAAAAGTAAAAATCTTAAGCGCTGAGCACAGCTCACACGCCCCATAAGAGTAAAAGCGCTACTGCGGCGTGTTACAAAAGGATTAAAACCTTCTGTAGCACGCCGCTTTTCCATGCCCTAGAGAGCAGCACGGATATACTTAAAAGCAAATGTGGGCATTCTGCCCACCCCGGCAGAGACTGTCCTCCCGCCGGGTTGGAGTGCCGGCTACGCACCGTTCGCATACCGCCTCCACAACACTGCGAATACTCTAGGAGAAATTCCATGAAGAGCATGTCTGTCTCTCGCCGTACCCTCCTGACCGGCACCGTTGCCCTCGGCACCGTCGGTCTGCTGGCTGCCTGCGGCAGCTCGAAGGAAAAGGTTGGCGGTAGCGCCGCTAACAACGCTGAAGATATTCTGAAGAACCTTCAGATCAACAAGCAGGACCGTTCCTCCCTCAAGAAGGGCGGCACCCTGACCCTCGCAGCTACTGCGCTGGGCCCCAACTTCAACCTGCTGACCCAGAGCGGCTACACCTCCAGCAACCTGGATGCACTGGCACCCTGCAACATCGCCGCAATCATGGGCTTCTACACCATGAGCCCCGACGGCGAGAGCACCCTCAACCCCGAGTTCTGCACCGAGCACAAGACTGAAACCGTCGACGGCGTGCAGACCGCGACCTTCAAGATTAACCCCAAGGCTGCCTTCAACGACGGCACCCCCATGGACGTGAACGCTGTTCGCGCCATGTGGAAGGTCTACCGCACTCCCGGTGACAGCAACCCCTACCACATCACCGATAGCCAGATGTGGCAGCAGGTTGAGAGCATTGAGGCTGTGGACGGCGACAACTTCCACGTCAAGGTCACCATGAAGACCCCGTACTACCCCTCCGAGGGTCTGTGCGCCTTGGCAATCCACCCCGCTCTGGAAGACGTCAACCTCTTCAACGACGGCTTCGTTGACAAGCCCCTCGACCAGTACTGGGCAGGCCCCTTCAAGGTTGGCGAGTGGAACTCCTCCCAGAAGGTGCTCACCCTGGTCGCTAACGACAAGTGGTGGGGTGAAAAGCCGGTTCTGGAACGTATCGTCTGGCGTCAGATGGACTCCGAAGCAATCCGTGCAGGCTTCAAGAACGGCGAACTGGACGCGTTCACCTTCGTGGGTGCAACCAGCTACAACGCTGTGAAGGGCCAGGCAGGCACCGAGATCCGCCAGGGCCAGAACACCAACGTCAACATTATTCAGCTGAACCCCAAGCGCATTGAGGACCTGGCACTGCGCCGCGCAATCCTCGCAGCAGTCGATCGCGAGCAGATTGCTAAGGCATACTTCTCGCAGCTCGGCTGGACCGAGCCGCTGCCCGGATCCATCATCGCAATGCCGTTCCAGAAGGGCTACCAGAACAACTACGCTGGTGACACCGGTGCAGCGGCTGCAGGCAAGATCCTCGAAGCTGCAGGCTACTCCAAGTCCGGCGACTACTACGCTAAGAACGGCAAGGTTGCAGGCTTCGCCATGACCTCCTTCGGTTCCGAGGCAGTCTACCAGGCTGTCTACCAGATCCTGGAACAGCAGCTGAAGTCCGCAGGTATCCGCCTGACCGCTGACAACCAGCCTCAGGCAAACTCCAACTCCGTGCTCGGCCAGAAGAGCTACGAAGCAATCTTCACCGGCTGGGGCGTACTGCCCGACCTGGCTTCCTCGGCACCCTACTTCTTCACCTCTGACGTCTTCGGTGTTGGCGACCCCGAAGTCGATAAGCTCATCGAGAAGCTGCAGAACACCGAGAAGGCAGACGAGCGCATCAAGATCGCTAACGAGGCGGAGAAGCTCTACTACGAGAAGGTCGCAGTGTACCTGCCCTACGCAAACGGCCCGATGTACGCCGCTGTCAAGGCTAAGGTCGCGAACTACGGTCCGTCCCTGTTCAAGCAGAGCTACACCAGCGCTGACTACTGGGTCAACGTTGGCTGGCAGGAATAATACCCCCTGAGGTAATGCTCTAGCCGTCCTATAGGACAATAAAATCCCGGGTACTCTCATACGAGAGTGCCCGGGATTTTGCTGTGTCCTCTAAGGTTCTGTGCCCGCTAAGTTGCTGCGCCCGCTAAGTTGCTGTGCCCGCTAAGTTTCTAGGCCCTCTAGGGGATATGTAATTACAAAAACTGGGGGAGGGGAGCGCCGCCGTGACCGGCTGCTACCATTCGCCCCTGCTACCACTCGCCCAGGTACAGAGCGCGCTCCTGCAGGTACCTCAGCAGGTTCGGGTTCTGCCGCAGGTAGAAGATGCGGTAAATGCCGCCTCCAGCGACGATGAAAGCCAGCGGGAAACCCAAAATCACGAGCACACGGCTCATATTGGCGGACAGATCAAAAGGATCACCGCTGGTCGCCACCAACACAATCCACAGAGAATAGCCCACGCAGGCGAGCACAGTACCCCACATGCCGCGCACGAGCCAACTCACCAGCGTTACCGCAATGACCCACGCCAGCGCCAAGGTGAACTGGTGCCGTTCCGCCTGAGCCCAAGGAAGCGCCCCCACGTAAATAATTGCGGGGATACCCAAGTACCCGGGGATATTCAGCGAGGCAAGAATATTCACGCAAAAATAGCCCAAGAAAATAGCGCTCAACGACGAGGACAGGAACAGGTGCAGGGGAATCAAGCCGTCGCCGCTATAGGCTGCGGTGGGGCCCGCGTACACGGTTTCAAACATGAGGGTCAGCGGAGTCATCATGTACTCAATCCAGACGACCAGCGCGAAGGCACCGAAAATGCCCAGAGTCTGCATGAGCGCAATCAACCGTGAACGCGCATCGTGAGGAATCGTGAAGCTCTGACCCTTCGCCTTGACGCCGCAGAGGTGAACGACAGCCACCATTGCCGCGATGCACAGCACCCAGCGCAAGAGGACCTCCGGCAGTTCAGGAAGACCGCCATAAGCCCCCGTAGCGGGGTCACCCCAGGCTCCGGGGAGCAGAGTAATAGCGTGAGTACCTTCGGGGAGGTGGGCGGAGGAAGCAAGCCGGTGCGGCTCGTAGATAACCCACCACAGAAGGCACGCTGGAACCAGTGCAGAAAGCTTACGCAACAGAACCGGGAACGGCGCGGACTCGTAGACGAGCGCCTCAAGATTGAGCTGGCGCATTAGGCGCCGAAAAGGAGAAAGAGCGCGTAACTCTTCTTGCTGCTCTTCCCATAGCCTAGTATCAGAAGACATCGTCCTAGTAGCAGAAGACATCATCGTACTCCCTATCACTTGAGAACTTCCTTGTTGCGCTTATTATCACATTAGCAGAAATACCCCCCCCGGCTAGTGGATACGCCCAAGCAAACCCTGCCCAAAGAATCGGTGCCCAAAGAACCAGCGCATAAAGAAGTAGTGCATAAGGGAAACAGGGCATAAGGAAAGGGGCCCCACCGTAATGGTGGGGCCCCTTAGAGCCTAGAAAGCGAACTACTTAGTGGTCACCTTCAGGACAGTGCTCAGGTTCTGGTGAGCAACGCCCGGCAGACCCTTAACCTCAGCGAACTTGCGGGTGTTGGTCACGATAACCGGGGTGATCAGCGGGTAACCCGCCTCCTTGATAACCTCAGGATCGAACTCAATCAGAGCGTCGCCAGCAGCAACAACGTCGCCCTTAGCAACCTTCACGCTGAAGCCCTTACCGTCCAGGTTCACGGTATCCAGACCAACGTGAATCAGCAGCTCAATGCCGTTCTCCAGCTTCAGACCAACAGCGTGGCCCGAGGGGTAGGTTGCCGCAACCTTACCGGCAGCGGGAGCAACCACGGTGGTACCGGTCGGCTCAATAGCCACACCCTCGCCCAGCTTGCCTGCAGCGAAAATCGGGTCCGGAACATCAGACAGAGCAACAGCAGTACCCTCAATCGGGGAGTGCAGCTCAATGACCTCACCAGCGGAAGCAGCGGATGCAGCAGCCTCAGCAGCAACAGCGGTAGTCGCAGCAGCAGCCGGAGCAGCCTTAGCAGCAACAGCCTCAGCCTTGGGAGCGGACTCCTCAGCAGCCTCAGCCGCGCGCTGAGCAGCATGCTTCGCAGCATCAGCCTTCGACTCGTAACCGAACAGCAGAACACCGGTCATAGCGCCGAAGAACGCAATAGCCAGACCAATCGCGTACAGGTGAGAAGGCTGCATCGCCGGAATCGACAGCAGCGAGGTGAACGCAAACGCGTAAGACTTAACACCCAGGAAGGAAATGGTAGCGCCACCAATAACAGCGGGAACCAGAATAATCGGAATCACGCGCTTGTAGCGGAGCACAACACCGTACAGGGACGGCTCAGAAATACCACCGAGCAGACCGGACATCGACGCACCAACAGCGGTCTGGCGCAGCTCACGGTCGTGCTTAGCCTTGATAGCCACACCGGTCACCAGACCGAACACAGCGAAGTTGTAAGCACCCATCGGGGACTGAATGAAGTCAGTACCCATGGTCTGCAGGTTATTAATCATGACAGCGTTCAGCGGCCAGTGCAGACCCAGCGGAACCATGAACAGGTACAGGCCAGCAATCAGAGCACCAACCAGAGCCGGAGCCTGGTCGTTAACCATCTTCAGGAAGTCAGAGATGCCCATAGCCACACCAATACCGATGGGGCCAACCAGGAACGCGGTCACCGGAACCAGAATGATGACCGAAATCATCGGCACGAACACCATCTGCAGCATCGAAGGAATAACCTTCTTCAGGAAGCGCTCAAACGGAGCCAGCAGAGCAACAGCCAGCAGCGGGGGGAAGACCTGGCCGGTGTAGCTGAATGCGTACAGCGGCAGATCCAGACCAAAGAACGGAACATTCAGAATCTTGGTGGCGGGGTCAGCCAGAGCGGTCAGATCGGTGAAGGTACCGGTCATCAGCGCAGCGGGGATAGCCGCACCAACCCACATGTTCGCGCCCAGACGCTTAGCAGCGGTAGCGCCCAGCATGATGGGCATGAAGTTCAGAACCGACAGCGAAGCAGCCTTCAGGATGTACCAGAAAGCGAACTGCTGCATCCACTGGGTGTTCAGGGCCTTAGCAGCCTCCGGGTCAGCCACACGAGCACCGTTAATGATGTCGATGTTCACGCTCTGACCGGTCAAGTCAGTGTACTGGCCGAAGAAGCCCAGCTGCTGCAGGAACACAATCAGGGTCAGAATCATCGAGGTACCCAGAAGTGCCCACAGCAGCGGACGGAAGGAGTCAGACAGAACGTCGAAGACGTTGGTAAGCCAGCCGGACTTCTTACCCTCAGCCTCAACCTTGGTGTCACCCTCAGCGTGGCCGGACATAGAAGGCAGAGCGTTGATCTCGTTGTACACAGCTTCAACGCGCTCGCCCAGAACAACCTGAGTCTGGCCGGACTGCTCAATCACAGAGAGAACGCCGGGCAGAGCCTCAATCTTCTTGTTCTGCACTGCATCGTTGGACACAGGAGTGACACGAAGGCGGGTTGCACAGTGAGTAATGTGCGCGATGTTCTCGGGGCCACCCAGGCCGTCAAGAATCTTCTCGCCAAGTTCGCGGTTATTCACGATACTTCCTTAGATATGCGGTCAATGTCTACTAAACGTTGCTACAGGAGGCTGCGCTCGCTGAGAGAACCCAGAGCCGGGAAAACCCAGCCCGGGAAAACCCAGAAGCGGGTAATACCCCAGAAAACACAAAAGACCCGAGTCTCTCGACCACCGGAAGCACTACGCTCGTGCCCACTATGGAGCTTCGGTACAGCAAATAGAGGGGAGTCTCGGCAGTACATACTGCCGTCCCATACGGTGTTGAGTAACTCAGGTCTTGCCTGCCAAACCAGTAACAACCCTGAAGAAGGTTTCCCTTCTCAAATAGTTCCCTGTAACTCTAAGGGTTTTCCCAGGTTGAGAGCAAGGTGAGAGGCAAAAGCTATCAGAAGCTGTTAAATATTTCACCCAAGTGATAGCTGAGACACACCCTCGATGCTGCTAGTAGGAGTGCTCCGGCTGGTTCCGGAACACTACGGAGGGAGTGCTTTCGAAGATGCGGAAGGGCCCCGCATCCAACAGGATACGGGGCCCACACGCTATCGAAGCAGCTACCCTCCGACTAACTACTTCTTAACCGGCTACTTCTTAGCCGGGAAGAAATTCAGCGGAGCAACCTCCAGCTCAGGGTAATGACGCTTCTGCCAGCGGCGGTTACGATGCGCATTCACCTCAATCAGCGCGGCACCCAGAGCACCGGCACCCAGAGCCGTCCACAGCAGGTGCGGAAGCACCGTAACGAACTGGTGGTACTCCACCAGAACCGGCACGAACAGCGCCGCGAAGAACACCGCCAGCAACGCACCAAAGAGCAGAATACGAGCACGGTTGAACGGACGAGCCACCGCAGCCAAGTTCCACAGGCCCATCATCACCAAAGTAATGAACGAAGCCGTCTGAATCTGACGGATATCCTCAACACCCATGCCGCGAGCCGTGAACGTCACCGCCAACAGCATCGCAACCACAATAATCGAGTTCGGAACCGTGTAATTCAGCACGCGGCGCAAGAAGCCCGGCACGTAACGGCGCGAATTCGGCAACAGGGTCAACGCGAAGGACGACGCACCCACAATCAAGAAGTCCGCAGTCGAGTACTGACGCGGCAAGAACGGGAAGGTCAAACCAAAAAGACTGAACAGAACACCCAGAAGAATCGCGAAACCAGTCTTCGTCAAGAACAGGTTCGCCACCATCTCAATGTTCGTAATGACCTGACGGCCCTGCTCCAGCGCAGCCGGCAGAGACGAGAACTTACCGTCCAACAGAACCAGGCGAGAAACAGCCTTCGTCGCCGGAGCGGCGTTACCCATCGCAATACCCAAGCTTGCATGCTTGAGCGCCAGAGCATCGTTAATGCCGTCACCGGTCATCGCCACCACATGGCCGCGCTCCTTCAGAGCAATCACCATGTTCTTCTTCTGCTCGGGCGACACACGACCGAAAATATTGTGAGTAGCCGCAGCCTCAGCGAGCTCCGGACCGTCCTCAGGCAGAGTCGAAGCGTCAACCGCGCCTGCAGAAGTATCCATACCCGCAGTCTTCGCAGCCGCAGCCACAGTGAACGGGTTATCACCCGAGAAGACCTTCAAAGTCACGCCCTGACGGTGGAAATAATCCACGATCTGAGGCGCATCCGCACGCACATTCTCACGGAAAATCACGAACAGAACCGGGGTAGCATCCGACGGGATCTTCTGAATCGGCTCATCCTTCTCATTACGAACCACTGCAGAAGCATGCGCCAAAACCATCGTGCGCAGACCCAGCGCCGCCAGCTCAGCGGCACGCTCACGCTCAGCGGTACCCTTGGCGAGAAGCGCCTCCGGAGCACCCAGAAGCCACGCACCCGAATCCTTAAACTCAATCGCACTAAAACGCAGAGCCGAGGAGAACGGCACAATACCGCTCACCGACGCCGAGGAGCCATCCGGGAAACCACCGGTCAGAGCCGCAGCGGTCGGGTTCGCGTTCTCATCGTGACCAAACCACGCCAGCGCATCATTCCAGCCGGCAGGCAGAGAAGCACGCCAAGAAGTGTGCTCGGCAGAGTCAGCATCCGGGCCCTCAGCCTCAGCAACGGTGTCCAGCGGGCGCACCGAATCAAAAATCACGCCACCCTCAGTCAGGGTGCCGGTCTTATCGAAGCAGACCACATCCACACGAGCCAGAACCTCAACCGCAGGCTGCTCCTGCACCAGGATGTTGTGCTTACGACCCAGCGCCACAGCCGCCGCCGCAAACGCCAGGGTGGTCATCAGCGCCAGACCCTGCGGAATCATCGAAGCAACCGAGGATACCACAGCAATAGAAACCTGCTCCCACAGGTGGTTCTGCTGCACGGTCTCCAGGCCGCCAGCCGCCTGAATCTGACCCCACGACACCACAGGAATAATGACCGCAAGACCCACCGTAATCCAGCGGACCACACGGTTCAGCGCATCACGCAGCTCAGACTGAATACGCGAGAACTGGCGCGCCTCATCAGAAATCTTGCTTGCACGAGAATTCGCACCCACATGAGACAGCAGGACGCGGCCGGTACCACCCAGCACACTCGACGCCGACAGCACCATATCGCCGGGGCGCTTAGCAATCGGGTCGTTCTCACCGGTCAGCAGGGACTCATCCAGCTCCAAAGAATCGGAGGTGAGCACAATAGCGTCCGCAGGAACCTGATCGCCGCGCTTGAGGATGACAACGTCACCCTCAACCAGCTGCTCCATCGGAACCTCAACGCTCTTACCGTCACGCACGGCAGTAGCGGGGGAGCGGTCCAGCAGGGAGATGCGGTCCAGCTCAAGCTTCGCCTTGTACTCCTGCACAAAACCAATCACCACGTTAGCGATAACAGCCGCCAGGAAGAGCAGATCAGCCCAACGCTGGTACATAATCACCACAGCGCCACAGGCGCCCAACACAAAGTTGAAGACCGTGAACAGGTGCGCACGCATAATGCTCCACAGCGTGCGAGAAGACTTATTGTTCTGGGTATTGACCTTACCCTCAGCAGTCAGGCGAGCAACATCATTGCTGCTCAAACCGTGCTGGGCAATATCGAAAGATCCGCTGTGCGGTGTTTCAGAATATTCGGGAATGTAGCCGGCAACGGCAGACGTCGCCGTTTTCTGCTGAGGATCCATGCAGGGGTCTCTTTCTCGAATGGATGGAATGCTGAACTGAATAGAGTTCAGTATTGCGGACACTACCTTTCAGTGTATCCGTGAAGAAGGGGATAAAGATAATCTCCGCCCTGTAATGAGCTGATAGTTACAGTCATTCCAGAGCGGAGATTTAACATATGCGAATACTGGCATATTTTGAGGTGGAAAGTGTTTGCGGGACGGTTCGCTAACGCCCCGTAAAATCAGCGCGCTAGCAGAATCAACGCACCAGCAGAGTTAGCGCACCAGCAGAATCAGCGCTCGGGCAGAATCAGCGCTCGGGCAGAATCAACAAACGATTCGTCACCGGATGCCTCAACACCTCAATCGGATGCTGATACACCTCAGACAACAACTCCGCCGAACACACCTGCTCAGGGGCGCCCGAAGCAACCACCTCGCCACCACGCAACAACACCATACGGTCAGAATACGCAGCCGCCACATCCAAGTCATGAAGCACCGTCAGTACCGCAGCACCCTCAGCAGCCAACTCACGGCTCACCCGCAACGTCTGCTCCTGATGCGTAATATCCAACGCCGCAGTCGGCTCATCCAAAAGAATCAGCGGAGTCTGCTGAGCAAACACACGCGCCAAATGCGCACGACCACTCTCACCACCGGACAGAGTCGTAATATCGCGATCAGACAAATGAGTCACCGACGTACGCTCCATCATCGAAGCAACCACGGCGTCATCCTCTTCAGCGCGTTCCGTGCCCTTCCACGGGGTACGGCCCATCTGAACCACCTCGTGCACCGTATACGAAAACGCCACATTCAACTTCTGCAGCAACATCGCACGCTGACGCGCCATCTGACGGGCATGAATCGAACCCAAAGGGGCGCCATCCAACAGAATCTCGCCGCCACTGGGCGCAATATCACCGGCAATCACACCCAACAGAGTCGACTTACCGGCACCATTGGGACCAATCAGCGAAACAACCTCGCCCGCAGAAACCGACAGAGACACATCATTCAAAATCTGACGCCCACCAGCGTTAAAACACACACCGGACAGGCTCAACAACTCACTCACGAAGCACCTCCGCCCTGACCCAGGGAACGACGCAACAACACGAAGAACGTCGGGCCGCCCACCAAAGCCGTAAAAATACCAATCGGCAAATCAGCAAAAGGCACCAGCGTACGTGCACCCAAATCAGACAGCGCAATCAACAGAGCGCCACCCAACGCCGAAGCCGGCAACAACACACGATTCGACGGACCCAAAATCATGCGCAACAGGTGAGGAATAATCAAACCAATAAACGCAATAATGCCCGCATACGCCACCGCAGCACCCGTCAACAAAGCCGTCGCCGCAATAGACACCGCACGCAGACGCTCCACGTTCACGCCAGAATGCTGCGCCGCACGCTCACCCAACGCCAGAACATCCAGCGAAGAAGCCATCACGAAACACGCCACCAAGCCGATCAGGATAACCGGCCACACGCTCGCCACAGCCTTCCACGTGGAACCGTTCAGCGAACCCATCTGCCAGAACACAATCTGATCGCGGCTCGTCGTATCAGCAATAAACATGAGGAACGCAATAACCGCATTCGCCACCGCAGTCACCGCAATACCCGTCAAAATCATCGACAGAACCTTCGCGCGGCCCGAAGAACGCGACAAGAAATACACCAGTGCAGTAGCCGCCAACGCGCCCACAAACGCGAATGCAGGAGTCGTGAAAATACCGAAGAACTGCAGGTTCAACACAATCGACAAACACGCGCCAACCGCAGCACCCGAAGAAACACCAATCACGCCCGGCTCAGCCAACGGGTTACCAAACACCGACTGCATCACCGCGCCGGAAGTACCCAAAGCGGCACCCACCAGCACGCCCAACAGCACACGCGGGAAACGGATATTCCACAGGGTGCTATCCGCCAGCTGCATCGCCGGGTTCTCCGGTGCAAGCCCCAGACGGCGGCCCACAGAAGCAACCACCTGATCAACCGGGATATTGTACTGACCCAAACCGGCAGATAGCACCATCACAGCGCACAGCGCCACCGCCAAAAACGTAAACGTCAGACCGGCACGACGCCGGCGCGAAGCACGATAATCCCGCGCACCCGCCGCACTTTTCACGGCAGCCACTACTGGGCCCCCGCAGGAGTCGAGTACGCAGCCTTAGCCAGCGACAAAAGCACCGCCGGAGTATTCGGGCCATAGGACAGAATCTGGCCGTCACCCATATCGATAATGCGCTTATTCTTACCGGCATTCGTCTCACCCACACCCGGGCGAGCCAAGAAACCGTCCAAACCACCGGTGGACTTAATGCCGCCGCTCATGGTCAGAATGACGTCCGGGTTCAGCTTCACCAGTGCCTCACTGGTCGCCGGAATAATATTCGTCGCGTTCTGCTCAGACGCCACATCCTTACCGCCAATAGCCTGAATCAAATCATCAGCGCCCGAACCCTTACCGAGTACAAAGAACACGCCAGCGGTACCGCGCACGTACAGGAACGCGAACGACACCTGCTGCTCACCCTTCGGGGCAACGTCCTTGAGCACCTGCAGGGCATAATCCAGGTCCTTCTGCACGCGGGCAGCAACCTGCTCTCCCGCCTCCGGAACACCCAGCGCCTGCGCAACAGCCTTGAGCTGCGGAATGATCTTATCCATACGACGCTCATGATCGAAGGCCACCACAGTCACACCCGCAGCGCGCAGCTGGTCCACAATCTCGATCGGGCCGTTGCTCTTATCCCACAGCACCAGGTCCGGGGAGGTCGCCAGAATCGCCTCAGCGTTCAGGTCGTGACCGTTCTGGGTCACCAGTGGCAGATGAGCCAGCGACTGCTCGGTCGAGGAGGTGACACGACCGACCAGACGACCGCCCAGACCCAGCGCAATCATCTGCTGAGCCAGAGTGCCGTACAGGTCCAGCGCCAGCACACGGTCAGCGGACTTAACGGTCACCTCGGTGCCGTTGAAATCCTTGAACGTCACCGGGAAAGCCGGAGTGGGGGTGTCGACCATCGGCTGAATTTCGGGGGTGTCCGCGGCGCTGTTGGGGCCGCGCAGAGCCTTCTGATCAGGGGCAATAGAAGAACGCAGCTGATCCGCCAGGTTCTCCAAAACGGTGCGGGTGCTCTGCTCATCCACCACAGCCTGCGAAGTACTTGAAGAAGCAGTCGGGTTCTGAGTACCCACACCGCAAGAGCTCAGCAGGAACGCGGAAGTGATGGAGAACGCCGCATACTTCATTGCATCGCGGCGGTTCAGGGCAGAAGAAGAAAGAGAAGAAAACATCGTCGTCTCACAGAGAAAAAGGGAGCTAGAAAAACTGGGGTAGGCGCCGGGGTAAAACCTGGCACCTGAAACGGGGGCGCAGTGAAAATCTGCACCCCCGCACGGACCGTGTCGGCTCACCGGTGAACCTCATAGTTGAGTCTCACGGGCGAACCGACAGTGTGGGCATCCTCGTGAGGTGCCGTTATGCCTTCTTGCGGCGGCGAGTGTACACGACGGTACCCGCACCGGCTGCAACAGCGATGAAACCTGCAACCAGGGTGCCCTCAACACCGGAGGCACCGGTGGACGCCAGAGGCTTGCCGGTGACCGGGTCGCAACCCTCACCCTCGTAGACAGTTTCGGTCACGGTCTTGGTGGTGGTCTTCGCGCCATTGATCGCCGCGGAGAAGCTCAGCGGAGCCATGTCCTTACCGGCCTCGTAGAAGCCAGCGAACGCCTTCGCGCCCTCAGCGGTCAGGGTGGTTGCCGCACCGTTGACGCTCACAGCGTCAGCGGAGCTCTGCAGACCCGAAAGGTCCACCTTCAGCAGTGCCACCTCACCGTAGTTAGTTGCCTTGCCGGAGGGGTCATTGCTGGTCATGGTCGCGTAGAGAGTACCGGAATTGCCGTTAATCTCAAGGCGCGGGTTCGCGATGGTGGTGTCCAGAATGCCGTGGTGACCGGTGAAACGAACCGAACCGCTGAAGGAGATAGAACCCTTACCACCCTTGAAGGTGCCGGTGCCGTTAGACCAGTTGAACGCATCCGAAGAGTAGGAGGTGCCGTTCAGCTCCCAGCTGCCGTTCGCGATGCCGCCGCGCACGTAGTTGCGGAAGGAATCACGCACGCCCCAGCCCAGGTTTGCGCTCTTAATGGTGCCGTCGGATGCGCCCTGCTCCTGCACCTCGCGGCTGCGGGTGACGGGTACGCAGACCGGCTGTGCCGGGTTGTTGCTGACAGAACCGTTCGAGGAAGAACCGCCGTTAGAAACGCTGCCGGAGGTGCCGGAGGAGTTCGAGGAGCCGTTATCGGAAGAGCCGTTCTCAGAACCCTTGTTATCGGAGCCGTTGCTCTCGGAGGACTTGTTCTCGGAGACGCGGGGAACCTCAACGGTGTTCTCCGCGGTCTGCTCGCTGAGCTTTACGGAGAAGCTCAGCGGTGCCATGGCGTTGTCGGCACCGCGGTACTGGCCCGCGAAGAGCACAGTGGAACCTTCATCGGTGAGGGTGACTGCCGCGTTCTGCGCCGAGAAGACGCCGTCCTTCACACTCGCGCCAGAGAGATCCACCTCAGCGATTGCCAGGCCGGTCTTGGAAACGGACTTGCCGTCGCGGGTCAGTGCGTCTACGTCAGCGACCAGGGTGCCCTTGCCGTTGACGACGACCAGGCGCATGTTCTTGATGGTGCTCTTGAGCTGACCGTTGTGGCCGGTGAACTCTGCGGTGCCCGCAAAGTTGATCTGACCGGTCTTGGTCTCGGGGTTGTACACGCCGGATGCCTGAGTGTACTTGAAGCCACCAGCCGGGGTCTTCTCCATACCCTCAACGTTCACGGAGCCGTGCGCGAAGCCCGTCAGGTACTTCAGGAAGGACTCGCGGATATCCCAGCTGAGGGTGCCGGACTCGACGACGTTGCTGGTGACCTTCTCGTCACGCTTGGGCTCGGTGGTTGCGGCGGGGGAGGAAGGTGCCGCGGAGGTGGGTGCTGCGCTCGGCGCTGCAGAAGTGGGCTCTGCGGGCTTGGGGTCTGCGGGCTTGGGGTCTGCGGGCTTGGGTGCCTCGCTGGTCGGCACGGAGGAGGGTGCTGCGGTCGGCTCGCTACTGGGCTCAGGGCTCGGCGCGGGTGCTTCCTTGGTCACGATGGTTGCGGAGAAGCTGAGTGCATCCAGCTCCTGACCTGCCTTGTAGAAGCCCGCGAAGGCGCCGGTTGCCTCTTCGGAAAGCTTGACGCGGGTGCCATTTTCCTCGTCAACGCTGGGCAGGGTGATGGTGTTACCCTCAACCTTCAGACCGGAGGCGTTGAAAGTGCCAATGGTCATGTTCTTGGTCTCGACCAGGTCATTCGGGGTGGTGTTGCCGTTGTAGGGGCGCGACTGAACGTTGGCGCGCACGGTGCCCACGCCGTCCTTAATGGTGACGGAGAGGTCGGAGATGATGACTTCCAGCAGGCCGTGGTGTGCGGTGTAGTGAATCGAGGAGCCGGTGAAGGTGACGGAGTATTCGCCGTTGGCTACGGTGCCTTCGGCGGAGGTGAAGTGGTAGGAGCCGTCTTCGTTGGTGGTGACGCCGGTCAGTTTCTGGGAGCCCTGGGAGAAGGGACCGTTGATGTAGGAGCGGAAGGACTTCTTCAGGCCCCAGTTGACGGTGACGTCCTGCAGGCTCTGCTCTGAGGCTGCGGTTACCTCACCGGCGCTGATGTGGGAGTTGGTTTCAGCTGCGAAGGCCGCGGGTACGCCAGCGACGCCGCTGAGACCAATGGTTGCTGAAGCCAAGAACGCCCAGGTGCGCTTGGTGAGAGAGGGGGTAGACATTCGGTGTCTCCTTGAATTTTGTGATTGTGGTGTTCGTATCAAGTCTAGCCTTATTAGCTTATGTTTGTGTAACTTAATGCCTAGGGTGACTTGTGCATGAGGTATACCTTAGCAAAAGTTTTTGAAAACTATTGCCAAAACCGGTTTTTGGTGACAATATGTCATTATCAGGTTTTGGTGACATCATGTCACTAAAACATTTATTGTTCACCCACAACCCACTTTAGGAACTCACAATGACCGTGACCGCCCCCGAAACCACCCAGGAACGCTTCTCCGCACGCCTGAAGGAAAGCACCAAGCACGTCCACGACAACGCCGAACACTCCACCTTCATGGAAGACCTCATGGGCGGTTCCCTCAACACCGAGGCATACCTGCGCCTCATCAACCAGTACGTGCACATCTACGAAGCACTCGAAGCAGTCTCCGCACACTACCGCGCAGAACCCAACCCCATCACCGAACCTTTCACCCACCCCGGCCTCGACCGTGCAGAATACATCCGCGCAGACATCCGCGCACTCGGCCAGGAAGGCGACATCGACGCGCCCCTGCCCGCAACCGCAGAATACGTAGAGCGCATCCGCGCCACCATCAACTCCCCCGAACGCTACCTCGCACACCACTACCTGCGCTACCTCGGCGACCTCTCCGGCGGCCAGGCAGTCGCCGCGCTGGTCAGCCGCCACTACGGCATCCCCGCTGAAGCACTGAGCATGTACCGCTTCACCGAACTGCCCAAGCCCAAGGTTTTCAAGGATGGCTACCGCGAACTGCTCGACAATGCACCCATGACGGACGAACAGCGCGAAGCCCTTATTGACGAATGCATCGAAGGCTTCCGCATCAACGCCTCCCTGTTCGCGCAGCTGGGCCGCAAGGTCGCCGAGGCGTAAACCTAAACGCCTCAACGCACGACGGCTAAATGCTCAATGCCTAAACGCCCAACGCACAAATTCACGGGCACAAGCCTGCGGGCATAACAAAAGGGGCGGATGCTTTCACAAGCATCCGCCCCTTTCGGCGTTCGTCTCAAACTAGCCGAAGACTAGCCCTTCGCAACCTCACCGAAGTAAGAAGCGAGGGTACCCTCGTGAGCTGCACGCAGCTCATCCAGGTCAATGGAAACCTCATCCTGGAAGTCCAGAGCGTTCGACTCAGCATCCACCACACCAATACGTGCGAAGGGGAACTGGCGAGCGGTGCACATATCCTTGAAGCGCACCTCCTCAGAACGCGGAACCGAAACCACAACGCGGCCCAGGGACTCCGAGAACAGCAGGGTGAACAGGTCCACGCCGTCACGCTCAGCAACCTCACCCAGACCAATGCGGGCACCGGTGTTGAAACGCAGGCAAGCCTCCGACAGAGCAGCAGCCAGACCACCAGCAGACACGTCGTGCGCGGCATCAATCATGCCGTCACGAGACATGTTCACCAGCATGTCACCCAGCTGACGCTCCAGAGCCAGATCAACCTTCGGCGGCTGACCGCCCAGGTGGCCCTTGAAACGAGCCCACTCGGAGCCGTCCAGCTCATCGCGAGTGGTACCCAGCAGGTAGATAGCCTGACCGTCATGCTCAGGAGCCCAACCCGACGGGGTGCGGCGGGTGACGTCATCCATCACGCCCATCATTGCCACCACGGGGGTCGGGTTAATAGCCTTACCACCGGTCTGGTTGTACAGGGACACGTTACCGCCGGTCACCGGAACACCCAGCTCCATGCAGCCATCAGCCAGACCGCGAACAGCCTCAGCGAACTGCCACATGACGTCCGGATCCTCGGGAGAACCGAAGTTCAAGCAGTCAGACACAGCCACGGGGCGTGCACCAACGGTCGCAACGTTACGGTACGCCTCAGCCAAGGACGCGCGAGCACCCTCGTACGGATCCAGATAGGTGAAACGCGGGGAGGCGTCGGTCGCCAGAGCAACACCGAGGTTGGTGTTCTCATCCACGCGCACCACGCCGCCGTCATCCGGCATGGACAGGGCGGTGTTGCCCTGAACGTAGCGGTCGTACTGGTTGGTGATCCAGGACTTGGAGCACATGTTCGGGGACGCCATGAACGCCTTGATTGCCTCGCCCAGCTCCTTGCCGCGCGGGCGGGAATCGTCAGCAGCCGAACCGGTGAAGTGGTTAGCCTGAACGTCATCCTGCCACTCGGGGCGTGCGTAAGGACGCTCGTAGGTCGGGCCGTCGTGTGCAACGGTGCGGGGGTCAACATCCACGATGACTTCGCCGTCCCACTCAATGACCAGGCGGCCAGAGTTGGTGACCTCACCGAGGAAGGAGTACTCCACGCCCCACTTGTTCATGATCGCTTCGAAGCGCTCCACGTTCTCGGGGGAGACAACAGCCATCATGCGTTCCTGAGACTCAGACATCAGAATCTCGCCCGGGGTCAGGGTGGGGTCACGCAGCAGAACCTTGGTCAGGTCGACGTGCATGCCGCCCTCACCGTTAGAAGCCAGCTCGCTGGTTGCGCAGGAAATACCCGCAGCGCCCAGGTCCTGAATACCCTCCACCACGGAGCCCTTGAACAGCTCCAGGCAGCACTCAATCAGAACCTTCTCAGCGAAGGGGTCGCCCACCTGAACGGCAGGACGCTTCGAGGGCTTGGTGTCATCGAAAGACTCGGACGCCAGCACCGACGCACCGCCGATGCCGTCGCCACCGGTGCGTGCACCGAACAGAACAACCTTGTTGCCCACGCCCGATGCGTTTGCCAGGCGGATGTCCTCGTGGCGCATAATGCCCACAGCCAGTGCGTTAACCAGCGGGTTAGCCTGGTAGCAGGAGTCGAACTCAACCTCGCCGCCGATGTTCGGCAGGCCCAGGGAGTTACCGTAACCACCAATACCGGCAACCACGCCGCCAATAACGCGGGCGGTGTCCGGGTGATCAATCGCGCCGAAACGCAGCGGATCCATCACAGCAATCGGGCGTGCACCCATGGAAATAATGTCACGCACAATACCGCCCACACCGGTTGCAGCACCCTGGTAGGGCTCCACGTACGAGGGGTGGTTGTGGGACTCAATCTTGAAGGTAACAGCCCAGCCATCACCAATATCGGTCACACCGGCGTTCTCACCGATACCGACCATCAGGTCCTTCTTCATCTCGTCGGTGACCTTCGCACCGAACTGCTTCAGATGAACCTTAGAAGACTTGTAGGAGCAGTGCTCGGACCACATGACCGAGTACATTGCCAGCTCAGCCGCGGTAGGACGGCGACCAAGAATCTCCTTAATATCCTCGAACTCGTTCTCCTTCAGGCCCAGCTCAGCCCAGGGGAGTTCGGTGTCCGGGGTTGCCGCCGCGTGCTCGACGGTGTCGAGGTTAAACTGCTTTTCGCTCATAACTTCTTAGAATCCTTGTCGTGCGTTAGCGGGCGTTAATCAGGTTGGCAAGAACGGAGGTGAACACGCCGAGACCATCGGCGCCACCGCGCAGAGAAACCTCACCAAAACCAGAAGAGGAAGGACCGAAGCCAGGCTCCACAGCGTGCTCCGGGTGCGGCATCAGACCGACCACGTTACCGCGCTCATTGCTGATACCAGCAATATCGTTACGGGAACCGTTCGGGTTGAAACCAACGTAGCGGAACACCACGCGGCCCTCAGCCTCCAGCGCCTCCAGAGTCTTCGGGTCAGCAACATACTGACCGTCCTGGTTCTTCAGAGGGACAACAATCTCCTGGCCAGCAGCGTAATTGCTCGTCCAGGAGGTGGAGTTATTCTCAATGCGCAGAATCTGGTCACGGCAAATGAACTTGCGGTGATCGTTCTTAATCATCGAACCGGGCAGCAGGTGAGACTCAGTCAGAATCTGGAAACCATTGCAAATACCCAGAACAGGCAGGGGAGTGGAACCGGAAGTACCAGCAGCGTTAGCGGCATCAATCACCGAACGCATCACGGGAGCCTTCGCAGCAATAGCGCCGGCACGCAGGTAGTCACCGTAGGAGAAACCGCCAGGAATAATGACGGCATCAACGTTCTTCAAATCAGCGTCGTCGTGCCACAGCTCAACGACGGTACCGCCAGCCAGACAGACAGCACGCGCAGCGTCACGGTCATCCAGGGTGCCGGGGAAAGTCACCACGCCAACGCGTGCATCAGCGAAAGCGGGGTTCGGGGAGTAAGTAGAAAAGTCGCCAACCAGGGGGACTTCAGTAGGTGCGAGGGACTCTGCCATAGGTCTTAGTCCTCCAGAACCGAAACGTTCACAACGTCTTCGATGACGGGGTTCGACAGCAGCTCTTCAGCAGCCTTACGGGCAGCTGCGAGGTGCTCCTCAGTAGCCTCACCCTCGACGGTCAGCTCGAAGCGCTTACCCTGGCGAACATCAACGAAGGAATCAACGCCGATACGGGGCAGCTCGTGAGAAATAGCCTTACCCTGCGGGTCAAGAATTTCGGGCTTGAGCATAACATCAACAACAATACGGGCCATGTGTGGGCACTCCTTGGGTGCGTGGGTTCTGTATGAGCCGTATCTCATCTTACCGTACTAACGACCGTAACGGGGGTATGTGTTCGGTTGGTGGATACCCTAAGAGGCTCGAATCACGTCTTTTACGCCTCGAGGGGTGGAAGATAGCGCTCACACACCTCCAGCAGACGCTCACGCAGCTCAATCGAACGCTCCGACAGCTCACGCTGAATCCGCACGTACTCAGCCTTACCCTCGGTCGTCTCCACCGGAATCGGCTCATACCCCCAGTCGCGAATATCGTAGGGGGCGGCGCGCATATCCAGTTCGCGCGCATCCCACGCCAGGTCGAAACAATCCATGACCAGGGTCGAATCAACCAGCGGCAGCAGCTTGTACGCCCACTTGTACACGTCCATGTTCGCGTGCAGGCACGCCGGCTGCTCCAGGACGCGCTGCGTCTCGCGGGTCGGCTGCAGCTCGTTCATCGGCGCCGCCTGCGGCATGAAGAAACGGAACGCATCAAAATGTGAGCATCGGATGCGGTGCTCCTCCACCACACGGTCCGTACCCTCCGCACCCAGGCGCAGCTGCAGGTAGTCGTGGCGGATATTGTTCTCCACAGACTTGTACGCCATCGCCCACTCGTGCATGCCGAAGCAACCGAACTGGCCCTTCTTCGCCGCCGTGTTGCGCAGAATCTCGTGGGTGAAGGCGAGGGCGGTAGCGCGGCGCTCCACAAAATCGGTGACGTCCACGGTGACGGCGGAGGCGGCATTCGCCTGGGTACGCGACACCTGCGGGGTGCAGCCAGCGTCAAGGAGCTCCTGCTCGGTTGCTGGCCGGTAGAAACGCCAGGAGGTGCGCTCGGGGGCATCCAGCAGAATGACGCCGGCGCCCGGATGCCAACGCTTGAACTGGCCGGGCTTGAGCGTGTAGTAGGTGAAGAGGAAGTCTTCCACGGGGTGCACTTCGTGGCGGGCGCGACGCTGCGCAAACGGGTCGGCGTAGCGGCCGGCACGCGCCTCATGCGCCGCCTCTGTGGCACGCCAATGGCGGGCATCCATTACTCGAAGCGTCGTCTGAAGAGTAGTCATTCTTCTAGCCTAAACGATGCCGCAACAAGGTAGTGCACGTAGCAATGCCTATCTAGTTACTAGAAGACCGGGCTTTATACTCACGTTCATAACTTCCAAACCGAGGGTCGTTGATTAGGTTAGTAAGAAGATGAGCAAAATCTTCTGCCTCTTCCTTAAGCATCTCGATGAGGTTTAGGGACTTGCCTTCTTCGTAGAAATAAGCTTCTTGATAAAGATATGCCTCAGCCAGTAGATTGAAAGGGGCGTACTCAGTAAGTAGCATCAAAAAATCATTGGCATTACATGTATCGTAGGTCTGGATATCTTTAGCCACCTCTGTGGAAGCATAAGTAATAAGCTTCTTGTCATTAGTAACCAGAAAATCGATATCTCCAAACTCAGCAGCCGCATGTAGATGTAGATCGTTTATATCAGGGAAATCGTCGATAGGCTCAACCTTGAATCCTGCAATACGTTCCGAATTGCTAAGAATCCTAGCTTTTATCGCTTCGAGTTCTGCATCATCGGTGACTTTTGCATCTCGAGCCATATGATACCCAAATTCATCCATAATCCGACTGGATACACACGGGGTGAAGAGCGGTATGTCCATCTCGTTACTTTTATAAGATAGTATTAATATCCAATCTCGAATATGACGGGATATCAAGATACAGCTATCCAATAGGACCTTACCGACAGGTGTTTCTGCCCTATCAACTCTATAATCCAATGATGATTCTCCTTACTTTGCGGTGAGATTAAGTTCTCGTTCAAGGCTCCACAAAGCCTTGAGGGCATCTTCTTTTTCTTGGGCAGTGCGGCGCAAGAGTGCCTTACGGAAAGTATCAGCATCCTCGGTTCGGATACGGGTGTGGGTACCTACCTCGAATGCAGGAAGGTCTCCCGCACGAATGGCCTTCATAAGGGTTGGCCGAGAGATGCCAATACGACGAGCAGCCATTGTGGTAGTCAAGAACTGCGGGGTAGTTCGAATTTCGATGTGCTGGCCCTGTGCCAAAGCGTGCAAAACCTGTTGAATAACTTGGCTAAGCGCATCACCGATTTCCTGGCTTTCATTCCCTAAAACGGTCAGAGTAACAGCAGTTTCGTTTGAGTCCCCGAGTAGCTTTTTTGCTTCGGTTTGAGCTTGATTAAGGGTTTCCTCCTGCAGGAGTTGGGTGGTGGGCATCATTCTTCCTTTCGTGTATTACTAGATTACAATTGGTGCTTAGCTCAAGTAAGGTAGAACCTCGCAAACTGTAGTCCAGTAGCTATAACTGTACCTTATATCTGAAATAACTGTAAAGCGTTTCAGTTATTTCACCTATACACAGACAAAAGGGAGGGGCGGTGCTGAGAAAACCCAGCACCGCCCCTCCCGAAGCGTACAGCTCACAAACGAGCTAAACCCTAGCGGCCAGTACCACCGTAAACAGTAGCCTCGCCCTCAGCGTCCAGACCGAACGCAGTGTGCACCGCGCGAACAGCCTCATCCAGCTTGCTCAGCTCAGTAATCACCGAAATACGGATCTCAGAGGTCGAAATCATGTCAATGTTCACGCCTGCGTTAGACAGAGCCTCAAAGAAAGTGAACGAAACACCCGTGTTAGTCTTCATGCCCGCGCCAACCAGCGACAGCTTACCAACCGACTCGTTGTAAATAACCTCCTGGAAACCCAGCTCATCCTTAGCGGCCTCCAGCGCCTCCAGCGCGGTCGGGCCCTGAGCCTGATCCAGGGTGAAGGAGATATCGGTCACGCCGGGGCGGTCGGTGGGAACGTTCTGAACGATCATGTCCAGGTTCACCTTCGCCTCGTTAATCAGACCGAACACCTTAGCTGCCGAACCGGGAACATCCGGAACACCAACAACAGTAATCTTTGCGCGGGTGCGATCGTGCGCGACACCGGAAATCAGGGGCTGCTCCAAGGGAATCTCCTTCAGATGGGTGGGGGTCAGTTCCGCGGACTCCTCCGGAACCACAATAGTGCCTTCAAGGTTAGAGAACGAAGAACGCACGTGAAGCTTCAAATTAAAACGACGAGCATACTCGACGCTACGCAGGTGCAGAATCTTTGCACCGTTCGCCGCCATCTCCAGCATTTCCTCGCTGGTGATGGTATCCAGCTTGTGCGCGGTCGGCACGATGCGCGGGTCGGCGGTGAACACGCCGTCCACGTCCGAGTAAATCTCGCACACATCGGCGTTCAGCGCGGCGGCCAGCGCAACGGCGGTCGTATCGGAACCGCCGCGGCCCAGGGTCGTAATGTCGCCACTCTGACGGTTCATGCCCTGGAAACCGGCCACAATCGCGATATTTCCGGCCTCGACGGACTCACGGATGCGATCGGGGCGAACCTCCACGAGGCGCGCCGAACCATGCACGCCGTCGGTAATCATGCCAGCCTGCGAACCGGTGAAGGACTGCGCCTTAGCGCCCAGGTCGTTAATGGCCATCGACAGGACGGCGGTCGAAATGCGTTCACCGGCGGTCAGCAGCATGTCCAGCTCACGCGAGGGAACGACATTGCTGGTGACCTCTGCGGCAAGGTCGAGCAACTCATCGGTGGTGTCACCCATAGCGGACACCACGACGACCACATCGTTACCTGCCTTCTGAGTGTCCACGACGCGGCGGGCAACGCGCTTGACGCCCTCCGCATCAGCTACGGAGGAACCGCCGAACTTTTGGACGATCAGGCTCATAGAATTCTCCAGGTCAGTTACTTGTGTGCCACCGGCAGACGCCGGCTCCTCATTTATAGTAGACGGCGTTCAGCGCAAGCGGCTAACTGTGCACCCGTATGTATTGCCCCGTGAAATATTACGTAGTGTTACACGGTGGCGATGCAGGGTATGGAGGCGAAGGCGCGGAGGCCGGCACAGCACGCCTGCGGAGGCTAGTTTTTAGGTCCACGGGTTCACGTAAGTGACACCCGGCAGTGGCGGAACATCCGGCTTCGGGGTGCGCAACGGGGCGTTCTGAATAGTGCGGATCTTCTCCTCATAATCGGGGGTGCGGAACACCTCCGGCGCATCTTCCGCCTGCTCGGCTACGGGTGCTTCAGCCGGTTCGGAGGCGGTGCTTGCCGGAGCCTCCTCGCCGGAGTCTTCGCCCAAGTCAGGGGTGAATTCTGTTTCTGTGGCTTCAGTCGTAGAGCCCGCACCAGAATCGGTGGGGGAGCCCTTACGGTGGGATTCCTCGTCGCCGGATTCCTCAGCCTCCTGCAGGACCCGCTCGATCAGCTGCTCATCCACCGTGCCCTGCACACCCTCAGCGGCGGGCGCCGCCGGGGCGGAAACGGCAGAATCCTCAGAATCCAGGTCATCAAACATGCTCGAATTCCAGCGGCGGCGGCTCTGCTTCGCCTCCTGAGCCTGAACCTGAGCCGCCTGCTCACGCTCCTGCTCCTCCTCACGGTTCACGCGCTCAAAATCCTCGGCGGCAGTATGAGCCACCGCCGTGCCCTCGCTAATGACGCGGCGGCCCTCCAACGCGCGGCCCAGGGTGATTTCGTCTGCATACTCCAGATCGCCACCGACCGGAAGACCCGACGCGAGACGCGACAGACGCACACCCAGCGGCACGAGCATACGCGAGAGGTAGGTTGCGGTAGCCTCGCCCTCAAGGTTCGGGTCCATCGCCAGAATAATCTCCTGGATACGCTCATCCGCCAGGCGGGATACCAGCTCGCGGATGCGCAACTGCTCCGGGCCCACGCCCGCCAGCGGGTTAATGGCGCCGCCGAGCACATGGTAACGACCGGTAAAGGAACGGGTACGCTCAATCGCCACCACATCCTTCGACTCTTCGACCACACACAGCACGGACGGGTCGCGGCGCTCATCACGACAGATGGTGCACAGCTTCGTCTCGGAGACGTTACCGCACTCCTCGCAGAAGCTGACGCTGGTCTTCACCGTGGAAATGGCGTTGGCTAGGCGCGCCATATCGGCAGCATCCGCATTCAGAATGTGAAAAGCGATGCGCTGAGCCGACTTGGGGCCCACACCCGGCAGGCGGCCGAGCTCGTCAATGAGGTTTTGAACTGCTCCCTCGTACATGGCTTCTCCTTCAGATGAGGTGTGTTGTGCTGGTGCGTTGGTGCGCTGTTCTTGGGCGACGTTATGAGTATGCACCCAACCCCTGACAGTTTAGGGGCGTTTCGCGTAGCGAGTATGCGGCTGGAATGAGTGCGCCCGCCATCGGTGCGATGGCGGGCGCGGCACCTACGACCCCGTATTAGGGCTGGTGCAGGGGGCGTTCGTCGATGACGGTGCCACCAATAATTTTTTCGATAGCGCGCAGACCGATGAAGGTGCTGTTTTCGACCTTCTCGTCATCCTCAGAGACGTAGTCCTCATCGGACGCGGCGCGTGCCGGGTGAGCCGGTGCCGCCGGTGCGCTAGGAATCGGCGCGCTAGGAATCGGTGTGGCAGGTGCGTTAGAAGTCTGTGCTGCGGGCTTCTCATCACTTGCCGGAGCAGTATCAGCCGCAGCCGCCTGCGGTGCCTCTGCCAACGGACCAGCCGGGGCGAGGGGACCTGCCGGAGCGACTGGAGTAGCGAGCGGACCAGCCGGTTCAACCGGGGGTGCTGAATCCTGCGGGGAAGCCGCCAACGGACCTGTCGGGGCAACCGGAGCGGCAAGCGGACCAGCCGGTGCTACAGGCTCAGCAGGTATTGCGGGTGCCTCAACCGGTTCAGCGTAGGGAGGCTCATCCTCAAAAGGGGGCTCCTCCTCATACGGAGGTTCATCCACGTGAGGGGGCTCCTGTGCGTGCTGGGGTTTAGGGGCGCTCTCCTGCTGCGGAACTCCACTACCGGAGGCGGCAAAGGAATCACGCTCACCAAAACCACCCGCCGGAGTGGCCGGAACCTGCTGAGGAAGCGGGGGCTCAGGCGCAAGCGGACCAGCCGGTGCCTGCGGGGCAACCTGCTGAGGTGCCTCCTCGGGAGCGCTCTGCGGAATCGAGGCAACCTCCCACGCACCCAGGGGTGCATCCACGCTCGTGGACTCGGGGGTGTTTGCGCCGGTCAGCGGCTGACCGTGGCGACGCCACGCATCCTCACCGCCGCGCGGACCATCAGCCAGCGGCGCCGGCTGAGTGGGCTGCGGGGGAGTCTGCTGAACGGGCTGCTGAGACACCTGCGGGGCAACAGCCGCCGGAGCTACGGACTGTGCGGGAGCGCTGGGTGCTGTGGGCTGAGCGGCGGGCTTGACCTGCTCACCGGGCTTCGCCACCTGAGCGTGAATGGTCACCTGACGGCGCAGGAACTCACTCACGCGGGCGGTCAGTTCGGGCACAAAGCCCTTGACCGCGCGTAGGGTCGCAATATCGGCGCTCACGTACAGGGTCGCGCCGTCCATGCGGGCGGGACGCACCTTCATCAGCTGCTCTGCCGCACCGGGAACGCTCATTCGGTTTAGGATGGCACGCCAATTGCCCTGAACCGCTGCCAGCGGGTCATTCGGGTTAAGCTTCAAAGGCGCGGAGGGGGTGCCCGCCGCAGCGGCATCAGCGGCAGGAGCAGCCGGAGCATTCGGCGCCGCCGGGGTGTTACCCGCCAGGGGAGCACCAGCCAGAGGAGCACCAGTCGGAGTGGTGGGGGCCTGCGCGGTCGGTGCCAGAGGTGCACCGCTAAGGGGCGCGCCCGCCAGCGGGGGAGCACCCGCGCTAGCCTGCTGGGTGGCTTCCTGCTGAGAAGTAGGCTGCTGCGCGGGCTGAGCCGCCTCCTGAATCGGGGCGCTAGGCGCCTGAGTCTGAGAGGTCAGGGGCTTAGGTGCCTGAGTCTTAGGTGCCAGGCCAGCCGCAGCCATACCCGCCGCACGAGCAGCAGACATACCGCCCTGCGCCGGAACTGAACCAGCCGCACCAGAAGCCACGCGACGCTCCAAAACCTGCAGACGAGAAGCCAACGCCGCAACCTCAGCGCCACCGGCAGAACCCTCCGCCGCAGGCAGAAGCAGACGAGCACACAGCAACTCCAGCTGAAGCTGCGGATTCGCCGCACCCGTCATACCATTTAGCGTCTCATTCGCCGTACCCGCAGCAACCGTCAGCTCACGTTCACCCAGAGCCTGAGCCTGCTGAGCCAGGCGCTCCAACTGATCCTGCGGAACACCCTGCAAAATCTGGCCGGCAGCCTGCGGAACAGCCTTCACCACAATCAGATCACGCAGACGCTCCAGCAGATCCTCCACAAAACGGCGAGGATCCTGACCGGTCGCCACCACACGAGAAACCGCACCAAAGAGAGTCGGCGCATCCTTCGCACCCAACGCCTCAATAACCTCATCCAGAAGCTGCGCGTGGGTATAACCCAGCAGCGCCACCGCACGGTCATACTCAATACCGTTCTGCGAAGACGCACCAGCCATCAGCTGATCAAGAATCGACAGCGAATCACGCACCGAACCGCCACCAGCACGAATCACCAGCTGCAACACACCAGGCTCCACCGCCACCTGCTCCTGATCACACAGGCCCTGCAGGAACGGCAGAAGAACCTCCGGCGGAACCAAACGGAACGGGTAATGATGAGTACGCGAACGAATCGTACCCAGCACCTTATTCGGCTCAGTCGTCGCGAAGATAAACTTCACGTGCTCCGGCGGCTCCTCCACAATCTTCAGTAGCGCATTGAAACCCTCACGGGTCACCATATGCGCCTCATCAATAATGAAGATCTTGTAACGGTCACGCACCGGCGCCAAAGTAGCGCGCTCACGCAAGTCACGGGCATGATCCACGCCGCCGTGGCTCGCCGCGTCCATCTCAATCACGTCAAGAGAACCGCCACCATCACGCGAGAGCTCACGGCACGAATCGCACACACCACACGGAGTAGGAGTCGGACCCTGCGCACAGTTCAAGCAACGCGCCAAAATACGCGCCGACGTGGTCTTACCGCAACCACGCGGACCCGAAAACAGGTACGCGTGATTCACACGGTTCTTCTCCAGAGCGACCATAAGAGGTTCGGTCACGTGCTCCTGCCCGATAACCTCAGCAAAGGTCTCGGGGCGATAACGACGATAAAGGGCAGTGCTCACGGCAACCTCTTCAACTCGGGGGTGCGGATAGGACAATCCCTACCATTTTAGACGCTTTACCCCCGGCCCGAGTGGCCGACAGTCACCGGCGAACACGCTGCTACAGCACCCCAGTACAACACCGCCACCGTGACATCTACTATGGACGCTCACCCGGGCGGCATGTACGCTCACAGAAATACCGCGGACGCGCCGAATTCCCAAGAACCCAAAAATCCGGTACACTGGTTCTTGCCTCTTACGTGGCGTTATCTTGGAAAACTCCCCCAGGACCGGAAGGTAGCAAGGGTATTCGAGCTATGACGGGTGCGTAGGAGGTCTTTTTTACCCAAAATCAGGGCACAAGCACCCACAAATGTGCTTTCTGTTACTTTTCCTATTCGGGGCTTGCATGCTTCACAAAAGCGTAGTAAAGTTTTATTCGTTGCCTACGCAATGCGTAGAAAACATAGCTGGAGGATTCGCCTAGCGGCCTATGGCGCACGCCTGGAACGCGTGTTGGGTTAACAGCCCTCGGGGGTTCAAATCCCCCATCCTCCGCCACCGATCCCCGGTCTTAGATTCTAAGACCGGGGATTTTTTATGCCCTTGGTACTATTTCTTCAGAACCCCACGGTTTCACGCGCCGCCGGGGCGCCCCAGACCTGCAGAAAGCACCACCATGATCTTCAAAAAAGTAGGCGACAGCCGCCCCTACCCCCAGCACGGCATGACCCACGCCGACTGGGGAGGAATCCCGCCGCGGCAGGTACGCCTCGACACCCTCATCACCACCCAAAAAACCCTCAACCTCGAGACCCTACTCGCCGAAGACTCCACCTTCTACGGTGACCTCTTCCCGCACGTGGTCAAATGGGGCGGCGAACTCTACCTCGAAGACGGCGTGCACCGCGCACTGCGTAACGCCCTGCATCGCCGCGCCGTCATGTACGCGCGCGTACTGGACCTGGACTCCATCTCCCCGGCGCTGCTGCCCGGCGCGTAAAAACCTACTCGCGTAAAAACCTAACCGCGTAAACGCCTACCCGAATACAGAAAATGCCGCGGACCGATGCAAAGAAGCATCAGGTCCGCGGCATTATATATAGCTATTCAGCCCGCTCAACCCCTTAGGAAGCGACCTTCAGGTTCGCCTCCTGCACGGGCGACTGCTCCGGCAGAGACTCCTCGGAGTCCAGACGAACAGGGTTGCCTGCGGCGTCAAAACGCGCGCCCAAACCCATCTGAATAAAACGGATAGTATTCAGAATCTGGCGTTCGCGAGTCTCCTCATCCGGTGCGTCCTCCGCACGACCCGCACTTGAAGAGAGGGAACCGTGCACGAGCATCGCCAATTCGCGAATGTCGTTCTTCGGAATGTAGTTCTCAGCAATGGCGGCAGAAAGAATATGCGCCAACACCATCTGCAGCTCGTGCACGTGCTTGCCGAGCTTCGCGTAGGACTCGGGGGAAAGCATAGAGCGCATTGCCGGGCCCGGAGGCAGGTGGCGGCGCGCCAAATCGTTGATCTGCAGGCGAATGTAGACCGCGAGCTGGTCAATCGGGTTTTCGATGCCCTCCAGGCCGGCGCGCAGTTCGTTGAGGAAGCGTTCGGTCTCGTCCAGGGCGTAGGCGACCAGCAGTTCGCCCATGTCGGCAAAGTAGTTGTAGACCGCGGTGCGGCCGATGCCGGCGTTCTTGGCGACGTCGGTCATGGTCAGGCCGGGCAGGCCGCGGGTGTAGAGGATTTCGCCGAAGGAGTTGAGAATGGCACGCTTGGTGTTCTCGCGCTGGGCGGCGTTGGTTGCTGCAGAAATACGGGGCATAGTGACACTCTACCCCAAATCGTCAGCAAATGACGAATTTATCGAATGTGTCACCAAGAAATTTGCCCAATCCATGCGAATTTTCACGTTTGTGACGAAATAACCGGCCCTACAGGAACCCTAAACGAGTCGCCGCCGCCAAATCAGCACCCACCAACGACGCAATCGGATACCCCGTATGACCGCGCCCCGGAGTCACCTGCAACAAAGTCCGCGCCCCCAAACCCTCGTAGAAAGCACTGCCCTCCTGTGCCGCAATACGCGCCGACCAGCTACCCTCCGCGCTGGTCGCCATACGCCGACGACCCGACGGCGAACGCCCATCCAACACACCCACATGCCAGCTCATCAACAGGTGCTCATGCGAAGAAGGATTCAACGCCGCCCGTTCACGCACCCGCGCCGGTACGCCGTCGGCACCGCCGCCACCGATGAAGGTCGCACCGCCTCCACGGATCCAGTCAATATCGTGCGAAAGCAGCTCGTAGCTGAGGAACTCCGCACCACCCGAATAACCGGCACACCAGACGCGGCTCATATCCACCCCGTATGCCAGGGCAATCTCCTCAATCAGGGCGCGGACCATCCTGCCGTTTGAGCGGGCGCGAACCCACCAGTTATAGGTCAGCGGAGGCGCATAGGAACCCGCATCCGTCAGGCGAGGTTCCCGCAGACTACCCGGCGACAGCACCGGCACCGACAGCATATTGAACTCAGCCGCCACCTGCGCCAACTCGGCACGCAGGGGAGAAGTACGACGCAACAGGCGACTACCGGCACGCGAAAGATGATCACCATCAAAATAGAACAGCACACCGGGCGCAGACTCAGACTCAGACAAAAGATGCAGATTATCGACCCGATAGTAGATATTGCGGCCCCGATGCGTAAACGACCGGTAACCGAGCAGCTCAGAGGAAGCCAGAAGCATCGGCTCCAGCAGGGAGATACCGGTGCGCACAGCCCGCGCCGCATAGATGAACAGCGGATGCAGACGCGGAATATGCGCGCTCAACCGCCGCTGGTTGCGGTGCAGCCTCCGCGCTCGCCGTAGAGAGCCATGAATCGAGCGGCGCACCGAGGCCCGAACCGAGCGCTGCACCGAGCCGCGAACCGAGGCGCGTGAAGCATGCCCCGCCTCCAGCGGGGACGCCACCTGCCCAGTACGGTGAACTCCGCTGCGGTGAACTATGCGGCTCAGACTCTTCATACCTCCATTGTAGGTGCGGGGGTTCAGCAGGCGCCGGGGCCTGTCCACACTCTTGAACGGAGCTCATAAACCTGCCTCCGGCACGGCGTATAGGTACTATTAGATAGGCTCGGGTGGCAGACGAGCCGGTGAACCCTGCCCTGCATTGCAGGCTCACCACCACGCGTGAGGGCTCGTACCTGACGTGAAGAAACACATCGCATGAAGAAAGACTTGGGGAAAGTAATGGCTAAACCCGTTAGCGAATCTAAAGCTCAGACGAGCACCGTCAAGGTGCCCTGGGCTGGTCGCCGCGGCTACTTTGATCTGCTGCTGGGCGCATCCTGCGTCATCCTGATCATTTCGAATATCGGCGCAACCAAGGGCGTGGAGTTCGGTCCGCTACCCTTCGAACTGCCCCTGATTGGCTCGACCATTGTCACCGACGGTGGTTTCTTCCTTTTCCCGCTCGCCTACGTGATTGGCGACCTTCTTTCTGAGGTGTACGGCTTCAAGCGTGCCCGCCGCGCCATTGTGGCCTCCTTCGCCTCGGCCGCTTTTGCCGCCCTGTGCTTCCTGCTGATTGTGCACCTGCCCGCTGCGAGCTTCTACACCGGCCAGGAGGCATTCGCGCAGGTTCTCGGCCCGGTCTGGCAGATTTTTGTGGGCTCCCTGCTCGGTTACCTCTTCGGTCAGACCCTGAACGCATGGGTCATGGTGGCAATGAAGAAGGCAAGCAAGGGCCGTTTCCTGTGGCTGCGCATGATTGTCTCCACCCTGGTCGGTGAGCTGCTCGACACTCTTATCTTCTGCTCTATTGCGGCACCGGTGCTCGGCATCGACACCATGGAAGCATTCATCAACTACGTACTGATCGGCTATATCTACAAGTGCCTGGTCGAGGTGCTCCTCATGCCGATCAGCTACCCGATTATTGGTTGGTTCAAGCGTCACGAACTCGAGTACGTGGCGTAAGCTAACCTCCTTACAGCTGATGTGCGCAGCCGCCCGGCCTAACGCCTGGGCGGCATTGCCATTTCAGCTTTGTTCAATACACAGCATGTCTAAGAAAGAGATACGTTATGTCTAAGCTGCAGGGGGACACCCCCGAGCAGTCGAAGAACGACTCGTTGAATCGTTCCCTCTCCCACGGCCAGTTGACCATGATTGCGATGGGCTTGGCGCTGGGTACGGGCCTGTTCCTGGGCTCCTCCTCCGCCATTAAAATTGCGGGCCCCGGCGCAATCATCTCTTACGCTATTGGTGCGATGATTGCGGCAATCATTGCCGCTTGCGCGGGCGAAATGTCCGTGCGTCACCCCGTCCAGGGCGGTTTCGGCACCATTGCGAGCCGATACCTGAACCCCTTTAGCGGCTACCTGACTCGCTGGGCGTATTGGGCATGCACCGTGCCACTGGCCGGCGCTGAGCTGGTGGCGGTTGGCCACTACATGGCGTACTGGTTCCCGGACGTTCCCCTGGCTGTGTTCGTTGCTCTCTTCGGCGCGATTATTCTGGTGCTGAACCTGGTGAGCGTGAAGTCTTTCGGCGCCCTGGAGTTCCTGCTCTCTTCGATTAAGGTTTCTGCCGTCATCGTGTTCATGGTGATTGGTGTACTGCTGGTGTTCGTGGGCCTGCCCGGCCACGCCGCGGCGGGTACCGCAAACCTCGTGAACGACGGCGGCTTCCTGCCCAACGGCCCGGCATCCATCTGGATTTCGATGGCTGTTGTCATGTTCTCCTTCGGCGGGGTGGAAATGATTTCCCTCTCCGCAGCGGAGGCGAAAGACCCGGCACGCTCGGTGGCAACCAGCGTGAAGGCAATGATTTGGCGCTTGTCCACCTTCTACGTGGTGTCCATGGCAATTATTCTGTGCCTGGTGCCCTGGCAGACCGCCGCACAGAACTCGGAGCTGACCGAGTCGCCGTTCGTGCTCGTCTTCTCTGAACTGGGCATCCCCTTCGCGGCGGACATCATGAACTTCGTGGTGCTCGTTGCTGCGCTCTCCGGCGCTAACGCCTCCCTGTACGCGGCAACCCGCCTGCTGCACGCCCTGGGCTCTGACCGCATGGCTCCCGCAGTGGCTGCCCGCACCTCCTCGCGCGGCGTGCCGGTCGTGGCTCTGCTCATCTCCTTCACCGGCGTTGTCGTGGCAACCGTGATGGCTGTTGCCAAGATTGGCGACATCTTTGCCCTGCTCATGGCGCTGGTGACCCTGTGCATCCTGATCGTGTGGGTCATGATTCTGCTGACCTACCAGGCGTACAAGAAGGACCAGAAGAACGCCTCCTCCTTCACCGTGCTGGGTGGCCGCATCACCGCAGGCCTGGCTCTGGCGGGTGTTCTGGCGACCCTGGCGGCAATGTTCATGCTGCCCGGCTCGGGTGTTCAGGAATCCATCATGGTCGGCATCGTCTTCTTCGTGCTGATTTCTATTGGCTACGCCGTCTCCTCGAAGGTTCAGGGCGGTTATGAGCGCCCCGACCTGGACGCTATGCACGCCGACGAGGACACCAGCGCGGCACAGCACTAAATAGCGTGAAAGCCTCGCGAGGCTAAAACATACAGGGCACCTACAAAGCACCGGATGGGGGAGCACCCCCGTTCGGTGCCTTTCGCTTTTGAGCTCTATGCGCCTGTGCACCCTATTCGTTTTTGTGCCCTAGACGGCGCCGTTCTGAGCGATGTGAGTGTGCCCGTAGAATAGTTAACTATTCGTACCCGTCAACAAGGCTAGAAGCCGCAGAAGCCGGGTGCGAGCACACATTGCACATCACGCCCCTAAGGCGTACTGACGGAAGGCACCTTCGTGTCCCACAACGACGATACCCGCAGCCAGGCTGCAGCGGGGACCGCCGGATCGCGCACCCTGAAGCGTTCTCTGTCCCACGGACAGATGACTATGATCGTGATGGGTTCCGCGCTCGGTACGGGCCTCTTCTTGGGTTCGGGCACCGCCATTGCGATGGCTGGTCCCGCGGTCATTCTCACCTACGCTATTGGTTCTGCGCTCGCTTCGGTGATTGGTGCAGCAACCGGTGAAATGGCGGTTCGCTACCCTGTCCGCGGCGGTTTCGGTACTATTGCTACCCGCTACCTGGGCCCCTTCGCGGGCTTTTTGACTCGCATCGCCTACTGGACGGCGACTGTTCTGATTGCCGGTGTTGAGCTGGTGTCGGTGGCGACCTACCTGAATTATTGGTGGCCGCAGCTACCCCTGTGGGTCGGTATCGCCGTGTTTGGTGTGGCGCTGATTGTGCTGAACCTGACGAGCGTGAAGTCTTTCGGCATGCTGGAGTTCTTCCTGTCTTCGATTAAGGTCATTTCGATTGTTGCCTTCCTGCTGGTGGGTCTGTGCCTGATTTTCTTCGGCCTACCCGGCCACGCCGCGGTGGGTACCGCAAACCTCTTCAACGACGGCGGTTTCATGCCTAACGGCCCGGAGTCGGTGTGGCTGTCGCTGGCCGTGGTGATGTTCTCCTTCGGCGGTATCGAAATGATTTCCATTTCGGCCGCAGAGGCGAAGGATCCCTCCCGTTCGGTGCGTTCATCGGCGAAGGCGATGATGATTCGCCTGGCGACCTTCTACGTGCTGGCCGTGTTGATTGTGGTGGCCGTGATTCCGTGGCGTTCGGCCTCTGGTCTGGGCGATGCGGTGGACGCTTCCCCGTTCGTTCTGGTCTTTGAGCAGCTGGGTGTGCACGGCGTGGCGCACTTCGTGAACTTTGTGGTGCTGATTGCGGCGCTGTCGAGTGCGAACGCGAACCTGTACGCGGGTGCGCGTCTGCTGCACTCCCTGGCGGCTGACGGCATGGCGCCTCGCCAGCTGGCTCAGGTGAACCGCGCTGGCGTTCCGGCTCGTGCGGTATGGCTGTCGACCAGCGGCATGGTGATCGCTATTCTGCTGGCCCTGTACAGCCCGAAGGAAGCGTTCCTCTCCATGATTTTCGTGATTATGGTGTGCGCGTTGACCGTGTGGGTTCTGATTCTGTTCGCCTACATCGTGTACAAGCGTGTTGAGCCGGCAACCGGCGGTTTCCGCCTGTGGGGTGGCCAGTTCACTGCCGCGGTCGGCGTTCTGCTGCTCTTCGCGGTGTGGGTTGCGCTCTTCATGGTGCGCGGTTCCATGGTTCCGGCGATTGTGGGCGTGGGCTACTTTGTGGTGCTGAGCCTGCTGTACTTCGCTCGTATTCGCCACACTCACGTGATTGATGAGCAGACCTTCGTGGAGGCTCAGCAGGCAACTGCCGAGTACGACGCCATGAAGTACGACGCTGATCATGCGCTGGAGACTGCGGCAAAGCTGGGCCGTTAAGGTTCTGTGGCTCTTCGGATTCTGTAGCTCCTCGGAGGGCTGTGTTGGGGTCTGCAGAGACTCCAAGAAGGTAATAAACGAAAAATACGGAAAATTTCTGGAATTCCCCGTAATAAAACCGTAAAAATACCGTTGGTCCTCAGGGCGGGTCTATCATAGACAGTGAACCGTATGATCTTGTATGCGTTCAAATGTCTGTGTGTTGGATGAGGCTCGAAAGCATCGTAGCTTTCGAGCCTCATCATTTTAATTTCTGAACATATTTTTAGAGCATTAATCCTAGACAATATGTTCATTTGTTTTATGTTGCGAATCTGTGTGAATAGCCGGCTCGTGGTGTGGGGAGAGTAGAGTTAAAACCATGCAAAGCCACGAAAAGAACCACGAAAATACCTCTGAAAAGACCCCCGCCTCTGAGGCTGGTACTACCACCGAGCTGCTGGTGCACGTGCCCGCCCGCTGGGGCGATATGGACGCCTACGGGCACGTCAACAACGTTGCCATCCTCTCGGTCATGGAAGAAGCCCGCGTGGCGCTCTTCGGCCCGCCGCCCTCCTCCGGCGAGAAGCCGACCGTGGCGCCGCAGCCTCCGATTCCGCTTTTCGACCTGGTTGCCGAGGGCGTGCAGGCACTCATTGCCGAGCACGGCATCCGCTACCTGGCTCAGCTGCCCTACACCGGTGAGCCCGTGCCGGTGCGCCTGAGCGTGGAGAAGGTCAGCGCCGCATCCGTGCGTATTGGCTACTCGATTCTCTCCCCGGTGGACGGCCGCGAATGCGTGCGCGCCTTCACCGTGCTGGCGTTCTGGGACTCCATCGCGGGGCGACTGACTCGACTGACCCCCGAGCAGCGTGAACTGCTGAGCTCCTATCTGCCGCAGAAGTAGAGGCTGGCGCTCTGCTGTAATAAAACGGCATTGAACGGGGGTAAGCGTATGCTTTAAATACCTTCTGCAAAGGGTGCAAAAGGTTCATCACCGGGAGAGATAACGATGTCGTTTCACCACACTCAGGCAGGCTCCGCCGGCTGGGGTCGCCGCACGATGCGCGCCACCGGATGCGCCGCCGCCCTGCTCCTTGCCCTGACCGGTTGCTTTGGCGGTTCTCAGAGCGAAAACTCCTCGTCGACCCCCAGCCCCTCCAACACGGCTAACCACTCGAAGTACCCGCTCCCTTCCTCCACGGCGTCGCCCACGAAGAAGACCGAGCCGACCGTCACCGAGACCCGGGTATCAGCCCCCGCAGAGAGCGCCGAGGCGAAGGCATACGAATCCTCCGCACCCGCTGAGGCGAAGGGAACCCCCGCAACGGTCGCAAACCCCACTGCCGCTGCGACGCCCCGCGCACCCGAAACCCGCGCACCCGAAAAGGTGGAGGCTGAGCGCGCCTCCGCAGGTGAGCGCTGTGGACACATCGGCCGCAAGGGCTACCTGAAGACCGGTGCGGAAATCACGGTGTTGCGCGGTACCGTGGACTGCGCCCACGCCCTGGACGTGCTGACCGAGTACGTCACCACCCCACGTGCCGACGACAACACGACCCAGCACCGGGTTGCGAAGGTTCAGGACGCCACCTGCTACTGGAACCCGCAGTCCGATATGGCTGAGAACCGTCGCGAGGATCGCGGCGCCCCCGAATGCACCATTGGTGAGGATGTCGCCTTTGTGGCTCGCCTGGACAATCCGGATGCTCCCCAGATTCCCTTCCTCATGGAGCCCTCCTACTACGATTCCGGCGCCGGCTACTACCGTTTCAAGAGCGAGGATGAGCGCACCCTCTGCGAGCTGAACCCCGCGGACGGAACCCTGGTATGCGAGCGCCGCACCGGCGAGCAGACCGGTGACGGTAACGGTGCGGTCGGTCGTACGTTTGCCGGCCCGGTGGAGGTGACTCGCATGAACTTCCTGACCGGCGCCAGCGAGGTGAATACCGTGAATGAGTCCTCGGCTCTGCACGCGGAAACCACCACCGCAAACACGAAGATCATGCACGCCTTGGATGTGGTGACGGTGCCCGCTGCTGAGGGCAAGCAGCTGACCTGTTTCGGCGAGATTGAGACTGGCTCGATCACCTGTCATGACGGAAACGGCCGCACTATTACGGTGAGTGGCAGGCACGAAGGCTAAATGCCCTAGAAATAAGTGCCTTAGAGAGGGGGGGGGCACCCTGCGGGTTCCCCAGATGCCGTATAGCCAGCTCACAGGTAGCGTCTTTAGAATACTGTTGAGGAACCCGAACCGATGACGCAGAAAGGTCACCATGCATCCGGCACAGAAGCACTCTACCCAGGCTCGTTCTACGCTCGGCACCGCGAAGCGCTACAGCCCCGTAGTATTGGGCGCTACGCTCCTGCTGGCGCTGTCGGCATGCTCCGGAGGCGCCACTACCGCCTCCCCGAGCGCCACCGCAACCCCCAGCCCGAGCGCTACGAGCGCAAAGGCGACCGCCAGCCCCACCCGCACCGTAACGGTCACTGAAAGCACCCCGACAGCCGGTACTGTGCACACCCCCACTGCGGCGGCTACCGTGAGCCCCGGAACCATCACCACCGCAAGCCCGGCAACGACTTCTCAGGCGACCGTGCATGCGAGCTCCTCCGCATCGGCTAAGGCGAATACTTCGGCGAGCGCTGTGGCGAAGGCGTCGAGCACCGCGAGCCTGTCCAGCTCGGATGTTCAGTCTGCGGGCGGTAGCTGCGGCAGCATGGACGCTACCGGCTACCTGAAGCACAACGCTACGGTTCAGGTGGCCTCCGGTGCGGTGGATTGCCTGTTTGCGCGTGAGCTGATCCGCCAGTTTGTGGTGCAGAACCCCGCCGAGGTGACCGATAAGGCGAATGGTGAGCGTACCGTCATGTCGGCGCGCTGCTACTGGAAGCCGGGCGACGGCGCGGATCGTGCGACCCCCGAGTGCGTGTCCTTGGATGGTGGCAGCACCGTCATTACCGTGAAGCTGACCAACTAGTTTACGACTCACACCCGGCAAGGCACACCCCAGAAGGCACACCCCCGCAAAAGCACGGGTGTTAAACACAAGCGCCGCGTTGACGAATCATTCGTCAACGCGGCGCTTTCGTGTCTCGAAGCTATCTCAGGCAGCTGGCGCGGCGGGTTTTAGAGCTCTCCGCGGGCACGGGCGGCGAGCACATCATCCAGGCGGGCGAAGGTCGAACGCCAGGTGGTGCGCACCTCCTCGTGAACTGAGGCGGGCATGGGGCCAATCTCAATGACGATGCGGGTACCGGAACCCACGCCGTCGGAGGTAATTACGGTTTCGGGAAAGAAACGGTGACGCTGGTACACCAGCACGCTACCGGGGTTGCCCAGGTGGTCGGGCAGCTGCTCGGCGTATTCGAGCTCCTTGAACGGTTCAATGCTCAAAAAGCGGCTCTGCAGAATGCAGGACACCGAGGGGTCCACCTCGTTGATCATGGATAGGCGCTGCAGACCGCCGACGACGGGCTCCACGACAACGTCGGTGGGGCGTACGTGCCAGCCGGCGGGGCCGTACCAGCGGACCAGCAGTTCGGAGTCCAGGTAGGCGCCGAAGATGTCCTCGACCGGGGCTGCGATCTCGTGGTCGAAGACGAGAAGCTCCTCATCGGGAACATGAGTGATGCTCATAGGGTTCTCCTTAAACGGGTTGAAGAGCGGGTTTAGGGCTTCTTGCCGGAGTAGTAGTTGCCGAGGAATTCGTCACGGTACTCGAAGTAGGTGCCGTCCTTGATGGCTTCGCGGGCGTCGTCCACCATGCGCACGATGAAACGCTCATTGTGGATGGAGGCGAGGGTCGCCGCCAGACGCTCGTCCGCCTTGAAGAGGTGGCGCAGGTAGGCGCGGGTGTAGTGGGTGCAGGTGTAGCAGTCGCAGCCCTCGTAGATGGGCGAGAAGTCCGCCTTGAAGCGCGCGTTGGTGATGTTGTAGCGGCCGGTGGGGGAGTAGACGGCGGCGTTGCGTGCCACGCGGGTGGGGGAGACGCAGTCGAAGGTGTCTACACCGTTCTCGATGCCGACGAAGATGTCGTCGGGTTCGGAGATGCCGAGCAGGTGGCGGGGCTTGGACTCGGGCAGCTCTTCGGCGCACCAGCGCACGATGGTGCCGAGGTTTTCCTTCTCGAGCGCACCACCGATGCCGAAGCCGTCGAAGGGCATGGAGCCGAGGTCCTGGCATGCCTTGCGGCGCAGGTCCTCGTACTGTGCACCCTGAATGACGCCGAACAGCGCCTGGTAGGGCTTGCCCACGCGCTCAGTGGTGAGGCGCTGGTGCTCAGCGATGCAGCGCAGCGCCCACAGGCGGGTGCGTTCGAGCGCCTCCTCCTGGTAGCCGCGGGAGTTGTAGAGGGTGGTCAGCTCGTCGAAGGCGAACATGACGTCGGCACCGATCTGGTGCTGAACCTGCATGGACACCTCGGGGGTGAAACGGTGGATCGAGCCGTCAATATGCGACTTGAAGTTCACGCCGTCGTCGTCAATGTGGGCGAGGCGTTCCTTGCCCTTTGCCACATCGTCGTCGCCGAGGGGGCGGCCGTCGGCGCCCTTAGCGTCCGCGACGGTGCCCATGTCAATCACCTTCTTAAAGCCAGAGCCCAGGCTCATGACCTGGAAGCCGCCAGAGTCAGTAAAGGTCGGGCCGTCCCAGTTCATGAAGGCACCCAGGCCGCCTGCCGCGTCGAGGATTTCGGGACCGGGCTGCAGGTACAGGTGGTAGGCGTTGGAGAGCAGAGCCTGAGCGCCGAGCTCCTTCATGGATTCGGGCAGGACCGCCTTGACGGTTGCCTTGGTGCCCACGGGGGTGAAGGCGGGGGTCTGAATCTGTCCATGCGGGGTGGTGATGACACCGGTGCGTCCGCGGAACTGTCCGCCGTTGGCTTCTACACGTTCAGCGCTGGGGGAGGCGGTGTCCGCCAGGCGGCTGGTGATGGTGAAGCCAAAGTCCTCGGTGGGGAAAGAATTATCTAGAACGCTCATTCTTCTCTCGATTGTTTGCTTTCCGTCTGAATGTCTACACCCTAGCCTACCGGAAAACCCCGCCTCCTTTGCCGGAGGCGGGGTTTACGCGGGTACTGTCAGGTTGGGGCACAGCCAGACTAGGGTATAGGCAGACTGGGGTATAGGCAGGGTAGCTGGGTTTAGCTAGCCCTAGCCGGCGAAGTTAGCCAGCGAAGTTAGCCAGCAAAGTCGCCGAGCATATCCACGGTCGGCACGAAGAAGAGGGTGCCGGTCACCGCGGTGCTGAAATCCAGCAGGCGGTCGTAGCTGGCGCCATCCACTCCCATGAACATGTTCATGAGCATCTTCCGAACGGTCGAGAAGGTGCTGGCGTAGCAGATGAAGTAGGTGCCCAGCTCGTTGTTACCCACGGTGCCGAAGGGCATGTTGTCGCGAATAACCTTGAAGTCGTCACCGATATTGGCAAGAGCGGAGTGCGAATTGGCGGGCTTTTCATCCTCACCCATCTCGATGTCGTCATGCTTGGAGCGGCCAATAACCTTCTCCTGCTCGGAGACGGGCAGGGCGTTCCACGCGGTCATGTCGTGGATGTACTTCTGCACGAACTGGTAGCTGCCGCCCTTGTACATGGGGTCGCTGTCGCCGATGATGCCGAAGTATTCGCGTGCCGCGGGGGTCTGCGGGTTTTCGGTGCCGTCCACAAAACCGATGATGGAGCGGCCGTCCCAGTAGCGGAAGCCGTGCACCTCCTCCAGCACCTCAGCAATATCGCGCAGAGCCGCAGTAATAGCGGACGCCATATCGTAGGCGACGGACGGCTGGGTCGCGCGGATGTGGAAGTGCAGATCACCGGGAGTGGACACCGCGGTGTGCTTGGGGCCCTTAATCTCCTCGAACTCCACGAGCTCCTGCGGCAGTGGCTTGGGCAGATCCAGGGTCAGCCACGCGCTGTGGCTGATGCCCAGCACAATATTGGCGTTCTCGGGGGAGTAGCGGTTTGCGGCGGTGTGGTTGAGGTTAATGACGAGCCCGCAGAGGTTCTGGAATCCCTCAACGAGCGCATCCTGCGAGATGCCCTCCTTGAACTTCCAGACCATGAAAATGGTGTTAGCGTTCGGGCTGGCAGTGACCTGTTGTGATTCTGAAGCAAACATAAAATTCACCGTACGCCCGTGTGCACGCCCCTGCAATGAATCTAGCCCTAACCTTCTGCACTGGTCCTAACCTTCTGCGCTGAACGGAGAAGATGAGGGCTGGGGCAAAGAACCGTAGGGTTTTAGAGGCCGTGCTTTAGAACGTGCTTTAGAAACAGTACTCTAGAAACCGTGGGCGGCGAGGTCACGCGCATGCGCCAGGCGTGCCGCCGTCTCAAAAATAGTCCACGCCTGTAGCTGCGTGGAGAGCTCCACGGGTGCGCCGGGCTTCACGACTTTGCTCATCGGCTCGGTGAACCGTGGGGAGAACTGCACGAGCGCCTTACCGCGAATCTCATTCGGGTCAATGCCGTACTCGTTCATCGGCAGGTCGGGGTCGAACTCGCGGCGGCCCTCCCACAGGGCGCGTGCGGTCGAGTACACCAGGGTCGAGGCGAGAGCGCGCGCCTCATCGCTGAGCAGCGGCGAGGATGCCGCCATGCCCAGGTAGCGCACGAGAATGCCGGTGAACAGGCCGCCGTCGCCGTCGCCGTGCGAGATGAGGATGCGGCGGCGCGCACCGGAGAGGAACTCCACCTCTTCGGTCATGTGCTTGACGATGCCGACGATGAGGCGTTCGGCGCGTTCTGCGGGGTCCACCTCGCAGGGCACACCGGATGCGGCGAGGCTCAGCAGGGCACCCAGGGCGGTTCCCTGGTTGTAGGTGAATTCGCCGCGTTCGTATTCGTACTCGTCGCCGCGCACGTTCACGCCGTCAATATAGAGCGAACGTTCTGCATCCCAGAGGGTTTCATTCATCCAGTCCATGAGCGCGGCGGCAGTCTTCGGGTCGCCCGCACGCACATACGCCAGAGCGGTCGGCGCGGTCGCCGCAGCATTCACAAAATCACGCTTGGACTTGCGCCAACTCATGCCACCCACCGGGGAGAAACCCTTCGCCAGCTGCTCGAAGAGAGCCGCGCCAGCATCCTGGGCGGCAACATCATTAGCGCCGGTCAGCTCAATGCAGAAGGAGTTCATGCGGCCCACAGCGAGGGCCAGCCACGCCATATCGTCAAAATAATCGTTCGCGAAGCGGCCGTAGTTACGCACGTTAATGCCGCGCAACAGTGCGCGGGCGCGGTGCAACTCTTCCTGGGCGGCAGTAATATCGCCCTCACGCAGGTGACGCTGACCGGCGTCAATCATGCAGTCCAGCAGGTGCGCCTGCCACCAGTAGTGCCAAATGCTCAGACGCTGGCTCAGCGGGCGCGGATCCGGCACCTGTACCGAACCGATGAGGGCGCCGGGCACGCCGAGGATGCGATGCACGAAGGTGTCGGTGACGCTGTCGGCTGCGGCAACGGCGTGCGAGGAGGTGCGCTGGGCGTACTCGCTAATCGACTCCAGAGACTGCTCGTTGTGGGAAGACGGCTGGGAATTCATGGACCCTCTGTAGTTGCGGTGAAGTATTACGTCTGAAATTATCCCACTTTTTGCCCTCTGAGCGCCCGGATGCTGTGGGCGGGCTCTCGGGCGTGATCCCTTTTCGAGAGCCCGTCGAGAAGATGCACCGCAGGGAACGGAGTGAACGCCACTCAAAAACCGGTTAGGCGGCGGCAGCCAGCGAACGCCCGCTGTACAGATCCACCCGCTCGCCGGTGATGGGGTGCTCAAAATGCAGGCTGTACGCCAGCAACTGCAGCGGGTACTCCGGGCGGTCTGGGGCATCGGGCAACACCCGCGGGTAGAGAACATCGCCCAGAATGGGGGAACCCAAAAGGTTCAGGTGCGCCCGCAGCTGGTGAGTCTTGCCGGTGTGAGGCGCCAAATCATAGAGCGCCCATTCTCGTTTTTCCCATTCTCGTTTTTCACTGAGGTTTGGCTCGGCGCACCACCCCTCAATAGCCTGCGCATTCGGGGTGAAAGTCCGCAAAATCTTCACGGTCGTCAGCGTATTCGGCTCCACACCCTGCGCCGTGCACTCTTGCTCAGATAGTTGCTGAACCTGCAGCTGATCACGAATCTTCTGAATATGAGAACGCACCTGCAGACCTTGCGCACTCAACGCCTGCTCGGCGGCGGTAGCATCGGCGGGAACCGGCGCCACGGCGCGGTAGGTCTTCGACACCTGACGGTGCTGAAACATCATCTGGAAAGGGCGGCGCGCCTCCACAGTCTTAGCAAAGAGCAGCACACCGGCGGTCGGGCGATCCAGACGGTGAATCGGAATCAGCAGCGGGTTCTGCTCACGCACCCGCAGCTTGGTCAGCGCGGTCTGCGCAATATAGGAGCCGCGCGGGGTGGTTGGCAGAAAATGCGGCTTATCAATCGCCAGCACGTGCTCATCCTCGTAGAGCACCGGCATATCGGAGGGTAACTGCGGCTCATCGGCAAGCTCACGGAAGTACCAGATGCGCTCGCCCGGCATGTACGGGCTATCGCTGGTCAGGATCGTGCCGTCGTCCAGGCGCACCTCACCGGTGTCGAAGCGGGCGTGAATAATCTGCGGGTCGTTCGGGTAGAAGCGCGCAATCAGGTAATCCGCAATGGTTGCCGGGGCCGTATTGTTCGGGGTGAGCTCGGCGGGGAGCTCCTCCACAAGCGGCAGAATCAGCTGAATTGGGTCGATGCCGTTCTTCTGAGCCAGCGGAGGGGTCAGCAGGCGGCGATGCGTGCGGCGTGCCGGTTTCGCCTGATAGGCGGCGCCGGACCGTACTCCCTGCTGCGTATCGGGCTGAGAGTTAGGCAGTGAGCTGGAATGCGGGCGTGCGATGTTCTGTGCGGGCATGGCTCTACTCTACCGCCTGAGCCCTATCGCCTGAGCGGGGCTAGGACCGAGGTAAGCTGAGCCGGACTGCCTACCGATGAGGTAGCTAGACACATTGCCGCGGGGTTGGGTTTCGGGCTGCGGAATGCAGTTTTGTCTGACACTCATGAATGTTTGTGTGAATGCGTGGAACAAAAAACGAAAACTTCACAAATTTTTGAAATTATTGGACATTTAATTTAAAAAAACTGCATTAATTTTACAAAAAACAGCGTTTATGTGCGGTATTTTCGAAAATGCTGTCAAATCAGAAACTAATAACCCTCAATTTAGCCCCTGTGGTTTTTCTAAGTATAAAAGATGTGAAGCAAATAAATACCTGCTAACCTGAGCATCCTACGTCATAAACGCCTTAATAAAGGCTGAAAGTAGCCTTAAAGCGGTACGATTAAGACACAGAAGTTCGATATTTCGAACGAAGGGGTCGAAATGGGACAGAAACAGCGCAAGGTCGCAGAGATTAAAGGAACACCCCCAATTACGGCGGTGCAATCAGACAATTCCAAAGCACCGGAAAATGCGATAGGAGAGGTTATGGAACATTCACAAAAGAATGCGGAGCCTCGCACCGGTGCCCTGCGCATGGAACCGCACGAACGCGAAGAGCAAATTCTGAAAATTGCTGCAGAACATTTCGCTCGACGCGGCGTGCTCGGCGCCTCCATGAGCGCTATCGCCCGCGATGCAGGCATCACTCGCGCCCTGCTCTACCACTACTTCCCCGGCAAGGACTCCCTGGCTGCAGCCGTCACCCGACGCGAAGCCAACGCAGTCCTCGAAGCGCTCGGTGAGCATCACGAAAACCCCGAGGAAGCACTCCGCAGGGCATTGCGTACCTACTTCCTCGTCGTAGCCGGTGTCCCCACCCCCGGTGGGGAGGACTTTCCGAATAACCCCACCGACTACCTCGAATGGATGCTTGAACGCACCGGCATGCCGATTAATGACCGTACCCGCGTCATCCTCGGAGGCTGGTTGCAGCTCGTCGACTACTTCGCCCTGCACGTCGTGCAGCTCAACCCCCGCGATCAGCGCACCGTTCGCTCCCGCGGGCTCGGGCTCGAAGAAGCCATCGACCTGTGTCTGGGTGCCGTGGACACCCTCACCGGCGGCTACTAACCGCCCCAACAGGTCAACGTAGGACTTCCCGCTCCGATGTTTGGTTACATGCTCCACGGCAAAGGCGACGTGGGCATCCGGGCGGTTATTCCTCCGCCGCGCCGCTTGCGACGTGGCGGACTCCGGGAATACCACCCGGTTCGTGAGTAGGGAAACATAATGCCCCGTACCCCCTTCCGTGAGGGTGCGGGGCATTATGATGCTCAGGTTGAGGTTGAAGAAAATAATTTAAGCTGAGGCTAAGCTTGAGGCTCTGCCTGCTCTAAGAGGTTCTACTCCGCCTAAATGGAACGGCGTAGCGATAAGCCACGAACCGTCGCGTAGAAACCCTGTGCCTGCAGTGCGGCGCGCAGCGCCTCCACCGGATGCACCACAGCCTCGCCGGTGGAGGGATTCAGCGTGTGGGTGCCCAGCGTGTGAGTGCTCAAAAGCTCTACATCGTTGACCTTCTCCACCGAAATCTTCTCCGCACCACCGGCGGACACCAGGCGCGCCAGGGCGGGGGCCGCCGCCTCCAGAAGTACCGGGTCGGTGGTGAAAGCCAGCAGGGTCTTCGCGCCGCGCTCCACGTACAGCACCGGGGCGCCGTCCACCAGCACCACGCAGGCGCCCGCCTTGCGTGCCGGGCGGTGCTTGACCACTCCCACACCCTCGCCCGCAAAAGATGGAATCGCGGGCCACCTCAGCGCCGCACCGTACGGGTTCGCCGGGTCGGTCGCCGCCAACAGGGTCACCGTGAACGTGCCGTACACCTGCTCCGTATCGGTACGCTGCGGGGTGTAGGCGCTCGCGCCGAACCCCTGCGGACCTGCGGGAATACTGAGGTTATCGGCGGTAGAACGCAGCAGGTCCACCGTTGCGGGGGCGGCGAACTGCGCAGCGCCCAAACCCTCAATAAAGTAGCCGCGACGCACCAGCGCACGATCCTCCGCCGCCGAATAAATCCGGTACAGCTGCGAGAACCCGCCGGCAGAATCCTCCACCTGCAGGCACCCGCGAGTTAGCACACCGTAGCGGTCCAGCAGCAGGTCGGCGCGTGCGAGCGCCGCAACAGTCGCCTCCACCGGCTCCTGTAGCAGTGTGTCCACGCGCGAGAAGCGGCCGCTATCCTGCGGGGCAACAACGGGAGTGGTCGGGATCCCGCCGCGGAGGGAACTACCGCGCAGGGAACGCAAGCCCCGCCCGGCGACAGGAGCAGAGTAGCCGCCGGAACCATAGCCGTCAGCGCCGAAACCGCCCGCCATGCCGTTACCCATGGAGGCGCGCGCCGCCGCAATACGGCCCGCCCCGCGGCGACCCACCCGCGACAGACGCGCAGGGGCAGCCGGGGTCGGATGCGCACTGCGGACACCCGCAAGCATCGCCCGAACCGGCGCGAAACTATCGTTCGTCACCGCGCCAGCCCACACCAGGCGCCACAGCGCCGCCGAAACTTGCGCAGCATCTGGGAAAGTCACCACCTGACCGGCGGGTGCCGCCGCGCTCATCAGCTGCGCCACCCGCTCACGCAGCGCCGGTACGAACAGGCCGCCGTGAGCCAGCGCCTCGTAGATGGCGTGCTCGAGCGTGCCCGGAGCCTGCAACGCCTCCCAGAGCTCCGGGTTTTCCGCGCGCACCAGCTGCTCCGGGTAGTCCTCGCCCAGAGTCAGCGAAGAACTCTCGCTCAAATGCAGGCGAATCCAGCCGTCAGACTTCTGCGCGCTACCGCCGCCGAGCTGACCGGCGCCGGTGAAGAACACCCTGCCGCTGGCCATGAGTTCGTCCAGCATGTGCGGCTGGTAGCCGGGCACGCGCGCCGGAAGAATCAGCGTCTCCAGCGCCGAAGCCGGTACGCGCACACCCGCCAGCTGGTCGATGGCGGTGAGCAGATCCTCCGTGGCGGAGGCGGAGTCTTCGGTACCGTTTTCTGCCGCCGGATTGAATGATGCCGAGCCGAGGGGCGCCACCCTCTCACCCACCACCGTGGCGGCGCGGCGGGAGGGCATGAACGCACCGTAGGCGCTCGCCTCCGGCAGGGTCTGTGCAACCCGCACGGATAAAGAACGAACGTTCTGCCACGAAGGCAGGAAAACGCCGTAGACCTGCGCCGATACCGGCTCAATCTCCTCGCGTAGCGCCGCCAGAGAACGGGCACGAATCGTGCGCAAAACCTGCGCATCCACCCACTCAACACCGACTGCCCCGGAGGCGCGCAGCACCTCGGGCAGGAACTCGCCAGAGCTTAGGCGGCGCTGCTGCTGAAGGCGCTGCAACACCGGGGCCAGCACGCCCACACCCACCGGGGTCAGGCGCGAAAAATATTCCGCCGCCTGCTGCGCCGTAAAGGGAATGTGGGTGCGCGCATAGCGAGAAACCAGATCCTCTAAAGGCTCCGCGACCGGCTCCAGGAGGGCGGTAGGAAGCGCCGCGGCGGGCATAATGCCCAGCCCGTCGCGCAGGCGTGCGGCGTCCTCAACCGCCGCATAGTACAGCTGCGGCTCGGCGGAATCATCGGCAGCTCCCAGGAACGAGAACGCGCGGCGCGAGCGCACCAGCTCCTCCGCCAGAGCACGCGCCTGATCCGTGCTGGCGTGCGCGCCGTACTCCTCGCCGGACTTTTCAGAGTCCTCGGACTCGCCGAAATCTTGAGAACCGTGTGCCGCAGATTCAGTCTGCAGGCTGTCAGCCCGCAAACGCAGACTCAACTCCCGCGCACTCAACGGACCCAGCTGACGCAACAAATCCGCCACGCCCTCCACACCGCAGGCGCGGTAACGCTCACCCGTGCGCTGCAGACGCTGCTGAGTCTGCACCAGCACCGCCGGATCCAGCAGGTCGCGCAGACCGCTCGACCCCAGCAACTCAGCCAGTAGCGCCGGGTCCAGCGACAGCGCGGCGGCGCGGCGTTCGGCGGCGGGCGCATCCCCGTCGTAGAGGTGCTCGGCAACGTACTCAAAGAGCAGGGTACGCGCAAAAGGCGAAGGCTCGTTCGTCTCAACCTCCAGCAGGGACACCGTGCGAGACTGTAGCGAACGGTGCACCTGAACCAGCGCCGGAACATCGTACACATCCTGCAGGCACTCGCGCGCCGTCTCCAAAAGCACCGGAAAATCAGGGTACTTACGCGCCACATCCAGCAGCTGTGCCGCACGCTGACGCTGCTGCCACAGCGGGGTGCGCTTACCCGGATCACGGCGCGGCAGCAGCAGGGCACGCGCCGCATTCTCGCGGAACCGAGACGCAAAAAGCGCCGAATCGCCCACGCGTTCGGTGACAATCGCCTCCAGCTCGTCCGGGTCGAAAAGGAACAGGTCAGCGCCGGGCGGCACATCCTCCATGGCGGGCAGGCGCAGAATCAGGCCGTCATCACTCGCCATGACGGAGGCGTCCACCCCGTACCGCTCCTCAATACGGGCGCGCACCGCCAGCGCCCAGGGTGCGTGCACCCCGTAGCCGAGCGGCGAGTGCAGAACCACGCGCCAATCGCCCAGTTCGTCCCGGTGCCGCTCCACAATCATGCGGGTGTCGGAGGGAACCGCCCCGGTGGATTCGCGCTGCTCACGCAGGTAGGCGAGCAGGTTATCGACCGCCCAGGTGTCCAATCCGAGCTGTTCGAGCTGCTGGCGGGCGGCGGCGCTATCGGTGGCATCCAGGCTGGAGAGGGCGCGCGTGAATGCGCCCGTCTGCACGCCCAGGGCGTAGGGGCGGCCCATGCGGTCCCCGTGCCAGAAAGGCAGGCGCGCGGGCTGACCGGGCGCGGGGGAGACCCGCACCGCGTCGTGCGTAATTTCTTCAATGCGCCAACTACTCGCGCCGAGGGTAATGACCTCGCCGGCGCGGGATTCGTACACCATTTCTTCGTCGAGTTCACCCACACGCTTGGGGCCGCGCTCCTCATCGCCGCTGACCAGGTAGACGGGGAAGAGCCCGCGGTCGGGAATTGTACCGCCGCTGGTGACGGCGAGGCGCTGCGCACCCGGGCGGCCCTCAATACTGCCGGAGGGCGCCTCTTCGGTGGGGGTGCGGTCCCAGATGATGCGCGGGCGCAGTTCGGCGAACTCGTCGGAGGGGTAGCGTCCGGCGAGCATTTCGAGTACGGAGTCGAAGAGGGCGCGCGGCAGTTCGGTGTAGGGCGCGCTGCGGCGTAGCGCCTCGTACCAGGAGTCCACGCTGATGGGGCCCAACGCGCAGGCGGCGACGGTCTGCTGCGCGAGTACGTCCAGGGGGTTGGTGGGGATAGCGAGCGGTTCGAGGGTTCCGCTACGCATCCCGGCGAGGGTGACGGTTGCGCCGAGCAGGTCACCGCGGTGCTTGGGGTAGAAGAATCCGCGCGAAATTTCGCCCACGCGGTGTCCTGCGCGACCCACGCGCTGCAACGCGGAGGCGACCGAGGGAGGGGCGGCCACCTGGATCACGAGGTCCACGTGGCCCATGTCGATGCCCAGCTCCAGGGAGCTGGTGGCGACCACGCAGCGCAGGGTTCCGCCCTTGAGCGCCTCCTCGATGAGGGTGCGCTGTTCCTTGGACACGGAGCCGTGGTGCGCGCGGGCGAGCGGCGGCACCTCGGTGATGTCGCAGATGCCTGCCGCATAGTCTTCGGGATCGATTCCCTGCTTCGCGAGGACGCGGCGCAGGTGAATATCGTTGAGCGCCGCGGTGAGCTTTTCCGCTAGTCCGCGCGAGTTAACGAAAACAATCGTAGAACGGTTGTTCTCAATATGATCGACGATGCGCTCCTGCACACGCGGCCAGATGGAGGTCTCGGGGCGCTCGCTATCGGCGCTGTCTCGCAAGGCCTTTTCCGGAACGGTAAGCGTATTTTTGGGCGCGGCGTTATCGCCCTGTCGCGCCGGGTCTGCCTGCCTAATTTCTAGCCCGGTTTCTAGTTCGGCTTCCTGCTCGGTTTCCTGTCCGGGGAATACGCCAATGGCATCTTCGAGGGTGTAGTGCGCGTTCGCCGGGGTATTTACGGTACTGGAGATATGTTGTGCCTCGCCCTGCGGTGGGTCGGCAGAAACCGAGCCCCCGCTGTCCGGCACCTCCGAGGGCACATATTCCGAGGGTGCGTAAAGCCCTTGCCCGTAGTCGTTGGCGCCTCCGAGTGCCGCCATATCGGGTACGGGCACGCTCAGGCGCAGGTCCCATTCTTTGGCGACCGGACGGCTCATGATGGTCACCGGCTGAATGCCGCCGAGGAACCGGGTGACCGCCTCCGGGTTTTCGACGGTTGCCGAGAGGCCAATACGCTGTGCGGGCTGTTCTAGGAGCGCGTCGAGGCGTTCGAGGGAGACCGCCAGGTGTGCGCCGCGTTTGGTGGCGGCGAGGTTGTGAATCTCGTCCACGATCACGGTGGTCACGCCCGTGAGGGTGTTGCGGGCGGCGCTGGTGAGCATGAGGTAGAGGGATTCGGGGGTGGTGATGAGAATGTCGGGCGGGTTGCTGATGAGCTGGCGGCGTTCGCGTGCGGGGGTGTCGCCGCTGCGCACACCCACGCTGATGCTCGGTTCGCCCGCGTTGTTTCCGCTTAGGCGGGTGATTCCGGTCAGTGGTGCGCGCAGGTTGCGTTCGACGTCGGCGCCGAGCGCTTTGAGGGGCGAGATGTAGAGGATGCGCGTGCCGCCTGCGGTTCCGGCCTCGTGTTCGCGGTGCAGGGCGTCGAGTGCCCAGAGGAAGGCGGCGAGGGTTTTGCCGGAGCCGGTGGGGGCGATGATGAGGGTGTTGTTGCCGTTGCGGACGCTCTCCCAGGCGCCTTCTTGGGCGGCGGTGGGTGCGCTGAAGGTGGCACGGAACCACTCGCGTACGGGGGTGGAGAAGTGGGAGAGTGCGTCGGTCATGTATCTATTATGGCGGGGTTTATGGTGTGCGCCTCTTGAATTGTTGGGGGTGGGGGAGGAAGATGTGCTTGACAGGGTTTCTACAGAGCATGTAATATTTTACTTGTAAAGTAATCGACTGAGAGAACAACCCAAAGGAGCCTCACCATGACCCGCCTGAACGAAGAACAGCTCATCAACCTCTTCCACGAGCCGCGCACCGTCTCCTCCTTCACCGAGGAACTCGTTACCGACGAGCAGTTGCTCCGCATCCAGGAGCTGACCTTCTACGGCCCCACCGCCTTCAATAGCCAGCCCCTGCGCATCACCTGGGTCAAGAGCCCCGAGGCACGCGAGCGCCTCGTCGCACACATGGCAGACAGCAACAAGGCAAAGACCCAGGCGGCACCGGTGACCGCGATTCTCTCCGCAGACGCAAACTGGGTAGAGCACGCTGACACCTTCAACCCCAACGCTGCCGGCTTCATCAAGGGCTACTACACCACCGAGGAGCTTGCCACCCCCGCCGCTGAATTGAGCGCTCACCTGCAGGCAGGCTACTTCATCACCGCAATCCGCGCCCTTGGCCTGGACGCTGGCCCCATGACCGGCGCAGACTTCGACGGCATCAAGAAGGAATTCTTCGCGGACAACGCAGAGATCCCGTTCCTGGTCGTCAACCTCGGCCACGGCGAGGCTCCCGCATACCCGCGCGGTGCACGCTTCAGCCACGAGGACGTCACCCGCTCCCTCTAAGAGCACGCGGATACGGCATCGCTAAACACTAGGCTTAAAAATAGTTCAAGGGCGGTTCCCCATCACGGGGAACCGCCCTTGAACTATAGGTGCACAAGTGAACTATAGGCGTGAACTATAGGTGCACAGAGGCGCCAGAGTATTTACATCCGCAGTACCGCTTTAGCGGGCACCAAACTGACCCACCGACAGCTGCGGAACAGACGAGGAACAAGCGGTCGTATCCAGCGGAACAATTACGCCGCCGGAACCCGAGGGCAGACCCACCAGGAAGCCCTGAACCGGGCGGCTACCGCAATCATCACCGAAGCGTGCCGGATACACCGAACGCAGTATCGCGGTGGTGCTATCGCCGGGGTTAAGGGTCACGCCTGCAGGGTTCATGTACTCATCGGAGGTGGAAGCCTCGCGACCCACCCAGGTTCCCGAAGGACCCGCATGCACCACCCGCGGGTAGCCGCGCAGGGTGCAGGCGGAGTTTGAGGAATTCTGGAAGTACAGGGTGTAGTTTCGGGCGCCGGGGGAGCCATCTCCAATGGATACCGAAATGTTCAGGTCATCCAGATCGCACTGGGTCGGGCCCTCGGCAACAGTGCTGCTGGAGGAGCTAGAGGACTTCTCCGAGGAGCCCGAGGAGTTCGAAGAATTGGAAGAATTCGACGAGCCCGAAGAACCGGATGAGTTCGAGGAGCTACCCGAAGAGTTAGAACCCCACTGTGACGACGAGTTTGAGCTCTTCTGGGAATCCTGCTGAGAATCTGCAGAGTCGTCTGACTTGTTCTGATCGGAACCCTCGCGGGAGGAATCAGAAGAATGAGACTCAGAGTTCTGCTTCGACTCGTGAGTCTCGGTGTGGGAAGAAGACTCGGAGTGCTCAGAGGAAGAATCGTGGTGCTCCGCATCGGGGGAGTTCACCACGGTAATGGAGCCCGGAGACACAGAAGGGGTAGCCCCGTCGGAGGCTACTCGAATCGTACCGGGCTTGACCGAAGCCGAAGCACTCGGCTGAGCCGAGGTGCCTTCAGCTTCCTGACCGGCCTGGGACGCGCCGCATCCACTGAGCGCGAGCGCGCAACAGAGGAGGGTGGTTGATGCGAGTACCTGAGCCGATTTAAACATGATTACATCGCCGCCTGCATTTGGATTTCTGCTCCGTCCATACCGGGGGCGTACTCGACCTGGCAGCACAGGCGGGAGTACTCGTTGGCGACGTCGTCGACCATGTCGAGCAGGTCCTGCTCAGCTTCGGTGCGTTCACCGGAAGCTGCGAAGTGCTCGGGGTCGATGAAGCCGTGGCAGGTAGCGCAGGATGCGTTACCACCGCAGGTTGCGAGGACCGGCACGCCGTTAGCCTGGAGGGCTTCCAGGAGGGTGTGGTGGTCTTCCCACTGAATGTCGTAGTTTACGCCTGCTTCGTCAGTGACCTTAATCGTTACGCCCATGCGTTCTCCTTCTTCTGTAGTGATGCGTTTCTATTGTAGAGGTAGGGGCTGTTATTCACCGTACTTTGTGGCGCATCCCCAACCCTACCGTCACGCATATCACGGGAACGCATATTAATTTTTATGCTGAGTAGCATGTCTGTATTGCCCCCAGTCTACCCCGTATTGCCCTGACAACGCGGGATATCGGCGTCAATGAATACTGCCCCCAGATGCAAAGACATGCTGGGGGCAGTATAAAGAACCGGTACGCTGGCGCGCTTTTACGGTGACGAAGACCTACTCCGATTCCTTCTCCGTAGCCTTCTCGGCCTCCTGCTTTTCTGCGCTGTGGTGATTAGCATTCTGGACGCTTCCTCCGGGGTCGCGCACAATACCGCGCACGCTATCGCGCGGGTCAGCGTAGCGCAGGTCGATACCGAAAGTATTGCGGATCTGGCGTGCCGAGTTCAGGTGCCAGCGCTGCGAATCCGAGGGGGTCACGGAGGTGACCGCCTTCTGACCCGGAGCCAGCTTCTCGTGGCGAATATCGTAGTGCTTACCGCCCATGGTGATGGTGAAGCCGTGCTCCTGCAGTAGCTGCACGAACGCGTCCACATCGTGCGGAATCTTGCGGCCGCGCTGCCTCTTCGTGCCGCTCATCCTCGGCTGCGATTCGAAGGGGTTGCGGCTGGGTGCGGTGCCGCGACTAATACGAATGACCTGCTGGTCGGAGTGCGAGAACTCCACCTGGTAGCCGTTGAGCGAGTACACGGTGCGGCTACTGCCGGGAATCGGGCGGCGGTCCTCAGCCTCATCGAGGATGCGGGCAATGTACTCGCCGGTCAGGCCGAGCGACTTGAGCTGTGCCTGGGCGTCGGGGGAGAGCTGGTAGCCTCCGGCGAGAGCCTGCAGCGGGCGTAGCGCGAGCACTTCGGCGGTCAGGGGGTTGAGCACCACCTGGTAGCCTTCCTCTTCATGCGTGTAGAGGGTGACTTCGCGGCCGTAGCGGTTCTCCTGCGCGCTTTCTTGAACCACCGTGCTTGCGGGGGATTCGATGATGTCTAGAAGCAGCTCGTAGGTGAGCCCGTGGCGCATCATGTAATCCATCACGCCGGGGAGCACACCGTAGATGCGGCGGCGCGGCGGCACGTCACCGTAGAATTCCTTCTCGATGCGCGCGGCAATACGCTGGTTCTCCAGCGGCACCTCGGTCAGCGGAATGAGACGCTGGTTGGAGGGACGAATCTTGGCGCGTGCGGCGGCGGGCTTGGGCGCCTGACGGTACGCGTCCACGAGCGCCTGCTGCTGCTCCACGAATTCCTGGGCAAGGAGCGGTAGGAGGGTGAAGTAGAGCTCTGCCGCTTCGGGCTTGAGCGCGCCGTTCTCATCGAGCAGGGAGGCGCCGTCCTTGGAGAGCAAATCCCAGGGCCTATCGTGTGCAGTGCTCTCTTCGGAGCCCTGCTCTTCGCGGTAACTATAGGCGGCGAGGGAGGCAAGCTCCTGCAGGCGAACGTACACCTCAAGAGGAACGGTAATCTGCTTAGCGGACATTATTTCTCCTCCTCGGTGGTGTTTTCTGCCTGGGCTGCGCTATCTTCTGCCCGATCAGCGGCATTTTCTGGCTCTTCCGCCTGCTGAGCCAGGGTGTTACTGAGCTCTTCGAGTTGCGCCTTACGAAGGGCTTCGGCGTGCAGAACGTGGAAGTCCGGGGTCTTCGCCAGAGCCAGAACGGTCCGCTCATCGGGCGAAATCGCAATTTCCAGACCCTGCGCCGCGTAGATGCGGGTCCAGCCTTCAGCCATGCGCACGCTTTCGGGGCTGCTCAGCGACTGAAGCATCAGATCGAAAACGAACGGCGGGTTCTTCTTCAAGAAGGTGCGGGCGCGCTCGCTGAATTCGAGTTCCAGGGCGTTGAGCGAGTTGTATTCGCCGTGCGCCAAGGATGCCTGTGCCGCTTCGTTGTATTCGGCGTCGTATTCGTCAATGACGGTAATGACTTCGGCGGAGGCGGTGTTCACATCAACGCGGTAGTCGTCGTGCGTGAAGCGAATCGTCCAGTCGTTGATGCGTTCGGCTTCACCTTCGCGCAGGATGGTGCGCACGAGCTCTTCGCTGATGTTTTCGCGTTCGAGGCGGGCACGCAGGCTCGGACGTAGGCGGTAGCTGCGTTCGCGATCCTCTTCGCTGACACCGCGAGGTGCGGTCGGTTCGGCGGCTACCGGTTCTGCTACGGGTGCGCTCGGGGCGGACGCGGCAGGCATCGGTGCACCGGGTTTCGGCGCGGCAGGCTTTGGAGCGGTCGGCTTGACTGCGGGCGCGCTCGGCAACGACTGGCTGAGCACGGGCAACTCGTCAACAGGTGCCTGCTCGGTAGCTGCTGCCGACTGCGCGGCTTCTTCGGCTACCTGCTGCCGGACACGCAGACCCTCCAGGTACTCTTCGATGCGCGGCGGGCGGTAGGTCAGCGTGGACTTGCGGAACATGCCGGGGGAGGGCGCACCGGGAGTCGGCACTGCAGGTTTCGGCGCAACGGGCTTGGGAGCCGCCGGCTTGGGTGCCGCGGGGGCAACCGTGGCGGGGGTAGGTACAGGAACCGTCTTTTCTGCTGTTGCCTCTGCGGGTGCTTCCACAGGGGCTTCTGCCGGCACGCTGGGAGTCTGGCTGGGAGCCATATCGGGAGCCGGGGCGGGTGCCTGTGCCGCGCGGGCGGCAAAGAGTGCGGGGGAAGGCGTCGGCTTCGGTACTGCGGGCTTCGGTACTGCAGGCTTGGGCACCGCAGGCTTTGGGGCAGTCGGCTTGGGAACGGCGGTGGCGCTCACCGCGGCATCCTCGCTAACTGCACCCTCGTTAGCCTCTGCAATGGGAGCCTCGGCCGTGGAGTCTGCGGTAGCTTCGGCTGCCTGCAGGTCGTTCTGTTCCTCGGCGTTCTGTTCCTCTTCATGAGGCGTACTGTTGCTGGGTTCCTTATCGCTGGGTTCCTCATCGCCGCGGCGTAGGGCGGCAACGAGTTCCTGGCGGGAAGTATAAGGAATAATTTCCTCGGGTGAGTCGATATATCGGGGGAAATTCTCGTAGAGAATCTTCGCCGCGGCCTCAAAGAGCTTTTCTGTGGTGGTGTTGGCGGCGGGTGCGCAGGGGCAGAGGAGCTCCTGGCGTTGCGCGTCATAGAGGGACCAGTGGGCGCATCGTTCGGTGGGCGGGAAGTAATCGAGCGTTCCCAAATCAGCAATATCGATGAGCGCACCTATCAGGGACTGCGGAATGGATAGCTGTGCCATAGTGCTCCTTTGCGTTGTCTGCCCTCCAGCTTATGTGTGGAGGGTCCTCTTTCCATCCTAGGCGTTTTTTCGCGGGTGTGCCCCGGAGCACGTCATCTTGGAGCGTAAATCTGTGGATTCACAGGTTGGGACGCTTTTGGGCGCCGTTTTTGGTACGGATGGGGTAGCGTCAGCTGCTGGAGCGTCCTTGCTGCACCTAGCTAGAGCCTGCAACGTGTCATGCTACAACGTTTTGTACTGCGCGGTGGCTTGAACCCTGCCCGGGGCTTGTGGCAGAGCGTTTTCTGCGTGCTTCTTTCCCAAAGAGATCTTCCCGGGCGTGTCCTCCGGGGTATATCTTCTGAGGTAGATCTTTTGGGCATACAAAAAATCCCCGGTTCCGAAGAACCGGGGATCATTGGTGCGCCCGAAGGGATTCGAACCCCCAACCTTCTGATCCGTAGTCAGATGCTCTATCCGTTGAGCTACAGGCGCATGTTCCTCGCTTTGGATTTCTTCAACCCGTCGCGGCAACAGGTACTACTATACGGATGTCCCCGAGGGTGCGCAAGCCGAAAAACTCGAAATTAGCCTAAAACCGCCTCCGAAAGACTCTCGAATACCCCGTTTTGCCGCATGATTCCGGGGGTTTCGCGCTCGCAAAAATTTTTTAAAATATTTTTGTTTCACCCCAAAACCTAGCTCAAGGACACCCAAAACACCCTCCTAGACCCTGCCGAATTACCTCAAAAATCCTCCAAAAAATCTTTCCGCGCCAAAAGAATGTGATGCGCAAAACGTAAGAAATGGCGTTATAGAAGGCTCTGCCGCGCATTAATGCGTTATTCTGTAAGCATCACGAGGAAGTGGAGACTGTCCAAGCGTGCATATTCGCGATTATTTGCACGCTTGTAGTGTTTAACTGCTTCTTTGTTACCGCAGACCTATCCGGATCAACGTAGTATCCGGGCCACCGATTGAAGGGGAAAACGTCAATGGCTGACACCTCAACTCGTACTCTCTCTGCTGAGCTCGAAAAGGAGCTGCAGAGTGCACCCACTACCCACCAGGGCCTTCTGGATTGGGTTCGCGAAGTTGCGGCCCTGACCCAGCCCGCACACATTTACTGGGTCGACGGCACCCAGGAAGAATACGACCGCCTGGCACAGGAACTGGTCGACGCTGGCACCTTTGTTCGCCTCAGCGATCACGAATTCCCGAACTCTTACGCAGCTTTCTCCGATCCCGACGACGTTGCACGTGTCGAGGAGCGCACCTTCATCTGCTCCGAGACTGAAGAAGGTGCAGGCCCGACCAACAACTGGCGCGACCCCGTCGAAATGAAGCAGACCCTGACCGGCCTGTTCGAGGGCTCCATGCGCGGCCGCACCATGTACGTTATTCCCTTCGTTATGGGCTCCCTGAAGGCTAAGAACCCCAAGATTGCTGTTGAGCTCAGCGACTCCGCATACGTTGTCTGCTCCATGCGCATCATGGCAACCATTGGTAAGGACGTTCTTGCCAAGCTGAATGAGACCAACGGCTTCTTCGTCAAGGCTCTGCACTCTGTAGGCGCACCCCTGGAGCCTGGTCAGGAAGACGTTCCCTGGCCCTGCAACCCCGAGAAGTACATCGTCCAGTTCCCCGAGACCCGCGAAATCTGGTCCTTCGGCTCCGGTTACGGCGGTAACGCACTGCTCGGTAAGAAGTGCTACGCACTGCGTATCGCATCCGTTATCGGTCGCGATGAGGGCTGGATGGCAGAGCACATGCTCATCCTGAAGGTCACCAACCCCGAGGGCAAGGTCCGCTACATCTCCGCAGCGTTCCCCTCCGCATGTGGCAAGACCAACTTCGCAATGATGGAACCCACCATTGACGGCTGGAAGGCTGAGATGGTCGGCGACGACATCGCATGGATCGAGTTCGACGAGAACCACCAGGCACGCGTGGTCAACCCCGAGGCCGGCCTGTTCGGCGTGGCACCGGGTACCGGTTACTCCACCAACCCGAACGCTATGAAGGCTATCGCCAAGGGCAACACCATCTTCACCAACGTTGCACTGACCGACGACGGCTCCGTCTGGTGGGAGGGCAAGACCGACGAGGCTCCCGCACACCTGATTGACTGGACCGGTAAGGACTGGACCCCCGAGTCCGGCCGCCCGGCAGCTCACCCGAACTCCCGCTTCTGCACCCCCGCATCCCAGGTCGACATGCTCGCTCCCGAGTACTACGACCCCGAGGGTGTGCCGCTGAGCGCTATCGTTCTGGGTGGTCGCCGCAAGACCACCATCCCCCTGGTCTCCGAGTCTGAGAGCTGGGAGCAGGGCGTGTTCCGTGCTGTCACCCTGTCCTCGGAGACCACCGCGGCCGCTAAGGGCGCCGTCGGCGTGATTCGCCGCGACCCGATGGCCATGCTGCCCTTCATCGGTTACAACGCCGGTGACTACTTCCAGCACTGGATTGACCTGGGCAAGAAGCACGGCGCTGAGAACATGCCGAAGGTCTACTACGTCAACTGGTTCCGCCGCACCCCCGACGGCGGCTTCGCATGGCCCGGCTTCGGCGAGAACTCTCGCGTCGTGAAGTGGATCTTCGACCGCCTCGACGGCAAGGCTGGCGGCCAGGAGACCTTCCTGGGCACCGTTCCCACCAAGGAAGACCTGGACCTGACCGGTCTGGAAATCTCCGAGGAAGAGCTGAAGGCTGCTCTGGCTGTCTCGAAGGAAGAATGGGCTGCTGAGCTGCCCGGCATCGACGAGTGGCTGGCTAAGTTCGGCGACAAGCTGCCCGCTGAGGTTCGCGAACAGCGCGACGCTCTGGCAAAGGCCCTGGAGGACTAAGACACTCCAGCTAATACCTACGGTATAGCGCTTTGAAGGAGCGGAATCTCCCGGTGAGATTCCGCTCCTTCCTTCCGTTGAGGGGAAAGCTGAGGGGAAATTTGAATCCCTGTCACCTGGGGAACGGCAAGTTTTCTTGCAGTGGTGTGAGTGTAAGGCTATGCAATCCACTTGCTCTTGAGAAATACTTTAAAACCCCCGCCGGGGTGGTTTAGGGGCAATGGTAGCTGCTCATGATTTCTTGCCCTCTTGCTGCCCCTATACAATGCCAGTGTAGGATTTTTGAACGCGTCGAACCCTGCCCGGTTCACGCATCCGTTGCCGCCTCCGTGGAGGGGACGGTAGCACGAGAAGGATAGAAGGAGTATCCATGCGTTTGACAGCATTCTCGGATGTCTCGCTCCGCGTTCTGATGCTCCTGTCTGCCCTGGAGCCCGGTCAGAAGCTTTCCACCCAGAAGATCTCTGAAGGTGTGGACACCCCCTACAATCACGTGGCGAAGGCTGTAGCTTTCCTCGTGAACATGGGTTACCTGGACTCGACTCGTGGTCGTGCCGGTGGCGTCATGCTTTCCGATGCGGGTCGTTCTGCGACTGTCGGCACTATTCTTCGCGCTACTGAGGGCGATATCCCTATGATTGAGTGCGAGGATGAGAATGGTCACTGCCCCCTCGATAAGTTCTGTCGCCTGCGCAATGTGCTGGCGAAGGCGCGTGAGGCATTCTATGCATCGGTTGATTCGGTGGTCATTAGCGAGTTGACTGCCGGCGCGCGCCCCGTTGGCCCGGTGTTTGTCGAGCTGGGCTTTGGGCCTCCGGAGAACGCGCTGCCCGCGCGCTAGTTGTAAGGCGCTAGTCGTAAGTATTCAAGCGATACGTGATACCTGTGGAGCTTTCCTGTGGGAGGCTCCATAGAGTTTTTAACACGGAGTTTTGGGCGTTTCTGCGCTTGATGCGGGGGCGCTAGGCGGTTCGTGCTGGGTATTGTCTAGGGTTTCTTGCGGGGGTTTGAGAGCAGCGTAGGGGTATTTTTGACTCCGTCTGCGCGGTTGTCGGCACCTGCATGAACCCGGAAAATGTGCAGGAAATGCAAGATATTGCAAATTTGCTTTTCAAATGCAGAAAATGTGACCATATTCATTTTTGCACTGTACTGCATACTTTCCGTAGTAAATATATTTCCATGCCAGAATTTTTATGCACACTCCGGGGCTAGTCACGCGGCGAACTCAAAAACAGTGCTGAAAATATATAGTGTGACGCTCGGCTCTCTCTTTGAGTCAAGCTGAACCATAAGTCTGACCTAAACCTATCAACACGCCTCAGAGAGTGACCTGCACTCAGCGCAAACACCCCGCAAAATGCTACGGTAAGGGTGCTTTATAAACACTCTGTCACCAACTAAGCTGTCTGAGTGAATGCCCCGCAACACCGATATTGAGGGGCCTCGCCACAATGACCGAGGTGACCACACAGGAAGAAGGCACACACCGATGCTCTCCGAGAAGTCCCGCCCCATTATTGAGGCAACGCTGCCCATCATTGCTGAGCGCATTAACGACATCACCCCCGACTTCTACCGTCGAATGTTCGCCGCCCGCCCCGACCTGATGGACGGCATGTTCTCCCGCTCCTCCCAGCTTGAAGGCACTCAGCCTCGCGCACTGGCTGGCTCCATCGCAGTATTCGCTTCCTACATTGTCGAGCACCCGGACTCCTACCCGGACGAGGTCCTCTCCCGCGTTGCACACAAGCACGCATCCCTGGGCCTGAAGGAAGAAGAGTACCCCACCGTCTACAAGTACCTCTTCGAGGCAATCGCCGCTAACCTGGGCGACCTTGCTACCCCCGAAATCGTTGAGGCATGGACCGAGGTCTACTGGCTCATGGGCAACGCCCTCATCAAGCTGGAGAAGGGCCTGTACGCCTCCCAGGCAAACGACGTCATGTTCGCACCCTTCAAGCTCGTTGACCGCAAGGAGACCGGTGAGAACGTCGTAGTTCTGACCTTCGAGCCCGCCGACGAGACCCCCATGACCGAGTCCAAGGGTGGCCAGTACATCTCCATCGTCGTTCCCGCACGTGACGGCCTGCGCCAGGCACGCCAGTACACCCTGCTGCCCAGCGAAAAGAACCAGCGCCGCATCGGTGTGAAGCTCGACCCCAACGGCGAGATGACCTCCATCCTGCACGAGCTGGAAGTCGGCGCAGTCGTCGAGATCTCCAACCCCTACGGTGACCTGACCCTGGAAGGCTTCGGCGACCCCGAGGCACCCCTGTACCTCTTCTCCGCAGGTATCGGCACCACCCCCATGCTCAGCTTCCTCTCCGAGCTGGTTGAGAAGGGCTCCGAGCGCCCCGTGACCGTGGTCCACGCAGACCGCCGCCTGGACACCTGGCCCCTGCGCGAAGAGCTCGCCGAGCTCGTCGGCAAGCTGCCCAACGCACGCCTCGTATCCTTTATCGAGGGCGAGGGCGGCGACTTCACCGGCCGCGTCGACGTCTCCAAGCTGGACGTTCCCGCCAACGCTAACGTCTACCTCTGCGGCCCGCTGCCCTTCATGCAGGGCGTACGCTCCGCACTGGTTGAGGCAGGCGTTCCCGGCAAGAACATCAACTACGAGATCTTCGGCCCCGACCAGTGGATGCTCCACGACCAGGCACGCGAGGCGTAAAAACCGCGTAAGCCGGCTCGTCCGCTAGGTTTCTTAAACCCGGCTAGGTTCTTCCTGATAGACAGAAGAACCTAGCCGGGTTTAGAACTTAATAGAAAAATCCCGCCCCGCAGAAATAATCTGCGGGGCGGGATTTTAGTAGCTAGCTAGTGCTTAGCCCTGGCGAACCAGAGCCAGAACCTCGTCGCGGACGCGCTCCATAGTCGCAACATCCGGTGCCTCAAGGTTCAGGCGCAGGAAAGGCTCAGTGTTCGAAGGACGCAGGTTAACCCACCAACCCTCTTCGGTGTTGGTGAAGGTGGTACCGTCGGAGTCCTCAACAACCACGGGAGCGTTAGCGTAGTGTGCACGCACGCGGTCCACAGCGGCAGCCTTGTCTTCCAGCTCGGAGTTAATCTCACCGGAAGCAACGTACGGGGAGTACTTCGCGCTAATCTCGGAGAGGGGCTTGTCGTCGCCACCCAGAGCAGCCAGCACGTGCATTGCAGCGAGCATGCCGGTGTCTGCGTTGAAGAAGTCCTTGAAGTAGTAGTGAGCGGAGTGCTCGCCACCGAAAACGCCGTTCTCCTTAGCCATAACAGCCTTGATGAAGGAGTGGCCCACGCGGGTCTTCACTGCGCGGCCGCCCAGCTTCTCAACCAGCTCAGGAACAGCCTTCGAGGTGATCAGGTTGTAGATGATGACGGGCTCTTCGTTACCCTCTGCCTTCGCACGAGCAATCTCGCGCTCAGCAACCAGAGCGGTCACAGCCGAAGGAGTGACGGGCTCACCCTTCTCATCGATGACGAAGCAGCGGTCAGCGTCGCCGTCGAATGCCAGACCAATGTCAGCACCGTGCTCAACAACAGCCTTCTGCAAGTCAACCAGGTTAGCCGGCTCCAGCGGGTTAGCCGGGTGGTTCGGGAAGGTACCGTCCAGCTCGAAGTACAGGGGAACGATTTCCAGGGGCAGGCCCGGCAGGATGGTGTCGCCCAGAACAGCGGGAGTGGTCATACCACCCATACCGTTACCAGCGTCAACAACAACCTTCAGGGGGCGGATGGAGGACAGGTCCACCAGCTTGCGCAGGTACTCTGCGTAGGGCTTGAGGATGTCCTTCTCGGAAACGGTGCCGACCTTCTCGACCGAGGGAATCTCGCCGGCATCCAGGTACTTCTGAGCCAGGTCACGAATGTCGAACAGACCGGACTCGGAAGACAGCGGAACAGCGCCAGCCTTAGCCATCTTCATGCCGTTGTACTCTGCGGGGTTGTGGCTAGCGGTGAAGGTAACACCGGCAGCGTTCTCAACGCCACATGCGAAGTACAGAACGTCAGTGGAGATCAGGCCGATCTTCTCAACATTTGCACCGCGAGCGGTTGCACCCTGGGCGAATGCATCCATGAATTCGGGGGAGGAGGGGCGCATGTCGCCACCGACCAGAATGGTCTGGCCCTCCAGGCCCAGAACGTCTACGAAAGCCGCACCGGTAGCGCGAACAGTCTCTGCGGTAATGGTCTCGCCGACGATGCCACGCACGTCGTACGCTTTGAATGAGTCATGTAGATTAATAGTAGTCACGCCTTTTATTTTAGCGGTAAAGAAGTGCAACTAGCCTCTATAATGGGCAGGTAAAACCTTATAAATTCCGCTGAATGTATGGGTTTTTTATCACGTCACTCGCTTCAAACAACTCACGTCGAGAGGTATTTTCCCCCATGGGTGAGATTTTTTCCCTAAAAAACCAGATTCAGAATTATGCGTGGGGTTCCCGCGAAATTCTTGGACGCATGCGCGGCGTGCCCGTGCCCACCGAACAGCCCGAGGCTGAGGTGTGGGTTGGCGCGCATCCGGCTGCGCCCTCCCGTGCAACCGTTGATGGTACCGAGTCCCCGCTCAATGAGCTGATTGTGGAGAACCCCTCCCGCTTCCTGCGCCCGGACCGTACCTCCGATTGGTTCCCCTTCCTCTTTAAGATCCTTGCGATTGATGCGCCCCTGTCCATTCAGGTGCACCCCACCCCCGAGCAGGCTATTGCCGGCTTCGAGGATGAGCAGGCACGCGGCATCGCGATCGACGCGCCGCACCGCAACTACAAGGATCGCTACTCCAAGCCTGAAACCGTCATTGCGCTGACCCAGATGCGCGTGCTCACCGGTGTGCGCACCTCCGCGCAGCTGGCAGAGCTGGCTAAGGCGTTCAAGGCTGGCTGGCTGGCAGAGCGCGTGGAGCATACCCCCAAGCAGCTGCTGACCGAGATTATTCGCATGCCCGAAGAGGCCGCCACCGCGGCTGTTGAGCAGCTTGTCGAGGCGGCAGCACAGCTGACCGACGCAGAGAACCCCGTCATCGCTGACGCTGCCGAGCTCGTACAGATTGTTGCCGGCAAGTACCCCGGCGACCGCGGTCTGCTCGTCGCCTTCGTCATGAACCTGGTCCACCTGGCACCGGGCGAGTCCGCCTTCACCCCCGATGGTCAGGTGCACGCCTACGTCTCCGGTACCGCTATTGAGCTGATGAACCCCTCCGATAACGTGATGCGCGCCGGTCTGACCGCAAAGCACATCGACACCGAGGAGCTCATTAAGGTTCTGGGTGAAAGCCAGGACGCCCCGGTTATTCAGCGCCCCACCCCCGAGAATGCGCCCGTGGGCACCTACGCCATGTGGGATGAGCGCATGAGCGTGACCCGCATCCGCGTTGAAGAGGGCAAGCCGCAGGAATACACCTTCGAGGGTATTAGCGCCGCACTGAGCGTATCCGGCGAAATCACCATTCACGCAGCAGACGGCAACGGCACCGAAGAGTTCGTACTGGGCGCCACCGAGTCGGTACTGCATGTGGGCGAGCCTTCGGCGGCAACCCTGAGCGGTAGCGGTGAGCTGTACATCGCTTCTTACGTCTAGGCCTTACATTTAGTCTTGCATCTAGGCATGACGTCTGGGAAACGTCTCGAGGTACTCTCTTTAGACACTTAAATCCAGACAGAATAATGGAGCATACAAAAGAGATTGTTCCATTAGCGATGCTCATAAAGAATCCACGTTCTTTCATACCTTTGAATAAGGTGAGGGGGCGTGGATTTTTTATTCCCTCGATGTACGGCGGGAGGGGCTTTTTATGTTGACTCTGCGGTTGGCTCTACAGAATGTGTTCTGAGTAACCTATAATTGGTCTTATAAATATGCGTATATGTGCGCTTTTATGCACCTCTTCCTTAGGTACGCAGCCCCAACCCACTAGGAGAACACCGTGAAGATTATTCTCACCGTCACAGGCATCGACCACGAAGGCATCATCGCCGCCGTGACCGCAACCCTCGCCGAGCGCAAGGTCAACGTTCTCGACGTCTCCCAGACCATCATGGGTGAATACTTCACCATGATCATGCACTGCTCCTTCGACGAAAAGCAGCAGAACCTCATTGACCTGCAGGAAGCCATGATTGGTGTCGAACACGAACAGAAGGTGCAGATTCGCATCCAGGCAGAATCCATCTTCAAGGCAATGCACGCCATCTAGGGCTCCACTGATGCACAACACCAACATTCTAGAAACCATCCGAATGATCGAGGAGCAGAAGCTCGACATTCGCACCGTCACCATGGGCATCTCCCTGCTCGACTGCGCCGACTCCGACGGCGAAGTAGCCCGCAAGAAGATCTACGACAAGATCACCAGCCGTGCCGCAAACCTCGTCAGTGTCTGTGAAGGTATCGAAGCCGAGCTCGGCATCCCAATCGTCAACAAGCGCATCGCCGTCACCCCCATCGCGCTGGTGGCAGGCGCCTCCAATGATGAGGACTATGTAGAGTTCGCTCGTACCCTCGACGCAGCTGCCAAGGCAGTCGGCGTGAACTTCGTTGGTGGCTTCAGCGCCCTCGTAGACAAGGGCATGACCCCCGCCGACGAAAAACTGATCCGCTCCATCCCGCGTGCGCTCGCAGAAACCGACGTGGTCTGCTCCTCCGTAGACATCGGATCCTCCCGCGCCGGCATTAATATGAGCGCCGTCAAGCTCATGGGTGAAACCATCCGCACCACCGCAGACCTGACCGCGGATGCACACGGCTTCGGCTGCGCCAAGCTCGTCGTCTTCGCGAACGCAGTCAGCGACAACCCCTTCATGGCGGGCGCATTCCACGGCGTGCAGGAGGCAGACACCACCATCTCCGTGGGTGTCTCCGGCCCCGGCGTGGTACACCGCGCCCTGCAGAAGGTCCGCGGGGAATCCTTCGACACCTGCGCCGAAGAAATCAAGAAGGCAGCCTTCAAGATTACCCGCGTCGGTCAGCTGGTCGGTACCCTCGCCTCCGAGCGTCTGGGCGTGCCCTTCAACATTATTGACCTCTCCCTGGCGCCCACCGCAGAGATTGGCGACTCGGTCGCGCACATCCTCGAAGAGATGGGTCTGGAAACCGTCGGTACCCACGGCACCGTTGCGGCCCTCGCGCTGCTCAACGATGCGGTGAAGAAGGGCGGCCTCATGGCCTGCTCGAACGTCGGTGGCCTCTCCGGCTCCTTCATCCCGATTTCTGAGGATATCGGCATGATTGAATCCGCAGCAACCGGACACATCACCCTGGATAAGCTCGAAGCAATGACCGCCATCTGCTCCGTCGGCCTGGACATGGTTGCGGTTCCCGGCGACACCCCCGCCGCCACCCTCGCCGCAATGATTGCCGACGAGGCGGCAATCGGCGTGATGAACCACAAGACCACCGCAGTTCGCGTCATCCCGGCTGTTGGCCTGGGCGTAGGTGACATGGTCGAATTTGGTGGCCTGCTCGGTCGCGCACCCGTCATGCCCACCCACACCCCCAGTGCGGAGGCGTTCATCGCCCGCTGCGGTCGTATTCCGTCGCCGGTTCACGGTTTCCGCAACTAAGCTTGATTCCGTAACTGAGTTCTAGGGGTGCTGAGAACCAATAGAAGGGGAGGCGCCGAAGATTATCTCTTCGGCGCCTCCCCTTTTGTTGTATGAGCTACTAAGAAACGTCTAATACACGAAACGGCTCATCAACGCCTCAAGCGCCAGGCGCGCATTCGCGTTTGTCCGCAGGCGACGCAGGGTCAGCTCGACCGCCTGCACATCCTCCAGTAGCTGCTGGGCGGAACGGCGGGTGCAGAACGCCTCCAGAGGCTCACGTAAATGCTCATTGACCAGCGGAGCCTGAGCCGACAGAGCCACCGTCAACGCATCACGCAGAACCGTCTGAACCTGCGCCACGGAACGCAGCAGCGTATCGGATGAAACGCGCTTAGCGCGGCGCTTTTGGTGCTCCTCCAATCGGCGAACCTGCGCTCGCAGGGACGGCGAAACACGCTCACCCTCGCGAATACCCAGTAACGCTAGAAGCTCCTGGCGTTCCTGCTCATCCTTGAGAGCGGAGACCGCCTGTGCATCCTGATCGGCAAGGTTAGTGAGCTTCTCGGCCGCGTTGAAAGCCGAAGAAATAGAACGGACATTCAGGATTAGGGAGGTAATCAACTCCCGACGAGCCATCGCCTGCTCATCGGTCGCCAAACGGTACCCCTCCTGCGGATCGCCCAGAGCCAGACGCGCCGCGCGCTGCGCCAAAGGATCCGCCACACCGTGCGCCAGCAAATACTCGTGCACCTGCGCATCGGTAGGAACCGGCAACTGCACCGGACGGCATCGCGAACGAATCGTCACCAGCACATCGGTGGGGGAGGGCGCTGTTAACAACCAAATCGTATGCGGCGGCGGCTCCTCAATCGCCTTCAACAACACATTGGAGGTACGCTCCGGCATGCGCTCGGTGTCCTCGACCAAAATCACGCGCCAGCGACCCACGGTCGGGCGGTCCTGAGCCTTCATGACCAGCTCGCGGGCCTCATCAATGCTGATGTGCGTCGCCTCGGTACTAAAGTGCGTAAAATCTGCGTGCGAACCGTTCATGACGGTCACGCAGCCCTTGCACTGACCGCATCCGCGGTTCTGCGGGTCGGGCTGCTCGCACAGCAGGGCGGCAGCGAAAATTTTTACCGCCTCACGGTGCGGCGCACCGGTCGCACCCGTGAAAAGCCAAGCGTGCGTGGGACGGTCGGCGGCGGCATCCGTGCGTAGCTGCTGGAGCTTATCGGCAGGAATTAGCAGGGTATCCCAGAGGCTCATGAGTCCTCCTGACCGGTGCGGATCAGTTCGCGGGCGGCAAGCAGAGGGTCAATCACCTCGAGCACGCGTGCGTGTACCTCATCAATCGTGCCCACACCATCAATGATGCGGTGCGAACCGTTAGCGTCCTCGTGGGCGATCTGTTCGAACGCACCGTGAATACGTGCCTTGAACGCCGCGCCTTCAGCCTCAATACGGTCGACGGTGCCGCGCTGGTCCATGCGCTCCTGCTCGGCGCTCAGCGGCACACTCAGCAATAGGGTCGCATCGGGAACCAGGTCGGCGGTAGCCCAACGGCTCAAATCGACGATGGTTTCAACACCCAGATCACGGCCGACACCCTGGTATGCGGCGGAAGAATCAATATAGCGGTCACTGAGCACAATGGCGCCCTCAGCGAGTGCGGGGCGAATCAGCTGGGAGGCATGAGCCGCGCGGGATGCCGCAAAAATCAGCGCCTCGGTGCGGTCGTCAATGGTGCCCTGACCTGCTTCCAGGACGAGTGCGCGCAGCTTCTCGCCAATCTCGGTGCCGCCGGGTTCGCGGGTGGTGATGACACGGTATCCGCGGGCGCTGAGCGCTTCATTCAGCAGGGCGAGCTGGGTGGTTTTGCCGGCGCCGTCGCCTCCTTCGACCACGATAAAAAGCCCGCGGCGACCGGTCGGGTCGGCGGGAAGATTCTGTGCATCGGGGGTGTAGCTGAGAGTATCCATCACCTTCAAGGGTACCGGGTCTCTTAGCTGCACGGGTGCGGTTTTGGTGATACCTCCGAGTGGCATTGAGCGCGTATCAAGGTAAAAAACATGTAAATCCTGTGTGCCGTCACCTGTGCGGGCGTGCGTTCTGGGCGCGGGTGTGCCAGGCTTAAAGATATGAGTGCAGATAACCACGACATGAATTACTCCGCAGAGACCTTCGTCGTCTCTGGCGGCCGCCCGGCACATGAGCATGACGCGCCGGTGAACCCTCCGATCGTTCTTTCTTCCACCTACCGCGGTGTGGACGCCGTCAATATTGAGCAGGACCGCGTGTACGCCCGCTTCTCGAACCCCACCTGGGAGGGCATGGAAGAGGTTGTGGCGAAGCTGGAGAACGCCACCCAGCCCGGTCTGCTGTTCCCCTCCGGTATGGCTGCTGTCGCTGCTGTTATCGACCTGGTGCCGGTTGGTTCCATTGTGCTGATTCCGAAGCACGCATACATGGCGTCGGTGACCCTGTGCAAGGATTTGGAGCGCCGCGGCATCATTGAGCTTGTTCGCGTGGATATTGAAGACACCGAGAGCGTTATCGCCGCTATGGAGGATGCCGCATCCCGCACCGGCGTGACCCCGGAGAACGTGAACTACTCGGCACCGAAGGTTCTGGCGTGGCTGGAGAGCCCCACGAACCCGATGCTTGAGGTTGCTGACCTGCCTGCCCTGCTTTCTGCTGCTCGCCGCTTGGGCATTGTGACCGCGGTGGATAACACCTTCGCAACCCCGATTCTGCAGCGTCCCCTGGATTTGGGGGCGGACGTAGTGGTTCACTCCGCTACGAAGTTCCTTGCGGGCCATTCGGATGTGCTGCTGGGTATGGCTCTGACCTCGAACGAGGAGCTGTACAAGGCGATGCTGCACCACCGCATCACCAACGGCGCTATCCCCGGTCCGGTGGAGGCGTGGCTCGGTCTGCGCGGTCTGCGCACCCTGGCGCTGCGCGTGGAGCGTGCGGTGCAGAACGCGCAGGTTCTTGCGGAGCGTCTGAGTGAGCACCCCTTCGTGACTGAGGTGCGTTACCCGGGCCTGCAGAGCCATCGCGGCCATGAGGTTGCGAAGAAACAGATGGACGGTTTCGGTGCGATTCTGTGCATCACTCTTGATACGGATGCCGCGGGTGCCCGTAACGTCGTGGAGGCGCTGAAGCTGTGGACCCCGGCAACCTCCCTGGGTGGTGTGGAGTCCCTGGTGGAGCGTCGTCGTCGCCACGGTAGCGAGCCGGATTCGATTCCGGAGTCTCTGCTGCGCCTGTCGGTGGGTATTGAAAACGTGGATGACCTATACAATGACTTGGTTGAGGCCTTTAAGGTTGTCCGCTAAGCGCTTTGCTAGGGTTGTCTAGAGAAGCTGCTGATTCTAAGGAATACTATGTCTCCTATTCTGCTGGTCGGGTATGTGACCATTTTTGTTGATACGCTGCTGGCTATCGCTGGTGCTGCGGTCGGTGTGCTGGCTTTTGTGCGTGCGTGGATGTCTCCGGCGAACGCGTACGATTTTGCCGGTAAGCGACCGAAGAACACGTGGCTGGCTTTGACCGGTGGTTCTGCTGCGGTGTCGCTGTTTAGCGTTTTTGCTGCGCTGACTGGTGGCGGTAATACTGTGCTGATTCTTCAGCTGGTGGCTGCTGTGATTAGCTGCGTGTTCCTGGCGGGTGTGTGGCCTTCGGTTGGTCGCCGCCGTTTCTAGCGTTAGCTTGTGCGCTCGCTTTGCGTTGCGCTCGCTTTGTGCGATAGAGTGTGAGGCCTCGCGCGTTGTCTGACGGGTTTGTCCCGGTCGGATGGTGTGCGGGGCTTTGCCGCGTCTTGGCGGGGTTTTTGAGCCTTTTGTTCTGGTAGAGAAGACCCTTATAAATTTTTGGGAGAATGCATATTTTCTAGGCCTTGAGGCATGACAAACCGGCGGGTAAATGAAAAAATAGAGGTATGACTTACAAACTAGTACTCCTGCGCCACGGCCAGTCCGAGTGGAATGAAAAGAACCTGTTCACCGGTTGGGTGGACGTTAACCTGACCGATAAGGGCCGCGCTGAGGCTAAGCGCGGCGGCGAGCTGCTGGCAGAGCGCAACATCCTCCCCGATGTTGTTCACACCTCCCTGCAGCGTCGCGCAATTAACACCGCAAACCTTGCACTGGATGCAGCAGACCGCCTGTGGATTCCCGTCAAGCGCACCTGGCGCCTGAACGAGCGTCACTACGGTGCTCTGCAGGGTAAGAACAAGTCCGAGATTCGCGAGGAATACGGCGACGAGAAGTTCATGACTTGGCGTCGTTCCTATGACGTTCCGCCGCCCCCGCTGGATGACAACGACCCCTACTCGCAGGCACACGACCCCCGCTACGCGGATGTTGAGAACGCTCCTCGCACCGAGTGCCTGAAGGACGTTCTGGGCCGTATGCTCCCCTACTGGGAGTCGGACATCAAGCCCGACCTCGCTGCAGGCAAGACCGTTCTGGTTGCTGCACACGGTAACTCCCTGCGTTCGCTGGTCAAGCACCTCGAGGGTATTTCCGATGAGGACATTGCTGGCCTGAACATCCCCACCGGTATTCCGCTGTACTACGAGCTGGATGAGAACTTCCAGCCCGTCAAGGCCGGCGAGTACCTGGACCCCGAGGCTGCTAAGGACGCTATTGCTGCCGTAGCAAACCAGGGTAAGTAGTACCTCCGGCAGGGTTTCCCCTGTCATTGTGATGAGCCGTCCACCGTTGAGGTGGGCGGCTCATTGCGTTCTCTGTAGGGTTTCTGCACGGGTGGCCTGCTTGAGAAGACGGGCGTTCGCCTGAGTGCCGGGTATCGGCCACATTTATACTTATGGGGTACCCGAATGGAAGGGAAGTACATGGATGCCGGTCTGATCGCCTTTATTGCGGGCATGATAGGTCTGCTGGTGGGCGTCCTGAGCATGAACGCGGTGGCGCGTAGTGAGCGGGAGCAGGAGCGTAGCTTGGTGTCGGCGCCGGCGCTGCGTGATGGTGCCGCTCAGGTGCTTGCTGTGATTGGTCGCGCCTATCTGGTGATCGATGAGGTGGGCGGCGTGGTTCAGGCTTCTCCGGGTGCGTATGCGATGGGTCTGGTGCGTGGTCATACGGTGGCCTCTGATGAGTTGGCGGATATGATTCGCACGGTGCGTCACCGCGGTATTTTTGCGGAGCGTACTTTTGAGATTGACCGCGGTGAGGGTGAGGCGCTGGTCTTGGATGTGCGTGTTGCTTCGCTGGGGGATGAGTACATTCTGGTGCTCGCTGATGATCGCACTGAGATTTCTCGTGTTCAGCGTATGCGTAATGATTTTGTGGCGAATGTGTCGCATGAGTTGAAGACTCCGGTGGGTGCGGTGAGTCTGCTGGCTGAGGCTATTGAGCAGGCGAGTGATGACCCGGAGGCGATTGAGTATTTTGTGGGTCGTCTGCATAAGGAGACTCGCCGCCTGTCTGCGCTGGTGCGTGACATTATTGAGCTTTCGCGTCTGCAGTCGACCGATGTGATTGCGCGTGGTGGCCCGGTGTCGGTGCCTTCTTTGGTGGCTGATGCGGTGGATCGTTCGCATATTGTGGCGGAGGAGAAGGACATTCAGATTTCTACCCGCATCGAGGAGGTCCCCGAGGTGTACGGTGATGCCGAGCTGCTCGGTATTGCTGTGCAGAACCTAGTGGAGAACGCGGTGCGTTATTCGCCGGAGCATACGAAGGTGGATATTTGGGTGCACCGTGTGGCTGATCAGCTGCTGGTTGAGGTTGCTGATCAGGGCGTGGGTATTCCTGAGGATGAGCAGAAACGTATTTTTGAGCGTTTTTACCGGGTTGATCCGGCTCGTTCGCGTCAGACGGGCGGCACTGGTTTGGGTTTGAGTATTGTGAAGCATGTGATGACTCAGCACGGTGGTAGCGTGACGGTTCGGTCGATGCCGCAGGAGGGTTCGACGTTTACGTTGGCGTTGCCGCTGAATGAGCCTCCGGCCGCAGTGTAGTGTTAGCGGTATAGGTTTTATGGAATCGAAGGAAGTTATTGATGTCTAAAATTCTGATTGTTGAGGACGAAGAGGCCCTCTCGGATCCCCTTGCATTTTTGCTGGGGCGTGAGGGTTTCCAGACGATTGTTGTGGACAACGGTCTGGATGCTCTGCCGGTGTTTGACCGCGAGGGCGCGGATTTGGTGCTGCTGGATGTGATGCTTCCGGGCATGTCCGGCATGGAGGTGTGCCGCAAGCTGCGTGAGGTGTCTTCGGTCCCGATTATCATGCTGACCGCTAAGGACTCTGAGCTGGATAAGGTTCTGGGTCTGGAGCTGGGCGCTGATGACTATGTGACGAAGCCGTATTCTGCGCGTGAGTTGATTGCTCGTATCCGCGCGGTGTTGCGTCGTCGTTCGGCGGAGACTGATTCTGCTACTGAGTCGGTACTGCAGGGCGGCCCGGTGCGTATGGACATTGACCGCCATGTGGTGACGGTTAATGGTGAAGAGATTTCTATGCCGCTGAAGGAGTTTGAGCTCCTGGAGATTCTGCTGCGCAATGTGGGTCGTGTGATGACTCGTGGCCAGCTGATTGAGCGCGTGTGGGGCGCCGACTATGTGGGTGATACGAAGACCCTGGATGTGCATATTAAGCGTCTGCGTTCGAAGATCGAGCCGGATTCTTCTGCCCCGCAGTATGTGGTGACGGTTCGCGGCTTGGGCTATAAGTTCGAGGCGTAGGCGGGCTTGAGACTGATGACTTCTGCTTCTGCGGCGAATACTGCTGTGATTGTTTTGGCGGCTGGTTCGGGTACTCGTCTGGGTGAGCCGATTCCGAAGGCTGCTGTGCGTGTGCACGGTCGTACTTTGCTGGATTATGCGTTGGAGGGTGCGCTCGCTTCGGGTGTTGCTGAGCATGTGGTGGTGACTGTTCCTGCTGATTGTTCGGTGAGTTGTCCGGAGCTTTTGGAGGATGCCCGCCGTGCGGGTGCGTTGATTACTGCCGGTGGTGATACGCGTACTGCTTCGGTGGTTGCGGCGTTGGATGCTTTGAAGGATGCGCAGGTTCCGGTGGATTATGTGCTGATTCATGATTGCGCTCGTGCTTTTACTCCGCCGCAGGTGTATCACCGTGTGCTTGAGGGCCTGGGTTCTGAGAGCCCGCAGGGTGTTGTGCGTGCGGTGATTCCTGTTTTGCCGGTGGTGGATACGGTGAAGACTGTGGATTCTGCTGGTGTGGTGACGGGTACTCCTTCGCGTGCGCAGATGCGTGCGGTGCAGACTCCTCAGGGTTTTGAGGTGGCTGCCCTGTTGGCGGCGCATGAGCGTAGCCGTTCCCTGCCTGCTGAGGAGGCTGAGTTGCTCACTGATGATGCGATGGCGATGGAGGCGGCGGGCGAGCCGGTGTTGACGGTTGCAGGGGACGCGGATGCGTTTAAGGTGACGACTCCGATGGATTTGCGGGTTGCTCGCGCGCTGTTTGGCGATTCTGCCGCCTAAACCTGCTTCCTAAGTCTGCCGCCTAACGCCTCTTTTGCCGAGGCGCTGCTGCTGAGAAGATGTTTGATTGATTGAAGGGTCCTGTGATGACTGTTATTCCTCGTGTTGGTACCGGTGTTGATGTCCACGCTTTCGGTGAGGAGGGCACTCCTCTGTATATTGCTGGTCTGCATTGGCCGGGTGAACGTGGTTTGAGCGGCCATTCTGATGGTGACGTGGTGGCTCATGCTGCCGCGGATGCTCTTTTTGCCGCTTCCGGCACGGGGGATTTGGGCTCTAATTTCGGTGTGAATCGCCCGGATATGAAGGGCGCTTCGGGCGTTCGTATTCTTTCTGAGGCTGCGGCGATTGTGCGTGCTGCTGGTTTTGAGATTGGTAATGTGAGCGTTCAGCTGGTGGGTAACCGCCCGAAGTTCTCTCCGCGCCGTGATGAGGCGAACCGCGTGCTGAGCGAGGCGGCGGGTGCTCCGGTGACGGTGATTGCGACGACTACTGACGGTTTGGGTTTGACGGGCCGCGGCGAGGGTGTGGCTGCTATTGCAACGGCGCTGGTGTATCCGCGTTCGTAGGTGTTTGGTTGCTTCGAGCCATTCTGTAACCTATCGCTGATTACCGCCCCGGTGTCTGAACCGACCCCGTTGAAACCCCGTAGAATGAGAGTGTGACTATGCGTTTTTATGATTCAGCTTCCGCGACTATTCGCGAGTTTGAGCCCGTCGTGCCCGGTGAGGCGCGTATCTATTATTGTGGTGCTACGGTGCAGGGTGAACCGCATCTGGGCCATATCCGTTCGGCGTTGGTTTTTGACCAGTTGAGCCGTTGGATGCGTTACCGCGGTTTGAAGGTGACGACGGTCCGCAATGTCACTGATATTGATGACAAGATTTTGGCGAAGTCTGCTGATTCTATGGAGCCCGGTTTTGAGGGTGAGTTCCCGAATGAGCAGTGGTGGGCGCTCGCGTACCGTTTTGAGAAGGTTTTTGCTCAGGCGTATGCGGCGCTGGGTATTGATCCGCCGACGTATGAGCCGCGCGCGACCGGTCATATTCCGGAGATGTTTGCTCTGATTCAGCGTCTGATTGATCGTGGCCATGCGTATCCTGCGCTGGATGATTCTGGTGACGTGTATTTTGACGTGCGTTCGTGGGATAAGTATGGTGCGCTGACGAATCAGAGTGTTGAGGATATGCAGGATTCTGCGGATGCTGATCCGCGCGGTAAGCGTGACCCTCGCGATTTTGCCCTGTGGAAGGGTTATAAGGAGGGCGAGCCGCTGACTGCTTCGTGGGAGTCTCCGTGGGGTCGCGGCCGTCCGGGCTGGCATCTGGAGTGCTCGGCGATGGCTGGTAAGTATTTGGGTTCGCGTTTTGATATTCACGGTGGCGGTTTGGATTTGCGTTTCCCGCACCATGAGAATGAGCTGGCGCAGTCGACTGCTGCCGGTGATGATTTCGCGAACTTCTGGATGCATAACGGCATGGTCACCTATGAGGGTGAGAAGATGTCGAAGTCTATCGGTAATACGATTTCGCCGGCGCAGATGCTTGAAATGGCGCGCCCGTTGGTGGTTCGTTACTACCTCGGTAGTGCGCATTATCGTTCGATTCTTGATTACCGTCCGTCGTCTCTGCAGGAGGCGGCAACCGCTATTGAGCGTGTTGAGGCGTTCCTTGCTGCAACTCAGGATGTGCTGAAGCCGGGCCGTGAGGTTCCGCAGGCTTTTGCTGAGGCTATGGATGATGACGTGAACATTCCGCGTGCTTTGGCGGTTCTGCATGAGCAGACTCGTGCGGGTAATGCTGCGCTTGCTGCTGGTGAGGATGCTTCGGAGGCGGCTAATGCTGTGATGGCTATGGCTGAGGTTCTGGGTTTGGCGCAGCTGATGAGCTTTAATGCTGAGGGCACTTCGGGTGCTGAGCATGAGGCTCTGGATGCGCTGATTCAGGCTGTGTTGGCGGAGCGTGCTGATGCTCGTGCTCAGAAGGATTGGGCGAAGGCTGATGCGATGCGTGATCTGTTGGCGTCTGCTGGTGTGCAGGTGAAGGATGGCGCGAATGGTTCGAGTTGGAGCGTTGGCTAGAGGGTGATGTGCCCCGCGTTTGTGCGTAAGGCTTAGGTCGGGCGGGTTTCTCTCGCGTAGACTCGTATTCATTACTTTGACGAAGGAAGAGAAGAATGGCTAAGGCAGGTTCGCGCCCGGGCGCTACCAGCAAGAAGAAGGGTGCTACTAAGGGCACTGGTGGTCACGGTCGTAAGGCGCTTGAGGGTAAGGGTCCTACTCCGAAGGCTGAGGACCGCGTTTATCACAAGGCGTATAAGATGAAGCGTGCGGCTGAGCGTCGTGCTGCTACCGGTACGAACCGTAAGTTCCAGACTCGTCTGGGCGGTAAGCGCGCTAGTGACGAGCTGGTGACTGGTCGTAATGCGGTGCTTGAGGCTCTGCGTACTGAGATTCCCTCGAAGCACTTGTATATCATGAGCCGTGTTGAGGTTGATGACCGTGTTCGCGAGATCATGACTATTGCGAATAAGCGCAACATTCCGATGCTGGAGATTCCGCGTAGCGAGCTGGATCGTTTGACTGATGGTTCTGTGCATCAGGGTGTTGCGATGCAGATTCCGCCGTATAAGTACCCGGATGCGACTGACCTGGTGCTGGATACTATGGAGCGTTGGCACTCGGGTAAGCTGTCGACTCCGCCGCTGTTTGTTGCTTTGGACGGTATTACTGATCCGCGTAATCTGGGTGCGATTATTCGTAGCGTGTCCGCATTTAGCGGTGATGGCGTGATTATTCCTGAGCGTCGTTCGGCTGCTGTGACTGCTGGTGCGTGGAAGACTAGTGCTGGTGCGGCTGCTCGTATTCCTGTTGCGATGGCGACTAATCTGACTCGCGTGATTCAGCAGGCTAAGGAGCAGGGTATTTTCGTGATTGGTCTGGATGGCGGTGGCGATATTGAGCTGCCGGCTTTGGAGCTTGCGAATGAGCCGCTGTGCGTGGTGGTTGGTTCTGAGGGTAAGGGCCTGTCCCGCCTGGTGACTGAGAACTGCGATCAGATTGTGTCGATTCCGATTGATTCTGCGATGGAGTCTTTGAACGCGGCGATGGCTGTGGGCATTACTCTGTACGATGTTTCTCGTCGTCGTGCTTCTGCGAACTAGAGTTAGCGAACTAGAGTTTCGAAGCTCGCGAGCTACAGACTGTAGCTTGGACAAGCCTGTAGCTTAGACAAGGAGGGCGCCCCCGTGAGGGGGTGCCCTCCTTTTTTCTGTCTCTTCTTACCTTCCACGCCCCATATATCGGCTGTTCTGGGAGCTGCTGGAAGATATTCTGCAGGTTTTTCGGGGTCTTTTGAAGGTTTTTAAACTTTTTTCTAAGAACTTTTGAGAGGCTTACCCTGCGTTGACTAGGGGTTTTAGTGCCCTGTTCGGGTCAGAATGAACCTAAACCCCCTTATTTGTGGTCTACTTCACCCTATTTCGGGTTGCATGGGTGTTTAGGCGTCTGTATAGTTGTATGAGTCGCCGCGGCGAGGAGGAAAAAACGAAGAACTTCTTC
>CAUTHR010000004.1:0-179465 GCA_963538455.1 Rothia mucilaginosa | reverse complement strand
GCGCAGGCAGATGCGGCGAAAGACACAACAAAGGCGAAAGATGCAGCAAAAGGGGGCATGCCCACCGCCTCCAGCACGCACGAAAACTCGCACGAACCAGACGCAGGGAACACGCCCCCTACAAAAACCGGGTGCACCTAACGGTGCGGCAGCTTAGTGACCCTCAGCTGCGAAACGGTCGATAGCCTCCTGGACCATCTTCTCAGCAGCAGCCAGGTCTTCCCAGCCCTCGCCCTTAACCCACTTGCCGGGCTCCAGGTCCTTGTAACGCTCGAAGAAGTGCTGAATCTCAGCCTTCAGCTGCTCGGGAACATCAGCCAGAGACTTGATGTGGTCGTAACGCTTGTCGGTGGGAACGCACAGAACCTTAGCGTCGCCGCCAGCCTCATCGGTCATGTTGAACACAGCAACCGGGCGGGACTCAACCAGCACGCCGGGAACAACGTCAACGTCCAGGATCAGCATTGCGTCCAGCGGGTCGCCGTCCTCACCCAGGGTGTTCTCGAAGTAGCCGTAAGCGGTGGGGTACTGCATGGAGGTGAACAGCACGCGGTCCAGGCGCAGGCGGCCGGTCTCGTGGTCCACTTCGTACTTCACGCGGGAACCGCGGGGAATTTCAATAGTGACGTCGAGTTCCATCGGAACCTTCTTTCTCGTGAGTTAGAGTCACTTTCGCGGCGACTTCGGCGCGCAAGGTGCGAAAGTTAGGTGTTGAACTCACCCATTGTAACCCGTTCGCGCACACCGAAACCGCGTATTCGGCGCCAAAACCAGCGTAAATTACCACGCTCACACCACCGTTAACGTTCCGCCTAGTCCCGCGCCCGCCAGCGCACCCCCGCCGCCATGTCGGGCAGTCCAGATTAGGTTCGTGAAGGGCGGCAGGAGCGCGGCATGAGCGTCAGGACACCGGCGCGTAAATTCGATAGGCACCCCATCCGCCCGCTATGCTCAAAAGATGCCTTCCAATAAGCACAACACCCAGATCACCACCCTCACCCGCCGCGCCGCCCTCACCCTCGGCGGCATGTTCCTCCTCACCGCCTGCGGATCCGCCGCAACCGAACAGAAACGCCCCGAAGGCTCCGCAAGCCCCACCGGCAGTCCGTCCGGCACCGCCGAGGCGACCGCCTCCGCAACCCCCAGCGCCACCCCGAGCCCGACCCTCACCCCCGCACTACCCGAAGCGGAACAGGAGCAGCTACGCAACGCCCTCACCGCGCTCTTTGCGGACGGCACCTACCCGCAGTACAGCCTGCTCGTCACCGGCATGGACGGCAACCTGCCCAGCGTCAAGGCGGCCACCGCACCCGTCGACCTGTACGCCGCCAACGCCGACACCGCGCGTGTGCCCGCCTCCACCTTTAAGGTGCTGACCCTGTTCGCGCTCAACCACTACGCGAACCTGCAGGCACGCCTGCGCACCCGCGTCACCCACGACGCCGCCGGACTGTACCTCATGGCGGGCGGCGACACCCTGCTCGGTGCGGGCGCCTCCAACCCGAAGCAGATTGTGGGACGCGCAGGCCTGGGAACCCTCGCCGAGCTGACCGTGAAGGCGCTTCTTCAGGGTGAGAAGCCTGCCGCGGCACTGCCCGTCTACCTGGACGGCACCTTCTTCAGCGGCCCCGGCGTGAACCCCGGCTGGGATGCTGCCGACGTGGCGTCCGGCCAGATCACGCCCATTCACCCGATCGCGCTCGAATCGCACACGGTGCCGGGCAAGTCGACCGCAAGCAACCCGGTACGCCCGGACGATGCGGCGGTTGCCGCCCAGCAGGCGTACGTGGATGCACTCAACACCGCTGGCAAGGAGTCCGGCCTGAGCTTCACCCTGGCTGAGCGCCGTACCGCCCCCGCGGAAGCGGTTGAAATCGCCGCGGTCGAGTCGGCAACCCTGCTGGAGCAGGCGCAGCACATGATGCTCGAATCCGACAACGCCCTGGCGGAGGTTCTCGGTCGTTGCGCCGCCATTGCCGCAGGTAAGGAAGGCAGCGGCGAAGCGGCACAGCAGACCGTGCGCCAGGCGCTCGTGGATGCCGGCGTGAACATTGAAAACCTGGTGCAGGCGGACGTATGCGGTATGTCCCTGACGGACCGCGTGACCGCCCGAACCCTCGTGCAGGTCGTGGCGCTCATGAACGCCGACGAGCACGCCGAGCAGCTCATGAGCACCTTCCCGGTGGCGGGCGTGAGCGGCACCCTGACCGACCGTTTTGGTGCGGCGAATGCCGTGCACGCGCGCACTTTTGTGCAGGCGAAGACCGGCACCCTGTACACAGTGTCTTCGCTGTGCGGCGTGGCGACCCGACCCGACGGCACCCGCTTGATTTTCGCGATTATTCTGAACGATTTGGGCGGCTCGGATGCGCTGCCCGCCGCGAAGGAACGCGTGGACGCTGCCGCGGCGGCGATTGCGAATCGCTCGACTGCGCCGAGTGCTTCTAGTGCGCTGGAAGCTTCCGCGGACGCTACTACGGAAGCAGCGAAAGCCCCTTAAATCACCCTGTTCAGGTTGATTTTCTGTAATGTTTCACGTGAAACCTGAAAATCAACCTCTCGGGGGCAAAACCTCTCAGAACAAGGGGTGGCACGGAGCGCCGATAGACTCCTCAACCGAGGCTCGCGCCCACTCCCCGCGGCGGGATTTCACACCCGCCTTGTTTCTCCCTCCTCCAGCAGAAAAGTCACCATGGACCTTACCTTCACCCTCGCTGACCTAACCGCCACCTCCGCCTGCGAGCTGCGGCTCTACACCGAGCTTCAGGAGCGTGTACAGAAGCAGTCTGCACGCCCGACCCCCGAGAAGTCAGAGCGCGCCCGCGAGGCGTACCGCGAGTGCCTGCGAGTGCTGGCCGAAGGTGGAATGGTCGGCAGTGAGCACGTGGGCGGCACAGCGCACCCGGTGCCCCTGGTGGCAACCTCCGCGGCGGGGCTGACCTACACGGTGGAGCTCGACCGCCTCGACTGCCCGGCTGCGGACAGCACCGCCAAGAGCAATACCGCCCGGATCGTCTGCACCCCGTACCTGGGTGAGGCGGCACATCGGGCACTATTGCGCGGTGCCCTGGCGGCTCACCTGCTGACCGCCAGTGCCACCGAGACTGCCAAGCACGCGGTGCGCCTCGACCTCTACCTGGAGCACGGTGCGGAACCCGACTCGGAGCACACTGAGCACCACTCCCCCGTTCCTCAACCTCACCGGGTTGATTCGGCGCGTATTCTGCCGCTGATTCACCTGCAGGAGCAGCGCCTCCTGCTGCTCACCGAGGCGCTGAACGAGGGTGTGGAACCGGCGGAACTTGCCGAGCGCATCCCGTATTTTCTGACCTGCGACGAGTGCCCGGCATGCCTGAACGCATGCCTGAACGCGGCTGCACCTCTTGCCCTCGCAACCGAAGCCCCGGAACTCATCACCGAAGACGCCGCCGAAGACCCCGAAACCGAGGAGCATCCGGTCATGTACCGGGTGCCCGCCGCCGTGGAGAACGACAGCGAACAGTACCGCCTGCAGTGCCTGCTGGATGCCCAGCTCGCATCCCTGGAAGAGCACGCGGCGGAGCACGGCTGGGGCGCCGGTGAGCTTGAGGCGGCGATGCTGCTGTCCATGACGAATTATCACCGCCGTGAGCGTGCCCCGTTCTGGCGTGAACACATTCGCCGCCTGGAGGACGGCCCGACGGCGTGGGTGGCGAGCCGCGATTACGCGTACCTTGATCGGGTGCAGGTGCTTTCGGCGGAGCACGCGCATGCTCTTCTGAACACCCCCGCAGACCTGGAGGCGCTCGCCGCCGCCATGAAGGAGCCCACCGAGGTTGAGGACGCCCCCGGCTGGTATCGTGTGCGCGGCGCGCAGGTGCGCCTATTGCGTGCGCGAATTGAGGCTGACCCGAGCCTGGTGATTGCGCCCTCTGACCGTGCGGTGTTTTGTGCGTATGAGGCGGGGCTGAGCCCGCAGATTGCGCTGGACCGTATGGAGTCGCAGCTGAATTATTTCCGTGCGTCGAATCCGGGTGAGCGTGTGCCCGCCGAGTTGGCGGCGACGGGTTTCTTTGGCATGCGTGTGCTGGCGGTGGCGCAGGGCGGTTTCCGTGCTGGATCCGAGGATTCTGTGGACCCCGAAGAGACTGCCGCAGAGTCTACTGGCGGGTCGACCGGCGAGTTCTTGGAGGTGCTTCTGCAGGAGCGCATCCGCGTGAAGGATGAGCCGCACGGCGCCCTGCCTTCGGGTATTGGTCCTGGCGATCCGGTGTCTACGGCGACGATTGAGGCGGCTCTGCAGTCTGATGTGCACGGGCTGCTGTTCGACGGCGCTCTCATGCCCAGCGACCCCGTGCCCGGCGAGGGCTCCGGGGCTTCCAGCGAGTCCTCCAATACCCCCGCCTCGCCCCGCACCCTGCCGAGCGTGCTCGATGCAGCGGCATCCCTGACGGGGGTGAAGAGCGCCTCCGCAGACCTGCTGTTCCGCCGCCCTCCGCGCCTCAAGCAGAGCGCCTCGAACGCCAAAAATGCAGAAAATCTACCCCGTGAGGTTGATTTTCTGAGCTCTGACCTGCCCACGGTGGATGCCGTGCACGCGGCGGTTCGCGCCCTCGACCGCTCCTATGTGGCGGTTCAGGGCCCTCCCGGTGCGGGTAAGACCTTCCTCGCCTCGCACGTGATTGCGCGCCTGGTGGCGGAGGGTGCGAAGGTGGGCGTGGTGGCCCAGTCGCACGCGGTAATTGAGAACCTCATGCTGGCGTGCTGCGCCCGTGATGGTTTTGATGTTTCGCGTGCGGTGCGTCTGCGCGGCAAGTCGGTGACCCCGGATGCCCCGTGGTCTGAGGTGTCTGATTCTGAGCTGGTGGAGCTGATTTCTGGTGAGGGCGGTCTACTCTTTGGCGGCACGGTGTGGGATTACGTGAGTGAGCGTCGCGTGCCTGCCGGGTCGGTGGACGTGCTGGTGGTTGATGAGGCTGGCCAGTTCTCGCTGACGAATACGGTGGCGGCGGCTCGTGCGGCGCGTTCGGTGCTGCTGTTGGGTGATCCGCAGCAGTTGCCGCAGGTGTCCACGGGTGTGCATCCGTACCCGGTGGATGTTTCGGCGCTGGGCTGGTTGTCTGATGGTGCGGCGGCATTGGATCCTCGTTTTGGCTATTTCTTGGGTGAGTCGTGGCGCATGGATTCGGCGCTGTGCGAGCGGGTTTCGTGGCTGTCTTATGATGGCGCGTTGGCGAGCGCGGCGGCGACGGCTGGTCGCACTCTGCAGGGTGTTGAGCCGGGTGTGGTGTCGTATCCGGTGGAGCATGCGGGCTGTTCGGTGCGTTCTGTGCAGGAGGCGCAGGCGGTGGTGGATTGCGTGCGTGAGCTGTTGGGGCGTGAGTGGGTTCCGGCGGCTGGTGCTGAGCCGCGCCCGTTGGCGGCTGAGGATTGCATTGTGGTGGCGGCGTATAACGCGCAGGTTGATTGTGTGCGTGAGGCGCTGATTGCCGCTGGACTGGCGGATTCTTCGGGTGCTGGCGTGCGCGTGGGCACGGTGGATAAGTTCCAGGGTCAGGAGGCTGCGGTGGTGTTGGTGTCGTTGGCGTCGTCGCGGGTTGATTCTGGGCGCGGTACCGGGTTTGTGCTGTCGCCGAATCGTTTGAATGTGGCGGTGTCGCGCGGTCAGTGGCAGGCGGTGTTGGTGCATTCGCCGTGGGTGGCGCGTTCGGTGCCACAGGATGTTGAGGAGGTGCTGGCTCTGTCGGGCTTCGCGGGCCTGGTGGAGTAGCGTCCCGCTGAGTAGTTCCCCGCTGCGTTGCGGGGGGGGTCTTTGGTGTGCCCGGAATCGGGTTTAGCTGAGGTTTAGTCAGGGTTTAGCCGCCGAAGGTTTAGCCACCGAAAGCACCAAGAGTGAATTATAGTCAGACTAACCCTAATGTCAATACTCAAAATGAGGAAAGTTTTTCAACTAGCCTTCACGTATATGATTCACATCTCTTATAGAATCTAAAGTATCGCGCGACACACTATTTGTGCGGGGGGGGGTGGCTCCCGATGAGCCGCTCCGTGCATCCTCAACCACCCATCATGACCGGCGGGCACAAGCAGAAACAGGCAAATACAGGCAGGCACAGCCGACTGTCAGGGTATTCACTCACACGATTGCGCACGACGAACCACACACGGCGGATTGCACACCGCGCGACACCCTAAACCCCATCGTGGAGGTCCCCCATGAGTGTCAACACCGAGCTACTCAAGAATAAAGATTTTAGAAATACTCTCTTCGCCATTGGAGCCAACCAGCTCTCAGACTCGATGAGCTATATCACCACGCCCATCATTATTTTGGCGCTGACCGGCTCCCCCGAAGCTGCGAGTATCACCCTCTTCGTTGCGGGTGTTCTCGCCACCTGCGCCGGAGCGGTATCTGGAACGTGGGTCGACAGAATCGGCCCCTCAAAGTGCCTGGCACTGTCTTGTATCGGCCAGTCGCTGTCCTGGGTAGCGATTCTTCTCTACCTCGTTTTCAACGTCACCAACATTTACGTTTTGGTGATCACGATTTCTCTCGCCGCCATCATTTCCACCTTCGACTACCCGAGTGAACAGTCCATCATCACCCGCGTAGTGCCCAAGGAACACCTGGGGTACGCCTCCGGTATGGGTGAGACGCGCGAGTCCACCGCTAACCTGCTGGGTGGCCCGGTCGCCGGCATCATTATTGGCTTCTCGACCGTGCTCATGACCGCAGTTCACGCGGTCGTCAACCTGCTGGCGTTCATCGTCGCACCCAAGACCTACGGCGCTAGTCGGCAGCCCGCAGAAGAGGAGGAGGGCGAGAAAACCAGCTTCTGGCAGGACTCAAAAGCCGGTTTCGAGTACATCCTGAAGAACAAGGTACTGGTGTCCATTGCGTTCGTTTCAACGCTTGCGAACTTTGGAACGGTCGGTATTCCGCTCACCTTCATCTACTACTACACCCTGGAGGGCGCGCACCCGCTCTTCATCGGCATCTTTGCGAGCGCCTTCGGTGTGGGCGTGCTGCTCGGTTCGTTCCTGGTCGGCCCGCTGACCGAGAAGTTTGCGCTCGGCCCGCTCGGCATCACCTCCCTGGCCATCATGTCGGCCTGTTACTTGCTACTGCCGGTGGTTCATTCGATGCTGTGGGCGGTGTGCCTGCTGATTGTGCTGGCGGGTATTGTGCTTCCCTCCTTCAATTCGAGCATCATTGCGTACATCAACGCATCCACCCCGGAGCATATGATCGGTCGCGTGCACTCGGTGCAGGGCATCCCGAATATGGCGCTGACCCCGCTGGCTGTTCTGCTGGCTGGCTTCCTCATTGTTGATTGGGGCATTACCTATACGGCGCTGTTCTACGCGGTGTTCATTTTCCTGTCGCTGGTGGTGATGGTATTCCAGAAGCCACTGCGTCAACTGCCTCATATCTCGCAGGTAACGAACGCACAGTAGTTCCGCGGTAGCCCCATCTATCAACTCCACTCAACGCCCCCGAAAGCGAATAATTCAACGTGCACTTGCATGAAAATTATTTGCCTTTCGGGGGTGTTCTACGTCCTTTTGAGGATTTCTGCATACAGTGCACACTCACGATAATTCCCCTTATCAATGCGTATTTTTGAGGCTTTAAATGTTGCCGGTATTACGGCGAACCTTACGCCGCTTGTTGAAGGTTTTACGGCATAATAGGAAGGTGTTCGTTCTAACCTTTATTCAACGTTCCGCACAGCACTCACTCACTGCACTGTCGGACGAACTCGCAAAGCTCAACCCGCGTGTTGCCTTCGCCCAGACATACCCTGACGAAATTCAGGGCGCCTTCGACCGCGCCAGCGACGCACTACACGCGGCGCTCATTGCCGCGCGCGATAACGGTTTCTGGGTCGGCATCGGAATCGGCGAGCTCAACATCCCCCGATTCGCAGGCGCACTCGGCGCCGTCAGCACCACCGACTGCACCGGCGACGCCCTCGAATTCTCACGCCTCGCCGTCGAAGAAGCGCAGGGAGGCGCACCCGTACGCTGCATCAGCGTCAGCGCCGACAACCGCCACCTCGCCGACCTCGCCGCAGGATCCGCACGCCTGCTCTACCGCGTATGCGCCGACCGCACCGACGCCGAATGGCGCGTGGTAAACCTGCTCGTACCCGGCGTGCGCGGCCAGCAGAAAGCCGCCGCAACCGCACTCGGCATCACCACCCAGGCGGTCAGCCGCACCCTCGTCCGCTCCCTCTGGCATGAGGAGCAGGCGGCACGCGGTGCACTCATCGAGCTGCTGACCCGTATTGACCGTTCGCGCCGCCGCGCCACCTAACCGCCGCCGCGCACCCCTCATTCTTTCGCGCCTGCCAGCCTTTCGTACCTGCCAGCCTTTCGTAGCTGCCAGCGCGGAACCGAACACCCGATCCCGCCCGTGATGGTCACCCCCTGCCAGGGGTGAACCGCCGGGCGGGACGCTCTTTAAGCCTGGATTTTCACCGCTTCCGCAACCATCATCCCGACAGGCAAAACCCGAGAAAAGGTAAACTTATCTTTATGCCTCTTTCAGAACTTTCCGTCAGCACCCAGAACTACCTCAAGGAAATCTGGAGCCTCGAAGAATGGACCAAAACCCCTGCCACCGCATCCGCCCTGGCAGAGCGCATGGGCCTGCGCATTTCTTCGGTATCTGACGGCCTCAAGCGCCTCGCCGCCGCCGACCTGATCGAGCATCAGCCCTACGGCGCTATTGAGCTCACTGAAACCGGCCGCTCCTACGCGCTGGCAATGATTCGGCGCCACCGCCTCATCGAAACGTTCCTCGTGGAGACTCTCGGCTACACCTGGGACCGTGTACACGACGAGGCGGAGGTTCTGGAGCACGCGGTATCCGACTTCATGGTGGACCGCATCGACACCCTGCTGGGGCACCCGACCCGCGACCCGCACGGCGACCCGATCCCCGACTCTTCGGGGCGCATTAGTTTTCCGCAGACCGTGCCGCTGAGCCAGTGTGAACCCGGCGAAACGGTCGTGCTCGAACGCATTAATGATGACGACCCGCGCCTGCTGCGTTACCTGCAGGGCCACGGTTTTGTGCCCGGTGTGCGCCTGCACATTGAGGAGGGAGCGCCCTTCTCTGAGGCGGTGAACGTGAGCGTGGTCGGTGCCGGTTCCGGCAACCTGCACGAGACGGACGCAGCCGGTGCGGTGAAGCCCGGCGGCACGATTATTCCTTTGGGTGCGGAGGCGACCGCCTCCCTGTTCGTGTCCCGCACAGTGCGCTAGATACAGGGCGTTAGAGGCGCCCCTAACCTTCAGAAGATAGCAATAGGCGGAAAGCCCCACGGTGGGACTTTCCGCCTATTGCTGTATGTGGTGAGCTTTCTGAGGAAGCTGACGGCTCAGTCATCACGCTCTGTTGCCGTCACGCTGAGCCGGCGGGCTCGCATCCTGCCCAGCAGACCGTAGCGCGGGGCGAACACGTACGCCAGGGCAAACAGCAGACCCTGCGTGACGACCACGGCACCGCCGGGGGATACGTCCGCGTGGTAGCTGGCATACAGGCCGGTCAGCGTACCCACCAGGGACACTCCCACGCTCACCGCGAGCATGGGCACGAACCGGTCAGTAATCAGGCGCGCCGTGGAGCCGGGGATGACGAGCATCGCCACGACCAGCACCACGCCCACAATCTGCAGTGCCACCACGGAGGTCAGCGCCAGCATAATGAGCAGCAGCGCGCCGAGCAGACGCGGACGCAACCCCACCGCCTGCGCAAAGCCCGGGTCGAAGGCGTACAGCACAAAGTCGCGGCGCTTCACCAGCAGCACAGCGGCAACAATCACCGCGAGGATAGCGACCTGCCATACGTCCGACCAGGACACACCCAGCACGTTACCGAAGAGAATATGGTTCAGGTCGGTATTCGACGGCGTCACCGAAATCAGCACCAGACCGAACGCGAACATGGTCGTGAACACGATGCCGATCGCGGCGTCCTCGCGCACGCGGCCGCTACGCCGCACCCCGCCGATGAGCGCCACCGCCACGAGCGCGGCAATGACCGCACCCACCGCGAAGGGTACACCGAAAATGTAGGCGAGCACCACGCCGGGCAGCACCGCGTGCGAGATCGCATCGCCCATGAGCGACCAGCCGAGCAGCACGAGCCAGCAGGAGAGCAGGGCGCAGACGGCGGCGGCAATGACGGTGACCACGAATGCGCGGAGCATGAAGGGCAGGGTCAGCGGCTCCACCAGAAAGTTGAGGATGTCCATTTAGTTCTTCCCTTCCGCAGAGCTGTTCATAGTAGTGCCGGAGGTAGTAGCGCTGGCGGCAGTCGGCGCACCGGCGTTCACTTCCATGCCGAAGGCACGCACCAGGTTCTCGGGGGCGAGCACCTTCTCGGGGGTGTCGTGCATCAGAATCTCACCGCGCAGCAGCAGCGCCTCGTCAGCGAACTGGCGCAGGGTCGCCAAGTCGTGTGTGGACACCAGCACGGTCGCGCCCTCGTCGCGTAGCTGTTCGATGACCTGAATGAGCATCGCCTCGCTACGCTTGTCCACGCCGGCGAAGGGCTCATCCAGCAGCAGCAACTGGGCACCCTGGGCGATAGCGCGTGCCACGAAGGCGCGCTTACGCTGGCCGCCCGAGAGCGCCCCAATCTGACGGTCGGCAAGGTCGGTCAGTTCCACGCGGGCGAGCGCCTTATCCACGGCGGCACGGTCTGCGGCACGCAGGCGGCGGGTGATGCCGAGGTTGCGGTAGCGCCCCATGCTGACGACCTCGCGCACGGAGATGGGGAAGGTCCAGTCGATTTCTTCGCTCTGCGGCACGTAGCTGACCAGTCCGGCGCGGTGGTGCGCGTTCTTGCCGCGACCGCCACGGTGACCGCCGACGGGCTGCCCGTCAAGGGTGATGCTGCCGGCGTGCACGGGTACGACCCCCATGATGGCTTTGAAGAGGGTGGATTTGCCGGAGCCGTTCATACCGATCAGGCCGCAGATACGCCCGGTGTCCAGGGTGAAGGATGCGCCGGTGAGGGCACGGACTGGCCCGTAGTTCACGTGCACATTTTCGCAGCTGAGAAGAGTGCTCATTCCTTGTGTTCTTTCTGGTGGTCACCGTATGCGTGCGGCGGGTGTACTTGCTTGTGTGGTGGTGAGTGGGTGGGTGTGAGTGGGCGCTGTGTGAGCGAGTGTTAACGGCGTGGGAGGAGCGGAGCCGTGAAGGCGACCGCCCCTCCTATCCTATCGGGGGTTTGGGGTTTACCCGGGTTTATGCCGGGTTTATTCGGGGTTTAGGAGTTGCCCTTGAGGCCCGCCACGATGGTGCGTGCGTCGTAGCGGATCATGTCCAGGTAGGTGGGCACGGGGCCGTTCGCCTCCGAGAGCGAGTCCACGTAGAGCACGCCGCCAAATCGTGCGCCGGTGGCGTCGGCTACCTGGCGCATCGGGTTATCGGAGACAGTGGATTCACAGAACACGGCGGGCACCTGGTTCTCGCGCACGTAATCGATTGCGGAGGAAATCTGCGAGGGGGTCGCCTGCTGTTCGGAGTTGACCGCCCAAATGTACTTTTCCTTCAGACCCGCGTCTGCCGCCAGGTAAGAGAAGGCACCTTCACAGGTGACGAGTGCGCGCTGGCTCTCGGGCAGGGTGGAGATTTCCTTGACGAGCTCGTCACGCACGTCCTGCAGCTGCTTCTTGTAGGCTTCACCGCGGGACTTGTAGTCGGCGGCGTGGGCCGGGTCGAGGGCGCTAAATTCGCGAATCATCACGTCCACGTACTTCTGCACGTTGCTGGGGCTCATCCAGGCGTGGGGGTTGGGCTTGCCCGCGTAGGCGTCCTCGGTAATGGAGATGGGCGTGACGCCCTCGGAGACGGTCACGTGCTTAGCGTGAGATTCTTCAACGAACTTGGCGAACCAGGATTCGAGGTTCAGGCCGTTGTCGAGCACCAGGTCGGCGGCGTGTGCCTTCTTCAGGTCGGAGGGGGTGGGCTCGTACTCGTGAATCTCTGCGCCAGGCTTGGTGAGGGATTCAACGTTCAGGTCGTCGCCTGCCACGTTGCGGGCGATGTCTGCGAGCACGGTGAAAGTGGTGAGCACGGTCTTCTTGCCGCTACTGCTCTTAGCGCCATCGGTGGTGCTGGCAGTGTTGCCGCAACCGGTGAGCACGAGTAACAGGGTGAGTGCGAGGGCGGCGCAGAGCGCCTGGACGAGGCGGCGTGCGTTGCTGCCTGCGGGGGTGAAAGCGTTCATGAGGCATCCTTCATTGGAAGTCACGGGTTTAAGCATGTGGTTGATGTGTGGAATTTGCCGCGCCGGGGCAACAGGGACACAGGTGTGTCTGCGCAGGCATCATAATGCGCTTTTGCCTGTCGTCCCGGGCGGAATTTAACAATAGTTCGCCTAGCCGAACTTTTCAACTAAGCCACACAGAAAACCCCGAAATATGGCAGAAACACAGGGACAGAAACACAGGGACAGACACACAAGGGCAGGCGCACAGGAACAGAAGCACCTGCAGATACAGCAAGGAGGCGAGGGATCCCTCCCCCGCCTCCCTACTGCACGCGGTTTTACGGCAAGCTAGGCGCTCGGTCTAGTCGGCAATCTCAACCACGACCGGCGTGTGGTCGCTTGCGCCTTCACCGGCGCGCTCCACCTTATCGATCCAGGCGCGTTCCACGCGGGCGGCGAGCGCGGGCGAGAACAACTGAAAATCAATGCGCATGCCCTCGTCCTTGGTGAAGCGGCCCGCCTGGTAGTCCCAGTAGGTGTACTCGCCCGGGGTGTGCGGGCGCACTACATCCACCATGCCCTCATCGAGCAGGGCGGCGAAGGCGCGGCGTTCGGGTTCGGAAACGTGGGTCATTTCGTTGCGCAGGAAGAAGTCAATATCCCACACGTCGGTGTCTTCGGGGGCGACGTTCCAGTCACCGACCAGGGCGAGCTGCGCCTGCGGGTTGGCAGCCAGTTCGTTGTGCACGTTCTGGCGGAGGGCCTCCATCCAGCGGAGCTTGTAGTCCATGTGCGGGTCGGTCAGGCCGCGGCCGTTAGGCACGTAGAGGCTCCAGATGCGCAAGCCGCCGCAGGTCGCACCGATAGCGCGCGCCTCCAGCACCTCGGGTTCACCGGGCTTGCCGAAGTGCGGCTGGTTATCGAAGCCGCGCTGCACGTCTTCAAGGCCGACTCGGGAGGCGATTGCCACGCCATTCCACTGATTCAGGCCGAAGTGCGCAACCTCGTAGCCCATGAATTCGAAGAGGTCAAAGGGGAAAGTTTCGTCTTTGGTTTTGGTTTCTTGCAGGGCGAGCACGTCAACGTCGTGTTCGTCGAGCCAGTCTTCGACGCGGTTTTCGCGGGCGCGGATTGAGTTGATGTTCCAGGTGGCAATCTTCATGCCTTCTAGCTTAGCGGGTGCAGCGCAGGCGCCTTTCATTGCACAGAGGCGATTGCGCGGCGGCGATTGCGCGGCGGTGATGGGTTCACCGGCACGGGCGCTCGCAACCTGCCAAAACGGCACACCGCCCGCCTGCGCAACCCATTGGGTCGCACCGGCGGGCGGTGAATATATGCGCTAGTCAGCACTAAAGATAGTCGGTATTACCCCTAGTCAACGGCGGGAGTGCCCACAACCTTCAGGCCCTTATCGCTGTACGCCTTGAGCATGTACAGGGCGTCGGAGAAGTACAGGGGGCTGGCGGGGTCCACCACGTCTACTGCACCGTCACCGTTGCGGTCGACTTCGGGGTAGGCGCCGAGCGTGCGGGCTGCCCAACGGTTTTCGGTCTTGAACTGCTCAACCTTCTTAGCTTCGGCACGTAGTGGGCGGCGGATCTGGCGCATGCGTGCGGCACCGTCGGGGCTACCTGCGGCACGGTAGAGGAACGCGGCGAGGGTGTTGCGGGTGGCGTAGTCGTCCGGGTGGAAGAGCCCATCATCCCAGCCGGAGGTGATGCCCGCATCCGCCGCCCAAATGTACGCGGCGTAGTCGGGGTCGGTGGTTGCCACGTCCTTGTAGGGGGAGGTCTTGGGCAGGTTCTTGACGGTCGGCGATTCCGCCATGCGGTAGAGCATGCGCACGAGCTGGCCGCGGGTGACGGTTGCGGTGCTGTGGCGGCGGGTGACGGTGTATTCTTCGCTGTCGAGGTAGCCGTGGCAGACCGCCCACACGCCGGGGGTGGCGTTCATGGTGCCGACAAAGGTGGCGACGCATTCTAGGTATGCGGGGTTGTCCTTGGGCTGCTGTGCCTTGATGACGAGCTGCAGGTTCACTGCGGGTTCTGCGGCGGCGGCAGGCTGTGCGCTCACGGCGGAGGTGACGGGTACGGCACCGAGGGCGAGTGCGAGGGTGAGGGCAAGGGTGTGGCGTGCGCGGGGAGCGGATGTGAACGCTCGGGAGATTACCGGAAGCATGGATGTGTCCTTATGTAATTGTGGTTGAGAACCGGCCGGAAGGAACCGGTTTTTAGGGTCGACTTTAGGGTCGACTTTGAGGTCGCCACATGGGTCGAATAGGAAAAGAGGAAAGGGCGCGTTGAGGAATAGTGAGAAGCGGCAATGAATAGGGTTTGACGTGCGGCGATGCGGCTTTGTCCTACACTGAGGGGACTGTCACCGAGGGGACTGTTCCGCGTCGTGGGGGCACGGCTGTGGTGGTGCACAGTGAATAGACTGTTTTACACCACCATAGAAAGTTTAAAGTAGATATTGATATTTTATTCAATATTCAATTGAGACTTTTATCAACTAAAAACTAAACATTGTTCTAAACGACAAAGCAGCTGCGAATGGTATGTATTCCATTCGCAGCTGCTTTGATTTTTAGCTGATATATCGCGGTATAACGCGCCCACTAGGGCACACGCGTCTCCCTTACGATTCACAGGAAAGTCCTGAACCGGTTCGGGCGTGTCTACTAGGCGTGTCTTCTAGCCGCGCTAACCGCGCATCACGTTGTAGGCTTCCTTGGTGAGCTGACCGGCGGGCGAGGTGGAGTGACGCAGCTCTTCGACCTCAATAACCACATTCGCGCCGATTGCGCCGGTAATGTACACACGGCGGCCAAGCATATTGCCCTCGCCGATGCGGTCGTCCTTGGCGGTGCCTTCAATGATGCGCAGGTCGTAAATCTTGTTTTCAATGTAGAAACCGTACAGGGAGGCGGGCTTCTCCGGCGGGTTGTAGGAGACGGGCGCGACCATGCGGGTACCGCGCGCGTTGCGGCTGATGTACCAGTTGGCTGCCTCGTCGGCGCGGGCGGCACCGCTGACGGTGCCAGCCCAGCTGGAACCTTCCGCTTCGCATCCGACGAAGACGTTGTGCGCCCACTCAATAATCCAGCCGTGACCCGCATTGGAGCGTGCGGTGCAGCCGATGAACATGTTGCGTTCACCCTGCACGATCCAGCCTGCGCCGGCGTGGCGGGTGGCGGGCTCGTAGAGGGCGTACTTGTTGCTAGTGCGGTGGTTGCTGTTGCTGGAGCAGTTCTCAAATTTCGCCTGTGCCGCGTACACCTCGATACCGGCGTAGGAGCCGCCGCTGAGGTTCGCTTCGGCAACGTCTACGCCGCGTAGCTTGTTGTCTGCCGCGCCGGAGTTCTGGCCTTCGTTGGGGCGGCGAGGGTGGCCGGCAGGCTTGCCGAGTAGCAGGCCCTGGTTGAGGGTGCGGCGGATGGTCACGTCGTCAATTTTCATGCCCTGGTCGTCCAGGCCGAGCACGGCGACGCCGATGGCGGTGTCCCAGACTTCCACGCCGGCGATAACGGGCACGATGTCGGGTTCGTTGAGCTGGTCGCCGGTCAGGTGGGTGTGGAAGATGATGCCGGCGACGTTGTTCAGCGGGGCGGTGTGCGCGTCGAGCGGGTAGCTGCCGATGGGGGTGTTAGTAGCGTTGGTGCGGATGTGCAGGTTGCGCACACCCATACGCATGGGCTTGTTGGCGTTGTAGTTGCCGTAGACGGGGGTGGTGTAGCTACCGACGTGGAACACGCCGGTGTATTCGGTGTGGCCGTTGGCGGTGGTGGGGATGGCGCGGTCGGAGTGGGCGATGACGACGGTTGAGGAGCCGTAGCCGAAGATTTCGACGCGGTGTTTGATGTCGATGAAGGGGTAGGAGACGCGGTAGATGCCGCGGGGTAGTTCTACGGATCCGCCGCCGCGTGCGGCGACGTCGTCGACGGCTCGCTGGATGGCTGCGGTGGAGTCTTTGGCACCGGTGGGGTCTGCGCCGTAGTTGATGGCGTTGATGCTCATGGGCGTATCGGGCATGAGGGTCTCAATTCTTTCGATGGGTACCGCGTTCGGTGCTGAAGGCGGCGTGGTGAGTGAATTGAGTGAATACGGTATTGAGTGAGTACGGTGCAGAAGCTGAGCGTGTCTTCGCAGGTGCGTTGGTGTGTTCGGGTCTGCGCACCGGTAGACCTGTTCCTGCTCAAGGGTACCGCATCGGGCGTGTGGAGGCGACGACCGGGCACTGTGATGCCCGCTCCCCTACCCCGTTTCTCTACGGTTTTTCAACGGTTTTTCGGCTGTTTTCTGGGTGGGGTAAACGCCTGAGGGGCGGGGATTACTCCCCCTCAGACGTTTAACGCCTCATGAGAAAATTTTTTAGCTAGATAGTGTCGTGATACACACCTAAATATATTACACTTAAGTGCATGAGCCCAGCCTGGCGTACGACCAGACTGGACCTATCTGTATTCGGGCCAATCACGGCAGACAACACGGTCTGAAGCAGTAAAAATGTCGACAACATCCACTGTTCAGGTTCCGTGCGGGCATCGTTGATTGCACGACCGCAGGCGCATTGAGCACCCCGGCATAACTTGGCAATCACCGAATAATTTCTGGTCAACACACAACGAAGGGTGTGACAAAAATGCTTCTTGACGCGCACGATATTACCTACGCGTACGGGGCTGGGAAACCCGCCCTCACCGACGTTCAGCTCCAAGTCTCTTCCGGAGAAATTCATGGACTAATTGGACCTAATGGCTCTGGAAAATCCACGCTCATGAAACTGATAAGTAACCTTCTACACTCCAAGAAGGGCAATATTCAGATTAGCGGTCATGAACACCAGAGCCTTGCTGCTCGCACCTCCTTGATGTACCTGGCAAGCAACGACTACCTGCCGGAATTTCTGACCGGTCTGGAATATCTGCGTTTTATCCACTCTCTGTACAAGGAGAAAGTGGATGAGAATGCTGTAGCGGAATACTTTAAGCGTTACCAGATGACAGGTCGACAGCACGACCTGATGGAAGACTACTCCCACGGTATGCGCAAGAAAACTCAGCTCATTGCAGCGTTGCTATTGCGTCGACCGCTCACTCTCATTGATGAGACGCTTAACGGAATCGACATCGATGCAATTTACACCTTTGAACGCGATATGCGCACATTACGCGATGAAGGGCGCGGAATCCTGCTGTGTAGCCATGATTTCACGCTCCTAGAAAGGTGCGCAGACCGTGTTACCTTCCTCCACCGCGGCGTAGTGCTCGAGGACGACGCTACCAATGCTCTGCTAGAACGCTATGGGACTCTCGACGCAATGGTCCGAAAAACTGTGGATGAAATCGAGGGGGACCTATGAGGTTCAGCGCGGTTTATCAGCTCGTTCACTTCTATTTCCTTTTCCTGCGCCGCCGCGTTTTAGGAAAGGGAGTTCTGGCAAATCGACCAATTCGTTACGCCGTATTTTTTGGTGTCTTGGCGCTATATGCAGGATATGTTCTGCTGAGTATCAGTGTTGTTAGGCAAACATTTAATAACCCGGAAATGGTAGCACCATTGCTAGAAGGCATGGGTATTTCATCTATATTCTGGGTCGCTGCGTTTTACACAATTGTGCGAATTCTATTCCTGAAAGCAGATGAGCTAACAGAACTTACGTACACTCTTCCTGCGACCAATAAGGAACGCTTGATTGCGAGTGTTGTATTCGAGATGATTCTCGTTGGAACAGCTACTATCGGTCTTTCAAGCGCGCTGGCTATTGCTTGTAGTGTTGTCGTCGGGTGGGAAGCCGCGGAGCTCTTCCTATTTGGTGTTGTGTCACCGGCTCTTGTTACTTACCTGATTCTGCTAGTAATTCATTTGGGAGTAGAGCGGCTCCTTGCCCTCGTGGGAATGGCGCGTTTGCGTGGCCTGGTCATACCGGCTCTTCTTGTGGGCCTTATGGCTATTGCATTTAGCCTGATGCGCGACCAGAGCATCGAATACATGCGGATTCGTTTGCTCGAAGGTACTGCTCCATGGGCACCCCAGCTGGCGTTTCTCCGTATTGAGGAAGCTATCGGAGGGGTACTAGGAGCGCTGGGTGCTGTACTCGCCTTGCTAGGAGTATGTGGACTGCTACTAGCTCTAGCTATAGCAATCGCACCGAAGGACTACACTCCGCTCAGGAGCTACTTCCTAGCCCTGCCTGGAAGTCTTGCTAACACGCGATTTGGCACTTTGGTGCTGATGCAGTTCCGTAGCTTCGAGAACCAGTTTGTGCTGGTATCTGCTGTGGTGGCAGCTTTCGCAATTCCTTGGAAGAGCTGGGATGCGCCTCCGGCGTACATTATGCTCCCGGCTTTCTTGGGAATCTACGCGTACGCATCTTCTGAACCCCTGCGTCGCCTTACTCCGTTCCGCCAATCGGCAGGTGTGTTTTACCTTCAGCTGATCGGTTCGCAGGCAACTATCATGCTTGCGCTAGGTGCAGTTCTTGGAACGGTTTATCTAGCGCAAGGGGGTCAGCTATCAGCTATCTTGAGTGTTTTTGGATTTGGGCTGATGTCCATCGTCATGACTAATCTCGTGGGTATTATCTTCCCACCAGAAAAGGGAAACCCATTCTCTGTGGTTATTGGAGTGATTCTTCTGCTATCGGTCGTTGCAACTTTTGCTGTGGGTCTGAATATGTTTGGGCTCCCGACGGAGGTTAACGTGACCATTATTGCGGTGCTTCTTGGATTCGCCGTGTTCTTTAGTGTCTTGGGAATTTCCCGCAATGAAAAAGGAGTGCGCCATGAAATGGTTCACCTATAGTATTTCTTCGCTTGCTACTGCTGCAGTAGCCACTGTAGCGGTAGTCATCGGAAGCACCATCTATACGCTCTTTAGCCTAGGCGAGAATAGCTCTATGGGAGAGGCGTTCTTTGGCACGATACGCTTGCGATCAGAGGCGGTCCCGGACGGAGGAGTTCGCATGCAAATGAGCATGGTAAATCCTGCGCCCGTGGTGGTGACGCTTATTCTCTTGACGCTCTTTATCTTCGCTGTGGTTGTGGCGTATAACCGACCGTCGGCACGCCGCGCTCAGTCTGAAAAATAACCTATTACAGGACCAGCAATAATGCTTGAGGGGCGGGGATTACTCCCCGCCCCTCAGACGTATGCGTTTTAAGATTTTGTGATCACGAGCCTCAGCTCGCAGAGCCTAACCCGTGAGGGTTAGCCCATGAACACGCCGTTGCCGCGCTTCTCCAGCTGCTTCGGCGCGAAAGTCGCATGGCGAATGTGATCCACCTCAATGAGCACGTTATCGCCCATAGCGCCGGTCACGTGAACGCGGCGGCCAATCATGTTGTTCTCACCAATACGGTCATCCTTCGCGGACGCAGTCGTAATGTGCATATCGCGAATGTTGTTCTCAATGTAGAAACCGTACAGGGAAGCCTTCGCCCAGCTGTAAGGGTTGTGCGAACGAGGAGCCACAAAACGGCTACCGCGTGCGTTACGGCCAATGTACCAGTTCGCCGCCTCGTCACCTCGAGCACCGCCGGTAACAGCATCCTGGAAGCTGGAGGACTCACCCAGGCAGCCAATGAACTGGTTGTTGCCCCACTCCACGAGCCAGCCGTGACCGGCGTTCTCCTGGGCGGTGCAGCCAATGAACATGTTGCGGGTGCCCTGAATGAACCAGCCCGCACCCACGTGGCGGGTCTTCACCTCGTACAGGGCGTTCTTACCCATGTTGCGCTTGTTGAACCAGCTGGTCGACAGCTCGAACTTCGACTGGGAGGTGTAAATCTCGATGCCGGCGAAGGTACCGTAGCTCATGTTGGCGTCGGAGACGTCAATCATGGAGAACTTGTTATCTGCCGCGCCGGGGGTGTCACCCTCACGGGCACGCAGCGGGTGGCCGACGGGCTTGCCGACCAGCAGGCCCTGGCGCAGGGTCTGGCGGATGCGCAGCTTGTCGATCTTCATGCCCTGGTCGTCCAGGCCCAGGATGGCCACGCCGATAGCGGTGTCCCAGATTTCGATGTTGGACAGGGTGGGCACTGCGTCCGGCTCGCCGGGGTTAGCGTCCGCGATGCGGGTGTGGAAGATGACGCCTGCAACGTTGTCGACGGGCTGGGTGTGCTTCTCCAGGAAGATCTGGTTGCTCTTAGAATCCAGCGGCAGGTTGTACTTGTTGGTGCGGATGAACAGGTCACGCACGCCCATACGCATGGGCTTGTTCTGGTTGGTGCCACCGCTCATGGGGGTGGTGTAGCTACCGGTGTGGAAAACGCCGGTGCATTCGTAGCTACCGTTCTTAGTGGACGGAATACCCTTGTCGGTGAAAGCGACAATTCGGGTTGCCTGACCGTGGCCGAAAATCTCGACGCGGTGCTTCATTTCGATGAAGGGGTAGGAGACGCGGTACATGCCGCCGGGAATCTCCACGGAGCCGCCGCCCTGCGCAGCAACGTCATCGATAGCCTTCTGGATAGCGCTAGTGGAGTCTCGTACGCCGGTGGGGTCAGCATTGTACTTGGAATCGCATACGTTCACGCTCATGATGGTAGCCATGAAGTGTCCTCTTTCTTGGCGGATACAGAACAGCGATTAGCGCATAGATAGAATCTAAGCGCGTCATTAAGCTGAGTGTATCCAGTTGTGTTTGAGTGAATAGGTGATCTTGAGCTTTCTTCCGGTTGAGTGAGTGAGTCTCTTTCCGGTGTGGGATGCGGGCGGGGAGTGAATCCGCTGCATCAGCGCTCGTGGGCGGTGTGAGGGAGTGAATCTCAACCGTTCCCCTGTGAGTCATAAATTCTTGCATGCAAGATGCAAATCTGTCTAACCCACGACAAAATATTCTAGGGCAAAGTCGGGGCTTTTTCGCCGCATAACACCCGATAGTGTTGATTGTCTCGCCGGTCACTTTAATGCAATAGAGTGCACATAACCCACAGAAAACCAACTGACCAGTACAAATACCATATTTTGCACGCGTATGCACTAGTCGGGGGAATTTTTACCAAAGCGCGCAATATCACTTTGTAGACGGGTCAAATAGACCCAAAGAACCCATTAAACCCCCTCATCAGAGGCTTATCTCACAGGTTCAAAGGCCCAGGAAAGCACCCGGCGAGCAACCCCGGCAGATAGGGTTCAAGCCCCTACTGAACTTCCTTCGCGGAGGCGGCACCCACCACATCCAGGCGTGCATAGCGGCCCGCAAGCCAGGTACAAATCATCAGCTGAACCTGATGGAAAATCATGATCGGTAGCATCATCAGGCCCAGCGAGCCCGCACCAAAAATAATGATCGCCATCGGCAGGCCGGCCGCCAGCGACTTCTTCGAACCGCAGAACTGAATCGTAATGCGGTCGGCACGGTTGAAGCCCAGACGCTTAGCCAGCAGGTCGGTCAGCCACAGCATGAACACCACAATAATCGCCATGAGCACGACCAGCAGCACGATCTGCCACCACGCCACGCGCGTCCACACGCCCTGCACCACCGAGGCAGAAAACGCCGAATACACGATCATCATGACCGAGAACTTATCCAGCCACTTGGTGGTCGGCTTCTTGGCGAACTCGCCCACCCAGCGGCGCGTCAGCTGGCCGAGCACAAACGGCAGGAACAGCTGAATGGCGATGTCCAGGAAGACCGTTCCGGAGAACTCAATATGGCCCGTGTTCATCAGCATCATGGCGAGCAGCGGGGTCGCCACCACACCCACAATCGAAGAGAGCGAGGCGCTCACAATCGCCGCCGCCACGTTACCGCCCGCAATCGAGGTGAACGCAATCGACGCCTGCACGGTCGAGGGCACAAAGGTCAAGAACAGAATGCCCATGTACAGCCCATCACCGAGCACAAAACGCAGCGGTGAAAGCGCCAAACCGACCAGGGGGAACAGCACGAACGTGCAGCTCAGAATCATCAGGTGCAGACGCCAGTGGGTCAGGCCGCGAATAGCCTCCGCGGTGGAGAGGCGAGCGCCGTACAGGTAGAACAGCAGGGCAACCGCGAACTTTGTTCCGGTGCTGAACCATTCGGCAAAGTCGCCGCGCGCCGGCACGATAATTGCGAGGATGACCGCGCTAATGAGCATGGTCAGCAACGGGTCGAGTTTGATGGAGCGAAGTGATGAGAGCATGGTTTCCATTCTATGACCGCGGCACGCGGCGGATGCGCTGGCGGGCGCGCCTTCTCACCTGAGGGTCACGTACGAGGTGGTTAACGGCTGAACCCGCCGGGGTGCTTCACGCACCCCGACGGGTTCATCAAGGTTCTTGGGCCTGCGGCTCAGGAACTACTTCTTATCGCTATCGAAGCCGTAACCCTGACCGTACGAGCCGCCCTCAGAGGAGCTACCGTACTGGCCGTAACCGTACTGCTCGGGAGCAGGCTGACCATTAGAAGACTGGCCGTTAGGCTGACCGGTAGAGGGCTGCTCAGCACCGTTCTGGCCTGCGGCAGACTGGCCTGCGGCAGGCTGACCGAAGCCGGGCTGCTGACCGTAAGACGGCTGACCCGGTGCGGGCACCTGCGGGCCACCGGGCGCACCCGGTGCCGGCGCGCCACCGGCGGCAGCGTACGCATCCCAACGCTGGCCGTGGAAAGCACGAGCCTGCTCGGTGAGCCAGCCAGCGAACAGCGTAGCGTTCGCATCGAACGCGGGGCCGTTCTCAGGCTTGGGATACACGTCCACGGTTTCCAGGGTGTAGTCAGCCCACGCGTCCTGGTGCTCCCGCATGAACTCGGTGGACTGAATCGGGTCGGGCCACATGTGCACCGGCTCCGCCGCCGGAATCAGGACAGGAACGCGCGGTGCGGCGTCCTTGACCGGGTTCTCCGTCGGGCGCCAGAACAGGCGGCCGGGCTGGGTGCGGTCACGCAGCGCGTGCGCACGCCAGGTGAGAACCGGGTGGCTTGCCAGCAGGTTCACGTACCAGACGGCAAGGCCGCGGTCGGTGACGGCACGGTCGGCAAGCTCATCGAAGTTGATCTGCTTGTTCAGGTACTTACCTGCCGCCAGCACCTTGACAGCGCCCTCGGCACCCTCGGGGCAGAAACGGTAACCGAAGTTGTCGGCGGTGTACTCCTGCGAGCGGGACAGCGCACTCGACAGCACCGGAATCTGGTTGAACAGCATCGTGAAAATCAGACGGAAATAACCGACGTGACCTGCGGCGATGTGACCAACCTCGTGGCCAATAATGAAGCGCAGCGCCTCCGGGTCACGAGACTTACCACCGATCTCGAACAGGTCAGAGTACAGGCAGATGTAGCGGCGGAAGCCGTGACCTGCCGCAAAAGCGTTCATCATGCCGTTACCGAGAATAACGTACGCATCCGGCACGCGGCGCAGACCCGCAGCCTCAGCTGCTTCGGCGAGCATCTGGTACGCCTCAGGGAACTGGGTGGGGGTGATGCGCACACCGCGCACACGCTGCTGCGCGTAGTAGATCGCACGAACAATGAACGCAACAATCGGGCCGAGGATGAGCAGACCAACCGTCTGGAAAATCAGGTCTTCCATGCTTGCCGCGGTGCTACCGGAAGAAGGTACTCGAACCGAGCCTTCACCGGTTGAGCTGAAGACGTAACGCATCATCGAGCTGAACAGGTCAGCGAGCGCCATGAACAGCACAATGTAGCCGACCGCAGTAACCGCGTAGGCGGCGACCAGCCACGGAATTTCGGAGGGGTGACGCAGCGCGTGCAGCACCTTCGGCGGCAGCATCGACTGGTAGGCGAAGAGCCTCGGCTGGGGCAGGGGGCTGACCGGCTTCTGGCGCTCATCTTCGGGGAGCCAGCCGGCGGAGAGATCCTGCGGGAGGGGCTCACCGGGGGCACGGAATGCCTGCTGGCCGGGCTGGGCGTTGAACTGCCCGCCGGGCTGCTGGTGGTTTTCAGGGGGTTGAGTCATATCTCGTCCGCTTCGTATCGAGTGTTATCTGATTCCACTCTATCGTTTTTGGGCACGTACTAGTGAATGTGAATGCGCTTTTTCTCATAGAATGCCCATTCGCGACGCTACAGTACGCCACGGTGCAGGGATTCGCAGTGCAGAGACTCAGGCGCGCAGCCTTGCGGGCATAAGAAATCCGCCGCAGCACCCGTACGGAACGGGCGCTACGGCGGATTACTTTACGCTGGGCCGCCTACACGGCGGGGTGCGTGGGGCTTAGAGGCTCTTGACGAGTTCCTCGGTAGCCTCAGCGATAGCCTTCTCCTCGTTGGTGGGGATGACCAGCACCTTGATAGCGGAATCCTCGGTGGAAATCACGCGGGGCTCGGGGGAACGCTTAGCGTTCTCTTCCTCGTTGTACTTGATGCCCAGTGCGCCGAGGCGGTCCAGGACCAGCTTGCGGAAGTCACCGGAGTTCTCACCGATACCAGCGGTGAAGATCAGTGCCTGCGCGCCGCCAACGACCAGGTTGTAGCCGCCAATGTACTTCATCAGGCGGTAGGAGGTCATGTCCAGTGCGAGCTGTGCACGCTCATCGCCGGACTGTGCAGCCTCAACGACCTTACGCATGTCGTTGGAGCCAGCCAGTGCGAGCAGACCGGACTCCTTGTTCAGGATGGTGTCCAGGCGTGCGGCGTCAATCTCGGGGTCGCGGTTCAGGATGGTGGTCAGTGCCGAGGGGTCAATGTCGCCGGAGCGGGTGCCCATGATCAGGCCAGCCAGCGGGGTGTAGCCCATGGAGGTGTCCACGGACTTGCCGCCCTTCACAGCGGTCACGGACGCGCCGTTACCGAGGTGTGCGACGATGCCGTTGAACTCGTCGCGTGCAATGCCGAGCATGTCAGCTGCAACGTGGGAGACGTACTCGTGGCTGGTGCCGTGGAAGCCGTAGCGGCGGATGCTGTACTTGTCAGCCAGGTCGTAGGGGATTGCGTAGCGCCATGCTTCTTCGGGCATGGTGGAGTGGAACGCGGTGTCGAAGATAGCGACCTGCGGCAGGGAGGGCCACTTGTGCATTGCTGCGCGCATGCCCTGAACGTGTGCGGGGTTGTGCAGCGGTGCCAGCGGGGAGAGGTCGTCGATCTGCTGGACAACTTCCTCGGTCAGCAGGGTGGGGTGGGTGAACTTCTCTGCACCCTGCACCACGCGGTGGCCGACTGCCTGCAGCTCGCGGCCGTGCAGGACGGGCTCAAGCTTCTCGGACATGATGTCGAATGCGACCTCGTGGTTGGGCACGTCGGTGCCGATGTTTTCGACGAGGCCGGAGGTCAGCATCTGCTCTGCCTCGGGCAGGGAGGTGTCACGCACCTGGTACTTCAGGGAGGAAGAACCGGCGTTCACAACGAGAATAAGCATGAAAGTATCTTCTTTCGTAGTTTTCTTTTCTGCTCCATTCTCGCACTTTTCGAGCCTGCGTGCGAGACGACCCCAACCGTGTTTTGACTGCAGACCGCAGCCGGGTACCCCTGTGGGTGGTCCGCGGTGAGGTTTTGGTGGGGCGGAAAGAACGCCTGGAGGATAGGTTTAGGGTATGACCTAATTACTGGTGGTGTTTTCAGAGCTTAGGTATAGTTGGGGTTAGCAAGGTAACACAAGAACCCTGAGACAATCGCCGCAAGGCGAGGAGGTATAACGGGTGAGCCGTAGCGGGGTGTACTGGTGGATTCTGGTCGAAGCTACGGACCTTGCACCAAGGCACCCGCAAGGGTGCCTTTTCTGCTTAACTACAGCTCAGGGGCTATTCTTCGTCGTCATCAACCGCGGGCAAGCCCAGCAGGGCGGTTCCCGCCTCGGGTAAGTCCAGCGGTGTAGCCTCGCGGTCAGGTGTGCACAGTGTGACGCCGTACTCGTTCAGAAGTGCCACCGACGAATCGGTCCACGCTATAGGTTTGGCCCTATAGATTCACATTTCGTCCTCGATAGTTCTTGGAGAAAAACGTAGTACTTGGGTCAGCTCACGCATCTAAATTCACCACTTCTTTGAAACAATCAAGGTTAGAGCGAGAGTGAAGGACAATCACAACCTGCTTGTCACTGCCCTCGATAGCGCACGCCATCGATTCGAGCTCAGCGCGCTCCTCTGACGGAGTGAGACCCTTCAAGGTCTCATCAAGCAACACAAGCCGAGCAGCGCCTTCACGTAACACGGAACGCGCAAGCATGAGCCCGCTCGAATTCGATGCTTCAGATGCGAACGGATCGATATCTGGTACGATCACCACTTCGCCTTGGGGATACCGGCGGTATAGAGCATCAAGCATGACGGACTTCCCCGCGCCAGTTGGTCCAATCAAGGCAACCATAGAACACCCAGAGTCAAGAACACTCTCAAGCAGAGCCAGGTCAGCAGACCGCACGGGCGGATAAGAACGGTCGGCCCGGTACTCTTCAAGCATCCGAACACGCTCCGCAGTCAAGCTGACTACACCAACCTGTTGCAGCGTCTCCACCGTAGATTGGATACCAGATGACAGAGTTACTGCAAAATATATTACGACCGCGGGAGCAACCACTGAGTTCGATCCTTCAACCATCAGTGCCAATACCACTGCAGAAACATTCAGTGACGACACAAGCAGCTGAATCAGTCCCGTACGCAGTGCGTAAGCGTTCGCCAACTGAATCGAGCTGCTGACGTATGCAGCCTCCGAATGAGCGTAGGCTTCTTCTCCAGCCCGACGCAGCCCTGCACTGACGGGCGCAGCGTGTAAGCCAGCCTGGGCACCAACCACCCCGATGAAGTCACCTCGGCGATTGGCAGCCGTCGTCGAGGCAGGGAGAATCCACTTTGAACCCTGACGCATAGCAAGCATCGCTAGGGGTGCTACCGCCAACACAGCGATTATGAACAGCGGGGCGCCGGCCACTGCGCCTCCGATGAGCATAAAGGTCTGTAGAATGACCATAAATACCGAACCCAGGGCGCTAGGCACCGACATCTGAAGGTCGGAGAAGTCTTCACCCATCCGCCCCATGACCGCGCCGCTTGTTCTAGGAGTAGCGAATCGATCGAGCCTCCGTATAACCCGGTTGTGCAAATCGCTCAGCCTAGCGATGGGAGCCCAGTAGAGCGGGCCAAAGAACATGACGGACCCAACAATTGCTGCCAGTGCGCAAGCAGCTGACACTCCAGCAACCTGAGCAGACAGCCCATCACTGTGAGCAATCGTCAATGCAAAAGCAACTTCGGATCCGCTCAAGAGTAGGGCGCCACACGTAATCCACACCAAATGCGGTCCAAACAACAACAGGGCCGATCGTCGGAATGTGGCACGCTTCGGCTCAGGGTCAGGAAGGTCCTGTCCCTCGCTCACATCCGTTGAACCAGCATCTACCCCCTTAGCTGCCCCGGGGCTATGAGCCTGCAACTCAAGAGGGTCTACCCTCGTATCATTGCCGGGAGTGAAAGCACTCGGTACGTACTCCTCCGAGCTTGCCAGAAGTGTGCACGTTGGCACGCACTCTAAGATCCTCTCGGCAACCACTTCTCGTGTTACAGGATCAAGCGCTGCGAACGTATCGTCCAAAATTAGCCAGTCCGGTTTGTCTGCCAAAACGATTGCGACAGCAGCACGGTGTCTCTCTCCTGACGACAAGGTTGCTGCGTCTTGCCAGAACCGCCCAATCACATCCTCAGTGAGCCCCATATCTAAAGCGAGGCTAGTGAACCGGGATACCTGATGTGGCGAAGCAGAAGCTCGCCACGCTGACAACACCGAATGGGACACTTCCGGGTTGCGTGGTACGAAAGCAGAATCGGGGGTGGTCACGGATGTACGCAATGCTTCAGCGCGCTCAGACGTAGCTGCAAGCACCTCTCTAGAACTTGAAGGCTGCCCCACCAAGTCCTGCTGTTTAACCGTGCAATTTGGAGACGACTCGAGCTTGTCGAGCTCACGCATCATTGGCACAGCGAGCCGAATAACCCGATAGTTTACGATGTTGTTCTGCACCGCTGCGTACAGGTAGCGGGCTGCCAAAATAATTCCAATACCGAAACGAGCGGATGGCCAGAGCCACGCGCCGAGAACCGCAACCACAGCGAGCACCGCAGTTAGTGCTCCCCGTTCAAGGAATCCATTCAGGATCTGCAACGGGACTCGTCTGTGCAGAAGCTGCTCTTCGGTGTTTCGGATGCTAGCGACCTTGTCCAGGGCGGTACCCCAGCTGGGGATGCTTCGCCCTCGAGGCAGCGCGTTTGCTACACGCTGGATCCACTGCCTACGCTCTCCCTCTAGAGCGACGTACTGTTCCCATAGTCGGCCCACCAAGTTGATGAGACGGACGCTGACGAATACCAATCCAGTGATGAGCAACGCAGCGATGGCGCCGCTTGCACCATATAGCGCGAGCGAAGCCGCGAGAAAGGCAATAATCTGAACGGTTGAAACAGCGAAATCAACAACGAAGGCAAACTGGCTGATCTGTGCTGGGTATGTGAGAACATGCCCGTGAGCTTCCGGCGGATGGGATGACCTACCAAAGATGTCCCGGAAACGGCGGTATGTAAGCTGTCGAACCGCGATCGTGAGAATAAGCTCTTGGCGTTCCTTCACCCAGTACCCTAGGCTTTCAGCCAGGAAAGCGAAGATGAGTAACCAAATAGCACTGCCTGGGGTCCTCTCACCTGACGTTACCCGGCCGATACCTGCCGTAATCATCAGAGCCCCTGCAACATTCAGTAGGCCAGCGGTGAAGACGGTGAAACTCGTGCTCGTTGGCGCGAATATCAAAGCAAGCCAGCGAATCCGTCTCGGCAGGTTCCGCGCTATCCTTTGATAGCGCACATACAAGTGGTCGATGGGCATGTCTCTCAGATGCAGGCTAGAAGCGCTCTGTGTTTCGCCCCGTCGCTTGTGATTGATCACCATTATGTTTCCATTCATTCGGTATTCGAGTTCAGGTGTACGGCCTCGTTAATAAGTTCGTCGTTCGGAAAACGGGCATGGAGGTCGTTGAGAGCTACCTGAACATCTATGCTCGGATCGAGAGCAGTCCGAGCCTGCATGAGCAAAAGCTCTACCTCAGCCTTCGACTTCGCATACTCGTCTCTTGCGCGACGAGGGGCCCCTAATTGCATAAGGATGAACCCGAGAAGTCGGTGCGCTTCAGGCATGCTTGGGTCGAGCTCAACCGTCTATAATGAACAGCCAACGTCGGCTGAGATGTTGCCTTCTCGGGCATACACCGAAAGAGGGTACGGGACAAATATACAACAATTTGACCAAAATCCAACATATAAGCGTGTCTGTCGGGCTCATCCCCACACACGTCCCCACACACGCGGGGAACACGAAGGCTGAAAGACTCGCATTAGGGAGCTTGGGGGCTCATCCCCGCGCATACAGGGAATACACCTTCGCCCATTCCGTCTCATAGGTTTCAGGGGGCTCACCCCCGCGCATACAGGGAATACATCTCGGAGGACATGAAGGGCGATACGAAGTCGGGCTCACCCCCGCGCATACAGGGAATACTGGGGGTGAAAGGCACCACAGGAACCCTATTCCGGCTCACCCCCGTGCATACAGGAAACGCTTGGCGCTGAAGGTCATGGGCCTGTATCTGCTCGGTTCGTCCCCGCGCATACAGGGAATACCAAGAACGGCCAGAGTCCTCCAGCTTTCATACCGGCTCATCCCCGCGCATACAGGGAATACTGTGCCGCCGCGTCGATATCGTGCTTCTCGCTCGGCTCATCCCCGCGCATACAGGGAATACGCGGTGCAGAGCATTCAACCGGCTATCGATTGCGGCTCATCCCCGCGCATACGGGAAAACACTTGTTGACAAGGCATAACACCCGAGCAAAGCCTAAAAATTATTCAGTTTCCACACGTATACATATATAAAGGGGATGAGTAGACGATTACTCGTCTACGGTGACCCGCCGCCAGTAGCGGCTGGCCTTGACGCATCCAACGCCACATCCCCCAACACCACCGAACCGGCAGCATCAGAGCCTGCGACTCCGCGTCCGTTTAGACTCTCCCCCGTGCCGGGGGCGAGTTGCGCCTCATACATCCGTATAGCCTCCGCACGAATATTACGTGCCGCATTCACGTCACGATCAATCCGCACACCACAGGCCGCGCACTCAAAGACACGCACACGGAGTCCGAGCTTGGTTTTCGCTCGTGCTCCGCAGGCGCTACACGTCTGAGAGGATGCAAAGAAGCGGTCAATGATTTGTACTTGTGAGCCGTACCAGCTGGCCTTGTATTCCAGCTGACGGCGCAGCGTACCAAAAGCGGCATCCAGAATGGACCGGTTCAGCCCGGCCTTCTGGCGCACACGCTTACCCGGTACCTCAACGGTACCGGCAGCAGAGGCGGTCATACCCGCCACAGCCAAGTCTTCAAGCCCGATGAGGGTGTACCCGGTGCTCAGGCGCTTAGAAACCTGGTGCAACCCCGATTCACGGCGCAAGGCTACCAGGTGGTGGTGCCGTGCAATCTGCTGCACAATGCGGGCACGACGCTTAGAGCCCTTCTGGGCGCGTGCGAGGGCACGCTGCAGGCGCACCAGACGCTTCTCAGCGGCACGTGCCCAGCGAGGGTTAGCCAGGGTGGGAGTGCCGTCACTAGTGAACTCCAAGGACGAGTACCGCGCGAAGCGCTGCGGTGCCTGTTCGTCAGAGAGCGCGGCGAGGTAGCGTACGCCCAGGTCTACACCGACAGCACCGGCGGAACGCTGGGCACGGGTGGGGGTCACCGGGGTACGGGACAGCTTAACAAGGATGGAGACGTACCAGCGGTCAGCGGCACGGGAGACAGTGTAGGATTTGACATTCGCGCCAGCACGCACAGCCTTCACCAGGGGCTTCGTAGTGTTGTGAGTGCGGATAACACCCAGGTGTGAGAGGCGCACGTGGCGGTAGTCCTCAATAGTCGGGATTGCCTTAATGCCTCGACGCTTCAGCTGTGCCGTGCGGCGCGCATATTCGGGCTCACCCTGCTTGTAGGGGGTGCCGTAGCCTCCAACTTCGTCCTTACGTGGGTCGCGGTCGACAGTAAAAGAGTCGCGGCTGACACCTTTACGCTTGCGACAAGGGACACCCATTCGGGCGCCGGCACGCAGGTGCATAAGGGATTCTTTGTAGTTTTTCCAGGCTTTTCCAGCATTCAGCAGACCCGAATCAAGGACTCGGCTATTAATGCTATGTAGCCATGGTTCGGAATACCGTTCGGTCTCTGGCCAGACAACAGTGGGGTCGGCGCCGGCAGCAATGGCTTTGCTTGCAGCGCGGTGCCGTTTGACTTCAGGGGTCAGATACAGCGACCTATAACCAGGCGTATATTTGTCACGAGCCTTATAGAGGAACTGGTAGGCCGGGTCTTTCTCACGTAGTTTCTTAAGCTCGCCGTTGATCGTCTCGTGATCTGCACCTTCGGCGGCACGGGTTCTCCGATATTCCTGTTCGTTTTCGAGGATTTGACGGTTGTACATGGTGAGGAGGTTGTACGTGTGGCGTGATGCGCCTGCGCATTGCTCTAGCGCGATTGTCTGTGCCTGGTTGGGGTCGAGGCGGAATTTGTAGGCACGGTACAGGGCACCATCGTCGGTGCTGGTTTTCTCAGCCATGGCCTTTCCTCCTCTTCTACGAGCTATAGAGATAACCTGTTTGAAAGTCTCTTATAACGACCATAGGGGATACCCCTGACAAGATAAGGGGGTATTTCGGGGTACCCAAGAATATTTTGAAAATAAATTTTGCCCACAGCCACAGAGCTGATACATGGGATTTTTGTTGGGGCGCAACGTCTAGAAACGAGGACTACACCGAGGCGGGCAGCAAGAAAAAAGTGTAAAAAATCGCCGATTTTTTCACTATCCTCCTGATTTTCAGGGAATAGTGAAAAAATCCGCGATTTTTTTCATAATCCAGGTCACAAACAGGTGGTTAGGGCGCCGGGCAGGCTCTCCACCTCAGACCCCTGAAGGGTCGTCTCCTAGCGGGAAGCCGCACCCACCGCTTATTTGTTCCGTTCCTTCATTCGTTCCTTCACAAAGCTGTTGAAGCCCTGCGGCTCAAGGATATGAGACGCCTTCCACTTATCGGGCCGCTCCGCGGTACGGTGCAAACGCACATAGTAGGCGGGGCTGATGCTTCCTTCAACCTTCACGCAAACCGTGAGCCAGTAGGGGTTGTCACCGCCAGGAACTTTCAGGGTCGGATCATCAACCAGTTCAGCACTAGTGACGGTTCCCTTGAAAACATCAACACGAGAGTTAGGCCCGTACTGGTTTTGCAGTTTGGGGTCAATCATGGGGTAGAGCTCTTCTGACCATTCCTTGTACGGCTTGCCACTGGTGTATGCGGTGACGATTGCTTTCGCGGCTTCAAGGGCACGACCGCGGTCTTCATCAGTGATGCTATCGAGGGTGGGAACGCTGGAGGGCTGCTGAGGTCCGCCACCGGTTCCCGCCAGAGGTGAGGGATCAAGGCTCACAGTCGGGGTCGGGGTCACTGCCGCAATGGTGGATGCCGTGGTGGTGCTTGCCGTCACGCTCGGGGAGGCGGTCACCTCGGTAACGGTGGGGGTACGACCTGCGGTGGTGGTTGCGGGTGCAGGAGTTGTAGTAGAGCTGGGGGTGGGGGTGCTGGTGGCGGTCGAGGTTCCGCCGGTAATGAGGGTTCCGCCCGGTGCGGAGCTATCGGTACTAGCAGAGCAGCCGGTGGCGAGCAGGGCGAGAACAGCGGCGGTTGCAGTGATTTTTCGGGTCATGGAGAGGAGCTTTCTCTGATGAACGGTATCTATGTATCGGTGTGATGTGTCGAGGCGGGGCAGTGTAGCCTTGCGACCGCCTGCGGTTGGTGTCTGCGTCGAGCGTTGACGCATAGTGGGTGCATGGTTCAGCACCGGATCATCGGTAGAAAATCGGTGTTTTTCGTGCAGTCCAGCTCATATCATGGTAACTCAGGGCGAGCGCCTGCAGGACATCTGTAGGCATGATATGGTATCTTTTGACACCGATAAATACGTGCCGCCGTGTTTTTGCGTCCTGCAGTCCTCGATGTTGTGTTCTGGCTCAGACGCTTCTGCTGCGGCACCGTATAGTTTCTCATCACTCATTCAATCTCTGCCCTCCTGCTGGGGGTGGGTTTGTCGCGCCCCGAAATTGCGGGGTCTACGTATTTTGGAGATTGTTATGGAGAACAAGAGCGGAGTCACTATCCCCCGCTGGGCTTTCGGACTAGCAGCAGCTGTCGTCGCCCTCCTCGTTGTACTGGTCATCGTGCTGATTCCGCGCGGCGGCGATAATTCCAACACCTCCGCTTCGGGCGGCTCGAACGGTGCGGCTCAGTCGAAGGCCACCTCAACGGTAGCGGCAGGCACCTGCGGTGCCGGCGCCTCAGACGACCAGGCGGTACTGGACGCAGCCCCCAAGGACACCACGTGGGTAACCACCGACGCTGGATGGACTGGCCCCGTATCGAAGACCGCTGGTCCGATGGCAAACTCCCCGATTCGCAACTGCTTTGAGCACTCGGCTGAGGGCGGATTGTACGCCGCAACCTGGGCTTATATTCAGATGGTAGAGTCCCCGAAGGACTATATGCCGACTATTGTTGGCCCCGGCGCCGATGCACTCCGCGAACTCCGCATGAAGGACACCAAAACCGCTCCGGTTCTCCATATTTCCGGTTACCGTTACATCTCCTACACCCCGGAGCGTGCAACGGTGCGACTGCTACTCAAGACCCCGTCGGCTACGTACTGGTCTGCCGATATGGTGATGGAGTGGCACGACGGTGACTGGCACTATTGGGGTCCTACGACTCCTACTCAGGCCAACAAGGCTGACCCCGACGAGTTCATTACCTGGGGCTCCTAAAACCTAACAGCCTACACGGGCAATAAAACGCGGTGGGGCACGACCTTTCAACAGATCGTACCCCACCGCGTTTATACGTTTAACCAGCCGCTAATGCACCTCGGGGTGGACCGCCACCTCCACCGCAGCAGGCAACACACGTGCACTAATACGGTACGCCGACGGTGCCGGGTCACCATCCACCTCAACCGGCTGCGCACCATCCGGGAACTCCAACACCACCTCAGACCCCACCAGGTGACGAATCACCGGCAGCTCAATACGCGGCGAACCCAGAATCGTGCGGCGCGTAACCTTCGCCATCAGCAGGCCCCACTCCACCAGGTCACGCGGCGACGCCACAATCACCTCAAGGTTGCCGTCATTCACATCCGTCATATCCGCCAGGCGAATACCACCCTGCAGGCGGCCACAATTCGCGATCAGCACCGACCGCATCGGCAAAGTACGGAACGGCGCACCATCCACACTAATACGCACCGGGTGCGACCTGCCCAGCATGTGCTTCATGCCGGACTGCACGTACGCCACCCACCCGAACTTCGCCTTAATCTCCTCGTTCGTGTCGTTCATGACGAGCGCGTCAAAGCCTGCACCACTCATCACAAAGAACGTGTGTTCGGTTTCTTCGCCGGGGGTGCTCGTCGTCGTCATCTCAATCGCATCAACGGCCTGACCTGCACCGTTGAGCGCAATATCAATGCACGCCGCTACATCACTGACCGGAATGTACAGGTTACGCGCCAGCAAGTTACCGGTACCCATCGGCAGAATACCCAGGCGCGGCTTAGGCCCTTCATGATGCGCCAGCGCCGCCGCCACAGCACGCACCGTACCGTCACCACCGGCAGCGATGAGCAGGTCAACACCCTCAGCGATCAGCTCGCGGGCAGCCTCGGAACCGGGCTCGTCCACGCGGGTGATGCGCACCAGCGGCTGCGGGTGGCCATTCGCCGCGAGGGTACGTTCCAGAATCTCGATAGCCGCCGCAGCGCCGGGCTTGCTCGGGTTGTACACCACGCCCACACGCTGCGCCTCACCGATGGGCAGGGTCGGCAGAACGCCGAAGGGCGCACCCAGTTCGATAGCGCGTCGGCGTGCTTCACGGCGGGCACGAGTGACGGAGGCGGTCAGCGCCGCCGCCGCAGAAACACCAAGAAGTTTACGGTATAGAGGCATAGTTCTTAGACTACCGGGATACGCGAAAACCCGCCCACCGTTTACGCGGTGAGCGGGTTTTTCGGCTGGTTATGAGATTACTCAGCAGCTACTGCCGGGATGACCTCGGCGCCACCCATGTACGGGCGAAGAGCCTCCGGGATCACAACAGAGCCATCAGCCTGCTGGTGAGTCTCCAGGATGGCAACCACCCAGCGAGTCGTCGCCAGGGTACCGTTCAGGGTCGCCACCGAGCGGGTGCGGCCCTTACGCACGTTGCCTGCCTCGTCCACGGTGTCCGGGGTGCGCTCGCGGATGTTCAGGCGGCGCGCCTGGTAGGTGGTGCAGTTCGAGGTGGAGGTCAGCTCACGGTAGGTGCCCTGGGTGGGGACCCACGCCTCGCAGTCGAACTTGCGGGCTGCGGAGGTGCCCAGGTCGCCTGCGGCGGTGTCAATCACGCGGTATGCCAGGCCGCAGCGCTGCAGCATTTCCTCTTCGAGGGACAGCAGCTGCGCGTGCATCTCTTCTGCCTGCTCGACGGGGCAGTAGACGAACATTTCAGCCTTGTTGAACTGGTGCACGCGAATGATGCCGCGGGTGTCCTTACCTGCGGAGCCTGCCTCGCGGCGGTAGCAGGAGGACCAGCCGAGGTACTTCTTCGCCCCCTTCTCGAAGTCGAGAATTTCGTCGGTGTGGTAGCCGGCGAGCGCCACCTCGGAGGTGCCGACCAGGTACAGGTCGTCGCGTTCGAGGCGGTAGATTTCGTCGTCGTGCTTGACGTTGAAGCCGGTGCCGTTCATGATTTCGGGGCGTACCAGGGTGGGGGTGGTCATCATGGTGAAGCCGTGCTCGGTTGCGAGGTCGAGCGCCATCCACATGAGTGCCTGCTCCAGGCGTGCTACCTGGCCCTTGAGGAAGTAGAAGCGCGCGCCGGAGACCTTTGCGCCGCGTGCCATGTCGATGCCATCGACGAGCTCGCCGATTTCGAGGTGGTCGCGCGGTTCGAAGCCGTCAGCTGCGAAGTCGCGGGGGGTGCCGACTTCCTTGACGACCACGTAGTCGTCTTCGCCGCCGACGGGTACGCCGTCGATGATGAGGTTCTCGATGCTGCTGATCAGTTCCTCGTATTCGGCGGTTTTCGCTTCGGAGGCTGCCTTTGCTTCGTTGACGCGGGCGGCCAGTTCCTTCGCCTGTGCGACGAGGGCGGGCTTTTCTTCCTTGGGTGCCTTTGCGACGGTCTTGCCGAAGGCGTTCTGTTCGGCGCGCAGGGTCTCGTATTCGCCGATGAGTGCGCGGCGTGCGGTGTCGGCTTCGAGGATGCGGTCGACGTGGGTTTCGTCCTTGCCGCGTGCTCGCTGGGAGGCGCGGAAGACGTCGGGGTTTTCGCGGAGGAGGTTAATATCAATCACTGTTTTATCCTACCTAATCTTGCGGTGGGTTGTGGGCGGGGTTTGCGCTGGTGGGGCGCGGGTAGGTGCGGGGGTGGCTAGCGGCGGGCGGCTGGTGGTGCCGCCGGGCTGTTGAGGATGCCGCCGCTAGTGGCGCTGCAGGTGTGCGGGGCGGCCGTTCGGGAAGAGCGATTCCAGCCACTCGTGCGCGGAGTCGAAGGAGGCGTCGGAGTGGATGGCGTCGACTTCGGTGTTTTCGTGGTCGGCGCGCGGGTAGGAGCCGAGGAACTTCAGCGTCGGGGAGACGCGGTGCAGGCCGCGCAGTGCATCGCGCATGCGTGCCTCATAAATGTGGCCGTCGGCGTCGATGCTGAACGAGTAGGAGCCCATACCCTCGCCGGTGGGGCGCGACTCGATGCGGGAGAGGTTCACGCCGCGCACCGAGAACTGTTCGAGCAGTTCCATGAGCGCGCCGGCGCGGTTAGCGGGCAGCGGCACGGTCAGGGTGGTCTTGTCGGAGCCGGTCGGCTCGGGAATGTCGGCGATGCGTGAGAGCAACACGAAGCGGGTCACGGCGTTCTTGTTGTCGCCGATGTTGTCCTGGATGACGTGCAGTTCCGGGTGGTAGTTCAGCAGCGCCGGGGAGCAGATTGCCGCATCGTAGGTGCATCCCTCTTCGAGCAGGCCGACGGCCGCCGCCGCGGTGGAGGAGCCGGGCAGGTAGGCGGCGGTGGGCACGTTCTCCTGCGCCCAGCCGCGCACCTGCGCCCAGGCGTGCGAGTGCGTGGAGATGGTCTTGACGTCCTCGATGCTGATGGGCTTCGCGGCGACCAGCACGAAGCGAATCGGCACGAGCACCTCGCGGATGATGCGCACACCCTCGCTGGCCGCGATAGCGTCCAGGGTGGCGCTCACGCCGCCCTCTACGGAGTTTTCGATGGGCACCATGGCGGCGTCCGCCTCGCCCGCGTTGAGGCGTGCGAGCGCGTCGGGCACGCTGGTGGCGGGGATGCGTTCGGCGTCGGATGCGCCGGGGACGCTCAGCAGGGCGGATTCAGTGAAGGTGCCGGAGGGACCCAGATAGGTGTATCGCATGGTCACCATGGTATCGGGTTGGGGTCGGTATCGGTGGGGTTTCGCCTGTGCTGTATGCATCTCGGAATGGCTTCGGTCATAGGTTGGCGATTTTAGGGGTGGGTTAGTGACGTTGGGGGTGGTTAAGACCCACCCCCAACGTCACTAACCTATGACTGAAGCCTAACCCCCTAACCCGCGAACTGGCGCACCCGCGCGGTGTCCCAGTACTGGGCGGGCACGCCTCCACCCATGAGCTCACGGGCGATAGCGGCAGCCTGCACGGAACCAGCCTCCGGCAGGGGCGCGTGGGAGCCGGCAATAATGACGTTGCCGCGGCGGCGGCCCTTCAACATTGCCGAATCCGCCACGATGCACACGTACTCGAACACCTCGAGCAGGGCGGACGCCTCGGCGCGGGCGCCAGTCAGTGCCGGCCCGTCGCCGCAGTTCAGGATGTACAGGCCACCGGGTGCCAGCGACTCGGCAACGGTGCGGGTGAACTCGACGGTGGTCAGCGCCTCGGGGGTGGTGTCCCCGGCGAACACGTCACGAATCAGCACGTCGCGGGAAGCCGGGGCAAACGTGGAGGTGACGGCCCCCGCCTCGCCCACGCGAATCTTTACGCGCGGCGCCTTGGGGATGTCGAACCAGGCGCGCACGTACTCGGCAAGCTTGGCATCCAGCTCAACGACCGTGTTGCGGCTCGTCGGGTACAGGTCGGCGAAATAGCGCGCCATGGAACACGCGCCGCCGCCCAGGTGGGTGATGCGCAGCTTCGCGGCGTCCAGGTGCTCCTCCACGTGCGAGGAGACGACGGCGGCAATCCAGCGCATGTACTCAAAATCCAGCTGGCGGGGCTCACCCACAATCACGTGGGAAGACTGCACACCATTAATGAGCAGCAGCCAGCCGTCGGCGTGGTAGCCGTCGGGGACCAGCTCCGCCTCACCGGTAGAAATCGGGTACACGCCAGCGGCGGCACCCTGCACGGGGGTGTTCTCGGTATCGTCGATGCGGTTCTTCTGGGTTTTCTGCGCCTTCTGGGATTTCTTCGGTGCCCTGCTCTTTTTCGCCATACCCACTAGCCTAACCGACACGGTCCAAAGCAACAGCGCCGCCCCCTAGCCACAGTCCCCCTAGCCACAGTCCCCTTAGCCACAGTCCCCTTAGCCACCGCCCGCACGCCCCTAGCGTACGCACCCGCGGCAAACCGCCTCCACAGGGGCTAGCTGAGTAGACTAGAACCCATGGGATTTGTATGTCAGGGCCGCTACGCGCTCGCACCGATTGAACCGACCGACGCCGAAAAATACGTCAACCTGCAGCTGGACTGCATGGAGCAAACCTACGATCCGATCTACTTTGACGCGCTCGGGGAAAGCTTCACCGCCCGCCACCGCGCCGAACGCAACGAATACCTCGAAGACTTCCACCGCCACATCTCCTCCCCCACCGTGCGCGGCTTCTTCGCCTACGAGGTGCCCGGCTGGACCCCCGACAGTGGACTCTCCTGCGCCGTGGGCACCCAGATCGACTGGGATAAGCCGGTCGGCATGGCGCTCTCCCTGTGCGAGCCCTCCGATTGGGAGCTCGAACGCGCCGATTCCATGCCCGAGCTGCCCGCGGGCACCCGCAAGCTCACGCACCTGTACACCCTCGACCACACGCACGGCACCGGCCTCGGACAGGCGCTCTACGACTCCGTCATCTACCCGGACGAAAACTCCTACCTGTGGGTCATGGCCGAAAACGAACGAGCGGTCTCCTTCTACGAGCGCCTCGGCTACCGCAACGAAGGCGTGTACTTCCAAGCACGCGGCATCTGGGCCCCCGGACGCAGCGTCCGATACACGCGCATCCTCAACCCCTAAGCTCAACCCCTAAACAGCACGCCACACCAGGAGGCGGCACGCACGGCACCCCCACCCCGCAACAGCCGCGCATCCGCCCCACATGACGCAGCGCACCGCACACCCTGTTAGGCACCACCCCCACAACGCCTTAAGATAGAAGATGACATATAAGCTCGACGCACCCGCGCACAGGAGCATATACACCCCTGCGCAACCGCGGGACCCAGCGCCGAACATCGCATAGAAGGACAGTAAAACAATGACCACTGGTCTTTACCTCTCCGCTATGTCCCAGAACTCGGGCAAGTCCCTCGTCGCCCTGGGCCTAGCAGACTCCCTCATCAAGCGCGCAGACCGCGTCGGCTTCTTCCGCCCCGTCTTCGACGGCGCAACCATCGCCGACGACCCCATGGCACGCCTCATCCGTGAACACTTCGGCCTGACCGAAGAGCAGGTCGGCGGCGCAGTCTCCATGACCGACGCACTCGCACTCATCGCAGAAGGCGACACCGAAGAAATCTCCGCACGCGCAGTCTCCGCCTACGAAAAGGTCGCCGCAAACAGCGACGTCGTAATCGTCGACGGCGTCTACCTGCCCGCCAACGCGCTCTCAGTCGAATTCGACCTGAACGTCCAGATCGCACGTGACCTCGGCCTGCCCGTCGTCGCAATCGTCGGCGCACAAGAAGCAACCGTCGAAGAAGCAGTCACCGCAGTCGACGTGGCACGCACCGAACTGCTCGCATCCAAGGCAGACCTGCTCGCAATCATCGTCGGCCGTTCAGAACCCGAACTGCGCGACGAAATCGAGAAGTCCGTCAAGCGCGGCGACGCAAACCTGCCCGTCTACGTACTGCCCGAAATCCCCGAACTGAACGCACCCACCGTCGGTGAAGTTGCCGAAGCCCTCAAGCTCGACACCGAAGGCATCAAGGCAGAAGACCTCGGCCGTGACATCCACGGCATCAAGGTCGCAGCAATGAACGTCTCCAATTTCCTCAACCAGTTCGTTGACGGCGACTTCGTCATCGTCCCCGGCGACCGTGCAGACATCGTTGCAGCAACCCTCGCATCCGCACTGGCACCGACCTTCCCCGCGCCCTCCGGCGTGCTGCTCACCGGCGGCCTGGACGCACTGCCCGGCAAGAACACCGCAGTCGGCTCCCTCATCGACAACGCACCGTTCCCCGTGCTGTCCACCACCAAGGACACCTTCAAGTCTGCACGCGCAGTCTCCCGCGTCCGCGGCGCCCTCGAAAGCGGCCACCAGCGCAAGCTCGCAGCAGCCATGGGCGGCTGGGATGAGCACGTCAACAAGGACGAACTGCTCGCACGCCTCGAAATTGAGCGCCCCGCATCCATGACCCCGCTGCGCTTCCTGCACAACCTCATCGAGACCGCACGCGCAAACCGCCGCTCCGTGGTCCTGCCCGAGGGTTACGACGTGCGAATCCTGCGTGCATCCGAAATCATTGCACGCCGCGACTTCTGCGACCTGATCCTGCTCGGCAACCCCGCCAAGATCGCAGAAATCTGCCAGGCTGAGGGTATCGAACTGCCCAGCTCGATCCGCATCATCGACATCGAGAACAACGAGTACACCGAGGACTTCGCAGCAACCTACGCTGAGCTGCGTGCACACAAGGGCGTCACCATCGAGGCTGCTCGCGAGCGCATGACCGACCCCTCGTACTTCGGCACCATGCTGGTTTACAAGGGCATCGCCGACGGCATGGTTTCCGGTGCTGTGAACACCACCGCGAACACCATCCGCCCCTCGCTCGAGTTCATCAAGACCCGCCCCGGCACCAAGATTGTGTCCTCCGTCTTCCTGATGCTGATGGAAGACCGCGTTCTGGTCTACGGCGACTGCGCAGTGAACCCGAACCCCAACGCAGAGCAGCTCGCCGACATTGCGAAGGCATCCGCAGAGACTGCACGCCAGTTCGGTGTGGAGCCGAAGGTTGCTATGCTGTCCTACTCGACCGGTACCTCCGGCGCCGGTGCGGATGTGGACGTTGTGCGCGAGGCAACCGAGATTGTGCGTGCTTCGAACCCCGACTTCGCGGTTGAGGGCCCGATCCAGTACGACGCTGCTTCGAACATGTCCATTGCGTCGACCAAGCTGCCCGGCAGCGAGGTCGCTGGTCAGGCTACCGTGTTCATCTTCCCCGACCTGAACACCGGTAACAACACCTACAAGGCTGTTCAGCAGTCTTCGGGTGCTGCCGCTGTGGGCCCGGTTCTGCAGGGTCTGCGTAAGCCCGTGAACGACCTGTCGCGCGGTACCACCGTTGAGGACATCATCAACACCGTTGCGATTACCGCAATTCAGGCACAGAGCCTGTAAGGTGCACGCGGCGCTGTAGCGTGAAGGCTGCGGCGTTCCGTTGATATAGAAATCTCCCGCACTGGGCGGGGCATACCGTGAAGGTGTGCTCTACCCGGTGCGGGAGATTTTTTGTAATTACAGGGATTCTTTTGGTGTCATTCCCCGGTTAGTCTTTGCGGGTGCGGCGGAGGCGCACATAGTTAATCACGCCAATACCAGCCATGCCCACGGCGACCAGAACCTGGTCGAGGGCGGGCGGGAAGAGCCAGGTGAGCCCCGCCTCCACGGTGTAAGCGATGAGGCGGTAGGCAAGGTAGGCACACACCGCCACGAAGAGGGCGTAGGCGACGATGATGCCGACCGGGCGGGGCTCGTAGCCTTCCCTCCGGGCGCGGAGGGCGGCACCCAGGGCGTTACCCAGGTACAGGACGAGAGCACCGACGACGACAGCCGCGGTGAGGGCACCGTCAAGGAGCGTGCGCGGGGTCAGCGGTGCGGTGCCTGCCTCAGCGAAGAGGTTGAGGAGGTGCACCCCGGCGTAGGCGTAGCAGAAGATGGCTGCCGCGCGGATGGTGAGGGGTAGGTTGGTCCAGAAGGTTTTCATGCGGCCCCTTTCGAGGTGGAGGGCGGGCTTCTGTCTGAGTGTTACCCCAAGGATACCTAAAAACACCGGCGTGTGATGCGAATCAATAGCATTGTGACTGGTGAAAGTTGTGCATGCGGGGCGCTGTTTTTATTGCGCCGAGTTTAATCGCCGAGAAGCCACATGTGTTTCGAAAAGCAACATATTACGTGGCTTCTCGAAACACATGTGGCTTTTCGAGGAGGAGGCGGGGCAGGATTTTTGTAATTACAGGATCCCGTCGCCCACCACCCCTACCCCGTGAGCCGGTGACCACCCAGGCAGCAGCAAACCGCCCGGGCTGCTAGGCTGCTGCTATGGACAACAACTCAACGCCTTCACTGCCGGACCTCGTTCTCCCGTCCGTGGTGACGACCCTCAGCCTCCCGAGCAAGCACGCCGCAACTGATATGCGGCTCCCGCAGGCGTGGCTGCTACGTTCCGTTCCCGACGAAGAGAACCGCAGCGCCGCCAGCGGAAAAGTCTACGATGACGCCTTGGAATTCCGCTACGTTTACGACTCGAGGGTGCCTAACGGACAAGACATCCGAGAAGGAGATTTCGTACTGATTCGAGATAATTCGATTCTTCTCGGATCAGCAGTTATCCGAAAAATTGAGGTGCGCGAAGCAGACAAGGTAATGACTATCTGCCCTCGTTGCGGCAACAGCAACATGTTTCTGAGGTCTGACGGTCTATGGCGCTGCGATGGAAAATGCACCAAAACCGACAAGCTGAAGCCTGAGCAGCGTCTGTATAAGAATCCACCGCAGAAAGCCGAGAAGGTTCAGCGGTTCATTGCCTACTACGGCGATACCTGGACTGAGCTTATCGGTGCCGCAGGTATAGAAACCTTCAAAGAGCTGAGCAAGAAGGGTAGATACAACCGTCAGAACAGCATTGTTGCTCTCGATACCGCGAAAGTCCTTGACTGGCTTGAACACCTGAACACTGCAGGTATTCGCCAGCTTCCACTGGGGGACGCTCACGGAGTGCAGGTGAATCTTCCTGGCGGTTTTACGATGCGCATGTCCAAGGAACGTGTGGGTCAGTGGCAGTTCCGTCAGGAGCTATTGAACCGCTTCGGCAATATGTGTGCGTTTACGGGCGCTTGCCATACGGCGGCTCTGGATGCGGCGCACCTGTACAGTTATGCGCGCGAGGGCGAGCACCGTGTGGATGAGGGTCTGCTTCTGCGCAAGGATCTGCATAAGCTTTTTGATAGTGAGCTGGTGGGTGTGAGTTCTTCGCGGACGCTTCTTCTGCACCCCGGTTTGGGGAATACGCAGTATCGGTCGTTGGCGGGTGCCCGCCTGAAGGTTGAGTTGCCTAACCGAGCTCTTGAGCTGTTGGATGAGCACCGCTCGGGCTTGAACTGGCTTGAAGAGGCGCTAGTCTAGGTCTGCTCTGGTTTAGGCCGTCGGGCATGCAAAAGGAGGTGCAGTAGCCTTTGGGCTACTGCACCTCCTTCATACAGTTTATTTAGCTGTATAACTCATTGTCATACATAAACTGCAGAATCGGTCGTGATATCTTTTCTGCCAGAAAAACAGGAACTGCATTACCAATCTGCTTATACTGTTCATTTAGCTGGTTATTTATTGCAGTATTCTTATTACCCTTAGAGAAATAATACCAATCAGGAAATGTTTGAACCCGAGCACATTCTCGAACGGACATACGACGGTTTATGTCACCTTGGAATTTCCACTCATCTTTACCCAGTTTTTTCATTGGTTCACCACCGGGATACTGGGGAGCCTGACGCCCAGAAGCCTGAATCGTAAATGATTGCTCTTCCCAATTCTTCTTTCGATTTCGAGACATATACATAGAGCTGTAGCTACTATCAAAGACATCTTCAGCATCTACAGGCAAGTCACCGATAGCTTCGCGTAGAGTCACATAAGGGAACTTCCTACCTGGACCATGCGTAGGTTCAGGGAGCTCGTATTTATAGCCATATTTTTCCACAATATCATTTCGAGCACCGATGATAAATACTCGCTCTCTAATTTGGGGAACACCATAGTCTCGAGCATTTACAAGATGAGCTACAACCTGATATCCAGCTGCCGAAAAATCCTCAGTAATCTGTTTAAGAACCTGCCCATTTGCCATGGTCATCAATCCCTTAACATTTTCAGCAATAAAGAATGCAGGCTTTGAATGGATCAAGGCTCGGATATAGTGGATGTACAAGAAATTTCGTGGGTCATCCAGGAGTCTCGGACCCGCAACGCTGAATCCAGGGCAGGGGAAGCCGCCGAGCATCAAGTCGCTTTCAGGAAAATGAACTACTTTACGAATGTCACGAGAGTCCTTAACTACAGATTTTCCAAAGTTCTCGACATAACTTTCATTAGCGGCGATAAATAGGTCATTTGAATAAATAAAATCAATATTATCTGCAGCTTCTTCAAACTTTTTCTTATCCTTAAGCAGTTCGTATGCTTGATCGGAACCATACTTGCAAGCAACAGCTGCTAGCTTAACGCCAAGGTCCAAGCCGCCAGCACCACTAAACAATGAAGCAACTTTCACTGTATTCGTGCGTCCTGAAATTCTGGCAAGCATATCTTCCTCGAGCTTACGCGTTACAGGTGTGGAGTGCTTCTCAACTTCCGCCTCTTCCTCTTTAATCTTCATCTCGAGGACCTCTTGCACTTCATGAGGTGCATACGTCAAAGATGAACGAAACTGAGGTGACATGCTTCTTGGCATAATCTCGAACTCCCTAAATCTCTAGCCTCAGGCCAAACATTTGTATGGCCTGAGGCTAGTATAGCGCACTTATCAAGAAAAGGCCAGTCTTAGATTACTGCTTTCCCTCGATAGTGATCCCCGCTGGCTTTCCAATAATGCGTACATCAAACTTCATACTTACTTCAACCTTTGAAGATGCATTATGGATTCTAAAACTCAATACCCAATCATTATCAAGAACCATAACAAGGGTATTTCCAGACACTTTCCCCGATTTATCTTTCTTGAAGCTAAAATCAATTAATTTAGTTGGCATTTTAACACTGTCAGGCACTTCACCATCTAGCACATACCGCTCCATAATATATTTATTCTTCATTGAAATAAATTTATAGAAATCCTGGGCGCCAATAACATGCCTTAGTAGCTTAGATATAATTTCCTCACCATACCTGTCATATGCGCACATAATCTCACTTCGGAAAGCCTTTAGTAAGGGAATATAGATAGAATTTTCTTTATCAATTGGAGACTCATCCCATTTAACACCCTTGTTCTTTTTCAATAAATCAAAAATAGGACCAGTTTCCTTTTTATACTCAACAGAAACCGGGACTCCATACCATTTATATCCAAAGTCTAATGCTGGCGAAAGCCGCGGATGCCGCGTAGCGTCATTGTTTATTTTCAGCGATACCCCCACGACTTTATCTCCAGATTTCCCAGAAGATTCAATAATAAGATCCCGCACATCTGCAGAATCTCGAGCTTTATCATCACTTTGAAGATACAAATGATTTTTCGCACCATATTCAAGAATGTGCGCCTCACGACTCAAAATCAAATCCACACCGATTTGTGCCCTGTTTTTATAATCTTCTTGAATAGAGGGATCATGCTCATCATAGAACTTTTTTGCTGTATGAGTTGCATTATTTTCTACGAGTTCAGCGTGACCACCAGCCGCAATTATTTCATTCATCATGACCTGCATGAAGGCATTTTCAAATGCCTTGCCATGGGAAGCAGATTTGCCAGACATACCTAGCTCCTTTGCATTGAGTACGAACATACAAGATCTTCTCACATGCTCTTCTTGTAAATCAAACATCTTTTTCGCCTCTTCTCTAAGACGCAAGACTTCTTCTAGCGGCCAAAACTTCTCAACGCCGGTACGGATACCACCTCCACCCTGCCGCTCTTTGAGGGCGAAGATATTCCTCTGCGCACTCACGCTCTCTACTCCCGTGAGGAACTATTTGCTGGTTTAGGTGGTCATGAGGAAAATTTTAAGGTTCCTGGCGTTTCAGTTAACGGTGTCGTACCCTTCAACTCATCAAACACCACCGCACTACTAGTGAATTTGGAGAAGTCTGAAAAGCACTTCTCCCCAACCACCATGTACAAGGACTACGCCATCAGCACTGACGAGTTCGCGTGGGATTCACAGAACGCAACCACCCCCGAAAGCTCGCTGGGTCAGCTCTTTCAGCATCATGAGGAGCAAGGCCGACGTATCGTTCTTTTCGTTCGCCGCAACAAGAAGGATGCTATAGGCACCAGTCCCTACATGTGCCTGGGCACCGTGAAATACATTTCTCACGAGGGCTCCAAGCCGATGCATATTCGCTGGTCGTTGGACCGCCCAATGCCGGCGTCCATGTTCCAGATCGCAAAGATTGCCTCGTAGGCTCTGAATGACCGCAGCAGGCGGCCCCAGATGCATGTGCGTCCGGGGCCGCCCGCTTTTTAGACCGAGGTTTTCGATAGGTTAGTGCCTTCACCGTGGGTCTTTAACCCGCAGTGAAGACACTAGCCTATCGACGAAAAGGCTAAGTCATAACCCATAACCGGCTCTCACCTACCTGGCGCAGCCGGAGATTCGGTCATGGGGCTACGGATTTGTGCCATAGGTTAGTGTCTTTGGTCGTAGTTAAAAACCATGGTCGAAGACGCTAAACCATGGCACAAATTCTGCTGAGGCGGCGCCTCCGCGGGCGCAGAGATATTTGATACATAAAGCATTGAGAAGCCCGAATATTGACCAACCACCGTCACCATACTCAAAAGAATGCAAACGACGGCAAACATGCGGTAGGGTGGTAACTGTAGTGTTCCATAGCGCATTGATGCGCTTGATGGGCGCGCTACGGGGCTGTTTTTCTTCCGGCAGTCAATGAGGCCCGTGAATAACGGCCCGACATGCACATATTCACACCATCACCGACGATAGGAGCGCATCTTCTATGGATTCGACCATCTTTAATCGCCGTACCCTGCTGGGTAGCGGCGCATTTGTGGGCCTTGGCGCCCTTCTTGCGGCGTGTGGCCAGCAGGCAAATAACGAGGCGGCAGCCACCGCATCTGCTACCCCGACTGAAACGACTTCGGCTTCTGCTGCAGCGTCTGGGTCACCTTCGGCGAGTGCTACCCCTTCTACTGTCCGAGGCTACTCTGGCGACTCAAAGGCACCCGACGGCGAATACCGCCCGGCTGATAAGTACGGTAACGCACAGAATGTACCCAAGCCTGCTGAGCCAGAGGATGGGTACCGCGAAAAGTCTGTTGAAGGCATGCGTAAGACCCTTAAAGCATGGGTTAAATGGGCTAACTATGGCACCGAGACTGGTGATTATTCTATGGCTCGTCAGTTTGTGTCGTCGGAGTTTAAAGATGAGTTGCAGGCATATGCCGATGTTGAGGATCTTTACGCTAGCGGCGGTTGGATTATCGGTGGAGTTGACTATTTTGAAGCTGATGGTGCGCCGTGGTCTGAGGATGGGGAGACGTATTTTTGGAAGGCGTATCGTCACTGGGATCGTGAGATTTATGTTGAATCTGACGGTAGTTCGCGTAGCTGGGTGAATGAGGATAAGACCAATGACACGTTTAAGTTCGCACTCAAACATAATGGTGTTAAGTGGGAAATTATGAACTACGAAAATGTAGAAGACTAATTATGAAAAATATATACAAAACTATCTTCTCTTCATTAATCACTCTACAATTAATATCCCTATCCACCGTATCATTTGCTACGGATACAAATGATTGCTCTTCAGGTGGAGTAGCTAAAGTGTGCCAAACTAAGAGGACCTCAAAATCTAAAGATAGGTCTGAGAATGTAGGCAAAGAAGATCGTGGACCTATTAGAAATAACCATGAAGCCCAGAATTCTCCTACTGCCCCCGAAACAGATACGACAAAACGGCGCGAGGGATTTTATGTTACATCTTATAAAGACAACCCCAACAACTTCTTCTGCACCACGCTAGACGGACGAGTAGGGCATGTTGGATATACAAACATGACCGTAGACGAAAACGGAATTCCTATCGACCATGGTGGAAGCAGACATAGTCCTTCTTCTGCTAGCTGCATTCCCAACGATACCCGCACCCTCACCAGTGCCGACAGCCCGGGTCCCGCTGGCCCGACCTACGAAGAAGTCATGGAGGAAATCCGCCATGCTGCAGAGTCGCTAGAGCCAGGCAAGCCGACCCTCCACCAGTCCTACAACAACCCCGCAGGCACTGGCCGAGCAGAAGGCGACCCCAACGTCTACAAAGGCGACCAAATCAACTTCTACGTCGACGACGGAGGCCCCTACCGCCTCGGAGCAGACATGCTCGCCGGACACGTCGAAATTGAGCTCATGCCCTCCTCCTATGTCATCGAGTACGGCAACGGCGACCAGGCAACCAACTACACGGCTGGTCGGCCCGTGACCACCTACCCTCGGGAGCGTCCGCGTCAAACGGATACCAGCTACGCCTACCAGCGGTCTGGTAACTTCCATGCGTACGCGACCGTGCATTACACGGCTCGTTTCCGCGTGGACGGCGGCCCGTGGCAGATGATGATGGTGACCCCGCAGGCGACCAGTGACCCACTGCTGGTGCGTGTGTGGTGGGTTGATGTTGGACGCGTGGCAGGTGACTGCAGCTACGACGACACTCGTTGGGGCTGCAAGAACGACCCCACTATGGGCAAGAAGGATAACCCGAACCCGCGCCTACGCAAGGCCGATATTCGCACCGGTCAGCGCTGGCACCTGAACGATAACGGTGACGGGGACACGGAATACTCACTGCACCGCGACTGGCCCGACATGTAAAGCCTCCCGTGGGTCTTATGCTGAGAAGCCACATGTTCGCCGAGAAGCCACTTCTTGTGTGGCTTTTCGAGACACATGTGGCTTTTCGAGACACATGTGGCTTTTCGGCTATCGGGTTCCTCTCTTCGGCTAGTCTGTTTTCTCCTTTCCCAAAAAGTAGACAGATCCAAAAGTGACGAATTTTCAGATATTCCCCAAATGTAGCTTCATGCCCAAAAACACAGAAAATGATATCTATAAATAGCCAACTAAACGGAAAGTATGATAACAAATCATATCAATAAAGCACTCAGAAAGAAATCAAAAATCTCCATAAGTTTCCTCCTGGTGACAGGGTATACTAATTCTCTATTCATTGTGAATAAATAATGTAAAATGTCCCCTGCGCAAAGTTTAGCAATTTATACAAGCACGGAGATATCTAGGTTCACCACAACTATTCAAATCCTGCACCACCACTGAAACTCCAGAACGCTGCAAGCATCTCATTCAGGTAGAAAACGCAATCAAACCGTCAAATAAATCATATAGTTACCCCATAACTACTTATAAGTCTGCAAGTATGACTCCTAAATAGAAAGTCAAGAGGCTTTCCGTCTCAATTAAAGACATACAGAAAGAAAGATACACAATCATCAGTACAGAGATTGCCAGGTGCATCTATGTGCCTTACAATCCATTATTGATAGCAAAGGCGGTTTGAAATTTTGCCTACGGCAACTGCTGGGAGAGCATAACTCTTCAGGAGGTTGAAGAGTAGGTTTCTACTGTCAGATTCAGATTCCTTTGAATAACTTATCAATGTTGTTTCAAAGGAATCTAAATTCCAATAACTAATCACACCAATACCACACTAAGGAATTGAAATCATGCCAACTTCTAACGCAACAGAAAAAGAAATTATAGCCCACTTCAGAAATGCCGGTAAGGTAAATTACAAAGGGAATGATTATGAAATTAAGGGTCTAGGAAAACCAAGATCTGCCTCCAACGGGGAGCCCAAGACAGACATATATGTCCTTCTTTCGAATGGCTATGAAACACACGAGTTAAAAATATCCCACAAAAAAAGTAATGCAGACTTCCTTGAAAACAAAATAAGCCAGGAAAGGGCACAGCAAATATTTGGCGAACACTGGGAAGAAGAAATTATTAATTTAACGTCTACCCTGAAAGAGAAATTTAATAAAAGGCCCGTTATTTATAAAGATAAATTTCGCAAAACCGAGAAAGGATCTATCACTCTTGGCTGGAAATTTGAAATCGTAAATAAACCAAGTGGTCACCTAACAGGCCCCCTAAACCTGTCGCCCGATCAAATATATAATGTATATTCTGGAGCGAATCTTTCAGATGACAAAAGGAACGCCTACCTAGACGACCCCTCCAACCCAATCATTCCTAACTCTGGTGTAGCAAATTATATCCTAATAGCAGATAAAGTAAATTCTGCACAAGAGATAATTGATAGTCTGATTCCCATCAGGGAATATGTGAATCAAAATCCCCATCTTTACTTTACGTGCAAAGCATTAAACTACAGGACGTTTAAAATGAAATATGATGGAAATCGACCACTATCTGTTCAAGTTGACTGGAAAATTGAATCCAATAAACTAACTCATAAAATTATTTTCGATAAACCACTAACATTTAATGGAGCAGAATCAGCAGATCGCTTAGTCAATTGCCTAGAAATTCTTTCAATCAAGACAACAGATGACATTAATGCAGGGAATTCAGATTTGAAGGCTGTCTATCAATAGGAAAAAATAAACACAACACGAATACGACCGAAGGGACGATAACGGCGACGGGGACACGGAGTATTCGCTGCACCGCGACTGGCCCGACATGTAAACCAACTCTGACCCAACATATAAATAACCGCAGCAGGCGGCCCCGGATGCATGTACATCCGGGGCCGTTTTTGTTTTACCGTGCCGAAAAACTGTGCCATAGGTTAGCGGCTTTGGTCATAGTTAAAAACCATGGTCGAAGACACTAACCTATGGCACAAACTCTGCAGAGGCGGCGCCTCCACGCGGGTGAAAATTCGCTCATGACTTAGCAATTTCAGCCATGACTTAGCGTCTTTGGTCGTAGTTAAAAGCCATGGCAGAAGACGCTAAACCATGGCACAAATTCTGCGGGGAGGTACAGCTCCTTCATATCGAAAAGCCTCGGTAGGAAAACCCATACCTCGTAATAACCCGTAACACCCCCTTGCGATATACCCCCCTAGGGTATATACTGGAGTCATGAAAACCACTAGCAACCAGTGCTGCCACAGCACATCCGCCCAGGTCAGCACCGCATCCGGCACGCCCGCTGAAAAACCAGCCGAGCAACCCACTGAAAAACCCGTCGAGGCGCACACCGGCGCATGCTGCGGCGGCGAGGCGCCCGAAACCCAGTACGGTTACGCCTCCAACAAGGAGGCGCACCTCAAGCGCCTGCGCCGCATCGAAGGGCAGGTCCGCGGCATCGCCCGCATGGTCGACGAAGATAAATACTGCATCGACATCCTCACCCAGGTTGCCGCGGTCTCCAAGGCGCTCCATGCAGTCTCTCTGAACCTACTCGAAGAGCACATCGGTCACTGCGTAACCGGCGCCGCCGTCGAATCCGAACGTACCGGCGACCCGACCATCGCAGAGGCCAAGGTCAAAGAGGCAACCGCCGCGATCTCCCGCCTCATGCGCAGCTAAACACCCCGCCCTTAAACACCGGGCGGTCCCAAGTTTTCAACCCATTACCGAAAGGAAATCATCATGAGCACCACCACCGTTAAGGCAACCGGCCTGACCTGCAACCACTGCGCTATGAGCGTCAGCGAAGAGGTCAGCGAAGTTCCCGGCGTGACCGGCGTGACCGTGGACGTCGTCAAGGACGGCGTCTCCACCGTGACCATTGAGCACGAGGGCACCCTCAACACCCAGGCCGTCGCAGACGCTATTGTGGAGGCTGGCTTCACCCCCGCTGTCTAGCGCGGCAGTCGGCTCGATTAGGAGTCATCATGGCTTATCCTCCGCAGTACATTGCGATGATTGTTGGCGCGGTCCGCACCCTTGTCGGCACCGAAAACGTGCACCTGCGCGACGCGATTTCCCGCGTTGCCAGGCAGATGAATCTGGATGCGGCGCTGGTCGATTCGTGGGTGAAGCAGAGCCCCGAATATACGGCGCGTGAGGATGCGACCGGTGCCGCGCGACGCAGCGGCACGAGCGCGAATAAGCGTTCCGCCGAGCACGAGCAGGGCGTGAAGGCGCGCGAGAAGGCGAACGCTTCGCCGTTCCCGCGGGCTGCCGTGAAGCGTGCCTACGGTGTGTCTGATCGTGGCGCGAAGGTGACCGGTATTCGTCCGCATACGAGCAGGCCGGATGGGCTGCCCGGCGACCACTAAGCCGCCGCAGCCTTACTCCCACCGCAGCTTTCGCCCTCGCACGCGCTCGACGCCGCGCCCTAACACTGCACCAAATACCGCCGGGGCGGGGTCCTTCGGGGCCCCTCCCCCGGCTTGGTGTACCTTTTTTCTACCCTCCCGTTTTTGAGTTTTGAGGAAGTATTGTGTCTTCTACACAGCCTTCACTAACCACCCGTGAGCCCTCATCACAGAGTGAGCGCTCTCTTTTTAATTCCGCCGGAACAACCGTAAAATCAACGGAGTCAACCCGAATCATCCACGTGGATATCCAGGGTATGACCTGCGCATCCTGTGTGGGTCGCGTGGAGCGTAAGCTCCGCAAAATCCCCGGCGTTGACCCGGCGGTGAACCTGCCGCTGGAGTCGGCGCGCGTCATCGTACCCGAGGGTGTGAGCGACGACCAGATCGTTGAGACCATCAACAACGCCGGCTACACGGCGCACCTCAAGAACGGCCCGCGCGCGGGCGCTGGAACGAACGCGAGCGCATCCGGCGGCGGCCACCAGCACAGCACCCCGAGCATGACCGGCGGCTTCACCGACCGCATTATCTACGCGACGATTCTGGGTGTGCCCATCTTCCTGATTTCCATGTTCCCGGCGTTCCAGTTCCCGAACTGGGGCTGGGTCGTGGCGATTCTGACCGCGCCGGTCGCGTTTTGGTGCGCTGCACCGTTCCATCGCGCGGCGCTGATTAATGCGCGTCATGGCTCGTCCACGATGGATACGCTGGTGTCTCTCGGCGTGGTGTTGGCGTATTTCTATTCGCTGGCGCAGCTGCTCATGAACCCGGCGTTGACGGCGCATGTGCATCATGCGGGCGGTAGTTTCTGGTCGATGTTTACCGGCAACCATGCGCCGCTGTATTTTGATTCAGCGTCCATGGTGACGTTGTTCCTGCTGATTGGCCGCGCGATTGAGCACCGCACCCGCAACCGTTCTTCGGAGGCGCTGCGCACCCTGCTGAGTATGGGCGCGAAGGAGGCGACTCTGCTACGCACCGATAAGCAGGGCGTGACGAAGCAGGTGCAGGTTCCGGTGGAGGACCTCATGCCGGATGACCTGTTCCTGGTGCGTCCGGGCGAGAAGATTGCCACGGACGGCGTGGTGGTTGAGGGTTCGTCGGCGGTGGATGCGTCCCTGTTGACGGGCGAGTCTGTGCCGGTGGAGGTGCATCCGGGTGATGCGGTCACGGGTGCCACGGTGAATACGTCTGGTTCGTTGACGGTGCGCGCGACCCGCGTGGGTGCTGAGACGACTCTGGCGAAGATGGGTGAGCTGGTGGCGAGCGCGCAGGAGACGAAGGCTCCGATTGCTCGCTTGGCGGATCGTGTTTCTGCGGTGTTTGTGCCGGTGGTTTTGGTGATTTCGGCGCTGACTCTGGTCGGTTGGTGGCTGGTTTCTGGTGACGGTGCTGCGGCGTTTAATGCGGCGGTGTCGGTGCTGGTGGTGGCGTGCCCGTGCGCGCTGGGTTTGGCTACTCCGACGGCGCTTTTGGCGGGTACGGGTCGCGGCTGGCAGTTGGGCATTTTGATTCGTAATGCGCAGGTGTTGGAGGCGACGAGCACGGTTGATCGCGTGGTGCTGGATAAGACCGGTACGGTGACGACTGGTGAGATGTCTGTGGCGTTCTACGGCACGTTTGGTGACTATGAGTCGGCGGGTTACTTGTCCGGTATTTCGCCGGAATCTGTCGGTTCCAAGAATGAACGTTCCCTGTCTGTTCTGCGTGATGCCGCCGCCGTGGAGGCGCTGAGTGAGCACCCGATTGCCCGCGCGATTGCCGGTTTTGCCCGTGAGCAGGGTGTGCTGACTGAGGGCGCTTCGGCGCCGAGTGTGAGCGGCTTTGAGGGTGTTCCCGGAGGCGTACGCGGCGTGCTGAGTGGCACGGGTGAAGGCACCGAGAATGTCTCCTCCCGACTGGTTGTTGTGGGTACTCCCGAGTACCTGCAGGCGGCGGGTGCGCAGCTGAGCGAGGGCCAGTTGGCACTGCTGGATCAGGCTCGCCGGGCGGGTCTGACCACGGTGGTTGTGGCACGCGGCGAGGCCCCGAATAATGAAGCACCGAACAGCACCGCCCTGCAGCCGGTCGGCATGATTTCGGTTGCCGACACCCCCAAGCCGGAGGCGGCAGAAACCATGGCGCAGCTGCGTGAGCTCGGCATGGAGCCGATCCTGCTCACCGGTGACGCCCCGCAGGTTGCGCAGGCGATCGCCTCGCAGGTCGGTATTTCGGCTGAGAACGTCTACGCCGGCGTGACCCCGGAGGGTAAGTCGCAGGTGATTGAGAAGTTGCAGGCTGCCGGTCACCGCGTGGCGATGGTCGGCGACGGCGTGAATGACGCCCCGGCGCTGGCTCTTGCGGAGCTGGGCATTGCGATGGGTTCGGGCACGGACGTTGCCGCGGAGGCGGCTGATATTGTGCTGACCCGTTCGGATGTTGCTTCGGTGGTGACGGCGCTGCGTCTCTCCCGCGCTACGCTGCGCACCATTAAGTCGAACCTGTTCTGGGCGTTCGCCTACAATTCGGCGGCTGTTCCGGTCGCCGTGGCGGGCCTGCTGAACCCGATGATTGCGGCTGCGGCAATGGCGTTTAGTTCGGTGTTTGTGGTGCTGAATTCTATGCGTCTGACGGCGTTTAGGAAGTAGCGGCCAGCCGTTATACAGTCTGTTATACAGATTGAATCGCCCCGCGCGATTTCAAACGAAAAATTCAAAAGCATATCTCGCCGCGCTTTTCGCGCGGTAAAAGATATAAAGAAATGCACCGCCCGTGTAAAGGCGGTGCATTTCTTTATATTCAGTTTTCACGGGCGGCGGCTTGAACGCCTAGCTTAAACACCCAGCTCACACGCCCCGCCCGAAAACCCAAGCTCAACAGCCCGGCAAAAAACCTCGCCCAGAACCTTACGCCCAGGTCACCAGGTCCTCGATGGGGCGGCGGCTCTTCGTCGCAATCTCGCGGGCGCGGTAACCGAAGGTCACAGCCACGGACACGCCGTACTCTTCCGGGTCGAACAGGCCAGCGGAGGCGAGCAGCTCGTTCACTGCCTCGTAGTTCATACCCTCAATGGGGCAGGAGTCGATGCCGAGCATTGCTGCGCCGGTCATCATGTTGCCCAGGGCGATGTAGGTCTGCTTGGATGCCCAGTCGAAGAGCGCGCGGTCGCTTTCCAGGAGCTTCATGTCGTTCTTCTGGAAGTTGCCGTAGCGTTCGAGTGCGGCTTCCATCTGCTCTTCGGTGAGGTTGCGGCCTTCGAGGGTGCGGCGCATCCACGGGGTGTCGTAGCGCAGGCCCTTCTTCGCCAGCAGTACGACCACGTGGCTTGCGTCGTCGAGGGCGCCCGCCATGCCCCAGGCGATCGGCTTGAGCTTTTCGCGCAGTTCGGGGTCCTGGATGACCAGGAACTTCCACGGTTCGGTGCCGACGGAGCTGGGCGACAGGCGCGCAAATTCGAGGATTGCTGCGAAGTCTTCGTCGCTGACGCGGCGGTCGGGGTCGTAGGCGCGGGTTGCGCGGCGGCGGGCGAAAATTTCGAGGGCTTCTTCGCGGGTTACGGTCACGGTTTCATCCTTTGCTTGAGGGTTTCATTACCCTGTCATGCTACACCTGCGGAGGGTGCGGGCGGTCTAAATGTGAGCCATTACGCCCAGGGCACGTATGCGCGAAGCAGTCAGGCTCGAAGGGTTTAGGCACCTGCTTTCATCCACACGTCAGAAGCAGCGCGGCGACCGAAAATGACCGCGCGGATTCCTTGGAAGTACAGAATATACGCCGCCCACAAGCCGCAATACCCGGCGAGCGCATCCATGGTGCCGGCACCGACCGCCCAGTGCAGGCCGAGCATGACGGGCACGTACATGACGAGCATGATGAAGCAGCCGATTGCCAGGTACTTCACATCCTGCGCACCCATGAGGATGCCGTCCAGGGTGAACACGTACGCGGCGATGGGCTGGCCGAGCGCGATGATGACGGTGGCGATGGTGAAGAGGAACGCCACCTGCGCGTCCTGGGTGAACAGCCAGGAGCCGAAGAAACCGATGAGCGGGCAAATCAGGCCGGTGATGACGCCGTAGATGAGGCTCATGCGGAGCAGCCGGTTTTTCAGCTGGCGCACCTTCACGCGCTCGGATTCTACGTTCAGGTCGCGTTCGCCGAGTTCCTTGCCGAGTAGCGCCTGGGCGGCGATGGCGAGGGAGTCCAGGGCGTAGAGGAAGAGGTTAAACACACCCATGCCGAGCTGGTAGGCGGCGGTGTGTTCGGTGCCGAATCGCGCCACGACGAACACGGTCAGCAGGGAAGCAATGCGCATGGACAGGGTGCGCAGCATGAGCCAGGAGCCGAGCGAGAGCACCGAACGCATGCCAGCAACGTCGGGTGCCCAGCGTACGGCGTGCTCGCGGGTGCCGCGCATCATGACCACACCGAGCGCGGCAGCCATGCCCCACTGGGTGAGGGAGGTGCCGGTCGCCGAACCGGCGACGCCCCAGCCGACCGGGTAGATGAGCAGCCAGTTCAGCGCAATGTTCACGAGCGTGCCGACGGTGGCGACCTTGAGCGGGGTGACGGTGTCTTGGAGCCCTCGGAGCGTGCCGACCTGCGCGAGGATAATCATCATCGGCGGGATGCCCCAGAGTGAGTGGTGCAGGTAGTCCAGGGCGTAGCTGATGGTTTCGTCGGTTGCGCCGAGGCCGCGCAGCAGCGGGTCTGCGAAGGCGTATCCGGCAATCATGAGGAGCATGCCGAGGCCGAAGGCGACCCACACACCGTCCACGCCGATCTGCCAGGCGCGGCGCAGGTTCTTCTCACCGAAGGCGCGCGCCACGGCGGGCGTGACGGAGTAGGCGAGGAAGTTCATGAGGCCCACGACCGTGGTGACGAGCGTGGCGGCGATACTCATGCCGGCGAGTTCCGCCTTGCCGAGCTGCCCAATGAGGGCGGAGTCGGTGAGCACGAAGATGGGTTCGGCGATGAGCGCGCCGAAGGCGGGTACAGCGAGGGCGAGGATGCGCCGGTTCAGCGAAGGCTCGGCAGTGTTTGCTACAGCATTCGCGCTGGGGCTCGCGGCGGCGTTCACTGTGTTCTGACCGGGCGCGCCGGGTTCGGTGCCGCCGGGTTCAGTATTCTGGTGCTTCTGTGTGCTCATCCCTCTAGGCTACTCCCCACCGCCGCGGCGGGTGCCGGAGCGCGGGGTGGGGTGCACTCCGTGAGATGCGCTTTAGGCGGTTAGGCGCCTCTGCCGCGCAGTTCGTCGAGGGCGCGGCGTTCCTTCTTGGTGGGGCGGCCGCTGCCTCGTTCGCGTTTGGCGACCGGCGGCATGGAGAGGTAGGCGGGGCGCGGGCCGGAGAGGTCCTCGTAGCAGGTGACGGCGATGGGTGCGCCTACGCGCTTGACGAGGAGCTTTTCGACTTTGAAGACGCGTTCCCAGCCGGGGTAGCGGACCTTCACGATGTCGCCTTTTTTGAGTTTTTGGGAGGGTTTGGCGGGTGCGTCGTTGACGCGCACGTGGCCGCCTTTGCATTCGTCGGCGGCGAGGGAGCGGGTTTTAAAGATGCGCACTGACCAGAGCCAGAGGTCGAGCCTGGCGCTGGTCAGGGTGGTGGTGTCTTCTGCGGTGGTGGTGTCTTCTGCGGTCATGTGTTCATTGTGGCGCGAGGCGGGCGGGGCACCAAATCAGGTGCGGCCGCCTACCCGTCCTGCGCTTGCGCTGTTTTTGCGGTGATTCTGCGGTGACTCCGCCGTGTTTGTGCCGGGTTTTCGGTGTGGTTTTGGCGGGGTTGGCAAGCAGGTTTTCGGCGGGGTGTCGCCATATTTTTGCCGGGCTGAGCCGTGACCTGCGCAAACCCGCCATGCGGCAGAAAATTTTCTAGCGCACACACCAGCCTATTGAGCGCGAACCCGCCCTCACTAGGGGTATTGTTAAGTCACCTTCTCAAGAAGTGTTCTCAAGGCCACCTAGTTCGCGTGGCCTACGGGGGGGGTTGTGGCCGCGACGCCACGGGCTCCCCGCAACAGATTGGAGACACACCATGTCTAACCACCGCCTAAGCTCTATCGGCAGTGCAGCGCCTACCCGCCATACAGCACCTACCGGTCGCACAGCGTCTACCGGCGCAAGGCGTAACTTTGCGCGAGCTGCCGCCGCAATCCTGCTGGGCCTCACGCTCTCCTCGTGCTCTTTCGGTCCTACGTTGGAGAAGGATGAAAGCGCCCGCGCTATTTTCGACGTAGAAAATGACCGGGTGATCCTACCCCTGGACGCATACGACACCACCGGCAAGGACGAATACTTTACCAAGGCCCTTGAGCTCGCCCGTAAAAAGTGCTTTGCCGAACACGGGCAGCACTACAAGATGTTTGTCCGCACCGAGGGATCCGGCAGGAACCTCGGCAGGACCTACGGAATCTGGAACGTTGAGTACGCCCAAAAGTACGGCCTCCACAAGAGCGAAGACTCGAATACGCTGGATCTGTCCTCCCCTGCGCCCTCATCCGACCCTGGGAAGGATGTCAGCACCGAATGCTATCAGCGCGCCAGCGATGAGATGAAGCAAATTGGAGAGATACCCTTCGGAAGCAGCACGTTTACGCGTTTGGAGACCGACGCCCGAAATGCCGCAGGCGATAGGCAACTCAAAAAATCTCTCGACGACGAGTGGAAGCGATGCGTCAAGGATAAGGGCCTCACCCCCGATAGTGAGGTGACCGTTAAGGAAGAAAAGAATATTCGTCAGAGCACCGTCGCCTCCGAAGAAGAAATTCGAATCGCAGTCATCGAAGCGCAGTGCAATCAGGATGTAGGCCGTTCGCAGAAGCTCTACGACCTGGAGGCACAGTACCAGAAGCCGCTCGTCGCCAAGAACCAGGCAGCCCTGGAGAATGAGCTCAAAGAATTCAAACGCAAGGATGAGCAGTTCAAGCAGTACGTCCTCGACAACCAGTAACAGCGCATAACAGTCGGTATACCGAAAGGGTGTGTGCCGTGTTCAGTGAACACGGCACACACCCTTTTCTGTTGTATTAGCGGGCCTAGCTCGCGGCGCTTATGCCTCCACCTTTGCGGGGCGGCGCTCCTTCAGCGCCCAGCCGATTACACCGGCGAGCAGACCGAAGGCAATCCAAGAGCCGAGCACCAGCCACTGGCCGCTCGTTGCAGCCTCCGGGAAGTACGCGATGGAACGCAGCAGGGTCGAGGAGGCACCCGGCACCATCATCTGACCGATAGCACCCCAGGCACCGGGCAGGAATACGCTCGGCATGCTTGCGCCGGAAATCGGGTTGCCAATGAACATGGTGATGACGGCACCCAGGCCCAGGCCTGCGGCGGGGACGAACAGGCTACCGAGGCCAATCATGAAGGATGCGGTGGCAAGGTAGGTGGCACCGAAAGCAGCCCACAGGGTTGCAAAGTCACCGGGGATGAAACCGAACCAGGTGCTCAGGATCAGGGTGGTGAGTGCGCCACCAATCACGGCGTAGAGGCTAGCGGTGGCGAAGCGACGCCAGGTGCCCTTGATGAGGGTCAGGGACAGTACACCGCCAAGGGTTCCGCCCATGACCAGGGGGAATGCGGCGATTGCGAGGCCGTTACCGGAGCTGTCGCTTTCGCTCAGGGGCACTACGGCGGTGGTCTTCACGGTCATGGCGGAGGCCTTTTCAGCTTCCGCCTTCATCTGCTCCAGCTGAGCGGCAGCCTGTGCGCCCTGCTCACCGCCGGCCTGCACCGCCTGGGTGAGGGCTTCGGTCTTAGCGGCGAGTGCCTGCTGCTGAATTTGTGCATTCAGCTGGGTGGCGACGCCGTTGAGCATCTGGGTTGCGGCGGCGTTGGCGGCGGGAGCGGTAAGAACTTCGGGGGCGGCGCCTTCGGTGAAGACGATAGCGCCGTAGGTTTCGCGCTGCTTGATTTGGTTTTCGGCGTCTTCGCGGGAGGTGGCCTGCTTCAGGTCGAAGGTTTCGATGCCGCGGTCTTTGAGGGATTGCTCAAATTGGCTGACGGTCACTTCGGGGCCGGTGATGGAGACGGGCAGGTTTTTCGCTTCCATGGTTTTGGTGGGCCATGTGAAGGCGAGGATTACGAGTGCAACAATCAGGGATGCCAGCAGCGAGGTGCTGATGACTTTGATCCAGGAGGAACGCTCGGGGGTTTCTGCCGGGGTCTTGGTGGCGGCGGTTTCGGGGGTAATGGGGTTGGTGGCGCTCACCGATTCTGCGGTGGGCGCGGTGGTGGGTTCGTTGCTCATGACAACCTCCAAACAAAATGCCTGTTTCGTTTACGGAGTAGAACTCTACTCCCGTTTTTGACCGAGTGCAAACACAATAGCCATTTTGTTTACAAAGTCACAAAAAGAATTTCCATTGTGTTTGTAAGTTTTATGCCAACTCCCTAGACTGGAACCATGCCCCGACTAACAGAAGCCACCAAAGCCGCACGCCGCACCCAAATCATCGAAGCAGCCATCGCCTGCTTTATCGAACACGGCTACACCAACACCTCCATGAGCGACATCATCAAAGCCTCCGGACTGTCCTCTGGATCCATCTACTCGCACTTCGCCGGCAAAGAAGACATCCTCATCAGCGCCATCAACGAGCGACTCGACAGCATCAAGGAACTCTACGCCGCACTCCCCGAAGGCGCCGGACCCCAGGATATTCTCGAAACCATCTACACCAACCAGATGATTAACGAGAATTTCTCCGCCATGCTGCGCATCCGCCTTGAGTCGCTCCACGCACCCGAAATTGCCAAGGCAACCGCGGACACGATTCCCCTGCTGCAGGGCATCATCATCAAGACCCTGACCCCCTGGGCGGTCGAACAGCTGCGCGTTCTGCACGAAATCAACCCCGACCCGGCGCAACGCACCCCCGAGCAGAAGGCACTCATCGCCGACTACGCCCGCGACCATGCAGACGCCTTCATGATGGTTTTCCAGGGGTACATGCTCCGCTCCTTCATCGGTAACACCGAAGAGAAGGACCGCCTCTACCGCGTCGCTTTGGCGCTTCTTCCTGAGTAGTTGACTGCCTAATAGTCCTTAAAATCACCCTGATACGGTTGTTTTTCAGCATTTAGACCGCGCAGGGGCAACATAGGTCATTCACATCCCGCAGGCGTAGAATCGAGGAACTATGACTGAATCCTGTACCCCCGCAACCCCCGAGCCGCGCGCCAGTGACCCCTCCGAGCTGAAGAATCTGCGCGCCGCGCACGCCGATGAGCTATCGTCGCGCACCCGCGCCACGAGCATCCCGGCGGACTCCTGCTCCCTCTACGACGACGAGGCTCTCGGCGGCACTGCCGGACGCGCCACCGCCTGGCTGGCGCTCGAACACGTGGGCCAGTGGGGCCGCGACGTACTGGACGGATCCGCCCTGGGCGAGGAACTCTCTGCCGCACTGAGTGAGGCGGTCTCGCGGGCGGGGCTGAAGTTCCTGCTCATCCGCCAGGCGGGTAGGGAGGGGCGCGTACTGCACGGCGCGCCGGATGCATCCGGCAACCCGACCCACCGGGTACTCTACGCACTCTGCACCCCGGGTGAGGAGAAGCTCTACTCGTTCAGCGTGAGTGCCCCCGAGCAGCTGCTCGAACTACCGCTGGACAACCCGCAGGAGTTGATTCAGGCGACCGGAGCGGAGCTCATGGACTCCCCCGCTATTCTCGTGTGCACCCACTCTAAGCGTGACCGTTGCTGTGCTCTGCGCGGCCGACCCATTGCGGCGCACCTGGCGGATATCCTGCCGGGTAATGCGGTCTGGGAGTGCTCGCATACGGGCGGTCACCGCTTTGCCCCGGTCGGCATTATGCTGCCCACCGGCTACACCTACGGCCGTCTCTCGGAGCCTTCGGCGCTGGCGGCGTACCTGTCGCTGGCGGGTCGCGATATTCCGTCGCTGCACGGTCTGCGAGGCCGCAGCGCGGATACCCCGGTGGAGCAGGCGGCGGAGGTTGCTGTGCGCCTCGAGCTGGAGAAAAAGGGTGAAGAAGTAACCTCTGGAGGTTTGGTTTCACGTGAAACATCGGTAGCGGAGGCGCTAAACGCACTCCGCGAGGCGGGCATCGACCCCGCGGTAGACGCTTCCAAACTTTCCGCCGAACACCCCACTATGGAGGCGGCACTCACCTCCCACACCGACGGACGCACCTGGGTCACCTTCTTCGAGCGGGTCACCCTTGAGCCGCGTCCCAACTCCTGCGGCAAGGGTCCCGCAGATGCTTTCAGCCGCGAGCTGCTCGCACTGCATCAGCTCTAACCCTAGCAACCGCGCATAATTAGACAGCGTGAAGCCCCAGCGGGCACCTTCTCGGGTACCCGCCGGGGCTTCACTGCATCCAAAATTTGCCGTATCCAGGGTTCGGTGTAGCCGGGACCTCAGACTTATCCGGCGAACGGGTTCGGCGCGCCGATGTACTGCAGCTCGGTGTACTCCTCCAGACCCTCGGGGCCGCCCTCGCGGCCCATGCCGGACTGCTTCACGCCACCGAACGGGGCGGCGGCGTTCGAGATAACGCCGGAGTTGTAACCGATCAGCCCGAACTCCAGGCCAGCCGCCATGCGCGTAAAGCGCGGGTGGTTGCTCGTGTACACGTACGCCGCCAGGCCGTACTCGGTGTCGTTGGCGAGCTTCAGGGCGGTGCGTTCACCTTCCTCGCCGTAGCCGCTGAACGTGGCAATCGGGGCGACGGGGCCGAAGATTTCTTCACGCCACACGCGCATCGAATCGGTCACGCCGGTCAGCACGGTGGGGCGAATGAAGTTGCCCTTGTTGAGGTTCCTGGGCATGCCGCCGGTGTTGCCGTAAACCTTCGAGTCCAGCTCGGGAATGTAACCGCCGCAGGCGAGGAGCGCACCCTTGCCCAGGGCGTCTTCCACCATAAAAAGCATGGATTCAACCGCTGAAGGTTGAATTAGTGGTCCGCATTCGGTTCCGTCGATGGCTCCGTCACCCACGACGGTCGCCTCCATGCGCTCCACGAAGGCGCGGGTGAACTCTTCGGCAACGTCCTCGTGCACAATGAATCGGTTGGCGGCGGTGCACGCCTCGCCCATGTTTCGCATCTTCGCCGCGTAGGCGCCCTCCACGGCGGCGGGGATGTCCGCGTCCTCAAAGACGATGAACGGTGCGTTGCCGCCCAGCTCCATGGAGGTGCGCAGAACGTTCTGCGAGGCCTGTGCGAGCAGGGTGCGGCCCACGGCGGTAGAGCCGGTGAACGAGACCTTCCGCAGGCGCTCATCAGCCATCAGCGCCGAGACAACCTCGCCGGTGCGGGAGGTGGTCACCACGTTCAGCACGCCGTCCGGCAGGCCCGCCTCACGCATCAGGGAGGCAAAGTACAGGGAGCTGAGCGGGGTCAGGGAGGCGGGCTTGAGTACCGCGGTGCAGCCCGCCGCGAGCGCCGGGGCGACCTTGCGCGCCGCCATAGCGAGCGGGAAGTTCCAGGGGGTGATGAGCAGGCAGGGGCCCACCGGGCGGCGCACGGTGGTGATCTGCAGGCCGGACTCAGGGGCGACGGCGGTGCGGCCGAAGTTGCGGGCGGCTTCTTCGGCGTACCAGCGCAGGTAGTTCGCGGCGTAGGCGACTTCGCCGCGGGACTGGTCGAGGGGCTTGCCCATTTCGAGGGTCATGAGCCGGGCGATGACTTCGGTGCGCTGCGTCATGAGCGTGTAGGCGCGGTTGAGGATGTCGGCGCGTTCGCGGACGCTGGTTGCCGCCCAGGAGGTGCGGGCGTCGCAGGCGGCATCGAGTGCTTCGATGCCCTGTTCGACGCTGGCGTCGGCGACGTGCGCGAGGATTTGACCGCAGGAGGGGTTGTGCACGGGGAAGGAGCCGTTGTCGCCGGTGACCCAGCTGCCGCCGAGGAGCAGGTCGGTGGGCACGTAGAAGAAGGGGTAGGAGGGCCGCTCGTAGGGGTCGATGGGTTCGATCTGCGGCATGTTGAAGCTGTGCATGTGCGGTTCGGTGCGGCCTCGCAGCTGGGCGGACTTCGCGGCGGGATTCTCTGCGGGCTTCTGAGCGGAGCTTTCGGGTGAGGTGGTCATGGCGTGCCTTTCGGGTTGGGGCGGCCGGTGCGGTCGACTCTGACGCTTTTAATTCTAGTCCCGAGTTGGTTCTCATTCCCGGGCACGCCGAAGGGGGCCGCATCCGCGTTGGATACGACCCCCTTCAGGTACCCTTCAGGTGGATTCTCACTCGGCGCGCGAGCACCTAGCTAATAATCATGGGGCTGAGAATTATGGAAAGCGTTGCCCGGAAGGGATGCTCGGTGTTGCATCCGCTCTGCCCGGTACCCCCCGCGCCTTCACCGCTTAGCGGTCGGTGAGGCGGGCACCTAGGTGGACTATGCCCACCGATTCTCTCAAATCCAGGACTGACGTGCCTCGATTCGAGTCAGCTCCAGAGGACCGCCATCGTTGGTGCCGTGGAAGCGGCCGAAGTGTACGTACGGGCCGCGGTAGGCGCTGTGGTTGATGGGGCTGGAGTACTGGCCGTTGACCGTGTAGTAGAAGCTGTTCTTGTTCACCACGATCTTGCAGTTCAGTGCCTGGCCGGTGGTGACCTTCTGGCGCAGCTTCATGGTGTGCAGTACGCGCGGGCTGGTCTGCTTGGGTTCGAAGCAGAGAATCTGCGCTACGGAGCCGCCGTTGTAGTTGGGGCGGATGGCGAGCACGTAGGTGCCGTCTTCCTGGTTTGCGGCAAACTTCTTACCGATGCCGAAGGGGCCGTCGTGTTCGCGACCGAAAGCAACATAACCGTAGTGGCCCGCCTGCTGCGGCAGTGCGCCAGTCCACTTCATGGAGAAGTCGATGGTGTACTTGTCGCGGGTCGTGTAGTTCGCCAGCGGGCCGAGCAGTACGGATTCATCGTAGCGCTGATTGTGCACGATGGCTGCGCCGGTCAGGTCGGGCATATCCGCTGCGACGGAGGGGTCGGCGGGCAACATGCCGTGGGGGCGCTTGCCGGTCTTGATCTTGACGCTGGCGTCGAAGGGGTCACCAATCACCCAGTAGGGGTCGGGGCACATGAAGCCCTTCACGCCCAGTGCCTTGTACTTTTCGTAGGCGGAGCGGCGGTGGATTTCCCAGACGATAACTGCCTTGCCCAGGCTGGTGAGGGTGCGTACGTTCGCTTCGCTCATGGAGCCGTGGGAAGCGCCGGTCGGCTTCTCGTAGTAGGGTACGCCGATGGCGTCCACGTTTTCGTGGCGTGCCATTGCGGAGATCTTGTCGATGGGGTCGCCGCCGTCGAAGTAGCACCAGGTGGCGCAGCCTGCGGAGTTGGCGAGCTTCAGGTACTTGGAGGTGGGCTTGAAGCCACCGCTGCCGTCGCGGTACATCTTGATGACGGTGCGGCGCTGCAGGCCGCGTTCGGTGATGAACTTGACGAGGCCTGCCTGTGCGGGGCCGTCCTTCGCTTCGAGGAACAGCACGACCTTCTTGCCGCCGACGGAGGCGTATTCGCCACCTGCGGGTACGGCGTCAATTGCGGCGATGGCCTCTTCGAGGGTGGGGATGTCGTAGAGGTCGGTCTTCTCGCCCAGGTTCTTGCGCATGTTGACCTTGTGCTGGCGCAGTTCTGCGAGGGTGTGGCCGCGCACGTCCATGGACGCACCGGTGGTGCGCTTGATGTTGGTATCGTGCATGCAGACGAACTGGCCGTCGCTGGTGGTGCGTACAGAAATTTCGACGGCGAGGGCGCCTCGGCGTACAGATTCTGCGTAGGCGTAGGCGGTGTGCTCGGGGCTGATGTTGCCGGCGCCGCGGTGGGCGATGAAGAATTCATCGGTCTTGTAGAGCAACTGATGTGCGGGGGAGCCGCTGTGTACTGCCGCGAGCTGTGCGCGGGTGTTGGCTGCGGCGTGGGCTTCGCCTGCCTGGAGCATGAGGGCGGCGGGTGCCAGTGCGGAGGCACCGATGAAGCCGCGGCGGCTCAGATTCTTAGAGATCTTCGGGAATGCAGTCACCGTAGTGGTCCTTTTTTCGTTTATGAGTTGAGCGTAATGTGTGTGGCTGGTCATTGAAGTTTTGGTTTATAGCTGAGGGTCCGGATTCTCCCAACTCAAACTACAACTCTAAGTAGCATAACGATTTTTTATCGGTAATTCACTACGTTCACAGACAAATAGAGTATTATACGCGCCTCATTCTTGCCCGCCGTGTAATGCGGGTGAATGTGTTCCTCCTTTTCCGCCGCTTTTCATAGCGGCATTTCATGCGGCGTTAAAAATTTCTCGTGTAACGAAAAAGGCCGCGCCTGTGGACCGATTGAGCCTGCAGAACGCGACCTTTTGCGTTAAGTGTTTTCGCGGGTTTTCACCGCTGTTGAAGCTGAGCTATTTTTCGCTGGTTCAGCTTACTTCTTGGTTGCCTGAGCGACGCGGTCGCCGGCTGCGACGGAACGGCGGGACTCAGAGTCCTTGGAGATGTTGAACTTTGCGGTGTTGGTGATCATCACCATGGTTTCCTTGGAGGGGATGCGACCCTCAATAGCTGCCCAGTCCACCTCGATGATGGGGGCGCCTGCCTCAACCTTGTCGCCTACGTTAGCGATCTTGGTGAAGCCGTCGCCACCGAGCTCAACGGTGTCGATACCGATGTGAACCAGTACCTCGCCGCTGTTTTCGGTGCGGAGCATGAATGCATGCAGGGTGTCCTGAATCAGTGCGATGGTGCCTGCAACGGGTGCGACGATGGTGCCTGCGGTGGGGTTCACTGCGTAGCCGTCGCCCATAACGCCCTGAGAGAAAACGGGGTCGGAGACTTCGCTCAGCGGCAGGTACTCGCCGGTAACAGGTGCGACGTAGACGTCTGCGGACGATGCTTCCTGTGCGGCAGCTTCCTTCTTCTTCTTGCCGAAACCGAACATATATGCTCCTTCTGGTCGTGTGGCGCTATGAATAGCGTGTATTTGTAGCGCTGATGCGTCCGCGTCGGATGCGGGCGTCGTTGCCTTCTTGGTTTCACACCGGGCGGCACCTGCCTGATTTGCAGGGTTCGCACACTCCGGTGCATATGCACTCAGAATACAACACCTGAACCCGCAGCTCACGAGCTGAGGGTCATTCGACTCGAATTCTGCAAATATTCCGCAAATCTGGAACTTCAACTCACACTTCTGCACTCTTGAGGTCGCGAGTACACTTAGTGAAGGACTGGCACCCCTCCCCCGAGCCGGTGCCCATAAGAGAGAAAAGGCTGAACTGATGACTGAAGCGGCTGAGACCGTTCTTGAAGTATTTATTCCGGGCCCCGGCGAGAACCCGGAGGATCCGCAGGATATGGAGCGTTCCATCTTCCTGGGTGCCGCGCAGGAGGCACTGGATTCGGGCGTGGACATTGAGGTGTACTCCACCGACTCCTACCCTTCCGCATTTGAAGAGTGCGCACCGGTCGCCGAGCAGATTGAGATGAACGGCCGTGAGGTTCTGCCGCTCATGCTCGTCAACGGTGAGGTGAAGGTGTCCTTCGCGTACCCGACTGCCGAGCAGATTAAGCGCTTCTCCCGCGCCCACCTGGTTGCCCAGCCGAAGGCTAACGCGGCAGCGGCGGCGTGCGGCCCCTCCGGCTCCCCGGCGGCGTCTATGGTGCCGAACCTGAGCCCCCTGGCGGAGCCTGCCGGTTTCGCGGCGACTCTGGCGGGTAAGGCGCCCCAGCCGGTTGGCGGCCCCGAGATCGGCAACCGCGTGAACCTCATGGGTGGCGACACCGGCGACGGTATCCCCACCTCCGGTTCGGTGGCTGTGAAGTCTGGCGGCTGCGGATGCGGTGGTTGCGGCTGCGGCGGCAAGTAAACCCGCCCATCCCCCACTGAGATCCGCTGCAAACGCTAGGTTTGCCCAGTTCTAGATACATAAAAGAACGGTGCCCGCCTCCTCGTGATGAGGAAGCGGGCACCGCTTTCGCTTAACGAAGCTTAGGTTCGCACCCGGCAGCACCTACGGGAGCCGCGGCGGGCGAACAGCACCTTACTTGATGGAGGTACCGACGGAACCGAGCTGCTGGCAAGCCTCGACCACGCGTGCGGCCATGCCTGCCTCTGCAGCTGCACCCCAAACGCGGGGGTCGTAGGTCTTCTTGTTGCCGACCTCGCCGTCAACCTTCAGCACACCGTCGTAGTTGCTGAACATGTGGCCAGCAACGGGGCGGGTGAATGCGTACTGGGTGTCGGTGTCGATGTTCATCTTGATAACGCCGTAGGACACTGCGTCTGCAATCTCCTGCTCGGTGGAGCCGGAGCCACCGTGGAAGACCAGGTAGAAGGGCTTGTCGCCCTTGCCGTACTTAGCGCCGACCTCGGTCTGGATTTCCTTGAGCAGCTCGGGGCGCAGGTGAACGTTACCGGGCTTGTACACGCCGTGAACGTTACCGAAGGTCAGAGCAGCCATGTAGGTGCCCTTCTCGCCCAGGCCGATTGCCTCAACGGTCTTGATTGCGTCTGCAACGGTGGTGTACAGGGAGTCGTCGATAGCGCCTTCAACGCCGTCTTCCTCGCCACCAACGGCACCAATCTCAACCTCGAGAACGAGCTTTGCCTTGGAGGTACGCTCGATCAGCTCAGCAGCAATCTTCAGGTTCTCGTCCAGGTCGATTGCGGAGCCGTCCCACATGTGGGAGTTGAAGATGGGGTCTTCACCGCGAGCAACAGCCTTCTCAGACTCTGCCAGCAGGGGCAGAACGAAGCCTTCCAGCTTGTCCTTGGGGCAGTGGTCGGTGTGCAGTGCAATGTTCACGTCGTACTGCTTAGCAACTTCGCGTGCGTATGCTGCGAAGGCGAGGGAGCCAACGACCATGTCCTTCTTGGAAGCGCCAGACCAGTATGCTGCACCGCCGGTGGATGCCTGGATGATGCCGTCCGAGCCAGCCTCTGCGAAGCCGCGGATTGCAGCGTTCAGGGTCTGGGAGGAGGTCACGTTCACTGCGGGGTACGCGAAGCCCTTTTCCTTCGCGGTCTGCAGCATTTCTGCGTAAACTTCGGGGGTTGCAATAGCCATATGCTGACTCCTTGGATAGATGCGACCGGTTACCGAGGCAGGGCCGGTTCACCATATTTTGTTGGCGCGCGAGACGCCTCCTACTCGCACTATTTTACCAAGATACGACTTATTTATCGTTAATTTTTTGTGGGTTTTTTTGGGTTTACTGCAATAAAAGTTCTGCCAAATACCGCGGTAAAGTAGAGGTGTTAATGACTAAATGTCTTCTGTGCGTGCAGGTCAGCGTACACGTCACCCTGAATGCGGCGAAAGGATCCTCCCATGAGCAAGGCGAGCGCTAAAAATAATCCGAAACAGCTCGACGCGAAGCGTGAGAAGCGTGCCCGCCAGGTGCAGCGTCGTGCTGAGCGTGAGCATCCGAATGCGGCGGCTATTGCCCCGGTGCGTGCCCAGTTGGATGAGGTTCTGGAGCGTAAGAGTCGGCATGTTTTGGGGCATGGCGATATGGCGAAATCCCTTGAGTTGATGGAGAAAATGCGTGATGAGGGCGCGAGTGACCACGAGATTGATGTGGCGCTTGCGGAGGCGAAGCTCCCCTCGGTCGTGCAGGTTGGGCGTAAGTCGTTGATGCGTTGGCCGAGCTGGTGGTGGTTGAATCGTCGTGAGCGCGCGTTGCGGGCGAAGATTGATCGCCTGATGGAGGGCTAGGCCTGCGTTCTGAATAGGTTGTGAGAGCACCCCGTTGTGGGTGCTCTTGTGCTGTGCGGTGGTGGGGGAATTGATTTTTTAGACTCAAAGTTCAAATAATCTATTTCACAAAACAATTAAAACCACACAATACAACATGAACCAAATATTTTCATAAGATATGCATTATATGTATATAAATTGTTACGTGATGCGGGTTATATTTAGTCAAATTGCCGTGCTATAGTCGTTACAACCCACAGACGTGTTCCCAACCACATTTCGTGTAACACGTGCTTCAGACGTAACTATCCAAGGAGGTATAGCATGAGCACCTCACCGAACAAGAACCCGCAGACTTCTGCAGCGGATCAGTACACCAAGCCTCCCACAGACGACCCGTTCGCACACGAACAGGAAGGCTTCCATAAGGGGCTTGGCGCACGTCAGCTCCAGATGATCGCCATCGGTTCCGCTATCGGTACCGGCCTGTTCCTGGGCACCGGTAGCCGCCTGCAGGACGCGGGCCCCATGCTCGCCGTTATCTACGCCGTCATCGGCTTCTTCGGCTACCTGATTCTTCGAGCCCTCGGCGAGCTGATCCTTCACCGCCCCTCCTCGGGCTCCTTCGTCTCCTACACCCGCGAATTCTACGGCGAAAAGGCCGCATTCGTATCCGGATGGCTGTACTGGCTGAACTGGGCAATGACCGCCGTTGCAGACGCCACCGCTATCGCTATCTACATCAGCTGGTTCGGTCGATACAACCAGTTCTTCGCAGACATTCCCCAGTGGCTTAGCGCATTCATCGTCGTTATCGTCACCGTGGCTCTGAACCTCATCTCCGTGAAGCTCTTCGGTGAGCTGGAATTCTGGTTCGCACTCATTAAGATTCTTGCTCTGCTGTCCTTTATGGCAGTTGGTATCTGGTACCTGGTCTTCGGTGAGCCCATCAACGGCGTCCGCCCCGGCCTTGAACTCATCGCTGCCCATGACGGTTTCTTCCCCAACGGCATTCTTCCCGCTCTGATCGTGGTTCAGGGCGTTGTGTTCGCCTACGCCGGTATTGAGCTGGTCGGCACCACCAGTGGTGAAACCAAGAACGTTGAGAAGGTTATCCCCCGCGCTATCAACACCGTGATCTGGCGTATTGCGATCTTCTACGTTGGTTCCGTGGTTCTGCTCTGCCTGCTCATGCCCTACACCGCATACAAGGACGCAGAGTCGCCGTTCGTGACCTTCTTCGACGCTATCGGCATTGACGGTACCGCACCGATTATGCAGCTGGTCGTTATTACCGCGGCTGCTTCCTCGCTGAACGCTGGCCTGTACTCCACCGGCCGTATTCTCCACTCGATGGGTGTTGCAGGTTCGGCACCGAAGTTCACCACCAAGGTGTCCCGCTCCGGCGTTCCGGTGGCAGGTATTCTGCTCACCGGTGTGATTGGCCTCTTCGGTGTTGTGCTGAACTTCTTCGTTCCCGAGCAGGCGTTCGAGGTCGTGCTGAACATCGCATCCGTGGGCACCATGGCTAGCTGGGCGGCTATCGCAATGTCGCACCAGAAGTACCTGAAGCTGGTCGGCGAGGGCAAGTACAAGCGCCCCAACTACCGTGCACCCGGCGGTCGTTTCAGCGACTGGGCTGTGATGGCCTTCCTGGCTATTGTGCTGGTGCTGATGGCTCTGGATTACCCGGTCGGCACCTACACCCTGGCATCGCTGCTGCTGGTTATCCCGCTGCTGATTATCGGCTGGTACACGGTTCGTGACCGCGTCAACGAGATTGCTCGCGTCCGTGAAGGCTACACCGGTTCCGTGCCTGTGATTGCTGCCCGCCCCGTGGTGAAGAAGCTCGTTTCGGAGCCTCGTACCCACATTGACCTGGGTGAACTGGACATTGAGGACGAGGACAAGCCGAAGGGTAGCTAACCCGACCGGTTGCCTGTAATCCCGGTGATATCCCAGTGAAATCCCGGTGACGGCGAATGAGGGGGTTCTAGACCCCAGCTGTTAGACCCCAGCCGCTAGACCCTCACCAATAAACTCTAGCCAATAGAGTCTGGAACCCCCTCCCTGCCCGTCTTTCCGTGTTCGCTTCCGTATTACATCCGTGTAATACATCAAGCAAAGTACATATTTACAGCATTTCTAATACGGTGTGTCCTGCAATATATTTTGAGATAATAGATATCCGCAGTGACCACCAGCTGCACAAAGAAGTTTTGTGCAGATATTCAAAGGAGAAAATCATGACTGAACGTCCTAGCGCACACGCGGTGGAATTTGTTGACGTCGCCTCGATGGCGAAGTGGATTCAGAAGGACGGCGTAGGCAACATCATTGCCGGCATGGTCGACTTCCTCGAAGAAGACTTCAAGAAGTGGCAGAGCTTCGACAAGATTCCGCGCGTCGCCTCCCACACCCCCTTCGGTGTGATTGAGCTGATGCCCACCTCCGACAACATCACCTACTCCTTCAAGTACGTGAACGGCCACCCGTCAAACCCGGCACGCGGCTTCCAGACGGTGACCGCGTTCGGTCTGCTCGCTGACGTGGATAACGGCTACCCGGTGTTCCTGGCTGAGATGACCCTGCTGACCGCGCTGCGTACCGCCGGCGTGTCCGCCATGGTTGCTAAGCACCTGGCGCGCAAGGATTCGAAGAAGATGGCGATGATTGGTACCGGCTCGCAGTCTGAGTTCCAGGCGCTGGGTATGCGCGCGGTGCTCGGCATTGAGGACCTGTCCGTCTACGACATTGACCCGCACGCGATGGAGAAGTTCCGCCGCAACCTGGAGCCGCTGGGCTTCCGCATCCACCTGGCTAAGGACGTGGATGAGGCTGTTGAGGGTGCAGACATTATTACCACCTGCACCGCCGATAAGCAGCAGGCGAAGGTTCTGCTGGACCGCCAGGTGAAGCCCGGCGTGCACCTGAACGCTATTGGTGGCGACTGCCCCGGCAAGACTGAGCTGGAAAGCGAAATTCTGGACCGCTCCACCGTGTTTGTTGAGTTCCCGCCGCAGACCCGCATTGAGGGCGAGATTCAGCAGAAGGACCCGGACTTCCCGGTGGTGGAGTTCTGGAAGGTTCTGACCGGTGAGGAGCCGGGCCGCGTTTCGGATGAGCAGATTACCCTGTTTGATTCGGTGGGCTTCGCGATTGCTGACTTCTCGGGTCTGCGTTATGCCCGTGCGGCTACGCAGGACACCGACCTGCAGCAGTTCATTGACCTGGTTGCTAGCCCGGATGATCCGAAGGATCTGTACTCGCTGGTGAACGTTAACGTTCCGGTGGGCTAAAGAGCTAAGCAACCTGACGCTGAGTGGCCTTGAGCTGGCGGGCATGTAGGTGCGCCGGCGTAGGCTGCGAGGTTGAGAGTGAATAAAGTGAGGGCCGGGGAGTGGTGACACTCCCCGGCTCCTTCTTGTGAAATTTGCTTGTGGGCATTCTGCGGGTGGTTCACCCCGTTCTGCCCTTCAGCGGGTGTGGCTACTGGTGGGTGGCGATAATTTCGCGCGCCTTCGCCACACGCTTTTCTTTTTCTGCTTTCAACTGGTTGAGCTTCGCCTGGTTCTTCTCAATGAGAGGCCCCTGATAGGATGCCTCAAGATCACCCAAACGCTGAGCCATACCCACCTTCTGGTTGCATTCAGCTTCGATGGTTGCGAGGCGAATTTCTTCCGGCTTAGTTTCTTCGTTGCCTTGGGAGGAGGCCATGAAATGTGCGCTTTCTTCGGACATCCAGTCGCTTTCTCCTTCTCTGGGGGTTAGCCCACGTTCACGCAGGCAGGTCCACCATTCTGAGCGGATATTTTTCCACTCATCGGTTTGGGAGGCGTAGGTGTATGCCTGTGAGTTTAGCTCTCCTACAAACCGGTATTCTTTTTCGTCCAGTTCGACGTCAGAGAATGCGGCTTTCACCTCTTCTTGGCACTGGGCATTGATGTCGTCCGCTGCTGAATCGTCCGAGCCTCGGGATTCCTCCTTATGGGAATACCCGTACTTTTTGGCGTACTCGACGTTCCAGGTGCCGTATAGGCCTCCCGGTTGCGGGGTGTCTATTGAGGGTACGGCGTAGGACTGCCCGTGGTGCGCGTAGCATTCGGACATGAGCGTGTGCCATGCCGTGCTCACCGTACGGATTGTTAGTTCATCGAAGGCATACTCGTCCAGTGGAAGGTGTATGTAGTTCTTTGAATAATCGAGAACAGCTTTTCGTGAGGTGTCCCGCTCGGCACTGTTGGAGCAGGATACGCACGCCCCCAGCAGGCAGAATACTGTTACCGCAGAGAGAGCCTTACGCATAGGCTTTTCCTCCTCCATACCTCGTTGTAGCGTTAAACGGAGTTACCCCAATTATCCCAAGGGCTCCTATCTTCTTGTTACTGATATCTACTGGTGGGTGGCGATGATTTCACGCGCCTTGGCTATCTTCGCGTCACGTTCAGCCTTCAAATTATTCAGCAGCGCCTGATTCTTCTCAATCAAAGGCCCCTGATAGGACGCCTCAAGATCACCCAAACGCTGAGCTAACCTCACCTTCTCACTACATTGAGCTTCAATGGTTGCCAGGCGGATCTCCTCCTCCAACACTTTGGGATCATCAGAATTCAGACTGGCCATTCTGGCCGTTTCTTTGCTCGTCCATTCGCCGTCCCCGGTGCGAGGCGTCAACCCTTTCTCACGCTGGCAGTCCCACCAATCTGAGCGGGCTTTCTTCCATTCAGGGTCACCCTGCGCACGCTGGTACGCTTCGCCACGGATACGATTGACGGGGCGGTACTTTTCCTCATGAGCCTCATCAAACTTGAGCGCATCCAGTTCTTCCCGATGCTCTTCGTGGCAGCTGTCCTTGACGTCTTCAGGGATGCTCTCATAAATCCTATACTGCTCTTTTCTGACTTTGCTGGACGTATAATGATTCGCCGCATGTTTCACATTCCAGGAGCCGTACTGGGAGGCACCGTGAGAAACCCAGCCGTTTTCTAGAATTTCAAAATCGTATCCTTTTTTCGCGTAGCACTCTTTACGAATCAACAATGACGCCCTATATGTTATATCTAGGGCCTGGTCACTCCTGTCGTATTCGTCGAGCGGAAGAGTAATATAGTTATTTTCAAAATCTAGCTGGGCTTTGAAGCTAGTATCTTTAGGCGCAGCGGCGCAGGAACTTAAAGCTAAAGCAAAGCAGGCGAGTAGGGCAGCAGATTTCTTCATTGTTACCGACTCCTTTCAATCGGGAAAGTCAGGAAGAACTCACGAACATTGAGCCCCTCCATCACAATTATTAGTTGTACTATTCAGTTCAAACATAATGTGTTATTGACTAGTTGCGATAATTTCACGCGCCTTCGCCACATGCTTTTCTTTTTCCTCTTTCAGCTGGTTGAGCTTCGCCTGATTCTTTTCGATGAGAGGCCCCTGGTAGGAGGCTTCAATATCCCCCAAACGCTGGGCCATACCAACCTTCTGGTTACATTCGGCTTCGATGGTTGCGAGGCGAATCGATTCTTGAGTTTTTTCCTCCTCACTCTTAGAACTTACGCCAATATTGAACGCCTCTTGACTACTCCACGCCTGGTCATCCTTGCGTGGTGTTAGCCCATTGCTCTCTAGGCAGCTCCACCATTCAGAGCGAACTTTATTCCATTCCGGATTACTTTTGGCACTCGCATAGGCTTCCTGTCTAAGCCGGTAAGCGAAAGAGTCATTGTCATTCTCGTACTCAATTTCTTTCAACTGATTGGCTTTTTCCTTGCGACATTGCCGCCTAATATCTTTCGGTATTTTCTCTATCGTCTGCTCGGCCTCTCGAGCCTTTTCTTCATTGGCATATCCATACTTCTTGGCATATTCAACATTCCAGGCACCATATATATTATTGTGCGGATCATCATAGAACACAGGGACAGCATCAGAGTATCCCTTAGATACGTAACATATTTGCATGATACGGGCGGACGCCTCATTAATTACAACCCTTGACGCATCGTCATAGTCATACTCATCCATGGGAAGAGTAATCAAATTATTCGCGTAATCGATTTTGGCTTTATATTCAGGATTTGAGGCACCTCCCTGAGCGCACGAAGACAGTAAAAGCGCGCCTGCCAGGGCGGTAATTGTGAATGCACTATTCTTATGCAAGAGCACACCCTCCTTTCAGGGTGGAAGAGACCCTCATCAGAATCTCTTTTCAAGGGAATGACGCCGCGGTCATTCATATCCACAACCCGCAACCATTGGCGAGCCAAAGTCAGGAAATCCATCGTACGCTCCGACAGAAATCGAGAGTGCAATTCTCATATTCCCTGTGACTTGCGTTAACACTAACACGCCTAGGTAATTTCATGCGTGGTTTAAGCCACCCCAACCCCCAACAGAAAGGTTCCGACGCGCACACAACGCATCGGAACCTTTAAACACCTCATAAACAGCCGCCGCACTACGACGGAATCTGGCCAAACACATGGCGGCGAACCCACGCATGCATCGCAATACCCGCAGCCGTCGCCGCATTCATCGAACGCGTCGACCCAAACTGCTCAATCGACAGAGTATCCCTAGCCGCCGCATGCAACTCCTCCGACAGGCCCGGGCCCTCCTGACCAAAAACCAGCACACACTTCTTCGGCAGATCATACGTCTCCAGCGGCACCGAATCCGGAAAAATATCAATACCAATAATCTCCAGACCCTCAGCCTGCGCCCACGCCACAAAATCCTCAATCGTCGGATGATGGCGCACATGCTGATAACGATCCGTCACCATCGCACCACGACGATTCCAACGGCGACGCCCAATAATATGGACCTCCTTCGCCAACATCGCATTCGCAGTACGCACCACCGTGCCAATATTCAGGTCATGCTGCCAATTCTCAATCGCCACATGAAAATCATGGCGGCGCGTATCCAGGTCAGCAATAATCGCATCCATCGACCAGTAACGGTACTTATCCACCACGTTACGGCGGTCGCCCTCACGCAGCAGCTCCTCATCCCAATGGTCACCCTCAGGCCACGGGCCCTCCCACGGGCCCACACCCACCTCAAAACGGGCAGTACCCTGCTCAGTACCCTCAACAACCTCAGCTACAGCCGCCTCCGCAGGCACAGCTGCCTCACGATTCTCAACCATCACAACCACCTTCACGCCAACAACCAGCGCCACGACCGGCGCCCACAGAGCCATCTTACAGACAAAAACCCGCACCACCAGCCACACATAGCAGCCAGCGGCACGGGTTCACCCGCCGCAGCGGAACGTCTTAAAAATTCACGAGGTCCTAGTCCAAACCAGTAGAGACTAGTCCAGGCCCAGCTCATCCTTCGAGTACGCGTACAGGCACGGGACGCCCGCAACCTCTTCCACATGCTCCTTAGCGCCGGTCGCACGGTCAACAATCACAGCAACCGCCACAACCTCAGCGCCAGCCTTACGCAGCGCCTCAACAGCAGTCAGCGCCGAACCACCGGTAGTGGAGGTGTCCTCCACAGCAACCACGCGGCGACCCTCAACACTGGGGCCCTCCACCTGACGGCCCATGCCGTAAGACTTCTGAGCCTTACGCACCACAAACGCGTCAATCGCACGGTCCTGATCACCAGCAGCACGCATAATCGCGGTACCCACCGGGTCAGCACCCATGGTCAGGCCGCCAGCAGCCTCAAATTCGATGCCGTTCTTATCCAGCAGATCCAGCATGACCTGACCCACCAGGCGAGAAGCCTCGTGGTGCAGGGTGATGCGGCGCAGGTCAACGTAGTAGTCGGCTTCCTTGCCGGAGGCGAGGACCACGTGCCCGCGCACCACAGCCAGCTCAATAATCAGCTGGCGCAGGCGTTCACGGGCTTCTTCAATGGGGAGGTTTTCAGAAAGCTTAGTCATAGTTCCAGTGTAGCGGCTCACGTGCAGGCGGCGCAGGCTATTCCCTGTGCTATTCCAGCGCCAGGCTATTCCACCACGCGGCCCACCGACGGCGGCAACGCGGCGCGTAGCTTCGTCAGCATCTCCTCATACTCGGCAGCAGGATCCGAATCGGCAACCACCGCACCACCGGCAGCAAGAGTCACCGCGCCGTCATCATGCGCCACAAGCGTGCGAATCACAATCGACAGATTCGCCGAACCATCCGCCGAAACAAAGCCCAAAGTACCCGAATACACGCCGCGAGCGCGACCCTCAAGGCGCTCAATAATCTGCATGGTCGAGGGCTTCGGGGCACCAGTCATCGAACCACCCGGGAAGCACGCCCGCGCGGCAGCCACCGCGCTCACGCTCTCACGCAGACACGAGCTGACCGTAGACACCAGCTGATGCACCGTCGAGTAGCTCTCCACACCCATGAGCACCGGCACGCGCACCGACGCCGGATCAGACACCGTGGACAGGTCATTACGCAGCAAATCCACGATCATGAGGTTCTCGGCGCGGGTCTTCTCATCGCTACGCAACCAGGCTGCGGCCGCGGCGTCTTCCTCCGGGGTGGCGCCGCGAGCAATCGTGCCCTTAATCGGCTTCGTCTGAGCGTTACGCTGCTCATCCACGCTCAAAAAACGCTCCGGCGAGGAAGAAAGCACAGAAAAATCGCCGCACCGCAGATACGCCGCATAGGGTGCCGCATTGTGGGCACGCTGGCGGCGGTACAGCTCAAAGAAAAGCTCCGGGCTCGGATTCTGGATGCGCGCGTTCGTCTGCGCGGTCAGGCACACCTCGTAGCTATTACCCTCGTAAATTTCGTGCTGACTAGCGCGAACGGCGTCCATGTAGGCTTCCGCGGCGGGTGCCAGGAAGAGCAGAGGCTCGGCAAGCTCAGGGACATTGCTGGGATTATTTACGGGGGCATTTACGGGAGTATTTTCGGAGGCGCACTCCCCCGCCCCATTCACCGCCACAGTCGGCACCGCCGCAGTCGGCACCGCAGTCAGCGCCGCACTCAGCCGCCGCTCCGCCGCCTCACACCACGACTCATCGCCCACCAGCCAGCTACGCGCCGTAGCACCCGGGCGGGCATGCTCATGCACCAGGTAGCGGACCGCCGGCAACCACAGAGAATCCGGGGTCGGCGCCTCATGCGCCGGCAGGTAGCCCGGCACCGGGTGGCCGTGCTCCAAGCCCATGGCGGCACGCGCCTCATAGCCGAAATAGCCCACGTAACCGCCACGCAAACCCGCGGGCAGACCGGTTGCTGCCGCGGTATCCGGGTGCACACGAGGTGCGCAGGCGAGCGCCGCCTCCAGCTGGGCGAAGGGGTCTTCCGCGCCAGATTCAGCCGCCGCACGCGCCGAATCCACGCGCAGAGGCGACAGCTGCGCCGGAACCACACCCACATACGAGGCAACCGACATGGGCGACTCTTCACGCGCCGAATCCAGCCAGAAGGAATACTCGGCGCCACCTGTCAGCAGCGGGTACGCATCCTCGCAGTTCACCGCGAAAGGAAGCGGGCGCACGATAAGCTCCCGCGTCTGCGCATCCCACGGGATGCCCTGCAAAATATTCGGCAGGGCATCCGGGGACGCAGAAGCGGGAGCGTTCGGGGTAGAAAAAATACGGTCCGCGGAAGTTTCAGTCACGGACTCCATTGTATGGCGTGCAGACGAACTGGCGGTTTAGTGAACGACTGCGGGTGCTTCGCCGTTTTCGCTGGTCATCGGCAAACCGGCAGCGAACCATGCGCTGGTGCCGCCAGCAATGTTGTGTGCGGCGTAGCCGTGTTCGCGCAGGAAGGTTGCCGCGCGGTTCGAACGGCCGCCACCGTGGCAGATGACGTAGAAGTCTTCACCGGGTGCGGGCAGCTCAGCCAGACGCTCGGTGAGGGTGCCGAGGGTGATGTGCTTAGCGCCGGTCGCGTGGCCACCCTCCCACTCGTAGTCTTCACGCACGTCGATGATGGTAGCGCCTGCGGGAACGTCGCGGGGGTCAACCTGGGGTACAGCGGTCATGGGGTTCTCCTTTGAAATGGTTAAAAACGAGCCGGTCGGCACGGCGGGGTGCCGGGTGGGCATAGTTGTGGTTCCACTCTATCGCGTTGGGGGTGTGTGGCGCATCTAGCCCGGTATTTGGGGGTTTGTGAGATTCGGAAATGATGCATACGAAAAAATCGAAATGGTTTTTCATGCACTACATATAAAGTAACCATCCGTAATACAAGCACCTTCATGTATACATATGCACCCATAAGGGTATAGACTTAAACACATATTGCCCGGGTCACACAGAACCCCCGGCTGACACAGAAAAGATTTTCCACCATGTCTCACACCATCACAGGTGCCGAACCCAAGGAAACCAAGACCTTCTTCGGCCACCCGCGCATGCTCGCGAACCTGTTCACCGTAGAAATGTGGGAGCGCTTCTCCTTCTACGGCATGCAGGGCATCATGATCTACTACCTGTACTACACCGCCAACAAGGGCGGCCTGGGTCTCGACCAGACCCTCGCCACCGGCATTATCGGTGCGTACGGTGCAGTCGTGTACCTCATGGCAATCCTCGGCGGTATCCTCGGTGACCGTCTCCTCGGCCCCGAGCGTACCCTCTTCTACTCCGCTATCGGCATTATGGCGGGTCACATCTCCCTCTCCCTCATCCCCGGCATTCCGGGTGTGGTGATTGGTCTAATCCTGGTCGCTATCGGCTCCGGCGGTCTGAAGAGTAACGCCTCCGTGCTGGTCGGCTCCCTCTACTCGGACAACGACCACCGCCGCGACGCAGGCTTCACCATCTTCTACATCGGCGTGAACACCGGCGCACTGATTGGCCCGATCCTGACCGGTTGGGGCTGGCACACCGGCGGTTTCCACCTCGGCTTCGCCCTGGCCGCTGTCGGTATGGCTGCAGGCCTAATCCAGTACTCGCTGACCCGCAAGAACCTGCCCGCCTCCGTACACCACGTGGGCACCCCCTTCACCAGCGCACAGAAGCGCAACTTCTTCCTGGCACTGGTCGGTATCGTAGTTGTTCTCGGTATTCTGCTGGCGACCGGCCTGATGACCGCAAGCAACCTCAAGAACTGGGTCATGGGCTTCATCTTCATCGGTGCTATCGCCCTGTTCGTACAGATGCTGACCGCTAAGGACGTCACCGCCGATGAGCGTTCCCGCATCACCGCGTTCATTCCCCTGTGGATTGCAAACGCCGTATTCTGGGCACTGTACCAGCAGCAGTTCACCGTGATGGCAGTGTACTCGGATGAGCGTCTTAACTGGCACATTCTGGGTATGGATCTGAGCCCGAACCTGGTCAACTCCATCAACCCGATTTTCATCATTATCTTCGGCATGATGTTCTCCGCCCTGTGGACCAAGTGGGGTGAGCGTCAGCCGGTGACCACCGTGAAGTTCTCCGCAGCGCTGATTATTATTGGCCTTGCGTTCTGGATTTTCCTCGCTCAGGCGGGCGTTCAGAGCGTGAACGTCGGCTGGATTGTGCTGATTCTGTTCGTCTGCACTATTGCTGAGCTGATTATTTCCCCGGTGGGTATTTCGCTGGCGACCAAGCTCGCACCGAAGGCGCACCGCGTGAACATGATGGCGCTGTACTTCACCTCCGTGGCAATGGGTACCGTGCTGTCGGGTTGGCTGGCTCAGTTCTACAGCATGGAAACTGAGGTCCCCTACTTCACGTGGATGGGTATTATCACCATCGCGACCGGTGTGCTGCTGTTCCTGGTGCACAAGCCGGTCCAGAAGATGATGCGCGGCGTTAAGTAACCGCAAAGGTGTTGCCTGCACTGCTGACTCGCTGTTTCGGGCAGTGTGAGCGGGTAGATGTGAGGGCCCCGAATCCTTGAGTTATCAAGGGTTCGGGGCCTTTGCTGCACGCCCTGGTGGCCGGAGCCCCGGAATGTTGAGGGGCGGTTGAGGAGGGGCATTCGGGGCATGTTCCTTAATGAGACAATCCGCGCGGATTTTCTTATTAAGCGCCTTAATAAGAAAATTGAAGTGTATTGTCTTATTAAGACCTCGTCCCAAACACAACCTAGCAACACGACACCCAGGAGGAGGAACCATGCCCTCAGCCATCACCTGGCCCGCCCTCGAATGGGAGCCGCAAGACCCCTGGGCTCACCGGGACGCCCTCGCCTCCCGACGCGCAACGCGCCGCAACTCCGGCACCTTCTCCAGCGCCGTACCCGCCTCCATTGCCGCGCTCAACGTCGAACTCAGCCCCGCACTGCGAGCGCGCCTCCAGGAGAACGCCACCGCAATGACCCGCTTCGATGAGCGGCTCCACCACATCGGCAGCATCCCCTTCTCCGCGGTTCTTCTGCGCGGCGAATCCGCCTCCAGTTCGCAGATTGAAAACCTCACCGTTAGTGCACGCAGGCTCTCACTGGCTGTCCTGGGTGCAAGCGGGTCGAAGGTCGGCGTTAACGCCGAGCTGGTGGCGCGCAACGTTCACGCCATGCGTGCGGCCCTGAACACCGCAGAAAACATTAGCGTCGATAACATCCTCGCCATGCACCGCGAACTGACCCGCGGCCTGCAACAGGACTCCGGCGTACTCCGCACCCAGTGGGTGTGGATTAAGGGCGATTCACCCGTGACCGCCGACTATGTGGCGCCGCATCACGAGAGGGTTCCCGCCGCCCTCGAAGACCTTGTAGCCTTTATGAACCGCCGCGATATTGACCCCCTCGCGCAGGCGGCTATCGCGCACGCCCAATTTGAAACGATCCACCCCTTCACCGACGGCAACGGCCGAACCGGGCGCGCCCTCATCTCCGCGCTCCTGCTCGCCCGCGGCGTCACCCGCCACGTGATTCTGCCCGTCTCCTCCGGGCTGTTGCACGATACCGAAGGGTACATTCAGGCGCTCACCGACTACCGTGCAGGCGATGCCGAGCCCATCATCGAGCTCTTCATTGACGCCGTACAGAAGGCAATCACCAACGCAGAAATCCTGGCGCAAGACATTGAAATCCTGCGCGATGAGGTGCTATCCATTGCCCAGCGTAAAACCCCTCTTCTGCGTTCCCTCACCGACCTGTGCTGCACCGAGCCCGCCTTCACCGCACACATGGTGGAGGAGCACACGCAGGGATCCCGAGCTAGTGTGTATCGCCTCCTCAACCGCATGGTGGAGTTGCAGATCTTGCGTGAAGAACGCGTCAAAATTCAGGGGCAAAAAGTGTGGACTGTCCCCGCCCTCAACCGTGCCCTCGACGACTTTGCGGCACGCGCAGGACGACGCGGATAGAAGCACCTGCGGGCTCGATAACCCGCACGAAAATTCCGCGGCCGCAGGCGGGTTCCCATGCGCGGAACTGTGACGATTTATGTCTCCGCGTGAACACACATGACGAAACACGGGGTCAAAAAGGACGCATTAAGCCACGAACAGAAATCTATTAGACAGTCTTCAACCACAGGTCTAAGGTGAATTCAGAACGAGCCGGAAAACCTTCCAGCACGACCCACCAACCCTTAGCCGAGGAGAAAATCATGGCACTTTACCTGGTAGAACTGACCCCCGCACAGCCGTCCAAGGACGAAGCAACCGCACTCATCGAGACCGTCAACTCGTCCCTGACCAACGGCGCCGAGCTCATCGAAACCCAGGTCTCCGCAGACCACAAGATCGTCTTCGTCATCGTCGAAGCTGAGAACACCGCATTCGGCCCCGACCTCACCGCAGCAATCGGTGAACGCGCAACCGTCGCAGGCCCCGACGCAGTCCGCCTGGTCGGCGCAGAGCTCGAAGACATCAAGAAGCTCAAGAAGGACGCAGACTACCTGGTTGAGTGGGACATCCCCGCAGAAATCACCATGGAACAGTACCTGACCCGCAAGAAGGCAAACGCCCCCAAGTACGCTGAAGTACCCGAGGTTTCCTTCCTGCGCACCTACGTTCGCGAAGACACCGCAAAGTGCCTCTGCTTCTACGACGCACCCGACGAAGAAGCTGTTGTTCGCGCCCGTAAGGCCGTCAGCACCCCCATCGACCGACTGTTCAAGCTGCACGCATAGACGCGATGCTCCCCGCTTAGGAGAAACCCCATGTCCGAGTTCACTCTCGAACCCCTCTACGACTACCCCCAGCGCGAGCAGGTGCTCGCCCTCGCCCGAACCCACGCAGATGCTGTTGACCGCGGCGAGCGTTCCCCCTTCGAAAACCTGCGCGAAATCGCTAAGGACGGCCTGATTACCCTGGGTCGCGACGGCGGTTCCCTGGTTCCCCAGGTTTCGGTGGCTTTCGACCTCGCTACCGAGGACGCCTCCACCGCGTTCTCCCTGTGGGCTCACCGCTCGACCATCGCGTTCTTTGACGCCGTGGGCCGCGAGCTACCCGCCGGCCTGGCGGATGCGACCGTCAGCGGCACCACCGCCATGGCGGCAGCGTACAAGGAAGCTTCGGGTCTGGCACCAATCAAGGTGGAGGGCACCCTCGTTGAGGGCGGCCTGAAGCTGAACGGCTCCGTGTCGTGGGCGTCGAACCTGTACCCGGGTGGTGTGATCGTTCTTCCGGTGGCTGTGCAGAACGCCCCCGAGGGTCACCCGGACCGCTACATCGTGACGGTCCGCCAGGACGTTGAGGGCCTGAGCATTGACTACCACCGCAACCTGCTGGCGCTGAACGGTACCGAGTCCGGCACCCTGAAGTTCGAGGACGTTTTCGTTCCGAGCGAGGACATTCTGAGCGACAACATTGAGGCGTTCCTGCGCGATGTAACCGCACCGTTCCTGCTGGTTCAGTCCTCGTTCTGCCTGGGTCTTGCCGCTGGTGCCCTGCAGGAGGCTGCTAAGCACCTGGACGTGTCGAAGGGCATCTTCCGCCCCGAGTTCCCGCTGATTCTGGAGGAGTACCAGAGCCTGCGTGAGGAACTGGTTCGCCTGGCATCTGAGCCGGAGCGTGCTGAGCGTCGTGACCTGCTGAGCCTGCGCCTGGGTGTTTCGCACTTTGCAACCATTGCTACTCACTTTGAGCTGCAGGTTGTTGGAGGCGCCGGTTACGTGGCTGAGTCCCCGACTGCTCGTCGTGTGCGTGAGGCGACGTTCCTGCCGGTTCAGTCCCCGACCGAGGGGCACCTGCGTTATGAGCTGGCGCGTTACGATCACTTGGATAACCTGCGTGACGCTCTCTAAGCTCATGAGCTGTGTGTAGCGAGTGTTTTTATTCGCTCATTGCATCAATACCCCGTATATGCTTTAAACCGCATATACGGGGTATTGATGCATTTTGGGCTATATACGGGATAGCGCGCCCACAATAAAGGAATATACGCCCCAATTAACGTATCCCTGCTCATATTTACAGTCGTTTAGCTGTGACCTACGCCTGTATACGCGTAGAATTATGTGGAATTTTATACACCACCACATTCACCTCAGGAGCTCCCTTTGAGCATCTCTAAACTTCTCGGCTTTGACTGGTCGGTTCACGGCGATGGCCGAAGCATTAAGCCCGGTTCCTTCGTCGCCCCGAACGAGCGCCTCGCCTGGCCGATTACCATCGGCATCGGCGCGCAGCACGTGGTCGCAATGTTCGGCGCAACCTTCCTCGTGCCGATCATTACCGGCTTCCCTCCGGCAACCACCCTGTTCTTCTCGGGTATCGGCACGGTCCTGTTCCTGCTGATTACCCGCGGCCGCGTCCCCTCCTACCTGGGTTCTTCGTTTGCGTTCATTGCGCCCCTGGCGGCTGCCATGAACTCGCACGGCCCCGCTGGTGCCCTCGGCGGTATCGTCATGGCGGGTATCGCGCTGTTCCTGGTCGGTCTGATTGTTCAGTTCGCTGGCACCGGCTGGCTCACCAAGCTCATGCCCCCGGTCGTCACCGGTTCGATTGTGGCGCTGATTGGTTTCAACCTGGCAAAGAGCGCTAAGGACAACTTCATGGTGGCACCGGTGACCGCACTGGTGACCCTGTGCTCCATCATCCTGATTTCGGTGCTTTTCAAGGGCATTATTGGCCGCCTGTCTATCCTGCTGGGTGTGGGCATCGGCTACATTACCGCTGTGATTCGCGGCGAGGTGGACTTCTCTAAGATCGACACGGCTGTGCAGACTCAGGGCATTATTGGCCTGCCGCACTTCCAGACCCCCGAGTTCCACTGGGAGCTCGCAGGCCTGTTCATCCCCGTGATTCTGGTGCTCGTGGCTGAGAACATCGGCCACGTGAAGTCTGTTGCTCTGATGAGCGGCAAGAACCTGGACGACTACTCCGGCCGCGCCCTCATGGCGGACGGCCTGGCAACCACCATCGCCGGTATGGGCGGCGGTTCCGGTACCACCACCTACGCTGAGAACATCGGCGTGATGGCTGCGACCAAGGTGTACTCCACCGCGGCGTACTGGGTGGCTGCTATTTTCGCGATTGCACTGTCCATGTTCCCCGCATTCGGTGCGGCAATTGCGACTGTTCCCGCGGGTGTTCTGGGCGGTGCCGCAACCGTGCTGTACGGCATGATTGGTATGCTCGGTGCCCGTATTTGGAGCGAGAACCGCGTGAACTTCTCGAACCAGATCAACCTGACTACCGCCGCTGTGGCGCTGATTGTGGGTATTGCGGACTACACCTGGACCTTCGGTGAGCTGTCCTTCGCCGGTATTGCCCTGGGTACCGCTGCGACCCTGATTATCTTCCACCTGATGACCTTCATTGCGAAGTACACGAAGGCTGCTGGTGACCCGCTGGAGCCCTTCGACCCTGAGAAGAGCACTGAGGTGCACTAGGCGCCCGACCGCCCACTGGAGTGATTCTCCTGAGGCGTAGGCTGTAAGAAAAGCGGCCCGGATGGATTGGTTTCCATCCGGGCCGCTTTTGCATGTTAAGCCCGATATTTGATTAGGCCAGGCGGTATGTCGTATTGCGGTTACCTCGACCGCCTTCACGCACAATCACGCCCTCTTGAAGAAGCTTTGTCAGAACGTACCGAACCTGCGGTTTCTGCAGCTCAGCAAAAGGTGCGGGAAGAGCACCCATGATGTCATCAATGCCGGCGGGGTGGCGTAGCGAACGCAGAGCGAGGAGCACCGCCTCCTGACGGTTACTGGGCTGACGGCTATTAGGAATCGTAGGTGACGATTGGCGCAGGTCTACGTCCGACTTCTGCTGCGGTGAACTGAGGTCGGCGGCACTAGCACCCACCAGAGGCTCCCGGCTAATAATCGCGGTAAACCGAATGACCCCATCAATGAATTGGATGGGTTTCAGCCCTGCCTGATGCACCGCCTCCTGGGCAGTATAGATGCCACTACCCTCACCCTCGATGACTCGGTATCCGTCGTCGGGGGTTGTTACGTGCGTGCACACGTCATACAGGCGGTCATTCACGCGGGAACGTTCGCCGTACTCTTGCAGGCGCTGGAGAGTGATTCCGTATAGACCGCCGGGGTTTTCTACAGAGATTCGGTCGGGGAAAATCCTGACGCGCACCTCCTCGGTGTCTGCTTTGGGGTTGAGACTGCGGTGTACGAGCGCATTCGACAGGATCTCGCGAAGGGCAATATCGGGTACTTCCTGCCCGTTGACGAGGTGCCCGTTGGACAGCTCAACAACCGGGTGAGCCAGGTTCCGCTTGACCCATGCTAGAGTCTCTTCGAGCATGGCGGGGATGGGGCCGTCCGCCTCGAATTTGTCGAGGTTACGGGCTTTACCGTTTGGGTCGATAACGACTCCGGTGACTTTGAGCGAGGGCCTGAACTCTTGAGGGTAAGCACCCAAGGCGTACAAGCCCGCAAGGGAAAGGTTGTCGGTTCCGAGGGCAATAATTCCCTTGCGGCGGAGCACCTCTTCATCGGAGCTTGTAGCAAGGCGGCGTGATTTAGCGCGTACGTCTCGCAGATAAGCAGTTTTGAGGCCTTCATCTAGGTCAGCCAGGGAGGTGTATTCCACCGGTTCCTCATCGAATCCGGTGCGTGTCCGCTGAGCCACCATCAGGTCGGTTTCGTGGCGGCTCATTTCGTGGTCGCCATCACCGGAACGCACGTACGCTTTACCGCCAATGTAGGCGGGGCGTTCGTAGGGAGGCAGCGGAGGAATTGCGGCAACAAAGATTTTGGCGTCTTCGTAGAGGATGGTGCCGGATTCCATGGTGTTCGGCGGTTTGAGGCCCCTGCGGAGCTTGTTGCCGAGGGTTTTTTCTAGGTCTGCAGGGTCGTATACGCCTACAGGTGCAAAGTCATTATTCTCGTCAAGGCCGCAGATAATGATTCCGCCCGTGGAACTATTGGAGAAGCTACTCAGGGTTGCGTCAAGGCTTCCGGGGTAGCCTCCGTGGGCTTTTTTGACCTCGATAAACTGCGTATCGCTGCCGTGAGTACGCAGTAGTTTGATGGTTTCGGCGAGCCATTCGGGGGTCCATTCCACGTTGTTCATACAAAAAATTTTAGTCTAGACACAAATCAGATGTAAATCAGACACAAAAATTTGAGTCTAGACATAAATTTTTATGTCTAGACTCAAATTTTTTATGTGTAGACATAAAAGTTTATGTCTGAGTTATGTCTGTTATGTCTGCGGAGGCTCACCCAGCCGCTCGTGCTGAATGGCTAGCACTGGATGGCTCGTGCTAGATAACTAGTGCTAGGCGGCTAGGACCGTTCGGCGAGCATCGCCTCAATCGTCTGCGCCACACCGTCCTCGTGGAAGGACGGGCAGGTGCGCCCCACCTTCGCAATGAGCGCCGGCTGGCCCGAGGCCATGGCGAAGCCCTCCCCCGCCCAGCAGAGCATCTCAGCATCATTGGGCATGTCACCAAACGCCATGACCTCGTGCGCCTCAATGCCGTGGCGTGCCGCGAACTTCTCCAAGATCCGCCCCTTATTCACGGTTTTCGAGCCCATCTCCACGAGCGGCTCACCAACCACGCCGCGAGTCACCGACACCAGCGAACCCACCGCCTGATGCACGCGCGCCTGCAGAATATCCGGGTCCATGCCGGGCACACGAATCAGGTACTTAATGACCGGGGTTGAGCCGATATGTTCGAGCGCATCGGCGATTTTCGCCTCCACCACGCGGGCCCCCTCAAGCACCTCACCACCCTCGTGCGGGCCCTGAATGTAAACGGTGTCCACGGTTTCAAGGGTGTAGGTGGCGTCGGGGAACATGGGCTCCAGCAGCTCGTGAGTGCGGGCAATCACCGCGGGATCAGCGCCGTTGATCTCTTCCACCTCGTTCGCGCCCAGGTGGTACACCACGGCGCCGTTGGAGCAGATGGCGTAGGAGTCGAAGTCGGTCTGCTCACGCAGGGGCGTGAGCCAGCGGCTCGGGCGGCCGGTGACAAAGACGATATCGATCCCGGCGGCGCGGGCGGCCTCAAGGGCGCGCAGGGTGCGCGGACGGAACCGGAAGTCGTGCCCGATGAGGGTGCCGTCCAGGTCGCTGGCGATGAGTTTAATCATGCAGTGTTTGCCTTCAGTGGTGGGTGTATCGGTGCTGGATAAAAGTGCTGGTAAAGCGCGGGACTAGTGAGGCTGCGCCGCTGTGTCGGTGTGCCTCTATGCCGCCGGTTCCGCGTAGGTGACGGTCAGGAACGCGCGACCCAGACCGTGACCGAGCAGGTTAAAGTTCACGACGGCGGGGCTGGCGTTCTCGTCAATGTCGAGCTTCTCCACATCCACGGCGGTGACGCAGAAGATGTAGCGGTGCGGGCCGTGACCAGCCGGAGGGGCAGCGCCCAGGAAGCCCGCCACACCGGCGTCGTTGCGGTGCGTCAGGGCGCCAGCGGGTGCATCCGCGCCAGTGTCAATGCTGGTCACGTTGGCGGGAATATTGGAGACGGTCCAGTGCCAGAAGCCGCTGGGGACCGGCGCATCCGGGTCGAAACAGGTCAGCACGAAGGACTTGGTGCCCTCGGGGAAGCCGCTCCAGGACAGCTGCGGGGAGCGGTCCTGACCGCCTGCCACGCCGAAGAGGGCGGAGCGCATCCATTCGGGGGCGGTGCCGCCGTCCTGAACGTCGGTGGAGGTCAGGGTGAATTCGGGCAGTTCGGGCAGGCCCGCGTAGGGTTCGCGGGGCAGGGGTGCGGTGCCGATGTTGGTCATGATGCTCCTCAGCGTTGGGGTGCGGGTGGATATGGCGACGCCGGCGGACAGAGTGAGCTATCCGCCGGCGAGGCGTAAATTATTTAGCCGTTCAGTACGGCGGTCAGTTCTTCGCGGGTGGGCGGGTTAGCGCCCGAGCGGGAGACGGTGATGCCGGCTGCAGTTGCAGAGAAACGCAGCAGGTCGGCGATGTCTTCGGCGGTCAGTGCAGCGACCTTGGCACGTGCCTCGGGGCCTGCAATACCGCGGTCGAGCAGACCCGCGATGAGTGCCGCCATGAGGGAGTCACCGGCACCGACGGTGTCCGCAACCTCGACGCGGTGTGCGGGCTGGCTGATGCCCTCGGGGTACTTCTTGGTGAAGGCGATGGGGCCGTCCTCGCCGCGGGTGATGACCATCAGCTCGGCGCCGAGGTCAAGCCATGCGCGCGCGGTGTCGTCGAGGGAGCGGTCGGGGTAGAGCCACTGCAGATCCTCGTCGGATGCCTTCACAACGCTGGAGAGGGACACGAACTTTTCAGCCCAGGCGCGGGCCTCATCAACGTTGTGGATGAGGGTGGGGCGGCAGTTCGGGTCGTAGCTGAGCAGGGCGCTGTCGCGGGCGGCTTCGAAGGCTGCCGCAACCACGTGCGCGCCGGGTTCGAGCATGGCGGCGATGGAGCCGGTGTGCACTGCTTCGGAGGTGCGTGCCAGTTCGGTGAGCTTCTCGGCAACGGAGTCGAGGGACCAGGTGATGTCGAATTCGTACTCTGCTGCGCCGTCGGCACCGATGGTTGCCTGGGCGACGGAGGTGCGTTCAGCACTGTGCTCGAAGGGCAGGGTCACCTGGGATGCTTCCAGGTGCTCGTCAATGCTCTTGCCGTAGGCGTCGGGGCCGTAGTGGCCGACGAAGTTGGTGGGGTGGCCGAGGCGGCGTGCGCCGACGGCTACGTTCATGGGCGATCCGCCGGGGTAGGCGCGGGTTTCTCCGTCGTGCTGGTGGACGACGTCTACGAGTGCTTCACCGATTACAGTCAACATGGTTTCAATTCTACTCATGTTTTCCGCGTCATGACGTGCGTTTTTGTGGGTATTTAAAGTGGTTTTACTTTCCCTTCTGAGGGCTTATGTTGGCTTACCGTGTGGGTTCCCAAACTACCTTCTGTCTCTTCTGACTTTTAGCTTCAATATCGCTAATTTTGAGGGTCTGGAAGGGTCCACACGGGTTAGACTTAAACCGACGCCGGGTCCTCAACGCCCGGCACGGTATTGACGCGACAGCATCGTCGCGCCACCCTCCAACGACGAAGTTAGGAAGAAGGTCATACGTGACGACTGCAACCGCTACCTGGGTTAACCGTGAGGCTACCGCAGAGGAGCTGATCCCCCTCATCGGTAAGCTGCACCGCGAGAACGGTGTGGTGCTGAGCATTCACGGCCGCAGCCTGGTCAACAAGTCTGTCATTGAGCTGCTGAAGCTGCACGATTTCGTATCCCACATCGATGGTGCGCCCCTGAACCCCGCACACTCCCTCGAGCTGGTTCGTGCTCTGACTGAGCTGAACCTGGGCGCTTGCTCGATTAACATCGCTGCCCTGCACAAGGCACACCGTGAGGCTGGCTCCCCCGAGCTGTCCATGTGGCTGCCCGAGCAGCTGGGTTCCTCCGTGAACCACCAGGGTGACCAGCCGAAGGAGCAGGACGTTGTTCTGTACGGCTTCGGTCGTATTGGCCGCCTGCTGGCCCGCATCCTGCTGGAGCGTTCCTCCTCGCCGCTGGGTTCCGGCCTGAACCTGCGCGCCGTGGTGGTGCGTAAGAACGGTGATAAGGATCTGGTTAAGCGCGCCTCCCTGCTGGAGCGCGACTCGGTTCACGGCCCCTTCAAGGGCGTTATTGAGGTGGATGAGGAGAACAGCACCATCATCGCTAACGGTGTTCCGGTTCGCTTCATTTACTCCTCTGACCCGACCACTGTCGACTACACCGAGTACGGCATTAAGGACGCTCTGCTGGTGGACAACACCGGCCGTTGGCGCGACGTTCCGGGCCTGGAGCAGCACCTGAACCGCCCCGGTATCTCTCGTGTTCTGCTGACCGCCCCCGGCAAGGGCGACATGAAGAACATCGTGTTCGGCGTGAACGACGACGTCATCACCGATGAGGACAAGATTCTCTCCGCCGCTTCCTGCACCACCAACGCGATTACTCCGGCACTGAAGGTTCTGGATGACGCATACGGTGTTGAGCGCGGCCACGTTGAGACCGTCCACGCGTTCACCAACGACCAGAACCTGATCGACAACTTCCACAAGGGTGACCGCCGCGGTCGCTCCGCCGTGCTGAACATGGTCATCACCGAGACCGGTGCCGCTAAGGCTGTTTCGAAGGCTCTGCCGCAGCTGGAGGGCAAGCTGACCGGTAACGCTATCCGCGTTCCCACCCCGGATGTCTCCATGGCGATCCTGAACGTGAAGCTGACCAAGCCCGCAGGTTCCGCTGAGGAGCTGAACGAGCTGTTCCGCCGCGAGTCCATTGACGGTGCTCTGCGCCGCCAGGTGGGCTACTCGGATTCCCCCGAGGCTGTTTCCACCGACTTCGTGGGTTCCCGCACCGCAGGTGTTGTGGACTCGCTGGCTACCGTGGTGACCGATGACTCCGCAATTGTCTACGTCTGGTACGACAACGAGTTCGGTTACTCCTGCCAGGTAATCCGCGTTCTGGAGCGTATGGGTGGCTACGACGTCCCCTCCTACCCCGCTAAGTAAGCTACCCCAGCTCATCTAGCACACATATAACGAACCCACCGGTACATATAGCCATTTGGCTATATTGCCGGTGGGTTTGTTTATGAGGTTATATCCGCAGATAAACGGTCAATTACGCCTTACGGCGGTACACCACACCCTGATGCGCCCGCAGCGTGAAGCTCGAGGGCACCGGGCGGTTCGCCGCATCCACCAGACCGGAGGGAGCCTTCACGGTCACATCCTTCGAGCCGGTGTTCAGGGCAGCCCAACCGCCCGTAAAGGCACGAGTCTGAGCGGTCTGCTGAGCGATAATACCGCCGACCGGATCCCCCAGGTCGTAGGAGAGCTCCGGGGCGTGCGGGATCTCGTCGTAGGCGTCGTGGTGGGTTGCGCTGATGCCGGTGAAGGCGCCTCCACCGAACACCCAGAAACCCGCCAAACCGTAGAGGAAATTCTCATCCGTGCCGGTAATCGCAGCCTTGCGGTTGCTGAGCGGGGTGCGCAGAATCGTCACCTTCTTCTGCGAGGCGGCACTACGACCACCCAAACCCGCAAAAGTAGCACCCAGGTTCACCTCGCCCGCCGAGCCGTTCGCAATCTCACGGCCCTGCATCACGGCGTACGGCGAAGACAGGTAGTCATTCGGGCCCCAGCCGAGCCACACCTCCTCAAAGCCGCCACCGTAGGCGCTGTGACGCTCCCACTTGCCGTAACGCAGACGAGACTCAGCAATATTGGGCACCAGAATCTTGCCGATCTTATTCAGCTCAATACCGGCGTACGCGACCAGAAAATCCAGATGTTCACGGATTTTCGTCATGGACTCCACGCCCTGAATGGGCAGGTCCAGGCCGTAGTAGTCGTTCTCCACGTCGTTATCCGCCATGACCCCGTCAAAGGGCGAGTCGCGCATTTCGCGCACCACAGCGTCCACCCAGTGCCAGCGATAGTCGGCGTTCCACACCTGCATCTGGAAGTGCTTGGGGTAGCCCTTCCACTCAATACGGTCGCCGTTGAGGCGGTGGGCGAAGAAATCCTTACCGGAGTTCGCCATCGACACAGCCAGCGGGTACGACACACCCGAAGAATAGATCGGGCCGGGCTCATAAGAGCGGGTGGAGGACAGGCACTTATACGCCAGCACCACCATTTGAGGTGCACGCTTCTTCAGGTAGCGTGCCGCGTCCAGTTCCCAGGGCTGCAGGATTGCGACAGAGTAGTTCTTGACCGCAAAATCGAGCTGCTTCTGGGTAATGGGCTTACCGCCGTAGCGGACCCAGGCACCAAACTTGCCGGGTCCGCCTAAGCGGGTGAGTTTATTCGCCATCGTACTCCGGGTCGAATTCGGGGGCGCGAGGGGGCAGCTTGCCCAGCTCGCGGTAAATCGTGTTGTAGCGGTCCATGACCAGTCGCAGCTGGAAGAAGCTGACGATACGGTCGTAGGCGTTCACACAGTAGCGTTCGTAGATGCTGGGCTCCTCCATGAGGGTGCGCAGCGCCGCCGCGAAGCCGTGAATATCGCCGGGGATGGTCAAGATACCGCAGTTACCGATTTCGTGACCGTCGGGGGCGACCAGCACATCGTCGATGAGCTGGGACATACCGCCCACGTCGGTGCTGACCAGCGGGATGGACGCAGCCATCGCCTCGAGCGCCACAATCGGCTGACCCTCATTGTAGCTGGGCATGAGCAGCAGGTCGAAGCGGTCGAGCATCGCACGCACGTTCACGGTGCCGTGGAAGGTGATGTACTCACCCATGTTGAGCTCTTCGATGGTGCGCAGGCACAGCTCGTAGTACTCGGGCAGGTGGTCCTTGGGGCCGAGCACGTCCAGGTGGAAGTTCACCAGGCCCTGATCGCGCAGAACCGCGAGGGAGCGAATCAGGTCGGTCAGGCCCTTAATGGGCACCACGCGGGCGATGAACACGAAGCGCCACACGTGGCCGCGACCCTCCGCCAGGATGCGGGCACGCGCCGCCTGGCGGGCGTAGTAGGCTTCCGCCACGGACTCGATGAGCATACCGTTGGGCAGGATGATCGCGCGGTCCTTCTCGCCCTCGTTCATCTGGTCGATGGGCGCACCAATACCGCGTGCCTCTTCCAGAGCCTTGGGGTACAGGTAGGTTGCCATGTCTGCACTGGGGTAGCAGAAGCGTCCCATTTCGACGAACCAGACGGACCAGGCACGCTCGTCGAGGGTGACCGGGCCCAGGCCGGGGTGCTCACGCTCTTCGTTGAGGAAGGCGTAGTCGGTGGTGACGGGCTTCGCCATGTTGCGTTCGAGCTTGGTGTTCACGGTGTCGCGAATGTAAAGGTTGTGCTCGGTCAGCAGGAAGCTGGTGCCGTGGTCACGTGCGGCTGCGGCGGCGATGAGTGCCGCGTAGCCGGTGGTGTGGGCGTGGTAGACGCGGGCGTGCGGCATCCGCTCGTGCAGAAGCGCAAAGAGGATGGAGACGAAGTCGCGTACCTTCCAGAAGAGCTCGCCGAAGGGCACCTCGGAGAAGAAGCCCAGACCCGCAATTGCCTGCATGAACTCGCGGGTTCCGAAGAGGCCGAAGAGGTTGTAGCTGCGGGTTGCGGGGTTGATGCCCTCGTCGTAGAGCTTCCAGAGGGGGTTCACGTCGCCGGCGATGAGGGCGCTGAAGCCATCCATGAGGCGCTGGGTGAGCGCCTGACGCTCCGCAAAGCTCATGCGCAGTGCGGAGGGGTCGCAGGCTTCTGCGAAGGCGTCGCGGTTGACTTCCAGGCTCAGGTACAGCACCTTGACCCACTTGACGTTCTCGGGCATGCCGTAGAGGTCTTCGTGGGGGGAGTTCTTATCCCAGGCGATGTGAATAATGCCGTAGGTCAGATCCGGGTTCTCGCAGACGATATCGTGCACCACCGCGGACACACCACCCTTGAGGTAGGGGTAGGTGGATTCCATGATGATGGCGACGTCAACGTCCGGGTATTCGGGGTCGCTGTAGTGGGGGCCGGGAGCCGGAAGCTGCAGCGGCGCGTAGTGGTTTCGGTACATCTGTTCAGTCATTGTCGTATGTATCTTTCGCGGACCGTGCGGTTCTTACCAGGCGAGGGCTCGACGCCAGAAGAGGGAGTACTCGGGTGCTGCCCACGCCTGACGGTAGACGCGGTAGCAGGCGAAGGTGAGCACTGCCTCGCCCACGATGATGGGCAGATAGCCGGTCTCGTTGGGCAGGATCATGAAGGAGATGAAGAGCAGCACCAGGTGCGCTGCGGAGAGCAGCTGCACGGTGACGTACATGGTCATGTACTCGATCTGGTAGATCAGCAGTGCCACTGCAACGAAGAGGAACGCGACGACCAGGCCGGAGAGCGCCAGCGGGTAGGACTGCGGCAGGAAGATGTACATCAGGATGCCGGTAACAATGGCGCTGGCGATATAAATCAGCAGGGAGTTGCGGATTGCGCGGTTGGAGGTGCGCAGAGCCTTGGAGGACTCCGCCTGAACGCCCTTGTAGGGCAGGCGGTCGAAGATGGTCCACAGGTGCTGGATGCTTGCGTTGACGCGGTCTGCCTCCACCACGAAGAAGTAGTTGTAGGCGATAACGCAGGGGATCAGGCTCAGGTAGATTGCCACGACGTTGATTTCGCCGCCGGTGACCAGGAAGAGCATGTACTTATCGGCCCAGATGATGGAGCCGGTGAAGAAGCCGCGCAGGGCGTCGAGCGCAATGTCCTTGAGCGGGATGCGCGCGAAGTGCAGCAGGTGCACCAGGTCCTTGCCGAGGCTCACCAGCAGGATGAGCGAACCAACCAGCGGCGGCAGGAACCAGATGACGGGGTAGCAGTACAGGGCAAGAGTGTAGCCAAGCCACGCGACGAACCAGATGATGCGGTTCTTCGCGAGGTTCGGGATGACCAGCAGCTGCGCGAACGCGATGTTGAGAACGCCCAGGACGAAGAACGCGCCGAATGCAGTCGGGGTCCAGTGCAGTACGAGGGCGACCGGTACGGCGAAGACGAGTACCAGCGGCATGGTCATGAAGAAGAGGTAGAGCCAGTTGCGGGTGAACGCGGTCAGGTCGGTAATGTCCTGGAACTGCGGTTCGGACATGCGTGCGCGTACGGCTCGCGCTTCGGCGCGCTTGAGCTGGTGCTCAAGGGTTTCAGCGTGAATGCGCAGACCCTGGCGGGCGTCCTCAATCTTCTTGTGCTCCATCTGGATAGCACGGTACAGGGGCAGGCAGGCCGCCTGGCTGAGCCAAGGAACGGTAATGGACGCTGCCAGGATCACCTGGATCAGGGGGACACCATCGAGGTTGTACCGGTTAATGGTCGGGGTAACGATGGGGAAGACGGTGGTCAGCAGTGCGACCGGAGAGACGTAAAGCAGAAAGTTAATGAGGAGGCGCCATGCGCTGTTGCTTTTTTCCTCAGTACCGTGGTTGGTAGACAATCTTGCAGACTTTCAGTCGATAATCGTAAAGATTAGGGGCAGTGTGTTTGAACAGCACCGTGTGACGTTCCATAGGGAAGACTCGCCATGCCGAGAAGTGCCGGGTCCCCATGGCTTGCGCTGATGCCGCCGAGAATCAATATACGGCATATATCAACTAAAACCTTTGGTTTCCTTAACCCTCTACTTGATATTTGGAGGGATTTAGGACACACCCACATAATGTGCATCACACATAAACATAAAACACCTAGTGGGGGTAATATTCTGCGCAATGTGCGTAGGGTGCAACAACCTTGAGAAGGGTGCCACCAAGCAACGCGCCCCAACACAAAATGTCCCTGCGCAGAGTATCCCTGCACAGAGCGCCCCTGTGCAGAGTGTCCCTGCACAAAAGCATCCCGGCCCCTCCCATTCGGGGAGGGAACCGGGATGCTCTAAGCGACCCTAACGGATCCTAATTTTTAGGATGCGCTCGAGAGAGTACGCAGTGCCACGGACACCACAGCCAGGCGCGGGTGACCGGTGACGTCCGGAGCGGCCTCGCCAATCTCCTTCAGGATGCGGTCAATGTTGCCCACGCGGGTCGGGTGGCTCTCAATCCACTCAGCCAGTGCCTTCTGTGCGCCGTCAACAGTGGAGAAGTCGCCCTTCGCGCCCTCCGCCACGGACAGTGCCAGACCTGCAGCGGTCTCGTAGAGGCTGCCGCGCAGTGCCTGACGTGCCAGGATCTCCCAGCGGTCACTACGGGGAAGCTCAGTGATGAGGCCGAGCAGCTCGTCCACCTTGAAGCGGTCGTAGGTTGCGAAGTAGACCGGTGCCAGCGAGGTTGCCTCGAAGTCGTGGTCGCGTGCCGAACGGATAACGTCCAGCAGGGCGTAGCCCTCGAAGCCGCGAATCCAGATGACGATGAGTTCCTCGGGCAGGCCCCATGCCTCGCCTGCGTCGCGCTTTGCACGAACACGCTCGCGGGAGGTGCCGGAGAGGTACTCGGGCAGGTTGTGACGCATCTCGACGACGGAGCCGAAGATCTCCAGCAGCTCAGAGATGCTGGTGCCAGCAACCACGCCACGCTCGGTGATGAACCAGCGGACAGCACGATCCAGAACACGCTGGTTGTCGCGCAGGACGGTGAACCATGCATCCAGCGAGGTCTTCGGGGGCAGTTCGCGGTGCAGCTTAGCTGCGGTGCCCAGCTCGAAGAGCTCGCGAGCGACGATGAAGGCGCGTGCGACGGAATCGATACCGACGTTGAACTCCTCCATCACGCGGTATGCGAAGGTGATACCGCCGATGTTGACCAGCTCGTTGGCGACGCGGGTGCAGATGATTTCCTTACGCAGCGGGTGCGAATCCAGGTGCTGACCGAAGCGCTCGACCAGTGCTGCCGGGAAGTAGCTGCGCAGAACGCCTTCCAGGTAGGGGTCGTCCGCGAAGTCGGTCTGCTCCAGTGCGTGAGTGAGGTAAATCTTCACGTACGCAGCCAGGACGGACAGCTCGGGGCGGGTCAGACGGTCGCCGGTGGTCTCCAGACGTGCGTCCAGCTCCTCGTCGGTGGGCAGGAACTCGACGGCGCGGTTCAGGCCGGCGTGCTCCTCCAGGTCGTGCATGAGGCGCTTGTACAGGTTGGTGCCCAGGAAGGAACCGTGGAACTCACCCTGCAGCAGAACGTTCTGCTCGACGTTGGTCTCGAGAACCTTGCCGCCCACCTCGTCCTGCAGGGACTCGATGAAGGAAGCACGCTCTTCAACGGGCAGTTCGCCGTGTGCCACGAGGCGGTCCACCAGGATCTTGATGTTGACCTCGCGGTCACTGGTTTCCACACCTGCGGAGTTGTCGATTGCGTCGGTGTTGAGGATGACGCCGTTGAGCGCAGCTTCAATACGACCCAGCTGGGTGAAGCCGAGGTTACCGCCCTCGCCAACGATCTTGGCGCGCAGGTCCTTGCCGTTGACGCGCAGTGCGTCGTTAGCCTTGTCGCCTACCTGTGCGTTGGTCTCGGTGGATGCCTTCACGTAGGTACCGATACCGCCGTTGTAAATCAGGTCGACCGGTGCCTTGAGGATGGCAGAAATCAGCTCGGTCGGTGCCAGCTCGGTGACGGACTCATCCAGGCCCAGAACCTCGCGCACCTCGGGGGTGATCTCGATGGACTTCAGGCCGCGAGAGTACACGCCACCACCGGCGGAAATCAGGTCGCGGTTGTAGTCCTGCCACGAGGAACGGGGCAGATCGTACAGGCGCTGACGCTCGTCGAAGGAGACAGCCGCATCGGGGTTCGGGTCCAGGAAGATGTCGCGGTGGTCGAATGCTGCAACCAGGCGGGTTGCCTTGGAGCGGAGCAGACCGTTACCGAACACGTCACCGGACATGTCGCCAATGCCGACTGCGGTGAACTCTTCGGTCTGAGCGTCGTGGCCGATCTCAGCGAAGTGACGCTTGACGGACTCCCACGCACCGCGTGCGGTGATGCCCATTGCCTTGTGGTCGTAACCGACGGAGCCGCCGGATGCGAAGGCGTCGCCCAGCCAGAAGCCGCGCTCCAGGCTGATTGCGTTTGCGGTGTCGGAGAATGCTGCGGTGCCCTTATCCGCTGCAACCACCAGGTAGTAGTCGTCAGCGTCGCGTGCCACAACACCCTCGGGGCGGACAACAGTCTCGGAGCCGTCAGCACCAACGGAGAGGTTGTCGGTGACGTCCAGCAGGGAGCCGATGAAGACCTTGTAGGACTCGCGGCCCTCGGTGATCCATGCGTCGCGATCCACTGCGGGGTCGGGCAGCTGCTTGGGGTAGAAGCCACCCTTCGCGCCGGTGGGGATGATGACAGCGTTCTTCACCATCTGTGCCTTGACCAGGCCCAGAACCTCGGTGCGGAAGTCGTCACGGCGGTCGGACCAGCGCAGGCCACCACGTGCGACGCTACCGAAGCGCAGGTGAACACCCTCAACGCGCGGGGAGTAGACGAAAATCTCGAACTTGGGGCGGGGCAGGGGTGCGAAGTCGATCTCCTGCGGTGCCACCTTGAATGCGAGTGCGGGGCGGTCAGCCAGGTATGCGTTGGTGCGCAGGATAGCGCGAATCACCTTGCCGAGGGAGCGCAGGTAGCGGTCAGCGTCCAGGGTGGGGATCTGGTTCAGTTCCTCAACCAGGGCTACTTCGATTTCCTCGCGGCGTGCGTTGCGCTGCTCATCGTTGAGACCGTTGTTCGGGTCGAAGCTGACCTCGAAGAACTCGACCAGGTGCTTGGTGATGACCGGGTTAGCGAGCAGGGTGTTCGACATGAAGGACGGAGTGTAGCCCAGGCCCAGCTGAATCAGGTAGTGGTTCAGGGCACGGAACAGACGCACTTCCTGCCAGGTCAGGCCCTCAGCCAGGATCAGGCGGTCCAGGGTATCGGACTCGCGCTCACCGAGCAGGTAGGCGTTCAGGGCATCCTCGTACAGGGAAGCCACAGCGTTTGCGTCCACGCCCTCGGGGAACTGGACCCCAAAGTCGTAGAGGTAGCCGTAGTCTTCGCCGTCCTCAGGCTTGAACTCGTAGGGCTTCTGATCAACAACGACCAGGCCCATATTCTGCATAACCGGCAGCAGCTCGGTGAGGGTGTGAGGTGCGGACAGGTAGGTCTTCAGTCGGGTGGTGTTGGCTTCGCCGGCTTCAACCTTGATTGCGGCGGGCTTCTGGCCCGAGAGAGATTCAAGAATCACGATATCCTCGATTGCTTGTTCTACTGTGTAATCGGCTCGGTAGGCTGCGCTCGTCGCATCTGCCCAGGCTGATGCGAGTCGGCGGCCTTCCGCTCCGGGTTTCCATGCCTCAATAGCAGCTGCGGTTGCTTCCACCCAGGAGCGGGCGGCTTCTTGCAGTCGCTTTTCGAGAGCTTGATGATCCGTCTTCGGCACATCGTTGGGGTTGGTGAGTCGAATGCGGAAAAATAGGCGCGCCAACGATGAGGAGGACAGGTACACCTCATGGTCGATGGCACTAAGATCAAATTCCTGTTGGAACACCCGCTGGATTCGCGCACACACGTTCGTGTTGTAGCGGTCCCGAGGCAGGTACACAACAGCGGAAATAAACCGGTTGAACATGTCAGCGCGCAGGAACAGGCGGGTCTTGCGACGCTCCTCCAGGCCCATGATGCCGCCGAAAGTACCGGTCAGATCATTAGCGGAAGCGTGCAGCAGTTCCAGGCGCGGGTAATCCTCCAAGGCACCCAGAAGCGCCTTGTCGGAGTAAGAACCGGGGTGGTAGCCGAGGCGGCGGCGCACCATCGCGATACGCTCACGCACCAGCGGAGTCTCAATGGCGGGCAGCGCGTACGCCTGGCGGGTGAACAGACCCAGAATGACGTACTCACCAATCACGCGGCCGTTCAGGTCGAAGCGGCGCACACCAATGTAGTCCAGGTAGTCGTTGCGTGCGACGGTGGAGCGGGAGTTCGCCTTCGTGATGTACAGGGGGCGCGGGAACAGGGCGCGTTCCAGAGTCTCACCCGAAAGAGGGATGCGGCTCTTGCCCTCCGTGGTGCGCAGAATACCGAGCGCCGAACCGGGACGGTCCACCAGGGAGATAGCGCCGGAGGTGCCGTCCAGCACGCGCTCCTTAACGCCCATGAACACGAAGTTGCCGCGGGTCAGCCAGCGCAGGAAGTCCTGTGCCACCTCCACGCGGGAGGCAGGCTCCACACCGCGCGGGTTAGCGGCGTAGGATTCCTCACCGTGCCCCAGGGTGGCGCCGCGCAGATCGTACATGGACTGCGCCAGGTCGAAAACGCGGGTGACCATGGCATCCAGGTCGGTGTGGCAGGCGCGAACGTCAGCGAGGACGCGCTCAACTTCCTTCTCGCAGCGGCGCTGATCCTCCTCAGTGAGGTAGCGGGTCAGGCGAACCGCAATCCAGGACTCAATAGCGACCGTAGTGCCCTCGGGGGCGTTCTCACTGAGCTTGAGGGAGGGCACACCAAGAGTGGCGGTATCACCGCTGGCGAGGTTGCCGCGCATGCCGGTGCCGCGCAGGCTCAGAAGAGTACCGTCCGGGCCGCGTTCGGCAAGGAAAGTGGGGTGAAGAATGGTGACGAACCCACCAAAGTGCGCGGCAAGGCATGCAGTCAGGGAGCTGACAATATGCGGCATGTCATCGGTCGCGACGTACAGAGTGGTGTTGTACTCGTCGTTGCGTGCGGCAACGACAGGGGTCTTGGGCAGGCGGATTCGAGCCAGCGCACGGTGGGTGCGAGCCAAATCCTCTAACTCTGCCGGGGTGAACTCTTCACGCTCATCTTCGGGGCTGTTCAGGAAATACTGCTCGACCCATGCATCGGCGCCAGCGAAGTGTGCCATAGCCTTGTCAGTCATTGACAATCTATCCTCCGAATATCGGTATCACTTCACTGTGACGGTGTCTGTGTGGTCTCATGTGCGCGCCGTGGCGCGCGAGCACTTATACCAAGCTTATACCTTCGAGGTGTTTCTGTCAGACATATCGCTCTCGTGGAGGTAGAAATTATTTTTATCTTCTTCCCAAATCCAGCGTTCATTTGGTACAGGTTCAAGAAAGTAGGTGCATCTTACGGGGTGGACACGTACAGTGAAACCATGAGTTTGCGTACTGAATCTTTCCTGGTGGGCCTCATTGGTGACGGCATCACCTCCTCACTGACCCCTCCCATGCACGAGGCGGAGGCAGACGCGCACGGGGTGCGTTACCTGTACCGCCCCGTCGACCTGGACGCCCTAAACTTGGACGGCGCCTCCACCCCGGCGTTACTGGATGCGGCGGCACTGCTCGGCTTTAACGCGTTCAACATCACGCACCCGTGCAAGCAGTCGGTCATGGAGCACCTGCACGAACTTTCGGATGCGGCACGCGCCCTGGGCGCGGTCAATTGCGTGGTGATTCGCGAGGACGGCAGCTTCTACGGCGACAACACGGACTACTCGGGGTTCATTGCGGGCCTGAAGCGCGGTCTGCCGCAAGTGGCTCAGGATCCGGTGCACCTGGAGCACGTGGTGCAGTTGGGTGCTGGCGGGGCCGGTAGCGCCACGGCGTACGCGCTGTGCCGTCTGGGGGTGCACCGCCTGAGCCTCTTCGAGCGTGACGCGGCGAAGGCACAGGGGCTTGCGGAGCAGCTGGGCGGACTCTTCCCACAGACCCGGATCGAGGTGCTGAGCGACGATGAGCACCTCATTGAAGCTCTACTGGAAGCTCAGGGTTTGGTGAACGCAACCCCGGTGGGTATGCACGTGCATCCGGGTATGCCTCTAAGCGAGTCGGCACTGCGCGCCGGGGTGTTGCGTGAGGGCCTGTGGGTTGCGGATGTCATCTACCTGCCGCAAGAGACGCAGCTGGTGCGCACGGCACGTGCCGCCGGGTGCGAGGTGCTGACGGGTGGCTACATGGCGGTGGGTCAGGCAGTGGATGCGTTCCGTCTCTTCACCGGGCTGGAACCGAATGCCGAGCGCATGGCGGCGCATTTTGAGACGCTGATTGCGGCTCAGCAGGGGGTTTAGAAAGCCAAATACAGGTGGGGCTGGATAGATATCTATCCAGCCCCACCTGTATTTATTCTGTATACGGAATATATTGTGCGGGCTACGCGTCCAGCTCCGCAAGAGGCTTTTTGTACCCCTCACGAGCCGTCAGCGCACCCAACGCCACGAGCACACACATGGCAACCGTGAACACGGCGGGCAACACCGCATTGTGCAGGTCAGCACCGGCGAGGCTCGTCGCCATGGCGGGGGCGACGCCTCCAGAAATTGCGAAGCCAATCTGGGTGCCCAACGCCAGACCGGTCACGCGCACGCGGGTCGGGAACATCTCCGCGTAGAAGGCGGGCCACACGCCGTTCGCCATGGAGTAGAGCGCACCGTGCATGAGCACGCCGTAGGCGAAGATGCCCACCCAGTTACCCTCGGCAATCGCACCGAGGTACGGGAACATCACCAGGGAAGAAGCAACCGCACCGGTAATAAACACGGGCTTACGGCCAATCCGGTCGGCAAGCATGGCGGCGAGCGGAATCGCAATCAGACCGAGAGTGTTCGAGGCGACCGGCACCAGCAGCATGGTGCTACGGTCAAGGCCGTAACCCTTGGTCGCGAAGGAGAGCGCGAAGGTCGTGAAGACCATGTTCACGGTGTTGACCATGGCGCACACGGCGATGGTGAGCACGGCGCGCTTGTGGTGTTTGAAGACCAGCATGAGCGGGGATTCGGTGAGCTTTTCACGCTGCAGGTAGGCGGGCGGCTCGGAGAGGGTGCGGCGAATCAGCCAGGCGGTCACGACCACGAAGGCGGAGAGCCAGAAGGGTACGCGCCAGCCCCAGGTGAGCAGGTGCTCGTCCGGCAGAGCGGCGAAGGGAATGAACACGGCGGTTGCCAGCAGCGAGCCGAACTGGGTACCCTGCAGGGTCCAGCTGGTGGTGAAGGCGCGCTGATGCTCGTTGGCGTGCTCCAGGGAGATGGAGATGGAGCTTGCCTGCTCACCGGCGGCGGAGAGGCCCTGAAGCATACGGCAGGCAACCAGCAGAATCGGGGCGATAATGCCCGCCTCGCTGTAGGTCGGCAGGCAGCCGATCGCGAAGGTGGCGGCACCCATCAGGAAGAGCGTGAGCATGAGGACGAACCGGCGGCCGTAGCGGTCTCCGAGGGGGCCAACGATCATGGCGCCGAAGGGTCGCACAACGTAGGCGACACCCACAACCACCATGGACTTGAGAATGCCGATGGCGGGGGTGTCTTCGGGGAAGAAGATGCGATTGAGCACGATTGCGGCGGCGGTGCCGTAGACGGCGAAGTCGTAGTATTCGAGGGCGGAACCTATCCAGCTGGCGAGGGCGGCTCGTCGTGGTGATCGGGCGGGCGCGTCGGTGCGTCGGCTCATGGGTGGCTCCTTCGGTGCTGTACCCGTTGGGAGGGGCGGGGTCGCGGTGTGGGCGGCCCGTGCGGTCTGTCAATGTGCCCTTTTAGTCTAGGGAGCGGACCGCCCGTTTTCCATAGGTTAACCTAAGTTCCCATAGTGTGAAGTAGGAATAGCGGGCTGATACCCCTAGCCCCAGCCAGCTCATAAGCGATAAAGAAATGAGGGGTTGAGCATAACTATTTGTTTGCTCAACCCCTCATCATTTATTTATCAATATTCTCCATCTCAGCGTTGCCGCTACTCGACACAGAACGCGCATGCCACACCATCGCAACCACATGTACTAGCAGGCCAAGCGTCGGCCCCGCATACAGGGCAAGAAGAGTGCGAGTCAGAAGAGGCAACGGCGACACCGCCACCACACAAGCAACCGCAGCCGCCAGCACCCAACCAGCCACATACGAACGGTGCATATTCAACGCAATCACCAGCGACCCCGACAACACCAGAAGCGCCAGGAAAGCAGAAGCAAACACCAAAAGTGCAAGCACCGGAGAAGTCACCACCTGAGCGTACGCTTCAACCTCTGAAGGCTTCGGCGGATAAAGCAGACCAAACAGCCACGGCCCCAGCACATAAGCTGCCACAGCGCCCACAAGACCCACACCCAACAGCGCACCAGCAGGCTTCGCAAAAGCACGCAACGGATGGTTCTGCTGCTTCAAGAAAGCAGACACCGCTACGCCCTGAAAAGCCTGCAAAGGAATCATAATCGGCGAGCGCGTAATCGAAATCGCGAGAATCAGAACCGCCAAAATAACCTGTTGCAACGGGTCATTTGAATCGATGCTAACGTTCAGCAGAAGCGGCAAGCCCATCATAAGAACCGCGTTAGCGGTGGACGACCCCATCGACAGCGTGTAGTTATACAGCAGACGACCCGCAGAAACATCCGCACGAGAGCTAAAAACTCGCCGAGCTTCTGGAAGCAGAAGCACCATCAGCAGCCACAGAAGCACCGGAGAAACCGCTGCGGCTTCAAGACCGATGAGATGTGCAGAGACCAGACCGACCGCGCAGATAGCTACGATACGCCAAATAGCGTCGAACCCCGACACACTCGCGAAGAGGTACCAGCTTTCCTGGCCAGCAGCCGCACCGTAGAGAGTCATGTGCATAGCGTAGAGAGCCACACCAACACTCAGAAGAAGCACACCGCTAAACCCGCTCAAGGGAATCTGGGCAGAAGCCCACAGAGGGCTCGTTGCTAAGGTCAGACCGCCCACAATAAGGCCTACCAGAGCACCCACGGGGGCAATACGCGCACCAGTTTTACCATCGCGGCGTGCAGTGCCCACAGCGCGGGTAGCTTCCTGCTGGATACCTACCACCACGCCGTAGAGGGCAAAAAGAAGCGACCAGAAGAGAAGGAATTCCGTCAGGCTTTCGCCCTCAAGAAACCGTTTCACAATAACGGTAATTCCTAGAGAAGATAGTGCAGCTAAACCGGACGATCCCAAAATTGCCATCGAATGACCACGAGTCATTTTCTTCGGTTGGGATTCTACCGATGATTCCACGCTATCTCCGTTCTCTGCTGGTCGCACCTATTAGATTGAAGTCTTTACTTTACGACGTGCTCGGCAAGGTTCTTAACACCCTGCCACTTCTTCGCCAGAGCCGCCTTCGGCAGCAGAGTCAGCGCGTGAGCACGCGAAGAGAAACGAACACGAGCCACACGAGCAGCCTTCGTCCAACCCAGGGCAGTCATCTCTTCAACCATGGTGTTGTAGTAGCGGCGCTCCTCCTCAAAACGGGTACCCTCCAGGGCACGCCAGGACGAGTCAGAACCACCGTGACGGCGGTACATGAACGCAACCTGCGGGTCGTAGTACAGGGAGCCGCCGCGCATCGTAATGTCCAGAATCAGCGCCATGTCCTGGATAACGTTCAGGCCCTCGCGGAAGCCGGTGCCCACGATAGCGTCCTTACGCCAACCCAGGGACGGGAAGTAGAACCATGCGCCGCGCAGCAGGGAGACAGCCAGCTCCTCACCCTGCAGAACAGCCTCACCCTTGGGGCGGTAGAACGCCTTAGTCTGCTCCACCAGAGTATTCGACAGGCCGTTGTTCTCATCAATCACAACCACGCCGGGCTGGAAGATGGACGCCTCGGGGTGCTTAGCCGCCGCGTCCACGAGCCACTGCACGTAGTTGGGGAGCATAACGTCGTCAGCACCCATGACGGTGACCAGCTCGTTCTCCACGAAGGTTAGGCACTTGCGGTAGTTCGCGTTCGCACCCAGGTTGGTTTCATTACGCATGTAGGTGATGCGCTCGTCCTTCAGCGACTCGAACCAGCCGGGAATCGAGTCGTCCGGGTAGCCGTCATCGACAACAATCAGGCGCCAGTCCGGGTTGGTCTGACCGACCACGGACAGCACAGCCTGCTTCATCATGGCGACGTCGCCGTAGTAGGGGAACAGAATATCAACGGTCATGAGGTATTACTCCAACTCACAAAAATGGAAAGTCTCGACAGTAAAGCTTTTAAGAATCCTGCTGGTTACGCTTCTTCGCACCGGCGGCACCCTCCGACTGCTCCTGAAGCGCCTTCAAAATGGCAACTTCCTCAGCCAGGATGCGGGTCTTCTCCGACAGGCGCGACAGTTCCAGGGTCAGGTGAATACTCACGCCCATCAGCAGCAGAATCGACAGGAGGAACAGCAGATTCACCGGCAGGGCGACGCCCACAAAGTCCGCCACACCGTTCAGAAGAGTCGGGAAAGCACCCAACACAATGATGATGGCACCAATAATCAGCCACAGGGCGGCGTACCGCTCCTTCATGCGCTGGTGACGCACCTGAATCACCACGAAAGTGCAGACCAGAATGGCAAGAATCAAGAAGAAAACACTGGCGCTCACGGCTACTTCTCCTCGGGGCGGCGGCTCACCGAAATACCGTAGGCAAACAGTGAACGAACCAGATAGACAGCAGACTTCAGCGGACCGGAGGAGGGGGTACCTCCCTGGCGTTCACGCATATGCACCGGAACCTGACGCACCCGCAAACCGTTGCTAATCGCCATGGCGGTGATGTCGATCGTGTCACCCAGGTATTCGGCGGGCAGGTTACGGCAGTAGAAGTCGATACCGCGGCGGTTAGCAATCTTAAAACCGCTGGTCACATCCGTGAACGGGGTACCCGCCGCGCGGGTAAACAGGAACGACAGCAGACTCATCGCCCACTTACGCGGACCCGACACCTCGTAGTCCACCGCACCATCGGCAAAGCGGGAACCAACCACGATGTCGTAATCCTCCACCGCCTCAATAAGCGAGGGGATGCTCTCGGGGTGGTGCTGACCGTCCGAATCCACCTGCATGGCGTAGTCGTAACCCATGCGCTGCGCGTACTTGTAGCCGGTACGCATGGCGGCGCCCACACCCATGTTGTAGGGCAGGTCAATCACAAAAGCACCTGCCTCACGAGCCACAGCGGAGGTGTTATCGGTGGAGCCGTCATTGACCACCACCAGGTCCACGAAAGGCACCGTCTCCTGCAGCTCAGTAATAGTGCCGGGCAGTGCTTCTTCCTCGTTCCATGCGGGCATAATCACCAGCGTACGAGGATACGTGCGGGGGGTAATAGGCGATGTGGGAGAACCCATAGGGCAGCTACCCCTCCTAACAAATGTGTCTTACCGTGCGTGTGAAAGCCGGTATGCCCTAGTGGACATACCGGCTTTCATCATATCAGTGGTTCCGCGGTATCTCAGATTTAGCGCCAGAATGCAGACCAGTGCACGAACTTCTGCAGATGCGTTCACCCCTGTAGGAGCACTGAGACACCGTTTAGTTATCGCACGCGCTAATACGGTACAGAGTCATCGGACCCGAAGAGTACACCGGGGTCAAAACGTCCGTACCGATAGCAGCAACCATGCCGTCATAGTTCTTCTGCTGGGAGGGACCGAAGTTGCCCTGGTTCTCCAAGTGCACGTACCAGTGGACGTTGTACTCGTTCACGACGCGGCAGACTTCCGGGTTCGTGCGGGCATCCTTCAAATCCTTCAGGATTGGCTCATACTTTGGGGAGGTCTGGAACTCGAAGTGGTAGCTGGTCAGGTGACGGTCAGCCAACGCGTAAATGTAGGCGCTACCGTCCCAGGGATTGTTCGCAATGACGTCGCCCTTGGGAACGATCTTCTGGATCTCGTTAATGACGTTCATCTCATCCTGGTTCAGGATGTCGGAGGTCGGGGTCACCTTGTACCTATCCGCCACCTGCAAGGTTGCGTCGTGCATTGCCTGGGTACGGGAAGACAGGCCCGCAACCGCAAGCACCAACACCATGGAGGCACCCATCATCGCAGGGGCAATCTTCGCGTGCTTCTCACGCGGAATAGCGTGCATAATGCGCACGAGGAGGCCCTCCACGGCGCCACCCAGACCGATGCCGGCAAGAAGCACTGCGGGGAACACCACCAGAGCCGCCAGGCGGAAGTGGTCGGTGTACCAGGGAGCAACCATCAGCAGGCGGAAATCACCGCGCGGCACCGAAGCCGCAACAATCCACATGTAGCCGACGAGCATCCAGCTGCCAATCAGCCACAGGTTACGGCGCTTGTACAGCAGGTAACCAACACCCCACAGCGCCAAGAAACCCAGCAGATATGCGGGAGCAAAATTACCGCCCAGCGGGTTTGCGTTCTCCAGGCCCAGGAACAGGAACTGGTAGACCGCCTCGCCCTCGCTCATGATGGCGGTCCACAGGTCACTCGCCTCCTCGCTCGGACGCAACGTCAACCAGATGCTGACGCATCCGGCGATGAGCGCCACCAGCACGCCGGTACCCACCAGACGCTCACGCGTGGACGCGCCGCGTGCACGCAGCACCTGCACCACGCCACCCAGGAGCATGGGCACAGCAAACACAGCGGCAGAAACCACGGCGTTCGGATGCACCAGAGCCAAACCGCCCAGGCCCACCAGAATCGTCAGCGACAGGGACAGCACGAAGGAATACTCGCGGCGCACCATGAGCTGAATCATGTGCAGCAGCAGCGCCACGAACGCGGGCAGCAGGGCGTAACCAAGAAGGTTCGGGAAGAGCACACCCCAGAACAGCAGCAGACCGGGGAACGCAAAGAAACCGCAGGTCAGCGCCGGAATAGCGAGCGCCTGCAGGGGGCGCAGATGCGGAATGCTCAAGCACATTGCCACCAGGGAGCAGGGCCAAATAATGCCCGCCGCCAGCAGAATCATGACAATGGTTGCCGTAGCGATGCTCGTGCCGGTCGTGCTGTAAATCAGGTACACGAAGTCGTGCCAGCCCGCAGGATAAAAAGTAGGTTCCTGATTCGCAGCGGCAACTGCGCCCATGGTCAGGCTGGAGGCGTCGCCGTGCTCCTGAATCCAGCGGATCGCATTCATATGGAACGAGTTATCGAGGGTCTGCGAGAATGCCTCGGGGCCAAAGACCATATGCTGGGTTGCGTGCAGGGTCAAGAAACCACCCAGCACCGCGCCGATAATGGGCCAAGCGAGGGGCACAGTGTTACCCGCCCAGTTCTCTGCCGCCTCGTTAGAGGCATCAGGTACGGCAGAGGACCAGCGGCGGCCCACCAGGTGCATCACACCCGCGGCGGCAGCCACCATCACGGCAGCGACCGGTACAAAAGAAATCAGGCTCCACGGAATGCCGGTCTTACCCAACACAATCGCAGAGACAGCCACCAGGGCAAAAGTCAGCAGCGGCGCATAAAAAACACGCAGACGCACAGGAACACGCAACGCCCAGCCCATCGCATAGCCGGGACCAAAAGCCAACACGACCGCAAAAAGTAGCAGCGGAATAGTTGCCAACCAGCTCATTAACCCTCTTCTCCCCACAGTTCACGCACCGAAAAACCCCTCAAATACGGGGCGCGGCGCGCTTTCGCGTACCAAGCAAGGATACCCTAGAGCCCTCTTCACCCCCGCAAAACCCCCAGAAGAGAGAGGGATAGCACCCACAACCCGCTACTCAAACCCAGAAGCGGGGCAACCGGCGGAGTGCATCTTCGAAGCCCCCGAACGGCAAAGATTATGACGTAATATTTCACGCCCCGCGTCATGAAAGGTATACCTAAGAAACATAGGGCAATAAATAAGGTGTTCAGCACCCATTAGCTTTACTCTGAAACATATCTCCCCTTAACTAAAGGGTCGCCCAGAGCAAACACCCCAGGACGAACCCTCAAACGCAGCCGCAGAAGAAAGGGTCGATCATGACCGAAACCATTGCAGCACAGGCACCCCTCGCCGACACCTCCGAGCAGTTCAAGCTCGCCTTCGGCCACCAGCCCGCAGGCGTCGCCATCATCACCGCAACCGACGAAAACGGCGCACCCGCAGGTTTCACCGCCTCCTCGCTGACCTCCGTCGCCGCAGAACCGCCCATCATTGCCTTCTCCCTCAAGGCCAACAGCGGCTCCGCAGCAAAGATTGCGGCGGCGTCCTCCTTCCTCGTGCACATGCTCGACGCTGAGAATGTCACCCTCGCGAAGAACTTCGCAACCCACGACTACCCCCGCTTCGACGACCCCAGCACCTGGGAATTCGTCCACACCGGCGAGCCCCTCGTCCACGGCGTGCGCCGCGTACTGCGCGCAACCCCGCTCAGCCGCGTTGAGGCCGGTCCCGCACTCGTCTTCACCGCGCAGGTTGAAGAGTTCATCCGCAACGATTGCGAAGGCACCCCGCTGGTCTACCACTCGCGTAACTTCCACGCACTGGGTGACCACTCGAACGTGAACAACTACATCATCTAACCCCGCACAGGGGTCACGGGGCGGTATTCGACGACCACGAGGCGACGAATACCGCCCCGCGGCGTACCCTAAACATAAAAGCGCACGCGGCACACGGCAAGACAGCTCAGCGCACCCAACACAGCGCACCTAATACAGCTCAGAAGGAACAGTCATGACGGCTCAGACCACCCAACCCGCATCCCTCCCCTGGCTCGAAAAGCTCATCGCGATTCCCACCATCTCCGGAACCTCCAACCTGGAACTCATTGAGCTCATCGAAGCCGAATTTGCCCGCTACGGCTACAGCGGCGTGCGCACCTACAACGAGGACGGCACCCGCGCTAACCTGCTGGTCACCATTCCTGCCACTGACGGCACCACCCGAGGCGGCCTCATCCTCTCCGGCCACACGGACGTCGTACCCGTTGCCGGTCAGGCATGGGACGCCGACCCGTTCACCCTGCGTGTGGAGGGTACCCGCGCCTACGGCCGCGGTGTCTGCGATATGAAGGGCTTCCTCGCCGTCGCGCTCTGGCTACTGCCGCGCGTTGCCGAGGCGAAGCTGCGCACTCCCCTGCACTTCGCGTTCTCCTACGATGAAGAAATCGGTTGCGTCGGTGCGCCCTCCCTCATTGAGGAGTTCGTGGCGCGCAACCTCGCCCCCGACTACGCAATTGTTGGTGAGCCCTCCAGCATGCGCATTATCTCTGCGCACAAGGGTGCGCACCGCGGCCGCGTCACCTTCACCGGCGTGCCCAAGCACGGCTCCCTGGCAACCCACGGCGTGAACGCGGTCGCCGCAGCCGGCGAATTCATCACCTTCTTCACCGACATGGCGGACCAGTGGGAAGAAGAAGGCCCGTTCGACGAGTCGTTCATCATTCCCCACTCCACCGGTAGCGTGAACCTGGCAACCGGCGGCCTGCAGTACAACATCGTCGCCGAGCAGGCGGTCGTGGAGTACGATGTGCGCACTCTGCCGCAGGTGACCACCGAGTCCTTCGTGGAGCGCATTGACCGTGAGCTTTCGGAGGTGATCCTGCCGGATCTGCAGGCACGCGCCACACGCGCCGAGAAGCTGACCGGCGCGGAGCCCGGTAGCCTCACCTCCCGCGTGGGCGTGAAGCACGAGCTACTCGCCGCCGTGCCGGGCCTGGGTACCGCCGATGACGCGCCGCTCATTCACCTGGCGCACGAGTGGCTGGGGACCGACGGCGTACCGCAGAAGGTCACCTACGGCACGGAGGCGGGCCAGTTCCAGCGCGCCGGCGTGCAGAGCATCATCTGCGGCCCCGGCGATATTGCTCAGGCGCACACTCCGAACGAATGGATTGAGCTGGAGCAGCTGAGCGAATGCGAGCGCTTCTTCGAGGCGATTCTCGACTGGGCGAGCGCGAAGTAGCGGTCACCAAAGTTCAGCTCGCAAGAGCTCGTAAGGATTGCCTAGAAAACACAGCGAACTCAGCATAAAAACTGCCCGGGCGCCCAGTTGAGGGGCCCGGGCAGTTTTGTGTTTTATGCAGGCTGACATGTGAGTCTGCACGCCACACGTCCAAGGTGTGGACTATGCCCGATTTTCCCCTCATTTTCCACATTTATTTTCAAACGAAAAACCCGAAAAACCGCTTATGTCTAAGGGTGAAATAACACCAAAGTATTGCCCTTCTAGGGGATTCAAGGTTCCATAGATGCCAAAGGGTAACCACGCCACCCAGGCGACATAACCCACACAAAACCACACCTCCCTCACGCTCGGCACTGCACCACCCCGCAGTTCACTACCTGAAGGACACCCCGTGTACACCATCAGCCCCTACCTCGCCGAATTCTTCGGCACGCTCATCATGTGCACCATCGGCTGCGGCGTCATCGCCAACGTCGAACTTCGCCGATCCAAAGGCCACGGCGACAACTTCTTCACCATCGCCTTCGGATGGGGTTTCGCCGTCACCTTCGGTGTCTACGCCTCCCACGCATACTCCGGCGGCCACCTCAACCCCGCCGTGTCCATCGGCCTGGCAGCCTACGGCGAATTCCCCTGGGAGAAAGTCCCCGGCTACATCATCGCCCAGGTCCTCGGCGCAATGGTTGGTGCCGGGCTGGTCTACCTCAACTACCTGCCGCACTGGAAAGCAACCGCCGACAAGAAAATTAAGCTCGGCGTTTTCGGCACCGTGCCCGCTATTCATAACTACTTCACCAACGCCCTCTCCGAAATGATCGGCACGTTCATGCTGGTCTTCTCGGCACTGTACACCGGTGTGAACTTCAAGCCGTCCATCAGCGGCGGTGTAGAACTCTCTCTCAACCTCAACGACGTGCTCAAGCCCCTCGCCTTCGGTTTCATGGTCGCCGTGCTCGTCATCGGTCTGGGTGGTCAGACCGGTTACGCACTGAACCCCGCTCGTGACTTCGGTCCGCGCCTCATGCACGCTCTGCTGCCCATCCACGATAAGGGCACTTCACGCTGGTTCTACGCGTGGGTTCCGATCTGCGGCCCGATTGCCGGCGGTTTCATGGGCGGCGCATTCTTCAAGCTCTACTACGAGGGTCAGCTCAGCCCGTGGCTGTTCGTTTCCAGTGCCCTGGCGGTTGTGGTTCTGCTCTTCGCGTGGTGGGCTAATAGCCACCTGTACCGCGCACCCAGCGCCGAGGTCGTCCCCGAGTTTGAGGACACCCACGCTACCGCGGCGGCACGCGCGGCAACCTACACGCCGACCGGTTCCATGCCGATCCTGCTGCCCGAAGAGGTCAAGGGCAACCGCAGCACTCGCGTTGTAAACCGGGTGACCGACGAGTAGTCTTCCCGCCCGAGAACTTCCCTGTATAGGGTTTCATCTAAAAACAGCAAACCCCTCATTTTCATAACCTGCACATCATGAGTCAGGTAATGAAAATGAGGGGTTCGTTGCGTCGACCTCACGGAAGGCATTTGGAGGCTTTCAGAGGCTTCTACGCGGCGGCAGTAGCCATTGCCAGCACCCGGTCACGCTTAGCCGCGCGGCGCTTCCGAATCGCACGCACCACCCAGATGCAGACCGCACCGAGAACCGCGCCAGCAGTGTTATTCATAATGTCATCCACATCGAAGGTGCGGTAGGTGAAACCCGCCAGACCCCAGTTGCCGGTCAGCTGACTCAGCTCAATAAAGCTTGAGAGCGCGAAGCCACTCAGCGCCGTGGCGCGCAGACCCCAACGCAGGCAGCCCGCAGTGAAGAAACCCAGGGGGATGAACATCGCAATATTGAAGAAGAGCTGCGCATACACGGTGGTTGCGAAGCGGCGCAGACCCATGCCGTTAGTCAGATCCCACGCCTGCTGCCAACTCCAACCCACATAGAAACGCGGATAGTAGAGTTCGGGGTTCGTGACGCTATTTGCGCTACCAATCGGAGTTAGCGTCAAAGAAAGAATCGAGGCGAGGAACAACGCGAAGGAGGCGGTCAGCAGGTACTGGCGGATGCTGTGCGATCGACCGGTCTTCCTAGCGCGCAGGCGCATACCAATAAAACCAATGATGGAGAGCACGATAGTGAGCACCGCAATCTCAATGGCGAAGGTGCCAATCATGTGTTTATTCAGTAATTCCTGCATGCTGTGTGTTCCTTAGGTCGTGAGAGTGAGTTATATGAACTCCACCTGCATATATGCCTGTTCTAACATATATTCTTGGTGGTATATAGCGGGTTAGTGTTCATGCCCGCCGCATATCGTTCACCACCAGTGTAAAAGACCGCCCTATGGCTCACCCTAGGTGAAACTGTGAAAAAGCTGTACACGCACCCAACACGCCACAAGAACCACCGCAGCCGGTGCCGTCAGTACAGAACATCCGGCGGGAACACCGGCGCAATATACCGACCAAACAGCAACACAAACAAGAGTGCACCCACAATCGCAGCCACCATCGCACCAAGCACCTGCACTAGCCAGAGCATCAGGAACTTCACCGTCTTACCCTCGGAGCGGGCGGTCAGCGCCTCCACCATGGCGGTCGAGAACGTCGTAAAACCACCCAGCAGACCGGTCGTAATCACCGTGCACCAGAACGCCACCTCTTCCGTAGCGTTATAGTGAACCCCCAGCGCGCGCGGATTAGACACCGGCATAATCAGCAGCCCGTACAGGAACGAGCCCACCAGGTTAATGACGAACACCGGGCTAATAATCGACGACTCCGTACGCAAGCGAGGCGACATCGCCTTATCCACAAAGAAGCGGGTCATCGCACCCAAACCGCCGCAGAGGAAAACCATCAGAGCAAAAAACATTAGCGACCCTCCTCACCATCACGAGCAGGCACCAGGCGGGATGCCACAAAACGACCCGTCAGCATGCCCGCCGCGGCGGCAACCAAACCACCCACGAGCAACACCAAAAGAGCAAGCGCCATGTACCCTTCGTGCACCGTGTACGGCAGAAAAATCGTCTGCGCCAAAACCGCCGCAATCGACGAATACGTCGTGTAGCCACCCATCATGCCGGCACCAAAAAGCAGGCGGATTGAATGAATCCGCTCCTCACCATCACGGCGCGCGTAAGCATTCCACACTACCGTCAGCAGACCCAGCGTGAACGAGCCCAGCAGGTTCGCCACCAGCACACCGCCGGGAGTGTTCACGCGGCACAGCGCACCCGTACCGCCACCCAAAAAGACAAGAAAAGGGGCAGGCACACGATTCAGAACGCCTCCTATCCCCTGTCGGATACTCGCGCGGTTCCTCATCACCGTGCACCTGCCCTTTCACATCGCATAAGTCTTTAGAGAGCGCCGTAGCGCACACTAAATACTTTACCCTTACCCGAGTTTGTTACCCGAGTCAGTAGCGGCAGACTCGCGCTCATGCCGAATCTTCTCACTCAGCGCGGCGCCCTCAACATCCATATTCGGAGTGAGGCGATCGAGCCACTTCGGCATCCACCACGCCCTATCGCCCAGCAGAGCCATAATCGCCGGGGTCAGCGTCATACGCACAATGAACGCATCCACGAGCACGCCGAACGCCAGGCCGAAGCCCATCGGACGGATCATCGTCGAATCAGCAAAGATGAAGCCACCAAACACCGAAATCATGATGATCGCGGCAGCCACCACCACACGCACCGCATGGTTGTAGCCGCTCACAATGGCGGTCGCCGCATCCTTGCCGTGTACGTACGCTTCACGCATGCCGGTCACCAGGAACATCTGGTAATCCATGGCAAGACCAAAAAGAATACCGATCAGCAAGGTCGGCAGGAAGGACAACACCGGACCCGGGTGGTCCACGCCGAAGAGGGAGCTCATAAAGCCCAACTGGTAAATCGACACCACGGCGCCGAAGCTCGCCAGTACCGAGAAGAGGAAGCCCACCGAGGCAACCAGCGGCACCATAATCGAACGGAACACCAGGAGCAGCACCAGGAAGGACAGCCCCATCACCACACCCAGGTACAGGGGCAGCTTCTGCGCGAGCACCTCGGAGACGTCAATATTGCCGCTGGTCTGACCCGCAATGCCCAGAGACACCTCAGAGCCCTGAACCGGAATGGTCACCGAGCGCAGCTCGTGGACGAGCTCTTCAGTCTCCACGGAGCTTGCACTGTGGGCAGGAATCACCTGGAAAATCATGAGCGTGCGGTCATCAGTCATGCCGCCGGGAACCACAGCCTGCACGTTCGCGCCGCCGCGTTCCTTCACCGCAGAAGCGATATCAATCTGCGCCTGCTGAGCCTGCTCCTCGCTCATGTTCGCGGGCGTGTGCGCGACCGCAACCAGCGGAGCGCTCGTGCCCTCACCGAACTTCTCCTTGACCAGCGCGTACGACTTGTACGCGGCGCTATCGGAAGGGTAGTTCGAGGCATCCGGCAGGCCCAGGCGCATCTGCGACATGGGGGCGGCAACCGCCAGCAGCGCCAGCGTGCCGGCCACCAGAGTCAGTAGCGGACGCGCCAGCACGAGGCGCAACCAGCCGTTCGGCTTCTCGGTGCGTTCGGCATCCTGGGCGCGGCGTTCCGCAATTTTCTGCGGGGTGTCGATGGAAGCCCACAGCTTCTTCGACATAATCTTCGTGCCCGCCAGGGACAGCACCGCCGGGGTGAGAGTCACCGCAATCAGGGCGGCAACCACCACGCAGAACGCGGCGGCATTACCCATCACACCCAGGAAGGGAATACCGGTCACATTCAGCGCCACCAGCGCAATAATCACGGTGCTCGCCGCGAAAACCACGGCGTTACCGCTCGTGCCGTTCGCCAGGGCAATCGCCTGAATCTTCGGCATGCCGTCCAACAGGTTCGTGCGGTAGCGATTCAAAATGAACAGCGAATAGTCGATACCGACCGCCAGGCCGAGCATCAGACCCAGAGTGTAGGCGGTGGAGCTCATCTCCACGACAGAAGAGAGCGAGAGCGTGCCGAGCACACCCACCACCACGCCCACCAGAGACATGAGAATCGGCAGGCCGGCAGCCACGAAGGTACCGAGCATGACCATGAGCACGATGAAGGCGATGACCATACCCGCCACCTCACCGGTATGCGAGCCGCCACCAAGCGCGGACTCACTCAGGTTCGCGTCAAACTGGACGGTCGCACCGTGCAGGTCCGCCGACTCGATATCAGACATAACCTTCTGCAAATCAGCGGACGGAACCTCAAAAATCTTCTTCTTAAACGAGACCGTCGCAATCGCCGTGGACTGATCCTCAGAGACCATACGGTAGCCGGAAGCGAAGTCGTAGAGCTTCTGCTGGCGCTCCAACTGCTCACGCTGCACCGGCAGCTCACTCTCGGTCTTCTGCAGCTGGTTGCGCTGCTCATCCAGCTTCTTCTGGCCCTCAGCCAGCTCGTCCTTCTTCGAGGCGATTTCTGCGCGGCCCGCATCAACCTGCTTCTGGCTCTCGGTCAGGGTCTCACGCTGCTGATTGAGGGCATTCTGCTGTTCAGTCAGCTGCGCCTGCTGGGCGTTGAGCTGCTCGATCATGGCGGCGGGTGAGCCTGCTGCCTCCGCCTGGGCGTAGCCGTCCTTCAGCTGTGCCTGCGCGTCGTCCACCTGCTTCTGCGCGGAGGCGAGCTGCTCCTGACCTGCACTAATCTGCACCTGTGAGTCGTCGAGCTTCTTCTCGTTGTCGGCAATCTGCTTCATGCCGTCCTCAATCTGCGAGGCGGCGGCATTCAGCCGCTTTTTGCCGTCCTCAATCTGGGAGGGGGCGGCGTCAATCTTGGCGTGCGCCTCGTCGAGCTGGGTTTTTGCTTCTGCAAGCTTGGAGGTGGTGGTGAAGGGGTCGGTGACCGCATCCACGGACGGCACCTCACTGGGCAGTGCGCTCAGTGCAGCGGAGAATGCTTGCTTCTGCTCTTCGGTGAGGGCGGTGCCGTCACCGGTCGTAAGAATAATCTGGCCGGAGCCGCGGTTGGCGCTGGGGAAGCGCTGTGCAAGCTCGTCAGAGAGCTGCTGGGTCTGCGTTCCGGGCATGGTGAAGGTATTGCTGAGCTTGCCGTGGAACGCGGTGTAGGCACCCGCTACACCCGCAAGGATGAGTGCCCAGATGAGGCTGACAGCCCATGCGCGACGGGCGGCGGCTTCACCGATGCGGTAGAGCCATGTAGCCATAAATTAGTCCTTTTGAAGTTGAGTGAGTGAAGAGTAGGGAGTGGCGTATTGGGTGTGCGGTGTTTGCCCTGTAGTTTTGCCCTGCGTGACGAACACTACTGCCTGTTTTTGGGCAAAAAACACCCCGCCCCGGGCCCCTGCAGGTGAGGTGCCCGAAGCGAGAGTGTTGGAGCGGTGACGCTATGGGGCTTAGCTTGCGAATTCGCCCTGGACCAGACGGCCCAGGTAGTCGAGTGCTTCGAGGACGCACTGGCGCATTGCTTCAATGGCGAGTGCTTCGGGGTGGGTGCCTTCGGGGGCTTCCGCTACGACCTTGGCGGTCATTTCTTCGGCGCGGGTGAGGTAGTAGTAGACGCCTTCACCGATGGTTTCGGAGAGGTTGGAGGCGAAGACTGCCACGCGCAGGTAGGGCAGGTCGGGGTATGCCGCGAGGTACTGTTCGAGGAAGATGTCGTAGGTGCGCTCGAGGATGACGTGCGAGTATTCTTCGAACTTTGCGGGGCTGTCCATTTCGAGGGCGTAGAGCAGGTGTGCGAAGGGTGCAATGTACTCTTCGAGGGTGCTGCTCATAAAGACCTTGCGGGCGATGGAGAGCATTTCGGCTTCCATGCTTGCGTTTTCACCGGAGATGGTGAAGTCGCATTCTTCGAAGATGCGGTTGAAGTACTGGTTCATACGGGTGACCAGTACGTCGTCTACGGAGGCGAAGTGGTTGAAGATGGTGCGGCGGGAGACGCCTGCGCGTTCTGCGAGCGCTTCCGCATTGAGGGCGCCGTAGCCGCCCTCGAGGATGAGGGATTCTGCTGCCTCAACGATTGCGATGCGGTTCTCAGCCTTGCGGGCGGAACGCTTGTCCGTGATATTTGCGGGGGATTCAACAAGATTAGCCATGCTTTTTACAATACGCGTAATGTTTCACCGGGAGTAACTATTCGAGGGTTAGATTCACCACATATTTGCACTCAAGGCAATAAACTTGAAGTGCAGATTTAATGTTTACTCAACAAGCAATTTAGTGTTTTGGCACGTCAGAGCGCTATAACAGCCCAAAAATGCAAACCAAAGGGGCGGAGTGCACAACGCACCCCGCCCCCCCCTCAAACACTTACCCAGGACACTCACCCAACTACCCGCCCAGTGAACCACCGGGCGAGCCACCCAACTACCCGTCCAGCGAGCCGCCCAGCGAGCGCATTAGGCGCGCGCCGCCTCCAAAGGCAGACGCACCGTAAAGACCGTATGACCCGGCTGGCTCTGCACCTGAATCGAACCGCCGTGCGCCTGCACAATCGCCTGCACGATCGCCAGACCCAGGCCGGTGGTTCCATCCGAACCGGAACGTGCCTTATCGGCGCGGGTGAAGCGGTCAAAAATCTTCGGCAAGAAGTCCGGGGCAATGCCGGGGCCATTATCCGTCACGGTCACCACCGCCTCGCGGCGTGCAGCATCCACGGCCAGACCCGCAGTCACGCGAGTACCCTCGTCAGTGTGCTTGCGGGCATTCGAGAGCAGGTTCAGGATCACGCGCTGAATCTGGGAGCGATCCGCCACAACCTCAACCGGCTCGTCGGGCAGGTTCAGGTGCCATTCGTGGGTGCGTGCTGCCGCCTGCATGTCGGAGGTGCATTCAAGCACCAGCTCAGTCAGGTCGACGAGCTCAAACTTGGGTTCACGACCCTCATCCAGGCGGGCAAGGGTCAGCAGGTCCTCCACGAGGCGCGACATGCGCTCGGTCTGCGAGTCGATACGCGCCAGGGAGGACTGACCGGATTCACTGAGCGGCTCGGTCCAGCGGAGCATATCGGAATAGCCCTTAATAGCGGCAAGGGGCGTGCGTAGCTCGTGGGAGGCGTCCGCAATGAAGGCGCGAATCTGCTGTTCGGTGCGTTCGCGCACTTCGAGGGCGGAGTTCACGTTATCGAGCAGCTGATTGAGAGCGTAGCCCACGGCGCCCACTTCGGTGCGCGGGTCGGAATCTCGCGGTTCCACGCGTACCGCCGAGGAGATGGTGTGCTCCTCCAGGTCCAGGTGCGCCACATCGGTTGCCACGGCGGAGACTCGCTCCAGGGGCTTCATGGTGCCGCGAATAATGTAGGATCCCGCCACGCCGGCGCCGACCATCACGGCGATGGAGCCGAGGGACACCACAATCACGAAAATGGTGAGGGTCTGCTGTACGTTGGCGAGCGGAATACCGACCACCTGCGCATCGGCACCACTATTAGCCTTCGGGGTAATTTTCACGAGGTACAGGCCGGATTCCAGCTTGACCTCTCGAACTTCTTCTTTGGTGGCGTTCAGTGCCATGGTTCCAAGGGTTACCTGGTCGTTGGCGGAGAGACTCTGTACGGTGCCATCCTTCGCGAGCTTACTGGCGATTTCTACGGCACCCTCGGATTCCACACAGGTGATGATGGTGCCGGAAGCCTGACCGGGTGCAAAGAGGGAGCTGCTCTTCTGCAGGTCGCTGCAGTCCACTTCTTCTCGCTTGCCGTCTCGGGAGGTTGGCTGCACTACGCGGTGGCTAGTTTCTTTGAGGTCGCTTTGCGCCTGCTGGTAGAGGGAGTTCTGCAGGGTCACGTAGGTAGACAGGCCAATAATGAGGCAGGCAATGCCGAGGGCCACCACGAGGATTGCGATGAGGCGCGAACGCAAGTGGGGTACGTAGCCCAGTTCTTCGGGGGATGCTTCGGGGTTCCGCATGCTCTTCCAGGCGGCGCGTAGGCGCACGAAGAAGTTCCCCGGAGAGGGCGCGGCACCGTCTCGTGCGGGGGCACCCGCGCGCAGGGGGCGGGTTGCTTCGTTATCCGGGGAGGCGGGTTCACCGGGTGAGTAGGAGCCCACGAACATCCTTTCTTTCTATATTCGAGATACGGAATATAACTGATATGGCGCGGTATAACCGGGTGTTATACCGCGCCATATGAAGAGCAGAGAATAAACTTAGACGGCGGGACGCAACACGTAACCGGCACCGCGCACGGTGTGAATCATCGGTTCGCGGCCCACGTCAATCTTCTTACGCAGGTACGAGATGTACAGCTCCACAATATTTGCCTGACCACCAAAATCGTAGTTCCAGACATTATCAAGAATCTGACTCTTGGAGACCACGCGCTTCGCGTTCTCCATGAGGTAGCGCAGCAGGTCGAACTGGGTTGCGGTGAGGTTAATCTGCTCGCCACCGCGGGTCACCTCGCGAGTGTCCTGGTTCAGTACCAGGTCGCCGACGACCAGCTCAGCGTCGTCAATGGCGGCAACGCCGGAGCGCTGCACCAGGCGGTGCAGGCGAATCATGACTTCTTCCATGGAGAAGGGCTTGGTCACATAGTCATCCGCACCGGCGGCAAGGCCTTCGATACGGTTATCGACCGAGTCCTTAGCGGTCAGGAAGAGGCAGGGAACTTCGGGGTAGAACTTACGTATACGGGAGAGCAGCTCCAGGCCGTCGAAGCCGGGCATCATAATGTCCAGCACGAGCACATCGGGGCGCCAATCGCGGGCAATCGCAAGTGCGGAGGGGCCGTCACCTGCGGACTGCACCTCCCAGCCGATCATTTTCAGACCCATGCTGACGAGTTCTTTGAGCATCTCCTCGTCATCAACGACGAGGGCGCGGATGGGGCTGCCGTCCGGGTGCTCTAGCGCGGGAAGGTTCTTTGCGATTTCGGTTGCTTTGCTGCTCATGTGATTAAGAGTATCGCGATTTAGGGTTCACGGCGGGGCGGGAGCCGGTTTTCAGCCGCAAACTTATGGAATGCTTGCCCGCATCACAGCTGGGGCACAGCTTTACCCGGGATTTGCGCGTTAACCCTTCATGGCGGCTTCAAACTTTCGGTAGAATTTGTACTAGCTTAGGTAACACTCAATCACCTTTGCGTATCTTTTAACTTTGCCGTTTCTGTTCCGGCGACCCAGCACCCGTGAAGGAGGACGACGAATGCGCATTAGCCGTATTTATAACAATAATGTTGTCCTCACGGTGGATCATCACGGCAAGGAGTCCGTGATGATTGGTCGCGGCATTGCTTTTGGTAAGCGTAAGGGTCAGCTGGTTGACCCGTCTGCGGTGGAGCAGACCTTTGTGCCGGAGCAAGGCATGTCGGGTGAGCGTCTGAGTATGACCCTGTCTGAGATTCCGGCGGAGATTCTGTCGATTGCCACTCTTCTGGAGTCAAAGGTGCGCACTGAGGGTGCGCTGGAGCTATCGAACTCGTTTATTCTTCCGCTGGCTGACCATCTGCACTATGCAGTGGTTCGTGCGCGTGATGGGGTGCGGGTGGAGTATCCGCTCGCCCCGGAGGTGACTGTTCTCTACCCGCGCGAGGTGGAGTACGGCCGCACGGTTTTGCAGATGGTTCGCGAGCGCCTACAGGTTGAGCTGGATCCGAATGAGGCTATTCCTTTGGCGTTGCACCTGGTCAACGCGCAATTTGCGACGGCGGATATGTCTCAGGCATTCCGCATGACTGAGGTTTTCGCGCAGGTTTTTGAAATTATTGAGGCGAGCTACGAGCGGAAGATCAACCCGGATTCGATGAGTGCGGCACGTTTTGTGACGCATCTGCGGTACCTGTTTGTGCGGGCGAGCCGCGCCTCCGCGAACCGCACGGAGGAGGACGCTGATGAGGTGTCGCAGCCGAGTTTGTTGGCGGCTCTTCGTGCGGATGCACCGCGCGCCTACGCGTGTGCGCAGAAGGTTTTGTTGGTGCTGCAGATGCAGTTGAAGCAGAGCCTGACTCGTGATGAGTTGACGTATTTGACGATTCATATTGCGCGCCTGGCGCGGGATATGTGGGGCATTAACGCGTAGCCTATGTTTGACAGAAAAAGCGACCAGGGATTCTCGGTCGCTTTTTCTGTGCCCCGGACTTTTTCGCGCGTTAGCGCGTCGATTTAAATTTTTAAATGACGGTTTATAGCGGCGCCTTCCAGATATATCATCCAGAAATACCATTCTATGGACAGACCACAGATAAATGTGGGTTTTTTATAAATCCCACATTTATTGATCTGTGTACCCATTTTTTGTTCGGTATTTTCTTTGTAAATCATTTTCTCACGCCTTCGCAATTCAAATATGCCGCATCAAGCGCCTCATCAACCCACCTGCACGATGCCAATACCCCCGATTTTTCACGAAAACTCGCAAAAATAACCCCTCACCCTTCGCATCGGCAAGCCTTTTTCGGTATTTTGTTTAAATTTTTTACGCCCCGGCAATAAATACGTGTTTTGGCATCAAAAAACCATATTCCAACACTTGAAAAAATGTCACCAGCACCTAAAGTGTGCATGCCCAGAAAAAACCCACAAAACACACAATATACGTGTTACTATCTGAGAATTATGAGGCTCCTCACGGGGCCACTACACACCATGTCACGAACACGAGAGGACCACTATGGTCACTATCATTGTGGCGGCACACGGCGAGTCAGCTCCGGCTCTGCTGAAGACCGCCGGCATGATCCTCGGTAACTTCGAAAACGTCCACCCGGTCACGTTCCTACCGGGTCAGGGCCCCGAAGATCTCGTCGAAGAGTACACCCGCATCGTTGAGGCATCCGAAGCAGAAGAAACCCTGCTGCTGGTCGACCTCTTCGGCGGTAGCCCCTACAACGCCGGTGCGCAGTTCGCAGCCACCCGCGAGGGCGTCGACGTCGTCTCCGGTGTCAACGTACCGATGCTTATTGAGGTCATCTCCGGCGCAGGCCGTAAGAACGCAACCCTCAAGTCCCTGGTCGCCAAGGCTCACAAGGCCGGCACTAAGGGTATTCGCTCCTTCCAGGAGGCGAACCAGCCCGTAGCCGCCAAGCCTGCCGAGGCGAAGCCCGCAGAGACCAAGGCGGTCGAGGTTCCGGCTGCTCAGCAGGTTCCCGGCGGCACCATGGACGCTATCTTCACCCGCATCGACTCCCGCCTGATTCACGGTCAGGTGGCAGGCACCTGGGTTCCCCATATCGCACCGCAGACCTTCATCGCGGCATCAGATAATGCGGCACACGATCCGCTGCGCAAGTCCCTGCTGTTGCAGGTCGCGCCGACCAGCGTGAAGACCAACGTCCTGGATATCGCTAAGGCGGGCCGCGTGTACAACAACCCCAAGTACACCGGCATGAAGACCATGTTCGTCGTGGAATCCCCCGTTGACGTGGTGCGACTGCTCGACGAAGGCGTCAAGATCAACGAAGTGAACGTTGGTGGCGTCACCTTCAAGACCGGCATGGTTCAGCTTTCGGACGCAGTGTACGCCTCCGAAGAGCACCTGGAAGCCTACCGCGAACTCATTAAGCGCGGTGTGAAGCTGACGGTGCAGCAGCTGCCCAATCACTCCCCGGTTGATTTGGAAAAGATCCTCAAGCAGAAAGGCCTGGACGCATGAGCGCCCTGACGTTTATTCTCGTTGTTCTCGTGGCGTTCATTGCGGGCGTCGCATCCGTGGTGGATGAGCGTCAGTTCCACCGCCCCCTGGTCGCTTGTACCCTGATGGGTTTTGCGCTGGGTGACCCGACTACCGGCATTATGCTCGGTGGCGCACTGGAGCTCATCGCCCTGGGCTGGATGAATGTTGGTGCCGCTATGGCTCCCGACTCGGCTCTGGCGTCCACCATCTCCGCTATTGTTGTGATTCAGGGTCACCAGGACATCACCACCGGTATTGCTATTGCTGTGCCGCTGGCTGCAGCAGGTCAGGTTCTGACCATTTTTGTTCGTACCATTACGGTGTTCTTCCAGCATCAAGCGGATAATTTCGCGAAGACGGCGAACTTCCGCGGTATTGAGCTGATGCACCTCAGCGGTATGGCTCTGCAGGGTCTGCGTGTTGCTATTCCGACCGCTATTGTGGCTCTGATTAGCTCCGAAGAGCTGACCCGCCTGCTGGGCATGATTCCGGAACAGGTGACCATCGGTCTGCGTATTGCCGGTGGCATGATTACCGTGGTCGGTTTCGCAATGGTCATCAATATGATGCGTTCGAAGGCTCTCATGCCCTTCTTCTTCCTCGGCTTCATTGCCGCTGCCGCCATCCCGGCAACCCAGTCGGTTGTGCCTCTTGCCGGCGGAAAGCCCGAGGATGTCCTGGTGGCACTGTCCACCCCGGCACAATTCAACCTGGTTGCTATCGGTATTGTGGGCGCCTGCCTGGGTCTGCTGTACACCCAGCTGAACCCGCTCTTCCATAAGAGCGAGGCACCCGCCGTAGCACCGGCAGCCGCAGCAAACGACCTCGATAACGAGCTCGAGTAAGGAGCATCATCATGACTGAGAACAAGAACGTCGAGCTCGTTGAAGTTCCCGAGCTCACCCAGCGCGATAAGGTCGAAACCTACATCCGCTCCACTTTCCTGCTTGGTTCGTTCAACTTTGAGCGTATGCAGTCTATCGGTTTCGCGGTTTCCATGATTCCGGCTATTAAGCGCTTCTACACCAAGAAGGAAGACCAGGCGGAGGCGCTGACCCGCCACCTGGAGTTCTTCAACACCCAGCCGTGGGTTGCATCCTCGATTATGGGTGTGACCGCTGCGATGGAGCGTGAGAAGGCAGCCGGTAAGGACATTGACGAAGCCGCTATCACCAACGTGAAGGTGGGCCTGATGGGCCCGCTGGCTGGTGTGGGCGACCCGATTTTCTGGGGTACCGCACGTATTGTGCTGGCGGCTCTGGGTGCGTCCCTGGCGGTGACCGGTAATATTCTGGGCCCGCTGCTGTTCTTCTTCGGCCTGACCGCGATTCGCTGGGCAACCCGCTGGTACGGCTTCAAGTACGGTTACGAGAAGGGTACCCAGATTGTGACTGAGGCGGGCGGTAACACCCTGCAGAAGATCACTCAGGGCGCTTCCGTGATGGGTCTGTTCGTGATGGGTGCGCTGGTGTACCGCTGGACGAGCGTGAACATTCCGTTGCCGCTGACCAGCTATAAGAACCAGGCTGGCGCGATGGTGGATGTGACCGTTCAGTCGGTGCTGAACGATCTGCTGCCGGGCCTTGCGTCGCTAGGTCTGTGCTTCCTGTGCATGTGGCTACTGAAGAAGAAGGTCAACGCTATCTGGTTGATTTTCGCCCTGTTTGCCGTGGGCATCCTCGGTTCTTACCTGGGCTTCCTGGCTCTCTAAGAATTCGTGGATAAGCCCACTCACCCTTCTACGAAGGCGTGATTTCACAGGCTATATCTCAAGTGGCGGGGATGCGGTCGGTACACTGAGAGGTACCGGCCGCATCCCTATTTTATGCAGGGTGCGGTGTGTGCGAACTATTGGCGCGCCCCCTCCCTGTGAAGGAGTTTCTATGACCAAGTTGATGGCTTTCGATCTTGACGGCACGATCCTGTTTAACCGTGCCGTGGAGCCTGCCACTGAGCGGGCGATTGCCCGCTGGCAGGCGGAGGGTAACCTGGCGGTCTCGTGCACGGGTAAGAGCATTTTTGCTACGCAGCTGGCGTTGAGTCCGACCGCCGTCCGTTTTGATTACCATGTGCTGTACACGGGTGCGGTGATTACCGACCGGCAGTACCGGGTGATTTACCATCAGCCTCTTCCGGTGAGTGTTGTGCAGGCCTGCTACGAGCATTTCAGCACCGTGGACGGTGTGGCTCTGTTCGCGACCACCCTGGATAACGATTACAGCCTCTGCGATAGGGTGGGCTCCTCGACGAATATTCTGCCGGAGTTCACTCCCCTGCCGGCTGATGACCTGCAGAACCACGAGTACGTGGGTGTGCCCCTGTGGATTCCGGATGCGCAGGTCCGCGAGGCGGCGTACACCTGGATCCTGGAGCGTTTTGGTGATTCAGTGGATTGCCATAAGAACCAGGATTTCCTGGACATTGTGCCGCCCACCTGCACGAAGGGCACCGGTCTGCAGCACCTGGTGGAGTACCTGCAGTCGGAGCATCCGGGTAGTTCCTATGAGGTGCATACGATTGGGGATTCGTGGAACGATATCGACATGCACCGCTACGCTGACCGTTCGGCGTCTTTCAGCTACTCCCCCGATGAGGTTAAGGCTGTCACCACCGATTGCGTGGATAAGGCGTACGAGTTTATTGAGGCTTCACTGTAGAAGCTTCGTAGAAGCTCCGTAGAAGCTCCCGAGGCGGCGGCTAGGCGAGCGCTGAGCCTGCCTAACCGCTTCCGCGCACTGGCCGCTTCTATCGCGCGCACTCGCCGCCTACTCCCCCGTTTCACGTGAAACACCCGCTTTCCCGTTACTCCCTGTGACCGATACTCTCCCGTGAGGTTTCTATGTGCCCTTCCGCTTCTCAACCCCGTAAGAATCAGCCCGACAAAAACCAGCCCGGCAAGAATCAATCTCCAAAGAGCCAGTCTCCCAAGAGCCCGCAGGCCGATTCTGCCCAATCTTACGACCCGTCCAGCTTCTCTGACACCTTCCGCGCTATGGCGCGTGAATCCCTGGTGAAGAACCAGAAGAGCCGCCCAGACTCCCCCATCGTCTCCATTTCCCCGGTGCTGATTGTTTTGGGTGCCATTGCGGCGGCGCTGTACGGGCTGTGGCAGAGCTGGGCGTGCCTCATTCCGCTGGTGCTGATTCTGGTGCTCATGTGGGTGCGGTACACGATGCAGCGTCAGGCGCTCAACGATTTTGCGGAGCTGGAGGCGGCACGCACCGCGTGGAAGAAGACCCGCGACCGCCAGTACCTGGAGCTGATGGCGGCGCAGTCGGCGCGCATCCTGGGTGAGAATAAGGCGCTGACCAAGCAGGCTCGCGTGCACGTGCAGGAGTACGCGGATTTCGCGGCGCAGAAGCTGGGCACTCAGCGCTAAAGACCCAGCTGCGCTCGCTCACCCTTCCCCAAAAAGTATTCGACGAGCGTTGATTGAGCTGAATGTTTAGGCGCACTACAACCTTTAGGCACAGTACAAAAGACCGTAACCACTCCCCCATGCGGGGGGCGGTTACGGTCTTTACGTCTTAGGGGGTTACACCCTAGTTGGTCTTCTGCCTAGTTGGTCTTCTGCACAGGTGCTTCAGCGGGCTCCCCTGCGGCTTCCTCGACGGGCTCCGCAGATTCTTCGCCTGCGTCACCAGTAGCCGCAGCGTCGTCAGTAGCAGTAGCGTCCAGGCGCTGCACCACAGCGGGGCGGTCATCAAAGCCGCGGCGGGTGCCTCGGGCAGCCTTCGCATCAAGAGTGTACAGCTGCTCGCGATTCGTCAGCACCACCAGGGTCATGGCATTCAGGCAGACACCCACAATGCACAGAATCCAGCCAATCAGCATGAATCGGCCGCCGGAAAGCACCGCGCCGGAAAGCATCAGGGCGACAGAGGCGAGGTACGCCGGGGAGAGCAAAAACTTCGTATTCACTACCGACCTACCTAGCGCGCGTTGGAGCGAGGCTTAGGGGCACGGCCCGAACGGGGGCGCGAGGGCAGAACGCCCATGCGGCCGGGGGCACGCTCAACAATCGGCTGGGATTCGGTGGGCTCTTCCTCACGAACCTCGGTAGCTTCGGTGGGCTCAGCGGCTTCAGCAGGCTCAGTTGCTTCAACAGCCTCAGGGGCTTCAGCGGGAGCTACTTCCTGCGCAGCAGCTTCGTGCTCAGCTGCTTCTCGTTCTTCGCGGCGGTGCTCTGCGCGCTCGCGGATACGGTTCTCCACGGAGGACTCAAAGCCGTCCAGGTTGGCAACCAGTGCGGGGGTCGGGTTACCCTTCGCCTTACCCACGGACAGCACAAAGGCGAGGACGTTCAGACCCAGCGCAAGAATCAGAAGGATCCAGCCGAGCCACACGAGCCAGGGGGTGGAGGTTCCAATCAAGAGCGCGCCGCAAAAAATAACGCCGAGGGAGGTCAGGTACGCAGGCGAGAGAGTCTTGAAATCCATGTCTACTTTCAATGTGTTCGTGAGTTTGAGAGAGCTAACGTTCGGTTCTCATTTTAGGTGATAGTTGAGGCTTAATCTGCTTCTGCCCCTGTCTATCGCCTGTGAGCTAAAGACCAGCGGGCTTATCTCGGTGGCGTAGGCAGGGACAGAAACGTGACGCTCGGACACGCGGTGAGGGTTCCGGCTATGACTCGGGGGTTACCTCGTTGGTGACCAGGGGCGAGGCGGGCGCGTTCTCGACCACGGGGATTGCGCGAGTACTCAGGGTGCCCTGGTGCTTCTTCCAGAGGTTGTAGCGTTCCAGGGCGACCGCGCCGGCAGTCATGGCGGGAAGAATGAACATGCCGGAGGAACGGATGCTTTCAGCCTGCGCAAGGATGTCCAGCTTACGCACCACGCGGGTCACATCGTGGGAGTCGTAGCGGTCCTGGGCGGCAATAACCTCGTTCTGCGCGGCGGCGAGGGCGGCATCGCGCAGGCGCACGAAGTCGTTCCTCTTGCCCTTAACCTTCTCCATGTGCTGCTTGTATTCTTCGGGTAGCGCCTCGCTGATTTCGTCGCGGCGGGTAATAGCGGAGCACATTTCCTTCACTCGAGCGTAGGTTTCGGGGTCGGTGGTTGCCTTCGCCTCCGCCTGCAGCGCTTCGAGAGCCGCGTCCTGCGCAATCTTGAGCAGTTCGGGTACGGCGGTTTCTTCTTCGTGGTTAGCCTGAACGCCAAGGACCTTCACGAGCATGGGCAGGGTCAGGCCGGGCAGCACGAGGGTGAAGAAGAGTACGGAGAGCATCATGACGATGGCGTCCTCGCGGACCTGTTCGGTGCCGTTGACCACGGGGATGGACAGGGCAAGAATCAGGGTCACGAGGCCTCGCATGCCGGACCAGGTCATGACGATAACTTCGGCGAATCTTTCGGGGGCGCCCTCGTGGATGGGGTTCTTGCGTCCGGCAAGCCAGACGATGGTGAACCAGATGAGGCGCACGAGAATGGCGACCAGGGCGACCAGGGCGCCGTCAGCAAAGAGGCCTGCGGTACGGGAGGGATCGGCGGTGGCGATGATGCTACTTGCCTGCAGGCCGATGAGGCCGAAGGCAACACCGGTCATGAGCAGCTCAATGATCTGCCAGAAAGAGGTGGAGGAGAGACGTTCTTCCGCTTCGAGGGCGGCCATGTACTTGGTACTGGTGAACTGGATAGCGCCGATGACCACGGCAATAACGCCAGAGGCGTGCACGCTTTCAGCAGCGAGGTAGGCGCCGAAGGGAATCACGAGGGTCACGGCGTTGCTGGTGACCACGTCGTGGGCGCGCTGGCGAACGTAGCCGCCGAGCCAGCCGAAGACGTAACCAATAATGACCGCCAGGATCGAGCCGAGCACGAAGTCCTTGGCAACCGAGAGCGGGTCGATGTGGTGGCCACTGGTCATGGAGTGGATTGCGGCATGGAAGAGGACGATTGCGATAGCGTCGTTGAAGCTACCTTCGGTTTGCAGGGTGCCGATGAGTCGGCGGGGAATACCGACGGGCTCAGCGACTGCTTCCACGGCGACGGGGTCGGGCGGGGAGACGGCAGCGCCGACAGCGAGGGCGACGGCGACGGTCATGCCGGGGACCCACCACATGGCTGCGCCGGCAATTGCCAGGGCGGAGACGGTGGTGAGTAGCACCGAGTAGAGCAGTACGGATTTCCAGCGGCGGCGCAGGGTACCCCACGAGAATTTAATGCCGATAGCCCACAGTAGCGGCGGAAGGAAGATCGGCAGGATGATGTCGCTATCGATGGTGAGGTCCGGTCGGTTGGGGATGAAAAGCGCGGCGGCACCGAGCAGAGTCATCATGACCGGCCAGGGGAGGTTGAGTCGATCACCGACGCTGACCATGAACACGGTCGCAATCAGGATCATGACGATAACGGAGAGGTAAAGCATTAGTCCGGTGTTGTTCCTTTCGTGCGGCCACGATTAGTCGGCTACGTCTTTCTACTCTACCGGAGGGGCGCATACCGCTTTCGGGATATGGGGGTTCTGTAGCGTTTATTCTGGTGTTGTTTACCTTTAAGCCTAATGCTTTGTATGGAATATAGAGCTTTCCCCTGAATATCCTTGCTTCTCAGCAGGTTATTCAGGGGAAAATTCTATATTTGGAATATAAGGTTTGAGGTGGTTACCTTGAGCGGGCTACTTGGAGCCGCAACCGCCAGCACCACAGCCACAACCACCTGCGGGGGCTTCCTCTACGACCGGCTCGGGCTCGCCGTGGCCACCGCAGCAACCGCCCTTTTCTTCCTTCGGCTCGTCGTGGCCGCCGCAGCAACCGCCACCACCGTGGGAGTGGCCGTGAGGCTCAGCCGGAGCTTCAGCGGAGGAACCGCATCCGCCCGAGCCGCAGCCGCAACCACCGGAGGAAGGTGCCGGCTCTTCGTGGCTGCCACAGCCACCCGAACCACAGCCACAGCCGCCACCATCGACCGAGCCGCAGGCGGAGCCGCGTGCATCGCGGTGACCCATGAGGTCCACACCGAGGTCGGAGAGGTAGCGCAGGTAACCCGCGAGGGCGTCGCGTCCTGCGGTGCCGGAGATGACGATGCCGCCGTGGCGCAGTGCCTTGAGTACTTCGTTGACCATGGGCCACTGCTCAATGTCGTCGGTAATGGTGATGGCGCTGACCACGTGCATTGCGAGGGAGGTCAGCGAGCGCAGGGACTGTTCGTAGCCTTCGGGCAGGTGAATGACCTTGGCGGGTGCTGCCAGGCGCAGGATGGACAGTACGCGCATGAGCATCATGGGCACTGCATTTTCGGGCAGCAGTACGGTCACGCCGATTGCGGAGGATTCTGCGATACGTTCGATGGTTGCCGCGAGTTCTTCGGAGTCGATGTCGCGGGAGATGTCCAGCACATCGTAGGAGTCCACGGCGATGGAGCGGGTGCCCAGCGCGTCGGCGAGTGCTTCATCTTCGGTGTGGATCGCAATCATGTTGCGGAATTCGTTGCGGCGCACGACGGAGGCTGCCTCGATGAGGGCGAAGTCCTGGCCTTCACCGTCCACGAGGAGGGTGTGGATTTCTTCGCGGTTGAGGCCTTCACCTGCGGTGGCGCGCTCGATTAGTTCAGAAAATGCATTGCTCATACCGAATATTAAACACCCGTTTTTGGGGCGTGCGCCCGCGAGGTTTGCCTGTCTTGGCAGTTTTGGACGGTTTAAGACGTGTTTTTATGCCGAGAGCGTGGGCGACCGCCTGTTTCTGCGTGTGCTGGAGCATTTTTGGGGTAAAACTGCCTGTGAAACGCGAAGCGTTCGCTCCGGGTGAGTGAGAATCAACATTGGTTTTTGGGTTTGTTCCGCGTATTTGTGGGGTTTTTGTTTGCCACAGGGTGCATCTTGCTCACGTTACAGATTTGAACACCCTAAAATGAAAGGGTGGTACTTTCCCGTGAAAAGATTCTAGATACCGCCTACGAGGTCTTGGCGACCTACGGTTTGGCGGACCTTTCCATGCGCCGACTCGCTCAGGAGCTTCACGTGGCTCCCGGCGCCCTGTACTACCACGTGAAGAATAAGCAGCAGCTTCTGATTCTGTTGGCGGATTACATTCTGGCTCGTGCCCCGAAGTCGATGTCTGAGGAGGCTGAGGCAAATCCGGAGGCTATTCGTGCTTCGATGATTCGCCGCGGTGATCTTTTGTTCTCTCTGCTGTACCCGATTCGTGAGTGCCCTGAGGTGGTGCGTTTGAGCTTGACTCTGCACCCGCGTGAGTTGAAGCCTGTGGTAGCGATGGCTCATGAGTTCCAGGCGCTTGGTTTGGGTCATGCGGAGGCGCTGCGTCGTGCTCGTTTGTTGACTCATATTGCGTTGAGCCTGGTGGAGGAGTATCAGACTCTACCGCTGATTTCTCCGCAGGAGGCTGTGGCGAGTGGCGATGTTCCTCTGATTGAGAATGCGTTTAACCGTTACCGTCAGGATCTGCTGTCTGCGATTGATTCGATGATGGTGGTGCAGGAGCCTTATACGCAGGATGCGTAATCGCTTAGCCCTTCTTTTGGTTTATTAGTTATGTATGGTGCCCCGTGCCCCCGTGTGGGGGTGCGGGGCTTTTGCGTGCGTTGGTGTTAGCATCCCCTGCCGCGCTCTGATACCGGTACGGTTTGGCGGCTGAGTCGATGTTCGCTGGTTTTCTGCTTTAGTCTAGAGGTGACACGTGCTTGTGCTCGGAGTGTATCGGGTGCGGGTGGGGTGTCGTTTATGTCCTAGTGCCCTGTTGGGCTTTATCAGAGGTGTTCCATGTCGATGACCGCTACCGCCCAGTGGGCGGCTCTTCCGGACCATAGTGCGGAGATTGCCCGCGTTCGTGAGGAGTTTATTACTGCGTATGGTTATGAGCCGGATGGTGTGTGGTCGGCACCTGGGCGTCTGAATCTTTTGGGCGAGTACATTGATTTTTTGGGTGGCTCGTGCCTGCCGATGCCGCTGCCGTACCGCACCTATGTGGCGGGTGCGTTGCGTCGTGATGGCGTGTTGCGTGCTTCGTCGTTGCAGATGCCCGGCGATGAGCGCACGGTTGTGATTCGTGATATTCAGCCGGGTCATTTGAAGGGCTGGTTCACCTATGTGGCGGGTGTTGCGTGGGCAATGAACCAGGAGGGCGGCAGGGATATTATGCTGCCCGATGAGTTTGGCGCTGACCTGCTGATTAATTCTCGTGTTCCGGTGGGTGGCGGTTTGTCGTCTTCGGCGGCTTTGGAGTGTTCGACGGCGTTGGCGTTGTTGGAGCTCTCGTGTCCGGTGCGTAAGGATTGCCCGGATGCGGATGCTACCCCGGCTGATAGTGATGCGTTGCGTGCGCGTCTGGCTCAGGTGTGTATTACGGCTGAGAATAAGGTGGCTGGCGCGCAGACGGGTGGTCTGGATCAGACGGCGTCGTTGCGTTCGCATCCGGAGCAGGCGCTGGTGGTTGATTTCCGTGATTTTTCGATTGAGCCGGTTGCGGTGGATATTGCCCAGCACGGCCTGAGTTTTTTGGTGATTGATACGAACACTCCGCATGAGCTGACGGATGGCGGTTTTGCGGCTCGTCGTGCGGCGTCTGAGGCGTGCGCTGAGGCTTTGGGTCTGCGTTTTTTGCGTGATGCTTTGCCGGAGGATTTGTCCTGTGCGGGCATGGATGCGCGCGCGGCGAAGGCGTGGCGTGCTGATTTGGTGGATTCTTCGGTGAATCGTGCCCTGGATGCTCTGGAGGATGCGGGTCGTCCGTGTTCGTTCCCGCGCGGTTGGGTGCGTCATGCGTTCCACGATATGACTCTGGTGGGTCGTGCGAGCTATCTGCTGCAGCATGCTGATGAGCTTGGTTTCGCGGCGTTTGAGGAGGCGGGCCGTATTTTCACGGAGTCGTTCGTGTCGATGCGTGATGAGTTGCGTGTTTCTCGCCCTGAGATTGATGATGCGGTGCAGGTGTGCCTGGATCAGGGCGCGCTGGGTGCCCGTATTGTGGGTGGCGGTTTTGGTGGCGCGGTGATGGCGCTGATTCCGACCTCTCGTCTGGAGGCTGCCGCGGATGCGGTGGCAACTGCGTATGCTGTGCGCGGCTATGCGGCGCCTCGTTTTTTGCCGATGGTTGCTGGTTTTGCGGCATCTCATGATTGGGCTGCAGGCGCTGATCCTACGGATATTCCGGTGTTGTAGGGTGGGGCGCTGAGATCTGTCATAAATCGTCCATAGATTGTCGGGGGTCATACTAGAAATCGTCGGGGGTCATGCGGGCGTTTTTTCGGAGTTTTGAACAATATTCATAGCTGGAAGTTTCCTGCGAGTTTCTGCAAATTTCCTCCGCCGACCCCCCGTAATAACGCGCTGATAAGCCATAATTTTTTGGTCATTGATCAAAAGTGGCGCCACGTTTTCTAAGGGTGGTTTTTCTTGCCCTCGCGGGTATGTACACTTATCGACGGACGCAATCCGTGAGCTGTAAAGTTTCGATGCGCATCGTCCGGCATATGGATGGCATCTACACTGGGTTCTACCGTCACATACAAGCCCAGCTTGCAGGTTTCGTCCACCAAAGCATCACACTCCAGTTTTCTGCCCGCACCGGGCAGACCCCTCACCATAAGTGAGGCTTTAGGGCGCGAAAGCGCAGAAAGGAGGCCCCGTGGGCTTCGATATTAAGGGCACCGTTGAGCAGGGCCTCGACAAGGCTCAGGAAGTCATCAACGAGAAGGCTGGCAAGGAGGTCGTCACCGACGAGCACATTGCCAAGGTTGAAGAGGTCGTGACCGACAACGTCTCCAAGCTGACCGAGAAGTTCGGCAAGTAAGGCGATAGCCTCCTTTGGTTTGGCGCCTTACCTCGTCTCCTCATGGGGTAGGGCGCCATTCCTCTGGGCTTGTATACAGGCTTTCACTCAACATCTCTCTCGAATAATGGGGCGTTCTGCCCCGCCTGGGTTCTTTCATTCACTGACTCACTCGGCATATTGCTCAGCTTCGGTTACCGCCGGGTAGCCTGTTTTCACTCTTCTTTTACTCTTACTCAGCACAAGTGCTCGCGCTTTCTCGCGAACTGTATACGCCCCGCATCATTGGTCCGGCAACCTTGGTGTGGGGCGTATGCCGTTAATGCGCGGACGTTCGCCCCATGAGGTTCTCTCCCCTACCCCTGCCCCCTCAGCTATGCTTGATATGTCAACCTATTGAGCTGCGCCCTCAGGCAGGTTTCAGTACCTCCTGAGGACCGCGGAGCACCCCGTCTATGGAGGAACCACATGTTTGAACGTCAGCAGTCCGATCAGCAGAAGGCGCGCGAGGTCATGAAGGATGGCGGCGTCGTCATTTATTGGCGCCCCGGCTGCCCCTACTGCGAGGCTCTGGATTCTAAGCTGGGCGAGCTGGGCGACCACGCTACCTGGGTCAACATTTGGGAGGATCCGCAGGCTGAGGCGCACGTAAAGTCCCTCAACGACGGCAACGCGACCGTCCCCACCGTGGACACCGGCGACACTCACTTTGTGGTTGCTGACCTGGTGAGCCGCAACAAGGTAAAGAAGCTGATTGAGAACACTCTCGACGCTGGCGGCGAGGCTTAAGATGGCTCGCCCGGCGCTGAACCGCGATACGACGGTCTGCATTTCTCTGTCTGGTCGCCCGTCGAATCACGGTATTAAGTTCCATAATTACCTGTACGAGAAGCACGGTCTGGATTATCTGTACAAGGCGATGACCACCACCGATATTGAGGGTGCTATCGTCGGTGTGCGTGCGCTGGGTATTCGCGGCTGCTCGGTGTCTATGCCGTTCAAGCAGGCTGTTATCCCGCTGATGGACGATATGGACCACTCGGCTGCGGTCATTGGTGCGGTGAACACGATTGTGAACACTGACGGCTTCCTAAAGGCGTACAACACGGATGTGATTGCGGTGGCTTCCCTGCTGCGTTCGCATAATGTGGATCCGTCGTTGCCGTTTCTGCTGCGCGGTTCGGGCGGCATGGCGGCTGCTGTGGCTGGTGCGTTCTTTGACGCGGGCTTCTCGCAGGGCATGATTATTGCCCGCAACGAGGAGACCGGCCGTGCGCTGGCTGAGCGTTACGAGTACGCCTGGGCGCCGGAGGTGGGCAACTTGCGAGCGCCGATTCTGGTGAACGTGACTCCGATTGGCATGGCTGGCGGTGAGGAGAGCGAGGAGCTGTCCTACCCGCAGGAGGCTATTGCTGAGGCACAGGTGGTCTTTGACGTGGTGGCGATGCCCGTTGAGACTCCTCTGGTTCGTGCGGCTCGCGCGGCGGGTAAGGAAGTTATTCACGGCGGTGAGGTGATTGCTCTGCAAGCTGCTGAGCAGTTCCGCTTGTACACCGGTGTGGAGCTCACTCCCGAGGAGGTTGAGGAGGCGGAGGCTCAGGCGAACTAGGTTCGCGCCCGCTGCTTCTTCGCCCCGTGAGGGGCTCGATACGTGAAAGTGCCCGGAAGGTTGATCCTTCCGGGCACTTCTGGTGTATCCGGTGCGTAGCACCGGAATTTTTGTAATTACACACACCCTGGTGTTTAAGGTTTTCCACATCTGTGGAGAAATCTGGGGAAAACTCTTACACTCGTGTAATTCACCCCGTGTAATTCGGTCACTTTAGCCTGTATCCACAGGTTTTTAACATGTACTCACAATCATGGAATTACACGAATGTAGTTATACACAGTGTGGAAAACTGCTGTGGATAACGTGCTGTGGCGCGGATTTCCGCGGATTTTCAGGCTCAAAAGCGGCCTTTGAACCACCGTTGCGGGCTCTGCGGCGGCGGATTTGAGGACTCGGGCTTCTTCACGAACGGGATAATCAGCAGGGTTGCTAGTGCACCGCTGACAAGACCGCCAAAGTGTCCCGCGTGGGAAATATTCGGGTGGAAGAGGCTCTGCACAACGTCAATACCCATGAGCAGCATAAAGAGGCGTGCAGTATCCTTCTGCTTCCGAAGAAGCAGAAGGACGAAGAAGGCACCGTAGAGGCCGTACACGCCGCCTGAGGCGCCCACGGCACCACGGTAGTAGGTGAAGAGGTACACACTGTAGCCGGCACCCACGGTAGCCGCCATATATACAAAGAGGAACTTCCACCGCCCCATCATGCGTTCGAGGGACACACCGAAGATGAAGAGGTAAATCATGTTCCACACCAGGTGCATCGGGTCAGTTTGCGAGTGCACAAACCCGTGCGTGATGAGGCGGTAGTACTCGCCGTGGTGAACACGGGGACCCGACATCATGCCGAGGTTGTACACCCAACGGAATGGAATGATCAGCTGCAGGCCGTACACCACGACATTAATCAGGATGAGCGTGTACGTAATATGCCAGTGCCGGGCGATGAAGGAACGCTTCGGGCTCGAGGCGCCTCCATTGAGGTCACGGTAGCATTCGGGGCAGACTACACCCGCATCCTGTGCCGTCTGACATTCGCCGCAGACAGTTCGACTGCAACGCCCGCACCGGGTGTAGCTGACCCGGTCGGGGTGGTTAACGCAGACCGTGGGGCTCTGCCCGTAGCCTGCGTAGTTGGGAAAGTTCTCCACTGACCCTCCAAAGATTTTTGTGCCGGATTTTCCGAAGATTTTCCACGTATTTTCAGGCTTAGTACCTGCCGTTTTGCCACGGCTGAGGGCTCTGCTGCTGAGGAGGCTCGGGTTTATCCACAAGCGGGACGAACAGCAGAGTCAGCAGCACACCACCGACAAAACCACCCGCATGGCATGCGTGGGAGATATTCGACGGGGTCATAATGCTATAGATGATGTTCGGGGCAGTAATCATGACGAACACTCGTGCGGTGTCCTTCTGCTTCCTGATGATTAGCAGGGTCAAGAACGAACCCATGAGGCCGAATAGACCACCGGAGGCACCCACCACGCTCGTTCCAGGAGCCAGCACGTACACGCCTAATGCGCCAAAGACGATAGAGCCCAGGTACACCACGAGGAACTTCCAGCGCCCCATCATGCGTTCGAGGGACACACCGTAGATGAACAGGTTAATCATGTTCCACACCAGGTGCATCGGGTCATTCTGCATGTGCAGAAAACCGTAGCTGATGATGCGGTAGTACTCGCCGTGCTGGACGTAGGGCCACCAGATGTTGCCGTGCCTAACCACCCATTCGTTGGGAATGATCTGTTGCAGACCGTACATCGCGACGTTAATCAGAATGAGCGTGTACGTAATATGCCAGTGACGCGCCAGGAACGAGCCTCGCGCCTTCGAACCCTTCGAGCTGCCGCTCGTGAGGTCGCGGTAGCAATCGGGGCAGACCATACCCACGTCCAGGTTCACCTGGCATTCGCCGCAGACGGTGCGGTTGCAGCGCTTGCACTGGGCGTAGCTCACGCGGTTGGGGTGGTTGGCGCAGACCGTGGGGCTCTGCCCGTAGCCTGCGTAGTTGGGAAAGTTCTCCACTGACCCTCCAAGGGTTGTGTACCGGTTCGTCCGAAGGTGGTGTACGTGGGCATATAAGCGCAGGGGCCCACCGGAAGAATCCTGGCGGGCCCCTGAACTATACGTGTTTTCTCAACACCTTCAGCAGAATGCTCGTATGAGCCTTCTGATGGGGTTTATTAGAGCTTTTCGATGTCGATCGAGGAGATGACAACGTCCTTGACCGGGCGGTCCTGGAAGCCGGTCTCAACGCTTTCAATAGCGTCGACAACCTTCTTGGATGCCTCGTCGGTAACCTCACCGAAGATGGTGTGGCGGCCGTTCAGCCAGGGGGTCTCAACGGTGGTGATGAAGAACTGAGAACCGTTGGTGCCGGGGCCTGCGTTAGCCATTGCCAGCAGGTAGGGCTTGGAGAAGGAGAGCTCGGGGTGAATCTCGTCCTTGAACTGGTAGCCGGGGCCGCCAACGCCCATGCCCAGGGGGTCGCCACCCTGAATCATGAAGTCCTTGATGATGCGGTGGAACACGACGTCCTTGTACAGGGGGGTGTTCATGATTTCACCGGTGCGGGGGTGCTTCCACTGACGGGAGCCGTCAGCCAGGCCGATGAAGTTTTCAACAGTCAGCGGTGCGTGGTTGCCGAAGAGATCGACGACGATGTCACCGTAGTTAGTGTGGATAGTTGCCTTAGCAGTTGCATTAGTCATGGCTCTATTGTGGCACGGGGTGGCGCTCATTTGCCATCTAACATGTTTTTTCGCCCCGGGCGCACCGTTGGGCGGGCTTTTTGGGCGGGAATTGAATATCCTGAGAGGTGAACACTACGCGCGCGGCGGCGTTTTCTGGCTGCTGGCGCATTTCAACCGATGGAGGTCACCCCATGTTCTGCTGCAAGAAGCGCAAGGCACGCAAGGCTGCTAAGGCTCAGGCTGTTGTCTCTTCTCTGGCTGCTGTTGAGTCCGCGCTGGAAGGCAAGACCGCTGAGATGTTCGCTGAGAAGCTGACCGGCAACAAGAAGGCGCTGAAGAAGGCTCGTAAGGCTACCGCGAAGACCGTTCGCGCCGCTGAGAAGGAACTGGCTCGTATTGAGCGTAACGGCGGCAAGCGCCCCCGTAAGGGCCTGGCGTTCCTGGGTCTGCTGGTTGCTCTGGGTGTTGCAGGCGCCGCAGCCTACAACGCAGCTCGTCCCGTGGAGGACCCCTGGAAGAACGCATAAGCGCCGTGCCCCTATTCTTTGTCTCTACGCGTTCTAAATAGCTCTCTGAGGCGCCGCTAGCGGCGTGAGGGAGCGTTTTATGAGAGATGGCCGCCCGCTGGAGTTTTACTCTGGTGGGCGGCCATTGTTTTTGGGATAAGGGGAGAAAAAAAGGGGAAAGAGGAGGCGCTACAGACAGAGCGCTGATTCTCCCCCTGGGTGCACTCCGGGTATTTCCCGAATATACCCGGATATACAAAGAACCCCATGTCTTTCGACATGGGGTTCTCGGTTCAAAAATAAACCGGCGATGACCTACTCTCCCACACCCACAAAAGTGCAGTACCATCGGCGCGAAGAGTCTTAGCTTCTGGGTTCGGAATGGAACCAGGCGTTTCCCTCTTGCTATAATCACCGGAAAGTGGAGGCGAGGGGACTCGAACCCCTAACCCTCTGCTTGCAAAGCAGATGCGCTACCAATTGCGCCACGCCCCCGCGGTGCTTTACTAGTCTATAACACCTTTTGCGGCTTCACCAAATCCTCAGGCGCATTTTTTTAGTTAGACCCGTCACACCGCCGAGGGTTTTAGGAGGGTTTCAGGAAATAACCTCGCCCGGCACCGTCGCCTCACGCTTCGTCAGAGCCTGCAGGGGGCCACTGACTTCCTGCAGATACTTACGAATCGCGGTGCGTTGCGCCTCCTTCGCGGATTCTTCCTTCGACTCAGGCGCTTTGAAACCCAACTTGAGCCCATCCCACTGGCTCGCCGACGGATATTTCTCACGAGCATTCCACACCAGCGAGAACGACGCCAAAGTATTCAGGTCCTTCGTCGTGGCGGCCTTCGACAGCACATCAGCAACCGTTGCCACACGCGAAGACTCGGCAACACTCACCGAAATCTTCGACTGCGCACCCGAGGGCAGGCTCAGCGCCTTCTCCGGGGCCAACTGAATATTCAGGTGAATCTGCTGCACCCGCTCATTCTTCAAATCCAGCTCAGCCAGCGCACGGAAACGCTTCAACAGGGACTCATAGTTCTCATCAATCACCACAGCGTTCAGGCGTAGCTCATCCGCCAGCAGCCCCACCTGCGCGTAGCTCGCATTAGTTCCCAGCGCCGCGTTAGCGGTCAGCACCTTCAGCCATTGCTCTTCTTTCAGGGTTGCCGAATCGTTCACGCGCAGCGGGCCCACTGGCGCATCCGTCACCGTATTCGCGACGTTCTGCGGGTCATTCGCCGAGTCCGCACCACCGTAGGTGACGCTCAGCCGGTGCAGAGAACCATACACGGATAGATTCGTCAGCGCCGTAGCAGCCGCCGCCAAATCGGCCTGCGCCGCCTCCGTGAGGGAGAAAGAACCCACCAGACGCAGATCCTGTTCACGGCGTTGCTGCCCCACGTAGATACGCCCCAGCGACTCGATCTTCAGGTAGCGGGTATCAATATTTTCGCGAATCAGACGCTCACGGCGCGCCAGCAGCTTCTCAGTTGAAACCACCACCGCCGCATCCTCACCCAGCACGCCGGTGGCGGCAATCTGCGGCATCGCGGCAAGCACCCCGGCGGCGGCAATCACGCCACCGGTCAGAAGCAGGGAGCGGCGGGGCATCACGAGGCGCCGCGCCTGCCCTGCGATAGCCTCTTTAGCGGCATCGACACGGGTAGAGGGGCCCTTAGCCGCAGATTCCTCAGTGGCAACGGATGCCGCCTCAGACGAGCCGTGAGAGGCTTCTTGATTAGATGTAAGGTGAGAGTTCTCGGGTTCAGAGGTAGGTACAGAAGACACAGAATCTCCATGATGTAGGGCGAGCGCAGAACCCGCCATGAGTTTGAGGGAGTGAGTCTCTCTAGAATACCGCCCGCACCTATACGCGGGCTGACAACCCGCGGCGCATCGACCACACGGGCATAAAGAAAACCTATGGGGCGGACTCAGTCCACCCCATAGGTTACAAGCTTCATGAGAGCTCTCAACTCTCACCGCAGGCTATTTAGCCGTCCTGCGCAGTGGTAGCATTCGGCGCCGGGATATTAGCCGACTCAGCAGCCAACTCAGCAATACGAATCTCGCCGGTAGTCGGATCATCGTAGGTCACGTACTCGGTACCGCCAGCCGTAGGCTCGGCGTCCTCATTCACGTGGTTCTCCGCAATCAGGAAGCCGTGTGCGCCAAGAATCTTAGCGACGCGGTCAATATCCTGCGGGGTCGGGGTATGATCCACCACTCGACGAATGTACTCGTTAATACGCTGGTCACTCACGTACGCCTCACCACGAGCAGCACGAGACTGCATGAGCTGGCGAACAACTTCCTGCAGCTGCTCATCGGTCAGACGCATCTTCAAAATAGCCATCACAGCCGCGCGGTCCTGCACCGGAACATCCTTGGGATACCCGACGCTCAGCCAGTCGATTACTCGAGAGATTATGCTCTTATCAGGCATCGAGCCCCTCCTTCGAAGCAGTCATCATATGCAATTTAGTGTTCACGGGATTAGTGGCCTCCACCGGTTACGCCGAAGATATTCCAGCCGAAAGTGTGGTCGATAAAGTCCTTAGCGACCCAGAGAATACCGATGATTACGATTGCTACGATAATAGCAAAAATGCAAGACGCGGCAATCTTCGCCACCGTTCCCGGAGGCTCAATTTCAACGAGCTTACCGTCCGCAGTGTACTCGGTACGGCCAGCCAGCAGACGCAGGCCCAGCGCATACAGCGCCGGAAGGCCCGCGCCAAAGAACAAACCGGCAATCAGCACCGGAATAACCTTGTTCACAATGTCCATCAGATATTCCACGGCTACGAACCTGCCTTCTCAGTAGCAAGGGTCTGAGCTTCTGCGGATGCGTCAGCGCTGGTGACTGCAGCGCCTTCCTTTTCATCCCAGTCGCCAGTCACGTTCGAAGCGTCAATGTTGTCCTTCTGGGAATGACGCCACATCAGGAAACAGAAGATAACCAGCAGAGCGAACACGGTCATCTCGCCCACAAACTGGGTGCCGGTCAGAGCGTTCAGGCCGTGACCAATCAGCCAGGTCAGAGCGCCCACAATTGCGGCAGCCGGCAGGGTAATCAGCCAAGCAACCACCATGCGACCAGCAACAGACCAGCGAACCTCAGCCCCCTTACGGCCCAGACCACTACCCAGAATCGAGCCGGACGCCACGTGAGTGGTCGACAGCGCCATACCGAAGTGGGAAGAGGTCAGAATAATCGCAGCGGACGCACCATCAGCGGCAACACCCTGCGGGGTGTCCACCTCAACGATGCCCTTACCGAGGGTGCGGATAATACGCCAGCCACCCAGGTAAGTACCCAGAGCAATAGCGATAGCACAGGATGCCTTCACCCACAGGGGAATCGCGTCTTCGTTGCTCAGGGTACCCGAAGCAACCAGAGCCAGGAAGATGACACCCATGGTCTTCTGCGCGTCGTTGGTACCGTGCGCCAGAGACATCAGGGATGCGGTCGCAACCTGTCCCTTGCGGAAACCACCGTGCTTACGGTCGTCAGCCACCGGAGCAGCAATGCGGTAGACCAGCCAGGTGCCGGTTGCCGCCACGATAGCGGCAATGACGGGGGAGAGGACCGCAGGAACAATAATCTTGGACAGAACGCCCATCCACTGCACGCCATCAAAGCCGATCGCGACAATAGCCGAACCAATCAGGCCACCAAACAGAGCGTGCGAAGAGGAGGAGGGAAGACCCAGAAGCCAGGTCAAAACGTTCCAGAGGATACCGCCAACCAGGCCGGTAAAGACGATGAGCATCAGCGCCGGACCGTCCGTTGTTACGTCGATACGATCCAGGTTCACGATGCCGCTACCGACCGAACGCGCCACCTCAACAGAGAGGAACGCACCCACAAGGTTCAGGGACGCAGACAGCGCCACGGCAGTCTTAGGCTTCAGCGCACCAGTCGCGATGGAGGTTGCCATCGCGTTACCGGTGTCATGGAAGCCATTCGTAAAGTCGAAGGCGAGCGCGGTAAGCACCACGATCACGAGAATAATGAGTTCTGTAGTCACAAGAAAATTATCTGTCGGTTTTCGTGAAATCTAAAGTATTCCGAATTAACACGAAATAACAGATAAACCCACAGTATTGAGCGGGTTTTCGTGAGGGTTTTACTGCAGAGCCCATATTTTAGGGGCAACAATCCCGGTATTCCGCGGAAAAAATGGTGCGCCCACCGGAATGCTTAAGTTGTTTTATGTGGCTTATGCCAGGATGCGGGAGAGAGGGGCGATTATATCCATCAAGAGGCTAAAGTGTGTTCACCTAGTGTTCACTTTCAGGAACCTCCCAGCTTTCTTTTTGTGACACACCTTTATTATTCAGACCTCATTTGGGGCACTAAACCACCCACGCAGGATGCCCCTGTGGGTTTTTACGGCATGAGGCTTTGTTATGGCTTTATCACGAGGCGCCCACACTAATCCACCGCATCACGGCAGCAGATACAACACAGATACGACAAAAGACCTACAACAAAAGACCCCGTATCTTTCGATACGGGGTCTTTTTCAAAAATAAACCGGCGATGACCTACTCTCCCACACCCACAAAAGTGCAGTACCATCGGCGCGAAGAGTCTTAGCTTCTGGGTTCGGAATGGAACCAGGCGTTTCCCTCTTGCTATAATCACCGGAAAGTGGAGGCGAGGGGACTCGAACCCCTAACCCTCTGCTTGCAAAGCAGATGCGCTACCAATTGCGCCACGCCCCCGTCTCAGCGGAAACCACTGTTTAGTTATTTTTCCAAGCCTTTACGACTTCATTGCTCTGGTACTTTTTCAAGACCATCACAGTGACACACGAAAGAACAGCAAGAATCAATAATTTCTTCATTATTGCCTTTCATAGTGTGGAGTGGGCGTACCAAGAATCGAACTTGGGACCTCTTCGTTATCAGCGAAGCGCTCTAACCGTCTGAGCTATACGCCCTCCTTCTGCGGAATTTCTTCCGTAGAACGAGATATAACTATACAGGTGTTTGAAGGTAACACCAAATCGAAAAAGCATGTTCTGCATCACACTTTATTACTACTTTCCTCCCCAGGCACACAGAGCCGGGCATACAGAACGGGCGGCACCGCCTCCACCAGAGACGGCACCGCCCGCACACAAAGCTCAAGAGTTACAAACTAGGACTCATCGCTCAGAGTCAAGGTCACGCCACCAACCAGCTTCGCAGCCAGGTTGTACAGAATCGCGCCAATCATACCCAGCAGAGTAAAGACCACAGTGTTGACCACAGCAAAAATAGTAGTCACCAAAGCAACCTGACCCAGCGAAATCATCTGCGAAATATCCACAGTGGTCGAACCGGTGCCCAAAGAGCTAATCAGCTGGTTCACACCGGCAAACGCGCCAGAAGCCTGCAGGAACAGCCACAGAATCACCGAAGCCACCACAGTCACAATGCCCAGAGCAATCGACAGCAGGAAGATCAGCTTAGCCACCGACCACGTATCAACCTTCTGAACCACCAGACGCGCGCGACGAATCTTCGAACGCGGCGCCGGACGCACCAACTGACGGCGCGAACCGGTCGGACGCTTAGCGTTCACAGGGCGCTTGCCGGCAGGACGCTTAGCGGTACCGCCAGGACGAGCCTGGCCCGAACGCGCCTGAGCCGGGCGACGCGCGCCAGCCTTAGCCGCACCCGAAGACTTGGATGCGCCAGCCGACGCCGAACGCTGTGCCGACGCAGGCGAGGAGCTCGCGGGAGTGCTGCTCATTAGTTACCTCCAGTAGCGGTGAGATCGGCAGCTGCCGCTTCACCCTCGTTGTCCGTACCGGGCGCCTCAGAAGACTCCGAAGCCTCGGTGTTCTCAGTGGTTTCATCGTCGCTATCATCCAGCTGACGATCCTGGTTGCGCGCAACACCAATAATAGAATCGCCCTTACCGGGCTTTGCAAAGATAACACCCATAGTATCGCGTCCCTTCGCAGGAACCTCATTCACATTCGAGCGAACGACCTTACCGCTGGCCATAACCACCAGCACCTCGTCCTCTTCATCCACAATGAGGCCACCCACCAGGGCGCCACGATCCTCAACTAGCTTAGCAACCTTAATGCCGAAACCGTTACGACCCTGCACGCGGTATTCATCCACGCTCGTACGCTTCGCGTAACCACCCTCAGTGACCACAAAGACGAAAGAGCCCTCAGTAACCACATTCGCAGAAATCAGCTCGTCGCCCTCACGGAACTTCATACCGGTCACACCGGAGGTGGAGCGACCCATCGGGCGCAGCGACGCATCATCAGCGTGGAAGCGCAACGACATACCGTTACGCGACACCAGCAGAATATCGTCCTGAGCCGACACGGTGAACGCCGAAACAACCTCATCGCCCTCACGCAGGTTAATCGCAATCAGGCCGGCAGTACGGTTCGTATCGTAATCGCTCAGGCGGCTCTTCTTCACCATGCCGCCGCGAGTAGCAAGCACCAGGTACTCAGCATCCTCGTAGCTCTTCAGCTCCATCACCTGAGCAATATGCTCACCGCCCTGGAACTCCAGCAGGTTCGCAATGTGCTGCCCCTTCGCGTCGCGACCGGCTTCCTGCAGCTCGTAACCCTTCGCACGGTACACGCGACCCAGGTTCGTGAAGAACAGAATCCAGCTGTGCGTAGTGGTCACAAAGAAGTGCTCCACCACGTCATCACCGCGCAGCGAGGCACCCTTAATGCCCTTACCGCCGCGGTGCTGGCTACGGTACTGGTCACTGCGGGTGCGCTTAATGTAGCCGCCGCGAGTAATCGTGACCACGACCTCTTCCTCGGGGATGAGGTCTTCCATGGACATATCGCCGTTGTAGCCGTACATAATCTGGGTGCGACGCTCATCGCCGTAGCGGTTCACAATCTCGCCCAGCTCCTCAGAGATAATCTCGCGCTGGCGAGTCTCCGAAGCAATAATCGCGTTGTACTCAGCGATCATGCGCATCAGCTCATCGTGGCGATCCTGAATCTTCTGACGCTCCAGAGCTGCCAGACGACGCAGCTGCATGTTCAAAATTGCCTGAGCCTGAGCCTCATCAATCTGCAGGAACTCCATCAGGCCGCTACGCGCCTCATCAGCGGTGGGGGAGCGGCGAATCAGGGCAATAACCTCATCCAGAGCATCCAGAGCCTTCAGCAGGCCGCGCAGGATGTGCGCCTCTTCCTCCGCCTGACGCAGACGGTAACGGGTACGACGAACGATAACGTCCATCTGGTGATCCACCCAGTGACGCACAAACGCATCCAGGGACAGGGTGCGCGGCACACCATCAACAATGGCGAGCATATTCGCGGAGAAATTCTCCTGCAGCTGGGTGTGCTTGTACAGGTTGTTCAGCACAACCTTCGGGGAAGCATCACGCTTGAGCACAATCACCAGACGCTGACCGGTACGACCCGACGTCTCATCGCGAAGATCCGCGATGCCGGTGACCTTACCGTCCTTGATGAGCTCAGCAATCTTGATGGCCAGGTTATCCGGGTTCGCCTGGTACGGCAGCTCGGTGACCACCAGGCAGGTACGACCGTGGATTTCCTCCACGTTGACCACCGCGCGCATCGTGATGGAGCCGCGGCCGGTGCGGTACGCATCCTCAATGCCCTTGGTGCCCAGAATCTGTGCACCGGTCGGGAAGTCCGGGCCCTTAATGCGCGCCATCAGCGCGTTCAGCAGCTCCTCATTGGTGGCATGCGGGTTCTTCAGGAACCACTCCACACCCTCGGCAACCTCACGCAGGTTATGCGGCGGAATATTGGTCGCCATACCCACAGCAATACCCGAAGAACCATTGATCAGCAGGTTCGGGATGCGCGCGGGCAGAACGGTAGGCTCAAGGGACTTGCCGTCGTAGTTGGGCTGGAAATCAACAGTGTCCTCGTTGATGTCACGCACCATCTCCAAGGCAATGGGGACCATCTTGGTCTCGGTGTATCGAGGCGCTGCGGCACCGTCGTTACCGGGGGAGCCGAAGTTACCCTGACCCAGTGCCAGCGGGTAACGCATGATCCAGCTCTGAATCAGACGCACCAGAGTGTCGTAGATAGCGCTATCACCGTGGGGGTGGAACTGACCCATCACGTCGCCAACCACGCGGGCGCACTTGTTGAAGGATCGGTCCGGGCGGTAGCCGCCGTCGTACATCGCGTAGATCACACGGCGGTGCACGGGCTTGAGGCCGTCACGTACATCCGGCAGGGCGCGGCCAATAATAACGGCCATTGCGTAGTCCAGGTAGGAACGCTGCATTTCGGTCTGCAGGTCCACCTGTTCAATGTGGCCGTGATGGCCTACATTTTCAGCGCCACCGTTGCTGACTACGTCAACCTCAGTGGATTTATTCTGCTGTTCTTCGCTCATTACTTTCTCATTCCTCAATGACTCGCTCGGCTATATAGCTCATTTGGCATATGCCATACGGGGCATATGCTGTTTCGGGCTAGATATCGAGGAATCGAATGTCCTTTGCGTTCTGCTGGATAAACTCACGGCGAGCCTCAACGTCCTCGCCCATCAGAACAGAGAAGATCTGGTCAGCCGCAGCGGCGTCTTCCATCTTCACCTGCAGCAGGGTGCGGCGAGCCGGGTCCATGGTGGTATCCCACAGCTCGGTGTAGTCCATCTCACCCAGACCCTTGTAACGCTGAATGCCGTTGTCCTTGGGCAGGCGCAGGTTCTTCGCCGCGCCACGAGCCAGAGCCTCATCACGCTCAGCATCCGAGTACACGTAGTCGTGCGGAGCGTTCGACCACTTGATGCGGTATAGCGGCGGCTGAGCCAGGTACACGTAACCCGCCTCAATCAGCGGACGCATAAAGCGGAAGAGCAGGGTCAGTAGCAGGGTCGTAATGTGCTGGCCATCGACGTCCGCATCCGCCATCAGAACAATCTTGTGGTAGCGTGCCTTCTCAATATCGAAGTCATCACCAATGCCGGTACCGAAAGCGGTAATCATCGCCTGAATTTCAGCATTGGACAGGGCACGGTCCAGGCGAGCGCGCTCAACGTTCAGGATCTTACCGCGCAGCGGCAGAATAGCCTGAGTGTTCGGGTCACGTCCCTGAACAGCCGAACCACCCGCGGAGTCACCCTCCACCAGGTAAATCTCAGAGATCGACGGATCCTTCGAGGAGCAGTCCTTGAGCTTACCGGGCATGGAGCTGGTCTCCAGCAGGCCCTTACGGCGGGTCGTCTCGCGTGCCTTACGGGCTGCAATACGCGCCTGAGCGGCGGTGATAGCGCGGCGCACAATATCCTTCGCCACCGCGGGGTTACGACCGAACCAGTCACCGAGGTGATCGTTCACCTCACGCTGAGTGAAGGACTTAGCCTCCGAGTTACCCAGCTTGGTCTTGGTCTGACCCTCGAACTGCGGCTCAGAAATCTTAATCGAAATGACCGCGGTCAGGCCCTCACGCACGTCTTCACCGGTGAGGTTATCGTCCTTATCGCGCAGCAGCTTGTTCTCACGCGCGTAACGGTTCACCAGCGAGGTCAGAGCGGCACGGAAACCCTCTTCGTGAGTACCGCCCTCGTGAGTGTTAATCGTGTTCGCGTACGAGTAGACGGACTCCTTGTACGCACCGGTCCACTGCATCGCAACTTCCAGGCTCATGTTGCGCTCGGTGTCTTCGGCTTCGAAGGAGACAATCTCCTCGTTCACAATGGTCTTCGCGCCCGCGTTGAGGAAGTGCACGTAGTCGAACAGGCCGTTATCGTAACGGTAGGTGACAGTCGTGAAACCCTCAGCGTTCGCGCGCACGCGGTTAAGGACGTTCTTCTCGCCCTCTTCAGCAACCTCGTCACCGACGTACTTCTCACGCTCATCGGTCAGGGTGATGGTCAGGCCCTTGTTCAGGAACGCCATCTGCTGGAAACGCGCACGCAGAGTCTCAAAGTCGAACTCGACGGTCTCGAAAATCTCCGGGTCCGGGTAGAACGTCTGGATCGTACCGGTCTTATCGGAGGGCTCACCCCTACGCAGGGGACCATCCGGAACACCACCGTTAGAGAAGGAAATATGCCATGCGTAACCCTGGCGGTGCACCTCAGTAATCACGCGGGTCGACAGCGCATTCACCACGGAGATACCCACACCGTGCAGACCACCGGAAACCGAGTAGCCGCCGCCGCCGAACTTACCGCCAGCGTGCAGCACGGTCATAACAACCTCAACGGTGGACTTGTGCTCGGTGGGGTGCTCATCCACGGGGATACCGCGGCCGTCGTCCTTCACACGGACAGAGCCGTCAGCCTGAATGGTCACGTCAATTTCGGAGGCATAACCGGCGAGCGCTTCGTCAACCGAGTTATCTACGACCTCGTAGACCAGGTGGTGCAGACCGCGCTCAGTGGTCGAGCCAATGTACATGCCGGGGCGCTTGCGAACCGCTTCCAGACCTTCCAGCACGGTAATATCGGATGCACCGTATTCATGCTGCTGTTCAGATGCATTCTGTTCAGATGCCACGAGGCAGAACTCCTTGAGTAGATGATGCAACCGGCGAAGAAAATTGCGGGCCGCTCAGAGGGGAGCCTAGAACGCCTCACAGAGGGCACAAGAACGTGCCTGTACAACCCGTGGTGCCGGTGGTGCCCATAGGTGGGCACACTTTACGCATTGTCTCTTTTATTTTACCGAGCAAGAGAGCTTAAAACCATCTACGGGCGTCATTTATTGAGCTTTTTGAGAGCTGTCACCCGCTCAAAAGCCCGCAAAGGCGGTTTAGAGTGCTTCAACCCCCTCTTGAGGTAGGGGGTACGGTTCACAGCCTCGTGGGGTTTGCCGGCGATTCTGAAGCTTTCATGAGGTGCAGAAAAGGGGTACGTTTTATGCAACGCGCCCCGAATCCTGGATTTCTGCCGACCCTGATGCACCGTACCTACCCGTAGGTGTCACGCACGCCGCGCATGCCGGTCGCGCGCCGGTAGCCTCGCTGATTCCAGCGTCCGTTATTCGGACCCAGGACGCGAACCTGAGCTACGACACCTTCACCCAGTTCGCGGCGGAATAGCTCGATGAGGTGCCCGTGCATCAGACGCAGCTGAGTCGTCCAGGCGGTGGAGTCGCACTGGACTTCAACAATGGAGTTTTCAAAGCTAATCGGGCGGGTGTGCGCCGCGATTTCAGGACCCACGAGCTCAGCCCAGCGAGCCAGCACGCTAGAGACCGCCACGGGCTCTTTCCACCCGCGAGAGCGAATCAGGGCACTGACGATGCCACCGAGGGGTTTGGGGTCGCGAGAGCTCTCTCCGGGGCCGCTATAGCCACCCATGACGCGAGGGTCCCAGCCCTGCGCTCGCCGTGATTTCTTCTTCGAGGTGGCGCCGGACATGACCGCACCAAAATCGCGCATGATTTTATTCGCCGAGAAGGCATTCAGGGGCGCCTCACCGCGTTCTTGAGCCGCCACTCGCATGCGGGTCAGCAGGGCGGAGGGGGCATCCACCTCGTCACGGTAAAACTCGCCTACGCCGCCAACCTCGCGCGGGTTGTGAGGCTGCGCAAGCTGTGATTCCGTAAATTCAGATTCTGTAAATTCATCGAATGTTTCACGTGAAACATGGTTTTGCGGGCGGGCGGGGTTACTCATCGCCGTCACCCTCCGCGAGCGCAGAAACGGTCGAGCTCGACTGCCCCGCAGAGTCAGTGACAAGGTCGGTGGCAGGGCCAGAGACAGGGGCAGGCTGCACATACTCGGCGTGCCCCGCCGTCACCGATACCAGGCGGTAGTCGCCCAACTCCTCCGGAATATCACTGAGTACCGCGCAGGTAATCAGCACCTGCTCCGCATCAGCAACCATCGCGCCCAGGCGGTGGCGGCGCGCAGAATCAAGCTCCGCGAACACATCATCAAGAATCAGAATCGGCGAAGAACCCATCGAGGAATCATCCTCAACATGCACAAACCAGGACGCCAACTTCAGCGCCAGAGCAAAAGACCAGCTCTCGCCGTGCGAGGCAAAATGCTTCACCTGCATGCCACCGAGCAGTAGGGTAATGTCCTCACGGTGCGGACCAACCAGGGTCACGCCACGCTCAATCTCGTCACGTCGACGCTCCGCAAAACCACGCATCAAAGCCTCCTTGAGGTCCTCAATACGCATCAGCGCCGCATGCTCAATCGAGCGCTCACCCATGCTCGAAAAAACAGTCGACTCATAGTTGAAACCGACCTCTTTAGAGCCGTCCGTCAGCCCCGCGTAGGCGCGGCGAAGCTGCGGCAAAAAACGCTGCAACAGACGAAAACGCGCAGACAGCAACTGGGCACCCAGAGTCGATAGCTGCTCATCCCACACCGAGAGCGTGCTCAAAGCGTTCTCGTCCCGCGCCTTACGCTGCATGGACTTCAGCAGTGAATTACGCTGCCGCAAAATCCGCTCATACTCGCTACGGTAGCCAGCAACCACAGGACGCAAAGAGACAGCCAGCTCATCCACAAAACGACGACGACCCGCAGGGTCCCCCTTCACCAGCTGAAGGTCCTCCGGGGAAAACAGCACCGTGCGGGCAATACCCAGGGCCTCCTTGGCGCGCACCGGCGCGGCACGATTAATGCGCACCCGATTACTCTGCCCCGGAGCAATCTCAAATTCGGTCACCGTCTGCTGCGAACCGCGCACCGTACGGGTGCGAATATAGGCGCGCGAAGCCCCCATCCGCACCAGCGGCCCGTCATGGCTCACGCGGTGCGAAGACAGCGACGCCGCATAGTCAATCGCCTCAACAATATTGGTTTTCCCCACACCGTTCGAGCCCAGAAACACCGTAACTCCCGCCGAAAGAGGCAGGCTCAGCAGAGCGTAGGTGCGGTAATCCAACAACGAAATATGGTCGATATACACCGGAAGCTCCTTTCGTACGGTTCGGTTGGGGGATGGGCACAGGCGGCCAGAAAGCACAGCCCCGCGGACTTCCCTGGACAGAGCTTTGGGAGGCGCGCGGGGCGGTGAGCTACTAGTTCGACGGCAGGCGAACCGGCATCAGCAGGTAACGGTAGTTGCGGTCATCCTCAGCCAGAGGCTCGTCCTGACCGGAAATCACGGCGGGCTTCGGCGCATCGGTGAAGGAGAAACGAACGAACTCGGTACCGAAAACCTTCAAACCATCCGAGAGGTAGGCGGGATTGTACGCAACGGTGATGTCATCACCGGACAGGTGCGCCTGCAGAGTCTCAGAAGCCTGAGCCTCATCACCGCGGCCGGCATCAATAGCAACCGAACCCTGAGTGAACTTCAGACGCAGGGGAGTGTTGCGCTCCGCCACGAGGGAAATACGGCGAGCGGCCTCAGCCAGGTCGGAGGTGCGAACCACCGCGTGAATCGGGGTCTGCTCGGGGAACAGCGCACGAATGTTGGGGTAGTCGCCGTCCATCAGAACGCTGGTGGTGCGGCGGGAGCCAGCAGTAAAGCCGATCAGCTCGCCAGCGGCGGGCAGAGCGATGGACAGTTCACCGGAACCGGAGAGGGTGCTACCGACCTCAGAGACGGTTTTAGCCTTCAGCAGCACAGCAGCCTGAACATCGGAGTTGACCGGTTTCCACTTGATTTCGCGCATTGCCAAGCGGTAGCGGTCGGTGGCAAGCAAGGTCATGGTGTCGCCATTGATTTCTACGCGGATACCGGTCAGCAGCGGCAGGGTCTCATCCTTGGACACCGCAATCTGAACCTGCTTGACGGCTTCAGCGAATTCGGCGCCGTCCACGGTACCGGAAATTTCGGGAAGCTCGGGAAGCTCGGGGTAGTCCACGACCGGCATGCCAGCCAGCTGGAAGTTAGCGGAACGGCAGTGAAGACGAATCACGGACTCATCCGCGGTGAACTCGACGGGCGCATTCGGTAGAGAGCGGCAAATTTCTGCCAGGATCTTGCCGGGAACCAGGCAAATGCCTTCTGCTTCAATATCGGCTGCAATGACCTGACGGGCGCTGGTCTCGTGATCGAAGCTTGCGATGCTGACCTCACCTGCGGAGGCGGTAATCAGCAGACCGTTGAGTACGGGGGAGGTGGGACGCAGCGGAAGTGAGCGTGCCGTCCAGCCGACTGCTTCGGCAAGGACATCGCGTTCAACGGTGAATTTCATCGAGAAGGCGCCTTTCACGGAATTAGAGAGTAGTTTGTGGGCGCACGTAAAGCTTTGGACGATAGAGCCGGAAATATCGCGTGCTCTGATGCGCAGTGAATCTTCCGCGCGCGCGTCTATCCATCCTACCGGATTTTGTAATTACACAGAGACTCGATGGTCGCTCCCGCAGCGAAAAATCGGGTGAGATGAGGCATGCAGGGTCGCTGTATTTTTGTAATTACAAAGACAGGCGGAAGATGGAGCAAACTCAGTCGAATACAAGTTCGAACTGGGTGATGGTTCGGTGTTGGTTTCTTTTTCAAACCCAACCACCAAACCCAACCCAGGAGATAGCGTGCAGCTATCGATCCCAACCCGCAAAAATCTACATTTTCAGCAGTGGCGCATAGAAAAATCTGAACCGGTCCGGTCGGTTGAGCAGAACTACTTGTTATGGGGAGGATTTTTTCTTTAAGTACAGTAGTATTGTTAACGCTTGTGGAAACGGTGGAAAACCCTTTCCTTGCCTGCAATGACGCGGAAGTAGCCTGTGGACATTAAGTGGAAGAATCCACCCGGTGCTGAGGATGCATTGTGTATGAATATTTATGCATTTACTCAATTCCACACCTTTTGAATATTCATGCACTTAACGTCCACACGAACGCACGAGTTAAAGCACAGCTTATCCACACCCCGAAAATCCACCTTTTCGAGTCGCTAAAATCCTTGAAACCAGCAGGAAATCCCCGCCCTGAAGCCTATAAAACACCTAGTCAAGGCGCAAAATAAGCTACGGGACAGGGACAAAAGCGCATCTAGCCGGCGGCGCGCTGCTCCTGGCGGATCAAATTTGTTAGCTCAGTCACCTGATTGAAAATCGTCTGACGCTCCGCCATCTGCGCGCTCACCTTACGCACCGCGTGCATCACCGTCGTATGGTCGCGGCCACCCAAATCGTTGCCAATACGCGGCAGAGACATCTCGGTCAGCTCACGCAGAAGATACATAGCCACCTGGCGCGCATTCGTAAGCGTACGGGTGCGAGACTTCGACTGCATATCCTCAATGGACACATCAAAATACTTCGCCACCGTCGCCAAAACCAGCGCCGACGTAATCTCCGCACCACCGGTATCAGAGAGCAAATCCTTCAGATAGGTCTCAGCCTCAGCCAGGGTAATAGGCTCCGGCGGCTTCTTCATCGAGGCGGCAGCGCTCGCGCGAATCAGAGCACCCTCCAACTCGCGAATATTGGCCGTGACATGGGAAGCAATGTATTCCATGACGTCATCGCGCACCGGCAAAATCTCGTTCTGAGCCTTCTTCCGCAGAATCGCGATACGAGTCTCCAGCTCCGGAGGCTGCACATCCACATTCAGACCCGAACCGAAACGCGAACGCATACGCTCAGCAAAACCGGTCAGCTGCTTCGGCGGCAAATCAGAGGTAATCACGATCTGCTTCTGGTGGTTGTACAGGGCGTTAAACGTATGGAAGAACTCCTCCATCGTCGCCTCTTTACCCGCCAAAAACTGGATATCGTCAATCAGAAGAACATCAACATTGCGGTAAATCTGCTTGAACGAGGAACCCTCATCGTCACGAATCGAGTTAATGAAGTCATTCGTGAACTCCTCAGAATTCACGTAGCGCACCCGCAAATTCGGGTACAGATACTTGGTGTAGTGGCCGATCGCGTGTAGCAGGTGGGTCTTACCCAGACCCGAACCGCCGTAGATGAACAGCGGGTTGTAGACAATGCCGGGCTGCTCCGCCACCGCGAATGCGCTCGCGTGTGCAAAGCGGTTGGACTGACCAATCACGAAGGTGTCGAAGGTGTAGTTCGGGTTCAGTCGGGCAGAGCTATCCCAAGTCGGCGCGTTTTCCGGGTCTTCATGCGGATGCACCTGCTGAGCCTGCGGTACCGCCGGGGCGTCCGGAACAAAAGAGGGTGCCGGGTATTCGCGAGGCGCCGGCACACCCGCAGCAGGAGCAGTCGGAGCGGGCTGCTGTGCGGAGGGGAATCCGGCACGCTCCGCCTCCAAATCGTGCAGGGAAGGGCGGGTGACCTGCTCATCCGCGGGTACCTCGTAGTGGTCAGGACCCGGATGCGGCTCCGTGTAGTACTCAAAAGCACGCGATCCGGCGGGCGCCTCGGGATGCGCAGAAGCCGTCGCTGCCGAAGGGGCGGGCTGGTGCTCAACAGGCACCTCGCGCTCACCCTGGAAAACGTCCTGACTTGCAGGTTCAACCGGAATCATCGACTCATTCACATCGAAAAGTGCGGTGGTCGACGGACCGAAAGCCTCGTGCAGAGCCGCACGGAACGAAGCGCTAATCTGCTCCTCGAAGACCGCACGGGTGAGCTTATTCGGCACCTCAATGATGAGGCGAGAAGAACCCATCAGTCCCTGAGGCTGCGCAAGATTCACGAAACCGCGCTGACGTGCCGTCACCGCCGGATCGGCGGCAAGAATGGAGAGCAGATGCGCCCAGCGCGCCTGAAGGGAGTCGGTCATGGAATTCTTTACTTTCACTCGATATGAAGCGGTGGTGCAGTAAAGAAATCATGCCGGAAACCACCGCGAGGTCATTAAGATTCTACCCGTTTAATGCACAGGGGGAGAAAGTTATCCACAAGAGTTTTCCACACGGTGGAAAACTTGTAATTACAGAAGTGGATAAGCGGTGGATTTAAGTGCACAACAGGGCTTCTTCCTTGATATTTAGCGGAACATCCCGGTGGTGCGTGGGTGTGGATAACTTAGAAGCGGCAGGAGTTTTAGGGGGATATGCACCGCGGTGGATACCGCGCCGCCGCGAATATCCCCAGGTTTACGCCCCATGAGTCAACGGTGTCTCCACATCCTGTGCGCCCACCGCAATCACCGCCTCCACGCCACAAACGAGCCCGGAATCACGCGGAAAAAAGCATCAAGAACTTGATTTACGCCCTCCACTCTTCTAAAGTTGTGCTGTTGTGTGTGCACCGCCTACTGCGAATAGTCGCGGTACCTCCGTGCACCAAGAAGCGTACGGTTCCGATACCTCGCGAGGGCACGAACCGCAAAAATCAAGGAGACAAAGTATGAGCAAGCGTACTTTCCAGCCGAACAACCGCCGTCGCGCCAAGAAGCACGGCTTCCGTCTGCGTATGCGTACCCGTGCAGGCCGCGCGATTCTGTCGAACCGCCGCGGTAAGGGCCGCGCAAAGCTCTCGGCCTAATCACGGCATATAGTTCGCCCGCCGATGCACACGCATCGGCGGGCGAACTATCATTAAGCGTGAAATACACGCGGAGATCAGCTCGCCACACGAGCCGAATCTCCCACACTACGTAAAGGGGAACACGTGCTGCCTCAACGGCACCGTATGCGCACCAGCGCTGAATTCTCCCACGCCTTCCGTTCCGGCATCCGTACAGGACGTCGGAACATCGTTGTATCTACGGCGAAAAATCCTGGAAAAACAACCCAGGTAGGTTTCATTGTGTCGAAGGCGGTGGGCAACGCAGTCACACGCAACCTGGTCAAGCGCCGGTTGCGTGAACTTGCCGCGCTCACCTGCGCCGCGCATCCGGAAGGCTACGCCATTGCGGTGCGAGCGCTTCCCGCCTCCGCGAACGCCAGCTGGGAGCAGCTGCGTCGCGACTACGAATCGGCACTTGAGGCTGCTTTCGCTAAGCTCGATTTGCCTCAGAGCAAGGAGAAGCCGTGAGTCGTCCCCAGCGTGAGCGCTGCGAAGAACGCTTCCACGCGCATCACAGCGGCACCTATAGCGCTTCTGCCGAGACTCTGGGACCCGACGAGCTGCTGGCGCTAGCACCTAACGAATTCGTGAGGCCTGAAACGTTCCTGCAGGCACTCTACGTTCTCCCCCAGAACCTGCTGATTGCGTGCATGAAGGCCTACCGCAAGGTCGTCTCCCCCCTCTACGGGGACGTGTGCCGCTACTACCCGACCTGCTCAGCCTACGCCCTGGAGGCGCTGACCACCCACGGTGCGATGGGCGGGCTTTCCCTGACGGTGCGCCGCATTCTGCGGTGTGTTCCCTGGGCGACCGGAGGTATCGACCCAGTTCCGGCGGGGAAGCGTACTTTCGCTCCCGGAGCAGAACCGAAAATTATTCTGCTCAACCACCCCCATCTTTACACCCCTCACACCGGTGGTGACGCCCGCCCTGAGTAGGCGGCGCCTCCCGCACAATGACTTAGCCGAGTCCTTAAGGAGTATTCCCGCGTGAATATTTTTGATTTGATTCTTTGGCCGTTTAAATGGATCGTCTCCGTGGTCCTGTGGCTGTTCCACACTCTTTTCACCTCGCTGGGCATGGACCCGGCGTCCGGCATGACGTGGGTTCTGTGCATTATCTTCCTGACCCTGGTGATGCGTACCCTGACCATTCCGCTGTTCGTCAAACAGATTAAGGCTATGCGCGGTATGACCGCGATGCAGGGCGATATGGCGAAGCTGCAGGAGAAGTACAAGGGCAAGAAGGACCAGCTCTCCCGCCAGGCTATGGCTCAGGAGCAGATGGAAATGTACCGTAAGCACGGTACGAACCCCTTCGCGTCCTGCCTGCCGATTCTGGCTCAGATGCCGATCTTCTTCGGCTTGTACCAGGTGCTGATGGGTGTTCCCACCGCGGCGCAGAGCAATGAGAGCGTGCTCATGCTGCCGGCTGATCTGGTGCATCAGTTCAATGACTCGCAGATTTTCGGTGCTCAGCTGTTCGCGACCATGCTGCACCCGGGCGCTGGTGACGCTACCGCGACTGTTGTTCAGGCGGTCATCATGATTGTTCTGATGAGTGCGACCCAGTTCTACATTCAGAAGCAGCTGAGTGTGAAGAACATGTCGGAGGCGGCTCTGAACTCCCCGATGTTCCGTCAGCAGCAGATGATCATGTACATCTTCCCGATTATCTTCGCTGTTTCCGGTATTAACTTCCCGCTGGGTGTCATGTACTACTGGACCGTGTCGAACCTCTGGTCGTTGGGTCAGCAGTGGTGGGTTATCCGCAATAACCCGACCCCCGGTTCTCAGGCGGAGCGTGAGCTGAATGCTCGCCGCGCGGCGAAGGGCCTGCCTCCGATTGGTAAGACCCGTGAACAGCACGAGAAGGATCTGCAGGAGGCTCGTGAGCGTGCCGCTGCGGGTCAGCGTCAGCAGCCGGTCAGCAAGAAGCGCCAGAAGCAGCAACGCAATAAGCAGAACGGAAAGAAGTAGTTTTCTTCCGTGAGTCGGGCCGGGTTCTCGCCATGTGTGGCGCGGGCCCGGCGCCGTGTATGAGATACTTTTTACCCCTAGGACACCCCTCCGAACATCCCGAGGATTATTGTGACTGAAGCTATGGAATATGAGGACGAGCAGCTCGTTGAGGAGCAGCTGGTAGAGGAGCCCCTTGAGGGCGAAGAAGACGATTTTGAGGACATCGACGAGGAAGGCGATATTGCCGCTGACTACCTCGAGGAGCTCCTCGATATTGTCGATATGGACGGCGACATCGATATTGAGGTGCGCAATAACCGCATCTACCTGTCGGTCGTCAATGACGATGATGACAATGAGGAACTGCGCCACCTGGTTGGTCGCCACGGTGAGGTTCTGGAGGCTCTGCAGGAGCTGGTGCGCCTTTCCGTCCTGGCTGGTAACGGCACCCGTTCCCGCCTGATTCTGGATATTGCCGGTTACCGTGCTGAGCGTCGTGAACAGCTGGAGAAGATCGCTGCTGAGGCGATCGAGAAGGTGCGCGCTACCGGTCGTGATGAGCATATGAAGCCGCTGAGCCCGTACGAGCGTAAGGTCGTGCACGATGTGGTGGCTGCTGCTGGCCTGTACAGCGAGTCTGAGGGCGAGGGCCCCCGCCGTCACGTGGTGATTTCTCTCCCCGAGGTAGGAGCCTAGTATGGAGACTTCGATGGTTGCTCTCAACGAGAGTGAGCGCGCCGCGGCGGAGGCTGTGTTCGGTGAGCGTCTGCCCCTGGCGGAGCGCTACGTGCAGCACCTGGCGACGACCGGTATTGAGCGTGGCCTGATTGGTCCGCGTGAGGTGCCGCGCCTGTGGGCTCGCCACGTGCTGAACTGTGCCGTGGTGCAGGAGTACATTGCGCCGAACGCGTCGGTGGCTGATGTTGGCTCTGGTGCCGGCCTGCCCGGCCTGTGCCTGGCAATTGCCCGCCCGGATTTGAAGCTGACCCTGATTGAGCCTCTGGAACGCCGCGTGATTTGGCTGAATGAGGTTGTTGAGGACCTGGGCCTGGAGAACGTGACCGTGCTGCGCTCGCGTGCTGAGCAGGCTGTGGGTGCAGTGGAGGCCGATGTGGTGACTGCACGCGCTGTGTCCGCCCTGGTGGGCCTACTGGACATTACTCTGCCGATCCTGCGTGGCACCGGTGAGCTGCTGGCCCTGAAGGGTCGTAGCGCCGCGGAGGAGATTACTAAGGCGAAGAAGAAGCTGAACCGTTACGGTGCGCGTGAGACCGAGATTCTCACCGCCGGCGGCGACCTGCTGGAAGAGCCGACGACGGTGGTTCGAGTTCGCCTCTAAAGGTTTCGTCCTGAATGGGCGGTACCGCCTGAGCTAGTGACTATGCATAGCTTGCGCGGTACCGCCCATTTTTTGTGCGCCGGCTCGGGTGTGTGGAGCAATTGCATCCATAGAGTACATAGAATGACCTCTCGCGTGGAGTATTGACCTGATGCCGGGTACCCTTAAGGAAGGATTGAAACCTTAGACTCTTCCGCTTCAAAGCCTGCTGGTTCACTAAGGGCACTGAGCCCTTCGCAAACCACTCGGTCAGCACCAATGTTTCACGTGAAACACTGCAGGCTTCACCACCTCACAGAGCATGTTTCACGTGAAACATGCTGGTATGAGTGAACGGTGGGGGAGTGGAGGCTGAATCCTCCTCACGCGCACATGCCGCAGAGTATTGCCACGCGCGAGGCACCAGAAGACGCATCACCGTAGACACACCACCCGGAATATGGAAGGCACCCGATGACTCCTCAAGCTCAGAAATCTGTTGCAGATTTGCTCCCCAAGCCTGTGCATACGCGTGTCTTCACCGTGTCGAACCAGAAGGGTGGCGTGGGTAAAACCAGCACCGCCGTGAACCTCGCAGCTGCGCTCGCGGAGGCTGGGCTCAACGTCCTGGTAATCGATAACGACCCGCAGGGTAACGCCTCGACCGCACTGGGCATTGAGCACGGCGTGGATGTTCCCAGTGTTTACAATGTCCTGATTGAAGATAAGCCGCTTTCTGAAATTGTTCAGGAATGCCCCGATATGCCCGGCCTATTCTGCGCCCCCGCCAATATTGACCTTGCAGGTGCTGAGATTGAACTGGTCTCCCTAGTGGCACGCGAGACTCGCCTCAAGAACGCCCTGATGGACTACACCGAATGGCGCGAGAAGCAGGGCATGGAACGCCTGGACTACGTCTTCATCGACTGCCCGCCGAGCCTCGGCCTGCTGACCGTCAATGCCTTCGTCGCGGCAGAAGAGATTCTGATTCCGATTCAGTGCGAGTACTACGCTCTGGAAGGCCTGAGCCAGCTGCTGAAGAATATTCAGATGATTCAGAAGCATCTGAACTCTAAGTTGCGCATCAGCACGATTCTGCTGACTATGTACGATGCTCGCACCAACCTGGCGTTCCAGGTGGCAGAGGAGGTGCGCGAGCACTTCCCGGAGGAAACCCTGAGCGTGAAGATTCCTCGCTCGGTTCGTATCTCTGAGGCTCCCAGCTATCAGCAGACCGTCATCACCTACGATTCTTCGTCGACCGGCGCTCGCGCCTACCGCGAGGCGGCACAGGAGCTGTCGCGCCGATCCGCATAGTCTAAATCTTTTGAAATGAGCCCTTTTGAATTGTCTATCGATGATTCAAAAGGGCTCATTTTATGCGATATTTTTCTGGGTAAAACCCGCTAAAACAGCCTGAGTGAATTAATTATCAGGAATAATTCGGATGATGTGCCATGAAGTTTTCACTCCTGCTTTCGAGTGCTTATTTCGTTTACACTAGATGAAGAAGAAAAAATGAGTGGGCTCGTCCGGGAGTCCTAAGGAGTAACGATGGCTGAAAAGCGACGCGGCTTGGGTCGTGGCCTGGGGGCGCTGATCCCTCAGAGTACGAAGAATTCTGGTAATGCTGAGGCGAAGGCATCCGAAAAGACTGCTGCAGTAAAGACTGCACCCAAGAAGGTGTCCACTCCGATTGAAGAGCCCATGACTGACGGTCTCTTCGAAATGGCCCACGAGGCTAAGCCGGAGAAGCAGCGTAAGAGCGCTAAAGCTGAGTCTGTAGAGGCTAAGCCTGCTGAAGCTGCACCCGCTCAGGAAAAGACTGCTGAAGCTGAAAAGGCAGAGGAGAAGGTCGAAGCTCCCGCCTCCTCGCAGGATGTTTCACGTGAAACATCGAAGAAGAAGTCCCGCGTGGACATGGGTGCGGCACTGCGCAACACCACCCTGACTCGCCGCCCGGTGGACTTCTTCTTTGGTGAAGATGTCTCCACCCCGCAGTCCGCTTCCGAAGAGCAGAGCGGTCTGGTGCCGGTTCCCGGCGCCCAGTTTGCTGAGCTGAACGTTCACGATATCCATCCGAACCGCAAGCAGCCCCGAACCGACTTTGATGAGCAGGACATGGAAGAGCTCATCCACTCGGTGCGTGAGATTGGCGTTCTGCAGCCGATTGTCGTGCGTCCCTCGCGTGAAAACGGTGCCGAAAAGTATGAGTTGGTCATGGGTGAGCGCCGCTGGCGTGCAACCCAGGCGGCTGGTCTGAGCACCATCCCGGCAATTGTTCGTGAGACTGAAGACGGCGATCTGCTCCGTGACGCCTTGCTGGAGAACCTGCACCGTAGCCAGCTGAACCCCATTGAAGAAGCAGCGGCATACCAGCAGCTCATGGAGGAGTTCGACACTACTCAGGAGCAGCTGGCTAAGCGCATTGGTCGTTCTCGCCCCCAGATTTCGAATACGATTCGTCTGCTGAAGCTGCCGGCTCTGGTGCAGCGTCGCGTTGCGGCGGGTATTCTCTCTGCCGGTCACGCTCGTGCCCTGCTGGCTCTGACTGACCAGGCTCAGATTGAGACTCTTGCACAGAAGATTGTGAATGAGGGTTTGTCGGTTCGTGCGACTGAGGAGCTGGTGAATCATGCATCCGGCGCTGCGGAGGTGAAGGAGCGTAAGGCTCCTCAGCCTCAGAAGCACCGTGAGCGTCTGGACTATATTGCGGAGGCTTTTGCTGACAAGCTCGATACTTCGGTGAAGATTTCGCTGGGTGCCCGCAAGGGTAAGATGACCATCGAGTTCGCGAATGTCGAGGACCTGAACCGTATTATTCGCGTTTTGGATTCTGATTTCTCGGACTAAATTTTCACATAAAACAATATTTAGCAACTGAAATCAGTTGTATATACAAAAAACCCTCGGTGATGTTTCACGTGAAACATCACCGAGGGTTTTTCTTTAGCTTCTCGAAAGATTAGCCCAGGTGCTCGGAGAACTCAGCCAGCAGGGCAGATTTCGTCTTAGCGCCTACGGTCTTCTTGACGACCTCGCCACCCTTGAAAAGGTAGATGGCCGGAATGGAGGTAATGCCGTACTTCATGGCGGTATCGCCATTTGCTTCAACATCCACCTTGACCACGTCAACCTGACCGGCGTACTCGCCAGCAATCTCGTCAATCACGGGACCAACCATGCGGCAGGGGCCGCACCATTCAGCCCAGAAGTCCACGATAACGGGCTTGTCGTTCTTCAGAACCAGTTCGTCAAAAGTGGCATCAGTTGCCTGCTGTGCACTGCTCACGGAGTGCTCCTTTCTGACACGGGGCGGATTCCCCAGCGAGTAATACGAATAGTTTAGAGGTTTTCGAGGTAGTGCTGCGCGTCCAGAGCGGCAACAGCACCGGAACCCGCGGCAATAATTGCCTGGCGGTAGGTCGGGTCAATCACGTCACCGGCAGCAAAAACGCCGGGAACGGAAGTCTTGGAGGAACGACCCTGAACCGCGATGGTGTGGTTCTCGGTAATCTCCAGCTGATCACGTACCAGCTCCACGCGAGGATCGGAGCCAATAGCGATGAACAGGCCCTGAACAGCCAGCTGACGCTCAGAACCGTCCTTGGTGTTGGTCAGGGTAATCGACTCGAGGTTGCTCTCACCGTGAACTGCGGTGACAGCGGAGTCCCAGACAACCTCAATCTTCGGGTTGTTGAAAACGCGGGTCTGCATGATTTCCGAAGCGCGGAAAGAATCGCGGCGGTGCACCAGGTACACCTTGGAGGCGAAGGTCGTCAGGAACAGTGCCTCCTCCAGTGCGGAGTCGCCACCGCCGACCACTGCGATTTCCTTGTCCTTGAAGAAGAAGCCATCGCAGGTTGCGCACCAGGAGACGCCGTAACCGGAGAGTCGATCTTCACCCTCGATGTTGAGCTTACGGACCTGAGAGCCGGTGGTCATGATGACGGTCTTCGCCAGGTGAACGGCGCCGTCTGCGGTGTAGACCTTCTTCACGTCGCCGGTGAGTTCGACCTTTTCTACGTCCTGGTAGCGGATGTCTGCACCGAAACGCTCAGCCTGCTGGCCGATGTTCTCCATCAGCTCGGGGCCCTGGATGCCCTGAATGAAGCCGGGGAAGTTCTCCACCTCGGTGGTGTTCATGAGGGCGCCGCCGGGTGCCAGGGAGCTGGCGAAGAGGACGGGCTTCAGCTCGGCGCGTGCCGCGTAGATTGCCGCGGTGTAGCCGGCGGGGCCGGAGCCCACAATAATGACGTTGTGGATGGTTGCGTCGGCCTCAGCCTCGGCTGCCGGTGCCGCTTCGGTGGCGGGTGCGGATGCGAGGTTCAGGTTGCCCAGGGCGGCGCCTCCGAAGAGGCCTCCCAGATTCTCAGTCATCGGATATGTCTTTCCGTTGTAGGTCTTTCGTTCTGCCCCTATAACGGGGCTTTATCCTCGATTATTCCATCTTGGGGGACCCTATATCCAGATAGTCCGCGCACTGTGAATCTTTGAGTAGCGCCCCTGCCATAAAGAGTCATAAAAGGACATCAAAAAGGGCGGGGCTCCCGAACTGTTGAGTTCAGAAGCCCCGCCCTTTTACCTGGGGTGTATCTGTGGTGCGAGCGCCCTGTCGGCGTCGCATTATGGGGTGGTTAGTCCACCTTGATTTCGTTGATACGCAGACCGTAGTTCCAACTTCCAATTGGCAGGGAGAGGCGGGGCAGCTCGTTGACCACGATGATCACGTATGCGCCCTTTTCTGCGCTCTGCTTGGAGGTGTCCAGGGTGACGACTGCATCCTTGCCTTCGAAGGTGCCCTTGCCAACCTCAACCGCACCGTCCAGGGATGCGGAGCTGTTGGTGTAGACGGTAAAGGAGCCGCCGGCGCCGGTGGTCTGCTGGATGGTCAGCTTGGAGACGACGGTGGGGGTCTGCAGCTTCAGTGCCAGGCCGAATTCCTTGATGGTGCCGGCGTAGTTGGCGGTGCCGAAGCCGTAGCTGATCCATGCGGTGTTGGCGTTACCGTCGGTCAGGTTCGGAATCAAGCTGTCCATGTCGTTCATGAACGTGGGGTTCGAGGGCGCGAAGCGAGCCACGGATGCGATTTTCGCCGGTGCGTTCGACGCCTTAGCGGTCGGGGATGCCGATGCGCTGGCACTTGCCGCAGCCGATTCGGATGCCGACATAGAAGACTTGGGGGTGTGCGGTGCGGCTGCCTGGTTGGAGCCGATAGCGCCCAGGGAGGTGAGGATACCGCCTGCGACGATGACGAGCAGTAGGACTGCTGCCAGGGCGACTGCCCAGGTGCCGCGGCTGCCGTCTTCTTCGTCTTCGTCATCTTCGTAGATGCTGGTGGGTTCGGAGTATGCGGTCACGGCCACGCCGTCGGATGCGTTCCAGTTCTTGGCGGCGGTGATGCTCTCCTGGTTCGCGGTGGAGGAGGAGACCTTCTCGTAGGTGTTGGGGGAGCTGCCGCTTTCGGAGTCGCCGAAGATTTCGGTGCCCAGCGCGTCCTCTGCGTTGGAGAGCGCGTGGTTTTCGACCAGCAGGGTGTCCAGCAGGGTGTCGGGGCGGGTGTGGGAGGTGACGAGGTAGCGGCTACCTTCGGGGGTGATGCCCAGGTCGAGGATCTGGATGTTGCCGCGTGCGTTGGTTGCGAGCGCACGGGAGTTTGCTTCCAGCAGTGCGCTGCGGCTGGGCGATGCGACGACGACCGAGACCTTACGGTTGAGAATCTGGTCGGTGCCTTCAAGCACCATGTCGGATTCTGCCGTAATGATGATGTGTGCGGTGATCTCGTAGCGGCCTCCGAGGACCGATCCGACCGGAATCTGTTGCGACAACGTGTTCTCCCGAGGTGGTTTCATAGTGCCTGCCGTGTGGCGGGCCCTGACTATTAGATTCTACCCGGCATTGAAGGATGCTGGGGCTGAGTGATAGTTTGTGGCGTTCGGGTGGTTGCCTGTGCCTTTTGCGGGCCCCGGTGTGGGGTGCGGTGGGTGCGCGGGCAGCTACCCGGGTTGGGCGTTGTGTGCTGCTTTAGCGGCGGGCAAAACGCTCAAGTTTGGAGGTGAGGGGTGCCAGTAGTGCGTTGGCTTCTTTGACGCGGAAGATTTGTATACCGGCGAGGTATGCGAGGCCCATGACGGTGCCGCATACGGCGAGGGTGATGATTGCGGTGAGCTTGGATGCCCAGGCGAATCCGTCGAGCTGGTAGCCGCCGAGCAGCCAGAGTGCGATGGCTGCGATGCCGCCTGCGAAGAGGGAGGCGAGGGTGGTGCGGGCGTAGGTGCTGACGATGCCGCGCTGTCCGTAGTAGCCGAGGCGGCGGCGGACCATGTGGTGGCTGATGAGCAGGATCAGGATGTTGTGTACCGGGTAGATGAAGGCGAGCATATACACGGTGTACTGGGCGTCGAGCAGGGATGCTGCGAAGCTCATGATGACCATGATGATGGCGGAGTACACCTGGATTCGGAAGGGGGTACGTGCGTCTTCGCGGGCGTAGAGCACGCGGCTGTAGAGGTAGTTGATGGTGAGGGTGGGGGTGCCGAGCGCGGTGATGACGATGAGCTTGGCGATGATGGTTGCTGCGATGGGGTCGCCGCCGCTGAAGAGCACAGCGATGGGGCCTGCGAGGACCATGAGTGCGACCATACAGAAGACGGTGGCTACGGCTGCGTTGCGCAGGCCGTGGGAGAGCGCGTAGATGACGCTGTCGCTGTCGTCGGCGATGGCGGAGGCGCTCATGCGGTTGAAGAGCACGGTGGCGATGGAGATGCCGATGACGCCGTGCGGGAGCATGTACAGCATGGAGGCGTAGTTGAGAGCCTGCAGGCCGGGGATTTGGATGCCGAGGGCGGCGTAGTGTTCGCGCTGACCGACGATACCTGCGGCGACCTTGGTCATGTAGAGGAATGCGAGGTTGGAGATGATGCCGGAGGCGAGGGTCCATGCGGCGAGCTTGGAGGCTGCGCGCAGACCGATGCCTCGCCAGGCGAAGTCGGGCTTGAGGCGCAGGCCGAGCTTGCGTAGGGGGATGAACAGGACGAGTGCCTGCATGATGACGCCGAAGGTGGAGGAGCCTGCGAGCACGAGGGTTTGTGCGTTGGTCCAGTTGTCTACGGTGTGGATGGGGTTGGGGTTGGGGGTCTGTGCGCCGAAGAGGAAGATGAATAGGAACAGCGACAGGATGGTGATGACGTTGTTGAGTACGGGCGACCACATGTAGGCGCCGAATGCGTCTTTGGCGTTGAGGACCTGTCCGATGACGGTGTAGAGGCCGTAGAAGAAGATTTGGGGTAGGCACCAGAGGGAGAAGATGAAGCCGAGCTGTCGTTGTTCGGGGCTCCATCCTGAGCCCATGATGCTGATGATGGGCCAGGCGCAGGCGACGGTGATGAGGGTGATGAGGCCGATTGCGGTGACGGTGAGGGTGACGAGTTTGGAGATGTATCGTGCGCCCCCGTCTTGTGCTTTGGCTGCCTTGATGATTTGCGGTACGAGGACTGCGTTGAACACGCCGCCTGCTACGAGGACGTAGATGAGGTTGGGTAGGGTGTTGGCGGTTTCGAAGACGTCGCCGACGGTTGAGAGTGAGCCGATGGCTACGGTGAGCAGGATGGTCTTGACGAATCCGAGGATGCGCGAGACGAGGGTGCCTGCTGCCATGATTGCGCTTGAGCGGGCGTCGTTACGTGCCACGTATGTCTCTCCTGTGTCGGCGGGTGATTGCTTCTTTTAGTTTTGGGGCTCTTTGGTGGGTGTTTAGAGCTGGGTGGTGATGTATTCGCGCGCGCTACGGGCTATGTGTTGCTCGTTGGCGAATGAGAGGCGGGTGGGGAGCTCTTCGAGGGGGACCCAGGCGACGTCGATTGCTTCGTGGTCGGGGTCGTTGTCGATGCTGAGTTCGCCGCCGGTTGCTGCGAAGAGGTAGTGGTGCACGGTTTTGTGGATGCGCGTGCCGTTGGAGGTGAACCAGTAGGCGATGGTGCCGAGGGAGGCTACGGGGTAGCCGGTGATTCCGGTTTCTTCGCTGATTTCGCGTTGTGCGGCTTCGACGGTGGTTTCGCCGTGTTCGATGTGGCCTTTGGGTAGGCACCATTCGCGTTGTCCGTTGCGGTTGATGCGGGCGATGATGGCTACGGGTAGCTGTTCGGGTCGGTCGAAGTCGATGATGAGCCCGCCTGCGGAGACTTCTTCGGGGGCGGGTACCGCTCGCGCGGGCGCGGTGAAGCGCGTTTTGGGGGCGCGGGGTACGGGAATGCTCATGGTTCTACCTTAACCGATAGGCTGAGGTTTTGGTGCCTCGGTTTGGGGTGAGATAGCTGTCTTTGGTGGGGTGTTGTGGGTGTGGGGTGGGCGCATGGGTGGTTTTTCTGGCACGATTAAAGGATTATGTCGCTGATTATTGATGTTGTGTCGAAGTACCCGGATGCCGCCGAGCTGGGAGAACTGTACCGTGCGGCGGGTTTTGAGCTGTACTTGGTGGGCGGTATTGTCCGCGACAATCTGCTGGATGACGGCGGCCATTTTACCGATTTTGATTTGACGACGGACGCCACCCCGGAGCAGAGCGAGCAGATTTTGCGTGCGTGGGGTGAGCACACGTGGGATATCGGCAAGGAGTACGGCACGATTAGCGCCCGTAAGAATGACGTGGTGTACGAGGTGACGACTTACCGTGCCGAGGTGTACGTGTCCGATTCGCGGAAGCCGACGGTGCAGTTCGGTACCGATTTGAGCGCTGATTTGGTGCGTCGTGATTTCACGATTAATGCGATGGCGGCGGCTTTGCCCAGTGGTGAGGTTGTTGACTTGTTTGGCGGCGTTGAGGATTTGCGTGCGGGCGTTCTGCGTACCCCGCGCTCGCCGCAGGAGTCTTTTTCTGAGGATCCGTTGCGCATGATGCGTGCGGCTCGTTTCGCGGCTCGTTTTAATCTGCGCGTGGCCCCGGAGGTTTTCGAGGCGATGCGTGAGATGGCCGGCCGCATCGAGATCATTTCTGCGGAGCGTGTGCGCGATGAGCTGGTGAAGCTGATTGATGCGGATTACCCGCGGGTGGGTTTGAACCTGCTGGTGGATACCGGCCTGGCGGATTATGTGTTGCCGGAGCTTCCCGCGTTGCGCATGGAGATGGATCCGGCGCATCACCATAAGGATGTGTACGAACATTCGCTGAAGGTGCTGGAGCAGGCGATGGAGAAGGAGACGGACGAGGACGGCCCGTGCCCTGCCCCGGACTTTATTCTGCGTTTTGCGGCGTTGATGCACGATATCGGCAAACCGAAGACCCGCAAGTTTGAGAAGGATGGCTCCGTCTCGTTCCTGCACCACGAGGTGGTGGGCGCGAAGATGGTGAAGAAGCGTATGCGCGCCCTGCGTTTTGATAACGACACGATTAAGGCTGTGGCCCGCCTGGTGGAGCTGCACATGCGTTTCTACGGCTACCGCGAGTCGGGCTGGACCGATTCGGCGGTGCGCCGCTACGTGCGCGATGCGGGGGATCAGCTGGAGCGCCTGCACCGGGTTTCCCGCTCCGATGTGACGACCCGTAATCGTCGCCTGTCGCGCTCGCTGGCTGCGGCGTACGACGATTTGGAGCGGCGTATTGCCGAGCTGGCGGCTCAGGAAGAGCTGGACGCGATCCGCCCCGATCTGGACGGCGGCCAGATTATGCAGATCCTGGGGATTGCGCCGGGCCCGGTGGTGGGTGAGGCATACAAGTTCCTGCTGAACCTGCGCCTGGACGAGGGTTCGCTTCCCGAGGAGGAGGCGAAGGCTCGTCTCCTGCAGTGGTGGGAGCAGCGCAGGGAGGCGTAGCTTCTGAGGTTTCGGTACCGCATCGCATGGTTGAGCTCACGCGGTGCGGTACTGTTGCATCCGCCCAGCGTGGTGTATTGTTAAGAAATCTATGCGTGTTCCCCACCCGGTGTGCTTCACGTATAGGGCACAATGAATCTCCTGCTATGGAAATCCCATAGCCGTTTAGCCCAAAGGAGGGGTTTAATCATGCGTGCATACGAACTGATGGTTATCCTCAGCCCCGAGGTTGAGGACCGTGCGGTTGAGCCGTCGCTGTCCAAGTTCCTCGAGATCGTCACCAACGAGGGCGGTTCTATCGACAACGTCGATATCTGGGGCCGTCGCCGTCTGGCATACGAGATCCAGAAGAAGTCCGAGGGTATTTACGCAGTGGTGAACTTCACCGCTACCCCCGAGACCGCAGCTGAGCTCGATCGTGTTCTGAACCTGAACGAGTCCGTCATGCGTACCAAGATCATCCGCCCGGAGGATCAGAAGATCTCCAGCAAGTAGTTGCGCCCTCCAGTGGCCGACCCTCTAAAAATGTCAGGGGGTTGCGCTGTACTGGAATCAACACACTTGTAACTCTTATCGAGGAGGCATCTTATGGCAGGCGATACCGTTATTACCGTTATCGGTAATCTGACGAGCGATCCGGAGCTCCGTTACACCCCCGCGGGTGCTGCGGTTGCTAACTTCACGATCGCGTCGACTCCGCGTTCGTTCAACCGTCAGACCAACCAGTGGGAGGATGGGGAGACCCTGTTCCTGCGTGCGTCGGTGTGGCGTGGTTACGCTGAGAACGTTGCGGAGACCCTGAAGAAGGGTACCCAGGTTATCGCACAGGGCCGTCTGAAGTCCCGCTCGTACGAGACCAAGGAAGGCGAGCGTCGTACCTCGTTTGAGCTTGAGGTCGAGGAAATCGGCCCGACTCTGCGTTTTGCTACCGCACAGGTGACTCGCGCACAGCGTTCTGCCGGAGGTAACTTCGGCGGAGGTGCGCAGGGTGGCTTCGGCGGCGGCGGCGGGTACAACGCCCCTGCTCAGGGCGGTTACTCCGCTCCGCAGCAGAATAATTTCGCGGCTCCCCAGGGTAATGGTTACTCCGGTCAGACCGGTTACTCCGCTCCGGCTGCTCCTGCAGCCCCGGCAGCTCCCGCTGCTGATCCGTGGAGTTCCCAGTCCGGCGGTAACTATGATTGGGGTAGCGGCGCCGACGATGAACCTCCGTTCTAAGCCGGTTTCGTTTTCCGAATAGTAATTTATCAATCCATCCCGCGGTTATCCGCCGCGGGCTCCCAACTCTAAGGAGCACCACGATGGCTAAGGCTGAAATCCGTAAGCCCAAACCCAAGCAGAACCCCCTCAAGGCTGCTGACGTCACCGTTATTGACTACAAGGACGTCGCACTTCTGCGCAAGTTCATCTCCGACCGCGGCAAGATCCGCGCTCGCCGCGTGACTGGCGTGACCGTTCAGGAGCAGCGCAAGATCGCTCAGGCTATTAAGAACGCCCGCGAAGTTGCTCTGCTGCCCTACTCCGGCGCTGGCCGCTAAAGAGAAGGAGAGACAGTAACATGGCTAAGATCATTCTGACTCAGGAAGTTTCCGGCCTCGGTGCAGCTGGCGATGTTGTCACCGTTAAGGACGGCTACGCACGTAACTACCTGCTGCCCCGCGGTTTCGCCGTGACCTGGACCCAGGGTGGCGAGAAGCAGGTTGAGTCCATCCGCGCCGCTCGTGCGGCTCGTGCTAAGGCTTCTCTGGAAGAGGCTCAGGCAATTGCTGCGTCCCTGGCTGCTAAGCCGGTTGTCGTTGCACACAAGGCTGGCGCTGACGGCCGCCTGTTCGGTACCGTCAAGGCTGAGGCTATTGCTGAGGCTATTGAGGCTGCTGGCATTGGCTCCGTTGACAAGCGCACCATCCACCTGGGTTCCGCTATCAAGCGCACCGGTGAGTACAAGGTGACTGTCCGCCTGCACGCTGACGTTGTTGCTAACGTTGTCCTGGACGTCGTTGCTGCTGCGTAAGTAGATTTTTAGATATTTGACGCTGGTGCTTTGATGCTGCGGCGTTGAGTGTCCGACGGGGTGTCCCTCTTGGTGAGGGGCACCCCGTTTGCTTTACCCTTTTGCTTTGTCCTTTTGGGCACTCTTCAGGTGCGTTTTAGGTACAGAAAACCGCGATGTTTCACGTGAAACATCGCGGTTTTTCTCGTTATCGCGCCGATGCGTAGATATTCTGCTCTTATTCGACTGCCCTTATTCGGGGAATCTTGGATGGACTGTCTCTATATACCTCTATGTAGGAAGTGCCTTGAGACTTCCGGGTGCGTTCCATTCTGGTGTGCACATTCTGCATTCTCTGTGCGCTCTGTAGACTGGTAGACCCTGTAGTTTGGTAGACCCCGTAGACTGGTATACATGGCTCGATCTTTTTCACGTTTGTCTTCTAGCGCTCAGCTTCTGTTCACGGGTGTGGCGCTGGAGTGCGTCAATTTGCTGCTGTGCGTTCTAGCGGTTATCCCATTTGCGGACGCTAATGTCGCGACCGCTCTTCTACTTCTTTTGCTGATTGTTGGCGGCCTTGCATCCAGTATTGCGCTGGTGTGCGCACTGGTGGGTCTGGTGAAGTTCCGCCAGTATCGTGTGGCTAATATTTGCCTGGTGGTTATTTCTGTAGTGGCTAACCCGTTGGTGCTGCTGGGGCTGTATATGGCGGCTTATTAGCCCGGTTTCGAGTCCACAAACTGCACAATATCAAAGCTCTCAGGGTTCTGTTGGTTTTCTCCCAGCTTGTTTCCAGCGAAATTCAATCCTCCCATAAGGTTGGGGGTGTTTACTATAAGTGTTGGTTCGAGAGGACTGCGATGTGAATGTGTGTGTTTCGTGTAGCGGGGTCGCCCGCTAGCGAAAGAAGGATGGCAAGGCAAAAGCGCCTTGCCTTTCTTCTTTTAAAGCGACTTGTAGTTTCCGTGTGAGGTCCGGGATGCTGCACCCTGATTTTCTCCCCGAGTTTGAGGAAAAATCTATTCCCAGCTTTCTTACAGCTTTAACCTACAGGGAATAAAGGTTTACGCGTAATACTTTATATAGATGGTTCGAGAGGGCCATCAGAAAGTTGGACTTTCCTTGCGGAAGTGGCTCTGATTTTCGTATGTATGTGTGTGTGATGAGACTGGGGTTGGATCGAGAGATCCAGCTCCAGTTTCTGTTTAACCTCTGAATTTTGCGGTAGCGGCAACTCGAGGCGACAACGGCGTTAGGGCATGCCGTAACCGTGATGCACCGTAATAAAGGGCAACCATACTTCTACATAACGTCATATTTCCTTTCCTGTGGGTGGCGGGTCTAGAATTAGGGAAGATAAATTTTGCATATTAAATACAAGTATTGAGGAGTTGTCTTCCGTGTCTAAGACCCCTTCCGTTCCCGGTACCGACCGCCCCGCTGAAAAGGCTGCAGGCCACTGGTTGCTCGCCCAGCTGGGCAAGAAGGTTTTGCGCCCCGGCGGCCGCGAGACCACCAACTGGCTGCTGGCTCGTGCCCTGGGCGGCGACATTGACGTCGTGGAGTTTGCGCCGGGCCTGGGCATTACCGCCCTGGAGATTGTGAAGCGTTCCCCCAAGAGCTACACCGGTGTGGATCTTGACCCGAAGGCTGCTGAAATCGTGACCGAGCGTATCGGTGCCGCAACTAAGCCGAACTACCGTGTGGTGAACGCTAGCGCCCAGGAAACCGGCCTGCCCTCCGAGAGCTACGACGCCGTGGTGGGCGAGGCGATGCTGACCATGCAGACCGATAAGCACAAGCTGGAGATTATGCGTGAGGCGGCCCGCCTGCTGCGTCCGGGCGGCTACTATGCTATTCACGAGATGTCGCTGGTTCCCGATTACCTGCGTCCCGAGTTGAAGGAAGAGATTCAGAAGGATTTGGCGCGCACTATCCGCGTGAATGCCCGCCCGCTGACTGTTGCCGAGTGGACTGCTCTGGCGGAAGAGGCTGGCTTTGAGGTGCTGGATGTGTACCAGACCGATATGGCTCTGCTGGAGCCGAAGCGTCTGCTGGCTGATGAGGGTCCCGCTGGCGTTGCGAAGATTGCGTTCAACCTGGCGCGTAAGCCGCAGATTCGTGAGCGTGTGCTGGGTATGCGCGGTGTGTTCCGCCGCCACGCCGACCATATTGGCGCTATCGGCATGATTCTGCGTAAGAAGTAAGAGAAGCTTATACAGCGAAACGGAGCCCTAGTATTCCTCGTTATGCGGGGGAATGCTGGGGCTCCGTTTTACACTGGGGAGGTTATGAGCCACAGATTTCGGCTCAGCCACGTGTGCGCCTGCCGGAGATTGTGATGAGCCGTATTCTTTTCTCTCCCGAAAGCTTCAATATGGGTGAAACCACGCGCTGCATTGAGATAGCGCGTGTGGCTCGGGAGCGAGGTCATACGGTCTTGTTCCACGTGTATTCCCCCAAGTACATAGGGCTGCTGGAAAGCGCCGGGCTTCCTGTGCATCTTCGCGAGCCAATCATGAGCGATGCTGAGGCGGAGCAGATTATGGCGCTGGATCAGGGCAGGGGAGTGCGGCATCCTTTCACAACCGATATGGTGCGTCGGCGGGTTACCGCTGAGCTCGCGGCTATTCGTGACTTTAACGCGGATGCTGTGGTGATTGGTTCTAATCTGACGATGCTGCTGTCTGCGCGTATTGCGGGTGTCCCTATTTTCTATGCACGCCCGTACGCTTATTCATCGACGTATTTTTCGAAGAAACCTGTAGGCGGTGAGCTTGCAGCACCGGGGTGGTTGCGTGCGGTAGCGCGGGTGTTTTCGTATAAGCCGGCTTCTTTTGTGCGTGTGGCACGCGAATATGGGCTGAGGCTTCCTCGCCGTACTGTGGATATGCTCAGTGCCGACGTGAATCTTATCTGTTCTCTGTTTACGCAGCTGCGCGGCGATTCTCTGGTGAAACCCGATGTTGGTGTGGGGCCTATTTATTACCGTGCGCCCGGTGAGCTGCCGCAGATTGTTTGGGAGCCTAGAGATCGGCCCCTGATTTATGTGGGAATGGGCTCGTCCGGCTCTGCAGATATTTTGGCGCAGGTGCTGCGGCAGCTGTCAGTGGCTCCTGTGGATGTGCTGGTCGGCGGCGGGGTGCAGCTCTCGGATACCCGCATGCTGGGCAACAACATCCATTTCGCCGGAACTGTTCCGGCGCATCTGCTCGCCGGCCATGTTGATGCTTCGATAACCCACGGCGGTGAGGGGACGGTGCAGACGGCGTGCCTGGCGGGTGTACCGTTTGCCGGCATTGCGATGCAGGCAGAGCAGAGCTGGAATATTGAGGAGTGCGTGCGCTACGGTAACGCCCTGCGTTTCACGAAGAATGATGTGCGCCGCGGCAATATGCGCGATATTCTGGACCGTCTGCTCAGCGATGAGGGCATGCGCGCTAAGGCTCGGCAGCTGGGTGAGGCAATGCGCACTATGGATGGCGCGGCGCTCGCCGTTGAGAAGATTGAGGATTATCTCCGCGCTGCCCGTTAGGCGTGTATGTTCGCGTGTGCCTTCGTGAGAAACTAACATAGGAGTTCTGCAGAAATTGTTTCTGGAACGTCGTAGATATCGGATTGAAACGCGAGGATAAGCATGTCTGAAACTGCCATTGATTATGGTTCCCGCACTATGCCTCATGATGATGTGGCTGAGCAGTCGGTGCTCGGTGGCATGCTGCTGTCGAAGGACGCTATTGCGGATGTGGTTGAGAGCCTGCGTGCGTCTGATTTCTATAAGCCGGCGCACGAGACGATTTATGAGGCGATTCTTTCTCTCTACGGTCATGGTAGCCCTGCGGATGCGATTACGGTTGCTGATGAGCTAAAGAAGCGCGGCGAGCTGACTCGTGTGGGCGGCGCGTCCTATATTCATACGCTGATTGCGTCGGTTCCGACTGCTGCTAACGCTCAGTATTACGCTGAGATCGTTAAAGAGCACGCGATTATGCGCCGACTGATTGAGGCGGGTACAAAGATTGCTCAGCTGGGTTACGCCAATGAGACTGAGGTCGATACTTTGGTGGATCAGGCGCAGGCTGAGATTTATGCGGTGACTGACGGTAACGCGAAGGAAGACTATGTGTCTTTCTCGGAGGCGTTGGAGGAGACCATCAATGAGATTGATGCGAACTCGAACCGCCCCGATGGCGTGTACGGTGTGCCGACTGACTTTATTGAGTTTGATGAGCTGACCGGTGGTCTGCACGGTGGCCAGATGATTGTTATTGCGGCTCGTCCGGGTGTGGGTAAGTCGACTCTGGCTCTTGATATTGCTCGTTCTGCGGCTATTCATCATCAGATGACGACTGTGTTTTTCTCGCTGGAGATGAGCCGTACTGAGTTGGCGATGCGTATTCTCTCTGCGGAGGGCAAGATTTCGATGGGTCGCCTGAAGAAGGGTGACCTGGATACTGAGGGCTGGACGAACCTGGCGACTCTGCAGGGTCGTATTGATTCTGCTCCTCTCTTTATTGATGATTCGCCGAATATGACTCTGATGGAGATTCGTGCGAAGTGCCGCCGCCTCAAGCAGCGTAATGATTTGAAGCTTGTGGTGCTGGACTACCTGCAGCTGATGAGCTCGGGTAAGAAGGTGGAGTCGCGTCAGCAGGAGGTTTCGGAGTTCTCACGTAGCCTGAAGCTGTTGGCTAAGGAGCTGGACGTTCCGGTGATTGCGCTGTCTCAGCTGAACCGTGGTTCGGAGCAGCGTACTGATAAGCGTCCGATGGTTTCGGATCTGCGTGAGTCGGGTTCTATTGAGCAGGATGCGGATATGGTGATTCTGCTGCATCGTGAGGATATGTATAACCCGGATAGTGAACGCGTGGGTGAGGCGGACATGATTATTGCTAAGCACCGTGGTGGTCCGACTCGTACTATCCCGTTGGCGTTTAGTGGTAAGTACTCGCGCTTCAACAATATGGCGAATGAGGCGCCTCCCCAGTACTAACCAACTCAGCACTTTGTGGCTGTGCCCCTCTTCTTCTGTTCTTTGTAAGACGGAAGGGGAGGGGATTTTTCGTATCTATAGGTATGGGCGGCCCAAGTGCAGGGTTAGGAATCAAGCGCAGTGCATAGGGATAGGGGCTGCTGAGGGGGTTTAGGAGGGCATTCTGCGAGGGTTTGAGTGGTTTCTTCTGTGTTTATAAGGTTTTTTGGAAGTTTTTTAAAGATTTTCCAGCACCCATAAAACGCTCTGACTAGGTATTTTGATGCCTGGAAGGGTGTTTGAGACCCTTTCAAGGCCTTGTTTGTGGTCTACTTCACCCATTTTCGGGTTGCAGACCTATTTCGGCATCTGTATAGTTGTATGAGTCGCCGCGGCGAGGAGGAAAAAACGAAGAACTTCTTC
>CAUTHR010000003.1:0-207110 GCA_963538455.1 Rothia mucilaginosa | reverse complement strand
ACACCATCTGACCGACGGGGCCGCCACGCTGCAGACCGATGCGCACCGCATCCAGGGCGTGGTCGTAGCGGTGGTCGAGGCGCACACGATCCACCTGTTGCTGCACACCGTGCTTGAGCTCAGAGAGCTGGTTCGCGAAACCACCAATAGTCGGCGCGTAGGAGCGGCCGTTATCGTTGACCACAATCACGACCTTGCGGGTGCGGTCGGCAGCAATATTGTTCACAGCCTCCCACGCCATGCCGCCGGTCAGCGCGCCGTCACCAATGAGGACCACGGTGTAGCGGTCATCTTCACCGTTGAGCTTGTGCGCGCGAGAAATACCGTCAGCCCACGAAATCGAGCTGGAGGCGTGCGAAGACGCAATAATGTCGTGCTCAGACTCGCCACGATCCGGGTAACCCGACAGGCCGCCCTTCTGACGCAGAGTCTTAAACGCGTGACGACCAGTCACCAGCTTATGCACATAGGACTGGTGGCCGGTGTCGAAAAGAATGTTGTCCTTGGGAGATTCGAAGACACGGTGAATGCCGAGGGTCAGCTCCACAACGCCCAGGTTCGGGCCCAGGTGACCGCCGGTCGCCGACACGTTCGTCACGATGAACTGGCGAATCTCCTTAGAGAGCTCCTCCAGCTGCTCGTAGCTGAGGTTCTGCAGGTCCGCCGGAGACTGAATACCCGGGAGCAACTTGGCAGTGGCGCCATCGCCAATGCTGTAGTCTGCGGTGGGTGCGCCACCGGCGGTGCTATTCGGGGTCTCCTCCTGCGGCAATGCGTTTTCAGCGGGCATACACCCACACTCCTCAAGGTCGGGGCACGGCTCATTCCGTGCGTTGGTTCTTCAATGATTCTACCGTTTACAGTGCCAAAAAGCAGATTTATGCGCCCGCAGAGCAAGACGCACCGGGTTGAGCGAAAACAGCCTGAAATAACCCCTAGTGGGCAGGCTGGTGAACAGCCCAACCCGCCCAACACTGCGATTATTTGCTTCTTTGTTACGGCGACTAGCTACGCGCTACTTGCTGCCCGCTACTTGGTGCGGCGGCGGCGCGGACGAGGCTTCGCCGGGGCACGCTCAAAAAGCGCCACCGACTCCACATGATGCGTATTCGGGTACATATCAAACGCCCGAAGCTGCACCATATCCCAACCCAGCTCACGCAAAATACCGGTGTCACGACCCAGGGATGCCGGGTCGCACGCCACGTACAGAATACGCTTGGGGTCCAGCGCATCCAGGCGTTCCAGGGTGGTGCGGTTCGCGCCCTCACGGGACGGGTCAAGGACCACCGCATCAATGGCGGGAATTTCACCAAACTCAAGGGCGGTCTTCAAATCCACCAGGTGGCGTGCCACGTCGCCGCGAATCACCTCAATGCGGGTGTCCGCCGAGTTCTCGGTGCGGGAGCAACCATCCGGCGCGAAGTTCGAGCGGGCGTCCTTATGGGTCACCGGAGAGCCCTCAATGCTGACGACGGTACCCGTCGCGCCCACAGCATCCGCGAGCGCGGCGGTGAACAGGCCCGCGCCGGCGTACAGGTCGAGGGTGCATTCGCCTTCCTGCGGGCGGAGCATGGTGAGCATGGTTCCGACCATAGTGGAGGGGGCGGCGCGGTGAATCTGCCAGAAGCCGCCGGCAGACACCTGGTAGCTGAATCGGCGGGAGCCGAAGGTGACTTCTTCGGTGACGGAGCGCAGGCCCGCGCCGAGCAACTGGTCGCCTTCGGGTACGCGGCGGTAGGGGCTGTGGGCGGAGCCGGGGCGGCGGCGCTTGGGCTTGCCGTTGGAGGTGGACTGCGGGGTGAAGAAGAGGGAGATTTTGCGCTTGGCGAGCAGTCCCCAGGCGTCGGATGCCTGCTGTTCGATGTCCTTGGCGACTTCTTCGATGGAGAAGCGCGGGTCGACAATGAACTGGATGAGGACCCTGCCGCGGGAGGAGACGGTTGCCTCGACTTCGCGCACGCCGCGCAGGTTCAGCTTCTCAAGCTGCAGGTTGCGCAGTTCGGTGGCGGCGAGGGGAAAGTCGATGACAGGTACGGGCTGGGAGGCGCGGTAGGGGTGCATGCCGACGCGCCAGGTGACGGCGGGACTCTCCTTGCCGCTGTTCTTCTGGCTGTCTGGCTTATCGTCGGGCTGTGTGCGTACCTTGGTCACGTTGTAGCGCACGCGGGTACGCCAGGACAGGCCCTCGTTGTTATCGCGCAGCGGCAGCTCTTCAACGATGAGGTTGGTCAGCAGGGGCGATTCGAGGGGCAGGCCGCCCAGCCGGTTGATTTGAGTGCGGACGATATCGGTCTTGTAGCGTCGCTGCTCAGCCAGGCTGATGTGGCCGTATTCCATGCCTCCGAGCAGTTCGGGTACGCCGGTTACTGCGGCGCGTTCCTCTTCGGTGGCGAGCGCATCCGCCTGGATCCAGGGGTGGGGGCGGCGTGCCAGGGAGGGTACGGGTACGGAGATGACATCTGCGAAGTAGAAGCGGCGCTTGGGGCCGATTGCGGTGATGCGCACTTCTGCCTGTTCGCCGACGATGCCGTGACGCACGAAGATGACGCCCTGTTCGGTGCGCGCTACGAAGGCGCCGCCGTGCGCGGGTGCCTCACAGGTGACGGTGAGGGTCTGCCCGACGCTGTATCCGTCTACGTTGTTGGAGGCGGCAGGCGTGGTAGCAGTGTGGGTCACAGCATTGTCTCCTAAAGAATCACTTAATGTGAACTATTTTACACCGGATTGTACCTTTACTCCGGTTCCGACGCCCCGCAAGGGGCGCCTCATCAGTCACAAAAGGCAAAGTCCAGGCGCTATGCGGGGTGCTCAAGCAAAGTTGCAGGGCAATTGACCAGGCTGGGCACCGAGCAATTATTTCTGGGCGCTAGGCAATTTTTTCTGGGTACCGGGCAATTATTTCTAGGCACCAGGCGATTATTACGGCTGGCGTTTCTTCTCGCGCGCCACAGCGTCCGCCTCGTGCAGGCGGCCGCGGTACACCGCGTGGCGGTTGCTCTGAATCAGTTCACGGCCGCCACCGGCGGAACGAGTAATCTTCGGGGCGACAGCTGCCGTTTGGTCCTCTGCTTCTACCGTTGATTCTTCGTTTTGTAAACGCTGATCAAAAATCTCATCATACACCTCATCCTCGTGCATCGCCCAGGGCACGGTTGCCGTCATGACGCCCGGCTCGTGCAGAAGCGCCCGCTTGAGGCGGCGCACCGTGCGGCGGTGCAGAAGACGCTGCCACCAGTGCTGCACCACGAATTCCGGCAGGTACACCACCAAAATATCGCGCGGCGACTTCTTGCGGCGGCGGCGAATATACGAGACGACCGCATTCACGGTGTCACGGTACGGCGAATCAATGACCGACAGTGGCACCGGAATACCGAGGGCGTACCAGCGCTTCTTCACGATTTCCAGGGCGGCGCGGTCGTTGTTGACCGTCAGCGCCTCAATCGTGGAGGGGCGGCCGGCACGCGCATAGGAGAGGGCACGAACCGCCGGGCGGCGCACACGCTCCACGTACACGATGGCGTGCACGCGCGAAGGCAGGGCCGCCACATCCGCAACGGATTCGGCGTTCAGGGGGATGTCCAGGGCGGCATCCACCGCATCGTAATGGCGGCGAGTCACAACCATACCTCCAACCATCAGGGCAATTATTCCAAGGGAGAGCCACGCACCGGCGGCGAACTTCGTCACCACAACAATGACCAGCACCGCGGCGGTCACGATCACACCCACCATAGAGACAGCAATATCGCGTAGCAGGGCGCGGCGCGGCATCTGCGCGAGGGTAATACGCAGCAGGCGCATTCGGTAGCGCACCACCGCCAGCTGCACCAGCACCATGGACAGGCACATGCCCACAATGTACAGCTGAATCAGCGAGTACACGTCCGAACCGAAAATGCAGGTGAGGAAAATTGAGAATGCCGACAGCGCCAGCACACTGTTCGCGTACAGGCCGCGCGATTCCACGCTGCGGAAGAACACCGGCAGGTACTGGTAATCAGCCAGCGACGAAGCAATCATCGGGAAGCCCGTAAACGCGGTCAGCGAGGCGATAATCAGCACGCCCACCGTGGCAAACACCAGCAGCTGCGCGAAGAACGGCACACCCTGATAAATCGCCAAAGCCACTTGGTACAGCGCCGGCTTCTGGTGGAAGTACTCCCCCGGCGTGTGCCCGTCAATGAACAAGAAACGGGTCGTATCGTGCACCATGTGCACGCGGGTTGCCGCCGCAAAACCGAGCAGGCTCACCAGCAGGACCGAAGTGATCAGGCCCATCAGCATCATGGTGACCGCCGCATTATATTTCTTCGGGCGGCGGAAATACTTCACCGAATTAGAGATCGTAGAAACACCCGAGAACGCCACCAACCCGGCGGAGAAAGAACGTGCCAGAAGCAGCATCAGTGCCAAGCCTTCCATGGCATGCTCCTGGTATTCGGGGGCAATCACGTAGGTTGCCGATTCAGCCAGCGGCAGAGTACCCGTGGCGGCACGAATCCAACCCACAATGAGGGTGACCCCCAACAGCGCCAAGAACACATACAGCGGCCAGTACGCAATCTTTCCCAGTAGCTGCACGCCGCGCAACGCAAACAGCGTCAGGGCAACAATGAGCAGCACCGCAATGAGGGTGCGCCAATCCTGAATCTGCGGGTACAGCGCCACCAAAAACGAGGACGCCGAAGACATCGAAACCGCCACCGTGAGTATGTAGTCCATCAGCGAGGATGCACCCATCACGATCGAGGGCAACGCACCCAGTTTACGGTGCACCAGCTGAATATCGCCCTCGGACGCAATCTGATTAATGTTGTAGCGGTAGGTGCCAATCACCAGCAGACCCACCATCGCCACACCCAAACCAATCCAGGGCGAAAAAGCGAGCGCAGAGGCACCCGCGGCGGCAAGGGTCAGAATCATCTGGTCGGCGGCGTAGGCGACCGAGGAGATACCGTCGGCACCGAAAAGAGGCAGGGCGTAGCGCTTCGGCAGCGCGACTGCCGAAAGATTTCGCGTGCTGACCGGCTGACCGGTCAGGGCGATGCGCATCTTATCCCAACGATTCCTCACGCTGTTAAGGCTATCGGTCGCGGCTTCAAAGCTCAATTTTATTCAGCCGAATAGTGGGCATTGCGAGCGGAATATCACGGAGCCTCGGCGCGGAACCTCACCCGCCCATTACACTGGTAGAGGTAGGCGGTAACGCCTTATCGACACAAAACATCAACACATTCGGAGGGTTGTATGCCTCACTTCGTCATTATGGGTGCCGGACGCGTGGGCGTCATGTTGGCGCGCACTCTGGAAGCTTCGGGGCATACGGTCGCCGTCATTGACCAGGACGAACGCGCTTTCCAGCCGTTGCGTAAGGGCTTTGAGGGCCGCCTGGTGACCGGTGTTGGCTTCGATGAGGACACCCTCAAGCGTGCCGGTATTACCGAGGCGTACGCTTTTGCCGCCGTCTCTTCGGGCGATAACTCGAATATTATTGCCGCCCGTGTGGCACGCGAAATGTTCAAGGTGAAGAACGTTGTGGCGCGCGTGTACGACCCGAACCGCGCCGAGTTCTTCCAGCGCATGGGTATTCCCACGGTCGCTTCGGTGCGCTGGTCCACCGACCAGGTGCTGCGCCGCCTGCTGCCCGAGCAGGCGCTCAAGGGTGATTTCCGTGAACCCTCGGGCCGCCTCATGCTCACCGAGATTCCGCTCGACGACGGTTGGGCAGGCCACGCCCTGACCAGCATCGAAAGTGCCGCCGGGGTGCGCATCGCCTACATCACCCGCTTTGGCGAGGGCATGCTCCCCCGCCCGGACAGCGCCTACCAGCAGGGCGATAGCGTGCACATCATGATGCGCACCGACGACGTTGCGGACGTAACCCGCATCCTCTCCCGCCCGCCGCGCGTTGAAGACGAAGAAGCGGAGGCTGAGGGGGACTACGCCCCCGCCTCGGGCCACCGCAAGCATCCGCACCGCAAGCATCCCCACGGCCCGAAGAAACCCGCCGAGCAGAAGCACAACGACGGCCCCGTCATCGAGCATGAATTCCACCTCGGTGACGCTCCCCCGGAGCTGCCCGATCCCCTCGAACTCATCGGCCGCCATCGTGACCACTCGAAAGGTGAGAAGTAAGTGAAGGTCCTCATTGTTGGTGCCGGTTCCGTGGGCGCCTCCATCGCTAAAGAGCTCATGATGAACGGCCACGACGTGACCATCATCGACTCCAAGCCCGAAGCCAAGAAGCGCGCCGATCTGCCCGGCGTGCGCTGGCATATTGGTGACGCCTGCGAGCTGTCCGTGCTGCGCCAGGTGCACCCGAACAAGGCGGACGTGGTCGTTGCCGCAACCGGTGACGACAAGGCAAACCTGATGACGTCCCTGCTGGCTCGTAGTGAGTTTGGTGTGCCCCGCACCGTGGCGCGTGTGAACAACCCGCGTAATGAGTGGCTTTTTGATGACTCCTGGGGCGTGGACGTTGCCGTGTCCACCCCGCGCCTGATGACCGCCCTCGTCGAGGAAGCCGTGGAAGTCGGCGATGTGGTGCGCCTGCTGACCCTGCAGGCTGGCGGCGCGACCCTTGCCGAGTACACGGTGCCGGACGGCCACCCCGTCATCGGTTACCGCGTGGACCACGTGCAGTGGCCCGTCGACACGGTGCTCACCGCCATCCTGCGTGACGGTGCGCCGATCCCGCCCAGTGCGGATGTGGCGATTGAGGGCGGCGACGAGCTGTTCTTCATCACGACCATTGCCGGTGAGGACCAGATCCGCGCGCTGTTTGCATAGCGTTGTTTGAGGAGGCGAACGCCCCGGTCACCCTTCACGGGTACCGGGGCGTTCGCCTACTTTTATGAAGCTTTTGATGAAGTTGTAGAGCGTACAAATTGCGGGGTGTGCCTTAGCAGTTCCCGGAACGTTCAGCATCCGGTGCCTCAGCATTCAAAGCCTCGGGGTCCTCGGTGACCAGCGCCTCCTCGGGAGCCGACACGCGCCACGCCAGCCACACGCCCAAAGCGTACAGCGGCAGGCCCATGATGAGGCGGGTCGCGCCCAGCGCCTCCACATTATTCGCGAAGTACAGGGGCACCTGCACGGCAAGGCGCAGCATCATCAGCACGGTAATAATCCAGGTGGCAAGCATGTACTGACGCAGACGCACCGGGTTCTGGCGCCAGCTCAGCGCCTCACCACGAATGACCGCGAAAATCAGACCCATCAGCGGCCAACGCACCAGCATCGACAGCAGATACGCCAGAATGTACACGCCGTTCGTCCAGAAACCGACCACAAAGTAGTCACTCGCATTACCGGTACGGTACGCGGCAAATGCACAGATTGCCACGCCTACCAGGCCGGTCAGCGCGCTCACCAGCTTAGAGCCCTGCACCAGGCGAATCAGGGTGAACACGCCCGCCGCAGCCAACGCCGCAATCAGGGACAGGTTCAGTTCCTTCGTCACGGTGAACAGCACCAGGAACGCCACAGCGGGCAGGGAGGATTCCACCAGGCCGCGCCAGCCGCCAATAGCGTGCAGAATATCCACGTCGCCGTTAGCGGTGCGGCGCATATTCGCACCCATGGAGGCGCTCAGGCTCTGCGCCAGCTGATTCTCCTCCCGCGCCGGGTTATCTGCGGGGCTAGGTGCGGGGTTAGCGTTCGGATCGGGCTGGGTCGAAGACTGCTCAGCGCTCATATTTTCCCTTCTCCACAAAAAATTGCGGCACAATCTCATAGCGCGGGTTATAAATCACCGGCTGATGCGCCCTCACAGACACCACACCAGAACAGCGCAGCAACGCACCGGCATGCACGCCGGGCACCATCTGCTGGCCCTGCCACTTGAGCATGACCCTATCCCCCGGATTAAACGGCGCATAGGGCGGGAAAGACACCTCATGCGGCTCCTGCACCGCCACGGTCGCCAAAGACGCCGTGTTCAGGTGGTGCTGCTTCTCGGGGTCCTCAGACTCCTCCTCGAAATCCTCACCGGGCGGCTCCACAATCGGCATACCAATCAGCGCCAGCGGGCTCGACCATTGCAGAGGCTTTGACTTAGCCACCACCAGCTCGGCACGGTACATCGGCTTATCCTGGGCGGTCGGCAACCACACCTGCTCCACGCGTCCGGCAAGGCGTACGCGAAAGCGCTCGGGGTACCCGGGAGCAAGGATCTGCTCCTCAGGAACCGCGAGCGCACTCGGGTAGTTCGAGAACTCAGGCATTAGCCAATCTCGGTAATCTCAGGGCCGCGGCGAGGCATCGGGCGCAGCTTGCTGTGCTCGTTCTCGGTTTCTTCCTCGACGGCGGGTTCTTCCTCAGCCGCAGCGACCAGGTCGGCGGGCAGAGTCATGGGCAGCAGTTCACGCGGCGGGCGCGGCTCGTCGCCACGGTCCACCACGACGGTGCGGAATACTTCCTCCACGGAGGCGGCAGCCTTGTCGTCGCCGAGCACAGCCGCGCCGGAGATGACGCCGCGCAGGAACCAGCGGGGGCCGTCCACACCCACGAAGCGGGCGATGCGCTCGCCGGGCTGGCCGTCCGGGGTGACGGCGGGCAGGCGGGTGAGCATCTCGGCACCGAAGACGCCGGCGTAAATTTCGACAACGCCGCCCTGGGATTTGACGGATTCGGTCAGGTCGTGACGGATGTCGTCCCAGATGCCGGTGGTGCGCGGTGCGGCGAATGCCTGCACCTGCAGGGTTGCGCCGTCGCGGGTGATGGTTGCGGCGATCACTGCGCCGGTTGCGTCGTCAGTTTCGAGGCGCAGGTTCATGCCGTCGAGCAGCTTGATGCGCAGCGCACCCAGGTTGACGTAGTCTTCGAGGTCTTCGGCGGTGACTTCTTCAATGTCGTGCGGGCCGTTGACGCGGTCGTACTTGATGACCTCGGGAGAGTTCTCCTCTTCCTTCAGCTCCTCAACCTCGACGTTGGTTTCCTCAATCTCTTCGGCGACAGCCTTGTCGATGGCGGCCTTTTCAGCCTCCTCGGCGCGCTTCTTCTTACCAAATCCGAACATGGTATTCCTACTTTCACCGCACGCAGGGTGCGGGGGTTTCTTCTCTTCTCTCGTGCGACAATCGCGGTGAGAGCAGACTAGTGAATTCCGCTGGAGCCGAAGCCGCTGGAGCCGCGTTCGGTCTGTTCCAGTTCATCCACCACGGTAAAGGTTGCGTGCTCGTACTTCTGAATGACCAGCTGGGCGATGCGGTCGCCGCGCTGCACGTGGAAGGACTTGGTCTTGTCAGTGTTGAGCAGGGTGACCATCAGTTCGCCGCGGTAGCCGGAATCAACGGTGCCGGGTGCGTTCACGATGGTGATACCGTTCTTGGTCGCCAGGCCGGAGCGCGGGTGCACCAGACCAACGTAACCTTCGGGCAGGGCGATTGCCACGCCGGTGGGGACGAGGGCGCGTTCGCCCGGTTCCAGCTCGAAGTCGATGCGGGAGCGCAGGTCAGCGCCGGCGTCGCCGGGCTTTGCGTAGGCGGGTGCGGGCAGCTCGGGGTCGAGCAGCTTAATGTGGACGTTTACGGGGGTCATCATGGTCAATACTCTAACCTTTCGCGGGTGTCTGTGCCATCACCTCGCGCTGTGTTGAGGCTCTACTGCGGGGTGTTTTCGTTGTGTGTTCGCGTTCAGCGCGTGCCACAGCGTGCCGTGTTAGGCGCAAACGCGGCGCTGTTCTTGCGTGCGCTTTCACATACGCGCTTTCACATGCTCAACGGCACATACTCAACGGGGCGGGTGCACTCGGCACTCGCCCCGTCATGAGGTGTATGTCGGGTGGGTGTTAGCCCTTCCCTAAAGTTTTAGCCCTCGCACTCGATGCAGTAGGACAGGCCGCCCTCTTCGCGTGCAATCTGCGAGCGGTGGCGCACCAGGAAGCAGGATGCGCAGGTGAACTCGTCGTCCTGAGCGGGCAGCACAACAACGTTCAGCTCCTCGTTGGAGAGGTCAGCACCGGGCAGCTCGAAGCTTTCTGCTGCGCTGTTCTCGTCTTCGTCCACCGCACCGGACTGCATCTCGGAACGGCGGGCGTTCAGCTCTTCGTAGGACTCTTCGTTCTGCTCTTCGTCCTGCTTGCGAGGTGCATCGTAATCAGTTGCCAAACTTTCACGCTCCGTTGGTTCTGTGGCTGTGTGTTGGGACTAGGCCACGCTGGTTTATTGAGTGCTCTAGGTGCCGCGGGTGTGTAATTAACCCCGACGGCATGCCAGGTATTGTTCACCATTGGCACCCTATTTGTCTAATCCTGGGTAGGCTTTGGACTGTTTAGGCGTCACATTCTATCTTTTTCGGTGCGGAAAGTACATCTTTTTTTGGTGAAAATCCCGCCTCCGCTACTGATTTACCGCGCTTTCACGGTACCCTGGTAGGTAGTTTGCGTTCCGTGCAACACATTCACGAACGCGTCCGGTTCACCTATGGAGGTTCTCATGCTTGAACTGCGTCTGATTGGCGTTCACGATGACGGCGAAAATCTGGTGCTTGAGTCTGCTGACGGCACCCGCTTCTTGCTGCCGATTGACGCGAACCTGCGCACGAGCATCACCAAGGCTCGCCGTATTCAGCCTGCCCGCGGTCTGGGCGCTAAGGGCACCTTCGGTCCGCGCGATATTCAGACCCGTTTCCGTCAGGGTGCCTCCGTTGAGGAAATCGCTGAAGAGTCCGGTTGGGAGCCGGAGCGCGTGCGCCGCTACGAGTGGCCGATTGTTGCTGAGCGTGCCCACATTATTCGTGCCGCTCAGAGCGTGAAGATTGGTCGCCGCAGCTCCGCTTCGGGTACCGCACAGATTCCCGTGACCCTGAGCGCCCGCATTGAGGAAGTCTCTGAGCATTACGGTTTTGAGGACGCAACCCAGGACTGGACCACCCGCCAGCAGGAGAACGGCCAGTGGCGCGTTGAGGTTGATATTGCGCTGAAGGATTCGGTGCGTCAGAACCTGCCCGCGCAGGTCGTCTTCCCCGCACGTTGGGTGTACAACCCGGCGAACCAGGGCCTGTACGCGTCGAATGAGGCGGCGTACTTCCTGATGGGCAATAGTGAGGACGCTGTTGCCGCCGCCGCAAAGAAGGCGCCCGTGGAGGTTCCTCCCGCCCGCCTGCCGAAGGCACCCGAGCCCACACCGGCACCCCTTACTTCCTCTGAGAGCGCTGACGAGCGTAAGCTCAAGGAGCTTCTGGAGCGTGCCCGCTCGGTGCGCCCGGCACAGGTTGAGGAGCCCGAGGTGTTCGTACACCGCGAGCCTGCCCAGCCCGCTGAGCCTGTAGCACCTGAGGCTCCTGTTGCGTCTGCGCCCGCTGCACCGGCAGCATCTGCACCGGCGGCTCCTGCGGCACCCGAGCCCACCGCAGAAACCGCCGTAGAAACCACTGACCCGCTGGCTGTGGATTCGGAAACACCCGCTGAATCCGTTCCGGTCGAGTCCTTCACCCTGGCGGCACCCATCGAGGACGCACCCGCCGCTGAGGTTGCCGAGGCACCGGCTACTGAAGCACAGCCTGAGCCCGCCTCCGCTGTGTCTGTATCTGAGGAGAAGCCCAAGCCCTCCTCCTCGAAGAAGCAGCGCGTGAGCGTTCCGGCATGGGATGACATCATCTTCGGTAGCCGCAAGTAAGCGCCCTCGCGCCGCCCGATAGAGGGCATCTAGGCAGTAGCTTCTAGGCAGGGGCTTTAGGCCGGGCTTTAGGCAAGGGCATCTAGACATACGAAAACCGCTGGTTATTCCCCCGAATAACCAGCGGTTTTCTGTATCTTCTCAGCCTGATCTTCTCAGCCTATGCCCTCTGATGCTTTAGAAGACTAGTACTTTAGAAAGTCTTGAGCATGCGCAACGGCACCAGACGCTCAGCGTCCGTCAGCGAACCGTGCTGACCAACCATGTGCAGGGCACGCTCCTGATAGTGGCGCATATCGTACAGCGCCCAATCGTCGCGAGCACACACCATCAAATCGCCAATGCGCCCGCGCGCCGCATCCGTAATGACCGGGCCAAAGTAGCCGGCACGTATCAGTTCGCGAGAATCAATCACCCAGGCGCGCTCACCCCAGTACTGCGCCCAACGCTGAGCAGTGGCGGTGCGTGCCGCCTCCGAAGTGTCTTCGAGGTACAGGTGCACGGCGCGAGGTTCGCCGGCGGTCATTGCGATGTTGCGGGTCAGCTCCTCCACGCCAGAGTAGTCGATGCGCTGATGCTCGGGCACGTTCACCATGCCGTGATCGGCGGTCACGAAGAGTGCCGCCCACGCCGGGGCGCGCTCCGCCAGACGCTTGAGCGCCGAGTTCAGTTCCTCCAGCTGTTGCAGCCATTCGTCACTGCCCACGCCGTAGCGGTGGCCCGCCGCGTCAATCTCGCCCCAGTACAGGTACACGGTGGTCGGGGTGCGGCTGGAGAGCGCCTCCAGGGCGTAGGTGACGCGGGCGTTATAGCCGACGGCGTCCACGAAGTCGCCGCCGCGCAACGCCGCCTCCGTCAGGCCGGTACCGCGGTACTTACCTAGCGAAATGGTGAGCACGCGGCGGTTCGTATGGTGGCGTTCCAGCACGGTCGGCAACGGCTGCCAGGCGTGCGGGTCCACCGACTGGTCCCAACCGGACAGGTGGTTCATGACCGAGCCCGCTCCCCCGTTACCGGCAGGGTTGCGCACCTCGTAACCGGCGATGCCGTGCGCGCCCGGTGCCGTACCGGTACCCAACGAGGTCAGGGAGGCGGCGGTCGTGGTGGGGAACGCCGCGTCCAGCGGGCCCAGGTTCAGGGTCTTGCGCAGGGCGGGCGCGTAGCCGCCGTAGCTGTTGATGAGCTGCTCGCCCAGGCCGTCCACCATGACCACGCAGGCGTGACGGAAAGACGCCGGGTCAACGTCCTGCTCCGCGAGGCGACCGGCAAGGTTCAGCGGGTCGGCAACAGAGTTGAATGCCGGGTCGTCGTCCAGGGCGTGCGCGGGGCGTGCCAGGCTTCGCTGAGCCACCAGAGAGGAGGCGGACTCCAGCACATCGGCGATGCTATTGCTACCGTAGGCGGGCGCAGGGGGCAACGGCGCGCCCAGAACATCGTGCAGAGTGGGCTGTTCGGTGCGGGACGGGGCCGTCATAGGTTCCTCTCGGGTCTCTCTCGGGGTGTTTATCGGTGCTGTTTATCGGCGGGTTGCGTACATGCGGGCACGGTGCAGAGCACGCGCAAACTGCTGCGCACGCTGAACCGACTCCGGGCCGTCAGCGGTCGCAGAAACACGCACCGCAATGTCCTCGCGGCGCGCATCGCCGGTGAAGCCGTGGTCGGCATTGCACTGCGGATCCTGGCAACCGGCAGGAGCCAGCTCCATGTGCAGCGAACCGGTCCAGGCAATCTGGAAGGAAATCTCAGTCGGGGCGGTGCTACCGGCGTTGTACGCCTGCGGCTGGCTGAAACCGTAGCTGATGGTGACCGCGTTCAGGGCGTTCAGGTGCACCGCCTCCACGCTCACATGCGCCACGGTACCCTGCGCGTCGCCCTCAAGGTGCTGGTCGTCCAGGTGCGCAAAGATGACGTGCTCACCGCAGAGCACCATCACGGTGATGTGGCGGTGAAAATCATCGCGTGAGAAGTGGGTTTCATGCTGTACGAAGTGTGCGTCCGGGTTCATGCCCGCCAGTGCGTCATCCACCACTTCCAGCACGAGGTCGGGGTAGAAACCGGCATGCTTAATGTCTGCGACCAGTTGCTCGCGTTCGGGGGTGGTGGCGTACATCGTACCTCTTTCGTGCGGTGCCTTCATGAGGCGACGTCGGTCGGCGCACACGATGAAGGCGGTTAGGTATTACTCCCCTCTACCTTAGAGGGTTCTAGCCGGGCTGTGCTACTTGACCACGCTAATACATGCGCATATGACGGCGTGCGCTCCCCCGGTACGCTTCGGTTACTGCCTGCAACTGCCTTGGCACACCCCATAGATGACGCTGACCCGCCAGCCCGTCTGACCCGCTCCCACCCGCTAAAATAGGAGGAGCGAAAACACACCGACACGAGGAGATATATGGCTCGCCGATCCAAATCCGCCGTCAGCGACTACCCGGTGGATGTGGTAGAGAATATCGTCGACATCGACGTATCCGCCGAGATGGAAACCAGCTTCCTGGAATACTCCTACTCGGTGATTTATTCGCGCGCCCTCCCCGACGCCCGCGACGGCCTCAAGCCCGTGCAGCGCCGTATCCTCTACATGATGCAGCAGATGGGCCTGCGCCCCGATAAGGGCCACGTCAAGAGCGCCCGCGTGACCGGCGAGGTCATGGGTAAGCTCCACCCGCACGGCGACGCCGCCATCTACGACGCCATGGTGCGCCTCGCCCAGCCCTTCGCGCTGCGTCTGCCCCTCGTTGACGGTCACGGTAACTTCGGCTCCCTAGACGACGGCCCGGCAGCCGCCCGATACACCGAAGCACGCATGGCACCCGCCGCGCAGGCGCTCACCGCGGACCTCGAAGAAGACGTGGTTGACTTTGTACCGAACTACGACAACCAGTTCATGCAGCCCTCCGTGCTGCCCGCGGCGTTCCCGAACCTGCTCGTCAACGGCACCACCGGCATCGCGGTCGGCATGGCAACCAACATGGCGCCGCACAACCTGCGCGAGGTCATCGCAGGTACCCGCCACCTCATCGCCCACCCCGAGGCGACCCTCAAAGACATCATGAAGTTCATCCCCGGCCCCGACCTGCCCACCGGCGGCACCATCGTGGGTCTGGGAGGCATCCGTGACGCCTACGAAACCGGCCGCGGCACCTTCAAGACCCGAGCAAAGGTCTCCATCGAGCAGGTCAGCCCCCGCAAGCAGGGCATTGTCGTCACCGAACTGCCGTACATGGTCGGCCCCGAAAAGGTCATCGAAAAGATCAAGGACGGCGTCAACTCCAAGAAGCTCACCGGCATCTCCGACGTGGTCGATCTGACCGACCGCACCAACGGTCTGCGCCTCGTCATCGAAATCAAGAACGGCTTCAACCCCGAGGCGGTGCTCGCCGCCCTCTACAAGCACACCCCGCTCGAGGATTCCTTCGGCATTAACAATGTGGCGCTCGTGGACGGTCAGCCGCAGACCCTCGGCCTGCTCGACCTGATGCGCGTGTACATTGACCACCGCCTGAACGTGGTCCGCCGCCGCACCGAATTCCGTCTGGGCAAGCGCACCGACCGCCTGCACCTGGTGGAGGGCCTACTCGTGGCGATTCTCGACATTGACGAGGTCATCCAGATCATTCGTGAATCTGATGAGACCGCTCAGGCACGCGAAAAGCTGAAGGCCGTCTTCGACCTGACCGACACCCAGGCGAACCACATTCTGGAGTTACGCCTGCGCCAGCTCACCAAGTACTCCCGCCTGGAGCTGGAAGCAGAACGCGACACCCTGCAGCAGGACATCGCGGAATTGCAGCGTATCCTCGGCTCCGACGCGGCGCTGCGCGAACTGGTCTCCGACGAGCTCGCCGAGGTCGCCGAACGCTACGGCACCGACCGCCGCACCCAGCTCAAAACCAAGGACGACATGCAGGTCGCCATTGAGGCGGTCACCGCGCAGTCCAAGGCGAAGAAGAGCCTGGGCCTCGCCCTCGAAATCGCGGACGAGCCCTGCTGGGTGTTGCTCTCCGCCTCCGGCATGATGGGACGAACCCCCGGCAAGCCCATCCGCGAGGCGCTCGTGGATCCCGGCAAGCGTTTCAAGCACGACGTGTTCGCCTCGATTGTGCCGACCACCGCGCGCGGTGAGATCGGTGCCGTGACCTCCGCAGGACGCATGGTGCGTCTGTCCGTCATGGACATTGCGGTGCTGGACGAGAACGGCGGCACCCCCTCTATGGCCTCGGCGGTGAAGGCAGCCGAGCTGGTTCAGCTCGCCAAGGGTGAGAAGCTGGTCGCCCTCGTACCGCTGAACACGGTGCTGGCGCTGGCAACCACGGGTGGCGTGATCAAGCGCCTCAACCCGGATTACCCGCTGAACCAGACCGAGTGGGACATCATGAAGCTCAAGGACGGCGACGAAATCGTAGCCGCCGCCCCCTGCCCCACCGACGACATGGTTCTCACCTTCGTCACTCGCGACGCGAAGCTGCTGACCTTCGATGCGGCGAAGGTCCGCCCGCAGGGACGCACCGGCGGCGGTATCGCAGGCATCAAGCTTGCCGACGGCGACCGCCTCATCGCCCTGGGTGTGACCGCGCCCGGCGACGCGGCGGAGGTCGTAACCGTCACCAACGGCAAGGACGGCCTGGCGAGCGCCAAGGTCACCGCCCTGAGCGAGTACCCGCAGAAGGGCCGCGCAACCGGCGGCGTGCGTGCGCACCGCTTCCTCACCGGTGAGAGCCAGCTGGCTCTGGCGTGGGTGGGCGTGGGCCCGGCGAAGGCGGCATCCTCCGGCGGTGTGGCTCGTTCCCTGCCGACCGAGCACGGTGCCCGTGACGGATCCGGTGTGATGCTCACTCAGAGCATCGGCATTGTGGGCCCGAACTATGCGGCTGTTTCTGCTGCGATGGCGGTTAGCCCGGAGGGTGAAAAGCTCTTCTAGGCGCGCCGTTCGCGGCCTTTCGGCTCTAGGTTGTTAACGAAGCCGGGGAGGACAAAACAGGGAACGACGAAGCCGCGAGGAACCTGCGCGCGCATATAACGCGCAGAGATATGAACGCGAAGAAAGGCCCCGGTACTGATGTACCGGGGCCTTTCTTCATGTGCAATCCGCACGTGGCGCCTGCGCCAGATGCGTTTAGAGGCGAACCACCTCATCGCAGCGGGCAATATCCTCGGGACGGTGCGACACCAAAACCGTAGCCACGGAGCTGGAGCGGGTCGCCGCATCCAGGTCAGCCATCAACGCGCGGGCAGACTCAGCGTCCAGGTGCGCGGTCGGCTCGTCCAGCAGCAGCACCGGCGAGTTCACCAGCAGGGCACGAGCCACCGCCAGACGCTGACGCTGACCGCCCGACAAGAAGGAACCGCCAGCACCCACCGGGGTGCGTAGGCCCTGAGGCAGAGCGTCAAACCATTCGCCCAGACCCACACGGCGCAGAACCTCAATCAGCTCTTCTTCGCTCGGGCGATCCGAACGGTCACGAGCCAGCATCAGGTTACCCTCGAGGGTTGACTCGAAAATGTGAGCCGCCTGCGGGCACCACGCCGCGTAGCCGCGCAGCTGCTCACCCTCCAGGACCTCACCGGAAGCCAGCACGCGGCCGGACTCCAGCGGCAAGAAGCCCAGAACGGTGGCAAGCACCGTAGACTTACCGGAACCGGAGGGGCCGGTCACCGCAGTCCAGGAGCCGGCGCGGGCGTTCATGTTCAGGTCGGTGAAGACCGGGTGATCCATGCCGGGCCAGCGGGCGGCTGCGTCCTGCAGGCTCAGTGCCGGGGCGGGGTCGGTGACCTTCACGCCGAGTTCCTGCGGGGTGCCGCAGCTGACCAGGGTGGGTTCGCCGGGCTTCGGCGGGCGCGGGGCAGCAGCCTGAGCGCCAGCCTTAGATTCCGTCTGAGCGTCAGCCGCAGATTCGGGGCGGTCAAAGCGGTGGGCACGCTGACGGTCAGCTTCTAGCAGCTCCTCCATCTCAGCCTCCGCGCGGGCACGCAGACGCTCAGCACGACGCGGCAGAACGTGGGTGTCCACCTCAGCCTCGGTCGGTACGGAACGCTTCAGGGTCGAGACGGCAACAATACCCTCCAGGGATACGTTACGCACGCTCGGGGCAATCGTCGCGAGCAGGCGGCTGAACGCGGGCCAGGAGCGGACCGCCTCAACATGGCCCAGGGAGCTTTCCAGCATGCCGGTGCACAGCAGCACCACGATCGCCGCTTCGGGGGCACGCACGGTGCCGTCAACAGCCAGCGGGTACGCAATGATTGCGCTCGCCAGAGCCGCACCGAACCAGCTGAGGGTCACGAGGGTACGTCCCACGCCCTGAGCGGTCGAGCCCTTCTGCAGGGCGGACAGGTTCTCGGCGTCCAGGGCGCCGTTAGCCTTCTCAGCGGTGGTTGCCACACCGTTAGCGCGCAGATCCTCAGCAGCCGAAAGCATGCCGGTACCCAGGCGCAGCATCTGCGCGGTGGAGCGGCGAGCCAGCGCCTCCGCACGGGCATCGGCGCGCAGCACAATCCACGGAGCCACAAAAGTGCTGACCAGCACGGCAAGCAGGACCGGAATCAGAGCCTGCGGCAGGATGCACGCGGTCGTAATCAGCGCCGCGGTCATGACCAGCAGGTGCGCAGCCGGCGGGATAATAACGCGCGGCACGCCGTCACGCAGCTCATCAATACCGCCCACGAGGCGTTCGAGCAGCGCGTCACCACGTAGCAGGGCACGCACGCTGCTCACGCTCTGCCATGCGCCGACCCAGGCGCGCAGACGCAGAATATTTGCGGCGGCAAGAACCTTCGAGTGGGTCATCAGACGCTCAGCGTAGCGGGCGCAGGCACGACCCAGACCGAAGAAACGCACGCCCACAATGGCGACCATCAGGTACATCATTGCCGGGCCCTCGGCGGCGCGAACAATCAGCCAGCCGGACAGCGCGGTCAGTGCCGCAGCCATCAGGGACGTAATCGCAGCCATAATCACCGGGCCGGTTGCGGCGCGAACACCGATACCGGTCAGTTCCTTCAGGGTGCGCAGGCTTGCGAACAGGCCGGCAGGCTCGGCTTCCTCGGCCTCGGCAGCTGCGGAGGCGCCCGCCGGGGCGGTGCTTTCAGCCTCGTACTCCTCCCGATCCTTGAGCAGGTGCGCGGGGGCTTGCGCAGGAACGGCAACGCGGGCGGTGTTCGCCTCGGCGGTCCAGGTGTAGCCCTGAGCGGTCTGCACGGCACGAACGAGGGTGTCGCAGCCAGCGGCGAGCTCCTGCTCGTGGGTCACAATCAGCACGGTTGCGCCAAGTTCCGCCAGGCGGTGCAGGGCGCGGGTCACCAGGTATGCCGAGTAGGCATCCAGGTGCGCGGTCGGCTCATCCACCAGGACGGTCAGCACGGTCTGCCCACCGCCGGCACGGTAGATAGCCTCAGCACGAGCCAGGGTGCGCGCCACGGCGAGGCGGCGCGCCTGACCTGCACTGAGAGCACCGGGCTCAAGGGCGGTGAGCTTCTCCATGCCCAGCTGAGCCAGCGGGCCAACCAGCAGCGCGGACTCCGCATCGGTGACAGACAGCTTCTTGGAGTCCATCGCTTCACCGAGCAGAGCGGCTGCGCGCTCACGCTCCACCTCGGTGGCGCTCAGCGCGTAGAGAGCCATTTCGGTCTGCACGGTGGGTGCGGTGAAGACCGGCGACTGCGGAATAACCAGGGTGGTTCCCAGACCACGCACGCTACCGGTCAGGTGCACGGGCTCCTCTGAGCCGGTGGGCACCAGCCCCTCACGCACGGCACCGGAGAACACGTTCAGCAGGGTGGACTTACCACAGCCGGACTCACCCATCACGCCGATCACCGCGCCGCGTGCATCCTGACCCGAGCCAACGCGACGGTCCAGGTTCAGGGACAGGTTAGTCAGCACCGCAGGACGCGCCGGGTAGCTCACCGACAGGTCCTCAACAGCGATGGTGGAAGGGTGAGCCTTCTGCGCAGCCGAGTCCTGAGTAGCCGAATCCGCAGCGGCGGCGGGCAGGGGCGCATCAATAATCTTCTGGGCGCTACGCAGGGCGGCAACACCGTCCTCCGACTGGTGGTAGGCGGCACCCACATCACGCAGCGGCTGGTAGCATTCGGGAGCCAGCAGCAGCACAAGAATTGCGGTGTCCAGGCCCAGGGTGCCGTTGACCAGGCGCACACCAATCAGCACAGCAATCAGCGCCACCGAAATGGTGGTGATGAGCTCCAGGGCGAGCGAAGACATGAAGGCGCTACGCAGGGTCTGCATGGTGCGTTCACGATAACGCTGGCCGAGCGCGTTCATGGCGCGGGTCTGTGCGCGTTCACGGCCCAGACCGATAATGACGGGCAGGCCGCGCACCAGCTCCAGAATATGGTCGGAGAGGCGGTGCAGTTCAGCCTGAGCTTCTGCGGTTTCGTCGCGGGTGTTCTTACCAATCAGAATCATGAACACCGGAATGAGCGGCAGGGTGCACGCCAGCACCATTGCGCTCATCCAGTCTAGGGCCGCCACAACAACCCAGAGGATGAACGGCACAATCGCGGTGGACACGAACGCGGTCAGGGTCTTGGTGTAGTAGTCGTCCAGGGCGTTCAGGCCACGGGACAGCAGCACAGCGGTCGCGCCGGTACCCTCGGGAGTGTCTGCGCCACCGGTGGCGAGCACACGCTTGAGCAGCGAAGAACGAATCTGAGACTTCGCTCCGGAGGCGGCACGCTGCGCGCTCACAGCCAGCAGGTAGTCGGTACCCGAGCGGACGAGCAGGGCGATGACAGCGACCGCAATCAGGCCGGGGGTAATGGTGTCTGCGTCACCGAAGATGCCGCCGAGGCCGAGCAACCAGCCGCCGTGCGCCTCCAGCTGCGCCTGCGCGGAGCCAGAGAACTCAATGTAGGCGCGGTACACGTCCGGGGCGCTGGTCTCTTTGAGGCGCGCGTGTTCGGCGGCAACAGCGGCGAAACCGGCGTGTGCCGCCCGGGCAATGATTACAGCCAGGGCGGCACTGAAAAGCACCGTCGCGAGGGTGTGCACGGCGGTGATAATGCCGAACGTGCTGAGGGTTTTACGGGCGTCAGGGCCCAGAGGTGGGCGGCGGTCAGCGCGGTCGTTGCGCTTTCCTTCGGTCACCTCTGGTGCCTCAGTGTTCTGATGTTTGTCAGCATGACGCGGTGTGTGCGTTCGACTCACGTGTTGTCCTTAGTCTTCTGCTGTTTTTACCTCCCATCAGTTTAAGGGGTGGGCTATCTAATACCTATTTGACCAGTCGAGTTTCAGCTAATTGGCTGGTTCCCCACCCAACGCTATCTTTAGCCGCGCATCGCGTCGGCGGGGCTCTTGCGGGATGCCACCCACGCCGGGTATGCCGAAGACACCAGGCCGGTGAGGGCGCCTACCCCCACGCCGAGCACCACGAATCCCGGGGAGAGAACCGCCTGCCATCCCTGTACGAGCGAAAGAATAATGGTCGCAATCATGCCGGAGCAGGCACCAATGGAACCGCCGAGCACACCGAGCATGACGCCCTCCATGAGGAAGATGCGGGCAATCAGCCACTTACTCGATCCGATGGCGCGGCGCAGCGCAATCTCTGCGGTACGCGATTGCACGGACAGGTACATTGCGGTTGCCGCCGAGAGGGAGGCGAGCACCAGCAAAATTCCGGAGAGCACACCCACGTACAGACCCAGATCCGAGGCGATAGACGCGCGCAGGCTCTGCAGGTCGGAGGGGGTTTCCACGTTGATCTGGCTGGGTTCAGCGGGTTTGAGGGCCAGCGGAATGGCCTTGGCGACCGCCTTGCCGTAGCCCCGTTCGGTTTCGGCAATGTAGGTCACCTGGCCGCGTCCGGTGCGCTGAAGTGTGCCCGGCGAGACAATGACCGAGTTCCTGAATTCGTAGCCGCTATTGCCGGGGTCAAAGAGGCCGATGACCGGCATCAGCTGGCCGTCCACCCAGATGCTCACACCGGGTGCCACCTGCGGTAGCCCACCGAGTTTAATTCCGTAATCGACGGTGGGTAGCTCGCCGGGTCTGGGCTCGGTTGTGGCGTTATCTGCCACCTTATCTTCGGGAATAATGCCGAGGGCGCGGGCAGCAGAAACCGAAACGATAGCGCCCGAGAGCTGCTCGGCACGTTGACGGTCGGCAACGTTCTCCTGGGTGAGGGTCGAGTTCATCTGTTCGAGCGCACGCAGGGTTTCGGGGTTCATGCGGGCACCGATTTGCTCGAGCCTGGTCTTCGAGGTGGAGCTGAGACCAATCGCCGTTTTGGGTTCGTCCTCGTAGGGGCTGAACCGGGTGATTCGCACGTCGGCGGGTGCCACGCTACTGACGAATCCGGTGTTCTTCACGTAGTCCAGCGCGCTAATGCGGTCGGCAACATTCTGCGCGGATTCGCCCTGCCGGTAGGTTCCGAGCATGTTCTGGTCGTTATCCCTGTCGCTGATGTAGAGCGTGGATTGTTCGGAGCCGAGCAGACGCTGGTTCACCTGGTAGCTGGCGGATTCGCTCATGCCGGAGGCGCTGATGAGTCCGCCCACGCCCAGCGCGAAGGACAGGCCCAGCAGCAGGGTGCGTAGCGGTCGGGAGGTGAGCGCCGAGATTGCCTCGATGCTGTCGTCGGTGAGGAAGCTTCCGCGGCGGTGCGCGGCGGGCTTCTCCCCCGGTGCGAGGCCGGCGGGGGCATCTACCGGGGCACCTACCGTAGCTTCTGTAGGGGTATCCGTTGTAGCCGGCACAGCCTCGGCAACCGGCACCTCAGCGACCGGCGCCGTAGCCAAGTCGGCGCGGCTCTGCTCGTGCAACCGTCCATCCTCAATGCGAATCACGCGGCGGGCGGCGGCGGCAACCTCCGGGTCGTGGGTAATCACCAGCACGGTACAGCCGGTCGCGTTAATGCGCTGCAGAATCTCAATAACCTTGGCGCTATTGTGGCTGTCCAGGTTGCCGGTGGGCTCGTCGGCAAGAATCAGCGGCGGGCGCGTGGCGAGGGCGCGGGCAATGGCGCAACGCTGCTTCTCGCCACCGGAAAGGTAGCGGGTGCGGATGCTGGCGCGGTCACTCAACCCCAGAAATTCTAGGGTTTCTTCGGTGCGTTGCAGGCGCTCACCGTAGGGTACGCCCTGCACGCGCAGACCCATGGAGGCGTTGGTCGTGCTGGTTTCGTCCAGCAGCATGTTTGAGGATTGGAAGATGAAGCCGAGGTGGTCTCGGCGCATTTCGTCGCGTTCTCTGTCGCTGAGTCCTTCCGTGTTTTTGCCGAAGAGGCTGTAGGTTCCACTGGTGGGAGTGTCGAGCAGGCCAATGGCGTTGAGCAGGGTGGATTTACCGGAGCCCGACGGACCAATAATGGCGAGGAATTCGCCGCGTTCGACCACCAGGTCGAGGTGGTCGAGGACTGCTCGTTCGCTCCCCTCGAAGATGCGGGTAATGCCGTGCATTTCGATAGCAGGCGCGGTACCGAGCCCGGCGGCAGGTGTAGCGGCGGACGCTACGTTGGGCGCAATTGTAGGCGCACGTCCTGGGCTTGTGTCTGGGGTTATCTTACGGCGACTCATGAGACAAGCACCTTCTGTCCCGTGCTGAGGTTCGCGTTGATGGCGGCGTATCCGCCGGCGGTGCGGAGGACCTCAACGTTGACTCGTTCGGTGGCGGGCGCATCCTTGCTGGTCGAGGTGGAGCTTCCGCCCTTTTCAACAAGCACGTAGGTGCCCTGGGAGTCCTGACGTACCGCGGTAGTCGGCACGGCGAGGGTGGTTGAGGTGTTGCCCTTGCTAGTGATGGAGGCGCTCTGCCCCGGAGTGAGCTTGCTCGGGTCGTCGGCGCTGAATCGTACGCTCTTCGCGGCCCCCTTGGAGGGGTCGTTCTGCAGCTCACCGATGCTGGTGATGGTACCTTCCACGCTGCCGGTGGAGGTGCGCAGGCTGACGCGGTCGCCGACCTTGAGCTTATTGGCAACGGAGAGTTCAACGCTGGATTCCACGTAGGGTTCGCTGGTTTCTACGCTCGCGATGGGGTTGCCGTCGTTAATGAGCTGACCGACCGCGGCAACTGCGGTGACGGTGTGGCTACCTGCGGGCAGAATCGCGTAGTTGCTGCGGGCAATGTTGGTGACCCCCTCGCTGGGCACGCCGGTCAGGTGCGCACGGTGCAGGCGCGTGACGGCGTCGAGGGTGTCTTCGGTGACGGTGCCGCTCAGCTCGGTGGCGTACCCGGCGGAGTTCAGTGCCTTCTGGAAGGCGAGCACGTCGTCACCGTTATCGCCCAGGTGGAGGTCGCGGTACAGCGGTAGCGGCCCGTCCAGCACGAAGACGGGGTCGGCGCCAATGATGCCGATGAAGTCACCGGCCTTGAGCACGTTACCGGGCTTCTGGTTCTGGTAGACGAGCACCGGCTCACCGTTGGTGCGCGCGCTAATCGGGGCGGTCTCTCCAGCCTTGGTGGTTCCGGCAATGGCGAGGCCCTCGCTGACGGTTCGTTCTTCAACCTTCGCCCAGACCGGAATCACGGTTTTCGCCTGCACGGCCGGGTCGGGGCCCGTGGCGGCGTAGCGGGTACCAAGGTAGAAGGAAAGCATGAGCGAACCGATGGCGAGGATTGCCAGCAGCAGGAGCACGCGGGGTCGGGCGATGCGCTCGCTGAAGCGGTGCCCGCTGTTTTGGTTTTTCGTGTGAGTGGTCATGGCGGTGTCTTTCTGTTCTTTACGCCGTAGTATGCTGTCTCGAGTTACTGGTGCTCCAGAACGTACTGCTTGAACTTCTCGTCACGCTCACGTTCTGCCTTGCGGTCCTGCTCAAGCTGCGACTGGTACTTGCGGATGAGCGGCATCTGGTACTGGGCTTCCAGGTCGTAGAGCTGCTGGCTCATGCCGACCTGCTGGTTACATTCAGCCTGGATGGTGGCGATACGAATCTCTTCTTCGGAGGCGGGCTCGTTGTAACCGCCGTTCTTGCTCTGCTGCTCAGCCAGCGGGGATTCCTCGGCTACCTCCCCTGCCTTAATGGGGGTGAGCCCCCGGTTTGAGACGCACTGCTTCCACTTCTCTTCGAGCTCGCGGTGCAGTTTGCTACCGTAAACGGCGCTGGTTGCGTCGCTGAAGATACGACTGGATGTGGACTGCACATCATTCTCGGGCCTCTTGCCTTCGGGCACCGCGGCGTCCAGGGTCTCGCGGGCCTTGTCAAGACATTCGATGCGAAGCTGCTCCTCGGGGCTGAGGCTTGCCCCTGGGGTGACGGAGATGGGAGCTTTGGCATTGGGGTCTCGCTTCTGAAAACCGTACTTCTTGGCGTACTCGACGTTCCAGGGACCGTACATTCGCCCATTATCGCCACGCGGCGCGCTTTCAGATTGGGGAGCTTGGTCGGGGTCGGTGTAGCTCTGCCCGTGTTCGGCGTAGCACTGCTTCATGGCGATTTGATAGGCCGTGTATTCGTAATGAGTGCCCAACTCGTAGTAGAGGTAATCGTCCAGGGGCATCTTTACGATGTCCTGTTCCGCATCAAAGATGGCGTGGACGCTTTCGTCACGTTCCAGCGGCGGGTTGAAGAGCGAGCATGCGCTCAGCGGGAGCACGCCGATGCAGAGCAGGGCACCCGTGGTGAGCAATCGACGGCTCAAACCGGCGCGAGGGGCGGGTGCAGTGGAGCTGCGATTGAGGAACTTCATCGTTGAACCCCTTTCATAAGAGTGAGTTGTACACCACATTACACCTTTTACTCCCTGTCGCGCCCGAATTTCGGGGGGGGTGTGCACCAAAAATTTTTGCGCTCCCACTCGCCTGCCGAGAGCTGCATCCGCAGCGGTCATAGTCCTCTGCGTGCAGACCCCTTAGCTGGAATAGAAATGTGGGCATAGAAAAATCCCCCGAACTTCTCAGCAGAGAAATTCGGGGGATTCTTCAATCAGCTACATGCTACTTGGTCGGCAGTTCAGCCAGTTCGGTAGCGTCGTGAGCATCGGGGATGTGATCCACGTGCAGACGCTTACGGAAGACCCAGTAGGTCCATGCCTGGTAGACGAACACGACCGGCAGACCAAGGCAGGTCACGAAGGTCATAACGCCCAGGGTGTACTCGGAGCTGGATGCGTTCGCAATGGTGAGCGAGTATGCCGGGTCCAGGGTGGAGGGCAGAACGTTCGGGTACATTGCGGTGAAGATTGCAAGAGCGCCGAATGCGAGGAACACGGACAGACCAGCGAAAGCGCGACCCTCACGGCCACCCTTTGCGGAGATCCAAGCAATCAGAACAGCAACCACAGCCAGGATGGTGCACAGCCAGGAGATGCCGTTACCGGTGGTGAAGTCCAGAGTCAGAACCCATGCAACGATCGGCAGCAGCAGGACGGGAGACCAGCGTACCAGGGTGTTGCGGGCACGGTCGCGGATATCACCGTCGGTCTTCAGAGCGATGAAGGCAAGACCCTGAACCAGGGCGAAGCCAACGAAGCCCAGACCGCCGAGCAGAACCGGCAGGGATACCCAAGCGAAGGCGCCGCCGACGCGGTCACCGTTCTCGTTGATGGGCAGACCCATGGAGGTCAGGCCCAGCAGAGCACCGACGAGCAACGCGATGAAGAAGGAAGAAACAGACAGAGCGATGTTCCAGTTACGGATCCACTTCTCGTCGTTCTTCTTACCGCGGTACTCAATGGCGACCACGCGCAGAATCAGGAAGACCAGCGCGAGAGTCAGGGGGATATACAGAGCCGAGAAGAGGGCTGCGTACCAGATGGGGAATGCTGCGAAGATAGCAGCACCGCCGGACACAATCCACACCTCGTTACCGTCCCAGACGGGGCCGATGATGTTCAGCAACAGACGACGTTCCTTCTCGTTCTTGGTGAACTTGGAACCCATCAGCATGCCGACGCCCAGGTCGAAACCGTCGAGGATCAGGTACATGATGAGGAAGACGCCAATGGCGACAAACCAGAGGGTGGGCAGGCCAGGCTGACCGGCAAAGATATTGAAATCAAAGTTCATGGTGAATCAATCCTTACCCGCCTAGTAGGCGAACTCCAGCACATCGCGCTTGGACTTGTCGTTGGACTCGTCCTCGTGGTGCGACTGAACCAGCTCGGGCATTGCTGCCACAACACCGGCCTTGACGTACTTGATGAGCAGGTAAACCTCAACCACCATCAGCACGCCGTAGAGCAGGCCCAGGGTGAGCAGGGAGAAGAGGATTTCTTCACCGGAAACACCCGGGGAGATAGCTGCTGCGGTGAACAGGTGGATTGCGGGGTCACCCTGAAGGTTCGGAGCAACAACGAAGGGCTGGCGGCCCATTTCGGTGAAGATCCAGCCGAGGGCGATACCAAAGAAGGGAGCCAGGATAGACCAGACAGCAACGTTCTTGAGCAGCTTGGACTCGGGGACGGTGCCCACGCCCTTCTTGCGGGTTACCCACAGTGCGTAGAGGTAGAAGGGCAGTACGACTGCACCCAGGCCAATCATGCCGCGGAAGCCCCAGTAGGAGACCTCGAGGGAGGGCAGGTAGTCAATCTTCTGACCTGCGCGCTCACCGTAGAGCGGGTTGTTGGGCAGGTTGGTGCCGAACTTAGCTTCGTACTCGGGCAGCAGGGTCTGAATACCCTTCACCGGGGTGTCGAAGTTGTCGTGTGCCAGGAAGGACAACACGCCGGGAACCTCGATGACGGTGTGGATCTTATCGCAGCTCTGAGCGCCGAGCTCGCCGACGGTCAGAACGGAGAAGGCGGTGCCGTCGTGGCACGCAGCTTCTGCAGCAGCCATCTTGAGGGGCTGCTCGTGGATCATCATCTGTGCCTGCAGGTGACCGGATGCGCCGATGCCTGCGAACGCGAGGAGACCAACGACTGCGCCCAGGCGCAGGGAGGTCAGCCAGACCTTGAAGTCAGTCTTATCGCGTGCACCCTTGTCGGACTCGCCAACAACGACCTTGCCGTCAACGACCTTATCGATGCCATCCTTGCGGCGACGCCACAGCTTGTACCATGCGATACCAACCAGGAAGCCACCTGCAACCTGAATTGCGGAGGTGATGACGTGAGAGAAGGTCACCCATGCGAGGGGGTTCATCAGCACTGCGCCGATGTCGGTCATACGGGGACGACCATCAATCATTTCTGCGCCAACGGGGTGCTGCATCCAGGAGTTTGCAACCAGAATGAAGAATGCAGAAATCCAGGAGCCGAGAACTGCCATGAACAGCGAGAACGCGTGTACAGCAGGCTTGAGGCGGTCCCAACCGAAGATCCACAGACCGAGGAAGGTCGACTCAACGAAGAAGGCGAAGAGGCCTTCCATTGCCAGCGGAGCGCCGAAGACGTCGCCGACGAAGCGGGAGTATTCACTCCACGCCATGCCGAACTGGAATTCCTGAACCAGACCGGTGGCCACACCCATAGCGAAGTTAATGAGGTACAGCTTGCCCCAGAACTTCGTCATGCGCTTGTATTCGTCCTTCTTGGTACGAACGTAGCGAATGTACAGGTAGGTCACCACAAGGCCCAGACCCAGAGTCAGCGGAACCATGAAGAAGTGGTAGACGGTGGTAATACCGAACTGCCACCTACCAAAATCAAGGGGATCCATTGATAGGTCCTTACTATGTGTGTACTTAATGTGTGCTTGTGCCAGATTTCGGGTAGTCCACCATCGATGGAGGGCATACGAGAGTTACTGACACACTGTCTCTCATGCTTCTAAGGTACAGGGTTTTCTTAAGAAGCTGTGAGTAGGCTGTGCATAGTATGGACGTTTATTGCTTGACGTTTCGCTAAAGGTACCTTGGACGTTATCCCTCGATGTGAGGATGGTTAGAGGAATGAGACACGATGGTGCCTTGCGGGGTTGAGAAGCAGTTTCGGAACCACGGTGAAATATTGCAGTTTTTAATATTTTCTGCAAAATTTTGGTGACAGATTCCGTGATTATGACAGGCGCTTCAAGTAGTACTCAAAGCTTAAATTTGCACGTTTCATGCGGAATTTACGCGGTTTCTCCGAGAATTGCGTGACTATTCTCACATAAAATTCATGGATTGTGACACGCCAGCCACCACTGCCCTACAAGGCACCGCAATGCCCCGCAAAGCACCGCACGCTACATATCAATGCTCTCGGCATCCAGCTGATGGGCACCCGCAATAATGAACTCCTTACGCGGAGCCACCTCAGAACCCATCAACAAGGAGAACGCACGCTCGGCAGCCTCCGCATCCTCAATACGAATACGGCGCAACATGCGATGACGCGGATCCATCGTCGTCTCAGCCAGCTGGTCAGCGTCCATCTCACCCAGACCCTTATAACGCTGAATGGGTTCCTTATACGACACACCCTGCTCCTGCAAAGAATCCAGAAGCTCATGCAGCTGCTTCTCCGAGTAGGTGTACACCATCTCGTTCGGCTTGCCGCGGCGCACCACCTCCACGCGATGCAGAGGCGGAACCGCAGCGTACACGCGACCCGCTTCAATCAGCGGACGCATGTAACGGTAGAACAGAGTCAGTAGCAGGGTACGAATGTGGGCGCCGTCCACGTCCGCATCGGTCATCATAATGACCTTACCGTAGCGAGCAGAATCCAGGTCAAAAGTACGACCCGAGCCTGCACCAATAACCTGAATCAGCGCCGCGCATTCAGCATTCGCGAGCACATCAGTCACCGAAGCACGCTGAGTGTTCAGGATCTTACCGCGAATCGGCAGCAGAGCCTGATACGAAGAAGAACGCGCCAGACGCGCCGTACCCAGCGCCGAGTCACCCTCCACAATGAACAGCTCAGAATGCTCAACATTGGTCGAACGGCAATCCACCAGCTTGGTGGGCATAGACGAAGACTCCAGCGCGGTCTTACGGCGCTGAGTTTCCTTATGGATGCGCGCCGAGACGCGGGTCTTCATCTCAGAGACGACCTTCTCGCACAGAGCGGTCGCCTGAGCCTTCTCCGCACGGGCGGTCGACTCCAGACGAGCCTTCAGGGCGTCCCCCACGACCTTCGACACAATCTGGCGAACCGCCGGGGTACCCAGAATCTCCTTGGTCTGGCCCTCAAACTGCGGCTCGGCAAGACGCACGGTCAGCACGGCGGTCAAGCCGGCGAGAACGTCATCCTTCTCAATCTTGTCGTTACCCACCTTGTACTTGCGGGCATTATCGGCAAGGTGCTTGCGCATCACGCGCAGCAGGCCCTGCTCAAAACCGGTGGTGTGGGTACCGCCCTTGGGGGTGGCAATAATGTTCACGAAGCTACGGACCGTCGTCTCGTAGCCGATGCCCCAGCGCAGGGCAACGTCCACCTCGCAATCGCGTTCCACGTCAGTCAGCTGCGAGCGGCCGTCCTCACCCAGCACGGGCACGGTCTCGGTAAAAGAGCCGCTACCGCTAAAACGCCAGGTGTCGGTAATACGCTCATCGTGCGCCAAGAAATCGACGAACTCGCTAATGCCGCCGTCGTACTGGAAAACTTCCTCGTGGGGCTCCAACTCGCCGGGGGTGCCGGGCAGGCGGCGCTCATCGCGGATGCAAATACGCAGACCCGGAATGAGGAACGCGGTCTGGCGCGCACGAGCAGCCAAGTCTTCGTAGCTGAACTTGGCGTCGGGGGTGAAAATCTGCGGGTCAGCCCAATAACGCACGCGGGTGCCGGTTACGCCACGCTTAGCGCGCCCCACAATCTGCAGGGCGTCAGTGCCCTCGGTTGCGGGGGTGAACGGGTCATCGGGTTTGGGGGTGCGGCCGGACTCGAAGAAGCCGGGAATGCCGTGGCGGAAGGACATCTGGTAGGTCTTCGAGCCACGATCCACCTGCACGTCCAGGCGGGAAGACAGCGCGTTCACCACGGAGGCGCCCACACCGTGCAAACCACCGGACGCGTTATAGGAGCCGCCGCCAAACTTACCGCCCGCGTGCAGCTTGGTGAACACGACCTCCACACCGGATAAGCCGGTACGCGGCTCAATATCGGTGGGGATACCGCGGCCATCATCGCGCACCTCAACCGAACCGTCACGGTACAGAATGACCTGAATGGACTGACCGAAACCGGCGAGCGCCTCATCCACCGAGTTGTCGATAATCTCCCAGAGGCAGTGCATCAGGCCGCGGGAGTCGGTGGAGCCAATGTACATGCCCGGGCGTTTGCGTACAGCTTCCAGACCTTCCAGCACGGAGAGGTGACGGGCGGTGTAGTTCGAAGACGCCACGGGAATCCTTTCGGCAAGTGATGACTGTGTGTTCTCTGCAGGTGTTCCCCGCAGGTGTTTTCTGCAGGTGATCTCTGCGAATATGCTCTGCAGATGTTCTCAGCACGGCAAGCTCGCGAAGGGAAGAAAACGCCCCGGGCTTGCGCTCATAGTGCTCTAAGTTTCTATTCTATCGTGGCTTGTTGCCCGCTTCTGCCTGCATCGTCATGAGGCTCTGTCGAGAGATTGAAACAGCAGAAAAGCACCGGCTGCCACTCCCCCATGGAGTAGCAACCGGCGTGTAAGTATCTGCGGTATCTAAATTTTTGGGGTGCGCTTTCGAGGTATTCAGCCTGTGCTTTTCCAACCTGTGCACTTCCAGACTGGGCACCTCATGGCAGAGTTTCCCTCAGTGTGCCTCACCCGTGGCACGCGAGGAGCTCTCGTGACGGTTCGTGACCATGATATTGGACTTGAAGTAGAACTCTTCGGGAAGCTCATTCGTGACCGGACCGTGCGGGAACTCGCTGAGCTTGGGCACAAAGTACCAGTCCATCAGCTCGCCGCTACTCTGCTTGAGCACGCGACGCTCACGCATGGCGTGGTGTACCTTGCGGCGCAGGCGCGGGCTGGCTTTCAGGGTGCTGGTGAAGACCCACGGAGTCTCGTAGCCCTCGGTCATCATGCCGAAGGTGATACGCAGGTTGCCGTTCTCGTCAGCGTCCATCGTGAAGTCGCCGACTGCGATATCGGTGAAGGCGAGCATCCAGCTGTGGCGGCGTTCGTAGCTTTCACGGGTGGTCTGCAGCGCCGCAATGATGCGGTGGTCAACCAGCAGCTCCACCTTGCGTTCGGTGATTTCACCCAGACGAGCGTAGGAGCCGAAGGCGCGGTTCGCGCCACTGCGGCGAGGCCACTTCGTCACCGCACCGTGCGGCACCTCCCCCGCAAAGGTGAAGGGGCCCGTAATGGTGCCGGGCAGACGCAGACGCTCAAACGGAGCCGTCGGCAGGAAGGTCGTCAGCAGCTGATCGGAGCTCACCGACTTACCCCAACGCGCCATCTCAAAGATGGTCGGTTCGGGGCCCACCGGGTAGAGGCGCGGCATCTTGCGACCGAACTCGTCAAAGCCCTCAATAAACTCACCGTTGGAGCTGTACCCGGACATGGTCGCACCGAGCGGGCGAGTCCACGACCCGGAATACGGCTTGGTCAGGTGCGGGTTCTCTACCGGCAGGATGCTGGTGCGAGCGCCCAGGTAGGCGGGCATGCGCGAGAGGTTACGCCAGGCGAACTTCGCGGCAACCGCCTCGCGCCACCACATCGGGCGTTTGCCGGGGGTCTGCCCACCCAGGCAGTGCATGAGAAGCCAGAATCCAGCCCAGCCGAGGCAGCCTACGGCAACCACCCAGAGGCTAATCGTTAGCACGGTGTGCAGGGTTCCGGTCGCCCAGATATTCGTGGCAATCAGAGCCATGAACGCCACCCACGCCACCATGACGTACGGGCCGAGCGTAATCATCGGGTCGACCACCTTCACGGCGGCAATGACGCGGCGGTTCAGTCCGCGCCACACGTAGGAGTACGCCCAGCATCCGGCGGCAAGGGCGAGTGCCATCAGCAGAAGAAGGATGAGCATCGGTGTGTCTCTTTCGCTGCAGGTTTTCTACCGCGGTCGGTGACAGCAAGCATCGGGCAGATGCCCCGCTAAAGGCTTTTCAAGAGCAAAACTCGCCTGCCGAAGGTACCTTCAGCAGACGAGTTTCTTTGGTGTCACTAACCTTGAGGTAAAGCTTCTCACACTATTGTGCCTTTAATTGGTATCTCTGTGGGGGATTTTAGAGGGATGCACGAAAAAATCGCACCCAACCCCGCGTTTTCACCCGACAGAGCGGCACAGTGAGACAGGCACAGCGAGTACGCTCTGGTGCCTCAGCGACGGTTCTAGGAAGCCAGCGCGGCAGCAATCTGAGGAATCAGCGCCTCAAAAGCACGCGCACGGTGGCTAATCGAGTTCTTAATCTCGGCGGGAATCTCAGCGCAGGACTTGCCAGCGTACTGGCCCTCGTACAGGGCGTGCTCACCGTTCAGCTCCACGGGGCGCAGAATCGGGTCGTAACCGAAGCCGCCCTCCCCCGCCGGTGCAGTCAGCAGCTCGCCGGGCAGCTCGCCGTACTCGACCGCCTCAAAACCGTTCGGGGAGGCAACCGACGCCGCGCAACAGAACTTCGCGCCGCGGTGCTCGGCAGGAATATCGCTCAGCTGAGCCAGCAGCAGGTTCAGGTTCGCGCTGTCATCACCGTGGCTACCCGCCCAGCGCGCCGAGAAAATACCGGGAGCGCCATTGAGCACATCCACCGACAGGCCGGAATCGTCAGCAACAGCAACCAGACCGGTTGCCTCTGCAACAGCGCGCGCCTTCAGCAGGGAGTTCTCAGCGAAGGTTACGCCGGTCTCGGGAACATCGGGTGCGTTCACGCTGGAGGCGTCAACCACCTGGGTGTCAACGTCCAGGCCGTCAATGCGTCCGCGCAGAATTTCGCGCAGTTCCTTGAGCTTGCCCTTATTGTGGCTTGCCAGAACAATCTTTGCTTCTGCCATAGTTTCTCCTTGTCGACGGAACTAGTTACTGAGACGGGTTAGTGTGCCAGTGCTTCTTAGTGTGCCAGTGCTTCACGCTGAACCTGAGCCAGCTCTGCGGTGCCTTCCAGCGCCAGGTCGAGCAGGCTGTTGAGCTCGTCGCGGTCGAAGGGCGCGCCCTCTGCGGTGCCCTGAACCTCAACGAACTTGCCGCTGCCGGTGACAACCACGTTCATGTCGGTCTCTGCGCGTACGTCCTCGGTGTAGGGCAGGTCCAGCATGGGGGTGCCGTCAATAATGCCCACCGAAATTGCGGACACCGAATCGATCAGCGGGTTCGCCTTAGCGGGCAGAATCTTCTGTTCCTTCGCCCAGGTAATAGCGTCAGCCAGCGCCACGTACGCGCCGGTGATAGAGGCGGTGCGGGTGCCGCCGTCAGCCTGCAGAACATCGCAGTCGAGCACGATGGTGTTCTCGCCCAGCTCGTCCATGTTGATGACCGCGCGCAGGGAGCGACCAATCAGGCGAGAAATCTCGTGGGTGCGGCCACCCACGCGGCCCTTCAGCGACTCGCGAGAAGAACGGGTGTTGGTGGCGCGCGGCAACATCGCGTACTCGGCGGTCACCCAACCCTTACCTTCGCCCTTGAGCCAGCGCGGCACGCCCTCGGTGAAGGATGCGGTGCACAGCACGCGGGTGTTGCCGAACTCGATGAGGGCGGAACCCTCAGCGTTGCGGGACCAGCCGCGGGTAATGGTGATGGGGCGCAGTTCGTTGAGGGCGCGGCCGTCTTCGCGGGTTGCAGTCATGGGTTCTCCTTGGGTCTGTCTGCGGGGTCTGTGTCTGTCTGTTGGTTCTGTGTTAGCTGGCACGAAAGGCGTGTACTGGGGTTATTATGCCTAGTCCAGCTCGGGTTTAGCCTAGTCCAGCACGGGCTTAGGGAGCGCAATCGCGGTGTTCAGCGGCGGGTCGAGCACCTCCACTACATTCAGGGTGGACGTGACCGGGTGAGCCTCCGTCGGGCGCGGGTAGATGCGGTAGCTTGCCGCCATTTCGGCAATGCCGACCGGGCCGGAGAAGGCACTACGCGCCTCCTCACGGGCAATGTCCGGGTCGTTCCACACGGGCAGGTGGGTCAGCAGCAGGTTACGCACGCCCGCCTCCGTGGCAGCCTCGCCGGCACGCTTGCCGGTCAGGTGAATACCGCGCAGGGCGTCATCGCGACCCTCCTGGTATGCCGCCTCGCAGAGGAACAGGTCAGCGCCGCGCGCAGCCTTGACCAGGCCCTCGCACAGGTCGGTATCGCCCGAGTACGAGAACACGGTGTGGCCCTCACGGTCGTTGCAGGTGATGCGCAGGGCGTACGGGTCCTTCGAGGGGTGAACCACGCGGAACGGCTCCACTCGGAAGGGCCCGATCTGCACGGGCTCGCCCTCGGTCCAGGTGTGGTACTCGAACTCGGTGCTCATGCCCGGATCCGGGTCCAGGCCGTGAGTCGCCGAAAGGTACTCGTTAATCGCGGCGGGACCGTACAGCGGAATGCGGCCCTTGGGCCAGCCGCGCGGATCCCACTTAACCGCCACGTGCAGACCGGACAGGTCGATGCAGTGGTCCGGGTGCAGGTGCGAAATCAGGATCGCGTCGATATCGCTCAGGTCGATATGGCGCTGGAGCATGCCGAGGGAGCCGTTGCCCATGTCCATGACGATGCGCCAGGTACGACCCGCGAAGTCCGTGGCGGTGAGCATGTAGCAACTAGCCGGTGAGACGGGGCCGGGAAAGGAGCCCGTGCAACCGATAACGGTTAGACGCATGAGGTGTCGTCCTTAGGGGTGGTGCCGGAAAATTCGGTGCCCGCGGAGGTGTGTGCCGCCTCTGCAGAATCTGCCGATTCGTCGATGTTGATGTTGCGGTGTGCCGCAAGCATTTCGGGGGTGAGCGCCGCCAGCGAGCCGGTCGGGTAGCGTTCCGCCACGGAGCTGGTGTGGCGCACGTTGGTGACCTCGGGGCCGAGGAAGCGGCGCGCCAGCTGCGAGAACGTCTCAGATTCGCCGGTAGCAAGGAATTCGTGGCGCGGGTTTTCCTCGGGGACTGGGCTTTCAATGGCGTGGTTGAGCAGTTCGCGGTACACGTCCTTCGCGGTCTCATCCGCGGAGGAAACCAGGGTGACGTCCTCACCCATAATGTAGGAAATCACGCCGGCCAGCAGCGGGTAGTGGGTACAGCCGAGCACGAGGGTGTCCACGCCTGCGTCCTTGAGCGGCTGCAGGTACTCGCGGGCGGTCTCCAGCAGCTCGGGGCCGGAGGTAATGCCCTTCTCCACGAACTCCACGAAGCGCGGGCACGCCACCGAGTGCACCTCAAGGTTCGGGGTAATCGCGAACGTATCCTCGTAAGCGCGGGAGGTGACGGTCGCCTCCGTCGCAATCACGCCGATCTTGCGGTTGCGGGTTGCGGCGAGCGCACGGCGGGCGGCGGGCTGAATCACCTCGATGACGGGGATGCCGTACTGGCGGGTGTAGCGTTCGCGGGCGTCGCGGAGCACCGCTGCGGAGGCGGTGTTGCAGGCGATGACGAGCATTTTCACGCCGGAGTCGACGAGTTCGTCCATGATGCGTAGCGCGTTGGCGCGTACTTCTGCGATTTTGAGGGGGCCGTAGGGGCCGTGGGCGGTGTCGCCGACGTAGATGATGCGTTCGTGAGGCAGCTGGTCCATGATGGCGCGTGCCACGGTGAGTCCGCCAACGCCGGAGTCGAAGACGCCGATGGGTGCCGCGGCGGTGGGGCCTACGGGCGCGGGGCTTCCCCAGGGGGTGCGGGCACGGTAGGGATTTGTTGCGTCGATGCTGTCACTCATGTTTCACCTACACTTCGTTATCGGTCGGGTACCACGTTCTATGCTAACTCGCTAAGGTTACCCTTTTAGTCCGTTGAGCGGTTAGATGAGTCGAGAACCACCATTATGTGGCTGTATATGACAGTAGTTTGAGGGGTAATTCGAAAAATTCGTTCTATTCTTGCTCGTTTGCCCCGCCAAAGTTTGCCCCGTCAGATGCTCCGCCGGGGTTTTCATCTTCTTCGTCGTCCAGCCCGTCGAGCATGGCGAGCATGAGCGAGTCCTGAACCCAGGAGACGAAGTTGTACACCACAGCCATGTACTCTTCCTGGGTCTCAATCTCGGAAGGGTCGGTGAACGCCGCAATATCTTCTGCGCTGTCTTCGTCCACGATGTAGAGGCGGTCGGCGAGCACCAGGCGAATATCGCCGAGCGCGGCGGCCCAGGCGCGGGCGTGCTCCTCGTTCAGGCGCAGGTCGCTGGACTCAATGTCGAAAGCGAGCATGGCGAGGTTCGCGCGTTTGGTTTCACGCAGGTCGCGTTCGGTGTAGCGGCGGTATTCGGCGGCGGTCTCGTTGTCGCTGCTTGCGGCGGGGAGCAGGCGTGCTACAGCGCTGTCGGCGGGGATGGTGGGGTTTTCGGTGATGCCGACCAGCGCCTCTAGCGGGTCGACGGTGCCGCCGTCGGCGGTGGTATCTGCCGGGCGCAGTAGCGCGCGCACGTCTTCGGCGAGTTCGCGGATCAGGTCGCGTTCGGCGGGTTCAAAGGAGGCGGTGTAGCCTCCGGGGGTGCGGCGGAAGGGCCGTGCCATTAGTTTTCTACTTTCTCGAAGGTTGCCAGCAGACCCCAGGCGTGCATTGCCTGGGTGTGTTTTTCGGCGTCTTCGCGTGAGCCGGTGAAGACGATTGCCTTGCCGTTATTGTGCACCTGCAACATGAGTTCTTCGGCGCGGGCGCGGGAGTAGCCGAAGTGGCTGCGGAAGACGTAGGACACGTAGGTCATGAGGTTGACGGGGTCGTTCCAGACGATGACATTCCAGGGGGTGTCTGCGGCGAGGATGCTATCCAGGGCGGTGTCGAGGTCGGTGTCCTCGAGGGTTCCGGTGGAGAGGGTCACGGCGGTAGTGTTCATTGGTTTCCTTTGCGGCCGGTTCCCTTTGATTATACGGGCGGGTATGTGTTGCCCCGGTGTTGCCTCTGTGTTCGTCCTGCGCCGCTCCGGTGTTCGTCCTGCGTTGTGCCGGTATTTATCGTGTGTTGTATCCGTGCAGAGTGCTGGTAATTTGTCATACTACAGCACTTAGAGTCAAGAATACTTTATGTAGTGATTGACACGCCGAATTAATAGGAAAAATACCCTAATCCCCCACTACAATAAACACATGGCTACTACCTCCCTTCTCACCGACCACTACGAACTGACCATGCTCCAGGCGGCACTCGCCTCCGGCGCAGCCAACCGTAAGTGCACCTTCGAAGTCTTCACCCGCCGTCTGCCCGCAGGCCGCCGCTACGGCGTCCTCGCAGGCACCGGCCGATTCCTCGAAGGCCTCGCTAACTTCCGCTTCAACGACGAAGAACTCTCCTTCCTCTCCTCCCGCAACATCGTCAACAAAGAAACCCTCTCCTACCTCGAATCCTTCACCTTCAGCGGCAACATCCGCGGCTACGCAGAAGGCGAAGCATTCTTCCCCCACTCCCCTGTCATGCAGGTCGAAGGCACCTTCGCCGAGGCGTGCGTCCTCGAAACCTACCTGCTGTCCATCCTGAACTTCGACTCCGCCGTGGCGAGCGCCGCCTCCCGCATGAGCGCCGCCGCTGGCAACCGCCCCTGCCTCGAAATGGGTTCGCGCCGCGCCCACGAACGTGCCGCTGTCTCCGCTGCACGCGCCGCCGTGATTGCGGGCTTCGCGGGCACCTCCAACCTGGAGGCCGGTCTGCGCTACGGCCTGCACACCATCGGCACCAGCGCCCACGCCTTCACTCTGCTGCACGACAGCGAACGTGAAGCCTTCGAGGCGCAGCTACGCTCCCTCGGCGCCCGCACCACCCTGCTCGTGGACACCTACGACGTGGACAACGCTGTGCGCCTCGGCGTGGAACTGGCTGGCGAAGAGCTCGGCGGCGTGCGCCTGGACTCCGGCGACCTGGTCGCCACCGCGGCACGCGTGCGTGAACTACTCGACTCGCTCGGCAACACCCACACCAAGATCACCGTCACCAGCGACCTGGACGAATACGCTATCGCCTCTCTGGCAGCAGCACCCGTGGACTCTTACGGCGTGGGCACCAAGCTGGTCACTGGCTCCGGTGCGCCGACCTCCTCCATGGTGTACAAGGTTGTTGAGCGCGAGAACTCCGCCGGCGAAATGCAGCCGGTCGCTAAGGCTTCGGCTGGCAAGGCGTCTATCGGTGGCGCGAAGCGTGCAGCCCGCCGCCTCAACGGCATGGGCATTGCAACCGCCGAGGTTCTGGGCACCCACGAGGACCCGAACCTGCTTGAGGACACCCGCCCGCTTATGGTGGACTTCGTCCGCAACGGCGAGCTGATCCCCGGCTTCACCGGTGAGGAAGGCGTGCGCCGTGCGACCGCCCGCCACGCAGCCTCCCTGGCTGAGCTTCCCGAAGCTGCCCGCCGCCTCTCGGAGGGTGAGCCGATCATTCCGACCGAGTTCATCTAAACCACCCTTCTGAGATACTGTTTTCACCTGGCGAATTTCACTCGGCGAATCAGAGTGAAAACTCATTCCTACTTGTAAAGGACAGACATGTCTAAGGCACTGATTATTGTTGACGTGCAGAACGATTTCTGCGCCGGCGGCGCCCTCGCCACCGAGCGCGGTGCGGACGTTGCCGCGCTGATTAGCGAATACGTGGAGAACAACCACCACCGCTACGACGCGATTGTTGCCACCCAGGACTGGCACATCGAGCCGGGTTCGCACTTCTCCGACACCCCCGACTACGTTGACTCCTGGCCGGTGCACTGCGTCGCCAAGAGCGAAGGCGCGCAGATTCACGAGAACCTGGACACCGACTACATTGAGGCGTACTTCCGTAAGGGCCGCTTCGAGGCAGCGTACTCGGGTTTTGAGGGTCTTCTGGCACCCGAGGATGAGGTCGCAACCGGCGAGCACGAGCCCGGTGTGGATGCGTCCGAGGACGGCCCGCAGACTCCCCTGTCGGAGTGGCTGGATGAGCGCGGCATCGAGTTCGTCGATGTTGTTGGTATCGCCACCGATTATTGTGTGGCGGCAACCGCTCGCGATGCGGTCGATGCAGGCTACGAGACTCGCGTGCTGCTTGACCTGACCGCACCCGTGCACGAGGACAAGCTTGACGACGTGGTAGCCGAGCTTGAAGATGAGGGTGTTGAGGTGGTTGAGGTTCTCTAACCTCGACCTTGAATATACAGAGGCGGGGAGCCTGGGATGTACTATCCCGGGCTCCCCGCCTCTTCGTAGGGGTGTTACTTTCCGGGGTCATCTGTTTCTGACAGCCAGAGGCCGTGATGAACGTGTTTTGGGTATAGCGAAGGCCCGCAGACACCGAAGTGCCTGCGGGCCTTCAGATTGGCGCATTACTACCAATCTTTTCCTCAAAAGCCATTGGTTTCACCGTTGAGACTCAACGAGACATCACTCAATGGCATTCTCCGTGAGTGGCCAAAATACACCAAGAGACCACTCGCCAGAGAAGCACACAGTCCCCGTGCCAGATACGCGCGGAGGCACCTCTGGTGGGACCAAAACTTAGGGGCCGACCCTCCCGTTCCCGAGGAAAATTCAGGAGCGAGAGGATCGGAGGGGCTAATGCTTAGCCCACCGAGTAATCAAATAGGACTACTCGGGTATGCACGCTATTAGGAGCGCTCGCAGAGGGTGACCTTTACGTAACCGGGGTTACGGACACCGGATTCCTTCGCACCGTTGTTAGCGGATGCGATGGTACCGTTCGGGACGGAGGGAGCAACGAAGGAGCCACCTGCGCCACCTGCGCCTGCCTGAAGCAGTGCGCCAACGTTCTGGCGGTAACGAGTGGAGCGGGGGTTAGCGTTCCACTTCTGGGAGGTAATGATGGAGGAGAGGCCGCGAGCAGCACCGGAGCCACCACCACCGTAGCCTGCACCACCACCTGCGGAAACAACGGTCTGGTAGCCGTTGAAGGACTTGCGGGTTGCGTCTTCCTGCAGGCCACCAATCTCGTCACCCTTAGCTACGCCCGCATCAATAGCCTTCTGGTTAGTGACGGGAACCTCTTCCAGCTTGGAGATGTCGTTGTTATCAATCTGGTAGGAGTATGCGAAGACACCGTCTGCACCCTTACCATCGAAGCCGGAGCCACCCTTGTCACCAGCGGTAGCGGAGCTGAAGAGCTCCTGCTTGTTCTGGCTCTTGAAGCCCAGAACGCCGTAGACGTTAGCCAGGTCGTACAGCTTGGGCTGCTCGCCACCTGCACCACCCTGACCGTTACCGCCACCCTTACCACCGGCAACCTGCATAGCGGTGCCCGGAGTAGTGAACGGCTTCAGAACGGTGTAGTGAGAGACAGAGGTCTCAGCGTCGCCACCGACTGCAGCGGATGCGCTTGCACCTGCGGGCAGAACCGACTTAACTGCGGTGTCGCTCAGAGCGGTGGTGGAGGCGTCGACTGCCTTCTCATTGTAGTAGGGGTTCGGAACTACCTTTTTATTCACCTCAGTCATATCCGGCATGTTGTTGGTACCGGGCTGGGTACGGATACCCGCACCGCCACCGCCACCTGCAACAGCAATCGGAGTGCCGTCGATAATCAGAGCGGAGGAACCGCCACCGGAACCACCGTAGAGGTAACGCTTCATATCGGAAGGCTTGGACCAGATAGCGTCAACGCGAGCCTTAGCGTCAGCAGGAACGGGCTGCTCGTTGACGTCACCACCGTTACCGTAACCCTTACCACCGGTTGCGGGGCGGGTCTGCCAAATAGCCTTGCTGTCAACACCGGGCTCGGAAATCAGGTAAGCCACACCACCGGAAGCTGCGACCAGCTCGATAACCTGGCCTTCCTTGACGGGGATTTCACCGGTCACGAGAGCACCGGAACCACCAGCAACCTGGGCGGAGCCGCCACCTGCACCACCAGCGACCTCGAAGCGAATCTTGTCAACCTTAGCGGGAACGGTGAACTTCTGGGTGTTCTTGGCACCAGAGGGCTGACCGGAAATGTTGAACTTGGGAGCAGATGCGTACTCACAAACGGTGGAGGATGCGAAAGCGGGAACAACAGCAGAAGCTGCAACAACCGGAGCAGCCCATGCTGCGCCAGCTACAACCTTGCGGCGAGAAATATTAGTAGACATGTATGTCCTTCGAGAGTGATATCTTGGGCACTCACTCCCACCAGGAACGCGGCCGATAAATCCACGCAGGGCAGAACGCACACACAAAAAGTGAAGATAGCGCACAGAAGAGAGTGAATGCATGATGTTTCTATACAGCGTCAGCCCCTGCACTACCAGAAGATCAAAAACACATAGGTCAGCTTCAAAAGCACAGGGAAACCCAACACTTGGAGAAAGCATACCCCCCCCCCGTATTAAATTTTCAAGCGAAAAACGCACATATTCTTCCATAAACCCACTTTGACCTGACTTGTTCAACTATTACTTGAACTTTTATTCACACGCATTTCCGCCTTAAATCCCTCTGACCCATCCTCCATAAACAACCTTCAGACGATGTTTTTCTCAGGCCAGAGAACAAAAACGCAACATATAGTTTTCAAGACCCACACATTCCCACTATCTAACCGACTTATTTCTCCGCGTATGTGCTTTTAAGCACCTGAAAAAACCTTCAGGTAAAAATCACTCAAAGAGGTACTGCTTTCTCCACATGCCTCCACACGACAAAAGCCCCGCGAGCGCATACGCACCCGCGAGGCTTTTCTCTACGTTCTATCCACGTTCTAGCGTCGGCCCACAAACCAGTCCGACAGCTTATCGATACGCGCCTGAATCTGCTCAGCCGAAGCCTGCGCGACCGCCGGGCCGCCACAAATCTTACGCAGCTCATTATGAATCACGCCGTGCGGCTGACCCGAACGAATCGACCACGCCGCCACATTCTTCGCCAGCTTATTGCGTAGCGCCTTCAACTGGCGGTGATCCACCACCGAAGGTGCCGCAGTCGCCGGGCGGCGTGCCGCGTGTTCACGCTGATGCGCTCGCAGTAGCGTACCGACCTGTTCGGCATCCAGCAGACCCGGAATACCCAAAAAGTCCTGCTCCTCCTCGCTGCCCACGGCGAGGTTGCCGGAGGCGAACTCGGCGCCGTCGAAGAGCACGCCGTGGAAGGATGCCTCAGAGCCGAGCGCCTCGAACTTGCCGCGTGCCAGCTGCTCGGAGGCGCGCTCCTCGCGGTTTGCTTCTTCGAGCAGGTGGTCGTCCAGGCCCTCAACCATGGGGTCGATTTCCTGGGGTGCGCCGCGGTCGAGGGCGTGGTCACGTTCTACTTCCATGTCGTTGGCGAGGACCATCAACTGCGGTACGGACGGCAGGAACACGGAGGCGGTTTCGCCGCGCTTGCGGGCACGCACGAAACGGCCGATAGCCTGCGCGAAGAATAGTGGAGTGCTGGTGCTGGTGGCGTACACGCCCACGGCGAGGCGGGGCACGTCCACGCCTTCGGACACCATGCGCACGGCGACCATCCAGCGCTGCATGCCTTCACGGAATTCGTCAATTTTTGCGGAGGCTTCACGATCGTCAGAGAGGATCACGGCGGGGTATTCGCCGGTGATTTTCTGCAGCTGCTCTGCGTAGGCTTTGGCGTCCGCGTGGTCGGTGGCGATGACGAGCGCACCGGCATCGGGCACGGTGCGGCGCACCTCGGTCAGGCGCTTGTCGGCCGCCGCGAGCACGGTCGGGATCCATTCACCATTGGGGTCCAGTGCAGTACGCCACGCCTGCGAGGTAATGTCCTTCGTGAAACCTTCGCCGAGGTTTGCCGCCATTTCCTCACCGGCGGAGGTGCGCCAACGCATCTGACCCGAGTACGCCATGAAGATGACCGGGCGCACCACGTGATCCTTGAGCGCGGGGCCGTAACCGTAGGAGTAATCTGCTTTGGAGCGGCGGATACCGTCATTGTCGACCTCGTAGGTGACGAACGGAATCGGGGAGGTATCCGAACGGAACGGGGTACCCGTCAGCGCCACACGGCGGGTCGCATCGTCGAACGCTTCACGCAGGCCGTCACCCCAGGACAGCGAATCACCGGCGTGGTGAATCTCGTCAAAAATTACGAGGGTTTTCGTCGCCTCGGTATTGCGGGCGTGCAGCTGCGGCTTATTCGCCACCTGCGCGTAGGTCAACGCCACGCCCTTATAGTGGCGGCTGATGGTCACGTCTGCGTTCTTGAAGTTCGGGTCAATCGGAATACCGACCTTCGCGGCGGCGTCTGCCCACTGCTTTTTCAGGTGGTCGGTCGGCGCCACAACAATGAGCTGGCGGACCGTGCCGCGGTTGAATAGTTCCTTGGCGAGGGTGAGCGCGAAGGTGGTTTTACCCGCGCCGGGGGTTGCGACTGCCATGAAGTCGCGGGGGTTGGTTTCGAAGTACTTCTGCATGGCTTCTGACTGCCAGGCACGCAGGCTGACGGAAGTACCCCAGGGGGCGCGGTCGGGGTATGCCGGGGAGAGCTTAGGCTTCACCATACTGTCGAATAGTGTGGGTTCCTCTGCGGGTGCGCTCATTCTCTCCTTCTTCCTCGTCTGCCTCTGCTGGTTCCTTCCGCCGACTCAGCGCAGGCGCTTCTGCCCCGTTTGGAGGTGGTGGGCGTCTGGCGTTCCTAGTGCTCTGGCGGTCCGGGCACAGCGAGGTTAAATTCTAGCACCACATCCGCGGGTTGGGCCGGGCTGTGGTGCAAGAATTTGGTGCTAGTCAGCAACGTCTCATGGGCGGTATTGTGCCGTTGGGTCTGGCTGCTGCGTGTTATTCGACCGTATATATTCAGGCGTATTGCCTGAGGCGTATTTATCTGGCGCGTATTATTCGCCGGAGCCGTTGTCGCCGTCGTTGCCGGGTGCGAGGCCTTCGTAGATTTCCTTGCACTGGGGGCAGACGGGGAACTTCTGCGGGTCACGGCCGGGTACCCACATTTTGCCGCAGAGAGCGCGTACGGGTTCACCGGTCAGCGCCGATTCGAGGATCTTTTCCTTGCGTACGTAGTGGGAGAAGCGCTCGTGGTCGCCGGGCTCAGAAAGCTGAGTTTCTTCGCGTTCGAGCAGGGCGGTGCCGCCTGCGGTTCCGGGGCCAAAGGGGTCTTCGATGCCTTCGATCGAGCTCATGTTTCTCCTTGATGATGAGGTGGGATACATAGGGTGAGGGGTGCCGCTGCACGCTTGGGTGCTCGACGCCTTCTCTATTTTAGTAGCTGTTGCGTGGTACTGAGCCCACGAGCGGTCAATATGGAGGCAGACCACAGCTCAGCCACAGGCTCTTAGGTGTTGCGGTGAGCTTCTTTCCGTCAGAAGTTCGGGGCTAGAATTTCGGGCGGCACAGAAGCGTAGAAAAGGGGTTCCGCGTCAGGTTTAGTACCTAACACGGAACCCTTCTCGTTTATTCCTGATGTGCTGGAGCTTCGACTCTTGCTTAGTTCGCTTGGAAGCGTGCCACTCGTTCCAGCATCTTAGAGCTGACCTTGTCGTAGCGGTGACCACCCCACGCCACGCCGCCCACGAGCAGTGCGGCACCAATCAGGAGCTGAATCAAGCCACCGAAGACGAGGGTTAGTAGATCTTGGGTCACGACAATGTACACAACAACCGAGATACCGCCGGGTAGTGCGCTGAGCATCACCAAAATAATGGTGAGCATCAGCAGTAGCTGCTTAGCGAAGCCGTCAGTGTTCTTCGGGTTCTTGAACGGGTTAGCACCCGGAGGCGCCACCGGCGGACTGATGAAGGTATCCATCACGCTGCCCATGCCAGCCGCCGCGGCGAACACGCCCAGCTGGTGCATCAGCACAATGGGGAAAAGCTCCAGGTGCCCATTTGCCGCTGAGGCGACGAACACCATCACCACTACAATCGGAACCATCAGGATGCTGTAACCCCAAAGACGGCCGAGACGATCGTCAATACCGCGTAGCGGGGAGAGCACATGCAGGCTGAATGCGGTGTTGTCGTAGGAGACGAGGTAGCACATGTAATAGCCGGTGAAGACGGTGCAGAAGTACATCCAGAATCCGAAGAGTTGCATGACGCCGCTATTGATAATCTGGTTAGCTTCAGCCGCGTTGATGCCATTAAAATCAACCTGGGTTTTAACGGACCCTACGGAGCTCAGGAACAGCGGCATACCCACCGTCAGTATCAGGTAAAGCATGGCGGTGCTTGCGGTCAGCAGCTGCAGACGGTTGTCTTTCAGGAATGAGTGCAGGGTTCGTGCCGCTACGGCGCCACGCGGGGTTGCGGGGAACCGAGCGAACAGGCCCAAATCACCTGCAGCGACTTCGGCAGCGCTGGCGTGATGGGCGCTACCGCCCACATTCGCCATGGAGCGTGCCAGGTTCTTACCCCACAGCAACCAACCGCCGACAAGGTAGACGAGGGTCAGAGCCAGGCAGCCAAGGGCAACACCCATATTGCCGGTCGCCATGAAGTAGGGCACCGCAAATGCCGATCCGAAGGGCGTCACGCTGAGCCACGGCAGGTAGGGCAGCACCTCTTCCCAGTGCTTGGTCAGGTAGGTTATCGTTCCACCGAAGATAAAGCCGGCGCTCATCATCAGTAGCATGGCAACGATCATCAGGGTGTTGGCGATGCGCGGGTTATCGTTCAGCGCCATGCCCAGGCGGTTGGCGAGGCGCGCCCACACCATGAGGTTCGCAAGGCCGAGCACGCAGCAGATGAGGTACACGACCAGCGCGAGCGGTTGCGATATAAACGCGATAGCGCCCAGCAGCACGGCAATGATGCTCGCGATGCCGGGGATACCCACGAACCCGCCGAGGAACTGGCCCTTCTGCAGGGTGGAGGGTTTGATGGGGAAGAGCACGAATCGGCTCTCGTCCAAGGTGCCGTCCAGGCCACTGAAGAAGATAGGGACGATAGCCCAGGCGAGCGCAATAACAGCGCCTATCAGGAGGGCGCCGAGCTGACCGTATTCGGGTACCTCCGAGTTAGCGATAACGTATGCGGAGCCGAGGCCGAAGAGCATACCGCCCGCATAAAGCGCCGCAAAAATCAGGCCGATGAGCGCCCAGATGCTTCGGCGGAAGGAAGCGAGCACATACTGCCACTTTAGTGAGACGAGGTGCCCAACCATGACAATCCTTCCGAGGAGGTGCGGCCACCGACCAGCTGCACGAATCGTTCTTCAAGGCTCATGCCGGCGCGTACTTCGTCGACTGTTCCGGCTGCGAGAATACGACCGGAGTCCATGACGGCTACGTGGTCGCACAGGCGCTGGACGAGGTCCATCACATGCGAGGAGATAATGACAGTTCCGCCGGAGGCTACGAAGCCACGCAGAATGTCCTGAATGTTGGCGGCAGAAACCGGGTCGACCGCCTCGAAGGGCTCATCCAGGATCAGTACGGAGGGCGCGTGAACGAGGGCGGCGGCGAGCGCAATCTTCTTGGTCATACCGGCGGAGTAGTCGGCAACGGCACGGCCCGCAGCGTCGGTCAGGTCCATGGCTGCGAGCAGGTCCTTGACGCGGGAGGCAACGGTTTCCTTATCGATTCCGTGCAGGTAGCCGGAGTAGGTGATGAGCTGCTCGCCGGTGAGCTTGTCGAAGAGGTGCACGCCGTCGGGTAGCACACCCAGATGTGCTTTGGCCTTGAGCGGGTCGGCCCACATGTCGATGCCGCGCACGTAGGCGGTGCCTTCGTTGGGCTTGAGCATGCCGGTGACCATGGAGATGGTGGTGGTTTTACCGGCGCCATTGCGGCCGACCAGTCCGTAGAAGGATCCGGAGGGGATGTCGAGGTTGATGCGATCGACGGCGACCTTCTGGCCGAATGCCTTGGTGAGGCCGCGGATTTCGATGGCGGGGCGAGCGCCAGCTGCCGGTGCGGTCTGCGGGGTGACGGGTAGCTGAGGTGCTACCGATGCGGGAACGACAGCTTCCGGAGCTGCAAGCTCAGGGTTTGCGGCTTCCGGCGCTGCAGATTCGGGGACCATAGCTTGAGGTACTGCCGCGGCGGGGGTTGCCTCTAGTGCGGTCTCTTGTACCGGGTTCTGCGGCGAACCTGGTTCTTGCGGATTCGGGTTCTGGGAAATGTGACTAGTGTTCATATTCTCACCCTATCACCCCCCCTTGAGGTCTAACAGGTTTGGTGATGAAACCTGCATTATTACGTACTCACAACGCATAATATGGACATTCCGGGGTGCTATACGTAGCGTCCTGGCGCGCTATCAGACAGGTTGAGTCGCCCGCTCTCCCCCACCTCAAAGCCGCCAAAAACCGCACACACAGAACGGGCTACCGCCTACCCCACAGCCCGAGTGCGTGGGTAGACGATAGCCCGCCCGTATTCAAAACTCCAGATTCAAAGTTCCAGCCGGTTAGACCGGCTCATGACGCTTCTGAAGACAGCGCCTTTTAGAACAGCGCCATGGTCAGTGCCGCACGCGCCTTGACGGTGCGCGGGTCAGATGCACCCACCACGTCGAAGAGCTGCACGAGGCGCTCGCGCACGCGCGCCTTATCGTCGGGACCTACAGCGCTGAACAGGCGCAGCAGACGGTTGTACGCGTCCTCCACGTGGCCGCCCACCAGATCCAGGTCGGCTACGTTGAATGCGGCGTCAATGTTCATGGGGTCTGCCGCGGCCGCCGCGCGTTCGGTTGCCATGTCCAGGTCCTTCATGCGGGCGAGCAGTTCAACCTGTTCCAGGCCGAGCTTCGCTTCCTTATCGCCGGGGTTCTCGCTAATTGCCTTGCGGTATGCGGCGCGGGCACCCTCCAGGTCGCCGCGGTCGAGGGCAGCGACGGCTTCTGCGTGCAGGGGCGGCAGGGGCTTTTCGTCTTCGGGAACGACCGGGTCGAAGCCGCCGGGCAGCTGGTACTGTGCCGCGAGCTGCAGAACCTGGGAGAGCACATCGCCAAGGTCTTCTGCGCTGACCGGGCCGGTGTAAATCGGTGCCGGGCGACCCGCCAGAACGGCAACGCCCGCGGGCACACCGCTCACGCCGAACGCCTGGGCAGCTTCGGGGAGCTTGGTGACATCCACGGCGGCGCAAATCATGGTGCCTGCGGCGGAGTCGACGAGCTTCTGCACGCCTTCGAGCATCTGCAGGGAGGAAGGCGAGTGCGGTGCGTAGAGCGCAAAAATCACGGCACCCTGGCTAGAGAGCTGCACGAACTTCTGGAACTCTTCGGGGGTGTTGACCTCGTAGCGCCAGGTGGGAGCGGAGGGGGTCTGCTCGCCACCCTGTGCGCCAGCAGACTGTGCCGCTACGTTCTGTGCCGCGTTGGGGTTCAGCTCCATGGCGTTGCGTACGGAGGCGGGAATCTCCTGCGCCGCACCGTTCTGTGCTGCACCACCCTGGGCAACGTTACCCTGTGCCGCGTTCTGGGATGCGCCGCGGTCTGCCGGATCAAAAATAATGCTCATCCTGGGCTCCTTTACGTTCTGTACCTATTCTTGCGTGCGGGCTAAATCCTTCACGCGTTCCTTCCTCTATTATCCCCACAATGCGCCGTTGCGAGCGCGCGTTCCCTGCCGCCTACGCTCTGAGCTCATGCCCGAGACAGTGATTGGGCTAATGCCCGAAACTGCCCGGCAAATACCCCTCCCACATGCGCTCCCCTATCTCTAGCGTTCACCCTTGACGCCGCAACAGAGTAAACCAGCCGGTAGAATGGCACAGTAGAGAAAAATACCCGGAAATGTTCCGGAAAGGATGAGCATGAGCGAGAAGAAAGACTCAGCAGCTCCCGAAGAGACGACCTCGTCCTCCGAGACGCGCAAGAAGGAATCCCTCACCGATCAGCTGACGGAGACCTTCAGCGAGATAACCGAGAGCATTAGCCAGGTGCGTTCCAACCGCCGCCGCGCGTCCATGCCTCCTACGGATACCATTCCGGTGGTTCCCGCCGCTTCTGAGGATGCGCCTCCCGCACCGAAGGTGGTCGGTAACGGCAAGACCTCGATGATGCATAACCCGGTTGCTTTTGGTTTCCTCATGACCGTGGGCGTGGGTCTGGCGCTCTTCGCCTACTATATTTTCAACAATGTGGGTGCCCTGGTGGGTTGGGTGACCGGCGCTATTTTCATTGCGCTGGGTCTGGACCCGATTGTGCGCCGCCTGGAGTCTTGGGGCATTAAGCGCGGTATCGGTGTGATTGCTGTGCTTGCTGGTTTTGCTGGCGCTGTGACCGGTCTGGTGATGTCGATTGGCCCGGTCATTAGTGAGCAGGCGTCTAAGTTTATCCAGTACGCGCCGGGTATTTATCAGAACACGATTGATTCTGATTGGTATCACGAGCTTGATCAGCGTTTTAACATCAGCACCTGGGTGAATGAGAACGTCCCGAAGTTCTTGGAGTCAACGTTCTCTTCCTCGCAGGTCAATAGCTTCATGTCGAGCTTGGTTACTGCTGGCTCTACCCTGGCGCAGAGCGTGACCGGCGTGATTATTGTGCTGTTCCTGTCCCTGTACTTCCTCACTTCGATGGACACAATCAAGGCGTGGGGTGTGCGTCTGGCGCCGGCGTCTAAGCGTGTGCGCGTCAAGTACATTACCGACAAGATTACTGATTCGGTGGGTAACTACGTGATGGGTCAGGCGATGGTAGCCATTCTGAACGCCCTCTTCGCATTCTTCATAATGTTGTTCTTGGGCTTTAGATTCCCCCAGTTGATGGCTTTGGTCGTCATGATTCTGGCGTTCATTCCGCTGGTTGGTGGCGTGATTGCGTTGGTTTTGACCTCGCTGATTCTGCTGACTCAGGACTGGAGTCTGGCGCTGTGGTTTGCGGTGGCGTACTTCCTGTACTTGCAGGTGGAGGCATACCTGATTTCTCCGCGTATTATGGCTCGCGCTGTCTCGGTTCCTGCCGGTGTTGCGATTATTTCGGTGGCTGCCGGTGGCGCGCTCTGGGGCGTGCTGGGCGCGCTGATTGCTATTCCGGTGGCGGCTTCCATGCTGATTCTGGTGCGTGAGGTGTTCATTCCTCGCCAGGACCAACTATAGTCACCTCTCAGCTGTAGTCACTTCCCAACTGCAGTCATTTCTAGGTTCTCTACGCGTTCCCTGTTTCTCCCCCGAGCAGGCATTTAAGACAAAGGCGGCGGCTTTGGATGTTCTATCCAAAGCCGCCGCCTTGATATTTTATGCAGAGCCTTTAGAGCTCAGTGATTTCTTCTGCCACCGGGCCGCTGTACTCGGTGGGCAGTTCGGTGGGTACACCGGTCACGATGCTGACCACGGTGTTCAAAACCTGCTGCACGGACTTCTCGCCCACCCACAGGTGCTTGCATCCCTCAAAGGGAATCACCTGAGTGCGCGGTACAGCCGCGAAACGCTCACGCGCCGCCGGAGGCTGCAGGTAGTCGTCATGCTCGGGCACCAGCGCGTACAGCGGGTTCGAGATCTTGTTCCACTCGTCCAGCTCAGCCGGGTGCACGCGGTGCAACGGCGGAGAGAGCAGAATAGCGCCGGTGAACTCGTTCGCGTATTCGGGCGCGTACTTGAGCACCAGCTCGGTACCGAAGGACCAGCCGATGAGCCAGGGGTTCGGCAGGGCGCGCTCGCGTACGAACTTCAGGATTGCGTCGAAGTCCTTCTTCTCGGCAAAGCCGCCGTCAAAGACGCCTTCGCTGGTGCCGCGAATCGAGGAAGTACCGCGAGTGTTGAAACGCAGCACCGCAATGTTCGACAGCGCCGGCAGGCGGAAGGACGCCTTCTTGTACACGTGCGAGTCCATGTAGCCGCCGTGGGTGGGCAGCGGGTGGAAGGTCACCAGGGTTGCCTTGATGTCGCCTTCGGGCAGGGCGAGTTCACCGACGAGGCGCTTGCCGTCCGCGGTGGTGACAGTGAAGTTCTCGCGGCGTGCCGGCAGGACGGTACGTGCCTTAATGGGGGTGGGTTCAGCGGCGGTGCTGAAAACGTAGCGGGCGGGGTCGAATTCCTGCTCGCGGGTAATATCGGCGGTGTTGCTCATTGCGTTCCTTCAAGAAATGGATTCGAGAATGTGGTCTTGGTCGAGAATGTAGTCTTAGGCTGCACCTTATGTGCAGTGTTCAGCCTATTTGCGGCGAATGCGCCAGCAATGCTGATGCCAGTGCCTGCGCTCATCAATCGCGCGGCTACGGCCCATCGTGTGGCTTTCTTGCCACACCACCAGATGCGCTGTTCTGGGCGGAATCGGGCGGTAGCATTCGGGGCAGGTGTAGGTTTTTTGGGCGTTGACGGCGGGAATGTATTGCACCAGCCAGTCACCGTATCGGTCACGTTCCAACCGGGGCGCAGGGTCGAGGATCCTGCTGATATCACGCCCTGCGGGTGCTTGACGGTGCCACTTATCGCTGGTGGTGCCGGATGCTCGCCTGCCGGGGTGATTCTTACGTGCCATGAGCCCTATTCTACCGCGCCGCTCAGCTATCTCTACCTACCGGCCCTGCCACTGTTCGCTCTGCGCCCTTCCTCACTCTACGCTCTTCCTCGTGCTGTGCTCTTCGTTGTTCTGAGGCAGCGGCTCCCCCGCTCTGTACCGCCCCCCTACTGTGCCCCGTACCGCGACCTGTACCAAGCTCGGGTTCCCTAGCTCATACCCTCACCTGCTAGAGCCGAGCACTCGTACCTGCTAGAGTAGACGGATGCGTATTGTCATTGCTGAATGCTCCGTAGATTATGAGGGCCGCCTCCGCGCCCACCTGCCCCGCGCTACCCGCCTGCTGATGGTCAAGAATGACGGCTCCGTCCTCATTCACTCCGACGGCGGTTCCTACAAGCCCCTGAACTGGATGAGCCCTCCCTGCTCCCTGCTGGTGGCTGAGCGTGAGGACGTTCCGCAGAGCATCCGTGAGGACCTGGAGTCTGATGTTCAGCAGCTGTGGACCGTTCAGGCGGCTAAGAGCGATGACCGCCTCATGATTCGTATCTACAAGATTGAGCACGAGCACGCCACCGACCTGGGTGTTGACCCCGGCCTCATCAAGGACGGTGTGGAGGCTGACCTGCAGCGTCTGCTTGCCGAGCAGATCCACACTCTCGGTGAGGGCTACTCGCTGGTGCGCCGCGAGTACCCGACCGCTATCGGTCCGGTAGACATCATGGCGAAGGATGCACACGGCGTCTCCGTGGCGGTCGAGCTCAAGCGTGTAGGCGATATTGACGGTGTGGAGCAGCTGACCCGTTACCTTGAGCTGCTCAACCGTGACCCGCTGCTGGCACCGGTGCGCGGCGTATTTGCGGCGCAGACGATTAAGCCGCAGGCTCGCACCCTGGCTGAGGACCGCGGTATCCGCTGCGTGAGCCTGGATTACGACGCAATGCGCGGCGTGGACGACTCGGCCGACCGTCTGTTCTAAACGGCTCTAGGCAGCTCATAGGGGCGCCTCCTGTTATTGGGAGGCGCCCCTCTTCTGCGCACACAACGTAGCCCGGATACGCCAATCGCCGGTGCCTCTCCCCTTGCGAGGTCGGGCACCGGCGATTGCTATATCACCGAGTCCAGGCGAGGCCTAGACCTGTGCGTGCTTGGCGGCGATGGTCACGTGATCGTTCGAGACGGTCAAGAAACCAGCGTTGAGGGTGGTCTTAATGGTTTCGCCCTCAACAGGTTCGATGAGCAGCTCGCCGTCCTGTGCCAGCAGTGCGCAGGTGGGAATCATGCCCGGCAGAATACCGAGCTCACCGTCGACGGAGCGTGCACGAACGTAGTTCGCTTCGCCAGTCCACACGACGCGTTCGCGGGAAACAACTTCAACTTTCAGAGCCATGATTACTTAGCTCCAGTCTGTGCCTTGATTTCCTCGTAGCGGCGCATAACGTCGTCCATACCACCAATGTTGTAGAACGCCTGCTCGGGGATGTGGTCGACATCGCCGTTGCAGATCATCTGGAAGGACTCGATGGTGTCCTTCAGCGGAACGGTCGAACCCTCGACACCGGTGAACTGCTTTGCAGTGTAGGTGTTCTGGGAGAGGAACTGCTCGATACGACGTGCACGTGCCACGACGATCTTCTGCTCCTCGGAGAGCTCGTCCACACCCAGAATCGCGATGATGTCCTGCAGTTCCTTGTTTTCCTGCAGAATAGCCTTCACGCGAATTGCGGTGTCGTAGTGCTCCTGACCGATGTACTGTGCGTCCAGAATTCGGGAGGTGGAGGACAGCGGGTCAATTGCCGGGTACAGACCGCGCGACGCGATTTCACGAGAGAGCTCGGTGGTCGCATCCAGGTGCGCGAAGGTGGTTGCCGGCGCCGGGTCGGTGTAGTCATCCGCAGGCACGTAAATTGCCTGCATGGAGGTGATGGAGTGACCGCGGGTGGAGGTAATACGCTCCTGCAGCAGACCCATTTCGTCCGCCAGGTTCGGCTGGTAACCCACTGCGGAGGGCATGCGGCCCAGCAGGGTGGAAACCTCAGAACCTGCCTGAGTGAAACGGAAGATGTTGTCGATGAACAGCAGCACGTCCTGGTTCTGAACATCGCGGAAGTACTCCGCCATGGTCAGACCGGTCAGTGCCACGCGCAGACGGGTTCCCGGGGGCTCATCCATCTGGCCGAACACAAGAGCGGTGTCCTTCAGAACGCCTGCTTCTTCCATTTCGACCCACAGGTCGTTACCCTCACGGGTACGCTCGCCAACACCGGTGAACACGGAGGTACCACCGAAGTTACGAGCCACACGGGTAATCATTTCCTGGATCAGCACGGTCTTACCCACGCCTGCACCACCGAACAGACCGATCTTACCGCCCTTGATGTAGGGGGTCAGAAGGTCGATGGACTTAATACCGGTCTCCAGCATTTCGGTGGAGCCTTCCAGCTCTGCGAAGCCGGGAGCGGCACGGTGGATCGGCCAGTAGGTGTCAGCCTTGATCTCAGAGTTCGGCACGTCGAGTGCGTCACCGAGAACGTTGAAGATGTGGCCCTTCACGCCGTCACCAACGGGGACGGAGATCGGTGCGCCGGTGTCGACTACAGCCTGACCACGGACCAGGCCGTCAGTCTGCTGCAGGGAGATAGCGCGAACGATCGAATCGCCCAGGTGCTGTGCGGTCTCGAAGGTGATGGTGCGGGTGCGACCGTCGAGGGTCAGCTCGGTGGTCAGAGCGTTGTAAATCTCGGGGACCTGACCGGCGGGGAACTCGACGTCGACCACGGGGCCGATGACGCGGGCAATACGACCCGTTGCGCCCTGAGTCGGTGCGGAGACCGATTCGTTGTAGGTGGCAGTCATATTTCTCACTTACTTAGAAAGTTTGGACAGTTGATGGCTTCGTTGGCGTACCAATACTAGGAGCCGAGGGCGTCTGCGCCGCCCACGATTTCGGAGAGCTCCTGAGTAATTTCCGCCTGACGTGCGTTGTTCATCAAACGGGTGTACTTGGTAATCAGCGTCTCAGCGTTGTCACCTGCGGTCTTCATTGCGCGCTGGCGGGATGCCAGCTCACTTGCTGCTGCCTGCAGGAGGCAGGAGAAGATACGGGATGCAACGTAGCGCGGCAGCAGCTCGTTGAGCACTTCCTCAGCGGAGGGCTCGAACTCGAAGGATGCCGCCTGCTCGTACTCAGCCTTGGTCAGTTCCTGGTCGGGAACGATTTCCTCGCCCATAGCCTTTGCGTCACCCACGTGGATGGGCAACAGGCGCAGGATCTTGGGTTCCTGAACAACCATCGACTTGAACTCGGTGTACACGATGTGCAGTTCGTCCACGCCGCCCTCTTCGAAGGGCAGGTCGTAGGCTTCGAGCAGCGCGTCACGAATTTCGACGGCGGTTTCAACGCGAGGTGCATCGGTGTGGCCCTCCCACGCACGGGCGTAGGGGCGCTCACGGAACTCGAAGTAAGCTTTTGCCTTACGGCCAACCAGGTACAGCTGTACCTCCTGGCCGTTAGAGCGCAGCCTCTCAATCAGAGATTCGGTACGACGCAGGATAGCGGAGGAGTACGAACCTGCCAGGCCGCGGTCGCTGGTGACAACCAGGATTGCGGAGCGGCGGTGTTCGTAGGTTCCGAACTCGTGCGGCTTGTGAATCAGCGGGTGCTTAATACCGTGCTGAGTCGCAACCGCAGTCACCACGCGGGTCAGAGCGTTCGCGTAGGGGCCGGCTGCCTGAGCAGCGTTACGAGCCTTGTTAATGCGGGAGGTCGCGATCATCTCCATCGCCTTGAAGATCTTCTTCATAGACGACGTCGAAGCAATCTTCTGTCGGTAAACCCTAATCTGGGCTCCCATAGAGCTTCCTTTCTCCTTGCTTTCTGCCCCGCCCCAGCCTCATAGCTGAGGCGGGGAGAAGGCGAGGACTAATCGCTAACCGATGGTTTCCTGAGTGATGTCGCTATCGCGAGCTGCCTTGTGCTCCTCGTGACCTGCGTCGACGAGGTGGCTGCTGCCCTCAGACTTGAAACCCTGCTTGAAGTCAGCAACTGCGGTCTTCAGCGCGGCAACGGTGTCATCCTCAAGCTTGCCGGAGGAAGCGATATCGGTCAGTACCGAGGTCTTGTGACGCAGGTACTCGATGAAGCCTTCCTCGAAGCGCAGCACGTCGGAAACCTCAATGTCGTCGAGGTGACCGGAGGTACCAGCCCAAATGGAGACAACCTGCTCTTCAACTGCGTACGGGGTGTACTGCGGCTGACGCAGCAGCTCGGTCAGGCGAGAACCGCGGGTCAGCTGTGCCTTGGTTGCGTCGTCCAGGTCGGATGCGAACATTGCGAACGCTTCCATAGCACGGTACTGTGCCAGCTCCAGCTTCAGGGTACCGGAGACCTTCTTCATAGCCTTGGTCTGTGCGGCACCACCAACACGGGAGACGGAAATACCGACGTCGACTGCCGGACGCTGGTTAGCGTTGAACAGGTCGGACTGCAGGAAGATCTGGCCGTCAGTAATGGAGATGACGTTGGTTGGAATGAAGGCGGAAACGTCGTTTGCCTTGGTCTCAATGATCGGGAAGCCGGTCATCGAACCTGCGCCGAGGTCGTCGGAGAGCTTAGCGCAACGCTCCAGCAGACGGGAGTGCAGGTAGAAGACGTCACCGGGGTATGCTTCACGTCCCGGCGGGCGGCGCAGCAGCAGGGACACAGCGCGGTATGCTTCTGCCTGCTTCGACAGGTCGTCGAAGATGATGAGGACGTGCTTGCCACCGTACATCCAGTGCTGGCCGATAGCCGAACCGGTGTAGGGTGCCAGGTACTTGAAGCCTGCTGCGTCGGATGCGGGAGATGCCACGATGGTGGTGTACTCCAGCGCGCCGCGAGTCTCAAGGGTGTGGCGCACAGCTGCAATGGTGGATGCCTTCTGGCCAACAGCCACGTAGATGCATCGAACCTGCTTGTTGGGGTCACCGGAAGCCCAGTTGTCCTTCTGGTTCAGGATGGTGTCAATCGCAATAGCGGTCTTACCGGTCTGGCGGTCACCAATAATCAGCTGACGCTGACCGCGACCGATCGGAATCATCGAGTCGATTGCCTTCAGACCGGTCTGCAGCGGCTCGTGAACCGACTTACGCTGGGTCACGCCGGGAGCCTGCAGCTCCAGTGCGCGGCGGCCTTCAGCCTCGATGGGGCCCAGGTCGTCAATCGGGTTACCGAGGGGGTCAACAACGCGACCGAGGTACGCGTCGCCAACCGGCACCGAGAGAACCTCACCGGTGCGGTGTACAACCTGACCCTCTTCAATACCGGTGAAGTCGCCCAGGACGATCACACCAATATTGCGGGTATCCAGGTTCTGTGCGAGGCCGAGGGTGCCGTCTTCGAAACGAAGCAGCTCATTCGCCATAACCGAGGGAAGGCCCTCGACACGAGCGATACCGTCGGAGGCCGATACAACTCGACCCACCTCAACACGTTCTGCATTGCCGGGTTCGTAAGACGCTGCAAACTCGTTCAGCGCATTACGGACATCTTCGGCATTGATGGTCAGTTCGGCCATCTTGTGTCCCTGCTCTCTCATTGTGGTTGCATTCCGTCAACGGAACCAACCGAAACTTGCAATTCGGGTTGAACGGGCGGGCAATGCCACTGCTTCTGCGAAGGAGGCATCTGCCACGCACCCGCTACCCGAGGTATCTTCTAAATCACCGTTGCGACGAACGGTTCAGCGTCGCTAGCTTGAACCGCTAGCCGATGGAACGAGCCAGGTCGGACATGCGGGTCTCGACGGTACCGTCGATCACCTCGTCGCCCACCTGAACACGCAGACCGCCAAGAACGGCGGGGTCCACCGAAACGTCGAGCTTCAGCTCACGGCCGTACACGGCGTTGAGCGCGCGACCGAGACGTTCAAGCTGTGCCTGCGACAGCGCAATCGCGCTAGTTACTCGCGCAATGTAACGGTTCTGTCGCGTGACGATGATTTCTGCGAACTCATCGGCTACCCGTGCAGCGTGACGGCCGTGGGGGTTGGAGCCAACTCGTTCGAGCAGAAGCACACCTTCGGCGGTGGTGGCGGGGCCACCGAGCGCCACGGCGAGCTTCTTCTTTGCTTCTTTGCTTGCCTGATGGTCGGACAGCGCTTCCTGCGCCTGAGCGTTGGAATCAACGGTACGCACAAAGGTGAGTAGTTCGTTGAGAACCTCGTCCAGGGCGTCCACGCCACCGCGAGACTGAGCCGATGCGGTCACGGCGAGCACTGCTGCACGCTCCAGGGCATTCGCCAGATCAGCATCATCGGACCAGCGCTGAGCCACCGCATTGGTGAACACAGCCATAGCCTGAGAAGAGATCTTGCCGCCGAAGACGGTGTTAGCGATACCCTGACGTGCTGCTGCATCACGCGAAGAGTCGGTGACAGCACGGCGCAGGGTGCCGTTGTGGTCGAGAACATCAACCACAGCGAAAAGCTCGCTCGCCAGGTTCAGGGGCTGCAGGGAAGCGTGAGCTTCCAGCACCTCTTCCACCTTGCTCAGTGATTCAGTAGATACTCCTGCCATTACCGAGCCGCACCTGCGTTCTGCTTCTCGGTTTCAAGGTCAGCAAGAAAACGATCTACCACACGGGCCGATCGCTCATCATCGTTGAGGGCTTCGCCCACAATCTTGCCGGCAAGGGTGGTAGCAAGAGTGCCAACCTCGGAACGGAGGGACACTGCTGCTGCCGCACGCTCTGCCTCGATAGCCTTTGCTGCATTATCGCTAATGCGCTGAGCCTCAGCGGTTGCACGCTCGCGAGCATCGGCAATGATTGCCTCGCCCTCTGCGCGTGCCTCTTCACGAATCTTCTGAGCCTCCAGTCGAGCGCTTTCGAGCTGCTGGGTGTACTCATCGCGAGCCGCTGCAGCCTCTGCCTGTGCCTTCTCGGCCTTGGCAAGGCCACCTTCGATTGCTTCCTTACGGTCCTGGTAGATCTTCTCGAACGCCGGGACAACGTACTTAGCAACGATGTAGTAGAGGATCAGGAATCCGATGAGGGTAATGACAATTTCCCCGACGTCGGGAATCAGGGGGTTCGAAGTTGCCTCCGCTCCCCCTTCGCTTGCCAGATAAATCATGGAGGGAATCCTGTTCTATGGGATGGGTCGTTTAGGATGTGGCAGAGCCGGTTACTTGATGAAGACGAGAACCAGGCCCAGAATTGCCAGTGCCTCGACCAGTGCGAAGCCCAGGAACAGCATGGGCTGCAGGGTCTTCTGGGACTCGGGCTGACGAGCAACGCTGGTCATGTATGCCGCGAAGATCAGACCCACGCCGATGCCGCCGCCAATAGCTGCCAGACCGTAGCCAACCGCAGTGATGGAACCAACCATTATTTTTCCTTTCAACAGTGTTCGACCGGGAACATACCCGGACCGAACAGAGTTTGATTTGAGTTAATAGCCCGCACAGTGAACGTGTGGGTTGCTTTATTCACGCCCAATGACGAACGCGAAAACCTAAAAAACTAGAGAGTTTAGTGTCCCTCGGAAACCGAGCCCTGCAGGTACACAGCCAGCAGCAGAGCGAACACATAAGCCTGGATGCACTGAATCATGAATTCCAGGAAATACAGGAACATGCCCAGAGCACCGGGAGCAATAGCGGCCAGGTAGCCGATGCCGCCCAGAGTCTCAACCATGTAGGTCACCATGCTGGATGCAACCATCAGCGCCAGGTGACCACCGAACATGGTCGCGAAGAGACGCAGCGCGTGAGTTGCGGGACGAATCAGCAGGTTCGAGAAGAACTCAATCGGGATCAGGATGGGGTAAATCCATACCGGCAGACCCGAAGGCATGGTGATGTCCTTGAAGAAGCCACCCAGGCCCTTGCGCTTGATACCAACGCCAACCCAGGTCAGGTACGCTACGCCAGCCAGTGCGTAGGCGCTACCGGGGTGGGAGAAGGAGGGCAGCTGAACAAACGGAATCGAACCGAAGAGGTTGTTCACCAGAACAAAGAAGAAGGAGGCGAACAGAATCGGCACGAAAGGCTTGTAGTGCTGTACGCCCAGGGTTTCCTTACCGAGGGAGTTACGAGCAAACATGTAGCCAGACTCAGCGATGAACTGAGTCTTGCCGGGAACCATGGCGCGCTTACGTGCTGCGGTGAGGAAGAATACCGCGATAATCACCACGGACAGCAGAATCAGTACGTTCTGCTTACCGAAAGCGAGATCACCGATGGTGAAGAAGGGGGGCAGATGCATGTCTTCGGGGGTCGGCGGCACATAGGCTTCCGCGAGGATCAACCCGTTCTCGATCAAAGCAAGTCCTTTCTTGCTACTAGTGGCTATCAAGAGCCCATGTCTGCCTCTAAGCGACTGACATGCTAACTACATGGATGAATGTGTGACCTAGCGGTCCGCGTTCAATGACCTAGCGGTCTTTATTCTGCCTGGTCATGTGGGTAAAGACGAGGGTCAAACCTCCGACAGCGCCAATCAAGACGCCAACCCACACCAGCCAGGTGGTGGAGAAGACCAGGTCACCGAGGTAACCGATACCTCCCCACACTGCTACGCCGATGATCAGATAGAGAATCGACATGACTGCGCCGGAGAGACCTCCGTCAGACACCAATTCTCCGGTAGTGCGGAGCTTTTTATCTCCGTCCCACCATTTCTTCTCTTCGGCCAAACGTATTTCCTTTCAAACACCGATCGCGTTACCGACCATGGTCTTCTGAGTCGGTGTCGAAGTATAGAATTCTCAGTCGTGCGATGCTGACTGTTTCAATAACAATCCACAGAATCACGCCGGTACATGCGCCTGCGAGAGTCCAACCGTGCCTCAAGTTCTCGGGGAACGGCACAAACATCAATACCAAACCGAGTAGGGCAATCTTCACGAGGTAGCTCACCACCAGCGATTTGGGTACACCCCAGTCGAAAATGGGAGCAACCAACATAACTAATACGCCCAGAGTGAAGCATATATAGATTATCAGAAAGCCCAATGTTATTCCTAGCGCGCCCACAGGGCCCGCAAACAGGTACGAACTCATCATACCGCCCAACCAAGCCAGCAGAGAGTAAGCCGATACCCTGTAGAACAAAAATTTCCAGGAAAGCTCCTGGCTCTCGAAAGAAGAGGCCTTCAAACCTGCTTGAGCACGCTCTCGGCGACGTTTCTGCTGCCGCCTACGCTCCGCCGGCGGGTACCACAGGACGTCCACCACACGCCTCCAAACAGGCTCGGCAGGAGCCTCAGCCGAAGGTTTAGAGTGTTCAGAAGTCATTAGTGTTTCTCCCCACGGTTTCGATGAGAAGCAGGCTGAACAGAGGAGCGAGCAGTAGAAGAGCTATCTGCACGGTCCTTCACGGAATCCGGCATAATCGGCTCCGGATGCAGCGAGGTCGGCTCCACATTCTCCGGAGTCGCCGGAACACCGGTAGCAGAAGTCAACGAACCGGTAGCAGGCTCCGAAACAGTCTTCTTCGCCTCAGGAGCCGAGGCAAAACGCTTCGACAAATCAATCGCAGAAGCAGGAGCCTCGCCGCCAAAGAGCTGCGGCATACGCAGATACACGACCAACACGGCAAGAGCCACCAGCACAACACCCACGGTCGCCACCACAGATCCCGCAGTGTACAGGTCAGAGGCAAACGCCAACAGCACCCACACCAAAATGGTCGTACCCGTCACCACGGCGGTCGCACCAAGGTGGCTAAAACCAACATCCGTCAGACGCTGATACGTGTGAGTACGGTGCGGCTTGTACCACTGCTCCCCCGCCATAAAACGACGGAACAGAGTCGTACCAGCATCCGCAAGGTAGGTCACCAGCGGAGCAAAAGACAGCAGGAACGGAACATCCGCAAACCACGCACCCACAGCGATCGTACCCAGCGCCGCACCCAAAACATAAGAACCCGCATCGCCCAAAAACACGTTCTTACCGGGGCGCACATTCCACGGCAGGAACGCCGCAAAAGCACCGGCAACAGCCACACCAGCCAACGCCAGCCACGGCAGGTTCACCATCCAGCCGGTCAGCGCATACGCCAAACCAGCCACCAGACCGTGAGCACCAGAAATACCGTTAATGCCGTCCATAAAGTTCGCCACATTAATGTATCCGGCAATAAAAATTGCGCCTAGAATCAGCAACAGAATGTTCGTGCCCTGCACCGTCGCAAAGCTCACGCTCACCAGAAGACCAATGACCAACTGCAGGCCCGCACGACGCACAATGCTCACGCCGCGGATATCCTCCAGCCAGCCCAGGGCAAGAGCGCACAAAATCGCCGCGGCAATCGTCACCGCCAGCTGCAAAGACTCAGAAGAACGGTACGTCCAGCCAAACAAAGTAGCCACCACAAACGCCAGCAAAGTCGCCGCAGCAGTCGCCAACCCCATACCGCGGTAGGTCGGAGCAGTATGCGAAGAACGCTCATTAGGAACATCCACCATATTGTTGCGGTGCAAAATCGGGCGTACCGCAAACGGCAAAAGGGCACCCAAAACAAAAGCAAGAGCAAAAATACTCAACAGCTCAGAAAAGGAGGTCATACCAGCTCCAAAGCATTGGCGCCGCTCCCCTGGACGCAAGCTCCAGAATCGCGGCTAAGGGACGATGTGTGAGTAGCGTGTGTGTTTACTTCGTATTCTATAGAACTCTTCAGTAGCCCGGGACTAAACGGTACAGAATCTCTCCATACGCTCTGCATATTCTGCGTCCTGAAATGTTCTACACCCGAGAAAGAGAAAACACCGGATACCGCACCCGCCACGCAAGTGCAGCATCCGGTGTCATTTCCGTAAAGATTAGAACGTCTGTGCATCCGCCAGAGTACGCGGATCAGGGGCACGCTCCAGGCCATGACGCTCATAGCCGCTGTGCTCCCGATAGTTCTGAATCCACCGCTCATAATCGAGCTCATCAGGGTCAAGTGCCGGGGCACTCGACCGGGAAATATACCGGTTCTCCTCGCTCGGTACCAGCTTCTCGGTACCGCCGAAGAGAGTCTCATCCAGCTTCTCACCCTTGCGAAGACCAATCTCCTTGATCTCCACGTCATACCGCTCATATGCCTGGCGCATCGCCTTCGCAACGTCCAGAATCTTAACCGGCTGGCCCATATCCAGCACCATGACCTCGCCCGGGCGACCAATCGCACCGGCAAGCATCACCAGCAGGCAGGCATCGGTAATCAGCATGAAGTAACGGGTCGCACGCTTATCCGTCAGGGTAATCGGACCACCCGAAAGAATCTGCTTCGTAAAGAGCGGCTTAATCGAACCGCGCGAACCAAACACGTTACCGAAACGAACCGACACGTAGGTGTTGCCGGTCTTCTCGCCAAAGTACGCGGTCAGACGCTCCGCCACACGCTTGGACTGACCCAGCGCAGTCTTCGGATCCGCAGCCTTATCGGTCGAAACGTTCACGAAGGTCTTCACGCCCACCGCCTCCGCAGCACGCAGCACGTTCAGAGTACCCAAGGAGTTCGTCTTCCACGCCTCCTGCGGGTACGCCTCCAACGCTGACACATGCTTCAAAGCCGCAGCGTGGAACACCACCTCGGGGCGACGGTCACGGAAAATCTCCAGCAGGTTATCGCCCTCGCGAATATCAGCCAGAATAATACGGTCATCGTCCAGGCTCGACTCGTGAGTAATCGAAACCTTCGTCTCCATCAGCAGAGTCTCATCATGATCAAGCATCATGAGGGTCTCAGGCTCAAACTCACTAATCTGACGGCACAGCTCAGAACCAATCGAACCACCCGCACCCGTAACCAGCACACGCTTACCGTGCAGGTACGAACGCAGGATATCGCGGTCAATATCGTAGTTAATCTCGCCACGAATCACGCGCATCAGGTCGTTATCGCTCGCGGTAATCAGACGCTCACCCATCAGTCGAGCATTCGCGCTACTAATACGCTGAACCTCAACCTTAAGCTTACGCATGCGGTTGCAGAAGGACTCGAAGTAATCCTCCGACATATCCGAAATCGTCACCAGAATCTTACGGGTACCCGATTCACGAATCACCTGCTCCAGCTCGCGGTACGTCGTAATCACCGAAATGCCGTGGAACTTCGTACCAGCCTTCAGCTGGTCATCGTCGAAGACCGCAACCGGGCGAAGCTTCGCCTCTTCATCATGCAGCATCGAATCCATGACCATACCGCCAATAAAACCGGCACCGTACACAATCACCGGCTCACCGGTCAGCTCACGCACCGCACCGCGCTCAGTGTACACACGCTTCGCCATGCGAGCGCCCGCCATCATAATGAGACTAAACGCCGCCGCAATCGCAGGCACACTATGCGGAATATGCGGCAGACCCAGCAGCTCATCCACAAAGGAGAAAACAGTCAACGCCGCACCCGCGCTCAAAGCAGCCGCGCCGGCACGCCACGACTCGTCAAACGAACCGTACGAATACACGCCGTTATAAATCTTCACGCCCGCCAGGCCAACGACCAGGTGCAGCACCACAGCCAACGTAGCGGTCATCGTCAACGACGCCGGGTGAATAATATCGAACACCGAGCCGTTACTGAGCAGCACACTATAGCGGAGCATATACGCGAACAAAACCGCCAGAACCCAGGCACTCGAATCAATCAGCGCCTGCGCAATCAGCCACCACGGCTTACGCTCATACAGGCGGTTCACCAGCATCGTGCCGGAGTCACCCTCCGTCACCATCGTGCCGCGCTGAGCCGCCTTCCGCATCACCACATGAGCGTGAGGTTTCAACTGAGCCACTACATGCCTCCTTCAGATGCGGTACCAGAAGAACGAGAAGAAGCACGAGCCGTCAAAGACGACAACGCACGAAACGCCGAACGGCGCGCCTGCTCAGGAACAAAACGGTACACACTACGCACCGCCATATTCTGAGCCCACTGAAGCTTAGAAATACCGTGACCGGTGTACAGTCGACGCTGAATCGCCACATCCTGCAACCAGGCGTCCACTCCCCCGCGCTTCGTGTACGCGCCCGCACCCACACGGTAACGCACCAGCGCCTCGGGGATATTACCCAGACGGTAGCCGGCATCGCGCAGACGCATCCACAGCCACCAATCCTCAGCGCCGGGCACAAACTCGTAACCGCCCAGCTGCTGCACGGCGCTCTTCACGAACGCCACGGACGGGTGATAAATCGGGTTGCGCGAATCCATCGCGCGCAGTAGACGCTCAGAATCAACAATCGCCTCGCGGGTCGACTCCACCGCAGTATTGCTCTCATTCACCTCAAGCATGGCAGAGCCCAGCACCGTGTAACCGCCCTGCACCAGGGCAGGAATCAGACGCGCAAAACGAGTCGGCTCAGACAGGTCATCAGAATCAGCACGAGCCACCAGCTCATAGGTGCACGCCTGCAGACCGGCGTTCAGCGCCTCCGCCAAACCAACATTCTGAGCCAGCTCCACCACCTGAATCGGCGGGCAATCCAGGTTCTCGGCACGCTGAACCCAGCGATCCACCACGGCATCCAGCTCGGGGGTCAGTGGACCGTCCTTCACCAAAACCAGCTCGGAAGGACGCACCGTCTGGTTCAGCAGGTTAGACTCCAACGCCTGATCCAAGTAGGCGGGGTTCTCCTTCGCATACACGCTCATCAGCACCGAAAAATCGGGTACAGAGCTCACGCAACCGCGCGCCCTCTCAGAATCAACGGCGCCAGCAGTAGCAGGCACGCCGTAGCGACCCGGGAAAGTCAGGGGGTAAACACCTTCAAGCACCTGAGCATTCGGGCGAGGCGCGCGCAAGCCATCACGCACACCATTGAGGAAATATCCCAGGTAGGTGCGGCGGTCATCGGTACGCAGAACAGTAGAAATCCACAGGCGCGCCGACGAGCCACCGTACAGCAGCTTCTCCAGCGGGTTCAGGGTACGCGAACGGGTAAAGACCCACAGCTTATTACGCACATCGTTATAGAAACGCGGACCCGGGTCAGCGTTCGTCGTACCAAAAGTCTTCGTGTGGTGCTTCGCCACCGAAGAAGGCACCGCAATGCCGTCACGGTGATGAATCAGACGAGTCGAAAACTCGAAGTCATCATTCCAAATGAAAAACTCAGCAATCGGCAGGCCGCCGTTACGGCGAATAGCCTGCGCATCCATCAGAATCGACACGAACGAGGCACTACGAATCGGACGGGCACCCACCGCCTGCGCACGAGCATGACGCTGCTCCCCCGCCGCAAACATCGTGCGCGGAGTGTTCATCGGATGGTCCTCGCCATTCGTCCACACCACACGAGACGCCACCACCGCGGGGCGCTGCGAAGGCACCGGCGAATAGTTCAGCCAGGCGGCAACCGCCTCCGACAGGGTGTTCTCGGTCGGCTCGGTGTCATCATCCATAACCCACACCAGGTCCGGGTTATGGCGTTCCAGGGCGCGATCAATACCCACCGCGAAACCGCCAGCACCACCCATATTGCTCTCCAGGCGGATGCAATCCACCGGCAGCTCATAGTCCAGGGCACGCAAATACTCGGCAGTACCGTCCGTGGAGGCGTTATCAACAATCACCACCGCCGCAGGCACGCGCTCACCCGAAGCGATACCGGCGAGGGTCTTCGGCAGCAGGTCCTCACGGTTATAGGTCACCACCACGGCAACCGTACGGGGATACTCGTTCAGAGAATCGGGAGAAGAAGACTGCTCGGAAGAAGGCTGGGCAAAAGCGGTCACGTCGCTGTACTTTTCTGCCATAAGTTCTCCCTCCGCGGCGCGATGCGCCTGAATCAGCCGGTACGCGATACACCCATACCGTGCAGGGCGCTTCTGGTGTTTCTCGCGCCCGCGGCATTCAACCGTGTGGATATATCACTCAAAGAAAACATTTTACCCGCGGTCTCCACTAGAGAGTGAACCATCACCCCAAAAGACGCAGTATATGACAAATAAACAACCGAATTCAGTTGATTTATCCGCATAGCGGACACGCTGGTTTCCCCGCTTTTGGGTATTCATCAAGCTATCAGCTTCACAGCCTGTGTTTGCGCTGTGCACCCCGTGCGAAAAAACGACCAGAGACCGAATAAAACCCCACAAATTCCCCATAAACTGTTCAAATATGGGAAAGTTGAAATGACCCCATTTTTCCCCGCAATGCACGCGGGCTCGTGAGAGGTAAAAGAGATGTCCGAATCCAAGTGGAAAGTCATTGGCGCCAGCGGCTTCGTTGGTTCCTCCATCGTCGCGCGTCTGAACGCAGAAGGTATCAGCGTCGACCCCATTGAGGCACCTCGACTCGCAACCCGAGCCCTCGACGTAGACAGCATCATCGACGAAGCAGACCAGCTTGAAGGCATCATCGACTCCCTCGCAGAAGCCTTCGCAGGCGCGCAGGTCGTCGTCAACGCAGCGGGCCTCGCAGCACCCAACATGCAGGATCTGCCCCCGCTCGTCGGCGCAAACGCCCTGCTCCCCGCCGTGATCGCAATCGCCGCACAGCGCACCGGCGTGCGCCGCGTCATCCACCTCTCCTCCGCAGCGGTACAGGGCCCGCGCCTCGTGCTGGACGATTCCGAAGAGACCAACCCGTTCAGCGCGTACTCCTTCTCCAAGGCACTCGGCGAAGAAGCGCTGCTCGACCTGCAGGACTACTTCCTCGAAGAGCACCCCGACAGTGCACCCGAACTGTGCATCCTGCGCGCAACCAGCGTGCAGGGCCGCGGCCGACGCACCACCGAACTCTTCGCCAAGATGGCCTCCTCCCCCTTCGCATCCGTTGCGGGTGCAGGCACCGGCAAGTCCCCGGTTTCCAGCGTGCACGCCCTTGCAGAATTCGTAGTCATGCTCGGCACCTTCCCCGGCGAGCTACCCACCATCGTGCTGCAGCCCTGGGAAGGCGCAACCGTCGCCTCCGCATCCGTGGATGCTGGTCGCCGCCACCCGCACCGCCTGCCCGAGTGGCTCTGCCGCGCGGCTGTCAAAGCGGGCTACACCGTCTCCGAGCTGATGAACGACAAGTTCTCCGGTTCCGTGCGCAAGGTCGAGGTCATGTGGTTCGGCCAGGGCATCGACGACTCCTGGGCACGCGAAAACAACCTTCTGCCCACCCCGCGCGTGCGTGAAGTACTGCGCAACGCCCACACCGCGCTGGGAAAGAAGAAGGACCGCCGCTTCGAGAAGAACTAGGTAGCGCGCGTGCTCTGCCTAAAGGTGCGCCCCTGAGGCACACAGCCTAGTGGCGCACCTCTAGAGGACTCATAACGAAAGGGAACCCCCGATATATCTGAACGATATATCGGGGGTTCCCTTTACGTTTTTATGCTCCGATATTTTTGCGCCGAGATTTATGCCCCGAGCTTTATAACTCGCAGAGGTTTAGAGGTGATCCTCCGGGGCGTCCTTCTGCTCGGTCTTTGCCTCAGCATTTACTGCGGGTTCAGCATCTTCAGCCTTAGCTTCTGCAGTCTTTGCCTCGCTCTGAGCAGGCTTGCTCTTAGCCGCAGTCTCAATCTTCGACTCGCCAAAGACCAGCGCGCGAGCAGTATCAGCAGGAACCGGGTGAGTCTGCGGCTCATCAGCACGAACCGGCTTCGGAGTGTTGTCACGGTAGCCGCGCGAACGCGCCTGATCCACGCCGGTGCTGAAAGCAGAAGACAGAGCCGAAGTAGCACCCAGCAGAGATGCGGCAACAGAGCCGGCAGCCGGTGCCGAAGCACGACGAGCAGGCTCACCGCTCACAGTGTGGGTGCTGTCCCACTGCTCGTAGGCCTCGTCCAGGTCAGCCTGCTCATCCAGAGCACGCTCAGAAGGAGTCGACTCAGACGGCGCGGAAGAAGCAGCCTCAGCTTCCTCAACCTTACGAGCCGCCTGCTCGTCAGCCTCCGCACGAGTCAGAATGGTCGGAACGACCTCGCGCAGCTCCTCCACCGAAATCGCGCCTTCACGAACCACCACGTAGGGGAAGGAGGTGCAATCCAGAATCGTGGACGGTGCCGGCTCACGCTCAGTCACCACAACCACTCCGTCCTCATTCGGCTCAGACTCAAGCGGCTTAGGACGAGCGCCGCCGTCAATCACCACGGCAACGTCCTCACCCAGGGAATCCATGGCGGTCTGCGCGTCCAGTGCGGCTTCCTGACCGGTCTTATTCGCGCTCGAAACCGCCAGCGGACCGTGCTCAGTCAGCAGCTTCAGGGCGAACTCATCATCGGGAACACGCACGGCAACAGTACCGCGGGTCTCGCCCAAATCCCAGCTCAGCGACGGGTACGCGTGAAGAATCATAGTCAGCGCGCCGGGCCAGAAGCGACCACCTAGATCGTAAATATCGTCCGGAACGTCGTCGACCACGCCAGCGAGCGCAGCAAGATCAAAAATCAGCACGGGCGGCGGCATGGTGCGGTCACGGCCCTTATCTGCCAGCAGCTTGGCAACGCCCTGATGCGAGAAAGCATCGGCGGCAATACCGTAGACAGTATCGGTGGGCATCACAATCGTGTCGTGCGCCTTCAGCGCCTCGCGGGCAGCCTCAATGGCCTCGCGGGTCTCAGTTTCAGTCGTTACGGGGTACAGCTTTGCAGTCACGGGTCTTATTCTCTCATGTTTTTCTGGATGCGGCGAGGCGCCGGCACCCACAACGCGCCATGTGGAAGCACTCTTCCGGAGGTTCACCATATCTCACCAGCTCTGAGCTGGCTGAGGAGGCGGACGCGTTGCCTTCACGCAGCCCGGCACGGGCTAGGTGGTGCATCTACTAGTCTAAAGGCTCTAGTGGGCGCGGTTTATAACCGACGCTATGACGCGGACGATTATTCAGGTCACGCACCGGGTAGCAGCCCTCGAAGCCGATGCGTTCCAACAGCTCGGCGACGGCTTCTTCCTGGGTGTCGTCGTGCTCCATGATGAACAGACCGCCGAGGGCAAGAAGCTCGAAGGCGCGGGCGGCAATTGCGGAGGGCATCTGCATGCCGTCCTCTCCCCCGCCGTACAGCGCCATGTCCGGGTCGTGCAGGGCGGCTTCCGGGTCGGTGGGTACGTTCGCCGGTGGAATGTACGGAGGGTTCGAGAGTACCGCGTCGAAGGTTCCGGCAAGTTCGGGCAGGGCGGTGAGGGCGTCCCCCTGAACCAGGTTCACGCCGAGCGGCTCCAGGTTCTTGCGGGTGTAGGGGATGGCGTCTTCGGAGAGTTCCACCGCGAACACCTGGGCGTTCGGCAGTTCGCTCTTGATTGCCGCGGCGATAGCCCCGGAGCCGGTGCACAGGTCGACGATGCGCAGCTGACCGGTTGCCGAATTGGTGCGTGCGGTCAGCACTTTGAGGGCTTCTTCGACGAGTAGCTCGGTCTCGGGGCGGGGTACGAACACGCCCGGTCCGACTGCCAGTTCTAGGCGGTAGAAGGGAGCGGAGCCGGTGATGTGCTGCAGCGGTTCGCGGCGGGCGCGGCGGGCGACCAGCGCCTCGTACTCTGCGACCTGCGCGGGGGTGAGCCGCTCCCCCATCAGCGCCGCGTGCTGTAGGCGTGAGCGTGAGCCGTCGTAGAGCAGGTGCGCTGCGAGGAGCTCGGCGTCGACGCGGGGGCTGGGTACCTGCGCCAGTGCCGCGGTGGCGCGCGTGAGTACCTGCGCGAGTTCTTCCCCGCGCGGGTCGTGCACATTCACCTTCATGAGCTCTCCTTTTTCATCTCTCAACGGCTCAAAGCCTATCGCGGCATACAGGTGAGGGGCTCCACCGCCGTAGCGGCGAGCCCCCTCACCAACATCTCATACCGTTTCAAAGAATCGGCACGAGCAAATACAGAATTACTTCTGTTCCTGGCCCACCTGAGCGAGGCGGTGCGCCTCATCCATCTCAATAGCGGACTGAACCACAGGCTCCAGGTCACCATTCAGCACAGCATCCAGGTTGTATGCCTTGTAGCCGGTACGGTGATCCGCAATGCGGTTCTCCGGGAAGTTGTAAGTACGGATACGCTCCGAACGGTCCATGGTACGCACCTGCGAAGCACGGTGTGCCGCGTTCTCAGCGTCAATCTGCTCCTGCTGGTGAGCCAACAGGCGCGCACGCAGAACGCGCATCGCAGCTTCACGGTTCTGCAGCTGAGACTTCTCATTCTGCATAGCCACCACAATACCGGTCGGAAGGTGAGTAATACGCACCGCTGAGTCGGTGGTGTTCACCGACTGACCGCCGGGGCCCGAAGAACGGTACACGTCAATCTTCAGGTCGTTCTGGTTAATCTCGATTTCTTCCGGCTCGTCCACTTCGGGGAACACCAGAACACCAGCGGCAGAAGTGTGGATACGGCCCTGAGACTCAGTCGCCGGAACACGCTGCACACGGTGCACGCCACCCTCATACTTCAGGTGCGCCCACACGCCCTCAGCCGGCTCATTCGAGGAGCCCTTAATAGCAATCTGGGCGTCCTTGTAACCGCCAACATCGGTGCTGGTCGAAGAAATAATCTCGGTCTTCCAGCCCTTGTGCTCAGCGTAACGCATGTACATGCGCAGCAGGTCACCAGCGAACAGAGCCGCCTCGTCACCACCGGCGCCAGCCTTCACCTCAAGAATGACGTTACGGCCATCGTCCGGGTCACGCGGAATCAGCAGGCGGCGCAGCTTCTCCTGAGCAACCTCCAGCTCCTCCTCCAGACCGGGAATCTCCGCCGCGAAATCCGGATCCTCATCAGCCATCTCGCGAGCAGCCTCAAGGTCATCCTTCAGCGAAGTGTACTTGTTGTACGCAGTCACAATACCGGTCAGCTCCGCGTAGCGGCGGCCCACACGGCGTGCCTTACCCTGGTTCGCCTGCACAGCGGGGTCGGCCAGCTGATTCTGCAGGTCAGCGTGCTCATCCAGCAGAACCTGAATAGATTCAAACATTCTGTTCTCTCTTCCATCTCCCGCACTTTACGCCGCACGGGCAGGCACTAGACATCTCACACCCCTCACAACGGGGATGCACAAAACGAACGGCTCACGCGCCCCACCCACAATCAGGAGGTGGGGCGCGTGAGACACGAGCCTTAGTCGACCAGACGCAGACCGTTCTTCTGAACCGTCAGAAGGAACTCCACGTTGCTTTCAGTCTTACGCAGCTGGTTAGTCAGAACACCCAGAGCCTGCTCAGGCTCCATACCCGCCAGGGCACGGCGCAGACCCCACATAATCTTGATCTCATCCGGGGAGAGCAGATTCTCCTCGCGGCGAGTACCAGAAGCGTTAATATCAACCGCCGGGAAGATACGCTTATCCGCCAGCTGACGGGACAGGCGCAGCTCCATGTTACCGGTGCCCTTGAACTCTTCGAAGATCACTTCATCCATCTTCGAGCCGGTCTCAACCAGGGCGGTAGCCAGGATGGTCAGCGAGCCGCCCTCTTCAATGTTGCGAGCTGCACCGAAGAACTTCTTCGGCGGGTACAGTGCGGCAGAATCCACACCACCAGACAGGATACGACCGGATGCGGGAGCCGCCAGGTTGTATGCGCGGCCCAGGCGGGTCATGGAGTCTAGCAGCACGACCACATCGTAGCCGAGCTCCACCATACGCTTCGCACGCTCAATAGCCAGCTCAGCCACAGTGGTGTGATCCTCAGCGGGGCGGTCGAAGGTCGAGGCAATAACCTCACCCTTGACGGTGCGCTGCATATCGGTCACTTCTTCAGGACGCTCATCCACCAGGACCATCATCAGGTACACGTCCGGGTTGTTCACGGTAATCGCGTTCGCAATGGACTGCAGCATGAGGGTCTTACCCGCCTTCGGCGGGGACACAATCAGACCACGCTGACCCTTACCAATCGGGGACACCAGGTCCACCACGCGGGTGCCCAGCTTCTTCGGGGTGGTCTCCAGGCGCAGACGCTCCTTGGGGTACAGCGGGGTCAGCTTCGAGAAGACGCGGCGGTTCGCTGCTTCCTCAACGCTCTGACCGTTAATCGCCTCAACCTGAACCAGCGCGTTGAAACGCTGACGGTTATTCGACTCACCCTCGCGCGGCACGCGAATCGCGCCGAGCACGTGGTCGCCCTTACGCAGGTTGTACTTCTTCACCTGAGCCAGGGAGACGTACACGTCGTTGGTGCCGGGCAGGTAGCCGGTGGTACGCACGAAAGCGTAGTTATCGAGAATGTCCAGAACACCCGAAATCGGTGCCAGCACATCGTCTTCGCTCAGGCGAGGCTCGTTCTCCTCGCGGCGGCGAGCCTGCTTCTCAGCACGCTCAGCCTGACGGTCACGCTTGGAACGGCGCTCAGTACGTTCTGCGCGTTCTGCACGCTCAGCAGCCTTACGCTCGGCACGCTCACTACGCTCAGCGCTGCGCTCTGCACGCTCAGCCTGACGGTCACGCTTAGTGCGGCGCTCGGTACGCTCACCGTCCTGATCGCGGCGACGCTCACGAGTGCGGGTACGCTTCGAGCTCTTCTCACCGTCGGGGGTGCCAAAAGTCATGTCCAGGGCAGCGTTCAGGCTATCCAGGCTCGCGGTGCCGTCAGCGGTAGTAGCCTTCAGCTCAGCCGAGTTACCGGGCAGTTCAATCTGCTCCGAACGCTCGCCAATACGCTCAGCAGCCAGCTCAGCGCGCACATCCAGCGGAGGAAGCTCAGCGGGCTTCTCATCCTTACGGGTGCGGGTGCGGCGGGTACGCTTCTCCGACTTCTCGTTCGCCTCAGTCTTCTCGGACTTCTCAGCCGATGCGTCCTCACCCTCAGCGGCACGGCGAGCGCGCGCACGCTTCTGAGCGGGAGTCTCGTAACGGGAAGAGCGGGTACGCTTCTCAGACTTTTCAGCCTTCTCAGCGCCCTCAGCGGGGGCTTCAGCAGCCTCAACGTTTTCGGTCTTCTCAGCCTTCGCAGCAGTCTTCTCTGCATTTGCCTCAGCGTCCTTCTGGGCGCGAGTGCGGCGAGTACGGCGCGGCTTAGACTCTTCAGCCTTCTCAGCGGCGGGGGCCTGGGCAGATTCAGCCGCCTCAGCGGGCGCTTCAGACTTGGGTGCCTCAGACTTGGGCGCAGCAGGAGCGGCTACGGCGCCACCACGCTGATGCTCCTCAAGAGCCTGAACCAGCTCAGCCTTCTTCAACTTCAGATAGCCGCGGATACCAAGCTGCTGGGCGAGGACACGCAGCTGCGCGACCTTCAAGTTTGCAAGTTCCGGTGCGGCAGCTGCCGTACCGTACTCATCGGTGACAACAATATTCTTTGCCAACTACAATTCCTTTGGTTATAAGCCCTGAAAAATCTTCAGAATAAAGATCGGGCGGGCGCTATAGCGCGGTCAAAGGTTTAGACACTGCCGAAAGAAAACAGCAGTCTGCACCTTCGACTCCCTCGAACCGCACTGGAGGCGATTCGCGTCTCTTACCGTACCCGCTGATTCAGACACAGCGAGCACACACGGAAGATAAGGCGCTCTATCACAAATGTGGGCAAGCCCAAACCATCATCTATACAAACCATCTACGCGAGATGAAGAGGATGGATTGGTCACTTTGAAAAGGCACCCGCCGCGAAACCGAACCTCCAGAAAAGTCTTCCCCTATGCGTCAGAAATAAAGAAAGACATGAATCCCAAAGGCACTCCCCCGAACCTTGCCGGCTCCCGCCCAGATACAAAAGCATCTGAGGCATTAGGGGAAACGGAAATACGTTACGAAGGATAGTATCGACGGTCTACATTGAACGACGGGCGAACCTCAACGTAGGACGAACTAATAACGTCCTACTGAGTAACTATAACACCTTCAGTATCAATTTCAAGGGGAAGAACCCGCCAGTTCAGGCGACGATTCACAATAGCGCTGCACGGGTGAGTCGCCTCAAACTCGGCAATAGCTTCCTGAACCTGTCGCACCTGCTCATCGCCGTGCGCAAAGGTCAAAACGGTCGGGCCGGCACCAGAAATCACCGCCGCAAAACCCTGACCGCGCAGGTACGCCACCAGCGCAGCCGACGGCTCCATCGCGGTCACACGGTAGCCCTGGTGCAGGTAGTCCACGGTCGCATCCATCAGGTACTCGGGAGCATCAGAGAGAGTGCGCACCAGCAGCGCCGCACGAGCCGAGTTCGCCACCGCCTCAACGTGGGGCATCTGCTCAGGAATCAGCGAACGAGCAAGCTTCGTCGACACCTCATAATCGGGCACAGCCACCACAGGGTGAACATCAGGATGCACCGGAATAATCAGGGACTTCCAGTCCCCCATCTCCCCCCAGGACACCGACAAGTTGCCGTAAATCGCCGGAGCCACGTTATCAGGGTGGCCCTCCATATCGGAGGCGACCTGCAGCATCTGCTCACGGCTCAAACGGTGCTCTTCCGGCAGCAGACCGCTCGCCGCAGCCACACCCGCCACAATAGCCGACGCCGAAGAACCCATACCGCGAGAATGCGGAATCTTATTATCAGCAATCAGCTTCACCGGCGGCAGCTCATCCAAACCAGCCGCCGCAAAACCAGCCTTCATCGCCTGCAAAACCAGGTGGCTCTCATCGCGAGGAACATCCGCGCTACCCTCACCGCTGAGCTCAAATTCCAGGCCGGACTCAATACGCTCAACAACCAGCTCGTCATAGAAGCCAAGACCCAAACCCATGCTGTCATAGCCGGGGCCCAGGTTAGCGCTCGTAGCGGGAACGCGAACCTTAACGGACGCGCCCACCGGAATATCAGAAATATGCAGGGAAGACATGAGAAGAACCTCGCGATCGGTGACGTAATGAGTGAATAGGTGAAAGATACAAAAAGGGGCTGTCATGCAGGTGCACCCCGCCCCGCAAACACGGGACGGAGTGCACATCGTAGTATGAACAGACTAGTTCAAATCAAGAATATCTGCCACAGCAACCACGTCGAAGGGAGCCTTAGTCGGCTCAACCTTCACGCCGTTAACAGCCTCAAGAGCCCACTGCGGGTCCTTCAGACCGTGACCGGTCACGGTAATCACGATGGTCTTACCCTCGGGAGCTTCACCCGCGCGGTGCTTCTTCAGCAGACCCGCAACGCCAGCAGCCGAAGCCGGCTCCACGAAGACACCCTCGCGGGCAGACAGCCAGCGGTGCGCCTCCAGAATCTCCTCATCGGTGACAGCCTCAATCACGCCGCCAGACTCGTCACGAGCAGCTTCAGCCTTCTCCCACGACGCGGGGTTACCGATACGAATCGCGGTCGCAATGGTCTCAGGAGCCTCAATCGGGTGACCAGCAACGATCGGTGCAGCACCAGCAGCCTGGAAGCCCCACATGATCGGACGCTTGGTCGCAACCGGCTCCAGAACCTTACCGTCACGGTTGGTGTAAGGCTCCGAGTACTCCTTGTAGCCCTTCCAGTACGCGGTAATGTTACCCGCGTTGCCAACCGGCAGCATGTGGTAATCGGGAGCGTCACCCAGGGTGTCAACAACCTCGAAAGAGCCGGTCTTCTGACCCTCAATACGGTAAGGGTTGACCGAGTTCACCAGGAACACCGGGTAGTTCTCGCTGAGCTTGCGAGCAATCTCCAGGCAGTTATCGAAGTTACCGTCAATCTGAATGATGTCAGCACCGTGAGCAATAGCCTGAGACAGCTTGCCCATGGAAATCTTGCCGTCCGGAACCAGCACAGCACAGCGCATACCAGCCTGCAGCGCGTACGCAGCAGCCGAAGCGGAAGTGTTACCGGTCGAAGCACACACAACAGCCTTCGCACCGTCACGCTTAGCGGCGGTCATCGCGCTGGTCATACCGCGGTCCTTGAACGAACCGGTCGGGTTCATACCCTCAAACTTCAGGTAAACGGTGTTACCGGTCTCAGCAGACAGAGCCGGCGCGTGAATCAGCGGGGTACCCCCCTCGCCCAGGGTCACAGCCTTCACATCGTCCGCGAAAGGCAGACGGTCACGGTACTCATTGATAACGCCCTGCCACACGTGTGCCATTGGCTTCTCCTTCAATCTTGGCGCCCCGCCCGCCGAACCTTCCATAGGTTCGGCGCGGTAGCGGGGACGCGGGTTAGTTAGTGAGCGAGGCGCCTTAGAGCGCTCTTCGCAAGTTCAGGTGCGGCATGCGCCGCTAAGTAGCTAGTGCTTCTCGGACTCCACGCGGATGACCGAGTTCACCTCACGCACAGTGTCCAGAGCGTCAATCACAGCAATCGCACGGCGCAAATCGGAGTCCTTCGCCGAATGGGTGACCATACGAATCTGAGCTGCACCCTCCTTCGGGGTGGACTGACGCAGAGAATCAACAGAAATACCGTGCTCAGCCAGGATGCGGGTAATGTTCGCCAGAACGCCCAGGCGATCCTCCACCAAAACACCCACCGAGTAGCGAGAAATCACGTTATCCAGGCTGGTTGCGTGCATCTGCGCGTGAGAAGTCTCCGGAACACCGGGACCACCCAGCACCAGACGACGAGCCAGAGACACAAAATCACCCAGAACAGCCGAAGCAGTCGGAGCGCCACCCGCGCCGGGACCGTAGAACATCAGCTCGCCAGCGTTCTCCGCCTCAACGAACACAGCATTGAACGCACCGTGCACGCCCGCCAGCGGGTGCTGACGAGGAATCAGGGTCGGGTTCACGCGAATGTTCGCGCCGTTCTCACCCTCGCGCTCGCAAATAGCCAGCAGCTTGATGACGTAACCATCAGCATCCGCGGCAGCAACATCATCAGCGGTGATGGAAGTAATGCCCTCGGTGTGTACATCATCAATAGTGAAGTCAGAATGGAACGCCAGCGAAGCAACAATCGCAGCCTTCGACGCAGCGTCGTGGCCCTCAACGTCAGCGGTCGGGTCAGCCTCCGCATAGCCGAGCTTCTGAGCCTCAGCCAGTGCGTCCGCGAAGGATGCGCCGGTGGTGTCCATCTGGTCAAGAATGTAGTTGGTGGTGCCGTTCATGATGCCCAGAACGCGGGTCACGCGGTCACCAGCCAGGGAGTCACGCAGGGGGCGAAGAATCGGGATAGCACCCGCAACAGCAGCCTCGTAAGAGAGCTGAGCGCCGGACTCATCAGCGGCAGCCTGCAGCTCCACACCGTGCTTAGCCAGCAGCGCCTTGTTACCGGAGACCACAGACTTACCCGCCTTCAAAGCACGCAGAATACGAGTGCGAGCCGGCTCAATACCACCGGTCAGCTCGATAACCACATCCGCCGCATCAATCAGGGATTCAGCGTCGGTGGTGTACAGCGAGGGGTCCGCATTCCAGTGGCGGGATGCATTAGTATCGCGCACAGCAATACCGATCAACTCCACGGGGGCGCCAATGCGCTTCTCAAGGACGGCGTTATCCTCGACCAGGATACGAGCAGCCTGGGAACCGACATTACCGGCACCAAGCAGTGCTACTTTGATCTTTTCAGCCACGATAGTCTCTTTCTACGGTCTGTTCCGGGTTCGCCCCGGTATCTCTTCGGGCTAAGGCACGGATGCGGCGCAGAGCACGCACCCAACAACCACTTTATCAAGAGGCGGCGACGGGGCTGCAGCCTCAAGGTGCGACTTTTACTCTCTGAGATGAGGTATCCCTCACAGTTATGAGGTGAACCTTATCTTCTGCAAAGTTTTGAACACACAAAACCGTGAAGCCCCACCCGCAACCGCCACCTCACGGCGCGCATTGCAGAGACGGGAACTTCACGGTTTCTGAGGTTATGGGGTTATGAGGTTCTGAGCTAAGGGCTCTAGATATCCGAACCCATATCCAGCGCCAACATATCCTCCTCACGCTGACGGCGAATCATCACGCGCGAAGGCTGACCCTGCGCGGTCGCAATCACCGGCGGGCGAGTCAAGAAGTTATAGTTCGAACCCAGCACATAGCAGTACGCGCCGGTCGCAGGAACCGCCAGAATATCACCAGCCTGCAGATCAGCAGGCAGGTAGCAGTAGCGAACCACCACATCGCCGGACTCGCAGTGCTTACCCACCACGCGAGAGAGCACCTGCTCCCCCGCCGGGGCGCGATTCGCCAGGGTCACCGAATAATCCGATTCGTACAGCACCGGGCGGGCGTTATCGCTCATACCGCCGTCCACCGAAACGTAGCGGCGCACGCGAATCTCGCCGTTCTCATCCTCAATGCTCACGTTCTTGATGGTGCCGACCGTGTACAGGGTCGCGCCCGAAGGACCGGAAATGGAACGGCCCGGTTCGAAAGACATATGCGGAATCGCCATGCCCAGACGCTCGCAGGTTGCCGCAACGGAAGCGGCAATCGACTCGGTCACCTCGGTAATGGAGCGGGGGTGATCAGCCTCGGTGTAGCCGATGCCGTAGCCGCCGCCCAGGTCCAGCTCCGGCAGGGTCACACCCAGGTCACGGTTGAGACGGTTCATGAACTCCAAGGCGGTAGTCGCCGCCTGCTCGAAGCCCTCCGCCTCAAAAATCTGCGAACCAATATGGCAGTGAATACCGCGGAAATCCAGGGAATCGGTCGCGTTCAGAATCGCGGCAGCCAGCGCCGCGTAAGAATCGGTCGCCTCAACACCCCAGTGTTCCATCTCTGCTTCTTCCAGACCGGCGAGCGCGGCGGTGCCGGGCTGCAGGGACATGCCGAATTTCTGATCCTCGTGCGCGGTCGCAATGGACTCGTGAGTCGAAGCATGCACGCCGGGGGTGATGCGAATCAGCACCGGAACCGGGGCGTAAGGCTCCTCGCCCTCAGCCACACGCTCGGCGGCAAGCTCGGCGTACACGTCCTCAATGAGCTTGAGCTCGTCCACCGAATCAGCCACCACGCGGCCCAGGCCGTTACGGATTGCGCGGGCAATCTCAGCCTCCGACTTGTTGTTACCGTGCAGGGCGATGTTCGCGCCGGGCACCTGCGCGCGCAGAGCCAACGCCAGCTCGCCACCGGAGGCGGTATCCAGGCACAGCCCCTCCTCGGTCGCCCAACGCGCCACCGCGGTGGACAGGAACGACTTACTGGCGTAGTAGACGCTCACCTTCGCACCGTGCGCGGCGAAAGCCTGCTCAAAAGCGGTGCGGTAGGCGCGGGCGCGGGCGCGGAAGGTCGTCTCAGAGAAGACGTACTGCGGGGTTTCGTGCTCAGCAACCAGGTCACTGACGGTCACACCGTCAATGCAGAGTTCGCCCTGCTCATTGCGGGTGAAGGAATCAGTCCAGATGGTGCGGGACAGGGCCTCGGGATGCTCGGGGTAAGTGAGCCATTCGGGGGCGTAGAGGGCGCGGGCTTCGCTCATCGTGTCTCTTTCTTAGCTATCTCTTTCTTAGCTATCTTTGCTGGCATACGCTCAACCCCCGCCCGGTAGCACCGGGTCGGGGGTTGAATCGAGGGGTATTACATGCGCTCGGGTGCGCTCACACCCAGCAGGTTCAGGCCGTTAGCCAGCACCTGCTGTGCTGCATTGTTCAGCAGCAGGCGGGTGCGGTGCAGGTCGGTGACCTCTTCATCCGCCTTGGGGGCGACGCGGGAGACACCGTACCAGCTGTGGTACGCCGAAGCGAGCTGCTCCAGGTAGCGGTTCACGCGGTGCGGCTCGTAGAACTTCGCGGCATCACGCACAGCAGCCGGGAACTGGCCGAGTACAGCCAGCAGCTCACCATCAGCAGCCGAGTCGAGCAGGGAGGTGTCCACGCCGTCCTCAACCTTTACGCCAGCCTCCGCGGCGTTACGTGCCACGGCGGCGGTGCGTGCGTGAGCGTACTGCACGTAGTAGACCGGGTTCTCGTTGCTCTTGGAGGTCAGCAGGCCCAGGTCAATGTCGATGGGGGTGTCCACCGAGTAGCGGGTCAACTCGTAGCGTGCGGCATCAACGCCCACGGCCTCGACGAGGTCTTCGAGCGTTACCACGGTGCCGGCGCGCTTCGACATGCGCACGGGCTTACCGTCCTTGACCAGGTTCACGAGCTGGCCAATCATGACCTCAATCTGGTCGGCGCGGTAGCCAAGAATCTGGGCGATTGCCTTCAGACGGCCCACGTAGCCGTTGTGGTCAGCACCGAGCATGTAAATCGCCACGTCGGCGGGGTTTACCGCACGGGTCATCTTATCCTGGTAGTAAGCGATATCGCCCGCCACGTAGGCGTGGTTGCCGTCGGATTTAATGACCACGCGGTCCTTGTCGTCGCCGTAGTCGGTGGTGCGCATCCACCATGCGCCGTCGGCCTCGAAGAGCTGACCGTTCTCGCGCATGGTCTCAAGCAGGGCGTCCACCTTGCCGCCTTCGAACACGGAGTTCTCGTGGAAGAACACGTCGAAGTGGGTGCCGAATGCCGCCAGGGACTCCTTGATCTGATCGAACATCAGGTGAGTACCGATTTCGCGGAAAATTTCTTCGGGGTTCTCAGCCTCAAGCGCGTCGGGGCGCTGAGCCAGAATCTGGTCCTTAATGTCGACAATGTACGCGCCGGCGTAGCCGTCTTCGGGGGTCTCCTCACCGCGGGCGGCGGCAATCAGGGAGCGCACGAAGCGGTCAATCTGGGTGCCGTGGTCGTTGAAGTAGTATTCGCGCACCACGTTAGCGCCCTCAGCCTCAAGGACGCGGGCGAGCGCATCACCGACGGCAGCCCAGCGGGTGCCGCCCAGGTGGATGGGGCCGGTCGGGTTCGCGGAGACGAACTCAAGGTTAATGGTCTTGCCGGCGAACTTGTCGCTGCGGCCGTATGCTTCGCCAGCCTCAACGATGGTGGCGGCGAGCTCACCTGCTGCGGCGGCGTCCAGGGTGATGTTCAGGAAGCCGGGGCCAGCGATATCAACGGATGCCACGCCGGGGATGGCACCAATCTTCTCTGCCAGAAGAGCTGCTGCCTCACGCGGGTTCTTGCCCACCTTCTTGGCGAGCTGCAGAGCGACGTTGGTTGCCCAGTCACCGTGTTCGCGGGACTTGGGGCGCTCCACTCGGACGGCGGGCAGTTCAGCGCCCTCCACGAGGGTCAGCTGGCCGGAGGAAATGGTTTCTTCAAGGGCAAGCGCAATGGCTTCGGAGAGTTCTTCAGGAGTCATAACAAACTATTCTAGCAAGCCTTGGCAGGTACCTGACCCTTTATCCAGTGCTTATCTGATACCATGGTGAGGTTGCCTCTGTAGCTCAGCGGATTAGAGCACCAGTTTCCGGTACTGGGGGTCGAAGGTTCGAATCCTTTCAGGGGCACGATGTTCTTATTCGAGAGGGAACACGGGAGCCGATATCCGAGGCGTATTGTTCGGGTATCGGCTCCTTTTTATTTATCTGCTACGCCGGGCAGCTCCCTCTTCAACCTCAGAGGGTGGAAACCTCAGAGGGTGGACACTACCCGCCTGCTTGTTGTGGCAACGCTCGCACCCTTGAGAGAATGGGGAAACGCGCACACCGTTCACATCAGCACGGCCTAAGTCACGACAGCGGAGGTAACCCGATGACCACCATGCGCCAGATTCAGCTCACCGAATGGGGCGATGAAAGCGTTCTGCACGAAGCAAACGTGCCCATCCCCTCGCCGGTGCGCGGTCACGTGCTCATCAAGACGGTTGCCGCCGGTGTGAACCCGATTGATGTGACTACTCGCAAGGGTCTGGGTCCCGCCGCTCAGCTGGCTGATCCGTCGTATAAGCCCTTCGTGCCCGGCTGGGATGTTGCCGGCACCGTGGTTGCTACCGCCGGCGACTACACGGGTTTTAAGGTGGGCGACGGCGTATTTGGTCTTGTTTCTTTCCCCTCCCCCGCCGGTGCGTACGCCGAGTATGTTCTCGCCCCGGCGCATCAGCTGGTGAAGGTGCCCGCCGATGTTCCCTGCGCGCAATTGGGTGGCGCTCCCCTGGCGGCGCTGACCGCCTACCAGGCGCTCTTCGAGGTGGCGCACTTGAAGGAGGGCGAGCGCGTGCTCATTCACGCCGGTGCCGGAGGGGTCGGTCACCTCGCCGTTCAGCTGGCGGCGCAGGCTGGCGCTCAGGTTTTTGCGACCGCCTCCGCGGCGAACCACGAGTTTGTGCGCTCGCTGGGTGCCCAGCCCATTGATTACCGCACCGAAGATTTCCGTGCCGTACTGGGTCAGACCATGGATGTGGTGCTCAATTCCACCGGTCAGCAGACCTTCCTCGACTCGCTGGAGGTGCTGGTTCCCGGCGGCCGTATTGTCACCCTGACCAGCCCCGACCCGCTGGATGTTGCGCGTGAGCGTGGCTTCGAGGCGCAGTGGCTGACGGTTCACCCGGACCGTGTGCAGATGCAGGAGATTGCCCGCCTCATGTCCCTGGGCCTGTTGAAGGTACATGTGGATCAGGTGCTTGATTTTTCGCAGGCTGCGCAGGCTCACGCCCTGGTGGCGGCCGGGCGCACCCGCGGCAAGATCGTACTGGTTCCCTAACGCGGCGCTGATCCATGCAGACTTCTGAGAGCGCGCCGAAGATTGAGGGCGCAATGAACACCGAGGGCGCACTGCACACTGAGGGCATGCTGACCATTGAGAGTACCGAGTACCGCTCCGGTTTTTACCGCGAGGCGGGCTTTTACGATGCCCACTCGCTACCCGACTACGGTGCGCAGTCGCCGGTAACTCGCGAGGCGTTCGCCTACGACTTCTTCCCTGCAGCTGCTGAAGCCTCTTCCCCCGCGCCGCTGCTGGTGTGGATTCACGGTGGCGCCTGGCGCTTCGGCACCAACCAGGCCCTACGCGACACCATCCTGCACACCCCCACCGGGGAGCAGCCCAATACCCAGGCGCTCATGCGCGCCGCTTTTCAGCAGGCAGGCTGGGCGGTCGCATCCATCAACTACCGGTATTCGCATCAGGCGCTCTTCCCGGGCGCTCTGCACGATGTGAAGGAGGCTGTGCGTTTCTTCCGCGCCAACGCGCACGGGTTCGGCATTGACCCGCAGCGCATTGCGGTAGCGGGCGGAAGCGCCGGCGGGCACCTGAGTATGCTGGTTGCGCATACGGGAGATTCCGCCGCTGGTAACTCTGTATATGGGGACTCTGCGAGCGCATCCGAGCACGAGGAATACTTTGAAGGCAGGGCGGCGAGCGCCTACCCGTCCCATAGTTCGCAGGCGGCGGCGGCGGCTTCGTTTTACGGGGTCAGCGATTTGAGGACCATCTTCACCGATCGTCCCCTGGCTGGCTACGCCCTCGATCATCCCGAGGATGACGGCGCCGAATGGCGACTGCTGGGAAGCACCTACCCGGTGCCCGCAGATACGTCTGTTCTCGACGCTTGCAAGGGTGAGCGGGTGGTTCCGGGTGTCTGCATCGAGCGTGCCCAAAAGAACTGGGAGCGTGCGCATCCTATTGATGCGGTACGCCCCCAGAAGCGAGTGAACCTGAAACGAGTGAATAAGTTCGAAAGTGCCTTAGCACAGGGTGCAAGCGGCGGTGCCACGCCCCTCATGCTCGTGCACGGTATTAGTGATTCGTGTGTGCCGTACCAGCAATCGGTGCGGGTGTATCAGGCGCTGCGCACGCGGCAGGTGCCTACCGATTTGGTGCTGGTTCCGGATGCCGAACACGGGGATTCGCGCTGTTTTAGCCCCGAGATTGTTCAGCAGATGCTGCAATTTCTGAACCGCACTGTCTGACCAGAGTGATTAATCAGACGGTGATTGATCAGATGCGGCTTTAGCGAACGCGGCGGTTCACGTATTCGTGCTCAAGGCGGTAACGTTCGAGGTCATCAAAAGCAACGCGACGGTGCGTGTTAATGCGCTCGAACGGAATATCTCCGCGCTCCAGCAGGCGAACAACGGTCGGGCGGGATACGCCCAGGTAGTCCGCCGCCTCCTGCGTGGTCATCAGGCGGTCCTGGCGTACCACGCAGACATCCTTGCGGTCGGCGAATGCGCGCGCTACGGAGGTGAGGGGTCCGTACATTTCGGGGGAAATCTGTACGCGCTCGCCGTCGCCGGTCACCAGGTAGAGGGTTTCTTCGGCGCTGAGGCGGTCGAAGTGGGTGCGCAGACTCGCGTGAACGAGGGCTTGGAAGAGTTCTTCGCAGCGGTGGTGAATTTCTTCCTGCTGCCCATCTTCGCAGCAATCCAACACTGCAGCACGTGTTGCCGGGTACGTCTTTGGTGATGGCATAGTCACTCCTTCGTTACTGTGTTATTCACCACTGTAGCAGTTGAACGAAACTATCGAAAGAAAGTTAAGAGGCGCAGTTAATTCGCATCTGTAGTGCATATAATTCAGATGAATAATTATTAGCTATTTAGGTAGAATTTGATGTTATTTATTGTATCTTAACTACCCTTTTGAGGGCCATCATTCCGCGGCTGCCCGCCCCGGGTTCCCGCGAACAAACCCAAATATGACAAACAAAGCACACCCCAAGCCCACCGCGGGCAAGGCGAGTACACTGGATAGGATATGTCTGAGCAGAAATCCACGAAGAAACACGCAGATACTTCTAAGGCCCCCCGCACCGCCCCCACCATGGCGAGCATGGCAGCCGCAATCCACGCGGCAAAGGTACGATCCTCCGAAAAGACCGGTGCAAAAACCGGCGAAAAGACCGCAGATAAAACCGCTGAGAACAACGCGGTAAATAACGGCGCCCCGAAGAAGGGTGCGCAGAAGAACAGCGCCCAGAAGAATAGCGCAGACCGCCAGAACTCCTCCCGCGGCGCATCCGAACGCAACTCCAACGCCTCCCGCTCCAACCGACGCGGAGGCGGTCCCAACCGCGCCCGTAAGCAGGGCAAGCAGCAGGGCGGCAACCAAAGCAACCAGGGCAACCAGCAGAACCGTCCGGCACCGCGCCGCTACGAACCGCTCATCCCCGAGGTCATCACCTACCCCGAAGAGCTGCCCGTCAGCGAACGCCGCGAAGACATCATGAACGCAATCCGTGACAACCAGGTCGTCATCATCGCGGGTGAAACCGGCTCCGGTAAAACCACCCAGATCCCCAAAATGTGCCTCGACCTGGGCCTGGGAGAGAAGGGTCTCATCGGCCATACCCAGCCGCGCCGACTCGCCGCACGCTCCGTCGCCGAACGCATCGCCGAAGAACTCGGACAGAAAATTGGCGAAACCGTCGGCTACCAGGTGCGATTCACCTCCGAAGTTGGCGAACACAGCGCCATCAAGCTCATGACCGACGGCATTCTGCTCGCCGAAATTCAGAACGACAAGCTGCTGCGCCGCTACTCCACCCTCATCATTGACGAGGCGCACGAACGCAGCCTGAACATTGACTTTATCCTCGGCTACCTCAAGCGCATCCTGCCGCAGCGCCCGGATTTGAAGGTCATCATCACCTCCGCAACCATCGACCCGGAGCGTTTTGCGCGCCACTTCTCCCCCAGCTACGTGCCGGGCAAGGGCATCGTCGACGAAAACCTCAGCGCCGAAGAACGCGAAATCGCCGAAGCAATCCTGCCCGACGACGCGCCGCCCATCATTGAGGTGTCCGGCCGAACCTACCCCGTGGAAATCCGCTACCGCCCGCTCGACGAGGAAGACTACCTCAGCGACGACGAGATCGAAGACGACCACGACCCCACCGACGGCATCCTCGACGCCATCAAGGAACTCTCCAAGGAAGCCCCCGGCGACATCCTCATCTTCTTCTCCGGTGAACGCGAAATCCGCGACGCCAAGGACGCAATCGAGGCGATGGTCGCCAAGTCCCCGCGCCTGAACTACGAGGTGCTGCCCCTGTACGCGCGCCTCTCGCTCGCCGAGCAGCACCGCGTGTTCTCCCCCGGATCGCGCCCGCGCATCGTGCTCGCCACGAACGTTGCCGAAACCTCGCTGACCGTGCCCGGCATCAAGTACGTCATCGACACCGGCACCGCCCGCATCTCCCGCTACTCGGCACGCACCAAGGTGCAGCGCCTGCCCATCGAACGCATCTCGCAGGCAAGCGCCAACCAGCGTTCCGGCCGATGCGGCCGCGTCAGCGACGGCATCGCAATCCGCCTCTACTCCGAGGAAGACTTCAACTCGCGCCCCGAGTTCACCGACCCCGAAATTCTGCGCACCAACCTCGCAGCCGTCATCCTGCAGATGATCGCAATCGGCGTGGTCCGCGAACCCGGCGACATCTCCCGCTTCCCGTTCGTGCAGCCGCCCGCATCCCGCGCCATCAACGACGGCGTGAACCTGCTGCGCGAACTCGGCGCGCTCACCGAACGCCCCCGCAGCCCCCGCAAGGGCCGCGGCAACAGCGCAACCCTCACCGCCATCGGCCGAGCCATGGCGGCATTCCCCGTGGACCCGCGCCTCGCCCGCATGATCATCGAAGGCGGCCGCCGCAACTGCGCCAAGGAAATGATGGTGCTCGCCGCCGCCCTGACCATCCAGGACCCGCGCGAACGCCCCGCCGACGTACGCGCCGAAGCAGACGCCATGCACGCCCGCTTCATCGACGACACCTCCGACTTCTCCTCCTTCCTGCTGCTCTGGGACTACATCAACGAGCAGCAGGCGGCACTGTCCTCCTCGCAGCTACGCAAAATGTGCCACCGCGAATACATCAACTACCTGCGCATCCGCGAATGGCAGGACCTCTTCGCCCAGCTACGCGAAATGGGACGCACCGCCAACATTCACGCCAGCGGCGGCAGGGACATCAACGCCTCCGCCCACGAAATCGACATCCACAAGAGCCTGCTCTCCGGCCTGCTCTCGCACGTGGGCGTCAAGGAAGAACGCGAAAAAGACTCCAAGGGACGCAACCGCGGCCCCCGCGAATACCTCGGCGCACGCGGCACCAAGTTCGCGATCTTCCCCGGCTCCGGCCTGTTCAAAAAGAGCCCCGACTGGGTGCTCTCCGCCGAACTTGTCGAAACCTCCCGCCTGTGGGCGCGCACCAACGCCTCCATCGACCCGCAGTGGATCGAAGAAATCGGCAAGCACCTCATCAGCGTGCAATACTCCGAACCGCACTGGTCGCTCAGCTCCGGCGCGGCAGTCGCCTACGCCAAGGGCACCCTCTTCGGCCTGACCATCTACGCCGACCGCCCCGTGCAGTACGCCCGCGTAGACGCCGCCGCAGCCCGCGAACTGTTCATCCAGTCCGCCCTCGTCGAAGGCCAATGGCACACCCAGCACAAGTTCTACCTGCGCAACCAGCGCGCCCTCGCCGAAGTCGAAGAACTCGAAGCACGCCTACGCCGCCGCGACCTGCGCGTGGACGACTCCGTACTCTTCGCCTTCTACGACGCACGCATCCCCGCCCACGTCACCGACGTTCGCGCCTTCGACAAGTGGTGGAAGCAGGCACGTCTCGAAGACGACAACTACCTGGACTTCAACCCCGAAAAGCTCATCAACGAGGAAGCCGCCGACTACGACGACTCCCAATTCCCCCGCCAGTGGGTGCAGCGCACCGACAGCGGCGAACTGACCCTCGACCTGCGCTACGAATACGCCCCCACCGCCGGCATCGGAGGCGCCCGCACCGACGCCGCCAAGCGCGACGGCGTAGCAGTCCAGGTACCCATCCTCTTCCTCAACCAGCTGAGCCCCGAACCGTTCCGCTGGCAAATCCCCGGCCTGCGCCACGAACTCGTCACCGCACTCATCAAATCGCTCCCCAAGACGATTCGACGCAACTTCGTGCCCGCACCCGACGTAGCACGCGCCGCCTGCGCCGCCCTGGAAGAGGACTACTCCCCCGCAACCGACGAGCTCATCCCCTCCCTCGCGCTCGTACTACGCCGCCTGCGCGGCGTCGTTGTCGAGCCCGAAGCCTTCAACTGGGACGCCGTGCCCGAACACCTGAAAATGGGATTCCAGGTGCGCAACGCACGCAACAAAATCCTGGGCGAAGGCAAGGACCTGCGCGCCCTGCAGCAGCAGCTCCACAAGGAGATCCGCAGCGCCCTCGCCGACTCGCTCGGCGCATCCGACGACACCATGGCAAAAATGGTGGCGCTCGCCCAGGGCGGCACGGGCAGCTCAGGCAACTCGGGTAGCTCCGCGGCTTCCGCCAAGAATGGCGTGAAAAACGCACAGGGCGGCACCGCACAGACGGCACAGCCGACCGATGCACATGGCTCGCAGGTACGCGAAATCAGCGGCCTCACCGAATTCCCCGCCGACCTCTTCCCCAACGGAGAAATCCCCCGCAAGGTACAGCGCATCATCGCAACCCAAGCGGTCAACGGCTACCCCGCCCTCGTCGACGAAGAGACCAGCGTGGGCCTGCGCATCTTCCCCACCGAAGCCGAACAGCTCCACGCCCAGCGCCGCGGCATCATCCGCCTGCTCCAACTGCAGGTGCCCTCACCCGTACGCTACGTGAGCGAACACCTCTCCCACAAGGAGAAAATCGTCTTCACGCAGAACCCGCACGGCTCCATCGACGAACTCATCCGCGACTGCACTGTCGCGGCGCTCGACCACCTCGTGCCGCACGCCCCCATCTTCACGTACGCCGAATACAGCGAACTCTACGAGCACGTACGTGCCGAACTCATCGAGACAGTCTTCGACGTCACCAAGCTCGTCGCCGAAATCCTCTCCGAAGCCACCGCGCTGAAGAAGGCAATCAAGAAGGCAACCTCGCTGACGACTATGCACGCCGTCTCCGACGTGAAGGCACAGATGGAGAACCTCGTATACCCCGGATTCGTGGCGAAAACCGGCTACGATCAGCTGGTTCACATCCCGCGCTACCTCAAGGCCGCCCAGGTACGCCTGACGAAGCTCGGCCCGAACCTGCACCGCGACAACCAGCTCATGCTCACCGTGCAGGATCTGGAAGACTCCTACGATAACGCAGTGAAGTCGCTCCCGGCAGGCACCATCGTTCCGGATGCGGTCCGCCGCGTGAACTGGATGATTGAGGAGCTGCGCGTCAGCTTCTTCGCCCAGGAGCTTGGTACCGCCTACACGGTGTCTGAGAAGCGCATTGCGAAGGCTCAGCGTGAGGCGCTGGACGCCATCAAGCGCTAGATTTTGAGACTACCGGTTGTACGGACGGCGGTGTTCGTCCTCGCTCCTACTCAGGTGTAGGTGCGCCGCATGTTTCCTCCGCGCCTACGCAGGGGCACCCGTCACCCGGACGCTCCGTCCTCTCCTTGCTTCGCTGCGGAGAGCGTCCGGGGTGACACCCTGAGGGCGCTTCCGGAAAACACGGCTGCACCTGCAGCACAAGCAAAGAGCCCCCACACGAGGTAATCGTGTGGGGGCTCTTTGCCGTTCACAGCGCAAGCTAAGCCGGGAACCTAGCGCGGAAAGGCGGTGTCGTCCGTAGCGACATCAGGGTGCCCGAGCTCTGCGAGGGCGGGTGCCCCTGTAGGAGCGAGGACGAACACCGCCTCTCAGCGGGAGAAGCGTTTAGACAGCCGCCTCGCAGAAGGTTACCGTCACCGAACCGTTACCGCGCTCGCGCATCCACTGCGGCGCGTTCTCAGCCGAAACAATCGCACCCTCGCTCACCGACGGGGCGAGGTACGAGCCGCCCGCGCCACCGGCGCCGCCCTGCATCGTGTAGCCCAGGCCCTGGCGCACACCAGTCGGGCTGTTCAGCCACTTCTGGGTCAGCACAATCGAGGAGACAGACTGTGCCGCGCCGGAACCGCCGCCTCCGTAGCCTGCACCGCCGCCACCGGACACCACGGACTGGTAGCCGTTGAAGTTCTGCGCGTACGCGCCCTCGTCGTTGTAGACGTCCAGGTCCCAGCTGCGGTCCTCGTAGGTGCCCTTCTCATGCACGCTGGCGGGGTTCTCGTCGAGCTGGTAGGAGTACGCGCCCGCGCCGTCGCCACCGTTGCCCGCGAAGCCGCTCGTGCCCGCATTACCGGCAACAAACTGGCTGAACAGCACCTGGTTGTTAGTGCTTTCAAAGCCGATGATCGGGCCGCTAACCGGCAGGGTACCTGCCGCGCCGCCTGCACCGCCTACGCCCGCTGCGCCGCCGAAGCCGGAGTTGTAGGTCAGGACCTTGGAGCGTTCAGCCTTGTAGATTTCGTAGCCGGGGGTGCCGTTGGAGCCTGCCGCTGCGGAGGCGCTACCCGCCGCATCGAACTGCGGGGACGCATCCGAGCCGAGGGCCGCCACGCCGGCATCGATCTGGCCGTCGAGGTTGGAGTACCAGGGGTCTGCGTAGGACACGCCGGATGTGGTCATGCCCGCGCCGCCACCGCCACCTGCTACAGCTACGACGACGCCGTCGATGAGCAGCGCGGAGGAGCCGCCGCCGGATGCAGCGTACACCTGGGTCTTGGAGTTAGCCGGGTCCGCGTACTTGGCGTCAACCTGTGCGGTGATGTTGCCGGGGATGGTGTAGGCGGGTACGGAGCCGCCGTTGCCGTAGCCTTCACCGCCTGCAGTGGGGGTGAGGGAGCCGTCACCGATACCGCCGGCTGCGGCGATGATCTGCACGGTGGAGCCGGGGGTCACGGGGATAATGCCGGTGACCTTCGCACCGGAGCCGGCAGGGGTCATGCGGTTGTTGGTGCCGCCTGCGCCGCCAACCAGCTCGAAACGGAGCTTGTGGACGTTGTTGGGGACGGCGAAGCTCTGCACGGTCTTGGTGCCTTCGTCGGTGCCAGAGATGCTGTAGGCAGGGCTGGCTGCCAAAGTGCAGTCTGCGGCGACGGACGCTGCGTAAGAGGGAATGGTTGCGGATGCTGCGACGACGGGTGCCGCCCAGGCTGCACCGGCGACGAGCTTGCGGCGGGTCATGGAAGTAGACATGGTATGCCCTTTATTCAGATGGGGTGATGTGTTTGCGGCGCAGCTTGATGCGAATCCGGACGGGCCTCAATTGCTTGCTTTGGAAAGAAAATCAGCGCCGTTCAAAAGAATACCCTTAACTTCAGCTTTAACATAAATCCCTGGCTTGAGCACGGTATGGGAGCTCTTGGCTGCCTCGCGCCACTCTCTTCCTGCGCTCCTGCAGGGGAACCCGCCGCACCCGGACGCTCCGCTCTTCCTTGCTTCGCTGCGGAAAGCGCCCGGGCGGGCACCCTGATGTCGCTTCCGGAAGGTGCGGCTTTATGCGAGCCGCAGGTTCCGTCCGCGCACGCAACGCCAGCAGAGGGTCTGCAGGTTCTCGGGCTCATTATTGCCGCCGTTAGACAGCGGAACCTTGTGGACAACCTCCAGGACGAGGATTCGTTCACGCATGATGGAGTTGCCGCATCCGGGGTTTTGGCAGGTGTAGTTATCGCGTTCTTTGATGCGTTGGCGTAGCTGCGCGGTCATGAGGGTGCGTTCGCCGCCTTCGGGCCATGCCCAGCGTATTTTGCGTTCGAGAGTTTCCGAGAGCGCGTCTAGGGTCGGAGTGTCGAGGGTGACGGTGACGGCGCGGTTTTCTTTACCATCTGCTGAGGTGTATTCGAATCGGTAGACGGGGTACGGCACGCTCAGCCCCACGTGGTAGACGTTGAGTTTTTTCCAGAACTCGTCGGCGTACTGCTTGATGATGAACGGGGGCGGGCTGATGTGTGCAAGCATGTCCTCTTCGCGGCGTCGTACGTTGTCGATTGCGGTTTCGAGGCGCGCAATATCGTCGGAGAGGCGTTGTACGTCTTTGAGGGTTTGCAGATCGGCTTCGATGTGGAAGTATTTGGTGAGGCTGCCGATGGGGTCTCGCTCAGCTTCTTGAATGATTGAGGCAGACGCGGTGTAGACGTGCGGGTGGCATCCTTCGGGTTTCTTCCGCAGCAGCGTCTGCCAGGTTTTGGGTTGTTGAGCCTCGACGGTGGCGAGGTGACCGTACATGCCGTTGGTGGAGGTGCCGAGTTCGTAGATTCCGTGGGTGTAGATGTCGTTCACGTAGCTGGCGATTTCGTTGTATTCACTGGCGAGCGTGGCGGTGCGTTGGCGGTGCGTCTGAAATTCGGGGGATGCGAAGTACCGGTTTTTGCGGATGGTCAGGATGATGCCCAGGATGAGCACGATAATGAAGGCGCCGAGGACAACGTACCAGAGGGAGAAGGCGAGGCATACGGCGAAGAAGATACCGAGCCCTTTGAGGAATTTCACGGGTGCTCCTTTGCGATACGGCGGTGTATCTGTGAGTGATAGATTTCCTCCATTAGGGTATCGGAGGTGAGTACCGTGCGCAAAGCTTTTGGTCACATCAGTGAGTTACTGAATGGTTCGGCGGCAGGCTTACACCCTACAAATGTAGACCCGGCGGAGCCAGCAAAAGGCTGAGAAGGCGACAGCCCCCTCCCCCTCCAGTTCGTTATGCCGGTATCGCGCCCACAAGCCCTGCACTTACTGAACCGGGGCAAGTGTTTTACTTACGAGGCGGAGGGACGGTGTCTTCCGCCGTGGCATCGGAGACACGGAGCGGTGCGAGCGTGTTTTCCGGAAGCGCCCTCAGGGTGCCCGAAGCGAAGCGAGGGCGGGTTCCCTGCGACGGCGCGGAGGAAATATACGCAGCACCGCCTCCAGAACACACATAGGAACAAGGAGGAGCACTACCCCTCCTAAACCAAAACCAAAAAGTTAAACACAAAAGCCCCTAGCTCGAAAGCTAAGGGCTTTATCTGTGCGCGATACTGGGATCGAACCAGTGACCTCTTCCGTGTCAGGGAAGCGCGCTACCGCTGCGCCAATCGCGCTCACAAAACAGTTGTTTTGTTGCGAGGTGAGGACGGGATTCGAACCCGCGTACACGGCTTTGCAGGCCGCTGCCTAACCACTCGACCACCTCACCGCATACGCTCCACGAGGGAACGCGTTCGAACTCTTGGAGTCCTTACGAGCGGTTGACGAGACTTGAACTCGCGACATCCACCTTGGCAAGGTGGTGCTCTACCAACTGAGCTACAACCGCATATCAGCGTATTCAATTTGAATCATTCCGAGGAGTTTTTCGCTCCGTCGTGCTGACAGGTAAATACTATACGGGGTTTTTGAGTGTTTGCCAAATCCTTTGCGAATTACCCTGTGTTCCGCGTGTTTCCGGGGCAGAACGGGGTGTTTTGTTTCGTTTTTGGGATGTGCGGACAAAATTTATTTTCATGGTGCCGGTCACATTTTCGGGGTTTTGGGGTGGTTATTGGTCCCGCGAGGGCAGCGGCGGGCACGCGATGTCCGCTGAGCATCTACGAAATCCACCGAGCGTCATCCACTGAGCGCCCACAAAATTTTTCATGAGAGAACGACAAGAGAACGAAAAGGAGGGGCGGAGAACCAGGTTCCCCACCCCTCCCCTATGAAAACCGCGTCCGCTAAAACGCTTGGCTCATGGTTTTAGAGTTCTTCGAAGAAGAGTCGCTCGTAGACCTTGCGGGCGTTGCGGGTTTGGCGCAGGTAGTCCTCTTCGAGGGCGCGTGCGCTGCCGGCGGGGTATCCGCACCAGCGGGCAATCGCCTCCAAATCGTCACGACCTGAGGGCAGAGTATCCGACTGGCGTACGCCGCGTAGCACGTTGCCGCCGCGAATCTTCGTGGCGAGCAACCAGGCGCCACTGAGGATTTCAGCGTCTGTAGCCTCGACCAGTCCCGCCTCAACCGCCGCGTCCAGCGCCTTCAGGGTGGAGGTGGTGCGCAGCCCCGGCACGGCGTGTGCGTGGCGCAGCTGCACGAGCTGGACCAGCCATTCCACGTCGGAGAGTCCGCCGCGGCCGAGCTTGAGCTGGCGGGTGCGGTCGGCGCCGTGCGGCATGCGTTCGTTTTCAACGCGCGCTTTCATGCGGCGAATCTGCTGCACCTGTTCGGGCGTGAAAGTTGCCGGGTAGCGGTACGGGTTGATGAGCTCGACGAAGGCACGCCCGAGCTCCTCGTCGCCGGCGATGGGGCGGGCGCGGGTGAGCGCCTGGAATTCCCAGGTTTCCGCCCAGCGTTCGTAGTAGGAGCGGTAGGAGTCCAGCGAGCGCACGATAGCGCCCTGCTTGCCTTCGGGGCGCAGGTCGGCGTCCACTTCGAGGGGCCGTTCGGCGCGAATGGCGGGCTTGACGGGCTGTTTGAGGAGCGTCAGGGTGCGGTTCACGATGCGCGCGGCCTGTTCCTGCGCGGCGTCTTCGTCGACTCCTTCGAGAGGTTCGTGTACGAACATGACATCTGCGTCAGACCCGAAGCCGTTCTCGGCCCCGCCCAGGCGACCCATGCCGATGATGGCGATGCGAGTGAGTAGTTGCTCCCCCGCCGCCTCCCCGGCGGCGGATTCTTCCGCGGTGCTCTGGAGCTCGCGCAGGGCAATCTGTAGCGCCGCGCCGATCGTGCACTCGTCAATGGCGGCAAGACCGGCGCAGGTGTCCTCAATGTCGACGATGCCCAGGGTCCAGCCCATGGCGGTGCGCAGGGTTTCGCGGCGGCGCAGGTAGCGCACGGCGCGCATCGCCTCGGCGGCGTCCTCGTGGCGTGCCAGCAGGGAGGAAATCTCGGAGGCGAGCGCCTCCTCCCCCAGCGGTTTGAGGTCGGCGACCTTGTCCAGCCAGGCGATGGATGCTGAGGCGTCCTCGAGCAGGTCGGTCATGAGGCGCGAGCTGGAGAGCAGCTGGCTGAGGCGTTCGGCGGCTGCGGGTGAGTCGCGGAGCATGCGCAGGTACCAGCTGGTGCTGCCGAGCGATTCGGAGACGATGCGGAATCCGAGCAGGCCGGCATCCGCGTCCACGCCGCGGGCGAACCAGCCCAGGAGCACGGGCATGAGGTGACGTTGAATGTCTGCACTGCGGGAAAGTCCCGTGGTGAGTGCCTTGATGTGGCGCATGGCGCCGCGCGGGTCGCGGTAGCCGAGGGCGGCAAGACGGTCCTGTGCCGCCTGTTCGCTGAGCACCACTTCGTCGCGGCTGAGCGTGGAGACGGCGGCGAGCAGCGGGCGGAAGAAGATTCGCTCGTGCAGTGAACGGACGTTCCGTTTAATTTTCTGCCATGCCTTGAGCATCTGCTCGGCGGAGAGCGTGCCGTTGCGTTCCGGGGACAGGATCGAGCGGGCGAGGGCGCGCTGTTCGGCGTCCTTCTCGGGCATCAGGTGGGTGCGGCGCAGCTGCTGCAGCTGGATGCGGTGCTCGAGCACGCGTAGCTTCTTGTAGTCGCGGCTGAATGCTTCGGCGTCGGTGCGGCTAATGTAGCTGACGGCGGTCAGCGCCGCCAGGGAATCCACGGTGGATTTGGTACGCACGGCGGGGTCGGTTCGACCGTGCACGAGCTGCAGCAGCTGCACGGTGAACTCAATATCGCGCAGGCCGCCCGGGCCCAGCTTAATCTGGCGGTCCACCTGGTTCGAGGGAATATTGTCGGTCACGCGGGCGCGCATCGCCTGCACGGATTCCACGAAGGATTCACGGGCGGCGGACTCCCACACGAAGGGGTCGATTGCGCGGGCGTAGCGGGCGCCCAGCTGTGCCGAACCGGCGATGGGGCGCGCCTTGAGCAGCGCCTGGAACTCCCAGTTTTCGGCCCAGCGCTTGTAGTACTGAACGTAGGATTCGACGGTGCGAACCAGCGGGCCGTCCTTGCCTTCGGGGCGCAGGTTCGCGTCGACTTCCCAGAGGGCGGGTTCGGGTGCGGGGCCCATGATAGCGCGGGTGAGGGCGTGCACGAGCTCCGTGCCGATGGTGGAACATTCGTTCTCGGTGAGCTTGAGCGGGGCGTTCTCCCCCTCTGCCCCGGCATTGGGTGTGGCGGCGGGTTCCACGGGCGCGACCACGTACACCACGTCAACGTCAGAGATGTAGTTCAGCTCGCGGGCGCCGCACTTACCCATGCCGATAATCGCCAGGTCCAGGGCGTCTACGGCTTCGCCTCGGCGAGGAGCCGCCAGGCCGGGGCCCAGCCCCTCCGCCACTTCGGTGCGGGCAATGGCGAGCGCACCCTCCAGCGCGGCAGCGGCAAGATCGGCGAGGTGACGACCGATGGTGGGCATCATTTCGACCGGGTCTTCACAGCACACGTCGAGCAGGGCGATGCGCGCCAGGGCGGCGCGGTAGGCAACGCGCAGGGTCACGTAGCCGTCCTTGCCGGTCTGCTCGACGGCAGCGCGCGGACGCTCCGCACGGGGGTCGGCGCCGAGGGCGGTGAGGATATCGCGACGGTAGGGGGTGTCCAGCGGTGCGATGGGGGTCAGGAATTCCCCGTCGGTTTCCGGCAGAATCGACGCCGGGTGCTGGGAACGAATCAGCACGCTCTCAGCCGGGTACACCTGCGTGTCGAAGAGCGGGTCGATGAGCTCGGGGCGGCGGTAGAGAAAATCGCCAATCGCCTGGGAGGCACCAAGCAGGCGGTACATGCCGAATTCTTCTTTGCCGCGGTTGGCGCGCTCAGCGACCGCCGGGTGCTTCTCGATGAGGCGCACGAGGGCGGGTAGGGCAATATCTGGTGAGGGGGCGAGGCGCAGCCCGGCAAAGAGCGCATCCTGCGAGACATGCTTCAGCTCGGGTGCGTTGAGCCAGCGTTCTGCCTTGGACGGGTCGTGGAAGCCGGTGGCAATCATGCGGGTGTGCAGGCGCAGCTGGGCTTTGCGTTCGGCTTCGGCACGTTGTTCGTCGTCGAGCGCGTCGGGGGCGATGTCGGTGAGCGGTTTGGGCTCTTTGGCGGGGTCGATAATGCGAATGAGCCCGGTGGCCGGGTAGTGGGAGCTGTCAGTCATAGCGTGAGAACTGTGGGTAGAGAGTAGATCCGTGGGGTGGAAAGTATGGGTGGAGAGTAAAAAATTCAGCGGGTAAAAATCGGCGGCTAAAAAGCGGTGAACGGTGTAGCAGATAGGTGCAATTGATAGACCTGTGGGCGGTACCCGCCGGCGTGTTACCGGTAGCGGGTACCGCCCTGAAGCTGTCAGCGCTCACTCACCGCCAGAGGAGGTGAGAAGAGCCAGCCGTTAGAGGATTCCGAGGTTGTTCTTGAGCTCGTAGGGGGTCACCTGAGCCTGGTACTGGTCCCAGTCGGCGCGCTTATTGCGCAGGAACTGCTCGAAGACCTGCTCGCCCAGAACCTCCGCCATGAACTCGGATTCTTCGGTGATGTTAATGGCTTCACGCAGGGATGCGGGTAGCGGGTTGTAGCCCATGGCGCGGCGTTCGGCGTTGGTCATGGCGGCGAGGTCTTCGGTCACGGCGGGCATGAGCGGGTACTCGTTTTCGATGCCCTTCAGGCCTGCGGCGAGAATCACCGCGTAGGCGAGGTACGGGTTCGACGCCGAGTCCAGACCGCGGTACTCGATGCGTGCGGACTGCATCTTGTTCGGCTTGTACAGGGGCACGCGCACGAGGGCGGAGCGGTTGTTGTGGCCCCAGGAGACGTAGGAGGGTGCCTCGCCGCCGCCCCAGAGTCGCTTGTAGGAGTTGATGAACTGGTTAGTGACCGCGGTGAATTCGGGGGCATGCTTAAGCACACCAGCGATGAAGTGGCGTGCGGTCTTGGACAGCTGGTATTCGGCACCGGCTTCGAAGAATGCGTTGGTGTCGCCTTCGAAGAGGGAGAAATGGGTGTGCATGCCGCTGCCGGCGTACTTGGTGAAGGGCTTGGGCATGAAGGTTGCGTACATGCCCAGCGAGTAGGCGACTTCCTTGATGACGGTGCGGAAGGTCATGACGTTGTCGGCGGTCTGCAGGGCGTCGGCGTGGCGCAGGTCGATTTCGTTCTGGCCGGGGCCGGTTTCGTGGTGGCTGAATTCGACGGAGATGCCGACTTCTTCGAGCATGGTCACTGCCTTGCGGCGGAAGTCCTGCACGATGCCGCCGGGGGTGTGGTCGAAGTAGGATTCGTAGTCCACGGGCACGGGGAATCCGTCAGCGCCGAGCTTGGAGGATTCGAGCAGGTAGAACTCAATTTCGGGCGAGGTGTAGCAGGTGAAGCCCATCTCGGCCGCCTTGTTGAGCACGCGCTTGAGCACGCCGCGAGTGTCGGAGGCGCTGATCTCGCCGTCGGGGGTGAGCACGTCACAGAACATGCGGGAGGTGTAGTCTTCCTCGCCGCGCCAGGGCAGAATCTGGAAGGTGGAGGGGTCCGGCTGCAGCAGCATATCGGATTCGTAGATGCGGGAGAAACCCTCAATCGAGGAGCCGTCAAAGCCCAAGCCCTCATCGAAGGCGCTTTCTACTTCAGCCGGTGCGAGCGCAACGGATTTGAGGGTGCCGACCACGTCGGTGAACCAGAGGCGGATGAAGCGGATGTCGCGCTCTTCGATGGTGCGCAGTACGAATTCCTGTTGGCGGTCCATGAGTTGCCCTCTCGGTGCGGGCGCGCATCCGCACGGTACCCGTCTGCGGGCGGCGGAGGCGCGCTAAATTTGCTGCCGAGGTGCGGAAGTAAGGCGCGAAAGGCCCTGCAGAGCCCATGGGATTCCTTGGGATTCCAGAGGGGGTTGCGGCGGGCGGCGTGCCAGCGGTGCTGGCGCCTCCTTGCCCCGGCGTGTGTCCTGTTGTTATCTAGCCTATCGGGTTCTGCTGTGCGGCGGGCGGGTGGGAGGTTTCGTTTGTGTAAATTCTCGATTGTGTGCTCTCGATTGTGCGCCGCGGTAGCTCAGATTCTGGGCGGTGCCGGGCGGGGAGGGAGGGTGACCGCTCCCCCGCTTTTTCTGCGGTCGGGTGACTACTCCCTACCTGCGCCTGTCTACCTGTGCCTGCCTATCTGTGCCCAGATAGTCGGCATATGACGGTTCGCGGGGCGTGTTCGGGGTCGCCTTGCGATAATGGGGGTATGCTACATTCCATTCTTCTTCCCTCGACCGTACAGCTTCCGCTGGCGTCCAGCATCGTCGCTGCCGACCCCACCGGTTTAGAGTGGCTGCTGCTCATTGCGGCGCCGGTTGTTTTCTGTATTGTCTACCTGGCGTGCATTATGGCGATTGCGGCGTTTGGTCCGCTGGTCATGAGGAATAACAAGTCTGGCGGCGCGACCTACCTGCTGGACCGCCCTTCCCGCGTGGCGTTTAGGACTCGCACCGTGGCGTTCTTTGCTGTGGTGGGTGCGTTTGTGGAGCTTCTGTGGCTCGGGTATACGGGTCGTGTGGGGTCGATGGCGGTCATTCCGATTCTTCTCTTCACGTGGTCGTGGAAGTTCGCGTTCTTCTTCCTGCCGCTGCAGCTGATTCGTGCCTGGTATGTGCACGCAACGCGCGGCAAGTATGATTCTCTCTCCGCGGAGGGTGCTCAGCGCCGTGAGAAGCTGAACCGTAAGAGCGCCTACGAGGTGTCGAAGATGATGCAGCGTGAGCCGCAGCAGTTTGCGATGAGCAAGGAGCTGCATACGCTGGCACGCGGTCAGAAGATTGCGGGCGTGCGTCCGTTCCAGAACCTTGACGAGGCGGGCAAGAAGCGCCGCACGAACTATACGGTGGAGCTGGCTGTGGCGCTCATGCAGGCGCGTGCCATGAACCCCGGTAAGCTTCCTTCGGAGGCGTTCGGTGAGGGCATCCTGGGTATGGGTGTTGGCATTGCTTCTGATCGGGCGGTGGAGCAGACCTGGTTGACCCTGTGCACGGAGCGCGTCAACGCGCCGGATGCACCGAATTACCCGGATTCGCTGTACCCGGTGGCGGCTCGTTTTTCGCTATTTACCACGATGTCACTGCTGCAGCCGGTGATGGGTCGCCCCTACTCGCCGTTTACCGCGCCGGATGCACGCCGTTTCGTGCCCCGTGATTTCTCGGCGGATACCGTGCTGTTGAAGACTGAAGAGCTGGGCAAGAAGGCTCTGGCGCAGAGCGCGATTTTCCGTCAGCTTCATGAGCGTCTTCTGCCCCTACATCAGCAGCAGCCTCAGCTCGTGGATCGCCGTGCTTTGGCCTATTGCGGCGCCCTACTGCTGAGCGTGGCGAAGGCTGAGGCGCAGAGCCAGCGTCTGACCAGCCAGATTCTGGCGGCGGCGGCTTCGGAGCGCGGCATCCTGCACTATGGTTTGTTCTCGCAGATTGCTGAGGATTATCAGTGTGTTCAGCGTCTGCTGAATCTGATGGTGAAGGCGACCGCCGACATTGAGCGTTTCATGAACGCGGTGGAGGCGCTGGTGCAGATGCATTCCGGTCCGGTTCAGCCCTCCGGTATTGCGCACGAGAAGGTGCAGATGGAGTACATCGCTGCTCTTCTGGAGGTTATTGTCTTCTCTTCGCACGCCCCGCTTGCCGGTTCTATTCAGGCGTCTTACGCCCTGCTGAAGGCTGACTATGAGGCGTTTACGTTCAACACCACCGATGAGTTGAGCCGCAGCTACTGGCTGCAGTACGCGAAGAACGCGGTGAGCGCCTGCGATACGGGCCTGTCCCAGGGTTACGAGGGTTTCTTCGGCTCTGACGATGCGGCGAAGAAGGCGTGGGAGTCCTACGCGGAGGACGTTGTGAAGGAAGTCTGCACCTACTCGATCACCCAGCTCTACTGGGATGCGCTGGTGCAGCAGGCGCTCATTCAGCGCGATCTGCCGCGCGAGTTTGAGGATGCTTCTTCCGCTATTCCGCAGCTGATGAATAAGAACGCCGCTGCGTCGTTCCCGACCTACTACATCAACCTCATCTGGAACTAGGCATAGTTGTTCCCTCGTGGTGAGCGGTACGCCAGGTTGGAGCCGTACAGGGTTAGAATAGTCAGCATGACTACTGAGCGTTCTTCCGAGATCTCTTCGCCCTACGCGGCACAGCCTGCCGCTACCTCCGCGGATGCTCCCGCGACTGCTTCTGCATCCGCATCGAAGCCTTTTGACCTGGACACCGTCAAGAAGGTGCGTACCGTTCACCTGGCGCAGGCTAAGGCGACCGGGCAGAAGTTCTCCATGCTGACCTGCTATGACGCCCTGACCGCGCAGATTTTTGATCGCGCGGGCATCGACATGCTGCTGGTGGGTGATTCTGCGGCGAATGTGGTGCTCGGTTACGAGTCGACCCTGACCATTACCCTGGATGAGATGATTCCGATGGTTGCGGCGGTTTCTCGCGGTGCTTCCCGCGCCATGGTGGTTGCCGATTTGCCGTTTGGTTCGTATGAGCAGTCCCCGCAGCAGGCGGTGGCGAGCGCTGTTCGTCTGATGAAGGAGGGCGGCGCGCACGCGGTCAAGATTGAGGCGGACGCTTCGATGACCGAGTGGGTTCGTGCTCTGGTGCGTACCGGTATTCCGGTGGTGGCTCATGTTGGTTTCACCCCGCAGTCGGAGCATGCCCTGGGCGGTTTCCGTGTGCAGGGCCGCGGCGATGCCTCTGAGCGTGTTCGTGAGGATGCGGTGGCGCTGGCTGAGGCTGGCGCGTTCTGCGTGCTCATGGAGATGGTGACCGCCCAGACCGCGCAGCTGGTGGATGAGGCTGTGGGCTCTGTGCCGACTATCGGCATTGGTGCATCGAATGTGACGACCGGTCAGGTGCTGGTGTGGCAGGACATGATGGGTGTTCGTTCCGGTCGCGTGCCGCGTTTTGTGAAGCAGTTTGCGCAGGTTGGCCAGGTCATGGAGGACGCTGCGCGTGCTTACCGTGAGCAGGTTCGTTCGGGTGAGTTCCCGGCGGCTGAACACACCTTTGAGTAGGCTTTAGGCTGAGAAGAAAGCTTTACAAGCTCTAGAAGAAAGACCCCCGTATCCGGTGCTTCCGGGTGCGGGGGTCTTCTGTATCTCAAACTTTTTGTGGTGTTGGTAGCCTCAAACAACGCCGGGAGCATTGAATCTTTAGCTCCAGTTGCTGTCCTTGTCCCAGGCTTCGTTGCGTTCGCGGGCGCGGTCCATGGCGTGTGCCGCCTCCTCGTAGGTTTTGAAGGGGCCCCACAGGGAGGTGACGGCGCTCTGCTGGCCGCGCTCAACCTCGCCGGTTTTGAGGTTGTACCAGTACTCTTCGGGATGCGGGCTGGTGGCTTCGGTCGCCGAGTTCAGGGTCTTTTCGACCGCCGATTCGATGGCTTCGCTCAGGCGGTTTTTCTTCTCGCTCATGGGTTCTCCTTTGACGGTGAGGGGCTGGTGTTTCTAGCTTCTCACGCGCATAGGTTCGTGGCAACGAGGCGGGCGGAGCTTTTCACGGTCCTCCTCCCCTCTCCTGTATTCCGCCCGCGCACTTTTACCGCTCGCGTGCATGAAATTTTATTCACAATCTGGGAAAAAGGTACGGCTTATGTATCCGCCGCTTTTTAGCGCCCCCGCAAGGGACACAACCCGCCCGCGCCCGGTAAGATGAAACTATGTCTTCAACCAAAACGAACACTTCGCATAATCTTCCCGCAGAGCCCGGTCGCGCACCCGTCGGTTGCCTGACCCCCGGACGCGTCACCCCCATGCGCCCGGTCCCCTCGCACATTGTTCGCCCCGAGTACGTGGGTAAGCCCACCGCCAACGAGGGTAACGACTCGAACATGTACACCCCCGAGGAAGTTGAGCGGGTTCGCGCAGCCGGCAAGATTGCGGCGGGCGCCATCGTTGAAGCATCCAAGATTTGCGTGCCCGGCACCACCACCGACGAGATTGACGTGCTGGTCCACGAGTATATTTGCGATCACGGCGCGTACCCCTCCACCGTGGATTACCGCGGCTACCCCAAGTCCGTGTGCACCTCCCTGAACGAGGTCATCTGCCACGGCATCCCGGACTCCACCGTGCTGGAGGACGGCGATATCCTCAACCTGGACGTCACCGCATACCTGGACGGCATGCACGGCGACACCAACAAGACCCTGCTCATCGGCAACGTGGACGAAGAGTCCCGCCTGCTGGTTGAGCGCACCGAGGAGTCCCTAAACCGCGCGATTAAGGCTGTGAAGCCGGGCCGCCAGATCAACGTGATCGGTCGCGTCATTGAGAAGTACGCGGCACGTTTCGGTTACGGCGTGGTTCGCGACTACACCGGTCACGGTGTGGGTCGTGAGTTCCACTCGGGCCTCATCATCCCCCACTACGATGCGGCACCCGCCTACGACACCGAGATCCGTGAGGGCATGATTTTCACCATCGAGCCCATGCTGACCCTCGGCACCATCGAATGGGACCTGTGGGATGACGACTGGACCGTGGTCACCCGCGACCGCAAGCGCACCGCGCAGTTCGAGCACACCCTCGTGGTGACCGCTGACGGCGCAGACATCCTCACCCTGCCCTAAAGCGCAGACCTCTGGGTTTCCTGCTTGTAGAGATACGACTTGTACAGATACGGCAGGTACGAGCCCAGCACCTCACTTTTATATCAGTTCACCCACTAACAAACCCGCCCACTCCCCCAGTTACACGGCAGTAGGCGGGGCGAAAGAGAGGAAACCATGAGCGATTACGCAGAACCCGGCGTCATCACCGAACTGCCCGCACCCACCCCCAAGGACCTGCAGATTGGTGTGGACATTGGAGGCACCGGCATTAAGGGCGGCATCGTTGACCTGCGCACCGGCAACCTCGTGTCCGACCGCTTCCGCATCGACACCCCCAAGCCCGCAACCCCCGCCGCTGTGGCTGAGGTTGTACGCCGCGTAGTTGATGAGCTGCAGGGCCGCGACCTGGCGCCGGACCCCGAGTCCGCTGTCGGCATTGACTTCCCCGCAGTGGTGAAGAACGGTATGGTCTTCTCCGCAGCGAACGTGGACGACTCCTGGATTAACACCGACCTGGAGCAGGTCATGAGCGAGGCGCTGGACGGCCGCACCGTCTACGGCCTCAACGACGCTGACGCGGCAGGCCTGGCTGAGGCAACTTACGGTCAGGGCCGTAACCGTGACGGCCTGATCGCTGTCATCACCCTGGGCACCGGCATCGGCTCCGCCCTCATCAACGACGGTAAGCTGATTCCCAACACCGAGCTGGGCCACCTGGAGCTTGACGGCCACAACGCCGAGTCTCAGGCTTCCGCTCGCGCCCGCGAGGTGCACGAGCTGTCCTGGAAGAAGTACGGCAAGCGCCTGTACCGCTACTTCGAGCACGTCCAGATGCTCTTCTCCCCCGACCTGTTCATCATTGGCGGCGGCATCTCCAAGAACCCGGAGAAGTTCATGCCCTACTTTGAGGATCAGATTCGTACCCCCATGGTCATGGCTGCCCTGCGCAATAACGCCGGTATTGTGGGCGCGGCACTGTGGGCTGGCGGTATGCTGCCCGAGCGTCAGCGCCGCGGCGAAGCGTAAGAGCTACTTCCCGCTTTACCCGCGGCCGCGTCAGCGCCGCGGCGAAGCGTAAAGTGTAGCTACAGATAAAGGGACTGTTCCTGAGATAGTTATCTCGGGAACAGCCCCTTTCTGTATGCCACTGCTCATGTAGCAGCAGCCGAGCTCATTAGCTACTGGGCTAAAAAGTTACTGTGCTAAAAGTTACTGGGCGATGCGGTCCTCACGCAGACGCGCAATCGCCTCCTCAAAGTCTTCAAGGTTCTCAAAGGCCTGGTACACGCTCGCAAAACGCAGGTAGGCGACCGCGTCCAGCTTCGACAGCGGCTCCAGGATGGTCAGACCCACCTCGTGCGCGTTAATCTCCGCCAGACCGCGGGCACGAATCAGCTCCTCAACTTCCTGGGCGAGCTTCGCCAAATCGTCCTCACCCACGGGGCGGCCCTGGCATGCCTTACGCACGCCGGCGGCAATCTTCGAACGGTCGAAGGGCTCGGTCACGCCGGAACGCTTAATCACCGAAATGGTGGTGGTTTCAACGGTCGTGAAGCGGCGAGCGCAGGAGGTGCACTGGCGGCGGCGGCGAATTGCGGCGCCGTCATCGGTGGTGCGGGAATCCACCACGCGCGAGTCGGTGTGCTTGCAATAGGGGCAGTACATTCGTTTCTCCTTGGCTGGGCGCTAGCGCCCGCGTATACAGCGCTCAAGAATATTTATACCTATTCTACCGTGATATACAGCGCAGACGCCGTATGTTGTGAGTGAATATACGCTCAGGGTGGACTCTGCTATGCAGAATCCACCCTGTCATTCCCCTCACGGGGGCGTTATGAGCGCGCGTTGTTAGCGCGCGTTGTTAGCGTCGAATGCAGCTCGGACCGAAAATCGTCTTGATTTCACCGAAGAGGCTCGGGTTCGGTTCCACGCGCACACTCGGGTCCAGTAGCACGAGCTGCTCCTTATCGCGGGTACGCACGAGCATGCGCACATCCGCGGTGCCCTTGTGGTCGCGCAGGGTCTCCTTCAGCTCCTTCAGGTTCGCCTCGGTCACCAGGTACTCGGGTACCACGATGGTGATGGGTGCGGCGCGGCCGTCATCGCTGATTTCCAGGATTTGCAGTTCCTGCGCGCTCATGTTCACGCTGCCGTCGTCGCGGCGCTGCACGCGGCCACGAATCGAGCAGATGAGGTCGTCCGCCAGGGCGGCGCCCATCGTCTCGTAGGCGCGGGAGAAGAACATGACCGTAATGGTTGCGCCCGAGGGGTCTTCCAGCTCCACGGAGGCGTACTGGTTACCGCTGGACTTGGCGATACGGCGCGAAACGCCGGTGAGCATACCCGCAATGGTGACGGTTTCGCCGTCGCGCACGTGCGAGTCTTCACCGATGATGTCGTGCACCGAATGGCTTGCCGCGTCCGAGAGCGCACGCTCCAGGCCACGTAGCGGGTGGTCCGAAACGTACAGGCCCAGCATGTCACGCTCAAAGTTCAGCTTTTCACGGCGGTCCCATTCAGGAACATCAGGAATGGTCACGGTCAGCTCATCGCCCAGGGCGTCGTCCATGCCGAGGGAGCCGAAGAGGTCGAACTGGCCCGCCGCCTCCTTACGCTTGACCGCCACGGCGGCATCCACTGCCGCCTCGTGAATGAGGGACAGCGAACGGCGCGTGTGGCCCAGGTCGTCGAAAGCGCCCGCCTTAATGAGCGACTCGATGGTGCGCTTATTGCACACCTGCAGCGGCACCTTCTTCAGGAAGTCGTTGAAGGACTCGTAGCGGCCCTTCTCCTCGCGGGCGGCAATCATGCCTTCGACCACGTTCGCGCCCACGTTACGAATCGCGCCCATACCGAAGCGGATATCGTCACCGACAGGGGCGAAGGTCAGGGTGGACTCGTTCACATCCGGTGCGAGCACGGTAATGCCCATGGCGCGGCACTCGTTCAGGTACAGCGCGAGCTTGTCCTTGTTATCGCCCACGCTGGTCAGCAGCGCAGCCATGTACTCCTGCGGGTAGTGCGCCTTCAGGTACGCCGTCCAGTAGGACACCAGACCGTACGCGGCCGTGTGCGCCTTGTTGAACGCGTAGTCAGAGAACGGCAGCAGAATATCCCAGAGCGCCTTAATAGCGCCCTCAGAGTAGCCGTTAGAGATCATGCCGTCGTGGAAGGTAGCGTACTGCTTATCCAGCTCCGCCTTCTTCTTCTTACCCATCGCACGGCGCAGCAGGTCTGCCTCACCCAGAGTGTAGTTCGCGACCTTCTGAGCAATCGCCATAACCTGCTCCTGATACACAATCAGGCCGTAGGTGGTGTCCAGAATATCCTTCAGCGGCTCTTCCAGCTCGGGGTGAATCGGCTCAATCTCCTGCTTACCGTTCTTACGCAGAGCGTAGTTGGTATGCGAGTTCGCACCCATCGGGCCCGGACGGTACAGCGCCAACACTGCCGAAATGTGCTCGAACTCCTCGGGCTCCATGAGCTTGAGCAGCGAGCGCATCGGGCCGCCATCGAGCTGGAACACGCCGAGGGTGTCGCCGCGCGCCAGCAGACGGTACGATTCCGGGTCATCCAGCGAGAGGGATTCAAGGTCCAGGTCAATGCCTCGGTTAGTCTTAATGTTCTCTACCGCATCAGAGATGATGGTGAGGTTACGCAGACCCAAGAAGTCCATCTTGATCAGGCCCAAGCCCTCACAGGTGGGGTAATCGAACTGGGTGATGACCTGGCCGTCGGCCTCGCGGCGCATCACTGGGATTACGTCGATGAGGTCCTTGCTGGACATAATCACGCCCGCAGCGTGCACGCCCCATTGACGCTTCAGACCCTCCAGGCCCTTCGCGGTTTCAAACACCTGGCCGTAGATCTTATCGACCGGGTCCTCAATGAGGGCGCGCAAATCTGCCGCCTCGGCGTAACGCTTATCCTCTTCGTTGTACACGTTTGCCAGGGCGATGTTCTTACCCATGACGTCCGGCGGCATCGCCTTGGTGAGGCGCTCGCCGACCGAGTACGGCTGGTCCATCACGCGGGAGGCGTCCTTGAGCGCCTGCTTCGCCTTAATGGTGCCGAAGGTGACAATCTGTGCGACCTTCTCTTCACCGTACTTTTCGGTCACGTAGTCGATGACTTCGCCGCGGCGACGATCGTCAAAGTCCACATCGAAGTCGGGCATGGAGACGCGGTCGGGGTTGAGGAATCGCTCAAAGATCAGGTCGTGGTCGAGCGGGTTCAGGTCGGTAATACGCATCGCGTACGCAACCATGGAGCCTGCACCGGAGCCACGGCCGGGGCCCACGCGAATACCGTTGCGCTTCGCCCAGTTGATAAAGTCGGCGACCACGAGGAAGTAGCCGGGGAAGCCCATGGAGGTAATAACCCCCACCTCGTACTCTGCCTGCTTGCGCACAGCGTCGGGAACACCCTGCGGGAAGCGGTAGTGCAGGCCCTTCTCTACCTCCTTCACGAACCAGGACTCCTCGTTTTCGCCCTCGGGCACGGGGAAGTTCGGCATGTAGTTCGCCTTGGTGTTGAACTCCACGTTGCAGCGTTCAGCGATTTCGAGGGTGTTCTCGCACGCGCCGGGAATGTCACCGAACAGGGCATACATTTCTTCTGCCGAGCGCAGGTAGAAGTTATCCGCGTCGAATTTGAAACGCTTGGGGTCGGTGAGGGTCGATCCGGACTGCACGCACAGCAGCGCCGCGTGGGCGGTGTGGTCTTCCTGGCGGGTGTAGTGCAGGTCGTTGGTGGCGACGAAGGGCAGGTTCAGCTTCTTGGCGAGGCGGTGCAGATCCTCCTGGACGTTGCGTTCAATGTCGAGGCCGTGGTCCATGACCTCGCAGTAGAAGTTATCTTTGCCGAAAATATCGCGGAATTCGCTCGCCGCCTGGACCGCCTCGTCGAACTGGCCCAGGCGCAGGCGCGTCTGAACCTCACCGGAGGGGCAGCCGGTGGTCGCAAGCAGGCCCTTCGAGTAGGTCTGCAGCACCTCACGGTCCATACGCGGCTTGTACAGCTGACCTTCCAGCGACGCAATCGAGGAGGCACGGAACAGGTTGTGCATGCCTTCGGTGGTCTCAGCCCACATGGTCATGTGGGTGTACGCGCCACCACCGGAGACGTCGTCGCGGGAGCCGTCGCCCCAGCGCACACGCGAACGGTCGGTGCGGTGCGTGCCGGGGGTCAGGTACGCCTCCACACCAATGATGGGCTTGATGTCGTGCGCTTTAGCCTGGCGCCAGAAGTCGAAGGCACCAAAGAGGAAGCCGTGGTCACTGGTCGCCATGGACTTCATGCCGAGTTCTTTAGCGTGGGTGAACAGGTCACCCAGGCGCGCGGCACCGTCGAGCATGGAGTACTCGGTGTGCACGTGCAGGTGCGTAAATTCTTTGGTTGCCACGGATATCTCCTGGGGGTGTGGGCTGGAGGATGGGCGGTGAATGTGAAGCTGTGTGCGGCGACCCGCGGGCGGCTATAGCTAGCTAAGCTGTCTAGCCGAGCTGAACCTTACCCTCGCGCAGAGCGGTCAGCGCGTAGGACAAATCGAGCGGGTACTCGCTGGTGAAGGTCACGCGCTCGCCGGTGCCGGGGTGATCGAAGCCCAGGCGGTGCGCGTGCAGCCACTGGCGGGTCAGACCCAGTTCGGCGCTAAAGCGCGGGTCGGCGCCGTAGGTCAGGTCGCCGCAGCAGGGGTGGCGCAGCGCGGAGAAGTGCACACGAATCTGGTGGGTGCGGCCGGTTTCCAGGTGCACCTCCACCAGCGATGCGGGGCCGAAGGCTTCGAGCACATCGTAGTGGGTGATGGAGTTGCGTCCGTCTTCGACCACGGCGAACTTCCATTCGTTGCCGGGGTGGCGGCCGATGGGTGCGTCAATGGTGCCGCGCAGCGGGTCGGGCAGGCCTTGCACGAGGGTGTGGTAGACCTTGTCCACGGTGCGTTCCTTGAAGGCTCGCTTGAGTTCGGTGTAGGCGCGTTCGCTGCGGGCGACGACCATCAGGCCGCTGGTGCCCACGTCCAGGCGGTGCACAATGCCCTGGCGTTCTGCCGCACCGGAGGTCGCAACCGAAATGCCCTCGCCCATGAGCGCGGAGATCACGGTGGGGCCGTGCCAGCCCGGCGAGGGGTGCGCCGCCACGCCCGCGGGCTTATCCACCACAACGATGTCCTCGTCCAGGTGCACGATGCGGAAGCCGTCCACCTTCTCGGGGCGGATATCCGCCAGATCGCGCGGTGCGGGTGCATCCACGACGACCTCGTCCCCTGCGGAAAGCTTGTAGGACTTGCCGATTTTCACGGCCTTGCCGTTGTTGGTCACGGACACGTGGCCGTCACGAATCCACCCGGAGGTGCGGGTGCGCGGCGCGTCGAGGGCACCGGCGAGCGCGGCGTCCAGGCGCATACCGGCAAGCGCGCCTTCAACGGTGAATTCGGCGCGGATGCGTGCCGAATCTTCGGCGGCGTTGGTGGTTTCGCTCATGCGGCTCTCCTTCGGGTGGTGTTTGCCGTTATCTGGGGTGTCTGTGTGTGAAGGGGTGTCTGTGTGTGAAAGTCTCTAGGGGCAATCCGTCAGGGCGGCTACTTGGTGTTCTTCTCTGCCGCGTTCTTGTCGCCAGCCGGGGTTTCGTCAGCGGGCGCCTGCACGCGGGTGCCGTTGAGGTTCAGACCCTTGAAATTCAGCAGCACGATGAACGCCATGCACACGCAGATCGCGGAATCTGCAATATTGAAAATCGCGAAGTTCGGCACGGAAATAAAGTCAACCACGTGACCGGAACCGAAGCCGGGCTCACGGAAAAGACGGTCGAAAAGGTTACCGCAGATACCGCCGAGCAGACCGCCCAGCGCGAGGGCCCAGGACAGCGCACGGGTGCGGCGCAGCAGGTACAGTACCACGGCGGCGGCAACGACCATCACAAGTGTGAAGATCCAGGTGACGTTCTCACCCATGCTGAATGCGGCGCCGGAGTTACGGATCGAGTACCACCACAGAAGCCCGTCAATGACGGTGATGCGCTCCCCCAGCTGCATCTGGGTAACGACCAGGTATTTGGTGCCCTGGTCGATTGCGAACACGACGGCGGCAAGCACGAGCGCGAGGATGCCCGCAGAGCGAGCCGAGAGGATGCGCACGCGGCGTCCAGTAGTTTTTTCGGCGGCGTTATCGGCTGCCTGTGCGACTGAGGATTCAGCGGTCTTGGGGGTGTTGGTCATAGCTCTCCTCTAGTCTGTGCCGGTTGTTATAGTCTGTGCCGGTTGCTGCGCCTATGGTTGAAGGCAGGGCACGCTCGCGTTCGATAGTGCCCCTCTAGCTTAGCAAATCGGGGTAGCGCATCGAGTATTCGGTGGTGATTCTGCCGGCGCTCTCCCCCGCTTCGCATGCTGGGTTCTTGGGGGTTCTTGGCTCGTGCCGGGCGGGCATGAGAATACCGCCCGGTTCTCTCGATCTTCCCCGGTGAATAGCGGTGGAAGAGAAAGAATCCGGGCGGCATACGCCTCAAAGCGTCGCGAGCTTAGCGTCGTTAGATTAGCAGCGTCGTTAGCTTATTTAGGCACGCTGATTTATGCGGAAGCCTCGATGGACTTGAGGTTCTTCAGCTCCTGAACCTGTGCGTCCAGGTGCTGCAGCAGCTTGGAGCGGTAACGGCTCTCGAAGCCGCGCAGAGCCTCAACAGCGATCTCCAGCTCTTCCTTCTCATCGGTGAGGCGAGCGAGAACCTCTTCGCGCTGCTGCTGAGCTTCGCTCACCATAGCGTCTGCCTTCCTCTCTGCCTCTTCGAGCAGTTCAGCCTTAGCCTTCTCGCCCTGTGCCACGTAGTCGTCGTGAACCTTCTGTGCCATGGCGAGCAGTGCCGCCGCATCCTGAGGTGCAGCCGATGCCGCGGAGGACTGTGCGGGTGCTACAGCCGCTGCGGGGGAATCGGGTGCGTTTGCAGAGAGCTGCTCAACCTGACGCTCCAGGGCATCACGCTCGGAGTAGAGTGCGCGCAGTTCGACAACGAGCTCGTCCAGGAAGTCGTCGACCTCGTTGCGGTCGTAACCGGACTCTTCGGTCACGATCTTGAAGCTTTTAGTGATCAGGTCTTCAGGGGTGATTGCCATGGGCTTCTCCTCTAGGTATCCCTTACGGGGTTTGGTGGTGAAGTTGGGTGCCGCGGATTCACCAGCCAGATAGCTCGTGACCCCGATAATTCAGGGGCCCGACGGTTCAGGGCATGGCTATACCGCAATGCAGTCGTTGGCACCAATTTTACTATTCTTTGGGTTCTGCACCGGTTTTTACATCGGTTGAACAGTAAAATATTCGCTCGGCGCAAGGGTGGGATTCACCACGTCTAATATCCGCCCTAGTCCCCGCTATCGCCCTTAGGTTTTCTGCCCTGCGGTGCATTTCGAGGTGGTTTTCGAGAAGGCATTTTGACGCTACCCCCGGCACTATACACAGGCAGAACGCAGGCACAGACCCCAGACAGAACCCAGGCACAAAACGCAGGCGCAGAAAACCCCCGCTCTGCGCTCAACCCGTGAACGGGTCAGGCAGGCGGGGGTCTATCGTTTCTTATCTACCGTTTCTTAGCTCTTGAGCTGTCGCCTCTGAGCGAGGCAGTCGCCTACGAGAAGGCCGCGGTCAACCGCATCATGATGCTCAGCAGCAGCGACAGCAGAACAATCAGAATCAGGAAGCCGGTGTCCAGCGCAACGTTACCCACACGAACCGGCGGGATCAGGCGGCGCAGCTGGTTCATCGGCCAGTCAGTCACCGCGTACACACCGCTGGCGAAGAGCAACACAATGCCCTTGGGGCGCCACTCCGGAGCGAACATGCGCACCCAGTCAAAGAGCATGCGCAGCAGCATCGCAATGTAGAGAACGTAGACAACGATCGTAATGAGGGCGAAAATATAACCCATCTATCAGTCCTTAGCCCTGGTCGAAGGGGAATTCACCGTCGGTCTCAAAGCCGGCGGGAACCTCGGAGTTAGCCACGCCCAGAACCTCCAGGTTGGAGGGGGTCAGCAGGAACACCTTAGCGGTGACGCGCTCAATGCGGCCCTCCAGTGCGAATGCCAGACCGGATGCGAAGTCCACCAGGCGCTTTGCGTCTGCGTCAGGCATTTCTTCCACGTTCATAATCACGGGGATGTTCTCGCGGAATGCCTCGCCAATGATCTTTGCGTCATTGTAGGAGCGGGGGTGGATAGTGGTGATGCGACGCAATTCGTCCTCTTCTTCCTCGTAACCGTAGGTGTATCCGTTGGTTTCTTCGGGCTCGTAGCCCTGGTCGTAGTAGCCGTCGTTGGAGTACGTCTCGGCGTACTGCTCGGTGTATTCGGTATTCGGCACCGGGGTGTCCTCCCAATTGTCTGCGCTGGCATCGTCCCAAGTCTGCTCGGTTTCCGCCAGATCAGCTGTGGTTTCAGGTGTATGAGCGGTGGCGTACGCCGCTGCATCTACGGTTGCTCGTCCGTCGGCAGATTCTTCTGCCTCCAGATACTCGGTTTCTGTACCGTTATCGTAGCTATCAGCCTGCAGGTACTCTTCCTGTTCAGTATAGGCGGGTTCGTCCTGCAGGTGGTAGGTTTCGCCCTGAGACCCGGCATGCGACTCGGCGACGCTGTACTGTGCCGAGCCGTGCACTGCTGAGAGCCTGTGAGAGCTGTCGGTCTTCTGTGCTGCAGCAGTCTGCCCTGCGGAGGCGTTTGCCTCCCGGCGGGAGTCAGCCTGCACAGCCTGCGGGGATTCTTCCGGCGTCGTCTCAGCGCCCTGGTATCGTTCCAGGCCGAGGAAACCCGCCAGACGGCTTTGTTTCGCCATGATTCTCTCGCTGTTCTTTCACGTTGGTGGTGTACAGGTTCTGCCGTAGTGCGTCATCAGAAGGTGTGTGCGTAACGGTACGCATGCACCGGCATGTATATATTACCAGCGCCCACCCCGCGCAGGCGGTCAAGGGCACCGATGATTATGCCGCCGGGCGCTTACCCATGATGTCGCTACCCACGCGCACGCAGGTCGAGCCCCAACGCACCGCCGCCTCCAAATCCCCGCTCATGCCGGCGGAAATCTCGGTCGCGTGCGGAACCTGCTCACGCACCAGCGACGCCAGCCCGTAGAGCTTCTCAAAGGCCTCATCCGGGTTCATGCCCAGCGGCGCCACCGCCATCACACCACCACAACGCAGGTGCTCGTGGTTCTCGATGCGCTCCACCAGCTCCAGCAGCTCGGAGGCGCTCGTACCGCCGCGCGCACCCTCAGCGGCGTGCCCAGCCGTCGCGACCTCCGCCAGGGACACCTGCACCAGGCAGGTCAGCGCGCCCTGCTGCGCCGCCGCGGGTGCGGGTGCCTCCCCCGCCTCGAAGCGTGCCAGCTGGTTCGCGTACGCCTTCGCCAGCGCATCCGCCAGGGAGGGGCGGTCCACCGAATGCACGCTGGAGGCGTACTTAACCACGGACTTCGCCTTATTCGTCTGCAGCTGACCGATAAACGCCCAGTGAGGGGGCTGCACCTCACGCTGGGCGCAGTAGGCGGCAAGCTCACGAGCCTTCGCGCTCGCCTCCTGGTCGCGGTTCTCACCGAAGAGGGTCACTCCCCCGTCCAGTAGTGCCGCCGCGTCGGAGGCGGGGAAGAACTTCGTGACCGTCACCAGCTGCACCGGGGCGCTCGCCTCGGTACGCACGGCGCTGTGATCCTGCTCCGCGGCGCGGATACGCTCAAGCACGCGGCGGTAGTTCTGCAGCAGCTGCTCGGCGCGTTCGGGAGCGTAGTGCAGGTTCTGTTCTTCTACATTCATTTCAGACATCTTTTCTCTCCTTCAGCGCCTCTACGCGGCGGGATCTTCCAGCTTCTCGATCCACACCAGACCCGCGATACGGCCCGGCTTCTCACCGCGGTTCGTGAACCCGCGATGCGAATACACCTCGGGTTCCTCAAACGTGCACTGCGCACAGTCCATGTTCACCTGCACGCCCGCCTCTTCCAGCACCGCGCGGGCGCCGGCGGGCAGATCCAGGCCGGGGGTCTGCTGGCTGGTCACCGAATGCACCTGCGGAATCAGTTCGGTGGATTCAGCCCGCATATCTTCGGGTACCTCATAACAGCTACCGCAGATGCTCGGCCCCAGCCAGGCGGTAATTTTCTCCGCGCCGAGCTGACGCATCCGCTGCACGGTCTGCTGGAGTACGCCGTCGAGCAGGCCGCGGCGGCCAGCGTGAGCCACCGCCAGAATCGGTTGCCAGTTCGCGACCCGCTCACCCACCAGCACCACGGGGATGCAATCGGCAACCATAATCGCCAGGGGCACGCCCTCGGTACTGATGGCGGCGTCAGCTACCGGCGAGTTCTCCAGCACCGCGCGGGCACGCTCAGCGGTACGCTCCTGCGGGGCACCGGGCGCGTAGGATTCCACCGCGTAATCTTCCGGGTAGGCAATCTGCACACCGTGCACCTGGTTCAGGTAGAAGAACGGGTCGGTACCCAGCGCCTCCTCCAGGGCGGCACGGTGGTTGAGGGTACGTACCAGTGAGGCGTCCATACCGCCGCCGAGCTCATCGTCCACGTGCAGGCCCAGGTTGCCCGCCGCGCGGGAGGTGAAGCCCACCCGCACACGCCAGGGGCCCAGGGTGAGGGTATCGGCAGAGGCAAGTAGCGAAGTTGTGGGATTATCGCTCATCTTCTATTCCTTATCAGACGTCAGCGGGTATAACGGCGGGTATAGCAAAGGGGAGCCGAGAACAGCACAATGTGCGTGTTTCTCAGCTCCCCTATAGCTTCATAAGACTCTCAGCCGTGCAACGCTTAGGCGTTCACAGCCGGGCAGACTACTTCAGGAAGTCAGGGACGTCCAGGGTGTCGCGGCGAGCCGGAGCTTCCTCCACAACCGGGGGAAGGTCAACGTCGAAGCCAGCAGCGCCGGTGGAAGCCGGAGCAGCAGCGGGTGCGTTGTAGCCGTAGCCGTTAGCAGCCGGAGCAGCGGTGGAACCGCCGAAGGATGCCTGGGTGCGCTGAGCCTGGGTAACTGCAGCGGTGGAAGCGTTGGAGTTGGTCTCCGGGTTCACTGCATCGAAGCCAGCAGCAATCACGGTCACGCGAGCCTCATCGCCCAGTGCGTCGTCAATAACCGCACCGAAGATGATGTTTGCGTCGGGGTGAGCAACTTCCTGAACCAGGCGTGCAGCCTCGTTGATCTCGAACAGACCCAGGTCGGAGCCACCCTGAATGGACAGCAGAACGCCGTGTGCGCCGTCGATGGATGCTTCCAGCAGCGGCGATGCGATAGCCAGCTCAGCTGCCTTCACGGCACGGTCCTCACCGGATGCCGAGCCGATACCCATCAGAGCCGAACCTGCACCCTGCATGACGGACTTAACGTCAGCGAAGTCAAGGTTAATCAGGCCGGGGGTGGTAATCAGGTCGGTAATGCCCTGCACACCGGAGAGCAGAACCTGGTCAGCGGACTTGAATGCGTCCAGCATGGAGACGTTGCGATCCGAAATCGACAGCAGTCGGTCGTTCGGAATAACGATCAGGGTATCAACCTCATCGCGCAGAGCGGCGATACCGGTCTCAGCCTGGTTGGAGCGGCGACGGCCTTCGAAGGTGAAGGGGCGGGTCACCACACCAATGGTCAGAGCGCCGAGGGAGCGGGCAATACGTGCCACGACGGGTGCGCCACCGGTACCGGTGCCACCACCCTCACCTGCGGTCACGAAGACCATGTCTGCGCCCTTGAGGACTTCCTCAATTTCCTGCGCGTGATCCTCGGCTGCCTGACGGCCAACCTCGGGGTTTGCGCCCGCGCCAAGACCGCGGGTCAGCTCACGACCAACGTCCAGCTTAACGTCTGCATCGGACATCAGCAGAGCCTGAGCGTCAGTGTTGATAGCAATGAACTCAACGCCGCGCAGACCAACCTCAATCATGCGGTTGACTGCGTTGACGCCACCGCCGCCGATACCAACGACCTTGATGACTGCCAAGTAGTTCTGGGGAGTTCCAGCGTCCATGTATTCCTCGATTGTTCCGTGTTCCAGCTTCGGAAGACCCGCAGCTTAATCTAAGCCTGAAGGTTTCCTCTAAAGAATGACTTTATCTGCTAGGATACCAAACTGTTTTTGTCGGTTCCTAGTCACACAGCGCAATTACCCCCTCTTTTTGTGTATTTCACACAAAAAGGGAGGATAAAGCGCCTGAAATGGTTCCCCTAACGGGTCACCGGTACGCGCGGGGCAGACACGTCATAGACGGTCACCTTCTGCGTCTGTGCCTCGGAAGAATTCTCCTCCTGAGCACGCTTAGCAATAGCCTGGCGCAGGGAGAGAAGGACCTTAGCCTTCAACTCGCTCTCCTCAGCGGTTCCCCACTGCACCGTAGTATTATCCCTCAAGGTTAGAGTGATACTTGAGGTTGAGGTCGCGCTGGCTTCCTTAACCTGAGCTAGAAGCTCAGAGGGCATCGCCGAAAGCGCGGCAGAAATAGTGCGGAACTCAGCCGAAGTCTTCGGGTCATCACCGCTGAAACGCACCAGCGGCACCGACGTATCGGGCTGAGTCGCCGACTCCAGCAGGCTCACACCATCACTATCAACAGTATGGTACGTATCGCCCTGCTTCACAACCGCAACCGCGGTACGCTCCTTCAGGGTCACCACCAGCTCATGCGGCGGACGGCTCTCCACCTGCACGCTACGAATCACATTATCCTGCCCAATCAGCTCACGCACCTTCTTCTCGTCAATGCGAGTGAGCGGAACACCGCGCAGAGGCTCAAGCTTCTGCTCCACCTGAGTGGTTTCCAGCAGGGATGCGCCGCGCACCGTAATCTTTTCAGTCGCCAGCAGGGGCGAGAAGAAGACCAGCACCACGTACAGCACCGCAATGATAGCCAGCGCCGAGGCAGTGTACAGCAGCTTACGGGCACGAGTCAGAGGCGCACGCTCCTTACGGGGGCGCTCCTCAGCACGCAGACCGTCCAGGCCCGGATCCTGACGCAGACGCTCACGCTGAGCCTGACGGCTCGCACGCTCGCGCTCCTTCTCAATCTCCGCGGCACGCTGCTGCTCACGCTCGGCACGCCAACGACCAAAACGGCTCGCGGGGCGAGGCTCTTCAACAGCCTTCTCCCCCGCCTTATCAGTGCTCTTATCGGCGCTTTCCTCAGTCTTCTGGGCGGCAGGCTCTTCGCGAGATTCAGCAGAACCGGCAGATGCCTTACCGGAGGCGGACGCAGACTTCTTGCTGGCGCCCTTATCGCTGTCCTTGCCGGCGCTCTTCTCAGCCTGCGCGGACGCAGGCTGAGCAGAGGCACCCTTGGTGGATGAAGTCTTCGACGAAGAATCCTCAAACGCCTCAACATCAAACAGCTCAGGCGCGTGCTCAACCTCAGACACGGTACGCCCGGTCATCAGCGCAGAACGCACCGAATCCTTCAAAGACTGCGCCGAAGAATGAACCGCCGCCGCGCTCTTCTGAGCCGAAGAATCAGCACCGTTCTGGGCGTGCGACTTATGCACCACCGGCTTACGCGGTATGTGTCGAACGGAGCTCGAAGACTGGGTAGCGGCAGACTGCGCAGAAGCCTCCGAGGATGCAGCCTCGACAGGCTTCACGGCGTCCGCAGACTTCATAGCTTCCGAGGGCTTTGCAGTCCCAGTAGCTTCTGCGTTCTTCACAACCTGAGGCTGGGTGGCCTGCGGCTGAGTCAGCTGAGACTGCGCAGATTCAGCCTGCACAGACTCAGATTTCTTAGCCTCAACCTGCGCATTCTCAGCTACCTGCTGGGCGCGCAAACGAGCACGCGAACGCGGAGCCTTCGGCGCGCGCGAGGAGGAATGCCCCTCCGAAGAGAGACCAGAACTCATCGGCACAGCCTAAGCCTCCGACTTCTTCGACTCGCCACCGTGACGGATCTCCAGGGACTCCAGCAGACGCGCACCCAAAGCGGTCACGTCACCAGCACCCACGGTCATCACAATATCGCCGTCCTGAGCGCAGGTCACAATATCCTCAATAGCGCCCTCAGCGGTAGCGTAACGAACCTCAGAGAAACCAGCACCGGTAATCAGCTCACTGGTCACACCCTCAATCGGCAGCTCACGAGCAGGGTAAATATCCAGCACATGAGCGCGGTCAGCCATCGACAGGGCCTCCGCGAACTCCTTCGCAAACTCGCGAGTACGGGAGAACAGGTGCGGCTGGAAAATCACGTACAGGTTGTGGCCATCCGCCACGGTACGGCCGGTCTCCAGAGCGCGGAACACCTCGGTCGGGTGGTGCGCATAGTCATCAAAGACCTTCACGCCCGCAACCTCACCACGCAGGGTGAAGCGGCGGTCAGCGCCCACGAACTCAGCCAGAGCGCGAGCAATATCGGCAGCCTCGTAACCAGAGATCAACGCCGAGGCAAAAGCAGCCGAAGCGTTCAACTGGTTATGAATACCCGGCACCTTCAGCGCAAGATCCTGCTCACCCTCATAACGCACACCGCGGCACTCAAAAGACCACGACAGGTGCGACGACGAGGAAGAACCAGCGCTGGTAATCTCACTAATGCGCAGGTCAGCATCCTCAGACTCACCGTAAGTCACCACGGGCACACCCGCCGCACGAGAACGAACCGCCAAATCAGCCGCGCCCGCATCATCAGCACAGGTCACCACAACACCGTTAGGTGCCAGCGAACCCACAAAACGGTTGAACGCCTCAAAGACACGCTCATCCGTCTCGTAGAAATCCAGATGGTCCGGCTCAACATTCGTCACCACAGCAATAGCCGGGCGGTAACGCACAAACGAGCCGTCCGACTCATCAGCCTCAGCCACAAAAATCGACTCCGGGCCCTGAGCACCCAGGTGAGCGTTCGTGCCGCGACCAGCAATTACAGTACCCACCGCGAAGGACGGCTGCGCACCCAGCTGATCAAACATCACAGAAATCATGGAGCTGGTCGTGCTCTTACCGTGAGTACCGGCAACAGCGACCACCTGAGACTCACCCATCACAGCGGCAAGCGCCTCAGAACGATGCAGCACACGCAGACCCTGCGCACGAGCGGCAACAAGCTCCGGGTTATCCTCACGAATCGCAGTAGAAATCACCACGGTATCAACGTCCACAATGTTCTCAGCCTGCTGAGGAACACCCACACGAGCACCCGCAGCACGCAAAGACTCAACAGTAGCCGACTCCGCACGATCAGAACCACTCACCGTCACACCAGCCTGCAGCATCAGAGCGGCAATAGCGCTCATACCCGCGCCACCAATACCGATGAAGTGCACACGGCCCAACTCGCTCATCTTCGCACGCTCAGGGAACGGCGGGTTCAGCGGTGCCGGCAACACCATCTCAAGATTCATCAATTCAGTCATTACTTCTCAGCTGCCTTCAATACTGCTTCAGCCATAACGCGCGCCGCGTCACGGATACCAAGTTCATACGCCGCAGCGCCCATGCGCTCCAGCTCCTCCGGGTTCGCCATAAGAGCCGGAATCTCACGGGCAAACCACTCACCGGTGACTTCTGCATCCTTCACCAGCAGAGCCGCAGACGCCTCCACCAGAGAACGAGCATTCAGAGCCTGCTCACCATTACCAATGGGAAGCGGCACAAAAATCGCGGGAACACCCACCGCAGCAACCTCACTGACGGTCGCCGCGCCCGAACGCACCAGCAGAAGATCAGCGGCAGCATACACATCCTGCATGCCGTTGCTGAACTCAATCTGGCGGTAATTCGGGGCGCTCAACAACTCGCCGTTCTCATCCAGAACAGCCTTACCCTTGCCGGTAATATGCAGAATCTGGAAGTCCCACTCCGCAAAGTGGTCACGGCACGCCGCCACCGCATTATTCAGGCTCAACGCACCCAGCGAACCGCCCGTCACAATCACGGTCGGCTTCTGCGGGTCCAAGCCCAGGTTACGGCGAGCCTTCGAACGGTGCGCCTCACGGTTCAGGTAGGCAATCTCATCCTTCATCGGCATACCCACCAGGGTTGCACGCGGGAAAGGAGTATTAGGGAACGCCACACCGGTGAACTCCGCAAACGTACCACCCAGGCGGTTCGCCAAACCGGGCTTCGCATTCGCCTCATGAATCACCACGGGAATCTTAGCGCTCAACGCCGACAGATACGCCGGCGGGCACACGTAGCCGCCCACGCCAACAACCACGTCTGCATCTGCTTCTTTGAGGATGCGGCGGGTCTTCGACAGGCCACCAAAGAACTTAGCGGGGAAAGCCAAAGCGGCACGGTTAATGCTACGAGGGAACGCTGCACGAGGAATGAACTCAATATCGAAACCAGCTGCCGGAACCAGCTCGGCTTCCATCTTATCCGCAGTGCCCAGCATCAGAATCTTAGCGTTCGGTTCAAGATCACGAACCGCACGCGCAATCGCGAGCATCGGATTAATATGACCGGCGGTGCCACCACCGGCGAAGACTATAGAGGGCGCCTTCTTCGTCATAGGTCTTTCTCCCAACACATCGGTACAGCATCATTTTACGCTATCGCACCTGTTCAAAAGAGCGCCCCCGCCATTGAGCTACAACTCAACAGCGAGGGCGTTATCTCATATTCAGCACATACTCGTCACGGGCGGAGGCGCAAGCCGCAACCCACTCCCCCGAACCTCAGCCCCCGAAGCGCAGGCTTCACGGAGCAGGTTCCGCGAGGTTTAGCCCTGCTGGCGAGTGTTGCGCTGAGCGGAGTTCCGAGCCGCCCCCTGAGCCGGACGCTGCGCCTGCTGAGTGCCGTTCTTCGGAGCACCATTCTTCGGGGCGCCCTTTGCCTGGGCACTCTGTCGCGGCGCCGCCTGACGCTGAGCACCCTGTCGAGAATTACCCTGTCGCTGGGCACGACGCTGACGATCCTCAGGATGCAGCGGCTGCAGACCCGCAGGCAGCGAACCCGACGGACGGTGCTGAACGTTACGGGGGTGGGCGCTACGGGGCTGGGCACCGCGAGGCTGCTGCACTCGCTTCTGCGCGGCAGGCTGCTGAGCAGTACGAGGCTGAGTACCACGCGGCTGAGCGGGGCGCTGCTGTACACCCTGCTTCGATGCGGCAGACTTCGGTGCGGCAGACTTCTGGGCAGCGGGCTTCTGACCCGCAGACTTCTGACCCACAGGCTTCACAGCACTCACCTTCTGAGCGGTCTGCTTCTGAGCAGGGCGAGCCTGCTGACCGGTACGCTGCTGAGCGGGAGCCTTCTGCGAAGTTGCTTTCTTCGGTGCAGGCTTCTGTTTCTGAGCTTCAGTCTTCTGCTTCTGGGCCTCGGTTTTCTGCTTCTGAGCTGCAGCCTTCTGCTCCGCCTTCACACGGGCAACTTCCTCACGAGCCTGACGTTCCTGTTCCTTCTGCTGTTCCCGGGCCTGACGCTCTTGCTTCTTCTGCTCCTCCCGAGCCATACGAGCCAACTCACGCTGCTGATCCGGCGCAAAACCCAACCAGCGGCGCAACGTACTCTCCGGACCGAAAACAACCTTCAAAGGATTATGTTCCTTCAGCAGGTGGCCACCGGCAGCCGCACGAGCCGCCTCCTCCTGATTCAGCACAATCTGCAACGGCGTACGACGCTGCCAATCAGCATTCGCACGACGAACCTCACGCACGCTCTGGGTCTCAATATTCGACGGTGCCGTCGCACCCCGCAACGGAGTCTGCCGCGCAAACGCCAACAACAAACCCGCCGCAAACAACGAGGACAACAGCGACGAACCACCATAGGACACAAACGGCAGAGGCACACCAATCACCGGCAAAATACGGGACACCATGCCCATATTGATAATCGCCTGAGAAGTCAGCCAAATCATGATGCCGCCCGTAGCCAAACGCACCAGCGGATCAGTAGTGCGCAACATAATACGAACCGCGCAATACACCAGGCCCACATACAGCAGCAGAACCGCCAGCGTACCCAGCAGGCCCAGCTCCTCACCAATAATGGCGAAAATATAGTCGTTATGCGCCTCAGCCAGGTAGTTATACTTCTGACGCGACTGGCCCAGACCAACACCGAGGAAACCACCGGTCGTCAGCGCCACCTCACCAGAATTCGCCTGGTCACAGTTAGCGTTCGTGCACGAGCCCCAAACACCGAAAATACGAGCCACACGGTTCGCGCTACTGAGAACACCCACCAGCGCCAACGCCGCAAACGCGCCGCCAATCTTCAACAGCGAGCTGCGAGAAGCACCCGCCAACCACATCATGCCCACAAAGATGAAGCCGTACACCATGGCGGTACCCATATCGCCGCCGAGCATAATCAGCAGCACCAGGGCACCCACGCCATAGATCGAGGGGAACAGCGTACGCCAAATACTGCGAGAAATATCGCCGTGGCGGCTGTACACCCACGCCAGCCACATAATAATCGCCAGCTTAGAAAACTCCGACGGCTGGATCTGCGCAGGGCCAATCTTCAACCAGTTACGGTTACCGTTCACCTCAACGCCAACGACCACCACAGCAAGCTGCATAACCAACGCGGCAATCAGCATCGCGTTCACCACAAACTCCTTGTGATAAACACCCACCGGGATACGCGTAATACCCGCCATCGCAATCACGCCAAGAACCAAGAACATGACCTGAGACGAAACCTGCGAGAACGGCGACTGGCCCTGAGAAATCATTGTGACGCTCGAGGCCGACAGCACCATAATGCAGCCAAAAATAGCCAGACCCAGGGTGGTCACCAGCAGCATCACCGGCACATCCCACAGGTCAGCCTTCAAACCACGACGGTACAACCTACCGGCACGAGCACGGAACGGCGCAGAGAAATCCTCCCAACCGGCTCGCAAAGACGCCCAACGACCACTCTCGGTCGAACGCGCCGAAGAAGCCGAACGCTCCGAAGATGCGCTGGTACTCACATGCCCTCCTATAGGCCTCAACTGCCACGGATCCGTCGTGGCGACTACACGAAAAAGGTTCAGGGGTGGGACACCATTACCATCCCACCCCCGAGAAGAACCCGCAGAAAGCACCCCGGTCACCCAAATCCTGGTCACCCGAGCCGCCCCCTGCAGGCAACGTCCTAAGAGTTAGCCAGCTGGGCGGCAACAGCGTTCGCAAACGCATCACCGCGCACCGCATAATTCTTGAACTGGTCCATTGATGCAGACGCGGGAGCCATCAGCACGGTATCGCCCGGATGCGCCAGCTCAGCAGCCTTCGCAACGGCCGCGTTCATCACGGCAACGCCGTCCGAAGAATCAGCCACAGCGGCGGTCATATTGTAGGTCGGAACCTGCGGAGCGTGGTTAGCCAATGCCGACTTCAACGCCGCAGTATCGGTACCGATAATCAGCACAGCCTTCAGACGCTGCGCGTGGGCAGCAATCAGCTCATCGTACTCAACGCCCTTCGACAGGCCGCCAGCAATCCACACCAGCGAGGGGTAGCCGCTCATCGACGCGTTCGCGGCGTGAGGATTCGTAGCCTTCGAATCGTTCACCCACATGATGTCGTTTGCGTAACCCACCAGCTGGTTACGGTGCGCACCGGTCTTGAAAGAACGCAGGCCCGCGCCCACAGCCTTCGGGTCAATATCAGCCGCACGGCACAGCGCCGCAGCCGCCAGAGCGTTCTCCACGGTGTGCTTCGCGGGCATCTTACCGGGTGCCGGAGCCAAATCCTCCAGAACCGCCAGCTCATACGCCTCGTTGTAACGGTTCTTCAAGAAGGCGCGGTCCACCATGATGTCCTCAGCCAGGCCAAGCATCGACACGGCGGGCATCTCAGTGGAGCTGAAACCAATCGCGCGAGCGCCCTCAATGACGTCCGCGTTCTCGACCATGCGCAGGGTGTCTACATGGTCGGTGTTGAAGATGCAAGCAACCTGAGTGTGCTCGTACACGCGTGCCTTATCGGCCTTGTAGGCGTCGAACGAGCCGTGCCAGTCCACGTGATCCTCAGCGATGTTCAGAACCACCGAAGCGTACGGGGACATCGAGTAGGTCCAGTGCAGCTGGAAGCTGGACAGCTCCACCGCGAAGAACTCGTAGGGCTCATCGTCGGCAATCGCGTACACGATGGGCATGCCCACGTTACCCACCTGAATAGACTTCTTACCAGCAGCCTTCAGGATGGAATCAACCATGCCCACGGTGGTGGTCTTACCGTTCGTACCGGTCAGGCACAGCCACTTGGGGGTCAGGCGGTCGCTACGCTCATTCAGGCGCCACGCCAGCTCCACATCGCCCCAAATCTGGATGCGACGCTCATACGCGTCCAGCATGACCGGGTGGTCGGGGCGCACGCCCGGGGAGGTCACCACAAGCTCGGGTTCCTGACCGTCCACCAGGGGCAGGGCACGCATGTGCTCGGGACCGAACAGACCCTCAACATTGCCGTAGGCGTTAGCGTACAGGTCGATGCGCTCACGCTTCTCCGGGGTGTCAGCCCCGTCGATGACTACGATCTTCGCGCCCAGCTGGGCAAGCACGTCGGTCACAGCGTCGCCGCTGGTACCCATGCCCACCACGACCACGCGCAGGTTAGCCCAGGGGGCACCCCAATGGGTCAGCTCGGAGAGGCGCTCCGATTCGTATACCGGGTTCACCGCAATAGCGGCAGCGTTCGCTTCAATGCGAGCGGCATCCGGCTGTTCATTAGTTGACATTAGTGAATCACTCCAGAAGTCTGCGAGAACCAGTCACCGAAGAACAGCGCCAGGGCAACGAGCACGCAGAGGGCGTTAATAACCCAGAGGCGGAACACGGAGTTCACCTCGCCGCTGCTGACGGTACCGGGCTGAATGACCTTCTTATCAATTGAGAACTTGCCGTTGACGCCAACCTTCTCCATGTGGTGGTGGAAGGGGGTCATACGGAAGTAACGGTGCGCGTGCAGGGGCTTCTCCCCCGCTGCCACCGAACGCTTACGGCTGGTCTTGAACACGAACTTCTGCACGATCACAGAGAACACTTCCAGCACGGGGATCAGGGCGATGACCAGCAGGAGCAGCTCGGTGCGGGTGAACAGTGCGAAAGCAACCATTGCGCCGCCGAGCGCCAGGGAGCCGGAGTCACCCATGAAGATCTGTGCCTTCGACACGTTCCACCAGAGGAAGCCAGCCAGCGAACCCACCAGGGATGCGGCAATCAGCGCCAGCGAACCGGGGTCGCGCACATCGTAGCAGGCGGTGCCAGCGCCAGCGGAGCAGGCGTGCACGTACTGCCAGATGCTGATGGTCAGGTAGCCGGAGAAGATGGTCATCATGATGCCGCCAGCCAGGCCATCCAGACCATCGGTGAAGTTCACCGCGTTCGTGCCGGACAGGGAGATGATGGTAATCCACGCAACCAGCAGGATGGAGCCGAAGACCGCACCCGCCGCGAACAGGTCGATGGGCAGGTCACGCACGAACGAGATAGCGGTCGACGCCGGACGAGCACCCGACTCGTTCGGGAATTGGAACGCCAGGAACGCAAAGGGCAGGGTCACAGCCAGCAGGCCGATGGTCTTCTGCTTCTCGGTCAGACCCTCGTTGCCCTTATTGCGGAACTTCATGATGTCGTCCGCCGCACCCACACCGAGCATGCCCAGGGTGAAGGCGATGGTCAGCCACGCGGTAGCGGTCGGCATCGGTGCGGTACCGAAGAACAGGGCGCTCACCGCCAGGGTCAAGAAGTAGGCGAGAATCGCCGCGGGGATGAAAATCAGACCCGCCATGGTGGGGGTGCCCGCCTTATGCTGGTGGGCTGCCGGGCCTTCCTCACGGATGAGCTGGCCAAGCTTCAGGGACTTCATCTTCTTGATGAACACCGGCAGCGCGGTGAGGGAGATGAGGAATCCGAAGATTCCAGCAATCAGCACGGTAATCATAAAGCGCTACCCTTCGTTCGTGGTCTGTTCGGTCGAAGTACGGTCATGGTCGGCGTTAGCTGCGCTGTCCAGGTGAGCGGCAAGGTGGTCGCTCAAGTCGGTGGTCTCAACGAAGTCACCGGCAGAAAGCCAGGTCGGCGCCTGCTCTTCCTCAGCGCCGAAGGTGTACTCGGCGAAAGCAACCTGGTCACCCAGAATGCCCAGCTTCGCACCGTTCGAGGACTTGAAGAGCACAATGTCGCCGGGGCGAACCTCGGCGCGCAGAATCTGCTCCGCCTCTTCCGGGGTCTGCACCCAGGTTGCCTCGTTACCCCAGGAGCCTTCGAGGTGAGCCGCGTTGTAGATGGGCTTCGTCTCGTCACCCACAGCAATCAGCTTGGAAATGTTCATGCGCACCACGAGGCGGCCAATGCGGTCGTGCTCCTCCACGGAGGCGTCACCAAGCTCCAGCATGGCGCCCAGAACGGCCCAGGTGCGGTGCGGCTGACCGGTCGCCGGGTCAACGGTGCGGCCCAGCTGCGCCAGCGTGCGCAGCGCCGCAGCCATCGACTCGGGGTTTGCGTTGTAGGCGTCGTTAATGACGGTCACGCCGTCGGCGCGGTCGGTGCGCGCCATGCGCCACTTCGAAGCCGCTGCAGCCTTATTGAGCGCGCGAGCAATCTTCTCACCGGAAATACCGCTGTTGTAGGCGATCGTCGCAGCAGCCAGCAGGTTGTGCACGTGGTGCTCACCAATCAGCTGCGAGGAAATCTCGTACTCGCTACCGTCGGGCAGGCGCAGAGTGAACTCGGGGCAGCCAGCGTCGGTGGTGTGCAGGTTCAGCGCCGCCACGTAGCGTTCGTAGGGCTGACCGTTCGCGTCGGTCTTCTCGCCCACGCCAAAGTAAGTAATGGGGGCAACCGAACGCGACGCCATGCGCAACACGCGCTCATCGTCAGCGTTCAGAGCCAGGGAACCGGTCGGCTGAACGCCCTCAGCCAGCTCACCCTTAGTGCGCTCAATATTGTCCACACCGCCGAATTCGCCAGCGTGCGCGGTACCAACCTTCAGGATGGCACCGTGATCGGGGTGCGCAATATTCGCCAGGTACTCGATGTTACCCACGTGGTCCGCACCCATCTCAATCACCAGGTAGCGGGTAGACTCATCCGCACGGAAAACGGTCAGGGGCACGCCCACCTCACTGTTATAGGAACCAACCGGCGCAACGGTCGGGCCCTCCGGAGTGAAAATGGCGGCAAGAAGGTCCTTCGTCGTGGTCTTACCGGCAGAACCGGTAATACCGATAACGGTCAGCTCACCCTGAGCACGCATCTGCTCAATGGAGTAGCGCGCCAAATCGCCCATCGCCAGCACCACATCGGGCACTTGGATGCTCGGGTAGGGCACGCCCTGCTCGTCGAGTACTTCACGCTCGACCAGCGCCAGGGTCGCGCCCCTCTCAAACGCCATGGGGATGAACCTGTGACCGTCAGTGACCGCGCCAGGCTTCGCAACGAACAGGGTACCGGTCTGCACCTCACGGGAGTCGGTGGTGGCGAAGTCTGCGTACACCTGCTCCTCACGGCCCTCCAGGCCGATAGCGGTGCCGCCGGTTGCCTCAATAATCTGGGCGGCGCTGAGCTTAATCATTCTTCACCATACCTTCAGCGGTCTTAGAGTCACTTTCATCGAGCATGCGCTGGTAGTCAGGCAGAATCTCGAAACCGTGCGCACGCAGGGCACGGGCGGTTTCAACGCGGTCGTCCAGGGCGATATCCACGCCGTCAACATCCTGCTCAGTCTCGTGGCCGCGGCCAGCAATCAGGATGGCGTCGTGCTCGCCCGCCAGGGCAATTGCCGCATCAATAGCGGCGGCACGCGGAGAAATATTCAGGATCTGGGTGGCTCGGCGGTTCTCAGCCTTCTGCGCGCCCTCCTCAACGGCGGCGCGAATCGGTTCGGGCGCCTCACCGTGCGGGTCGTCATCAGTCACAACCACAATATCTGCGTACTGTGCCGCAATCGCACCCATAATCGGGCGCTTGAGCTGGTCACGCTCACCGGTCGCGCCGAAAACAATCATGACCTTGCCGTCGCCGGGGCGGTCCATTGCCTCCAGGGCGCGGGTCAGGCCGTCAGGGTTGTGGGCAAAGTCCACAATCGCGTGCGGAGCCAAAGAAATCAGCTGCATACGACCCGGCACCACCGGAGTCAGAGCCGAACCGGACGCCAGCTCGGGCAGCAGACGCTCACGCTCAGCGGAGTCAGTATCCAGGTATGCCATGAGAGCCGCCAGCGCAGCATTCGAAACGTTAAAGTCAGCGGGCAGACCGGTGTAGCATTCAATGCTCTCACCGGCACCATTAGCCACATGGAAGCGATGGCCCAGGCCCTCACGCTGAACCTTCACCACAGCCCAGTCGCGGGCACCAAACTCTGCGGGCACCTCAGCCAGGCCGGCACCGCGCGCAGTCACCAGACGGTGCACCTGCTCAGCGCCCATCTGCTCGCAAGCGGCGGAGAACATCTTCTCGCCCCACTCATCATCAGCAGTAATCACAGCCAGCTCGGCGCGCTCGGGAGTGAACAGCTGAGCCTTCGAGTCGAAGTAATGCTCCATGGTGCCGTGCAGATCCAGGTGATCCTGAGTCAGGTTCGTAAAGCCAGCAACCGCGTACTTCACGCCGTCCACACGGTGGTAATCAATCGCGTGCGAAGACACCTCCATCGCCGCGCAACGCACCTGATGCTGACCCATAATCGTCAGCAGAGAATGCACGTGAGGAGACTCCGGGGTGGTCATCTTCGAAGGAACCGACACACCATCAATCAGAATCTGAATAGTGCCAATCAGACCCGTCTTCACACCCAGACCGGTGCGGAACACCGACTCCAACATGTAGGTGGAGGTGGTCTTACCGTTCGTGCCGGTCACCGCGTAACGGTGGGTGGCGGGGAACGAAGCCGAACCATAAATCAGCGCAGCCAACGGACCGACATACTCGCGCAGGTTCTCAGTCACCAGGAGCGGCACCGGCGCCTCACCCAGCAGCTGAGCACCGGCAGCATCCGTCAAAATAGCGGAAGCACCCAGCTTCAACGCACCCTCAGCAAACTGCGCACCGTGCACCTTCGCACCGGGCAGAGCCACGTACAGGTCCTGCGGGCGAACGCCTCGGGAGTCCATGCTGATACCGGTGACCTCAACAGAATCACCGGATTCAGAACCCTGAACGCCGATAGCCGGCTGGGCACTCACCTGAGCACCCAAGCCCTGCAGATGTTCGCGAAGGTGCGCCAAACTCACCGGGCGCACAGCATTCGGGCGCAGAGTCTGAGCGTCGCCGCCCAGCAGGTTCTGGCCGGGTGCGTGAGATGCGGTATCCATCGTCCTTCTTTCCTCACCACTGTCCGAAGCGGTGAGCTCTGTATGATCAATGCGCTCAAGGCACACAGGGTCATTCAATATTCTACGGTCTTTAGGCTTCGACAGGTGTTCAGTATCGGAGCTTCCTCATCACGAATCAGCTACCGGGAACCTCTCCCCCGCTCACCTTTAGCTCGTCTTATTGGGGCTATCCTCAGCAAAAAGCGGAATCAACTCCGGTTCACCGGTAGAACGCGGCACATTATAGGTGTGCAGAGTCTTTTCCATAATCTTGGAGAACTCAGCCGTCGTACCCACGCCACCTTCAGGGCGCTGCATGGTCACGGCGACCAGGAAACGCGGATCCTCGATGGGTGCCAGGCCAACGAACGAGGTCGTGTTACCGTCGTAGCCGCCCTTCTCGCTGGGCGTCTCAGCCGTACCGGTCTTGCCACCCACCCGGTAGCCGGTGACCTTCGCGGTGCGGGCGTGGCCCTGCTCCACCATATTCTCCATCAGCACGCGGCAGGAGGCGGCAGTCTGCTCGCTGACCATGCGTTCACCAGGCTCCACGGCACGCTTATGTTCGGTACCGTCCGCGTCAATGATCGCGTCCACAATGCGCGGCTTCAGACGAACACCCTTATTGCCCAGCGCCTGGAAAATCATGGCGGTCTGCAACGGAGTCTGCGCAACACCCTGACCGAACAGCACCGTATACTGCTGACGGCCGTCCCAATCGCGCCAATCGGCGATTATGCCCTGCTCCTCGCCGGTCAACTCAATGCCGGTAAACTCGCCAACACCGTACTTCTTCAACCAGTTGTAGCGCTCTTCCTTGCTGAGCTTCTGAGCAATCAGCACCATACCGGTGTTCATCGAGTCAGTAATAATACCCGAGAAGGTACGGCGTTGCGCCGGGTGCTCAAACGCATCCTTGAAAGTCTGGCCGTCAATCGTGAGGGTCGCGGGCACATCATACACGCTAGTCGGAGTCGTCAGGCCCTGCTCAATCAGCGCCGAAGCAGTCAGCATCTTCTCGGGCGAGCCAGGCTCCACGTTCTGCGAAATAGCGCGCGGAGTCATGTCCGCCGCATCCTCAATAGTTGCCGCCCCCGGGTCCATCGTGGAGGAATCAGCGAGAGCCAAAATGGAGCCGTCACGCACATCCATAACAATGGCGGTACACCACTCAGCCTTCAGCTCCTCGGCGCGAGCACGTACCACCTGCTGCGCAAAATACTGCACATCACGGTTAATGGTCAGACGAATATTCTTACCGTCCACCGCCAGGCGCTGCTCTTCCTTAGCCACCGGAATACGCACACCATCAGCACTAATCTCATAGGTGCGCTCACCGGGGGTACCGGCAAGCTCCTTCTCAAAGACACGCTCAATGCCCACCGAGAAGTTACGGGACACCGTGCCGCCCTTGCCGTTGCCGTCAGCCTCTTCAACAATGTTGTACTTGCCGACCACGGAGCCACCCACACTACCGTTGGGGTACAGGCGCTGGGAGAACGCCTCACCGTAGATGAAGGGCGCACCCAGAGCATCAATCTTATTGAAAATTTCCGGGGTGATATTTGCCTTAATCACCGAGTACTTGGAGGTGCCGTCCAGCTTGGACTTGATGAACTCGTCGGTAATGCCCGGGTCAACGGTCTTGAGAATATCGACCATCTCGTAGACCAGCTGGTTGGGGGTCACCTCAATCTTCTGGGTGCGATCCTCGTTGTAGCGTTTGAAGGTCGCCACGGCGCTCTGATCTGCGGTCAGGTTATAACGCTGCACGGTACGCGCCATAACATTACCGTTGATATCGAGAATCTGGCCACGCACAGCGGGCAGCACCTGCGAGCGCAGACGCTTCTGACGGGATGCATTCGCCACCGCACCGGGGTCAAAGCCCTGGCGGATAAACAGGTTCGCACCGATAACGCCCAGAGCGCAGGTGGCTGCGGCGCCTGCGACGAAGCCACGGCGGGTCAGATCCGGCTGACCGGATGCCGATTCGTTCGCGTTCTTACGCGCGTCGGAGCTCATGCGGTGGTCCTTTCGCTGGTCTAGTCTATCGGTGATGCTACGCATCCTGTGGTCAATATTGTTTATCGTGCAGCTTGGCTTGCTGCGGGCTGCTGAGCGGTACTCGGTGCGGCGGAAGCAGCCGGGCTAGCAGGGGCGCTATTCGCCGGTGCGGGGTTAGCCTGCTGAGTGGGGCTTGCCGAGGCGCTTGCAGATGCCTTAGCCGCCGCGCTCGCCTGGCCGTGGCGCTGCTGAACGGACTTGTCCGCATCCACGATGCCCTTGGCGTAGCTTTCGTTCGAGCCAGCCGCCGGAGGCGAAATCAGGTTCTCCTGCTTGTTTCCCTCAACACCGGTCGGGCTTGCCACCGGGGCGGGGGTGCCCTCAATCGTGGAGGACTGCAGGTTCAGGGTCGCTTGCGAAGAGCTCACGAACATGCCCAGAGTACTTGCTCGAACCGCCAGGTCCTGCGGGGCTTCCTTGAAGCCAATCTCCTGTTGCAGCGCCTGGTTCTCCTGCACGAGGCGCTGCTCCTGTGCACGCAAATCCACCATGTCGTACTGGCGGGTCACAATCAGCACATTGAGTAGCAGAATAAAGACCAGGGTCAGCGGGATTGCCGCAAAAACAGCGAGCATGGTCGGCGGGCTGAGCTTACGGGCTCGGCGGCGCACGGTCGAGAGCGGGTGACGCGACTTCGGCTTCTCCTCGCGAGTCTCTTCGGTACGGGCTGCCGCACGAACGCTCGAGGGCACGCGGCTCGCGTTCGTCGAGGTTCGCTTACCGCCGTGCGATGCTGCGGTACTGGCGGGGCGGACCACCGGCTGGGATGCGGTGACCGGCTCCAGACGCGCGGTGCGGGTGCGACCGGAGTGAGCTCGGGTGGAGGCGCGGCTCGCCCCGGTGGAGCCGCCTGTAGAGGATGCGCGGGTAGAGCCAACGGCGCCGGGGGTGCCGGCGGCAGGGCGCGAGGAACCGGCGCGTCGACTCCGCGGGGCGCCCTGGGTGCGGGTGGGGCGCGGGGATGCGTGCTGGGTGCTCACTCTTCTTCGCTTTCTGTCTTCTACTTGGCGGAGATGCGGATCTTCTCGGCGGCGCGCAGCTTGGCGCTGGCGGCGCGAGAGTTCTGTTCGATTTCCTCGTCGGTAGGCGGTTCGGCGCCGCGGGTAATGATTTTGACGGTGGGCTTGTGCTCTTCAAGCTCTACCGGGAAGCCCTTGGGTGCCTTGGAGGTTGCCTCTGCGGTCAGTGCCCTCTTGACGATTTTGTCTTCGAGGCTGTGGTAGCTCATGGCGACGAATCGGCCGCCGAGGTTGAGCGCCTCCAGGGCTGCCGGTACGGCGCGTTCGAGGGCTTCCAGTTCGTGGTTCACTTCGATACGCAACGCCTGGAAGGTACGCTTGGCGGGGTGGCCGCCGGTGCGCTGCGCGGCGACGGGCACAGCCTTCTGGATAATGCGCACGAGCTCACCGGTGGTTTCCAGGGGTGCGTTGGCGCGGGCGGTGCAGATGGCGCGGGCGATACGCGATGCGAACTTCTCTTCGCCCCAGTTGCGGATAATGCGGCGCAGCTGGTCTTCGCTGTATTCGTTGACGACGATGCGGGCGGTGAGCTCGTCTTCGGAGTTCATGCGCATGTCCAGGGGCGCGTCGTAGGAGTAGGCGAAGCCTCGGGTGCGTTCGTCCAGCTGCATGGAGGAGACGCCCAGGTCCATCAGGATGCCGTCGATGCCCTGCACGCCGGCGGTTTCCATGGCGCGGTCAATTTCGTCGTAGACGGCGTGGACGGGTACGAAGCGGTCACCGAAGCGTGCCAGGCGTTCGCCGGCAATGGCGTGCGCCTGCAGGTCGCGGTCAATACCGATGAGTACAAGGTTTTCGAAGCGTTCAAGCAGCGCCTCGGAGTGACCGCCCATGCCGAGGGTGCCGTCAATAACGTAGGCGGTGCCGCGCTCCTCAACGGCGCGTTCGATGCCGGGTGTCAGCAGGTTAATGCAGCGGTCCAGCATGACGGGCACGTGGCGTTCGCTGGCTTCACGCTGGGAGAGGTTCTCAATGGATGCGCCGGTGACCTTGGCGGCAGCGCCGGATGCGGTCGTACCGGTTTCGGGGGCGTGGTCTACGCTCATGGGTGCTCCTGTGAGAGTTTGTCCTGCGGGAAGGTTTACGGAAGAGTGGTGCGGTGGTGATAGAGGTGCCGGGGCGGTAGATGCTACACCGGCAAAGCCGGTTAGAGCAGCGGGCTGAACGGGTCCTCGTCGAGGGCAGCAAATTCAGCTTCGGTGCGGGCGAGGTATTCCTCCCAGGCGGCTGCATCCCAGATTTCTGCGCGGGTACCGGATCCGATGACGACGAGGTTGTCGGTCAGTCCTGCGTATTGGCGCAGTATCGGCGGGATGGTGATGCGTCCCTGCTTGTCGGGCAGTTCGTCTGAGGCTCCTGAGAGGAAGACTCGCAGGAAGTCTCGGGCGGCTCGTCCCGGCAGGGGCGCGGTGCGCATCCGTTCGTGAATGCGTTCAAATTCTGCGGCGGGGAAAACGTACAGGCATCGTTCTTGACCGCGGGTCAGAACGAGGCCTGCTGAGAGTTCCTCACGGAATTTGGCGGGAAGGATGATGCGTCCTTTGGCGTCCATTCGTGGTGAGTAGGTACCTAGGAACATTCACTTCACCTCCCCGATGTGTGCCGTTGCGCTAAAGTCTGCGGGAGCGGGGTTGCTCCACGAATCCTGTAGATGCCAGTGGCGGGGTGTGCCGGGCCGGCGCCTCCGCCGCATGTTTGAGGGCACGGCGATAGGACTGACTTTCAGCTTTCCTCTCCACTTTACCCCACTTTCCACCACCTACCCCACCCGGCAGAGTATCTTTTAGTGTTTTTATGCTCTCTTCTGCATTTTTAACGCTGGCGCACAGCTTCTACACAGCTTCGGGTGTGTGCGCTCAGCGCGTTACCCTCATCATGTTTGCCATGCTCAGGCTCAATGCCCAGGCTCAAGGGCGGAGCTAGTTTCAAGGGGTAGTTTCAGGGTTTGGCGTGCTCCGCCTGCCAACCCCCAATACTTCCGCCTCTCACTAGCTTGGGCATAGAAAAATTCGGGCATAGAAAAAGCGGAGGTAAGAGAATTCTTACCTCCGCTTGATTAGCACGTGATCAGTCTTGAGTTTTGAGATGTTCACATCGGGCGTCGACTCTATGAGCTGAGCCGCGAAGCTTCTGTGCCCTGAATACTTTAGAACTGTGAATGCTCTAGAACTGGCCGTTATTACGCTCGTCCCAGCGGTCCTCCAGGCGGTTCATGAAGGAAGACCGTTCTTTCTGCTCGCGCTGACGCACGCGGGCTGCACCTTCTGCCTTACCGCCGAGAAAGGAATCTACCGGGGTCTTCTTGCTGGTGGTTGCGAAGTACACGCCACCGGCTGCGAAGAGGAAGCCGAATACGCCCAGCCAAATCATGTTGGATGCGACCGCACCAATAATGATGCCCAGGCCGATGAGGACGAAGAGAATACCGAGAGCCAAGTGGCGAGCGCTAAAGACCGGCGCAGTATTGCCGGTTGAAGACATGGAGGAGGCAAAGTGCGGATCCTCATTGCTCATGAGTTCTTCGAGCTGGTCCAGAACCTTCTGTTCACGCTCGGACAGTGCCATCGTTTTCTCCTTTGAGGTGTCTCTGCTCAAGATGACGTCGGTATCAACCGGGTTAGAATCAACCGGGCTAGAACCGGGTGAGCTAGTGTATCAGCTGGCGCGGTAAGCGTTTCTTCCCGGTCGTATATTTCCCATCGTACCGCGCCGGATGGGGTTAGCGCATTCTTTTTCGGTCAGAAGCTCTTTATGTCTTTCTCCCGCCTTCCGCAAAGGTGCTCCCCTCCCGCACTGTGCGAGTAACCGGCTACGATATAGCCGCTGATCAAGCTATATCCCAAGCTATGCCTAAGCTATATCGCCCCCCTAATCCTGATCCCTCAGCCGTTCCACCCCTTGGCTTTTTTCTTCACCATTCTTATCGGGCGCGGTAACTCCGGAGGCTGGCTTGAGGCTCTCCTGCGAATACTTGCGGTGAATGGCGTCCATGACGTGCTCGACCTCGGACCATCTGCCACTTTTCACGAGGCGAGCACCAGACCCCGAGCGAGTACCGTTCTCCGTGCTATGAACCGCTCCCCCACCACCTCGTTGTACGGAGGCGTTTTTTGCAGAAGCGGTTTTTGCGAAGGTGATTTGTGCGGCGCGTGAGTTTGCCCCGCTCTCATTTGTCCCGCTCTCGATGGAGTCGAAGAGGGTTTGTTGCACTCCGTCTTCTGCGCGGGCAAGCTTTTCGGCACGCACTCCGATGAGTCGCAGGGCGCGGGGCGCATCCTGCCCTACCAAGATTCCATCTGCGCGCAGTGCTTCCAACGCCAAGGAAGCAATCTGCATGCCGGAGTCTACGGGCACATTCAGGGCAATGGCACGGGTGTGCGTTTCGAAGGTGCTGTAGCGAATTTTGAGGCTGAGCCCACCGGCGAGTTTCCCGGCGGATCGCAGACGCTTTCCCAGCTTGAGGCTCAGCTCCCGAATAGCAGCGCTAACCTCCCGAGCATCGGTCGTATCCGTCTCAAAGGTGTGCTCGCCGCCCATGCTTTTCTCTTCGCGCTCGGTAATCACGGGGCGCTCGTCAATGCCGCGCGCCATGGCCCAAAGGTGCTCGCCCTGAGCGGTGCCGAAGCGTTCTTTGAGCCAGTCCAGGCTCATGGACCTCATCTGGGCGATGGTGTGAATACCGTATCGGGAGAGTTGCTCGGTACTTTTCGCGCCCACACCCCACAGGTCGGAGACTTTTCTCGGGTCAAGAAATTCTTGAACCCGCTCGGGTGGAATGACCCACAGCCCGTTCGGTTTGCTACCGGTCGACGCCATTTTGGCGAGTAGTTTATTGGGCGCAACCCCCGCGGAGGAAGGCAGGGAGAGTTCCTGCGCGATGCGGTCACGAGCGCGCTGCGCCAGGGCGACGGGGTCTTGCCCATGCAGGTAGGCACCGGTTAGGTCAACGAAGGCCTCATCCACGCTGACCTGTTCAACGTAGGGGCTCAGATCGTTCAGGATTGCCATGACGGCACGGGAGTAGTGCCGGTAGTCGCCGCGCAGCGGCAGGACGGTGGCGTTGGGACTGAGGTTCCGGGCGCGGCTAAGCGGCATGCCGGAGCGTACTCCGTGGGCGCGCGCCTCGTAGGAGGCGGAGCAGACGACCGAGCGGGGCCCCAGGGGTGCCACGATGATGGGTTCGCCGCGCAGAGCGGGGTTCTCGAGGAGTTCGACGTTGACGAAGAAGGCGTCCATGTCCAGGTGCATGATGACGCGGCCGTTCCTTACACCACTGTTCCTTGCGCCGCCGTTCTTTGCACCACTGCTCTTGCCGGTTCGTGCCTGCCCCATGTCGCCTCCTCTCATAGCTTCTACGCCCACCCACCGAAAATATAGCACATTTCTACGAAAAATAGAGATAATCTATCGTAAACGTGTTCGTAAATGCGTTCTCTTGGGCTTTTCTCCACTAAGCTAGAAGAAGTGCACACCGCACCCCATCAGGACCGTACACAGCGACCTTCAGCGAGGATAGTATGACTCCCCCTTCTCCTTCCGGAGCACCCACTCCCCAGGCGACCGAGAGCCTCACCGTAGCGGCGCCGAATATCCCGGCGGCTTCTGCGCACCTTGCTGAGCGTATTGCTGAAGAGCAGCGAGCCTACCTGCACGCTTTTGACACTCTCATGGCTGAGTTTTTTACCCGCCAGCGCGAGCTGCTCGAGGGCATTTCTGCCGAAACTCTACCCCTGCTTGAGGCTATTGAGTCCCTCTCCACCGGCGGCAAGCGCCTGCGTGCCCTGCTGAGCTACTGGGGTTGGCGAGGTGCCGGAGGCGCACCCGTCACCGAGAACCGCGCGTCCTGGTCCATTGTGAAGGCGGGCATGGCGGTGGAGCTGTTCCAGACCTCCGCGCTGATTCACGACGACATTATCGACCGCTCCGATACCCGCCGCGGCGCTCCCTCCGTGCACAAGCGTTTCGAGGCGGTGCACGAGCAGAATAGCTGGCACGGTGATGCTTTCAACTACGGTCTGACCGGCGGTATTCTTGCGGGTGATCTGACCCTGGCGTGGTCTGCGGAGGTTTTCGCGTCCCTGGGTGAGGGGGTAATCTATGGTGCCCCGGCGCGCACTATTTTTGACCGGATGCGCACCGAGGTTCTGGCGGGTCAGTACCTGGACGTCTACTCCGAGGTTCTCGAAACCGAGGACGCTCAGGCAGCTCTGCAGCGTGCCCTGAACGTGATTCGTTTCAAGTCCGCCAAGTACTCGTGCGAACACCCCTTCACGATTGGTGGCGCTCTGGCTCTGCAGGCCACCGCGCTGGAGAACGGCGCCGGTGCCGTGAGCGAGCAGCACCCGGTACTTGTCGGTTACCGCGCGTTCGGTCTGCCGCTGGGTGAGGGCTTCCAGCTGCGTGATGACGAGCTGGGCGTCTTCGGTCAGCCCGAGGTAACCGGTAAGCCCGCCGGCGATGACCTGCGTGAGGGTAAGCGTACCGTCTTGATGGCGCTCACCTCCGCCGCCCTTGATGAGAAGGATGCGGCGCTTCTGCACAATAGCTTGGGCGACCCTGATCTGAGTGACGAGCAGGTGGAGCGCATCCGTGAGCTGATGGTTTCTTCGGGTGCTTTCGCCAAGCATGAGCAGCTGATTGAGCAGAAGTCTCAGGCTGTGTTTGAGGCGCTGGAGGCGATGAACCTGGACGAGCTGGTGCATGCGGCGCTGACCGATATTGTGGGCCGTGCACTGCGTCGCAAGGCGTAGAGGTTCACCCTAGTTAGAACGTTAAACACGTTGAGGCGACATACCGGAGTATGCCGCCTCAACGTATTGAGCTATAGTGCCGGATCGGTGTCACCAAGTAAGTGCCACCTAGCAGGTGCTACCAACCCGGCGTTACCAAGCTAGTATTACCAAGCCAGTGCCTGCGCACGGCGACGGATTTCAGTCTTGCGACCGTCGATCAGTGCGTCGATGGGACGGCCGGGCAGGGACTCGTCGTTGGTGTACAGCCACACGATGGCTTCTTCATCGCTGAAGCCGGAGTCCTTCAGGACAACGAGGGTGCCCTTGAGGGATTCGAGAACTCGCGAACCGTTCAGGAACAGTGCGGGTACCTTGCGCACGTTGGTTTCCGGGTCGCGCAGTGCGATGAGCGTACCGTCAGAAATCAGGTTGTGTACGCGGGTCACCTTCAGGTCGAGGGCCTGCGCAATTTCGGGGATAGTTACCCAATCGCCGACGAGGGCGAAGGTCTGAGCAATATTTTCGTTAGTCACCTTTTAAGAGTGCCAGAGCTGGCACGTATTTACCACTTTTGACCCGCCGCGCCTTCGGTGCCCCTCCCGGCTTCTTTCGTTATTGTGCGCTGCCGCGGTTCGTGAGCCGGAGCCGGGTCCACCTGCGCTTCTTAAGAATTCGCTGAGTGTTCACCTGCCAGGCCCCCTGTGGCATCACTTCTCCCCAGGTGGGCGGGCTAAAATGTTGAGACGTATGAATACTCCCAGCCCACGCCGGATTTCTCCCGTGAACCCTCGTTCTTCTTCTAATACTTCTGTTCCTCCCGCCACTCGTCCCGCTGCCTCTGATACCGCTATCGGTTCTTCGCAGTGGCTCAGTGGCGCCATTATTGAGGGTCACTACCAGGTGGGTTCGCTCATTGGCCGCGGCGGCATGAGCGAGGTCTATTATGCGTTGGACCTGTGGTCGAATAACCCGGTCGCGCTCAAGGTCCTCTCCCCCACTCTGGCTGAGGATGCGGCGAACCGCCAGAAGTTCCACCGTGAAGAGCGTTCGATGCGCCAGGTGGGTGGCGGCGGACATACGGTGGGCGTGATCTCTTCGGGTACCGAATATTTTTCGGGTCAGATGGTCATGTACATCGTCTTGGAGTATGTGCACGGCTGCACCCTGAGTCAGCTGTTGCGTGTGCGTAATGCCCTGTCCCTGGGTGAGGCTCTGGATATCCTCATTCCGGTGGTGGAGGCGCTCTCGGAGGTGCACGCGAACCGCTACCTGCACGGCGATATTAAGCCGGGCAATATTCTGCTGGACGCTAACGGTCAGGTGAAACTCACGGACTTCGGTCTTTCCCGCCGTGATGATCAGGTGGATGCGGGCGCCCCCATGGGTACCCCCGCCTACGTTGCGCCGGAGGTCCTGGACCCGAAGGTGAAGGTCGGCGCGCAGGCCGATATTTTTGCGCTCGGCGTGATGATGTACCGCATGCTTTCAGGTCGCCTGCCCTTTGTGGGTTTGGAGAATGACCAGCAGGTGCTCTACCACAACGCCAACATTGAGATGCCCGCACTGACCGATGTGGCGCCGGGTGCGGACCGCGATATTGCGGGGCTGATTTCGTGGTGTACCCGCAAGCAGCCTCATGCCCGTCCCGAGGACGCAACCGAGCTGTTTACGGCTCTGCTGGAGATTTCTGAGTCGCTGGGTGAGTCCGAGCGCGCTTGGCGTGCCCCCTCGTGCCCGGAGCCGGAGCTTCCCCTTTGGGAGGCTGTCGCCGATATTGCGGAGCGTAGCGGTGCCGCGCAGATGGTGCGTAACACCCCGATTAGTGCTTTTAGCGATGCCCGCGATCTGCTGGTCTACGATGTGTACTCCCCCGACAGCCTCGTCTATGATGCCTCGACTGCGGGGCAGGGCGTGCACCTTGCCGACGTGGACGCTGAGGACTCCGTGCTGAACCGCCAGGGCATTCCGCCGCTGGTCAGTTCCGCTCCCTACGACGAGGATTCTGAGGGCGAGCCGGAGAAGAAAAAGCCCGCTAAGCGCGGTTTGGGTTCTTTCCTAGACCGCCGTGCGGGCGCTAAGGGCCCGCTGACTCAGTCCGTTGGCATTGGTCCGCAGACGGAGCAGGAGTTCATCTCAGCTCACGGCGAGTACGCACCGATTCATGCCGAGCGTTCCTTGAGCCCCTCGGGTTCGCGCCGTTCGAAGGCTAAGGGCTCGGCGAGCGCTTCGGAGGCGGAGGAGTCTGCGGGCACTTCTGATGATTCCGAGCAGTCTGCGCAGAAGGATCCTCGCCTACCCGCCAAGCAGTTTAGGACTCCGCCTTCGGGTATGGCTGTGGGCGGTTGGGCTCTGGTACTGATTCTGCTGGGTATGGGTTCAAGCTTTACCGGTTGGTGGCTTGCGACCTCGCTGGTGCAGTCGCAGTGGTGGCGTAACGTTGAGGCGTTCCTGACCTTCTAGCGCCTGTAGCGCCGCTCTTCTGCCTCGTTGTTCTTCTGCCGAGCGCAGGTTAAACGCAATTGCCCGGGTCTTCACTCCCAATGAGTGAAGACCCGGGCATTGTTATATCTGCGATTCCCCGCCACTTATCGCGGCGAGACGCGTGAGCGTTTTACGCGCGGTTCTTGAGGTACTCGGAGACCAGGAACGCGATCTCCAGGGACTGCGAGTGGTTCAGACGCGGGTCGCACAGGGACTCGTAGCGGTCAGCCAGTGCTGCCTCGTCGATGGCGTCGGAGCCACCCAGGCATTCGGTCACGTCGTCGCCGGTCATTTCCACGTGGATACCGCCGGGGAACGAGCCCAGTGCCTCGTGCACCTCGAAGAAGCCGCGAACCTCGTCGAGCACGTCGTCGAAGCGGCGGGTCTTGTAGCCGGAGGGTACAGAGATGGTGTTGCCGTGCATCGGGTCGGTAACCCAGACGACCTTCGCGCCTTCAGCCTGAACGCCCTCAACGATTGCGGGCAGCTTCTCGCGGATGTTCTTGGCACCCATGCGGGTGATGAAGGTCAGGCGGCCGGGCTCGCGGTTCGGGTCGAGCTTGTCGATCAGGGCGAGTGCGTCCTCTGCGGTGGTGCTGGGGCCCAGCTTCACGCCGATGGGGTTGCGGACCTTGGAGAGGAAGTCGACGTGTGCATCGTCGACGCCGCGGGTGCGCTCGCCAATCCACAGGAAGTGTGCGGAGGTGTCGTAGGGCAGCTGGGTGCGCGAGTCGATGCGGGTGAGGGCACGCTCGTAGTCCAGCACGAGTGCCTCGTGGCCGACGTACATGTCGGTGGTCTTGAGGGCTTCGAAGTTCACGCCGCATGCTTCCATGAACTTGAGGGCGCGGCCGATTTCGTTGGCGGTCTTCTCGTAGCGTTCGTGTGCGGGGTTGGAGGTGAAGCCGCGGTTCCACTGGTGCACGGCGCGCAGGTCTGCGAAGCCGCCCTTGGTGAAGGCGCGCACCAGGTTCAGGGTGGATGCGCTGGTGTGGTAGCCGCGCAGCATGCGCTTGGGGTCGTGTACGCGGGCTTCGGGGGTGAAGTCGAAACCGTTGACGGTCTCGCCGCGGAAGGACGGCAGAGTGACCTCACCGCGAGTTTCCGTATCTGCGGAGCGCGGCTTGGAGAACTGGCCAGCCATACGGCCCATCTTCACCACGGGCATGGAGGCGCCGTAGGTGAGCACTGCAGACATCTGCAGGATGGTCTTGACTCGGCCGGAGATCTTGTCGGCGGTTGCGCCCGCGAAGGTTTCTGCACAGTCGCCGCCCTGCAGCAGGAATGCGCGGCCTTCAGCGACCTCACCGAGTGCCTGGCGCATTGCGTCGACCTCACCGGCGAAGACGAGCGGCGGTACCGAGTTCAGCTCGGCGATGGTGCTCTCAAAATCTTCGTGCTCGCTCCAGGTGGGCTGCTGGTCAATGTGCAGCTGGCGCCAGGTGTCCAGGCCGTGGTCGGGGGCCTGCGAGGTGCTGAGGTTTTGATTGCTCATCTTCACTCCATCGGGATGGTCTTGTGCGTTTTCTGATTCAGCCCCGTTTCGGGGGCCCGGCGCGCCGTGTGGCGTGCAGGCTTACGATGCTTCAAGCTGAATAGACCTAATTGTACTCTTGCTTGCTTCAACACCTAACCCCGAGGTCAGGTACATCTCACATGTTTAGATAGCGTCCCGGTGTCGGCGATAGGTGTCGACGATAAGCGGGTTGATGAGCAACGGGTTGATGAGCAGCGGGTTAATGAGCAGCGGGTTAATGAGCAGCGGGGTAAAGGGAACGGTTGCAGAACGGCAGACGAAAGGGCGGGAGGCGGCATGTACCGCATCCCGCCCTCTGGCGTATATGTGCACCCAGGGTGCTGTCCCAGGGAGCTGGAGCTGTCTCAGGGTGCTGTCTTAGCGTTTAGTGCTGCAGATGTGCGATTGCCTCGTCAGCGCTCATGTTCTTATCGGCCATGAGTTTCTTGACGCGGTCGGCGTACACGTCCACGTATTCCTGGCCGCTCAGGGCACGGATTTCAGCACCGATACGGTCGGCGATTTCACGCTGAACGCGGTGGCTCGTGTCTGAGCCGTCGGTGTATTCCTCGAAGGTGAGGGGCTTGCCGATAATGGTGCGCACCCGGATGGGCTTACCATCGTGGCGCAGGCGGATACGGTTCGAACCGGAGGGCTGAATCAGGTCGGTACCAATCTGGCCGACGGGCACTACGGGCACGCCGGTTTCTAGGGCGAGGCGGGCGACACCGACCTTGGGACGGTAGCCTCGTCCATCGGGGCTACGGGTGCCTTCGGGGTAGATACCGATGACGCCGCCGTCCTTGAGGACCTGCGCGCCGGCGTTGAGGGATTCCTGGCTCTTCTGGCCGCCGGAGCGGTCCATGGGAAGCTGGCCGACACCGCAGAAGAATGCCGCCATGGCGCGGCCCTTCACGCCGGGGGTGGTGAAGTAGTCGCTCTTGGCGAGGAAGTTTACGGTGCGCGGCATGGCGAGAGGAATGAAAATGGAGTCGCAGAACGCCAGGTGGTTACTGGCGACAATGTAGGGTCCCTCGGGCAGATTTTCGAGGCCCACCACGTCATGGTGGTACAGTCCCTGTAGCAGGGGGGAGCCAAGAATCTTGAGCGTTGAATAGAGGGCGGTGTTAGGCATGGGGTCTCCTCTCTGAATGTTCCCGGCTCAATTCTAGCGTGTCTGGAGAGGCGCGAGAGAACGCGCGATAATTAAAGAAAAGAGAACGATTTTTCTGCGCACCGGTGTATCGGGTGCGCTGGGGGCGATATCCCAGCACCGGTGCTGTATCTGCGGTAGCCGGTCGGGGTACGCTAAAAAGCCTCACCTGCGCTCGTATTCGCGCAGGTTGGCGAAGGAGGACCATGAGCATTTTCGATAACTCGCTGGAACCGCTCAAGCGGATGCGCCGCAAGGCTCGCGAGCGCAGGCTTCTTGCGACCCAAAATGTTAAGGATTCCCTGACGCGTCGCCTCCGGGAGGACCAGGATGCGTTCGATCACTCCCCCGTGTCTTTTACCCCTGATTCATTGCAGCATTCCGTGGGTATTTTGCTGGTGCATGGTTTTACGGGTTCGCCGCACAGTATGCGCCCGGTGGCTCAGCGTTTTATGGAGCTCGGTTACGCAGTGGAGATGCCCGTGCTGACTGGTCATGCGACCCGTTGGCAGGATTTGCGTGATAGCACGTACCAGCAGTGGCTGGCTTCTGCTGAGCAGGGGTACCGTCGCCTGGTTGATCAGGGGCTGCAGGTGGTGGTCATTGGTATGTCGATGGGTGGCACGGTGGCGACTCATCTGTCGGCGCGTTTGCCGGTGGCGGGCACGGTGCTGATCAATCCCTACATGGTGGATGTGAACCCGATGATGCGCCACGCGGGTAAGGTCTCGAAGGTTCTGCCGGTGCTCAAGGCGATTGGTTCCGATATTGCGGTTCCGGGTGTGAATGAGGGCGCGTATTCGCTGGTTCCGACGGCGGCGGTGCATCAGCTGCATCTTTTGGGTGCTGAGACTCGTGCCCTGATTCCGCAGTTGAAGTCGCCGGTCCTGTATTTGCGTTCACTGGGCGATCATACTGTGTCGGATAGCTCCCACAAATATTTTCTCGAACATTGTTCAGTTCCTGTAAAATTTAGGTGGCTGACCCGCAGCTACCATGTGGCAACCCTGGACTATGACGCAGAGTATCTGCTCTCCACCATCCAAGATTTTGTCGCATCCCTAAACCACTAATTCTGCGGCTCCGCTCGCTGCAACTGGCGCAAGCATCACCCGCCGTGGCGAGTAGAACAGCAGATAGATATTACGGCTCCTCGGGCCATCGAGGGCACCCCGCGGCACCGGATCCGCCACGGGCTCACGCCCTGATTTGAAAGGCGCATTATGAAAGTCTTCTCCACTCCCGCTGAGGTTATTGTCGACCCCTCGCTGAACCTGACAAGCATTGTTGAGCGCCACCGTGCCGATAGCTCCAATCCGGTGCTGTACCGTCGTCAGATGTCTCCGGGTAACTGGCAGCCGGTTCGCGCCCAGCAGTTCCACCAGATGGTGACCGACCTGGCTAAGGGCATGATCGCCGCTGGCATCCGCCCGGGTGACCGTGTGGGTATTATGAGCCGCACCCGTTTTGAGTGGACTGTCATTGACTTCGCGATTTGGTATGCCGGCGCTGTCTCCGTGCCGGTGTATGAGACGAACGCTGCCGCACAGGCGGCGTGGGCGCTGTCCCATTCTGAGGCTGTCGCTATTTTCGTCGAGGATGAGAAGCTCCTGAATCGTGTGACTGAGGCGGAAGAATACGCCGCTTCTACTTCTGAGCCGTGCCAGCTCAAGCACCGCTGGGTCATTGAGAACGGCGACCTTGATACCCTCAGCGCTCGCGCGTCCGAGGTGAGCGCTGAGCAGCTGGAGCAGGTACGTTCCGCTGCAGGCTGTGATGACATCGCAACCATTGTGTACACCTCCGGCACGACCGGTCGCCCCAAGGGTTGCGCACTGACTCACGGTCACTTCCTGAACCTGAGCGCGAACACCAAGTTTGCAGAGTCTGAGATTGCGAACTCCCGCAACTCCTCCATCCTTTTCTTGCCGCTGGCGCACGTTCTGGCGCGCCTGATTCAGGTGCTGGCGCTGGACGCCGGCCTGGTCATCGGCCACTCCCCCAATATCAAGAACCTGGCTGCTGACTTGGATAGCTTTAAACCGACCATGCTGCTGGTGGTGCCCCGCGTCTTTGAGAAGGTGTACGAAGGCGCCATGGCGAAGGCAGCTAAGGGCGGTAAGTTCAATAAGTCGCTCTTTGAGCGTTCCACCGACATTGCAGTGCGCTGGTCGCAGGCGAAGGTTGAGGGCCGTGTCCCGCTGAAGCTGGCAGCGCAGTACGCTCTGTACGACAAGCTGGTCTACTCGAAGCTGCGTGCGGCTCTGGGCGGCGAGCTGCGTTACGCGGTTTCCGGCGGCGGCCCTCTCGGCGAGCGCCTGGCGCACTTCTTCCACGCGGTAGGTGTGCAGGTGGTTGAGGGTTACGGTCTGACCGAGACCTGCGCCCCGATTGCTGCTGGCCGCATCAACCCGTACCAGATTGGCATGATTGGCCCGCTCATCCCCGGTTCCGAAGGCTATATCGCTGAGGACGGCGAGCTTCTGGTTCGTGGCGTGGGAGTGATTAGCAGCTACTACAAGAACCCCGAAGAGGACGCTCAGGCGTTCACTGAGGACGGTTGGTTCCGCACCGGTGACCTGGCTCGTTTCGATGAGCGCGGCTACCTGAAGATTGTGGGCCGCAAGAAGGAAATCATTGTCACTGCCGGCGGTAAGAACGTGATTCCGGGTATTGCGGAGACTCATCTGCGTACCTCTCCCCTGGTTTCTCAGGCGATGCTGATTGGCGATGAGAAGCCGTTCATTGCGGCTCTGGTGACCCTGGATCCGGATACCCTGCCCGAGCAGTTGGAGCACCTGGGTCTGCCGCGTTCGCTCTCCATCCCGGAGGCTGCTGTTCACCCTGCGGTTCGTGCCGCGATTCAGAAGCTCGTGGACGAGGCGAACCAGCTGGTTTCCCGCGCCGAGGGTATTCGCGAGTTCCGCATTATGAACCGGGACCTGACCGAGGCGGACGGCTATCTGACTCCTTCGCAGAAGCTACGCCGCGCGAAGATTCTGCAGGACTTCTCCTCCTACGTGGATGAGATGTACGGCAAGGTTTCCGATAGCACCTCGGATTCTTTGGCTCGCCTGCAGGAGTACGCGGCGGAGCAGTCTGAGAAGTTCGCTGAACTGCGTGAGCAGGCGGCTGAGCGTCTGCATGAGTACGCGGATCATCAGGCGGAGCGTCTTGCCGAGCTGCGTGAGCAGGCGGCTGAGAAGTTTGAGGAGTTGCGTGAGCAGACCGCCGAGATGATGCAGAAGCCTCATGAAGAGAAGGATAAGGACTCTTCCGCCGAGGATTCTTCCACTGAGAAGCCCGTTGAGAAGCCCGCGCAGGCTGAGAAGAAGACTACTGCAGAGCAGAGCCCTCAGAAGTCTGAGGGCGACAAGGCATAACCGGCTCTGACTTTCCATCAACGAGAGGAGGGGGTCGTACCGCTTGGGTACGACCCCCTCCTCGCTGTTTGTTCGCTGTTTGTTCGCTGGTTGTTCGCTAGAAGCCTCGGCTTCCGGGCGTTATCTAGCCGTCGCTAGCTGATGGATTCTTAGTTGGCGGGCTCGTCGAATTCCAGGCCGAGCAGCGCGTTCTCAACGATTTCGGTCAGTGCCGGGTGGATCCAGTACTGGCCGCGTGCGAGGGTGCGCGCATCCATGCCGAAGCTCATTGCCTGCAGTAGCGGCTGGATGAGCACGGAGGACTCTTCACCGACCAGGTGCGCACCGAGCAACTCGCCGTTGTCCTTGCGGGCGATGAGCTTGCACAGGCCGATCTTGTCTTCCATTGCCCAGCCGTAGGCGGTGTCGCCAAAGTTCTGTGCCTTGACGGTAATCTCAAAACCTTCACGCTCAGCCGCCTGGCGCGCCTGCTCTTCGGTCATGCCGACCACGGCAATCTGGGGGTTGCTGAAGACCGCGCCGGGTACGTAGCGGTGGTCGCTGGCACGCAGGTCCTCGGGGTGGCTGAGGTTGTGCTGCACAACGCGTGCCTCGTGGTTTGCCACGTGCTTGAGCTGGTAGCGGCTGGACACGTCGCCGAGGGCGTAGACGCCGGGTACGGGTGCGCCGTTGTAGAGCACGCGCTGGTACTTATCGACGCTGAGCTGGCCGCCCTCCTGCACGTCGAAGTAGTTCTTCGCGTTGAGGGTGTCGGTGTTGGGGCGGCGACCGGTCGCCACGAGCACTGCGTCTGCCGGGATTTCGAGCAGTTCTTCATCATTCTCGGAGGTGCGCTTAGCTACGACGGTCACGCTGCCGTCGGCGTTCTCACGGATTTCGGAGAGGGAGGCATCCTTGACGATGTTCCACTGCTTGCTTGCGGCTTCTTCGAAACGCGCCACGATCTCTTCGTCCACGCCGCGCAGCAGTCGGGAGGAGCGGTTCAGCTGGGTTACTTCGGTGCCGAATGCGGAGAAAACGTGGGAGAATTCTGCCGCAATCACACCGCCGCCGATGACGACCATGCGGGCGGGCAGCTCGTCCAGACGCATGACGTTGTCGTTGGTGTAGACCTTAGCGGAATCGATACCGGGCACGGAAGGCAGCACGGCGCGCGAACCTGCCGCAACGACAATCTGGCGGCCCTGCAGGCGGGTGCCGTCGGTCAGCTCAACCGTGTGGGAGCCAACGAAACGCGCGTACTGGTCGTAGAAGTCGACGTTGGGCAGACCGGCACGCCATTCGCGGCCGCCTTCAACAATCGGGTCAATGCGGGAGGCGAAGATGCGGTCACGAATCTGCGCCCAGTGCACGGCGTCTACGTGTGCATCGACGCCCAGGTGCTTGACCTCACGGGTCTTCTGCGCGATGGTCGCCGGGTAGACGTACATCTTGGTGGGGATGCAGCCAACGTTCAGGCAGGTGCCGCCGAAGATACCGCCGTCGATGAGGGCGACCTTCTTGTCGTCCCATTCGGGGCCGATGAGGGTGTTGCCGGATCCGGAGCCGATGACGATGAGGTCGTACTGTGCTACGCCGTCAATGCGTTCTACGTTCTCGATGCTCATGTGGTCCTCTCGTTGATGGTGTTGAGGCTGGGCTCGCTCCCAGCGTGCCCCTCGATGACGGGCTTATTCCTGTTACTGCCACTATAACGTGTACGGGCGGTACGCTATTCCCGCTATCTCATCTCTTTACCTGCTGATACGCGAAAGCGCGCCGCCCCAAAGAACGCAGCACTGAGAGCGCATCGCTGAAAAAACAGCGGTTCTTTGAGAAGACGCACTCAAGCGTTAAAACTATGTAATCCCGCGGGTTAGTAAATCCGCAGAGGTCTGCGCTTAGAGATCAGCCATGAGCCCAGCCAGCAGGCGGGTGAAGTCAATGGCGGGATCAACCGACTCTTCGTCGGGCCAAAAATGAATCGGGTACGCGGCACCCTGGGCGCGCTGCAGCACGGGGCTTTCAGCGAGCACGGGTTCTGCCACGAGCTCGCCGAAGAGGGAGCGCATTTCGTCGCGTCGGTAGCGGTGTTCGCTGTCGTTGGGGCGCATCTTGTTGATAACTACTCCCGCACCGTCAATGCTGATGCCGCTTTCCTGCTGAAAACGCACGATGGCGCGCAGGGTTCGTTCGGTACCCGCCACGGAGAAGAGAGACGGTTCAGCGACCGAGAGGATACGCTCGCTCACCGCCCAGCCCATCGAAGACAGGGTTCCGAGGAACGGCGGGCAGTCAATCAGGATGACGTCGTAGGCGTCCGCTGCCGCCTCCACCATGCGCTTGAAGCGGCGGATGAACGGCGCCGCTTCCTGACGGTCCACGAGGGTGGAACGAGCCGAACCGCGCGCCACTTTCACGCTACCGGTGGTCACGGGGTTATTGGTCAGCAGGGTGGGCTTGCCGACGAGGGCATTCCAGGAGGAGCTACCGGCTTCCTCCGCGAAGGCGCGCTCATTGGAGCTGGCGATTAGGGAGGCGACGTCGGGGATAGTTTCATCCACCGCCAGGCCGGTGCTGGCGTCGCCGTGGGGGTCTAGGTCAATAACGAGTGTGGAGAGTCCGCTGTGTAAAGCCGCGGAGGCGAGCCCCAAAGTGATGGACGTTTTGCCAACGCCGCCTTTGAGACTGCTGATACTGACGATGCGGGGCATGCAGGTCCCTTTTATGAGTGAGGTGTAATGCCCCTTTATTTTAGCGAATCTTCGCTTTTCTTCCGGCTCTGACAGGGGTGTATCTTAAGTTTTTTCTCAAGTGAGCATTGAATACTTCCCCGGGTTTAAAGGTTCTGCCCGCGCTCGCCACCGGGTAGGTAGTGAGCGCGGGCAGATTCACAATGTGTGGTTGAGGTCTATGCTTTATGCCTGTGCACGGCGGGCACGGCGGGCGGCGAGTTCGTCGCCTTCGAAGCTTTCGTGCATTTCTTCGCCGGGCTGACCGTTGAGGTTCATTTCGATTTCGCGCCAGACGCGGCCAATCGCGATACCGAAGACGCCCTGACCAGCCTGAACCAGGTCAATGACCTCGCTCGGGGAGGTGCATTCGTAGACGGTGGTGCCGTCGCTCATCAGGGTGATGTTCGCGAGGTCGTCAATGCCGCGGGTACGCAGATGCTCAATCGAGGTGCGAATCTGCTGCAGGGACACGCCGGTGTCGAGCAGTCGCTTCACGATCTTAAGTACGAGCACATCGCGGAAGCTGTAGAGGCGCTGGGTACCGGAGCCGGAGGCGCCACGCACGGTGGGTACAACCAGGTCGGTGCGTGCCCAGTAGTCGAGCTGACGGTAGGTGATGCCGGCTGCCTTGCAGGCGACGGCGCCACGGTAGCCGAGATTTTCCTCGACGACAGAGACCGGGTCGGTGAAGAGTACGCCCTGTTCACCGCGCGGAGGCGGTGCTACGGGGAAGAGGGTGTCGAAGCCGTCCAGGGGCTGATCGAAGCCCTGGGGTGCCTCGTGGGTGCCTGCGGCCTCGCCTGCATTTTCGGCTACCTGCTGCTCTAGCACGGTCCCTCCTTTTCGTTAACCCGTTTAATGCGATTCACCGCGCCCTATCAAATGCGGTCGACTTCGTTCCGGTGTAGCCCCGATTTTCGGGGTGAGATTCCAGGGCTAAACCTTAGAATCTGTATCTATGATTCGCGCGGCCTCCCTCTGCGAGGTTAGCTACGCGGTTTTCAATACTACACATTGGTTCGACTATTCGATTCGCAGAACACGAGGTTCATAGAACACGAGTCGATAGTGCGACCGATGCGCGATAGGCGCGGTTGTTCAATCTATTTTAACTGATAGAGGGCTCTACTTAAAATTGAACCCACCGGAGCGAATGATCTTTTCGGATTCATTCGTGCCTCTTTAACGCCGTGCAGGGGTGCTCCTCCCCCGCTGTTCCGTTTGCTTTTTCTGGGCGCCCATCCCACAGGGGGAGTTTAAAAAAGTAAATGCGTACGGACAGGTAGTCCGTACGCATTTACAGCTGAGTTGAGTGAACAGCCTTGGCAGGCCGGGAGCCCCCTGGTGAGAAAGCTCTTCGTGTTGGACGAAGGGGTAGAAATTCCGAGCGTGCCAGCGTCGGCTTCGTCCAAGTCTAGAGGCCGCTACCCGTTGGTAAGGGGTAGGGGCTATAGAGGGAATCACCGTGGTCAGCGGTGTTTCCCGAGGGAAATCCCCGTTTGGGGTGCGGTAGAACCGCTGAGGGTTTACGAGCGGCAGACTGTCCGGTAGTCTGCCTCTTCGTACGCCTACTCGTAGGTAGGCATCGCCGATTCGACGAGAGTTGCGTGCAGTTGCAGACACAACTTACGGATCTTGTCGGCTCGTTCCTGCGCCTGAGCCTGGGAGGCTGCGTCGCGGCGCGAGGCCAGCGGAGCCACCGCAATTTCCACGAGGGAAATTTCGCGGTCTGCCGCAGACTTAAATGCGCGCAGGTGACGGGGCTGAATGCCGTGCTGGGTCAGTTCTGCACTGACGCGGGCAATCAGCACATCGTAATCGGTGTACTCCACGTCCGAACCGTCTTCGAGCAACCCAAAGTCAATCAGCTCGCGGATCAGTTCAGGGGTGGTGTTAGCGTATTCAGCCAGCTCGCGGAGAGTGTAGGTGCGACCTTCCTGCTCGTTCGGGCCGAGGACGGTATCCAGGACGTCTTCACTTACGGTGGCAGGCATGGAGTTCAGTACGCGACCGGCTTCCAGATCCTCCAGGTGCTGACGGATTACCTTGAGCGGCATGTAGTGGTCACGCTGCATGGTGAGGATGTAGCGCAGGCGCTCAATGTCCGTCTGGGAGTACTTGCGGTAACCGGTTTCGGTACGGCTGGGGTGCACGAGACCGCGCTCCTCCAGGAAGCGAATCTTGGATGCGCTAATTCCGGGGAACTCCAGGTCGAGCTGGCTAAGAACCTGACCAATGGTCCGGCTCTTAACGTCACGCGGGTTACGGTCAGAGTCGCCGTTCTCCACGTCCTCTAGTTCAACCTCAGCGTTAGTGAGGTTTTCATCGATGCGTGAGGTCATCTATGTCTTTCGGGTACTTGTTCAGCCGATGTCGATACGAGCCGAAATTTGAGTGAGTGGCTCGTTCCCCTTAGTCGGGGTCTCGCTTCGTGCCGAACATCTTTGCTTAGTGTTGAGAGTGTGATAGATAAGTTTAGTTGTTTATCACGAAATGATAAACCGCAAACCTTCGAGACAATCTTATAGCCTCACAAGGCATTTTGCTATTCAGTTAGCCCTTTTCAGGGGCTTTTTGAACCCAAAAATAGCCACACAATCAAACACTATCCAATAGAGACAGTACCAATTTTAGCAAAATTCCAATACTTCTAGCAGGCATGTCTCATATTGGACTGCTTTACGGGGAAAATTTTATCTTCTCGCGATAGTTGAAGTTTTCATCACATTTAACTTGAAAGAGGCTCCCACTAGGGGTTTAGTCATCTTTCAAGCCCATCAGGCAGCTTCGGAGACCCTCAAGATGAACCTTAAATGCGCCCATTTATTTGCGTTTGTGTGCACTTTAAAAGAAAAACGGCGAGACCAATCGGTTTCGCCGTTTTATCAGTACGTACCTCTCAACATGAGGGACGCCGCAGTTATAGAGTCTATCGACTTAGAGCTTAGCCAGCTCAGCCTTGTATGCCTCTGCATCCAGCAGGTTAGCCAGGTCGTCAGCATTCTCGGGACGAATCTCAATGATCCAGCCCTCGCCGTAGGGGTCAGAGTTAACCAGTGCGGGGTCATCTTCCAGGCCCTCGTTCACTGCAACAATCTCGCCCGCAATGGGAGCGAAAAGATCAGAGACAGACTTGGTGGACTCAATCTCACCGAAGCTATCCTCAGCAGCTACAGAGTCGCCAACAGAGGGAAGGTCGACGTAGACGACGTCACCCAGTGCATCCTGAGCGTGGTCGGTAATACCAACACGTACGGTGCCCTCAGCGGTGAGAGCGGAAACCCACTCGTGCTCAGAAGTGTACGAGAGTTCTGCGGGAACGTTGCTCATAGCAGCGATGTCCTTTCAGTGTGTTCTTGCCTAGCGCGGATCGTCCCGCGCACGGTGTCGTTCCGCGTGTGGGATGGCGAAACGTCCTACACCAATTATCACATAAGAAGTAACGCGGGGCACGTCTAAACACCCCCGTACCACTTCTATGACACTATTTTTCCTCTTCCTCTTCGTGCACCTAACCATTCGCACCCTATCGACTACTAGATGCCCCTCTATTCATCACTTTCACGCACGGCTCCATACAGGCCTCCCACTCCCCCGGTAAGAGCCCAGCAGAAACGCAAAAAGCTCAGGACCCCACACCATGAAGGTGCAGGGCCCTGAGCCTTAGGACTAGAGAGCTAAACTCTCACAGCGCCTTAGCGGGAAGAAATGACGCGCTCGGAGAAACGGTTCGGGTTACCGAAACGGTGTGCGGTAATCGAAACAGCCTGCTCGCGGAGGAAGGGCAGCATCTCGATACGGCCAGCCTCGGTGACCGGTGCGAAGTACACTGCAACATCCGGGCGACCACCCAGTGCCGAGTAGATGGACTTCACGTCGTTACCGATGTAGCGGATACGGGTGCCTTCCAGCGGGGTACCAGCCAGTGCGCGAACCGGGGTCTTAGCGTTCGAAGCCAGGTACTCGCGGAACTGAGCGTCCGACTTGACTTCGTACTTGATGCCCTTGTTCTCGAGGACGCCACGGACGTCGACCGGCAGATCCTTACCGACGGACAGAGCGACCGGTGCGTTAGCTGCCAGACCGGCGAGCACAACGCGCAGGGTCTCTGCTGCGGATGCGGACTCGTCTGCACGAACCAGAACCTGGGTGGGTACGTAGCGCAGGATGTTGCGCTCCACGCCCAGCTTCGAGGGATCGTGGCCGAAGCCGAACTCGGTGTCCCAAGCGTGTGCGTCAGAGGAGACACCGCGCTTGATGAACTCGAAGTCCTCGCGCTTGCCCAGCTCGGATTGCTCGATGGTAGCCAGGGTCTCGCGGACGGTCACGGACTGGGTGACAGCGGTTGCGGTTGCCTGTGCCGGCTCCCAATCGGACAGAGCGATCAGGTAGCTGGGGCCACCAGCCTTGGTACCGGAGCCAACGGTGGACTTCTTCCAACCACCGAAGGGCTGACGCTGAACGATTGCACCGGTAATTGCACGGTTGACGTACAGGTTACCTGCCTGGACCTTGGAGAGCCACAGCTCGAGCTCGTCAGCATCCAGCGAGTGCAGACCTGCGGTCAGGCCGTAATCGGGTGCGTTCTGCAGCTCGATTGCCTCTTCCAGGGTCTCAGCGGTCATGATGCCCAGGATGGGGCCGAAGTACTCGGTCATGTGGTACTCGGAACCGGGCTTGACGCCTTCGCGAACACCGGGGCTCCACAGGCGACCGGTCTCGTCCAGTTCCTTGGGCTGGATGAGCCAGCGCTCGCCCGGGCCGAGGGTGGTCAGACCGCGCAGCAGCTTCTCTTCCGGCTTCTGAACAACGGGGCCCATCTCGGACTCAATGTCCTGCGGGTGTGCCACGTGCAGGGAGCTGACGGAGTCGATCAGCTGGCGGCGGAAACGCTCGGACTGTGCCACGGAGCCAACCAGGATAACGGTCGAACCAGCGGAGCACTTCTGACCTGCGTGACCGAATGCCGAGTAGACGACGTCCTTGACGGCGAGGTCGATGTCAGCGTTCGGGGTGACAATGATCGAGTTCTTGCCCGAGGTCTCACCGAACAGGGGCAGGTCATCACGCCAGGAGCGGAAGAGCTCAGCGGTCTCGTAGCCACCGGTCAGGATCAGGCGGTCAACCTCGGGGTGCGAGATGAGCAGCTTGCCTGCAGCGCGGTCAACAACCTTGACGAGCTTCAGAACTTCCTTGGGAACGCCTGCATCCCACATGATCTCTGCGATCAGGGCACCGGTGCGAGCGGTGATGGTTGCGGGCTTGAAGATGACAGCAGAACCTGCAGCCAGACCAGCCAGAACACCACCGGCGGGGATAGCGGTCGGGAAGTTCCACGGGGGAACAACCAGGGTCAGGTCAACAGACTTGGGCTTTGCGCCGTCGATCTTCTCGAGGTCCTCAGCCAGCATTGCGTAGTAGTATGCGAAGTCGATTGCCTCGGAGACCTCGGTGTCGCCCTGCTCCAGGGTCTTGCCAGCCTCAGCTGCCATAACCTCCAGCAGGTCACCGCGGCGCAGTGCGATAGCCTTACCGACCTTGCGCAGAATCTCTGCACGCTCGTGGCCGGAGAGCTTGCCCCATGCCTTGCCAGCTTCTTCGGTTTCCTTGATCAGCTTCTCAGCCTCAGCCTCGCTGGTCAGCTCGTTAGCCTTGAGGGTTTCGATGCCCAGCTTGGTGGTCTTGGAGCGCTCGAGGATTGCGCGGCCCCACTCACGGTTACCGGCCAGTGCGGGGTCGGTGTCGGGGGTGTTCTCGAAGCGGCCTGCCGGTACGAAGACGTTGTCCTCGTTCTCGGTCAGACGGTTCTGGGTGCGCTTGGGTGCGGGAACCTCGTCGGTGACGGAGTTCAGTGCACGCATGAAGCGGTCCTCTTCGCGCTTGAAGATGGACTCGTCGGTTGCCAGGTCGAAGATACCGGACATGAAGTTCTCGGAGGAAGCGTTCTCCTCGAGACGACGGATCAGGTATGCGATTGCAACGTCGAATTCCTTGGGGTTCACGACGGGCACGTACAGCAGCAGGTGGCCAACGCGGCGGCGGATGATCTCTGCCTGCTGCTCAGCCATACCAATCAGCATCTCGAACTCGACGCGATCCTTAACACCGCGGTCCTCGGACAGCAGCAGTGCGAATGCTACGTCGAAGAGGTTGTGGCCTGCAATACCGAGGCGGAGGCTCTTCACGTGCTCGGGGCGCAGTGCGTAGTCCAGAACGCGCTTGTAGTTGGTGTCAGCAGCCTGCTTGGTGTCCCAAGTGGTCAGCGGCCAGCCGTGCATAACAGCTTCCACGATTTCCATGGAGAGGTTTGCACCCTTAACCAGGCGGACCTTGATGCCTGCGCCGCCAGCAGCAACGCGCTTTGCGGACCATTCCTGCAGGTGCTGCATTGCAGCCAGGGTGTCGGGCAGGTATGCCTGGAGCACGATACCGGCTTCCAGGTCCTTCAGGTGGGGCTGGTCCAGGATCTTGGTGAACACCTCAATGGTGAGGTCCAGGTCCTTGTACTCCTCCATGTCCAGGTTGATGAACTTCTTGGGGGAGGTGGATGCAGCCAGCTCGTACAGCGGGGTCAGGCGGCGAACAGCGGTCTCAACGACTTCGTCGAATGCCCAGTGCTGGTGGGGGCCGGAAACAGCGGACACCTTAATGGAGACGTAGTCAACGTCGTCACGTGCCAGCAGGCGCTTGGTCTCAGCCAGGCGGTGCTCTGCTTCCTTGTCACCCAGAACTGCCTCACCGAGCAGGTTGACGTTCAGGCGGTTACCGGTCTTGGTCAGCTCTGCAATTGCGTCGCCCAGCTTCTCCTCGGAAGCGTCGACAATCAGGTGACCGACCATCTCACGCAGCACGCGGCGTGCAACGGGAACGGTGGGCCATGCGACCTTACCAGCCAGCTTGCCACCGAAGCCAACAGCGGACTTCATGTACCAGGGCAGGAAGGAAGGTGCCAGGCCGGAAATACGAGCAAGGTTGCGGCCGGAGACGTTGTCGTCCTCGGGGCGAATAACGCCATCAACAAAGCCGACGGTGAAGGGAAGACCATTGGGGTCCTTCAGAACACCGGCGAGCTGCTCAGCCGCGAAGGTGGGCTTAATCGACTGGGACTCATTTACCCACTGACGAACAAGCTGACGAGCTTCCAGAGCCATCTTCTGGTAGTGCTCAGATGCGAAAGGATGGGTCATCCTTGACTCCTAACTATCTTACTGTGTGCGGTGCACACCACGTTTGGCGATGTCTCTATTTCACCACAAAAGGGTAATAAATACCTCATTAGAAAAACTGAATGTTTTTTCCAAAATTCATTTAGATTTTCTTAATGATTGTGCGGTGAGGTTTTCGCCCCGCGCCCCCTCCGAACGCCGAGCCCAAAGAGAAGAAACGAAGACCATAGCAACATCGCTATCCATCTCTCTCAGGCTAGCACTTTCAGAGCGCAAATATCGAACCCACTTCGTAACACACGGACACCTCAAAATCATTCCCAGAAGCATCTTTGCTCCCAAGAACCATCACATCAGCGCGAAAATACTCGCTACACAAGCCAACATGCCACCGCCCCACTTCAGGCATCTCAAAAAGAGCCGCCCGAAACCCCGCGCGGTACCATAGACAAGAGTCCACGATGAGAGACGCACCACGGCAGAGTTCGGGAATGCAACCCACCCGAACCACCGAGCGCACCAGGGAGGAAAAACATGTCAATCTACGACATTCGACGCATGCAAATGCTCCTCGAAATCCAAGAACGCGGCACCGTCATCGCCGCCGCCGAAGCACTCAACCTCACCCCCTCCGCCGTCTCCCAGCAAATCGCCACCCTCGAAAAAGAAACCGGCACCCCGCTGCTGCAGCGCATCGGCAGGCGCGTACAGCTCACCAGCGCCGGACTCATCATCATCGACAGCGCCCGCAGCATCCTGCGCGAACTCGACCGTATGCAAACCTCCGTCGCCAACCTCACCGGCGAACCGGCAGGCATGGTCCGCCTCGCCATCTTCCAGTCCGCCGCCTTCGCGCTGCTACCGGAAACCCTCAGCTACCTTGCCGAACACGCCCCCTCGCTCACCCTGCAGGTACTGCAAATCGACCCTGAAACCGGCACCTCCCTGACCCGAAGCCGCGAATACGACATGGTGCTCTCCGAAGCCTACCCACACCACCACATCCCCGAATACCCCGAACTGCACTCCGAGCTACTCACCGAAGACCCGCTCAGCCTCATCGTGCCCAGCACTTCCACCATCACCTCGATCGAGGAGGCGCACGCACTGCCCTGGGTCCTCGAAATGGAGCAGAACACCTCCCGTAGCTGGGCACTCAACCAGTGCCGCACCGCAGGATTCGAGCCGGTTATCCGCTACAGCGCCAACGACATGATCACGAACTCCAACCTCGTCAAGGCAGGATTCGCCGTCACCATCGTGCCCGGCTTCATCCTCTCCTCCCTCTCCACCACCGAGGGGCTACGCGTCGTGGAGCTACCCGGCAAACCCTCCCGCAAAATCTTTACCGCCGTACGCCGAGAGTCCGCCGCCAACCCCGCCATCGCCATGGTGCGCGAAGCACTGCACCACGCTGTGCAGGTGGTATTCGGCGAACACGACAGGACCGAAACCGCATAAGAAAATCAGCTGCCACCCATGCCGGCGAACTAGACAATACAAAAGGTCGGGGTCGTTCCCACGAACGACCCCGACCTTTCACTATGCCTTTTTGAACAGGCGCCTATATATAGAGGTATAAAAGCACAGGCTGTGGAGTCGTTTCCCCGCCGCACCCATCCCTCACAAGGTCGGTTCAGCCGCTAGTTCAGCGAAGCAACCACAGCCGAGCTCTGCACCTCGTAGAACGAAGACGACAAACCGGCCGCCGTCATATCCAGCACAGCACTCACATGAACCTGCTTCAACGCAGAACCGGCAACGCCCGAAGCCACCTGATAATTCAGCTGAACATCCAGGCGATGACCGCGAGGAATAGCAGTACGCAACTCCAGAACATTCTCGCTGCCAGCACCAGCCTGACCGGTCTGCTCACTACGACGCACCGCATCAAGATTCAAAGCATCCACAGGAGCCACCAGGGCCGAAGCACCCAGGCCACCCGACGGCAACACCGCCTGACCCGAGGTCACACGAAGCGTCACCGCAGGATTCAACAACAAACCGGTCTTCGGATCCTGCGCGCGAGCACGCACCATCAGGCGAGTACCCACCGGCAGCGTCGAATTACCCTCATTAATAATGCTCAGGCGAATCGGCAGATTCCGGAAAGCAACAGTACGCGCCGGCTGGCTCTGCATAGACACCGCCTGCACACCAGAGGCTGCCTTCAACTCCAGGCGGATGCACGACTCGTTATAGCGCATCGGCACCTGCACCAGCGCAGAACTCGCCGCGCCGCCGTGCTGCCCACCGCCACGATGACCACCGCGGTGAGCGCCAGGATACTGGGTCACCGGGCTCACGCGAGCGCGCTTACCGCCCGAACGAGTTGCCGCCTCCGCAGCGCTCACGCCGCCAGCCACCAAGGCAGCCGAAGCGCCCGCAACCTTCAACGCGGTACGGCGAGAAGCGTTCATCAGATTATTCTTAGTCATTTTCTACTCCTCTAAGCCTTCGCGATACGGTACACGCCACTAATCGTGCCCTGCCACCAGGTGCCGTAACGGTCAATCGTGCCCACCATCTGCAGGGTGTCACCACCGCCAAGCAGCAGGCTCACGTGCTGAGGCAGACGCTGCTCGTGCATCGTCTGACCGGTTTCCATGTCCAGCGCGACAGCCCACGCGTAGGCACCATTCGCCAAACCAGCCGGGCCGCGGCGCCGCTCACAGGTGTAAATCAGGCCGTCAGCGGTAGAATAGCGAGGAACAGCCGAAGAGTACACGTCCTTACGATCCCAGATCTTACGCAGACCGCGGTCGGTAATATCCCAACGCTCCATACCGGGAGCAAAAAGCGCGTTCGCAGGAACCGACGGGCCGGCGCCCTCCGGGTACTTCGGGTAGGGATAGCCGTAGGTGCTTGCACCGACCATCGTGTTACCCACACCAATCATGGAGTTTTCGGTGCCAGAGGTACCAGCAGTAAACAGGCCGGCGCTACCGACCTTCGCGCCGTTATCGGTGCGGTACACAATGACCGACTCCTGAATATCAGAGTTATCGGTCAGCATCACATAATCCGACCCGTTCGGGCCAAAGAACGTCGGGGAGGCGCCGGAACCCCACGCGAGCTTACCGGGCTTGCGGGCGCTACCTCGATCGTACGCATGCCACCACTTGAGGGTGGGCGCGCCGGTTGCGGTAGCGTTCAGCATATAAATAGCGTGGGAGGTCACCACGCTCACACCCTGCGGGCACGCCGAAATCGAGTTATCGATACGTTCACCCGCAATCGACGCCTTATTCAGGCGCATCGAGCGGATCGTGCCGCGGGCAGAATCAATCACCGCGATGTAGCCGTTCTTCGTCGCAACCCAAATGCGACCGGACCAGTCGGGCACCAGACCAACCACAGCGTCATTGGGGCTCTGGGCGAGCATGCGGCTCAGGTCAATGCGCTCATCAACTCGGATGCTGCGTCCGTCAGCAGAGTGGGAGAGGCGCAGCAGGCACTGGGAGCCATCCACCAGAACCATGCGGTCCTGCGCGTCAAGGTAGGCGTACACGCCGCCGAGCAGTGCGCCCTTCGGAATGTCCAGGTGCGAAAGTTCACGACCGGTATGCGGATCAAGGATGGAGAGCTTCGGGGTGATGAACTCACCGTGGGCGAAGACCTGGGTACAGAGCACCTGAATGAAGCCGTCGCGTCCAGCAAGAATCGTCGGGCAGGCGCCGCCGAGCTTCGTGCCGGTAATGTTCCAATTGCCTGCGCCGGGGCCGGCAAGAGGAGTAGCGTCGGAAGACTGGGCATCACCGTGCATGGTGGTAATGCCGGGTGCGCCCAGGTGCGGATTCGCCTGGGCGTTATAGGTAGGGGTCATGGTTGGTTCTTTCTAACGGTGAGTGGCGCACACCTTCAATGGAGTGCACTAATATGCGCTTTCACATGCGCAAACGTTTCACATTGTAGGGTCAGAAAGCAGTTTTTGACGACACTCAAGGGCACCTTGAAACATTGTTCAGGCGGCACTTGAGAGCTTCAGCAGGCAAGCTCTCAGCGCGACCCTTTCAGAATCAAAGTGCCCTTTTCGCCCATAACCACGGACCTTCATACCCGCGAACCTCATGCTCGCGGCATCACATGCCCGCAGCGCCTCATGCACGCGGCAATAATTTCAGCTACTTCTCCATGAGCGCCTTTGCCAACGCATTATCAAGAACCAAGTCGGTAATCGCACCCGTACGCAACGCACCACGCAAAGCACGCACACGGTGAGTACCGGAGGCAACGCAAATACGGCGCGGAATACGAGCCAGCTCCTTCGGAGTCGGACCGGACGCACGCTTATTCAGCTCCAAATCAGCCCAGGAGCCGTCCTCACGCAGAAGAATCGTGCACATATCCCCCACAACGCCCAGCTCACGCAGCTGACGTTGCTCCTGCACCTCAAAATAGCCACCCGAATACACGTGAGAAGGAATAGGGCCACCAAAAGCGCCCACACCAAAAACAGCGAGGTCAACATTGTGCTGGGCATGCAGGTTCTTCTGCACGCTACGCTCACGCCACATGGCGGTCTTCGTCTCCGCATAGTCGAAGAACGCGGGAACCGGGAAATGGATAGCCTGCGCATCGTAGGCGTTCACCAGCTGCCCCAGCAGGGAACCCAAGTACGGAATACCCGAATGGTGCGCGTTACCGGCGCCGTTGAGCTGAACCACCGTCACGCCGGTCAGCGGACGGCGCGGCAGATGGCGGGAAATCTCAGTCATGGTTGAACCCCACGCCACGCCCAGGCTCGTTCCGTTATCAACCAGGGAATCAAGTAACGCCGCCGCAGTACGAGACACCTGGCTCATACGAGCAATCGGGGTGGCATCCGAACGGACATTCACGAGGGTGACGCGCACCTTATAGCGCTCGCCGATGCGGCGCTCCAGCTCACTGCGGGTACGGAAGGAGTCATCCAGGCGGATCTGCACCATGCCGCTTTCACGAGCACTTTTAAGGAGACGCGATACGGTGGCGCGGGAGACCCCCAGACGGGCCGCGATAGCGTCCATCGTCATGTTGTGGATGTAGTACAGCTGCGCCGCCTCGTAGGTGTGGTTAGCGCGTTCGTTCATCGGTCACAGACCCCCAGTGAAAATCCGTTCAAGCTACTTGGTTATTATTTCACCATTGGGTTTTACTATTTGCAAGATGAAACCCCACGCCGCCCACGCGGCACGAGAAGAAAGAGCACTACATGAGCTCCCAGCACATTGCGCAGCAGTCCCAGCTGACTGCTGAGTCCCGCGCCAAGGCACTCAAGAGCATGGTCAACGAAGAACTTGACATCCTGGTCGTCGGCGGCGGCATCACCGGTGCAGGTATTGCCCTTGACGCAGCAACCCGCGGTCTGCGCACCGGCATCGTCGAAGCAGGCGACTGGGCTGCAGGCACCAGTGCATGGTCCTCCAAGCTCGTCCACGGCGGCCTGCGCTACCTCTACAACCTCGACTTCAAGCTCGTGACCGAAGCTCTCACCGAGCGCGGCCTGCTGCTGAACAAGATCGCACCCCACCTCGTGCACGCACAGCCCTTCCTGTGGCCCCTGAAGATGCCCGTCATCGAGCGCGCATACTCCGCAATCGGCATCGGCATGTACGACACCCTCGCATTCCTCGGCTCCCGCGGCAACAAGGGCGTCCCCTCCCAGCGCCACTTCACCAAGACCGGCACCAAGACCGTCTTCCCCGACATCAAGGACTCCGCATTCAGCGGCGCAATCCAGTTCTACGATGCACGCGTTGACGACGCACGCCTCGTGATCGACGTCGTCCGCACCGCTGCAAGCTACGGCGCGTTGGCTGCATCCCGCACCCAGGTTGTCGGCTTCACCAAGGACGCATCCGGCCGCGTTATCGGCGCAGAGCTGGCAGACCTGGAGACCGGCGAGCGCCTGAATGTGCGCGCAAAGCATGTCATCAACGCAACCGGCGTGTGGACCGAGGAGTCCGAGTCCCTGGCCAACCCCGACGGCGGCCTAGAAGTTCTCGCCTCCAAGGGTATCCACATTGTGGTTCCCCGCGACCGCATCAACGCAACCAGCGGTATCTTCACCAAGACCGAGAAGTCCGTTCTCTTCATCATCCCCTGGCAGCGTTACTGGATTATCGGCACCACCGACACCCCCTACACCGAGGACCGCGAGCGCCCCGTGGCAACCAGTAAGGACATCGACTACGTCCTGATGCAGGCTAACAAGCTGCTCGCTAACCCACTGACCCGCGAAGACATCATCGGCACCTACACCGGTCTGCGCCCGCTGCTGCAGCCCAAGGTCAAGGACGGCGCAGCATCCACCAAGGTTTCCCGCGAGCACACCGTGACCGAGGTTGCACCCGGCATGAGCGCAATCGCAGGCGGCAAGCTCACCACCTACCGTGTCATGGCAGAAGATGCCGTTGACTTCGCACTGGGCGAGCAGGCTAAGCAGAACCCCTCCGTGACCGCAACCATCGGCCTGGTCGGCGCTGACGGCTACCACGCAATCGCTGCTAACCGCGCACGCTACGCAGAGCGTTACGGCTGGGATGAGGACCGTATCACCCACCTGCTCGAACGTTACGGCGCACAGATTGAGGACCTCGGCGCTCTCATCGACGCCGACCCCTCCCTCGGCGCTCCCCTGGCTAAGGCACCCCAGTTCCTGCGCGCGGACGTCGTCTTCGCTGTCCGCTACGAAGGTGCCCTGCACCTGGAGGACGTCCTGGTCCGCCGCGTACGCCTCGACCTTGAGCAGCGCGACCGCGGCCTGGCTGCCGCCGATGAAATCCTTGAGATTCTGCGCTCCGAGCTCGGCTGGGACGATCAGAAGGTCGAGGAAGAGCGTGACCTCTACGCCGCACGCGTTGCAGCAATGCGCGAGGCAGAGTCCACCTCCACCGACGCTGAGGCATCGGCAAAGATTGAGGCTGTCACTCCCGTGGCACCCCGCGTGAAGCTCTAATCCTTAGAGTTTTCGCGCACCTTTGTAACCGTTTATTCAGTACGAATCGACCGTTCGCCCCTCACCCGCCATGGGCTATCTCATAATTTCTCGGTGAGGGGTGGAGGGACGGTTAAATAACCGTTTACGATAATCCCCTGAATAAGAAGCAGAGAGCTAAATACGGGCTTACCCCACCGGTACGACCTGCTTCTCATCCAGGAACATCTATCAACTTTTCGTAGCAACCGCTACACATTTCAGCACAGCGTTGTGCCCCGATCCGCATGTGGCGGTGAGGATGCACGGGAATACGCAAGCAAAGGTTCGCTTGCCTTCCAGACGCTTCGTCTTCAAGGAGCATCAATGTCTCTTCTTGCTTCCGCAGGAACTGTACTTGCAGCCGGCTCATCCGCTCTCGTGGATGCATCCGGTGCCCCCACCACCCTCGGAATCTTCGCTTCCGAATTCTTCGGCACCTTCATCCTGATTCTGCTCGGTGCCGGCGTATGTGCCGCTGTGACCCTCAAGAAGTCCTACGCTAAGGATGCGGGCTGGGTTGTTATCACCTTCGGCTGGGGTCTGGCAGTATTCACCGCCGTGTACCTCTCCTTCCTCTCCGGTGCACACCTGAACCCCGCAGTGACCGTCGGCCTGGCAACCGCAGGCCGCGACCTGGCAACCGGTGTTCCCGCAACTCCCGGCAACATCGCCCTGTACATCGTCGCTCAGATGCTCGGCGCAATGGCCGGCGCAACCGCAGCGTACCTCACCTACAAGAAGCACTTCGATGAGGACCCGGGCGACCGCCTCGGCATCTTCGCCACCGGCCCCGCTATCAAGTCCTACGGCTGGAACGTGCTCACCGAGATTATCGGCACCTTCGTCCTGATTGGCTGGATTATCGCATCCGGTAAGACCCCCGCCCAGATTGGCCCCCTGGCTGTTGCCCTGGTCGTTGTTTCTATCGGTATGAGCCTCGGTGGCGCAACCGGTTACGCTATCAACCCCGCACGTGACCTCGGCCCCCGTATCGCCTACACCTTCCTGCCCATCCCCGGTAAGACCGGCTCCAATTGGGCTTACGCATGGGTTCCGGTTGTTGGCCCGATTATCGGCGCTATCCTCGCCGGCCTGATCGTTCCGGCAGTCCTGCCCCTCTAAATCTCTCCAAAACCCCGTCTTTTTAGTTCTAAGGAAAAATCAATGACGACTTCTCTGCACTCCGCAACCCTCAACACCGAGCGCAAGTACATCCTCTCCATCGATCAGGGCACCACCAGCTCCCGCGCGATCCTGTTCAACAAGGCAGGCGAGAACGTAGCGCACGGCCAGCTCGAGCACGAGCAGATCTTCCCCAAGGCAGGCTGGGTCGAGCACAACGCAACCGAGATTTGGCAGAACGTCCGCAAGGTCGTAGCAACCGCAATGGCAAACGGCGAAGTCAACCACCACGAAATCGCTGCAGTCGGCATCACCAACCAGCGTGAAACCACCGTCGTGTGGGACAAGAACACCGGCGAGCCCGTCTACAACGCAATCGTCTGGCAGGACACCCGCACCCAGGAAATCGTTGAAGAGCTCGCAGGCGAAGAGGGCGTTGGGAAGTACCACGACATCGTCGGTCTGAACCTCTCCACCTACTTCTCCGGTCCCAAGATTAAGTGGATCCTGGACAACGTTGAAGGCGCACGCGAGCGCGCAGAGCGCGGCGACCTGCTCTTCGGCAATACCGACACCTGGCTGGTCTGGAACCTGACCGGTGGTGTTGACGGCGGCGTTCACGTCACCGACGTAACCAACGCATCCCGTACCCTGCTGATGAACATCCGCACCCTCGAATGGGATCCGCAGATCGCTGCAGACATGGGCATCCCCATGAGCATGCTGCCTGAAATCAAGTCCTCCTCCGAGGTGTACGGCTTCGGCCGCCCAACCGGTCTGCTCGCAGGCACCCCCATCGCGGGTATCCTGGGCGACCAGCAGGCTGCAACCTTCGGTCAGGCTTGCTTCGAGAAGGGTATGGCAAAGAACACCTACGGTACCGGTAACTTCATGCTTATGAACACCGGCAACGAGCCTGTCTTCTCCAACAACGGCCTGCTGACCACCGTCGCTTACAAGATTGGCGATGCAGCTCCCGTCTACGCTCTGGAAGGCTCGGTCGCAATGAGCGGCTCCCTGATTCAGTGGCTGCGCGACAACCTGCGCATGATTGAGAACGCAGCAGAGTCTGAGGAACTGGCTACCTCCGTTGAGGACTCCGGCGGCTGCTACGTTGTTCCCGCTTTCTCCGGCCTGTTCGCGCCTCACTGGCGTTCCGACGCTCGTGGCGTCATCGTTGGTCTGACCCGCTATGTGAACCGTGCACACATCGTGCGTGCGGCGCTGGAAGCAACCGCATTCCAGACCCGCGAGGTTCTGGATGCGATGAACGCTGACTCCGGTGTTGAGCTCTCCGAGCTGCGCGTGGACGGCGGCATGACCGCTAACGAGTTCCTCATGCAGTTCCAGGCTGACATCCTCGGCGTTCCCGTGATTCGCCCGAAGGTTGTTGAGACCACCGCACTGGGCGCAGCATACGCCGCAGGTATCGCTGTCGGTTTCTGGACCGGCGAGCAGGACGTTGTGGACAACTGGGCTGAGGACAAGCGCTGGCTGCCCTCCATGGAGCCCGCAGAGGTTGACCGCCAGTACCGCCTGTGGAAGAAGGCTGTCTCCCGCACCCTCGAGTGGGTTGACGAGGACGTTCCGACCGCCTAATCCGACCGCCTAATCGCCGCACCCGTTGCCTGACGGCACGGCCCGCGTACTAGCGAAGCCCCGGCTACTTCTCCCCCGCTACGGGGGAGGCAGTCGGGGCTTTTCGCTATTTATGACGCGCGATTCAGCGTTTATTGCGGCGTAATTTCTACAAAAATTAGTGCTGGGGTACCGTTGGTTTTTGTAAATTTGGTATCGTCCGCCGATCACCCGACGCGGTGCTGTTCGTGAGGTGTCAGTACCGCACAGGACGCGTACGCGACATATTCATGCGCTGTCCTGACAGGAGTCGACGGTTCGCGCTGATACTTTATTTACGCTCCCGTCCGCCACGATGCTTCACGTACCGCGGCGGACGGGTTTTTATAAGGGTTAAACAGTGTGTGCCTGACCACGAAGAGTCAGGCACACACTGTTTAATTACCAAAAGGCTACATGCCGGAGGGATTATTCGGCGCAGGGTTATTCAGCATAGGGTTATTGCACGGTAGGAAGCGGGATAGTGCGGTCATCCTCACCGCTACCCCCGCTACCGTTTTCAGCCGCCTCCTGAGGTCGGGTAGAAGCCGCTCCGCTAGAGGCGGCAGGCTGACGATTCGGCATATCCCTCGCCACGATCACACGAGCGGGACGCAAAGTCCGGTCGCCCAGAATGTACCCTTCCCGCTCCACCGATACCACAGTACCTGCGGGGTAATCGGGTGCAGAAGGAACCACACCCGAAACCTCGTGAATCGCCGGGTTGAACTGACCCACCGCATCGATGCGCTGCAGTCCGCGGATCTCAAAGATACTGACGATTTCGTCGGCAACAGACTCGCTCAGTGATGCGCTCGCCTCCTGATTCAGCAGACGGTCCAGGGCGTTGAGCACATCGCGGAAGAGGGAACGGTACGCCTCTCCGGATGCTCGTTCGTCACGCTCCTGCAGGCTAGCCTGCACGGAACGAATGAGCTGGTTCTTAGCGCCGTCCTCCGCGATACGCTGCGCAAAACGCTGGTTCAGCTCAGCGAGCTGTTCCAGGACTCGTTCCTCAAAATCTTCAGTCACAAAAGGTGAGGCAGGCTGAGGGGCTTCCTCCTTCGCGGTGTCTTTCACCTCCTCATGCGTTTCCTCGTGCGGGGGCTGTGCTTTTGCCTCGCCGCTAACCGGCCACAGTTCAGGCTCAGGGACGACAGCGTCCTGAGGTTCATACGTTGACACGGTTACATCTCCTTTCAAAATCGATGATTGTGGTACGCTCCCGCTCTGAAACCGCTACGGCTGACAGAGCGGGAGTATAGGGGAAGATAGGCGCTCTCCCCTGCGTCCTTTGACGGCTTTCCTTAACGGCCCAGCCTACTCAAGCTGCGGATGAAAATACCGAAAATCATCAGGATGACCCCCAGAATTCCCGTTGCAGTTCGAGTGGGGTTATACCCCTGCCCCGTTAAAGCCCTCTGATTGGTCTTCCAATAGGGCGGGAACGAAGTATAGAAAGCAAAGACGGGAAGAACGATGAATGTCACCAGCGTCATGTATCCGTTAATCGTGTCGTAAGCAGCCTGGTTTGAAGAGTGGATCGCCCCCTGCAGGAGGGCCCAGATGACGCTCAGGACCAAAGACCCTGCAAAGAACGTCACCACAAAGCGCACCAGCCTTCCGAAGGTAAAAGGACGGCGGCGGGCAAAACGCATGTTCTCTTCAATGTTCCGGTACTTCTGCAGCAAATCGTAGGGAAGCAGGTATGCGTCCCGGACCTTTGATAGGCTCGAACGAATTGCCTTCACCTGCTCTTTCGAGTTGATGATGGTTACCCCGTTGTAGATAACGCCGTGGGAGTCTGCCTCCTCCATGTGGATGATGGCGTGCAGGCGTAACATCTGCGGGTTATCGGGGTATGCCGCAAGTGCATTATCCGCATCCTGCAAAGCTTCAGCATGCTGTCCGGCGTTCCAACGACTTATGATGAAGTCGCTGATGTAGTCGGTGTCCCCCGGTTTCAGAGCCATCAGCTGACGGTTGATACCCATGACGCGCTCGTGGTCTCCGTCGCGTTGAGCCAGGCTGCGCTCCATCATGAGGAGGAATTCCTCGTGCTCCGAACCGTAACGGCGTGCCTGCGAAATAGCGTGCATGACATCTCGGCGACGGTTATAGTCCCAATCGCCCCACAGGTACGCCGCTGCCAGCTTCTCCCAGGCTTCAACATCATCGGGACGGATCCTGTGCATTGCCTGCGCGAACTTTACCAGAGAGTTCCAGTTCTCGTTTTCCCAGGCGTAGCGCATGTCAGCGCGCAGGCGTTCCTCTTTAGAATCCCCGCCCGTAGAGCGAGGCTCCACAGAAGGTCGGGGTGCGAATCCTCGACGCTTCAGTGACTCATCGTAGGAGGCGCGGGCAGAGGGGTTCAGCAGAGTCTGCTCAACCCGGTCCAGCAACTCCAGGCGGTCCTCACCCTCACGCGCTTTGGCGCGTTCAGGGTGGCTGGTCAACAGGCGGTACCGCTTGCGTTGCTCATGCAACGCTTTCTCCACGTCCTCAGCCGTCGCGTTGTGTGGAAGGCCGAGAACCTCGTAAAAATTCTCAGTAGTCATAGATACTCATATCTCACCGGTGTTCCATCACCGGTGGTCATGGGTAGCGGGAGGCTAGTTCACCTCCATGCCGCCAATCTTGCGCTGCGCCTCCTGCACTTCTTCAGGTCGCAGGTTAGCCACACGCTCAATGTTGAAAGAGCCGAGGGACGCATTAGCGGTCAGGTCAATCACCTCAACACGAACCGTCTGGTCCACGTCGTAGGCGTAGATGACCTTCAGCGGCGCACCCTTCGGGTAGGCGGGCAGGGAAAGCTCGCCGGTACCAACAATGGTCACCAGCTCGGGGTCGCGTTCCTCGCCCTGAGTGACCTTAATATCCAGGGCGTTCTGACCGTCCAGCAGGGTTCGGGTGTTCTGCTCGTGGGTGCAGGGAACCTTGGTGTTACGCGGAATCACCACATGGTTAAACGTCGAACCGTCGGCGTTGTAGAGGATAATGCCCAGCGCCTGGCTGGTCACGTCGCTAATCTTGACGCTACCGCCCAGGAAACCCTCAACAGTTGCCTTCGAGCCAACCTGCTCCGTGCTGACCTCCACATCGCCAGACAGGGTTGCCTGAACTGCAGCGCCGAGAGCGACCGCCTCATCAGGGTTAATATCGAGCTCAGGGGTCTTACCGGAGATACGCTCAACCAGGGTTCGAACCGCCGGCATGCGAGTCGAGCCGCCCACCAGCAGCACCTTATCAATATCAGCCCAGGTCAGCTTCGCCGCGCTCAGAACGTCCTCGAGAACCTCCTGGGTACGGTTCAGAAGGCTGACCGTGCACTCCTCAAACTCCTCACGAGTCAGCGGCACACGGTAGTGCTGGCCCTCTGCAGAGAACTGCACGTTCGTCTTCGGAACAGTCGACAGCGCCTTCTTCGCAAACTCAGCCTTCTCGCGCAACGCAGCGGTGAGGGAGGGATCTTCCAGAGCGTCCGGAGCGCCCTGCTCCATCAGACGCTTATTCAGGTATTCCATCAGGGCGTTATCGAAATCGAAACCACCCAGGTTACGGTCACCATCGGTAGCCAGAACCTCAAATTCGGTGCCGCTAATCTTCAAAATAGTGACGTCAAAAGTGCCACCACCCAGGTCGTACACCAGCACGGTGCCGTTGGCGTCAGCTTCCACACCGTACGACAGTGCCGCAGCGGTCGGCTCGTTCAGCACACGCAAAACGTTCAGGCCAGCGATCTGACCCGCGTGGGCGGTAGCGGTACGACGTGCATCATCAAAATAAGCGGGCACGGTGATGACGGCGTCGGTGACCTCTTCGCCCAGGGCAAGCTCAGCGTCTTCCTTCAGACGCTTCAGGATAATTGCAGAAACTTCCTCAGCGGTGTACTGGGTGCCCGAAGAAGCGTCAAAACGCCAGGTCGGGTCGCCAATAAAACGCTTAACGTACTGGACGATGTCCTCGGGGAACGCCGCTGCCTGGCGCTTCGCCTGCTCGCCAACCAGAGGCTCATCCGCGCCGCCGAAGGACTGGAAAAGCACCACGGAGGGGGTCACGGTGTCGCCTTCCTTGTTGCGAAGCACCTCGGGCACACCCGTAGGACGAACCACCGAAACTGCAGAGTTCGTGGTTCCCAGGTCAATACCAATTGCAATACCCATAAGTCATTCTCTTTCTACTCGTATGTTTGCCGCGGCAAAATACCGCGGATGTATATGTGAGTTAGCGTTTCTTGTTATGTCTTCGATAGCCGGCGTCCGCACTACGGTGTCGCAACACCGTTTCAGGGCTACGTCAGCGGTTCGACTCGTTTCACCCCGTACCACCACGGCACAGGAGGCGCCAACGGAGAGTTCTTCTTCGCACGCTTCACGAAGGTCCGGTCGTCGGTCCAGCGGGCGGGGAAAGCCGCCGCCATGAATATGTACGGGAACAGGATGACCTGTATAAGATCCTTGATCCACACAGATACCGCGATATCAGCCGGAATTGCGCTCAAACCAAGTAGCTCCACAAGCTGCGGAAGGAACAGGTAATTCGCGAGGAAAAGCGTGACCATAGTCCCCATGAGGGTCAGGCGGCTTCTGCGTCGTCGGGCGATAGATACAGCTCCACGAACCTCCTGTACGGCCTGCTCAATTTCAGCAAAACCGTTCAGAGGCAACCTCTTCAGCTGGGACAAACGCAACTGCGCTAAACGAACCTGGGCGGAACTCACCATCAGGCCCAGCGGCGAGCGCGGTGCAGCGTAAGGGTTGGGCCCGGCAAAACCGCCGTACGTGCAACGATAGACGTCATAGAGCAGAGCCCATGCGTACGCCTGAACAATGGCTGCGCCACGGCGACCGGACTTGTACTCTTCACGCGCTTCACGTATCGCCTCACGGGTATGCCCGGCCCCTGCCTGCTGCACTATCGCCTGCGCTGCTTCCAACTGCTGGGAGTCTGAGTCCCGCCTCTCAAGCTGAGGAAGGATGCGGTACGGAGTCCTCCAGGGCTCGTTCGGAGCGGGAGTACGCTGAGCCGGAGCCTCTTTCTTCGGCTTCTCCTTCTTCCGAGATGCCTTACGTTTCTTCGGCTTTTCTGGCTTCTGACCCTTCTGAGAAGGCTCAGGTGCAGTAGTCTCAGGTGCAGTAGGCGCGACTGGAGGCTGGGTAGGAAAAGCTTGAGTCGGAGGTGTCGTTGCCGAAGGCTGCGGCGCATCCGGTGCATTCGGTACATTCGGCGTATTCGGCGCGTCAGGCATACGCTGACGCAAACGCTCTAGCTCCCGCTCGTGCTCTTGCTCCTTGCGGCGCATCTCCTGCCGCAGGCGTTCCATCTCACGCTGCATCTGCTCAGCCTGCTGCTGAGCGTCAAGGGTCTGCCGCTGCAGCTCCTCATTCGGTTGAACAGGCACAGCCTGTTCAGCCCCTGCGCTTTCACCGCCCGGGGCCGCCGGGGCGCTCTGAAGATTCGCGTCGTAGGCCGCACGAGACTGCTGATCCAGCAGATGCTTCTCTGCCTCAGCAATCAGCTGCATCAGTCGTTCGCTCTCGTGACGCTTTTCTGCGTTCGGGTGATTCGCGCGTGCCCGGGCAGAACGACGCTTCTGAACGATTGCTTCACGCACCTGTGCCTCGGTTGCGTTCGGTTCAATCTCCAGGATTTCGTAGTAATTCTGCATGACGATAGCTAGTCCTCATCGCTTTCTCGTCGGTCTTCTGAGACGTTTTACAGACGGTTTGTGTAGGGGTGCTTGAGGCCCGGTACCGAGCCTCAAGCTACAGGGGCCTCAAGCTGCAGGGTTGTTCTTCCACCCCGACAGGTATATAGCTACCCGTCACCTACATGATGGTCATGCCGCCAATTCGCTTCTTCGATTCCTCCACCTGAGCCTCCTTCAAATTGGACACTCGCTCAATGCTGAACGTGCCCAGAAGGATGCCGGAGGTCAGGTCCTTCACCTCCGCGTGAATGATCTGATTACGATCGTAACTGTAGGTGATGGATAGCGGTGCGCCCTTGGGGTAAGGCGGCATGCGAAGGGTCGCTTCACCCACTAGAGTGACAAAGTCTGGGTCCCTGTCATCTCCCTGAGTTACACGGAATTTGACTTCGCTCTGGTAGTCGCAGACGGTCTGGACGGTCGTCGTCTCATTCGCAGGCAAGGGAGTATTACGGGGAATGATGATGCTGTTAATCTCATCCTTCTCGTCCTCGTCCAGCACCAGCACACCCAGTCCCTGACTCGTCACGTCCTGCACACGCACCGGAGCGCCAATGTAGCCTTCAACCGCTGAGCGTCCACCAAGGTATCCGACGGTCTCCTGGCTTTCCGGCGCCAGAAGCGCCGCCTGTACCGCGGCTCCGAGAGCCACAGCTTCATCGGGATTGATGCTCGTATCGGGTTCTTTACCGCTCAGGGTCTTGAGCATTGCGCGCACGGCAGGAACACGGGTTGACCCGCCGACCAGAAGCACGCGGGAGATATCCGACCAGTTCAGACGCGCTGATTCCAGGGTGTCGATGACCAGATCGCGTGTACGGCGCAGAAGACGCTCGATGCGTCGTTCAAACTCGGCACGCTCAATAGTGACTCGGTACGAGGCGTTCCCGGCAGCAATCTGCACGCTGGCAGTCGGTGCCGAAGACAGGGTCTTCTTCACCTGTTCCGCCTGCTCGCGCACCACGTTAAGAGTGTTCAGGTCGTCGAGGCAGCTGGGACCTCCCTGCGAACGGACCTGTTCATCGATCATGAGCTGCAATTCGCTGTCGAAGTCATAACCGCCCAGTCGGCGGTCACCGTCCGTTGCCAGAACCGTGAAATCGCCACCTGAAACGTTCAGGATGGTCACGTCGAAGGTACCGCCGCCCAGATCGTACACGAGGACAGTCTCATGGGTATTTCCCCTCGTGGAGACACCATAGGCGAGCGCCGCAGCCGTGGGCTCGTTCAGCACACCCAACACGTTGAGCCCAGCAATTTCACCGGCGTGGCGGGTCGCTAGGCGGCGCGCATCGTCAAAGTATGCGGGCACGGTAATGACCGCATCCGTGACGGGGACGTTCATCTGCATCTCGACGTCTTCTTTCAAACGACGCAGAATCATTGCGGAGATTTCCTCCGAGGTGTAGCTGGAACCCGTAGCCGAGTCGAAACGCCAGCTGGACTCACCCATGTACCGCTTAACATGCTGAGCGACGTCTGAACCAACACGGCTTGCGTGCTGTTTTGCTTGAACGCCAATCAGCGGCTCATCACCGGCACCGTAGTCCTGCAGCAGGACTACAGAGGGGGTCGTATTTGCCCCATCGCGGTTTCGCACAATCCGCGGCACGCCGGTGGGATCCACCACAGCGGCGGCGGAGTTGGTTGTGCCCAGGTCGATTCCGATGGCAATTCCCATCGTTTTTCTCCATCCCTCGTCGATTAGTGTTTATTCACGGAACGCCGCATCTCTGAGGCGCCGTATAGGTTGGCTCCGTATAGGTTTAGAAGGTCGTGTACGAGTCCCTGTTCATGAACGCGCCGTGGCCGGTTGTGTGGTCCCAGCAGGTCACGCCCTTTTCCGTCGCGCCGCAGACGATGTTCCCGCTGTACACGCTGGTGTTATACAGCAGCACGGCGTCAGTCTGGGTAAAGGTTTCAGGGGTTTCGTGAGAGGTCAGGCGCGCTTCTTCTGCGGTGAAGTCAATCCACCAGAGGGGCTCGCCATCGGCTGCTACTCCGTAGGGCTTATCGTCGTAGTAGTTCACGATTCCACACCCAAACTTTCCGTCGATATTCTGGCAAATAATATTGCCCGTCGGAGAGCGGAAGATCGGCGCGGTCAGGCCGTTACGGGTCGTTGACGAAAGTAGCTCAACAGCACCGGAGGGGATGCGCTTCTCCCCCGCTCCAGGGTATGCATCGGCGGGGATTTTCCCCTTCTTGGGGGTGCTCGAGGAGCTGAACTGGATGCCGCGGAATAGGTTCTCTACGAATCCTCCGCCGCTACCATCGGGATGCGTGTACCCCCAGATGTTTCCGCATCCGGTCAGCAGGCAGGCGAGAGTAATGGCCAGCGTGGCACCCACGCCACGGCGAGGTTGCTTCTTCTTGTTGTCAACGTTCATTGTTCTTCCTTCCTGCGAGCCTTCCTGAGAGGGCTCCCGTAGAGCCCGACTAGTGTGCCGGGCTCTACGGCTGACAAGCGGTTACGCACCCCAGGGCAGTACCCCGCGGCGGGCCTTCGTCAGCGCTTCACGTGCATCCGGGTCGGTTTCCATCTTCTCTTCAAATGCTCGGTACTGGTCGAGCACCATTGCGTCAATGACCTCACGTTCACGAGAGCCGAAGATGGGGGTGGGTAGTAGCTCTTCCAGGCGGCGAAGGACTGCCTGAGAAATAAGCATGGTGCCTTCAGTCTTGTAGAGGTAGGGCAATGCGTAGCCCACACGGAGTACCGTCACCGGCAATCCCCATTCGTAATGAATGGTGAAGGCGAGGTTCTCGGTCAGCTCAGCGACCTCATGATCGAACGTGCCGCTCTGGAACTGTGCCGGATACGACACATCGTAGGGCGCGCCGGGTTCGCATTCCACGCATCGGCGGTAATGCTCCGAGAGAGGGATCGGCTGCTCATAGAGCTTGCCGTCGGTGCGGTAGGTCGCGGTTGAGCAGGGGGTCTGCTCGTACCTCTCGTCATAGTCCAGGGCGCCGGTCTCAAGAACGATAACCTTCGGGTTGTACGCGCTAAGCTGCGTCAACAGGCTGTTGAGCGCTTCGTCCCGCTGGATATCGGGCACCTGCCCGTAAACGAGTACGAGGTGATGGTTGGGGGTTACCCCCTCCTCACCGGGCAGGAGCATATGCCGAATTCGCATTTCCAGAGCTTCGTCACTCTCGTAGAGCGCCTTATTCATCTGGTCAACGCGGAAGGAACGTTCCTCAGGCGCCATGAGAGCGACGGTACGCAGAGGCTGGCAGTTCGTCCAGCGGCTGTCCTTCGGGCCGCGACGGTAATCCACCATACCGGAGTACACGCCAAATACAACGGTGCATTCGGCACCTTCAGCCAGTTCCTGAACCATCTGCTGTGCGTTCATCTCCTGTTCCATGTTCTCGGAAGCGGATGCTTCGTATTCAGCCGCGTTCTTGACATCCACCTGAATGTTGGGGTTACGGGTGACCTCGTACCATTGGGCGTTCGGATCTTTCGAGAAGGTTGAGGCTCGGTACGTTATTTCGCCGTATGCCTCGAACTCGATTGCCACGCGGGTTGCCAGTTCGAAGTCCCAGATAATTCCTTGGACGATGTCCACGTCAATCGGTAGCTCTTCGATTTGCGGGTATTCCTCGGCCGCCTGCATACGGTTCGCCTGCCAGGCGGTCAGGGCGTGGCTGCCTGCAGACATCTTGTAGGTCATTTGGTAGAGTGCCTCAACCGATTGAATGTCCTGCAGCAGTTCTTCACCGAAGGGGAAATACTCCGTCTCACGCAGGTGGTTCGTCAAAATCCACAGCATGTGCGATGCTCCCCAAACGTGGGGTCCCATACCCAAAATCTGAGGAACGCTAATGCGGTAGATGTAGACGTTCAGGGTGCTCTTGTTCCCGAATATCTCGGCGATTTCCTCAGCTTTCAGAGAGGAACCGATTTCCGGGGTGGAGTTAATGAGGTCATTGCCTTCAACGCAGGGCGTTTTACCGCGACCATCGGCGGGAAAAGCCGAGTGGTCCTTCCAGAAAACGCGGGGCTTGAATGAGCTGTGCAGGCTGAGGTTAACAATCTCTTCGCGCTGCCCCTTAGCGGTTCCAGGCGCGCCTTTCATGGGCACAGAATAGGTGGTGAATGATTCATAGCCGGGGCCCAGCTTCTCATTGGCTACACCAATCATGTGGGAAGCTAGCACGTACACCTTAGTACGGTTCCAGGTTTCGGCGGAGCGAAGTTTCGAAGCGAATAGGGCCAGCTTGGCGTAGAACCCCTGGGGGTTCTTATCCGGTGCGTCACCGGTGACCAAGTACAGTCGAGGCGTTCCGTACAGGCTGGATAGCGCGTACTTCTGATTGGCGGGACCAAAGTCTGCTCCCATCACCAGGTGGCATACGGGAGGGTTCAGAGGAGGTACCGAGTAGAAGGGGGAGAAATCAAACCCCAAGTCTACGGTCCGGCATTCGGAGGCGCTCAGGTGTAGCGCCTCCACGGCGAGGGAGGCGTTCGTCGGTTGCCCCGCGGAGTCGTTCAGACCGAGGAAAAGAGCCGCGTAAGCGTTCTTGGCAGCGTGCGGGTTGTTAAGTTCAAGGGTTCCGCACTGATCGTGGGCACGGTATCGGTCACGGAAGTAAGCAGAAACGCGCTCAGCGCTACCCCAATCACCGGTGAAAAAAGTCGTCATCTCGATGGCTCTCCTCATTATGACGGTACCGTCGCTGGCATCATCATATGTCGTATGGGTGTGGTTGTGTTCAGTTTCTTAATCATGCCACAGGTCATCTTCACCGAGTGACCTGTATCGTCATCTACTCCTTAGCTGAGACAGTTATTCACATGTTGTGTGGGGTTGGTCTAACAGCGTTTGCATACCTTTGATGTCTACTTCACGCGCCGTATCATAGATATATAGGCTTATTGATCCTGTTCTGGCCACCGAAGATGGCGGTTGGTTACACATCCGGCACCTTCCGGTGCTCGTGAGAACGGAGAGATGCTCCGTTGGAAGGAGGGAGCGGGTTTTCCCCGCACCGATTATGGTTGATGTCCGTCGCCGCAAGCTTGCAATTATTGCTATGAACATTTCGGTTCTTGCAGCTGCTCTCTCCTGGCTGTTGGTGCTCTTCTCCGTTATGTATTCTGCCGCCGCTGTGCCGTGGGCGCTGGGCATTGCTATCGTGCTGACTGTGATTGGCGCCTACGCACTGTACCGCTACTACTCCAAGTACTCGCATGTGCTCCCAAACGAGGACCCGGATGCGCACGATGTGCTCGGTCACGACCTGCGCTCAACCCACCTACCGCACCTGCACCACACAGAGGGCAACGCAGACCGCGCGTAATTCTGACGGAGCGTAATTCTGGCAGGGCAGCCGCTAAGTAGCGACCTTCGCCACCTCCTAGGTAGCGTAAATGTGCCGCCTCACCGGTATCAGTGAGGCGGCACATTTACATTAAAATCACGGTTCAGAGTCCAGACCAACGATTATTTCTCAAGGGTTTGATTCAGCACTTCGACGTACTGTAGCTTCGGCTTTGGCTAGTTCTGCCTTTGTGTTCTCTTGGACTACAAGGGCGTTATATTTCCAGCCGGGGATTCGTTCAACAAGCCATCCTACCCAGAGGAGCGCCGCGGTAATGAGAGCGACAGGAATCAGATAGATGAGGATGCTCGGGTTGCGGTTGTGGTCTGAGGTGCTAAGTGCGCTTAACTCCCACAGCATAAGGATTGGCGCACCCATCAAAGGCATCACGATAAAAAGGATCAATGCATAGTAATTGCCCATCTTGCTACCGGGGTTACCTCTATTCATACGAGCCTGGGTAACGGCTCTCTTCAGGCGCTTGTATTCCTCTAAGGTTGCGCCGTCTAGAAGCGAAACGTTAGGGATCTTGGCCATAACGTACTGTACGGCTTCAAGATCTGAGGGCGAGCAAATAAAGATATGCCCCTGGGACATAACGGTATATTCTTTCGCGATGTCGAGGCACGCCTGCGCGTAACGGTTATTGAGCTCTCGGCTCTCCGGGTTCTCCGTGAGTTGCCGGCGGATATCTTTCAGGTCTTCCATGTTTCTCCTTGCAATTTCAGTCATCGTTGAACCCATCGGTAAGGCACGAGAAACACGGGTTACCCCACCCGGTGCGGGGTGGAGAAGCCGGAGTATTGAATTGCGGTGTATCCGTGTGTACTTCACAGAATGCCAGCTCTTCGGGCTCAATCAAAATTGCCGAGCATCCTGAGATATTTCAACGGCGGTACAAACAGCGGTGCATACATCTCAGATAAAGCGCAGTTATAGACAAAACCCGGTGCGGGTACGGTACGGAGGCGCCCCTCCCCTATGATGGTTGAAAGGGATATTTACCCCTAATACCATCTGCAGTACACGCCCACGAGCCTACGAGGAAGAGCATGACCAAAGCGACCGATTCGCCGCAGCCGCCGGAAGCGCTCGCGCGCTGGTACACGCGCTACGCAAGCCCCGTGGGCACGCTCTACATTGCCTCCCGCGTGGATGCTCTTGTCGGCATTTGGTACGAGGACCAGGCGCATTTTCCGCTCCCCCACGAACTCGGTGAGCTGATCGAGAATCCCGGAGCCTACCTGCGGGAGCACGGTACGGCGGAAGATGACACAGCGGAAGATGAAGAGCCTGCCGGCGAGTATGCTGCGGCGCTATTGCTCTCTCGTGCTGAGGCAGAGCTCTCTGAGTATTTTGAGCGCAAGCGCACTTCTTTTACGTTGCCGTTAGATCCTGAGGGCACCGATTTTCAGCTGATTGTGTGGGAGCATCTGAAGACTGTTCCTGCCGGGTACACCACGACTTACGGCGAGATTTCGCGTGCGGTTGGCCCGGGTGCTCCGGCGCAGGCTGTGGGTCAGGCGGTCGGCCGCAATAAGGTTTCTATTATGATTCCGTGCCACCGCGTTATTGGCGCTGACGGTAGTCTGACCGGTTACGCTGGCGGGGTTGAGCGTAAGCAGTTCCTCCTCGATTTGGAGGAACCCGAAGAGGTTCGGGAGGCGCGGCTCTTCTAGAACCTGCCGGCCAGTCTTCGAGGCTCATGACGGGGTGGGATATGCATCGGGCGCGTACCCCACCCTTTTTCGTACCTGTTTTCGGTTTTGTAGCCTCGCAACACGACACGTAATCGAATATAGTTGCGATTTACTCACGGTAGAGCTAATGTTTAAGTAGAACATGCTTCCGAAATACTCGGATTAGCTCAGCAATCTCAGAGAGGAGAAACCATGACCTCGCAATCTAATATTCCCGCCAAAGCCCTCGAAAACACCCCGAACTACCCCACGTGGGTAACCGACGAACTTCTGCGCGACTACTACGACACCGAATGGGGCATGCCCATCACCGATGAGCGGGGACTCTTCGAAGCCCTGAGCCTCGAAGCTTTTCAGGTGGGGCTCTCCTGGCGAACGATTCTTGCCCGCCGCGAAGCATTTCGTCGCGCGTTCGAGGGTTTCGATCCCGAACGCGTGGCTGCCTTCACCGATCAGGATGTTGCGCGGCTCCTCCAGGACGACGGCATTATCCGTAACGAGCGGAAGATTCGCGCGGTTATCTCCAATGCGCGGCTGACCCTTCGGATGCGTGAGCTTGCCGCCGTGCCGCATGAGACTTACGCGGAGGATATTCGCCTTCCCCTCATCATTCCCTCTTCTACCCCGACCACTACGGATAGCATTGAGGCGCCGAATACTCGCCGCCGTCGAGTTCGTACGCTCAGCAATGAAGACCTGAACCGGATGCGCGAGCGCATCCTACCTGACGGCACGCGGGTACCGGGCGGGCTGCCGGCATGGCTGTGGTCCTTCGCACCGAGCGAGACTATTGCGCCGCATACCCTGGAGGATATTCCCACCGATACACCCGAGTCCGCGCTTCTTGCCAAGTCTTTCAAGGCACTGGGTGGAGTATTTTTGGGGCCGGTGACCGCCTATGCGCTCATGTGCGCGGTCGGCATGGTAGATGCGCACCTGGTGGGCTCGCATCGGCGCGGCTGTTCGGGTCTTTTCGACTAAACCCTCGAACCTCTGACGCGAAGGTGCACCCGGGCAGAGAAAACGGGCAGAGAAAAGCCGCGTGTTACTTCGGTGAAGTAAGCACGCGGCTTCTATACATTGAGAGGTTCCGCTCTGAGTTAGATCATCACAGGATTAGATCGTCGCAGGATTAGAGCATCACAAAGAGGAAGATCAGGGACAGTAGCGGCGGGGTCAGCTGAATCAGTGCCGGCTTGCGCTTATCCGGGGAGGTGAGGAACAGGTAGGCACCGGCAACCGCCATGGAGCCCAGGCCTGCGAACATGAGTGCCACGCCCACCTGCGGGGAGCCGAACCAGAAGGCGAGCAGACCGGTTGCTGCAATCCAGGCGAGCATCAGGTTGTACAGGCCCTGGTTTGCCGCCATCTCCTTGGTGGACTCGGCAAATTCTTCGGTCATTCCGAAGGTCTCGCGGCCCTTGGGCTTAGTCCACAGGAATGATTCGATAATCCAGATGTACACGTGAATAGCGATTGCTACGAAGGCAAAAACGGTGGTAATCGTTGCGAGCGTCTGCATTGTTTCTCCTTGAGTAGTAGGTCGTCTGTTAGCCGTGTGGCTCACCAGCGGGTCAGCAGGTAACACACGAGTAGCAGCCGGATAGCCTCTCCTGTGCACGCCTTCCGGTGTGTGGGCACAAACACTAATTCTACTCCAGCCGGGTGAATTATCCTCATCGTATTACGTCGGATACCGAGATACGGCGAACGCTCACCGCAACGTTACGTCGCAACGAGCGTTCAGCATATCTATGTGCTTCTTCACCCAAAGCAGGAATAGTCTCTTGGGAAAAGCCCCTTGGGAAGAGCCTAGTGCACGATGAGCGTGAGCAGGTACGTCCAAATGCACAGCAGTACCAGCAGGAAGAGGCTGTACTTGATGGTTATGGAAGTAACCTTTGATTCCTGGCCCGCCTCATTCACGGCGGCAACCGCCACCGCAATCGACTGCGGAGACACAATCTTGCCCATCACGCCACCGGAGGTGTTGGCGGCAACCAGCATGGCGGGGTCCACGCCAATCTGGTGTGCGGTACTTGCCTGCAGGCCCGCGAAGAGCACGTTGTTGTTCGTCACCGAACCGGTCACGAATACGCCGACCCAACCAATGATGGGTGAGAAGAGCGGGAAGAGAGCACCTGCGGTAGCCACGGCTAGAGCGATGGAGGAGGTCATGCCCGCGTAGTTCATAAGGTTTGCGACGGACATAACCAGGCAAATCATGTAGATGGGTTTCTTTAGCTGCTGCCACGCACCGTTAAGCTCCTGCAAAGTTTCACGCACAGTAATCTTCGAGGTGAATGCCGAGAGCAGAGCCGCCACCAGAATAGCGGTACCCGCAGCCCCCAGGATGTTCCAGTTGAAGACTGCATGGATCGCCAGGCCTTCACCGTCACCAATCTGGTGGTGGATACCGGGCACATGGAAACTCAGGTTTGCAAAGCCCAAGAATCCGTTGTGATCAAAGACGGGGCGCAGTACGGTTGACCAGAGCAGGATGGTGATGGAGAGGAAAATGAAGGGGCTCCAGGCACTTGCGATTTCGCGCAGGCTGTACGTCGGTTCTTCCTGCGCAGAGAGTTCTTCCAGAGTCGGAGCGGTTGGTTCGCGGTAGATATGCTTGGGCTGCCAGAAACGCATCACGACTGCCAGGAAGACCAGGCCGACCAAGGGCGGCAGAATACCGATGAGCTCGGGATCCTGCAGGACCCACAGCATAATGCTCTGCAGACCGGAAATCACAACACCGGTCGCAAGAGCAACCAGACCAACTTCGCGGATGCCGCGCAGCCCATCCTGAATGGCGACCACGAGCACGGGTACGAGCGCGGAGAAAATCTGCAGAACCCACACCATCTGGTTGGATAGGTGCCCCAGGTCTACGTTACCGATAGCGGCACCGGTGGTCACGGGAATGCCGACCGCACCGTAGGCACCCACGGTAGCGTTAGCAACCAGGGAGAGCATGGCGGCTTTGAGGGGGTTAAATCCCAGGGCGACCAGTAGCGCAACGGAAATAGCAATCGGGATGCCGAAGCCCGCCGCACCTTCGATAAACCCGGCAAAACAGAGGGCAATGAGTAGCACCTGGATGCGTTGATCGGGCGAGATTGAGGAGACGGAGGCCCTCACAATAGCGAACTTTCCGCTACGCACCGCAATGCGGTAGAGCCACACTGCCATGAGCACGATCCAGCCGATAGGCCATAGCGCGGAGAGGAAGCCGTAGAGAATAGAGCCTGCGGCTGCTGTCCAGGGCAGGTGAAAGACTCCGAGAGCAATGCACAGGGTCAGGGCTAGGGTGATTAGCGCTGATTTGATGCCGCTGAGCTTGAATGCGGTGAGGCAGAGCAGAAAAAGAATAATGGGGGATGCCGCTACGAGTGCGGAGAGCACCGGGGCGTTGAGGGGGTCGTAGGTTTGCGACCACATGAGAGTAGTGTGTCCTTCCCCGCCGCAGGGTGTGCCTACAGCGGTTTGGATGCCGCTGTAGGGTGCGTCCGCCTGCCCTTATGGGGTAGCACGAGGCGTAGCCTCACGACGCCTCTACCGCTGAGGGTCCCTGAACGTGAAAGGCGTAGCAACATCATGCGTATGTGTTGAGGCCTTGGCTGAAGGCAGGGGCGCGGGAAGGATATTTCCACGATGCGGGGCGTCACGGTGCGGGGCGTTGGTTCTCTCGTTGGAGGCCTCGAAGCTAAAATTCCTTAGCTCGTGCTCTCGCCTACGGCGCCAATGCCCACTGAGAACTGTATCACTGGGGTTTGTTGGTCCTTTGTGATGTGTTGGGTGCTTTTACAGTGTGAAACGCTAGTTAAGAGTCATTACGATTTAGTCCCTGTTACTCCCTGCCGGCAGTTATTTCTCCCGTCATTCCTCTCTCTGCTACCCGCGCCCTAATCTATACGGCGGCAGATAGACAAAGCTCCCTCCCCGACCGCACGGATCGAGAAGGGAGCTTTGGTGTATCAGGGGTTCAGCGTCATATTGCTACCTGCCCTGAGGTGAGGCCCACGAATAGCTTGAGCCAGCCGTGAGCGACTAGCCAACCATAAGTGACAGAGCGAAGGACCAGACGCAGACCAGGCCCAGCAGAATGGCGCTGTACTTAATGGACATGGAGGTAATCTTCGATTCCTCGCCGGCGCTATTTACTGCCGCCGCCGCGATTGCGATGGACTGCGGGGAGACGATCTTACCCATCACGCCACCGGCAGTGTTTGCGGCAACGAGCAGGGTCGGGTCAACAGCGATCTGGGCTGCGGTGGTGGACTGCAGGCCCGCGAAGAGCACGTTAGCGTTCGTCACGGAGCCGGTCACAAACACACCAATCCAACCGATAATCGGGGACAGCAGCGGGAAGACCGGACCCGCTGCCGCGAGCGCCAGAGCGATGGAGGTGGTCATACCGGCGTAGTTCATCACGTTTGCGACGGACATGACCAGGCAGATCATGAGGATCGGCATCTTCAGCTGGTTCCAGGTGCCGCCGAGCTCTTCGAAGGCTTCACCCCAGCTGATCTTGGAGGTCAGCACGGTAATAAGTGCCGCCACCAGAATTGCGGTGCCGGATGCGCCCAGGGTGTTCCAAGAGAACATTGCGGTCACAGTCTTACCGGCGCCGGTGACGATTGCCTCGTGAATGCCGGGGATGGGGAACGCCAGGGTTGCGGCACCGAGCGGGCCGGTGGTTGCGAACACGGGCTTGAGCGCGGTGGACCAGAGCAGGATGGTTGCGGAGAGGAAGATGAAGGGGCTCCACGCCTTAACGATTTCAGCGCCGGTGTGCTTGACGCTCTGCTGAGCCTGAGCTTCTTCGAGGCTGGGGGCGGTGGGTTCACGGTAGATGTGCTTGGGCTGCCACTTCTGCATAACCAGTGCCAGGGCAACGAGGGACAGCAGCGGCGGGATGATGTCGACCAGTTCGGGGGAACCGAGCAGCACCAGGATAGCTGCCTGACCGCCGGAGTAGATCACGCCGGTCATGAGCGCTACGAGACCGACTTCGCGAACGCCGCGCAGACCGTCCTGGATGGCGACCATCAGCACCGGCACGATTGCCACGAAAATCTGCAGTACCGGAACCATGCCTGCGGACAGGTGTGCGGTATCCAGGCCACCAACCTTAGCAGCGGTGGTGACGGGAATACCGATAGCGCCGTATGCGCCGGATGCGGCGTTGGCGACCAGTGCCAGCATGGATGCCTTGAGAGGGTTGAAGCCCAGGGATACCAGCAGCGCCGCGGAGATAGCAATGGGGATGCCAAAGCCTGCCGCGCCTTCGATGAAGCCGCCGAAGCAGAAGGCAATCAGCAGCACCTGGATGCGCTGATCGTTCGAGATGGAGGAGACGGAGGAGCGCACGATGTCGAAGTTACCGGCACGCACGGCGATGCGGTAGAGCCACACCGCCATGAGCACGATCCAGCCGATGGGCCACATACCGGAGAGGAAACCGGAGAGGATGGAGCCGGCACCGGCAGTAATCGGCAGGCCGAAGACGGCGCAGCCGATGATGAGGGTGGTGCCGAGGGTCAGCAGTGCTGATTTGAGGCCGCTGAGTTTCAGGACGGTCAGGCCCAGCAGGAAGAGGATGATGGGTACTGCTGCGACCAGTGCGGAGAGCACCGGTGAGTTCAGCGGGTCATAGGTTTGCTGCCACATGGGGCGGGGTGTTCCTTTCGGTCTGTGTTTGAGGCGGGCGCTTCTTCCGGTACGGCATCTGTGCTGTATGGAAGCATTTGGGCCGCATAAAAACCGATGGGCCCGTCCTGTACGTCGTAGACGGGTCCATCGGTGAAGCAGTTTGGTCATCAGCTCCCAGGGGTTGTCTAGTCCCTGGTGTTTAAGTAGAAGAAAGCGGGGTTACTCCCGCTAACTGGGTGCTTATGACTTTATCTGTCTAAGCTATCAGGTCTCCCTCATGAGTTCAGGATAGGACAACCTTAAGTGTGCACAAATGATATTTATGTGCACATTTACACTCCCCCGGTATCCGCCTCCCTCACCACTCCCCTTCGAACCATCAGCCACGCATCCCACCTCCTAACAAACCCAGCCACTATCAAGCCCAGCTAACGCAAAAGCCCCCTCCTACTCAAAGTAGGAGGGGACTTGATACAGACCGTATTGCGGCGCCTCACTCTCAGCCGGAGCGGGCTACACACTTCAGGTTCTCACGCTGTTTAGAAAATGCTGTTTAGGCAACAACCAGAGACAGGACGTAAACCCAAACACAGGTGATAGCCAGCAGCGCTGCACTGTACTTGATTGCCATGGAGGTAATCTTGGATTCCTCGCCGGCGCTGTTCACAGCAGCAGCTGCAATTGCGATGGACTGCGGGGAAACGATCTTCGCCATCACACCACCGGCGGTGTTAGATGCAACCAGCAGGGTCTGGCTGACGCCAATCTGCTGTGCGGTGGTAGCCTGCAGGCCTGCGAAGAGGATGTTGTTGTTCACCACGGAGCCGGTCACGAACACACCAATCCAACCGATGATCGGAGACAGCAGCGGGAAGATTGCGCCCACAGCGGCAACAGCCAGTGCGATGGAGGTAATCATACCTGCGTAGTTCATGACGTTTGCAACGGACATGACCAGGCAGATCATGATGATCGGGGTTTGCAGCTGCTTCCAGGTTGCGCCGAGTTCCTCGATAGCCTCGCCCCAGCTGATGGAGGAGGTCAGGATGGTGATGATTGCAGCCACCAGAATTGCGGTACCGGAAGCACCAATGATGTTCCAGGTGAAGACCGCGTCAAATGCCTTGGGGGTAGGAACAATCGGTGCCGCCTGCTGGATGCTCTGGTGCACCCACGGAATGTTGAAGCTCAAGTTACTGAAGGCGAGCAGACCACCCTTAGCGAAGAGCGGCTTCATCGCGGTGGACCAGAGCAGAATCACGACGGATAGGTAGACGAAGGGGCTCCATGCCTTGAGGATTTCGCCACCGGTGTGCTTGACGCTCTGCTGAGCCTCAACTTCTTTCAGGGAGGGAGCGGTGGGCTCGCGGAAGATGTGCTTGGGCTGCCACTTCTGCATGATGAGTGCCAGAGCAACGAGTGCCAGCAGCGGCGGGATGATGTCGACGAGCTCGGGGTTACCGAGGCCTGCGAGCAGGGCGGACTGGCCGCCGGAGTAGATCAGGCCAACGATCAGTGCGACCAGACCGACTTCGCGGATACCGCGCAGACCGTCCTGAATAGCGACGAGCAGAACGGGGATGAGAGCCGCGATAATCTGGAGAACCAGAACCAGCTCGGTGGACAGGCCGTGCAGGTCCACGCCACCGCGGGTTGCTGCGGTGGTCACGGGGATACCGATAGCGCCGTACGCACCGGAGCTCACGTTAGCAATCAGCGCGAACATTGCGGCCTTGAGCGGGTTGAAGCCCAGGGACACGAGCAGTGCAGCACAGATAGCAATCGGAATACCGAAGCCTGCGGCACCTTCAAGGAAGCCACCGAAGCAGAACGCGATCAGTAGCATCTGGATGCGCTGGTCGGTAGAGATGGAGGAGATGGAGGAGCGAACGATTTCGAAGCCGCCGGAACGCACGGAAATGCGGTAGAGCCACACTGCCATGAGCACGATCCAGCCGATGGGCCACATGCCCGAGAGGAAGCCGTGGAGGATGGAGCCTGCACCTGCGGTGATGGGCATGCCGAAGATGGCGCAACCGATGACCAGTGCAATAGCGAGGGAGATGACGGCAGATTTAATACCGCTGAGCTTCAGGACGGTGAGGCCCAGAAGGAAGAAAATAATCGGGACTGCTGCCACGAGTGCGGAGAGAGCGCTCGAGTGTAGCGGGTCGTAGACTTGCTGCCACATGATGTACTGTGTTCCTTTCCGCGCCCAGGGGCGGGATTGTGTCATGCCGCAAAACCTTCCCAGTGACGCTTGTGGCGGCGTGTGTGCCGTGTGTTGCAGGTGCATGTACCTAGCTGTTTGATGCGTTAAGGATGCTATCCCTTTGGGGATACATGCCTTCACTTGGGTTCGTGTTGGTTTTGCGGCTATGAAATTTAGTGTGTTATGGAGTCGTGTTTTAGTCACAGAAACCTAAATGTTCCTTGATTTGTCAAGGAAAACTCAGTGCCGAAGCTCAAATTTCTGACCGCTAAAACGCGATTCCTCGTGTACCCAATGTACCACTGAACACCCACAAAATCGGGCATATTCCAACATTTAGATTCAAGCTCATAATTGCAACCTAACCTAAACCCCACCCCAGATTGAGGGCTTATCCAGCCCCCTCCCCCGCCATTTCAAGGAAGAAACAGCGTCCCGGCGTTTTCGGCAGTACATTCAGCGCATGTCCTAATCACAAATCGCTCAAACGACCAAACCAGGCAAACCTCTAAACGGCATACAAAAAAGCTCCGGAAGGAAAAACCTTCCGGAGCTTTATCTGTCGGGTTGACAGGATTTGAACCTGCGACCCCTTGACCCCCAGTCAAGTGCGCTACCAAGCTGCGCCACAACCCGATTCGTTATTCACGATATTGTTTCCGAGGTTTCCCCCGAACACTCGAATAACTATACCGGGCTTTCAACCCCCACGCAAGCCAGAATCCTCATTTTTAGAAAAAATCTTAAAAATCTTTTCCGCACAGATTTTCCGTGCAGATTTTCTGCGCAGGATTCAGCGCGTGGGGGCCAGCTCAGCAACACAGCCTAGCAAGGTGCTAAGCCTAGCGCCAGACTAGCAAGGGATCAGCCCAGCACCACGGCATCGGGCAGACACACCCCGCTACTAGCGGCGGCCGCCCTTACCCTTCTTAGCCTTCGCGCTCTGACGCTCACCCAGGGAACGGCGCTCACGCACACGCATCGAAATCTCAATCGGAGTACCCGTGAAATCAAAGGTCTCGCGCAGACGACGCGTAATGAAGCGGCGGTAACCCGGATCCAAGAAGCCGGTAGTAAACAGCACGAACTTCGGCGGACGCGAAGACACCTGAGTACCGAAGAGAATACGCGGCTGCTTACCGCCACGCAGCGGGTGCGGATGCGCGGCCACAATCTCGCCCAGGAATGCGTTCAGGCGACCGGTCGGAATACGCGAATCCCACGACTCCAGCGAGTGCTCCAGGGCGGGCACCAGCTTGTCCTTGTGCCAGCCGGTCTTCGCCGAAATGTTCACGCGAGGCGCCCATTGCACGTGCGCCAGGTCGCGCTCAATTTCGCGCTCCAGCATGTAGCGACGATCCTCATCGAGGGTATCCCACTTATTGAATGCCAGAACCATCGCACGACCCGAATCAATCACAGTCTGCACGATACGCACATCCTGCTCAGAGATCGGCTCGGAAACATCCAACAGCACCACGGCAACCTCAGAACGCTCCAAAGCAGTCTGAGTACGCAGCGAAGAGTAGAACTCCGCGCCCTTAGCCATGTGCTGGCGACGGCGAATACCCGCCGTATCCACGAAACGCCAAGGGTAGCCGCCCAGCTCAATAATCTCGTCAATCGGGTCACGAGTCGTACCAGCCAGGTCGTTCACCACGGCACGCTCAGAACCAGCCAGCTTGTTCAGCAGCGAGGACTTACCCACGTTCGGGCGACCCACCAGAGCCACACGACGCGGGCCGCCCAGCGCCTCCGGCTGAGCGAACTGCGAGTGCTCCGGCATGACCTCAAGGATCTCGTCCAGGGCATCCGCCAGGCCGCGGCCGTGCAGACCCGACACCGGGAACGGCTGACCCATACCCAGCGACCAGAGGTTATAAATCTCCGGCTCCAGGTGGGCGTCGTCAATCTTGTTAGCAATCAGAATGATCGGCTTCTTCACGCGGCGCAGCATACGCACAATCTGCTCATCCGAAGCGGTCACACCCACGCGGGCGTCCACCACCAGGACCACAACGTCGGCCTGCTCCACAGCAATCTCAGCCTGCTCAGCAACCTGAGCATCAATACCGCGGGCGTCAGACTCCCAACCACCGGTATCAACCAGGGTGAAGCTCTTACCCAGCCACTCAGCCTTATAAGACACACGGTCACGAGTCACACCCGGCTTATCCTCAACCACCGCTTCACGGCGGCCCAGAATACGGTTAATGATGGTCGACTTACCCACGTTCGGGCGGCCAACAATCGCCGCTACCGGATCAGCGAGCTGCTCTTCCTCTTCCTCAATGTCGAAGCCCCAGGCACCCAGCAGGGCGCGGTCCTCTTCATCCAGGTCGTAGTCTTCAAGGCCCTCAAGCAGAGCCTGAGCACGCTGGTCAGCGGTCTCATCATCGATCTCAGCGAGGCGCTCAGTAACGTCGTCCTCGCCGCCGCCCAGGTACTTATCTTCGTAATCGTCGCGGATAGCGTCCTCAGCCATGCGCACTCCTTTCTCTACCCGCCCCGCGCCCAACCCACAGGTCAGCACGCGAGCGCGGCTCAACGTCTTATCGGGAGCGGATGCACCACTCCCCCAGCGTTTCGGCGGGGCCTAGCCCTCGCGCTTCGCCTTCAACTGGTCATTCACAGCGTTAATCACTGCAGAGACCGTCGCATTAAAATCAAGATCCGAGCTGTCCACCAGGGTCACACCCTCGGCAGCTTCCATAAAGTTATTGACCTTCGAATCCTTCGCATCACGCTCAGCGATCTGCTTGCTCAAGTCACCCGAAGCGCCGGACTTCTCCGCGTTCTCCAGGCCGCGGCGCGCCATGCGCACCTCTTCAGAAGCAGTCAGCAGGATGCGCGCATCAGCGTCAGGAGCGACCACGGTGGTGATGTCGCGGCCCTCAGCGACCATGCCGTTAATAGCGTGGTCAATCATCCAACGCTGCAGGCCAATCAAGTGCTCACGAACCGCCGGAACCGAAGCCACAGCAGAAACCGCCGAAGAAATGCGCTCGCTACGAATCTCCTCACGGATATCGGTCGAACCCATCAGAATCTCTTCTTCCTTAATGTTCGTACCGAACACCAGGGGCATCTCCTCGACAGCCTTCGCGATCGCCTCAGCGTCGTTCAGGTCAATGCCAAGTTCCAGCACACGGTAGGTTGCGGCACGGTACATTGCACCGGTGTCCAGGTACGCCAGACCAAAGTGGCGTGCAACTTCCTTAGACACAGACGACTTACCGGAACCGGAAGGACCGTCAATAGCAATCGTCAGTTTAGGGTTCTCGTGCATCAGCACTCCTTAAAATTCGTCTCAAACTTTATGCCGGAAAATACAGCTTTAACTCTACTTCACAACACGCCAACCGCGAGCCGACAAATCGCGGACCAGCGCCTCATGAATAGACGGATTGACCGAGATTTCAGCCATACCCACCGGGGCACCCGTCGAGTGCTCCAGACGCAAATCCTCAAGGTTCGCGCCCAGCTCACCGATCTCGGCAAGCAAACGAGCCAGCGTGCCGGGGGTGTCGTCCACCAGCACCGTCATCTTTGCGAACGCGGCGGGTGCCGTACCGTGCTTACCCGGAATACGGCTAACGCCCGCGTTGCCTTCGCTCATCAGCTGCGCCAAATCCAGGCGAGCGCCGGATGCCGTCGGGTTCTCCAGCGTTGCGATGAGGCGGTTCAGGTCATCACGCACACCGTAGAGGGTCTTCACAATCGGGTCAGCGTTCGCCGCAAAAATCTGCACCCACAGCGTCGGATCCGAAGCCGCAATACGCACCGTATCGCGCAAACCCTGACCCGCCAGGGACAGCGCATACAGCGGAGTGTCCTGCAGACGCGACGCCAGAAGCGAACTCATCGCCTGCGGCACATGAGAGATCAGGGCAACCGTCTGATCGTGCTCCTCAACGCTCAAAGAAGTCACAATCGCACCCAGCTCCACCGCCACAGAACGCACCAGACGCACACACTCGGGGCGAACCGAATCGTGCTCGCAGATAATCCACGGACGCGCCTGGAACAGCTCACCGCGAGCAGCCACCGGACCCGACTTCTCACGCCCAGCCATCGGATGCGAACCCACGTAACGGGACGCATCCGCACCCGAGGCAAGCACATCAGCCAGCGGCTGCACCTTCACCGAGGCAACGTCCGTTACCACGGCGCCGGGGTAGCCCGCCTCCGGTCGAGGCGCATAGGTGTTCAACGCGCGAGCGCACACAGCACCGGCACTATCCGGAGGCGCAGCCACCACCATCAGCTGCGGGGCGAAGGCGGCGCGCTCCTGCTCCGACAGGGTGGAGAAGCTTATACCGGCACCGATATCCTGCGCCACAGCCTCGGCGGTGGGTGAAATATCTTGGACGTACACGTCCTCGCATCCTGCCGCACGCAACCCCAAACCGATGGAGGCACCCAGCAGACCCGAGCCGATAATGAGTACCGGCCCGGTCAGCGTTGAGTCCATGGGCAGCTCAGATGCGGAAAGCTCAGCGGGCGAGCTCATGACAACTCCTTAGCGTTATTACATGTCCACCGAAGCGAGCAGGTGACCGATCTCGACCTTGGAGAGGTTACGGACGGTGCCCTGCTTCTGCGAACCAATACGGATCGGGCCCATCTCAACGCGGACCAGGCGCTCAACCGGGTAGCCGACAGCGTCGAAGAGGCGGCGCACGATGCGGTTCTTACCGGAGTGGATGGTCACCTCAACGAGCACGTGGCCGGGGGTGGAGTCCACCAGCTTGAACTCGTCCACGCGGGTCACGCCGTCTTCCAGGCGGATGCCCTTCTTCATGGCTGCGCCGACGCCGGGCTCCATGGGACCGGGAACCTGCACCAGGTAGGTCTTGGGCACCTCGTAGGAGGGGTGGGTGAGGCGGTTCGCCAGTTCACCGTCGTTGGTCAGCAGCAGCAGACCCTCGGTTTCGACGTCCAGGCGGCCCACGTGGAACACGCGCTCGCTCATGGAGGAACGCAGGAAGTCAGAGATGCAGGGGCGACCTTCGGGGTCTTCCATGGTGGAGACCACGCCGGCGGGCTTGTTGAATGCCATGTAGACGAGCTTGTCGTTGGTCTGAACGGTCATGCCGTCCACCTGCACGGTCACCTTGGAGGGGTCCACGCGCACGCCCAGCTCGGTCACGACTTCACCGTTGACGGTGACGCGACCTTCGGTAATCATTTCTTCACAGACGCGACGGGATGCCACACCGGCCTGAGCCAGCAGCTTCTGCAGGCGCACGCCGTCGTGGTCGTAGAACTCGTAGTGGTCTACCGGGGCGTTGCGGGGGCGGCGGGGGCGGTGCGGGCCAGCGTAGTTGCTGACGCGGTATTCGCCGCGCTCGTTTGCGAAGGCTTCGCCGGAGCGGTAGGGGCGACCCGGTGCGCGACGTTCGCGCTTGGGCAGTTCGGTGCCGCGGCCTCGGCCGGAACCTGCGCGGCCTGCGCCGAACTTCTTCTCGCCAAACTTCTTGTCACCGAACTTCTTCTCGCCGAAGCCCTTTGCGCCGCCCTTGCCTGCGCCGCTCTTCGGTGCGCCGGGACGACCGCCGCGTGCGGATGCGCCCTTAGCGCCGGGCTTACCGCCCTGACCGGGACGACCGGCGCCGGGACGGCCACCGCGGGAGTTCTGGGGGCGACCGTATGCAGAGCGGCCGCCGCGGGAGGAGTTTCCATATGCCATGGTGTTCTTCTCTTTTCTGTCGTATAGTGCGAACGTTTCAGGTACTTCCCGAACGTTCGTTCGTCTTATTGATTCGTTGTCTTAGTCGTTGCCCTCGGCGAGCACTGCGGCTTCCGTGTCATCGGGCAGGAAGGGCGCGAGCGCCGGCAGCTCCTCCAGGGAGTTCAACCCAAGCTTTACCAGCAGCAGGTCCGTGGTTTCGTAGAGGGTCGCGCCGCTTCCGGCTTCACGACCAGCCTCACGAATCAGCTGCCGTTGGAGCAGCTGACGGATTGCCGCGTCCGCGTTCACGCCTCGAATGGAGGCTACCCTCGCCCTGGTCACCGGCTGCTGGTAGGCAATCACGGCGAGCGTCTCGTAGGCGGGCTTGCTGAGGGTCGCGCTCTTGGAGCGGGTCACGAAGCGTGCCACCCAGGGGGCGAAGTCGTCGCGGGCGTAGAGCTTCCAGCCTCCTGCGATGTTCCGCAGCTGGAATCCGCGCGGTTCGGGTGCCACCCGGTTTTCGTCTTCTCCGTAGCGGCTTTCTTCGCCGTTGTACTCGCGGTACAGCTGGTCGAGCGCGTGCTCAACAGCTCGTTCGTTGACGATGAGCGCGGCGGAGAGTTCTTTGACGCTCACGGGTGCTTCGGCAACTGCGAGGATCGCTTCAATAGCGCTTTTGACGCCGCCGGGGATTGCCTCGACCTTGGAGAATTCGGCTTCGGCATCGACCGCCACGCTGGGTGCGGTGGAGGGGCCTCCCGCCGGAATCTTTGCCGATTTCTGCGATTCCTCAGAGCTGTCGGAGCCCTCTACCGTTTCAGTGGATTCAGCTTCCTCAGCTTCTTCGGTCACCTCACCCAGAGGCGCTGCGGCTACCTCGTGCTCAGCCGGCTCAGCGTCCGCCTCAGCAGGCTTTGAGCTCTCAGCCTCTACCGGGTCTACCGGCGCCGGGTCGGCCTGTTCCGAATCCTCGTCTGCGTTCGGATCCCAGTAGCCCATATTCACGATGGCAAGGTCGTCAGGGGTGAATTCACGGTCAAAGCGTGAGCCGTGACTACTCATAATCCTCCTCTACCGCTTCCTCGTTCACTTCGGGTGATTCTGGTGATTCAGGCGCTCCACCGGTTTCGTGTACGTCCTGAGCATCTGTTTCTTCGCGAATCACGAACTGTGCAGCGCTCGCGCTCGCACGTACCCGAATGGCTCCGAGCGGTGCGTCCTGTTCTACGTGCAGGGCGCCTTCTTTGTAGAGCTCGAGCAGGGCGAGAAAACGAACCACCGCGATTTCTAGTTCGCCGGATCCTTGAACCAGCTCAGCGAAGCTCAGTTCCCGCGCCGCGGTATCGAGCAGGCTGTGCAGAATGTAGTGTTCTTCAGCCGCGATGGTGGTGAGCGGAACGTGCAGGTGCTCGTTGAGTTCTTCAACGATTTCTTCGGGTTCCGGTTCGGGCTCTTTGGGGGTTCGGCTCAACGCTACTGCGGCGATGCGGGCGAACTCTTCGGCGCCTCCGGTGAAGACCAGCTCGGGTAGCGCCTGGGCGAATCGTTCTTCGAGGGCTACCGCGCGGGGAAAACGCTGCGCTTCTTGCGCCCAGCGTTCAGCAAAAATATCGGCGACCTCGCGGTAGGCGCGGTATTGCAGCAGACGGGCAAAGAGCAGGTCGCGTGCCTCCAGCAGTGCAACATCCTCTTCGAGGGGTTCACGATGCTGCGGGAGCAGGCGTGCGGTCTTGAGTTCCAGCAGGGTTGCGGCGGTGACCAGAAATTCGCTGGCTTCGTCGAGTGCACGTTCGGTGCCCTCGGCGTAGAGGGCGTGCAGGTATGCGAGGAACTCGTCGGTGACCTCTGCGAGCGCCACCTCGGTAATGTCGAGTTTGCGGCGCGAAATCAGGGTCAGTAGAAGATCAAAGGGACCCTCAAAATTACTGAGGGTGAGGGTGAAACCGTGTTCCGGGTTCTGCAGGCCGCGGCCCTCAGTCCGGGCGTTCGCGGCGGTGTCTGCGTTCGGTGTCGGTACCCTCACGGCAGCGACGTTCGTGGTCATAAACGACCTATTCTCCTTAGGTTTATTCTCCCCGGATGTGCTGGTCCGGCTTTGTTGGCGCCGTCTCAGATGCGGCTTCTACTTCGCCTATTTTTCGGCGTAAGCAGTGCGCGGGGTCTTTAGAATCCACACAATTATACGCCCTCTGCCGGTGTGACTCAAGGGTGAGAGTCACCTCAGCAAAGGGCGTATAGGTGGGGGAGCTTTAGCGTGCGCCGCCCTTGTAGATCAGTTCGCGTGCCACCTGGCGGTATGCTTCCGCGCCGGGGTGGCTGGAGGCGTAGCTGAGAATCGGCTCAGCGGACACCGACGCGTCCGGGAACTTCACGGTGCGCTTGATGACGGTGTCGAAGACCTTGTCGCCGAATGCATCCACGATGCGCGCCAGAACTTCCTTGGAGTGGATGGTGCGGGCATCGAACATGGTGGCAAGTACGCCGGAGATTTCGAGGTCGGGGTTCAGGCGGTCCTGAACCTTCTCGATGGAGTCGACCAGCAGTGCGACGGCGCGTAGTGCGAAGAACTCACAAATCAGCGGAATGATGACGCCTTCGGAGGCGGTCAGTGCGTTGACGGTCAGCAGACCCAGGGAAGGCTGGCAGTCGATGAGGATGACGTCGTACTCGTCGCGGACCTTGCGCAGTGCCGAGGCGAGAACCTGCTCGCGCGCCACTTCATTGACCAGCTGAACTTCAGCTGCGGAGAGGTCGATGTTGGCGGGCAGCAGGTCGATGTTCTCCACGCCGGTGGGCAGGATAACGTCCTTGATATCAACCTTGCGGTCCATCATGACGTTGTAGACGGTCAGGTCCAGTTCGTGCGGGTTCGCGCCGAAACCTGCGGAGAGAGCACCCTGCGGGTCGAAGTCGACCAGCAGCACCTTACGGCCGCATTCTGCCAGTGCCGCGCCCAGGTTAATGGTGGAGGTGGTCTTACCCACGCCGCCCTTCTGATTCACCATAGAGATAATGCGGGCGGGACCGTGGCTGCTCAGCGGAGCCGGGTCGGGGTATACGCGCAGGGGTCGGCCGGTGGGGCCGAGTTCTTGAGCCTGAGCTTCAGTCAATGGTTCACCTTCATCAATGAATTCGAAGTTTTAAAGTTTAAGCGTTGTCTATAAGGTTACCTCAAGAGCGGCTGTTCCGCGGTTTGACGGGGTTTTATCCCCGTTCGTGGGCACGCGGATGCGCCATGCGGTACACCTCCATGAGCCCCTCGGGCGTGACCTTGGTGTACACCTGCGTGGTGGCGATGGAGGCGTGCCCGAGCAGTTCTTGCACCACGCGAATATCGGCGCCGCCCTGCAGTAGGTGCGTTGCGAAGCTGTGGCGCATGGAGTGCGGTGAGAAGTCGGAGCTGAGCCCGGCTGCTTCGGCGGCTTCTTTGAGGATGAGCCAGGCGCCTTGGCGTCCGAGTCTGCTACCTCGTCCATTGACGAAGAGCGCGGCGGTGCCTTTACCGTGCGCGACGAGGGAGGGGCGGGCACGCACCAGGTAGTCTTGGATTGCTTTTTGGGCGTAGCTTCCGATGGGTACGAGTCGTTCTTTGTTTCCTTTGCCGAAGAGTCGAACGTAGCCGGGCAGGGTGATTTGGTCGCCATCTTCATCGGTGAGGGTTCCCTCGAAGTGCACGTCGTCGATATCGGCGTTGAGCATTTCGCTCACGCGCGCGCCGGTGGCGTAGAGGAATTCGAGTATGGCTCGGTTGCGTAGCCCGGTGGCGGTTTCGCGGTCGGGTACGGCCAGTAGCCGCTGGATGTCTTCTACGCTGACTGCTTTGGGTAGGCGCTTAACGTTCTTGGGCGGGGTGACCGGTGCCGCCGGGTCGGTGGGCACGATGAGCGCGGAGACCCAGAAGGCGTGTGCTCCGCGGACTGCCGCCATGGTGCGGGCGATGGAGTTCGGCCCCAAGGGCAGGGGCAGGCTCGGTGCCCCTTCAGCGGTTGGCGTTTCTTTTTCTGGCTCCCCAGCTTTTGACTGCCCGGCACGCCCTTTTCCAGCGCGCACGTTTCCTGCGCGCCCGTTTCCTGGGCCTCGCCCCGATTCGGAGGCGATCATCAGCGCCAGCGATTCTGCGGCTTCTTCCTGCGCTTCCTGAGATTCCTGCGCGTTCTGGTTGTTCTTCTCCCCCGCTTCGAGTCCGGCGACGAATCCAGCTAGGGGCACGGTGGGGGCGGCGAGTTCCCGCATGAAGGAGCGCACCTGCGCGGTGATGATGCGTTCGGGGTCGATGACTCCGAGGGTAGCCATGTAGGCGCTGTATCGTCGCAGGTCACGTGCGTAGGAGGCGATGGTGTGTTCGCTGCTTCCTCGCTCCACGCGCAGGTGGATGAGGTACTGGTCAATGGCTTTCTGTAGCGGGGTCTGCGCCTCCTGATGGGAAGAACCCAGGGCAGAAGAACCCTGCACGGAGGAACCGACAGAAGAGGGCGCACCGAGCAGACCCGCGCCGCGGGGTGTCTTGCTCGCCGTGCTTTTTGCCTGCTTCACGCTATCTCCTCTGTCGGTTCTCTTGATATTCGAGCTTGCCATAGGCGGGGCTATTCCCCCACCCCCGTGTTCCGTATCTTAGTGGTTGCGGAAGTTCTCCGGCTTTTCGCGGCGCTGGCCCATGTAGGGGTGGAACTCCCAGCCGCCCTCGGCAGGGCGCAGGCCTTCAAAGTTGTTCTGCGCCGCCGCGTAGGTGGCGAGTACCGCCTGGATAGCGAGCGCGTTGTGCACCTTTCCGCCCAGTACCAGCTGTACTGCGTCGGCGAGGGGCACCCATCGGTAGGTCATTTCTGCTTCTTCCTCGGTGCGTTCGCTACGTTCTTCGGCGGGCAGTTCTGAGAGGTTGCGTGCCAGGTAGACGCGGCCTGCTTCGCTGGTTGCGCCGGGGCTGCTGAAGTAGTCGGTCAGAGCGTTCCAGGTGCCTGCCTGCAGGTCTGCTTCTTCGGCGAGTTCGCGCTGCGCGGCGACCAGGGGATCTTCACCGTCGATGTCGAGCAGTCCGGCGGGTACTTCCCAGAGGTTCATGCGCACCGGGTGGCGGTACTGGTTGAGCATCAGCAGTTCGTTGTTGTCGTTGAGGACCGCTACGGCGACGGCGCCGGGCATTTCCACGACGTCGCGGGTCAGCACGGTGTTTTCGTTGAGTTCGTACTCTTCAACGGTCGTTTCGATGACGTAGCCGCTGTACTTCACGGTGCGGGTGCGGATGGTGCGTTCGGAGGGTGCATCAATAATCTGCTGGTTGTTGCTCATTCTTTCATTGTAGGTGGCTTCTTAGCTCCGCCACGTTCGGCGCGTCAGGTGCGGGTACGATTTCAAGCATGTTCAGGTTTAAACGAAAGCATCCCGCTCTCCCCTGCGCGGGGTGAGCGGGATGCTGAACGTTTGTGCCTAGAGGTTAGGCGCCGCGACGCTCCAGAGCAGCCTTAATCAGGCCGGAGAAGAGCGGGTGCGGGCGGGTCGGACGCGAACGGTACTCGGGGTGTGCCTGAGTTGCCACGTAGTAGGGGTGTACCTCTGCGGGCAGCTCCACGTACTCGACCAGCGAGGAGTCCGGAGAAGTACCGGAGATGAGCAGGCCTGCTTCTTCAAGCTGCTCGCGGTACTCGTTGTTGACCTCGTAGCGGTGGCGGTGACGCTCTGCAACCTCGGTTGCACCGTATGCCTTAGCAACCTGAGAGCCGGGAACGAGGTTTGCCTTGTACAGGCCCAGGCGCATGGTGCCACCCAGGTCGCCTGCACCTTCGACGAACTGCTTCTGCTCTTCGATGGTTGCGATGACCGGTATGGAGGTTTCCGGGTCGAACTCGGTGGAGGATGCTTCGCGCAGGCCCAGTACGTTGCGTGCGTACTCGATGACCATGGACTGCAGGCCGAGGCAGATGCCCAGGGTCGGGATCTTGTGCTCGCGTGCGTACTTGAGGGCACCGATCTTGCCGTCCAGGCCGCGGATGCCGAAGCCGCCGGGCACGAGGATTGCATCCATGTTGCGCAGCTGGTGGTCTGCATCTTCGTCGGTTGCGCACAGGTCGGCTGCAACCCACTTGATGTTGACCTTCACGTTGTTTGCGAAGCCGCCGGCACGCAGAGCCTCGGAGACGGACAGGTATGCGTCGGGCAGGTCGATGTACTTACCGACCAGGCCAACGTTGACCTCTGCTGCGGGGCGGTGCACTGCGTCGAGCAGGCGGTCCCACTGGGTGAAGTCCGGTGCGGGTGCCTCAATGCCGAAGTAGTCGAGGATGTAGTCGTCGAGCTTCTGGCTGTGCAGGGTCTTGGGGATGTCGTAGATGCTGGGTGCGTCGGCGCAGGAGATGACTGCGTCGCTGTCCACGTCGCATGCGTTGCCAATCTTGGTACGGTGCGATACGGGGACCTCACGCTCACAGCGCAGAATCAGACCGTCAGGCTGGATGCCCAGGCCGCGCAGTGCTGCGACGGAGTGCTGGGTCGGCTTGGTCTTGAGCTCGCCGGAGGGGCCGATGAAGGGTACCAGGGAGACGTGCAGGAAGAAGACGTTCTTGCGGCCAACATCGCGGCGTACCTGGCGTGCTGCTTCCATGAAGGGCAGGGACTCGATATCGCCGACGGTACCACCGATTTCGGTAATGATGATGTCGGGTGCGTTGTCAATTTCCGCTGCGTGACGCATGCGGGCCTTGATTTCGTCGGTAATGTGAGGGATAACCTGGACGGTGTCGCCGAGGTATTCGCCGCGGCGTTCCTTTGCGATGACGGAGGAGTAGACTTGGCCGGTGGTCACGTTAGCGGACTGGTCGAGGTTTTCGTCCAGGAAGCGCTCGTAGTGTCCGATGTCGAGGTCGGTTTCAGCACCGTCGTCGGTGACAAAGACTTCACCGTGCTGGAAGGGGTTCATCGTACCGGGGTCGACGTTCAGGTAGGGGTCAAACTTCTGCATGGTCACAGAGAGGCCACGTGCGCGAAGAAGCTGACCGAGGGAAGAGGCCGACAGGCCCTTACCGAGAGAAGATGCAACGCCGCCGGTTACGAAAATCTGGCGGGTTACCTTGTCGTTAGAGGACGCGTTCAGAGCGTTATTTTTTTCATTCACCACGGAATTTAAGCCTACCATTTTCTTGTCTGCTATCCAAGCAGAGGGTTTTGCCGCGAGATGATTCTCTCAGGCGGCTTTCCCTCCCCTATTTGTCCTTATCACCACTGTAAACGGAGCCGGGGATTTATTATTCCCGCCGCGCCGTGTAGAAGCAGGTGTAGGAGCATTCTCAGAGTATCTCACATCCTCTGAGCCCCATGCGCCGCTGTTGGTCACCGGCACGGGCTGTACTGACAACTTTCCGGGGCATGCTCGCGCACTTCAGCCCCTTTGATGATTTTTAGCGCGAAAGATGCCACCTTTCGGCGCTTTTACCAGTACTTTCCCAATGCTTTTCCCGGCAGGTTTGCCGTCAGTTTCAGCGCCCCTGCGGCACTTCTCGACCGGCAGCCAGCAGCTCACGGGCGTGCTCTCGTGCCGATTCTGATTGATCGTGTCCGGAGAGCATTCGCGCCAGTTCCACCACGCGTTCTTCTTCGGAAAGTACCTTGACCTTCGAGAGGGACGCGTCATCGTTTTTCAGCACGAGGATGTGCTGGTCCGCGAAGGCGGCAACCTGCGGCAGGTGGGTAACCACCAGAACCTGCACGTGTCGGGCGAGCATGGCGAGGCGGCGACCGATTTCAATAGCGGCCTTACCGCCCACGCCGGAGTCCACCTCATCGAAGATGAAGGTGGGTACGGGGTCCACTTCGGCGAGCACTACCTCCAGGGCGAGCATCACGCGGGAGAGCTCACCGCCGGAGGCGCCCTTACCGAGCGGGCGCGGCACGGCGGTTCGGTGCGGCGCCAGCATGAAGGTCACGGTATCTCGGCCTTGCACCGAGAACTTTTCAGCTTCGGCAACCTCCACAACCAGGGAGGCGTTCGGCATGGCAAGAGCAGTGAGCTCCTCGCTGACGGCATCCGCCAGTTTCTGCGCGGCGGCACGGCGCAGGGCGGTCAGCTCTTCTGCCTGGGCGCCGAGTACCTTGCGTAGTTGCACCAGTTCGGTTTCCAGAGTTTCCTGTCGCTGCGGGTCGTCCACCAGGGTCTCGAGGCGTGCACGGGATTCTTCGGCCCATTCGAGAACCTCGGCAATATCGGCACCGTACTTGCGGGTGAGGGTCGCCAGCTGGGCGCGGCGAGTCTGCACCTGCGCCAGACGTTCAGGGCCTTCAATGTCCAGGGAGGCCAAGTAGGAGGACAGATCCGAGGATATATCGGTGGCAAGAATCAGCAGCTCGTTGACGCGCGCCGCGAGGGAGGCGAGCTCTTCGTCGGCGTCTGCCTGCGCCTGTAGCGCGGAGCGGCTTGCATCGAGCAGGCTCATGACGCTCTGCTCGTCGCCGGTGGAGTATTCGCTACCGCTGAGCGCTGCGGAGGCGGTTGCCGAGGCGATGCGTAGCGCTTCAACGTTCATGAGCTTCATCATTTCGGCTTTGAGCTCTTCTTCTTCCCCAGCCTGCGGGTTGACGGCGCTGATTTCTTTGAGGGCGCCCTGCAGGGTCTGCGCTTCGAGGGCGCGTGCGCGAGAGTTTTCGCGTACTTCCTTCAGCTCTGCGGCGGCGGCGCGGTATCGCTCGTAGTTTTCGCGGTACTTCTCAAGCAGGTTGGCGAGTTCTTCACCGGCGTACAGGTCGAGGGAGTGGCGCTGCTCTGCTGCTGATTTGAGGCGCAGCTGATCGGACTGGCCGTGGACTGCAACAAGAGTCTGACCAATCTGAGACAGGGTTCCGATGGGTGCGGAGCAACCGCCAACGTGGGCGCGGGAGCGTCCCGAGGCGTTGACGGTGCGCGCCAGAAGTAGCTCGGAGGTCTGTTCGTCAATGTCTTCGGTGGTGCCGCCGGCTTCTTCGGCAAGCTCGAGAGCGCGGTGCCCGTGGGGCAGGCGAATCACGGCTTCAGCGAGGGCGCTCTTGGCGCCGTTGCGCACGCTGGATGCGTCGGATCGGGCGCCAAGGAGCATACCGAGGGCGGTGACGACCATGGTTTTACCTGCGCCGGTTTCGCCGGTCAGCACGGAGAATCCGGGTTCGAGGGGGAGCCTCGCATCGGTGATGATGCCGAGGTCTCGAATATGGATTTCCTCAATCACGAACGTTCATTCCTTTTCTTTAGTGCTTCTCGGTATCCTGCGGGCCGCGCCAGCCACGGATCGGAAGCTCAAATTTACGCACCAGTCGCTCTGAGAAGGGAGCCGGGTGGATACGGGCGAGCAGCACCGACTTTTCGGAGCGTCGCACCTCAATACGGGAGCCGGGGTCCAATTCTACGGTTCGGCGGCCATCGCACCAGAGCACGCCGGAGGCGCCGTTTCCGGGCATCATTTCTACCGCCAGGGTGGAGGTCGGCGCTGCTACCAGCGGGCGCGCAAAGAGCGCGTGAGCCGAGAGCGGCACCATGAGAATTGCTTCAACTTCGGGCCAGACAACCGGGCCACCGCCGGAGAAAGCGTAGGCGGTCGAGCCGGTGGGGGTTCCCATGACCACGCCGTCGCAACCGAAGCTGCTGAGCGGGCGGCAGTCCACCTCGATAATGACTTCAATCATTTTTTCGCGGTTGCCTTTTTCGACGCTGGCTTCATTCAGCGCCCAGTCACTGTGCACTCGCTTGCCGTCGTTCCAGACTTCCACGTCGATTGCCATGCGTTCTTCAACGGTGTATTCGTTGTTGACAATGCAGCGAACGGTTTCGGTCAGGTCGCTCTCTTCGGATTCGGCGAGGAAGCCGACGTGCCCCAGGTTCACACCAATGAGCGGAACGCTGGTTCGGCGCACCATTTCTGCGGCGCGGAGAATCGAGCCGTCACCGCCGAGCACCACGCCGAGTTCAATATCGATGAGCGCCACGGATTCGTGGACGACCTGTACGGGGACGGGCTCGTCCCAGTTTTCGCTCAGGGTTTCCAGATCGGAGCGAGTCATGACGGGTGCGAGTCCCGCTTCATAGAGCTGGGTGCACGCCTGTCGGGCGGCGTCTCGTGCTTCTTTGCGCCCCACGTGGGCGAAGACGAGAATCTTACGGTGACGTTGTTCCACTGAGTCTTCGGAACCATAACGATCAGACTCATGGCGTTCGGAACCATGACGCGCACCCGCAGCAGCTACCTGTGCGGTTGCTTCCTGCGGTGCATGGCTTTCGTGTTCTGCCATAACGACTCTCTCCCATCGGGTGTTGAGATGGTGTATCTACACCTATCATACCGAATATGTTCTCGAAGATTTTCTAAAGCACCATATTTTTAGAAAATTATTTCGAATGGCGTACAGTCGGGGTCTCTCTAAAATACCTGTGGAAAAATACTCCCGACTAAAATACTCCCCGGCTAAAATACCCCTGAATAGCGCGGCAGCCTGAGAAAGCCCCCCCCTCAACGCGTCCTGCGTTACCGAGCGGTTTTTCTCAGACTGCCTTCGCACTATTTATTTTCGGCACCGTATTTATTTTCGGCGCATATTTATTTTCTACACCAGAGGAAGTACTCTACGTTGCCGTCCTGTCCGGGGAGCGGGCTGGGTTCCATACCCATCACGCGCAATCCGTGGCTTACCGCAGATGCCTGGACTTTTTCCACTGCTTCACGGCGGGCGGATTCTTCGTAGACCACTCCCCCGCGTCCGATGCGGTGCTTGCCGACCTCGAACTGCGGTTTGACCATGAGCACCAGATCACCGCCGGTTTCGGTGGCGTTCGCTAGCGCCTCCATGACCAGGGTCAGCGAGATGAACGACAGGTCCGAGACCGTCAGCTCAACCTGTCCGCCAATATCTTCGGGCTTCAGGTAACGAACGTTGAGGCCTTCGTACACGCCAACTCGGGGCTCTTCGCGCAACGCGTCCACGAGCTGTCCGTGCCCCACGTCCACGGCCGCCACATGCCGGGCCCCTCGACGAAGTAGCACGTCGGTAAAGCCTCCGGTGGATGCTCCCGCATCCAGGCAACGCTTGCCTTCAACCTCGATATCGGGGAACGCATCGAGGGCACCCGCGAGCTTGTGGCCTGCGCGGCTGACGTATTCGGTCAGTTCGCTCTGACGCACGTAGAGGGTATCCTCCGGTCCCACGAGCATGGACGCTTTGCGCGCAACTTTGCCGTTGACTTGCACGTCTCCTGCCGCAATGAGTTTTGCGGCGAGGGTTCGGGAGCTCACGAATCCAGCTTCAACCAGGTATTTATCGAGGCGCACAGTGTCCTTGTCTTCTTTCTGTCCTCTGGTGACGGGTTATCTAGTGCCGGTGAATCCTCAGAGCATTGCTGTTCTGAGGGTTCACCGCCGCGAACTAGGAGATGTTTTCGAGGTCCTTCTCCAGCTGCTCACTCATCGTTTCGAGGCGCTTGACGCGCTCTACGGGGTCCATGGCGAGGGTCGCCGCCAGCTGACGCTCGAATTCTGCGTCAAGCTCAGCGTTTTCCTCTGTCGTGCTGTTAGTGTCCGGTTCTTTAGGCACCGGGAATCCCCTGGATGTTGGGGCGTACGCCCTGTTCGGGGTTTGCTGCCCACCATGCCGCGCAGGCTACGCGCCATGCTTCGGCTTCGCTCTCGCTGCCTGCGAATGCTTCGGCATCTTCAATCTCGGGGCCGCTCAGGCTCAGGTTTTCACCGCGAACTCGTGCCTGCCAGGTGGGGCCGGTTGCGATGACTTCGTAGCCTTCGTAGAGCACCTCAATGTCGGGGTAGGGTGCGAAGAAGTCCTCGAGGGTGCGCAGAATATAGGTCGGACGCTGGTTCGGCACGGCCTCGATGACATCCTGGTAGGTCTGTACGCCGGTGAGGACGAGGGCGCCGTCCATCTTTGCGTTGTTGGCGCCGAGAATATCGGTGTCCAGGCGGTCGCCCACGATGACGGGACGGCTGGAGTTTACAGCCTGCGCTGCGGTGTGGAAGATGGGCGCTTCGGGCTTGCCCGCGACGAGCGGGGTGCGGCGGGTTGCGCTTGCCACGGCTGCTACGAGGGTGCCGTTACCGGGTGCCTGGCCTCGTTCTTTGGGGATGCTCTGATCGGTGTTGGTTGCAATCCAGAGGATGTCGGGGTTTGCGAGGGTGTAGGCGGCTTCCGCGAGGTCTTCCCAGCCAATCTTGGGGTCGAATCCCTGAATGACGGCTACGGGGCCTTCTTCTTCCTTGCGGACGGTTTCGAGGCCTACTGCACGAACGCAGTCGGCAAGTGCTTCGGTGCCGGTGATGAGTACTTTGGAGCCTGCGGGTACATGCTGTGCGAGCAGTGCGGCGCCTGCCTGTGCGGAGCTGACGACTCGTTCTGCTCGGGTGTGCACACCCAGTTCACGCAGGTGCTCTGCTACGGATTCTACGGAGCGCGATGCGTTGTTGGTGACGAAGATGACCGGTACGTTGAGTTCTTCTTCGGCGCGGTTGAGCGCTTCGGGTGCACCTTCGATGGCGAAGGGGCCTGCGTAGACTACGCCGTCCAGATCGGAGAGGAGGGCATCGTAGCGGGATAGGAGTACGTTCGTGGTCATAGAGTGTTCCTCTCGGGGTCTCTGGCGGTTGTCGCTATTAATCGTACCTGTTAGACACTCTAGCGTTGGTGCCTTCGGGCGATTATGTGAAAAACCGCTGGACGCTCTCCCCTGCTTGGGTGTGGCGTCCAGCGGTTTCACGCTGACACGTAGGTCAAGTATTTAGAATTCTTAGATTCTCTGCAGTCTTATTCTGCGGAGGCTTCTTCTGCTTCTTCAGCCTTGGATGCTTCGGTCTTAGGCCCTTCGGTCTTCTCGTCCTCAGCTGCCTCTTCTTCAGCTTCGCTTGCGTCCTCTTCTGCGGAAGCTTCAGCTTCTTCTGCGGTCTCAGTGAGTTCTACGGACTTCTCTTCCTGTTCGAAGAGGCCTGCTTCACCGAAGATGTCGAAGATTTCGGGTTCTGCGAAGTTGCCCTGGCCCAGTGCTGCTTCTGCCATGAATGCGAGGCGTGCCCAGCGTTCTGCTTCCTGGTTGCGTCCAGCGTTAGCCAGCGCGTCGGAGTATGCGCTGAACAGGCGGGGGCTGTACTCGAAGGCGCGCTTGGGGTTCAGCTGAGGAATCTGCAGCGCTACGACAGCTTCAGACTTCTTACCCTGATCGCTGAGGATGCCGGATTCAACGATGGCGAGCTCTACGCGCACATTGGCGGGCAGTTCTTCCTTCTTGAACTCTGCAATCATTTCCATTGCCTTGGGCAGGCGGCCGAGCGCACGTTCGCAGTCCACCAGCAGTGCCAGGTGGTCTACGGAGCCGCTGATACGGCGGTGGGTGCGCAGTTCGCGCAGTGCCAGTTCAAAGTCTTCTGCCACGTATGCAGCGATGCCAACAGCTTCGCGTACTGCGGCAATACGGCCCGCGCTGCGGGATGCTGCAACGGCGTGCTCCAGCGCGAATTCGGGGTCGATGTCGAGGTAGCGGCCTGCCATGGCGAGGTGCTTTGCGACGGTTTCTGCGTTGCGCGGCTCCAGGGCGCGCAGCTGACGGAAGGTTGCACCATCCAGCTCGCGGCCGGTGATGTCGTCGTCAATTTCCGGTGCCTTGGGCTTTGCGGGGCGGTAGCCTGCACGGCCACCAATGCTGCGTACTTCCTCGCGAGGTGCTTCTGCCTCGGGACCGTTGGAGCGAGGTGCCTTGGATCGGGAGTCGGAGCGACGACCGTCGAACTTCTTGCCTCCGCGGTCGTTACGCTTGAAACCGCCCTTGCCGCCAAAGTTCTTGCCGCCCTTCTTGGAGCGGAAGTCCTTTCCTCCGCTGTTCTTGCGGTGCTGGCGGGGGCCGGAGCCGTTAGACTCGTGACGGGGGGTCTCAGACATGAATCTCCTTGGGAGGTATCCGCCAGTGTGGGCGGGTAGGGTATGCAGTCGATTCGGGCGAACCGCTGCCTGAGGCATCAACTCTATGAGGGGTGCTTTAGATACACCCGCTAATGCCTAAACATAAGCCATACCATTCTAGTATAGAGAGCACCTTCCGCGCACCCGTACTGATGGGATGTTAAAGACAAATGGGGAGGCCGTTAGACCTCCCCAAACAAAAATAGCCCCGGCGAAGCCGGGGCTATTGAATAAAAAACCCGCGGTGACCTACTCTCCCACACCCACAAAAGTGCAGTACC
>CAUTHR010000002.1:0-213889 GCA_963538455.1 Rothia mucilaginosa | reverse complement strand
CAGCATGCCACCTCTACCAGCAGGACTGGGGTATTCCCGTCATCGTGACCGGTGATGAGGCAGACGAAAGCGAACTCGTCCTGGACCTTCGCGGTATCAACTAGGAACCTATAAAAGAATCAAGGGTCAGTATTATCCTCGCTCCTACAGGGGCACCCGTCCTCGCTTCGCTCGGACACCCTGATGTCGCTACGGATAATACTGACCCTTTTCTGCTGTGCCGCCCTGATACCGCTGCGGATAGTACCGGTTCCTTTGTGCCTTTAGGATGAACGGAGGCGAAAGGACCGGGTCATCCTCGCTCCTACAGGGGCACCCGTCCTCGCTTCGCTTCGGACACCCTGATGTCGCTACGGATAACACCGGCCCTTACAGGTCAGCAAACCTAGAAGGAGACACGGACCGCCTTCGCATCCGCCTCCACCGACGCCTTCAACGTAAACGGAATCTCCTTCTGCACCTGCGAACGCGCACCCGTATACAAATCCAACTGAGTAAACGACACCCTCGCCGTACCCGACATCGGCTTCAACGACCACACACCCGCCGAACTCACACTCACCTGCGGATCCGCAACCTTCACCACAGACCACTTCACCTCAGAATCCACACGGCCCGTAAACGCATACTCAAAAGGGCACCCACCAGGATAAAGAGTGCTCTGCTGCGTACACTTCTTCAAATAATCCTGCACCTGCTCCTTCACCGACGACAACGCATTATCACTCGGCTTCAACTCCATACGCACCGAATGATTCGCGTCCTGCGCCGTCACCACCTCATTCACCTTCTGCGCCGTATAAACCGTCGAATCATACGACACCGCATACACACCCGGATAAAACACAGGGAACGACGCCACACCCTTATCCACCGCAACCTTACGGTTATTAATCGTCGCAGCCTCCACACCCTGAATATTCACCTTCACCGACGGCAAAGACGCCTCATCAATAGCCCACTTATCAAAAAAGCCCCAATGCGTACCCGAACGATGCAAACGAAAATCCGTATGCTGCTGCGAACCCTCCAACGTATAGGACGCACGCACCGTCGCATGCTCACCATCCTCGCTGGTCTCCACCACCTCATACGACACCTCACCCAACGAAGACACCGAACGCCTCAAAGCATCCCCATCAAGCAAAGATGCGTCACCCTCAGGAATCTGCGCACCCAACAGGCCACGCGCATACGAACCATTCCCCGTACGCAACGCATGAAAATACTCCCGCACCTGACCCGTCGGACCATACACCAGCTTATTCGTCATAACCAGCGCCGCAGCAGCCACAGAAACCGCCACCACAACACCGACCATCCACATCGCCAGAACCCGCTCCACGGGAGAAAAATTACGCATAGAACCAGAGTAACGCAGGTAGTCCGCTAGGTTTCACGCACCGCACACACTAAAGTTGTGTATATGGCAGAACGCGCTCACGAAGTCCCCGCCAAATACGGCGAAGTCAACGAACTATTCCACCCCCGCATGCGCTCCTACGGCAGGCGCATCGAAGCGGCACTCCCCGGCACCATCGTGCTCCTCGCCGCGCTCGCCTTCATCTTCTACAAGCGACCCGCCCTGCCGTACACCATCTTTGTACTGCTCATCGGCACTATCGCAGGCGTAAACCTCTACTCAGTCCTCAAACCCACCATCATCGTCATCACCAAAACCCACGTGCTCCGTGCACGCACCTTCGGCTGGTTCGCCGTACCCCTCGAAAACATCGACCACACCATCTTCGCCGAAAAGCTCTACCCCAAAAAAGCCTACGGCCAGAAACTCAAAACCGTCGCCGGCCGCCTACGCTACCGCAGCTTCCCCGCCATGTGGGCTGTCGACAAAGACGGCAAACAGCTTATGCGCATCGACGGCCGCGTCTGGGACGGCAAAACCATGCGAGAAGTCTCCTCCAAGCTCTCCGCCCAAACCACCATCTACAAGCAGATCAACGTGGTCAACATGGACAAAGAGCACAAGGGACTCATCACCTTCAACGAGCTGCACCCCGGCTGGCGCTCCAGCCTCATGACCGCGCTCGCCGTCATCATCGTGGTTATTCTCTTCGCCGCATCCTTCATGCCCGAAGAAGTTGCCCGTAACATCTACATGATCCACTAGAACAACCATTCTTCTTTAGTGCCTCTTCTGGACGCGCTTCTTCCGGACACACAAATGGCCCGGCACCCACCCCACACGGGGCAGGCGCCGGGCCTTTTGCATGCCTAGCTCAAGGCGCACTACGCGCTAGATTGAGAAGCGAGCCTAGCTCGCCGGGCGCGACAGGACCGCCACCAAATACTCCGAAGAGCCCTCCACAAACGGGTGCATCTGCCACGAAGAGTACGTGTTATCAACATTCAGGCCAACCTCGCGGGCATCAGCGAGGAACTGCTCAAACGCATAATCACGGCCCGGACCCGAACCATAACCAACCACCGCACGGCCACCCGGAGCCAACACGCGACGGAAATTCTCAACCACCGGCTTACGAGTCGAACGAGCCAAGAAACCCATCACATTACCCGCACACACCAGCAGCTCAAAACCGTTCTCCGCCGTCGCGTCACCCTCAATGCCCAGCACCTCCGGCAAATCCACCAGATCGGCAGTAATCCACGTAGCATCCGGGCAGACGCGGCGCGCCTCCTCAATCAGCTCAGGATCAATATCTACACCCGTCACACGGTGACCCAGCGCGTGCAGCTGCTTACCCACACGACCGGGACCGGAACCCGCATCAAGAATCTTCGCGCCACGAGAAGCCATAGCATCCAACAGACGAGACTCACCCGCAATGTCGTTACCCTCAGCCTCCATCGCCTTAAAACGGTCAATGTACCACTGAGAATGATTCGGGTTGCTCTCCTTCTTGATCAGCCACAGGGACTTATCACGCTCAGCAGGAGCGCTGAAACTCATCATTGCCATAAAAAACTCCTTAGACAGGGTTGAGGATGCGCCAGCCGTCACCAGGCACGGTGACCGCGGCGTATAAGCGGTGTGTGCGCTACGTTCTAGCATAGCCCCACCCGGCGTCTGCCGGTAAGGACAGACTAAGAGCCGGACGGGGGTATCGGGGCAGCGCGAAAGGCTGGGGCGCCACAGAGAAGCTACAGGGGAGCCACAGGGGAGCGGTTAGAGGTGGTCGCCGCTAGTATTCGACGTCTCCTCAGCAAACGCCTTACGCATCTGCTCCTGACGCTCCTCCTCAGCCAGACGAGCAGCCTCAGCGAACTGCTCCTCAATATCGGTCAGCAACGCCTCAACCTGCTCATTACCAGCCACCGGGCCGCCAGCAAGCAGACCATCAGCACCCAACACCACAGCCAACGGCACACCATTACCAAAATTCGCGCGTGCACCAGCCTCACGGTCAATCAGCGGAGTCAAACTCTCCGGCAACGTGCCCGCATTACGCGAAGTCTGCAACGACTCAAGACTCGAATACACCGGATGCAACGCCACCTGCGGCAGACGCTCCTGCCACGAAGCCATCGTCTTCAAAAACTTCACGCAACCAACACACGTTGCCGACACAAACACCAGCACACGCGCCTGATTCTTAGCCAACGCACGCAGATTCGTGTGACGACCATTCTCCAGATACAGCGCCGCATGCGGAATCGGCATGCGAACATACTGCTCCTCGCCGTTCTCGTCATATACCGGCTCCGGCAAAATCACCTGAGCCTGCGGCTCCGGCTGCGCCAAAGCGTCACCGCGGCGAACAGCCTCCAACGTCACAGTAATCAGCGCCGCACCAAAAACCCACGTCCAGCCGCCATTACCCAGACCCAGCAGAGTCGACACAACACCCGTGCCGCCCCTCAACGCGCTCGTATGCGCACCAGCCGCCGCCAACAGCAACGCAATATTACGGACCAGCGTGTAACGGCTCACCGGCGCATTCGACTCAGAACCGAAACAATTACAACTTCCAGTACGACCCGTCGCCAACGCGCGCGCAATCACCACCGTGTAGAACAGCATCAGAATCAACGCCAAACCCGAAGCAATCACAACAGGCAAACGCACCGGCGACAACAACAGCACCGCCGCCACAACAATCTCAAACCACGGCAGGACCAGCGACACAGCACGGGTCGGCGCAATCTTCTCCAAACCAAGATTCTGAATACCGGTCACGGTACTCTGCGGGTCCTTCGCCTTAGCAATACCGCTAATCAACAAAGTCAACGCAACAAGTGCCGTACACAAAACAAGTGGCACAGTAGAGACGGTGAGCATAAAACTCCTAGAGTGAGTGTGCGAAAACAGGAGGCGGCAGCAGCAGTTTTTAGGCAGAACAAACCGCGCGACGTGCCGCCGTGTTATACACGATTTTACGCCCTGCACATGGGGGTTTGGCTCTACAAGTTAAGCTCTACGAGTTAAGCGGAAAGCGGTATACGCCCTCGTTCCTGCAGGGAACCCGCCCTCGCTTCGCTTCGGGCACCCTGATGTCACTACGGACGATACCGCTTTCCTTATGTCGAGATGTCGAGGCGCTCGTTCCTCGTATCGTGGCTCTTAGTGCCCGGGCGCGGTATACGCCCTCGTTCCTGCAGGGAACCCGCCCTCGCTTTGCTTCGCTTCGGGCACCCTGATGTCGCTTCCGGAAGGGATAGCTACGCCTTGTATGCGCTAGATAGCCGTCAGGCTCACCCCGTACTCGCCCGCCAGCTCCGCGTACGCCTGTACAAAGCGCTGCGCTCGCGCACCCGAGGCGCAGAAAACGCCGACCCGCTGATCACGCACCGACTCAAACAGGCTCAGCAGCTCCGCGGGCACGTCGGTTGCCGGCAGCAGGGACCCCTCAGCGTCGCTCAGCCGCGACAGCGGCACATGTAGTGAACCCTCATGCTTCACCGACTCCTCACGCTCGGGCGCCTCACGCACATCCAACAGAACCTGCGGGACCTCATGCGCCGACAAATCCACCGGCACCACACGCGCCGGATCCGGCACCGCCCCAAACGAGGTACACGTACCCGACAAGGCATCATACGTCAGCAGAGAGCCCGCCGCCGTCGGCAAACCACTCACATATTTGAGCACCTCCGTTGCCATCAGCGAACCAACCACAGCCGTCGTCGCACCCAACACCCCGGCAAGCGCACACGACTCCACCGTCTGCGGAATCGTCGGAAAAATATCACGCAAATGCGCGCCATCCGGCTCAAAAAGACTCACCGAACCGCCAAAACGCAAAACCGTGCCCCACACCAGCGGCAGACCCGCAACCTGCGCAGCATCCGCAATCAGATACTTCGACGCAAACGTATCCGTACAATCCACCACACAATCCGGTGCCGACGCGGCGAAAAGATCCAAAATCCAGGACGCATCCACATGCCGAACCGTTGTCTCAACCGTCAACGACGGGCACAACTCCAAAGCACGGCGCGCCGCAACCTCCGCCTTCGGCTCACCCACATCAGACACACCAAAAAGCGGCTGACGCTGAATATTCGACAACTCCACCGAATCAGAATCCACAATATGCAGATACCCCACACCAGCCGCCGCCAACGCCTGCACCACAGGACAACCCAAACCACCAGCACCAATCACCAACACGCGGGCAGCCGCCACCGCGTCCTGGTCAAAGCCGGGCAGGCGACGCTGACGGTCCGTGCGCTCGCGATCCAGATGCGCATGCTCCGGATGCACCGGGGTAGGGGAGAGGTTTACATCCACGAGACGAAACCCTCCGACGGCGACGACGCCTTCGCGTGCTCACGCACCGGAATACGGCCCGCCTCACGCGCCAACGCGCCCGCCTGCACCGCAAACTTCATCGCCTGAGCCATCGCCACCGGATCCTCAGCACGATTCACCGCCGACGCCAACAACACCGCATCACAACCCAGCTCCATCGCCAGGGCGGCATCCGAAGCGGTACCCACGCCGGCATCCAGAACCACCGGAACCTGCGCGCGGGAAGCAATCAGCTCAATATTGTGCGGGTTCAAAATGCCCAGACCGGTACCAATCGGCGCGCCCAACGGCATAACCGCGGCAACGCCCGCATCCTCCAGGCGAGCGGCAGCCACCGGGTCATCAGAAGTGTACGCGAGCACCGTGAAATCCTCAGCGACCAGCTGCTCGCAAGCGCTCAACAGCTCCACGGTGTCCGGCAGTAGGGTGTCTTCGTCGTGGATAATCTCGACCTTCACCCAGGACGTGCCCAGCGCCTCGCGGGCAAGCATCGCGGTCATGACCGCATCGGCTGCGGTGCGGCACCCGGCGGTATTGGGCAGCGGCGCAATATTGAGCTTCTGCAGAAGCGGAAAAATGGGGGTGCCTGCGGCGTGACGGCGCATGGCAACGGTCGTCATTTCGGTGCCGGAGGCGATGAGCGCCTGCTCGAGCAGGTCCATGCTGGTTGCGCCTCCGGAACCCATGATGAGGCGGGATGTGAAGGTGCGGTCGCCGATGGTGAGCGGTGTGAGGCTCATGAGTTCTCCTCTGTGGGAACGGTGCGGTGGGTGTATATGGTATACACACCCACCCAATATGTAGAACGTATATTCTTTTTCTGGAGGGGTGTTAGCCGCCCTGAACGGCGGTGAGGGCATCCACCCTATCGCCCTCGTTCAGCGGCACATCCAGCCACGTGGAACGCGGCACGATACTGCGGTTGAGTGCCACAGCCACACCATTTTCGGTACCAAACTGGTCCATGACAAGGTCAAATACGGTGCGGGCGTTGGTGGTTAGCGGCTCGCCGTTGTAGGTGATAATCATGGGAAATCCTTTCGTGAAGGTGCCGGGGTGCACCCGACGGGGACTGTGTTTAGTGGGTGAATCGTGCCGGGTTGCACGCCTGCATGATGGGCGGAATCTCAGCCCCGCAGGCGACCTCCGCGCCGATTTTGCCGGCGAGCGCGGCAAGCAGAATGCCGTGGCGGAAATAGCCCGTGGACACGAGCTGGCGGGTGCCGTCGGCACGGGTGCGGTGCCCGAAGATGGGCAGGTCGTCCGGGGTGCCGGGGCGGGCGCCGACGTTTGCCTCCAGAAGCTCGCACTCTTCAACGGCGGGCACCAGGCGGATCGCGTCACGTAGCAGCTGGTGTACGCCGTCAATAGCGGGCAGCGTGCGGTGGTCTTCGCGGCTGGTTGCGCCGATGCACAGCTCCCCGTCAGGGCGGGGGATGAGGTAGACGGGGCGGGAGTTTACGTAGCCGCGCACCACATGCTTGAGGATGGGGCGAGGGGCGCGCAGACGCAGAATGTCCCCGTAGACGGGGCGTAGCGGGTAGTCCCCGTGCAGCGTTGCCCCTAGTCCAGTGCAGATAATGTCGCCTGCGTCCGGGTCGGTGACCCGTTCGGTGCTGAAGGTGACGCCGCGGCGGGTGAGGGCGTCTTTGAGGGCGCGCCTCATGAGCCGCGGGTGCAGCTGATGGTCGCTGGGGATGCTCACGGCACCGGCAATACGCGGCGCCAGGAGCGGTTCGAGGGCGCGCGCCTGCGTGGGGGTGACGGGGTCTGCGGGGCGGTTCATGTCCCGGTAGTAGGCGCGGGTGCGTTGCAGGTGCTCGGCGTCGGCGCGGTCGGCTGCGATGATGAGCGTGCCGGTGGTGTCGTAGCCGGTGGGCAAATCGGTGGCGCGGCTGAGCCTGCCCATGAGGGAGGGGTAGGCGTCGGCGCTGGCGGTCATGAGCGGGAAGAGTGCGTCCTGCTGGAATTGCACTTCTGCGATGGGCGCGAGCATACCGCCGGCGTAGTGGCTGGCTGCGGGGTAGAGCGCCGTGCCGTCGTCGGCGGTGCCGTAGTCGCTGGTTTCGGCGTCGATGAGGTGCACGCTTTCACCGCGTTCGGTGAGCTCAAACGCGGTGGTGAGACCAATGATTCCGCCGCCAATAATGGTGATGGTCATGGCTATGCCTTCAGTGCGGGGTTGTCGACGAAGGCTCGGACCATGGCGATTCCGGCAACTCCGGTGGTGCGGATGGCGGGGCAATCTTCGGGAGTGATGTCGCCGATAGCTACGGTGGGTACGGCGGACAGTTCGGCAAGTTCGCGGAGCCCATCAATGCCGAGGGGCGGGCGGCTGGACTGCTTGGTGGGGCTGGGGCGGAACGGCCCGGTGCCGATGTAGTCGATCAGGTGCGCGATCTTGTTGGACTCTTCGACGAGCTGCCGGGTGCCGGTGGTCAGGCCGATGACCGCGTCGGCGCCGAGGAGGGCGCGGGCGTCGGCTACGGGCAGGTCGTCTTGACCGATGTGCACGCCGTCAACGCGCACGCCGCGGGCACGCAACGCGAGGGCGACATCAACACGGTCGTCGACGAGGAGCGTCTGGTGCGGCTGGATGATGCCGGCGATAGCTTCGGTGAGCTGGTAGAGCTCGCGCGCGCTGATGGGTTTGGACCTGACTTGGATGCAGGTGGCGTGTTTGGCTGCCCGAACGGTTTCGAGGGGGTTGTCGCCTGTGACGAGGTAGAGGTTCAGGTCGAGGGGGCGTGCGGGGGTGGTGTAGGGGTGCGTTTCGCGGGTCATGCGGGTCTACGATTCGTCGTCGAGTAGATGTTTTTGAGAAATTCTCTCATCGAATTTCTGTGGTTAGGTTAGCACAGCTGCGTGGTGAGTTGAACATTCTTCAAGTGTTTTGGGGTGGCTCGCGAGGTGTGTTCCTCGCTCATATGGGGGAGCCTGTCAGATGTGATGGCTTGCTTTGAGGTGCGCGCTTGGCACGCTATATACTTCCTTCGCTCCTGCAGGGGACCCGCCCTCGCAGAGCTCGGGCACCCTGATGTCGCTGCAGGAAGGTATAGCGGCACCGCGCTCGCATGCGCTACAAGGAATCCTTTCATTGCAAGCCCACGGGTAGGTGCCCAGACACCCCTACGGAACCACCGCGGCGCCCAAATACCTATCTGTGTCTCCCGGTGAGCTGTCTGCGGTGCCTCACCTCAGTATTCCCTTCCCCGCCTCCGCGCACACTCTTCCCAAGCCGAGCAACCCGCGGCTTGCTCCCGACGCACCCCGCACCCACTACTCCACCTTCCCGGAGAGGGAGAGAGAAAGGGGGTAGGGGAGAGGCCGGTATGTTCCGTCGCGACATCAGGGTGTCCGAAGCGGAGCGAGGACGGGTTCCCTGTAGGAGCTAGGAACATACCGCCTCGACCCGTCCAACCCAAGCCGCATCCTAAACCCTTAGCCCAACCGCCGCATCCAACCCAAAAAATAAAGCCCCAAACCGTGAAGTCCGGGGCTTGTGGAGCGGCTGACGGGAATCGAACCCGCGTATCAGGCTTGGGAAGCGTGCGCTCTACCATTGAGCTACAGCCGCATCTTTTTCAGTGTATCGCGCCTGCTTGCTGGGGGTGAAATATGTTGCGTCGCTTGTTGGCGGCGTGGCCGGGGTTGAAATGTGATGTAGGCCTGTGTGCTGGGGCTGGTGGATGCCTGCACGTGGGTGGTGTTTGCCAGGTATCCTTTAAGCGTGCTTATTTCAGATCGCGATATTCGTCAAGAGATTGCTGATGGGCGCATCGTTCTTGATCCGTTCGATGAGTCGATGATTCAGCCTGCAAGTGTGGACGTGAGGATTGATCGTTTCTTCCGTCTGTTCGATAACCATAAGTACCCGCATATTGATCCTGCTCAGCCGCAGGAGGATTTGACGCGCCTGGTGGAGGTGGCTCCTGATGAGCCGTTTATTTTGCATCCGGGTGAGTTTGTGTTGGGTTCTACGTATGAGAAGGTGACTCTGCCTGATGATGTGGCTGCCCGTTTGGAGGGTAAGTCGTCGTTGGGTCGTTTGGGTCTTCTGACGCATTCTACGGCTGGTTTTATTGATCCTGGTTTTTCTGGGCATGTGACGCTTGAGTTGTCGAATATGGCGACTTTGCCGATTATGTTGTGGCCGGGTTCTAAGGTCGGTCAGTTGTGTTTCTTCCGTTTGAGTAGCCCGACTGAGCATCCGTATGGTTCTGGTGCGTATGGTAACCGTTACCAGGGTCAGCGTGGCCCGACTGCTTCGCGTAGTTATTTGAATTTTCATCAGACGATGATTCCGACGGATGGTTCTGTGGAGTCTTAGTCTTTCCCGCTTTGGGGTGCGGGCGTGCAGGCTGTGTGTTTGTGCGCCCGCGTTGGGCGGTTTTCCGTCTGTTGTGCTCGTGCGTTCACTCGCGTGCGGGTTTTTATCTCTCACTCTCTAAGGATTTTTGATGAATCTGAAGCCTGTTGTTCTGCGTGTTGCTGGCGCGGAAGTTTCTTTGTATCTGATTGATATGTCGGACTCTTTTGTGGAGCGTTTTAAGAAGGCGTGGGAGCCTCTTGCTCCGGAGTTTTTTGATACTCCTGATGAGGCGTATGCTTCGTTGTCTCGTTTTGATCAGGTGATGTTGGTTCATGCGCCGACTGATGAGTCGGTGATGGATTTGGCGAATCCGTTGATGGGTTCGTTTGATAAGGTTTCGACGCTGCGTGTGGCTGATGATGATTCGGGTATGCAGGATCTGACGAGCCGTATTACGTTGGCGATGATTGAGCAGCTGGTTGGTCGCGGTGTGATGTTGCATGCGGCTGTTATTGGTGACCCTGAGTCGAAGCGTGCTGTGGCGCTGGTGGGTGTTTCTGGTAGCGGTAAGACGACTGCGTCGCGTTTCTTGGGTTCGAAGTTTGCGTACCTGACGGATGAGACTGCGATTATTTCGGATGAGGGTGTTGTGTCGCCGTATCCGAAGCCGCTGTCTGTGATTGTTGACCCGAATGCGCCGAAGGATCAGCAGAACCCGGTGGATCTGGGTTTGAACGTGGTTGATCGTGATGACCTCAGCTATGAGCTGTCGCGTATTGTGTTCATTTCTCGTGATGAGTCGGCTTCTGAGCCGTATTTTGAGCGTGTTCCGCTGCATGAGGCTCTGGTGTTCTTGAGTGAGCAGAGCTCGGGTCTGGCGCGTCACCCTGAGGGTGTTGTGTCGCTGGCTAAGCTGGTGGAGCGTTGCGGTGGCGTGTGGCGCCTGGTGTACTCGGAGATTGAGGATACTCTGCCGCTGGTTCAGGATCTGCTGAATGGTGGTGAGCTGCCGAATGCTGATGAGGTTGAGAAGCTGGAGAAGTACACGGTTGAGGATCACCTGCCGGGTGTGTTCTTGAACGGTACGATTGCGGTGTCTCGTATGCCGGGTACTTCGGGTGTGCGTGTGGGTGAGGACGGCCCGTTCTTGCTGCTGTGTGACACTGAGCTGAATGAGCTGTCTGATTTTGCGGCTGAGTGCTGGCTGCAGGCTGAGGGCGACATTTCGTATGATGACCTGTTTGCGCGTTTGGCTGAGATTTTTGAGGGTCTGCCTGCGGAGGCGTATGACGAGAACCTGAGTACTATGGCGGCTGGTTCGATGCTGTGGGTCCGTGTGATTGATGATCCGCTGATTGATGACGCGACGTGGGCTCAGCTGACCAGCGATGAGGTTTTGGATGAGGAGGAGCAGCAGATTGCGCTGGATTCCTCTGAGGACGCTGTTTCTGATGATGAGGATGACGTGGTGGAGGACTAGCCACTGCGGCTTGCTGAGTTCCGTCTGATAGGTACTGCTTAAGCACAAGGGAGGGGCGGGTAGAAGATGATCTTCTACCCGCCCCTCCTTTTGCATTTGCGGGGGTTGTGTTTGAAAGGTCGCGTTTGCGGGGGTGCGATGGTTTGCAGGACGCTTAGCCCCGCGACGCCTTACCGGGCAGCCTTGTCGCGGCGCTTCTGTTCACGCTTCTGCTCGCGGCGAGCCGCACGCACACGCAACGCGCCGGGCGCCTTCACCGGCAGCAGCAGGAGCAGACCCGCCACTACAACGATCAGAATACCGAGCACACCCCAAATCTGTGCGCCCATGATGCTCACGCACAGGCCGAACAGCATCGGCGCCAGGAAGCTCGTGGCACGACCGGTAGTCGAGTACAGGCCGAACAGCTCACCCTCAGTGCCGGGCTCAGCCAGGCGAGCCAGGAACGTACGGGACGCCGACTGCGCCGGGCCCACGAACAGGCACAGCAGCAGAGCGCACACCCAGAACACACCAGGCTGAGGGAAGAACAGCAGCGGGGTAGCCGCCAAAATAATGCCGACCAGGGAGATAACAATAATCGCCTTCGGGCCCAGGTAGTCATCCAGGTAACCGCCCAGGATCGCGCCAACCGCCGCGACAGCGCTACCGGCGATACCGAACAGAATCACCTCGGAGGTGCTGAAACCGAACGTGCCCGCCGCGAGAATACCACCGAACGTAAAAATACCGGACAGACCATCACGGAACACTGCCGAAGCGATCAGGAACCACAGGGTCTGCGGGGAGGTCATCTTCAGGCGACGAATCGTGCGCCACAGCGCCTTGTAGGAGGCGAGCAGACCGCCCTGACGAGCCGGGGAGAAACGCTCCAGACCCAGCTCCAGGAAACGCAGCTCGCGGGTGGGCAGCACCTCCGGCAGGAAGCGCTCGCGGGTGCGCATACGAACCAGCAGCGGCACGCAGAAGATGAGGCACCACGCGGCGGCGAACAGCGCGACCGCACGGATATTCAGGGCGTTCTCGGTGGTCAGGCCGAGCACTTCGGGGGTAAGCACAAAACCCCACAGCACCACAGCCAGCGCCAGGATGCCGCCAATGTAGCCGGCAGCCCATCCGGCGCCCGAAATCTTACCGATATTCTCCGGGTTGGAGACACGTGGCAGCACGGCGTTATAGTTCACGTACGCGAACTCGCTGAACACGCTCGCCGCAGAAATCAGGGTGACACCCAGCCACAGGTACTGCGGGGTGGGAGCCACGAAGAAGCACGCCGCCATCGAACCGACTAGCAGTAGCGTGTTCACGCCGAGCCAGAAGATACCGCGGCCGGACTTGTCGTTACGCTGACCGGTCACCGGCGCCAGAATCGCAATCAGGAAACCGGCGATAGTCAGACCCAGCGACAGCGCCGAAGAGGTCTCTTCGGGGGAGCCGAAGTAGCTGCTGGTCAGGTACACGGTGAAGATGAAGGTCGTCATAATCGAGTCGAAGCTCGAGGAACCAACATCCCACATGACCCAGGAAGCGACCGAGCGGCGGCTATTCGCGTGGTCGACGACCCTACGCTGAGCCTTCGTCTTAGGGCGGGGAGAAGAAATAGTCATAGTTGTGCTTTCAGGTGCCGAGGTGGCGCTTTAGCGCAGCGGCGGCATGAAACCGGCTGAAGTAAGCGGGCGTGCTGAAGAGGGAACACCAGGCGGTACGTACCGAATGAAGATACGTACCGCCTAGTTCATGAACTTTCGCGCGGAAAGCGCAAAGTCTTAGTTGAAGAAACGACGCTGCAGGCGAGCAATACCGAAGCTCACCACAGCACCCACGACGGAGGTCAGAACGGTCCAGAGGATGACCTGACGCAGGGTGTCTTCAGACTCGTGGGAAATGGCGGGAGGCTGGTTACCGGTAGCCTTAGTCCAGGCTGCGCCCAGGCCCTTACCAACCAGGGCAGCAGCGCCCATGTTGATACCCGCAATAGCAAGCTTAGCGACGGGGTTCATGTGTATCTCCTTAGCTGTATACGATGCGGCGTCCTGCCCGTGAACCCCTTCGGGGTTGGGTGAGAAAAGAGCGCCACTCCCTAGCGTATAGGGTTTAAGGCGTTCGTGCCGCCTTGGAGCCGCTCCGTCCCAAAATTGTACACCGTGCAATTCTGTAATGTGGGCAGAAGAACGAAACAAAAAGCGGCAAATTGGCACGAACAGCCAGACAAGCCTACAATCGAACCTGGGTTCCCACCCGCACCACAACGGTACGGACAAGGAACCCCACACGACAGGGGAGCGCCACCGAGGCGCTGAGAGTGCTAAGCAGACCCTCGAACCTGATCCGGTTAGTACCGGCGTAGGGAGTCGAATTTCTTCTCAATGCCCTCGTCCAATCAGAGGGCGAGGACATTCCCCTTCCAACGACGGAAGGACCACCAATGTCACAGAACGCAACCCCCGCCTCCCAGGCATCTACCCAGGCAGAAGCGAAGAAGCCGAACCTGCGCTGGCGAGTCAACGAAATCGTTATCGCCGCAGTTATCGCAGTAGCCTGCGCCGTCATCTTCTGGATCTGGGACATCGCAGTCGGCCCCGCCGCCAAAACCGCACTCGTAGCAGCACCCGAATTCCGCCCCATCGTCGCCGGCGCATGGCTGCTCGGCGGCACCCTCGGCGGCCTGCTCATCCGCAAGCCCGGTGCGGCACTCTTCGGCGAAATCGTCGCAGCATTCATTTCCGTACTCTTCACCGGCGGCGCATGGAGCGGCGAAATCCTGATTGCGGGCCTCTTCCAGGGCCTCGGCGCTGAAATCGCCTTCGCGATCTTCCGCTACCGCCGCTGGAACGCAACCGTCGCCATCTTCTCCGGTGCGCTCAGCGGCCTGTTCATGGGCGTTAACGAAATCTTCATCTACTACCCCGACATGGAACCGGTCAAGGCAATCATCTACGTAGCGTGCGCCGTCGTCTCCGGTGCAGTTATCGCAGGCTTCCTGGCGTGGATTCTCGTGCAGAACCTCGCCAAGACCGGTGTGCTCTCCTCGCTGGCATCCGGCAAGACCCGCCGCTAACCACCAGCAACTAGCCACCAACTAGTCACTCACAACGAGTCACCACTCGGCACACAACAGCAGCCACACAAAAGGCTAAGGAACCATCATGGAAGCAACACCGCGCGGGGCGCGCATCGAGCTCAACAACTTCAGCTGGCACCACCCCGGACGCCCAGAACCCGTCATCAGCGGACTCAACCTCACCATCAACCCCGGTGAAAAAGTCCTGCTGCTGGGCACCTCCGGCGCCGGCAAATCGACGCTCCTGCACGCCATCGCCGGTGTGCTCCACGATGACGACGGCGAATCCGCCGGCGGCACCATCACCATCAACGGGCAAGCACCCGCCGAAGCACGCGGCACCGCAGGCATGATGCAGCAGGACCCCGAATCCTCCATCGTCATGGCAACCGTCGGCAACGACGTAGCCTTCGGCCCCGAAAACCTGCGCGTACCCCGCGAAGAAATCTGGGGTCGCGTCACCGAAGCCCTCACCGCGGTAGGGCTCAACGACCTGCCCCTCGACCACCCCAGTAGCGCACTGTCCGGCGGGCAGAAGCAGCGCCTCGGCCTGGCGGGCATCCTCTCGATGCACCCCGGCGCCATGATTCTCGACGAACCCACCGCCAACCTGGACCCCTCCGGCGTGCAGGAAGTACGCGACAGCATCCTCTCCGCCGCGGAGGCGACCGGCGCGACCCTGCTCGTCGTAGAACACCGCGTGAGCATCTGGGCGCCGCACATGGACCGCATTATCGTGCTCGGTACAGGCGGCACCATCACCCACGACGGCGCACCCGACACCGTACTCAGCCAAGCACGCCAAGAACTTATCGACGCGGGCGTGTGGGTACCCAACTACGTGCCGCGCGCACCGCAGAACGCTACCGGTGAGGCAGGTAGTGACGCTGCGGGCGGCGAAAGCGAGCGCGGCGAGGCGCTACTGCGCGCCGAAAACCTCAGCATCACCCGCGCACAACCCACCCCCAAACAACGACGCGCACGCCGACGCACCATCAAACGCCTCGGCGACACCCCCGCGCCCGTACCCGTCGACCTGCCCGTACTGCGCAGCGGCATCAACCTCACCCTGCGCGCCGGCGAACACCTCAGCGTGCTCGGCCCCAATGGCGCAGGCAAATCAACCCTAGCCCTCACCCTCGCAGGGCTCCTCACCGCACCCGACGGCACCCTCACCGCCACCGACGCGTTGCGCAACCACGGCGGCGAGGCCGCCCACTGGGACGTGCCCACCTGGACCCCTGCCCAAATGCTCAGCCGCATCGGCTACGTCTTCCAAGAACCCGAATACCAATTCATCCGCGGAACCGTACGCGAAGAACTCGAACTCGGCCCCCGCCGACTCGCCGCACTCACCCGCGAACCCCTCAACGAGGCAGAACTCACCGAACGCACCAATACGCTCGCCCACCACCTACGCCTCAACCACCTACTCGACGCCAACCCCTTCACCCTCTCCGGCGGCGAAAAACGACGACTCTCCGTCGCCTCCGCACTCGCCACCGCACCCAAAATCCTCATCCTCGACGAACCCACCTTCGGCCAAGACGCACGAACCTGGGCAGAACTCGTCGACCTCATCCGCGAACTACTCGCAGGCGGCACCGCCGTCATCTCCATCACCCACGACGAAGACTACACCGCCGCACTCGGCGGCAAATCCATCACCCTACCCGCCCTCACCACCCCCGGAAAGGAGAACGCATGAACACCGACTTCTTCGGCACCATCGACCGAACCAGCTACTTCAGCAACCTCAACGCCGGCGTAAAACTCATCGTCTCCTTCACCCTCATCATCGCTGCACTCATCGTGCGCGACCCCCTCACCTCCGGAATCCTCTTCGCCCTCGAACTACTCGGATTCATCCTCGTCGGATTCCGACCCGTCAACGTCCTCGCCCGCTTCTGGCCCATCCTCATCGCCGTCATCACCACCGGCTGGTCCGTCGCCATGCTCAGCGCCAAAAGCGGCACCACCATCCTCGACCTCGGCTTCAACACCATCACCACCGACTCCGCCGCCGTCGGCGCAGCCATGATGATCCGCTCCCTCGCCATGGTCCTACCCACCCTCGCGTTCGTGCTCACCACCGACCCGACCGACCTGGGCGACTCCCTCGCACAAACCTTCAAACTGCCCTCCCGGTTCGTGCTCGCAACCGTCGCCGCCCTGCGACTCGTCGGTATTCTCTTCGCCGAATGGAACGCCCTCGGCCAGGCACGACGCGCCCGCGGACTCGGCGCAGGCCAATCCCTCATTGGACGCGCACAAACCTTCGGCGGGCAAAGCTTCGCCCTGCTCGTACAGGCTATCCGCCGCGGCTCCCGCCTCGCCATCACCATGGAGGCGCGCGGCTTCGGTGCGGGCGAACGCACCTGGGCTCGTGTGCCCTCCTATTCGCCGCGTGATGTGCACGTGTGCATTGCTGCGGCCGTCATTATCGCTGTTGCGTACGGTGTATCTATTGCGGCGGGCACGATCCAGTTCCTCTGGGGCTAGTTCGTTCCCTTTCTGGTTCCGCTTGGGAGGCGGTATTCGCCCTCGTTCCTACAGGGAGGCGGGGTGCCGCATGTTTCCTCCGCGCCTAGCTCTACTTAGGACGTGGGTAGGGAGCCGCCCGCACTCTTCCTTCGCTCCTACAGGGGCACCCGCCCTCGCTTCGCTTCGGGCACCCTGATGTCGCTTCAGGAAGGTACAGGCACCTCCTGCCCTTGACCGCAGACAGCATAAAGGGACGGTATTATCCTCGCTCGGATAATACCGTCCCATTTTTGTATGCGTTTAGCTCTGCTGCGCCAGGTAGTTCAGCAGAGTTGCGGTCAGCTCCGGGTCATGCGCCAGCGCCGTACCGTTCAGGTGAGTCACCGGCGCAATTAGACGCACCGACGACGCCAACCACACGCCGTCCGACTCGAACAAATCCTGCGGGTAGAGCGGGCCGAAGCCCAGCTCCCAACCAGCCTGGCGAGCCGCCTCGAACACCGCACCCTGCGTGGTGCCGGGGAGGATTCCGTGGCTCGGTTCGGGCGTGTACAGCACCTTCTTGCCGTTCTCAATCTTCGCAACCAGCACCGAAGATGTGGCGCCCTCCAGCACGCGACGCTCGTCGGTGATGAAGATTGCGTCATCCGCGCCGCGCTCCTGCACGTACCGCAGAACCGCCATGTTCACCGCGTAAGAGAGGGTCTTCGCACCCGCCAGCAACCACGGGTAGGCGCTGTTGTCCATCGGCTCATGGCCGCGCGGCAACAGCATCGCCTTCACGCCCTCGGTGCGGCGCTTCACGATGGACGCGGGCACCGGCGACGCCATAATCAGCGTGTACGGGCCCGGCTGCATGGAGGTCACCGCCTGGGTGGGGCCGCGCGAAATAATAATCTTCACGATGTGCTCTTCACCCAGCGCAGTCTCGGCACCGGCAGTCGCCTCACGCATAAGGCGCTCCACCGCCGAACGCAGAATCTCTGGTTCCGGGTCGGGTAGGTCCAGCATGCGCGCCGACGACTCGAGGCGGGACAGGTGCATGCCGAGCTTACGCACGCGACGGTTGACCGAGAGCATGGTCTCGAAGACGCCGTCGCCGCGGGTGAAACCCTGATCATCAACGCTGATGAGGGGCACGGACGGGTCAACGAAGATGCCCTGCGGGTTCTGCTCGTTCAGAAGAATTACGGTACTAGACATAGTTTTATTGTACGTTCGCATCCTTAACCGGCGAGGGAAGATACGCAGAAGGGACGGTGTTATCCACGCTCCTACAGGGGCACCCGTCCTCGCTTCGCTTCGGACACCCTGATGTCGCTTACGGATAACACCGCCCCTCCTGGGCATGCGTACAGATATGTACTTGTGAACGGCTAGTGGCCCGCCGCCGGAGCTTTGTGGCTCTCGCCGTCCGCCGAGTAGTCCGAATCCTTACGCGGGGTCGTCCACAGCACCAGCGCCGTCAGGACCGCGAAACCCAAAATGGAGAAGCCCATCGGCAGGTACTCATGCTCACCAGCAATCGACACCAGCGGCGCCGCCAACGCACCCAGCATCGCCTGAACCGTGCCCATCACCGCCGACGCACTACCCGCCATGTGGCGCGCCTCGTTCAACGCCAACGCCGAAGCACTACCAAAAATCAGACCGCACGAACTGGTCAGCAGGAACAGCAGAACCAGCGTCGGCACCAGCGAAATACCGACAAGGAAGCTGACCGTCAGCAGCGAAGACACCACGAGCAGGCTAATCACGCCGACGTTCACAATACGGCGCTGCGCCACACGACCCACCAGCTTCGTTGCAATCGCGCTGAACAGCACAATGCCAAACGAGTTCACACCGAACACGATCGTGAACTCAGTCTCTGACATGCCCAGAATCTTCTGCAGCACAAACGTCGAACCGGAAATGTACGAGAACAACGCTGCGAACGCGAAGCAGAGGGTCAACATGAAACCCAGGTAGCGGCGAATCTTGAAGACCTTCGGCAGCTCCGAGTACACGCTCAGGGTGGTGCCCTGGTAGCGCTTCTCAACGGGCAGGGTTTCCTTGATGAATAGCATCACGCCGAGCATCATAACCGCGGTAATCACGCTGAGCACATGGAAAATATCGCGCCAGTTACCCCACGACAGCACCCAACCGCCAAACAGCGGCGCAAGCACCGGCGCGAAGCCGTTAATCATCATCATGACGCCCATGAGCTTAGCCGTCGCCAGTCCCTGAGTCGTATCAGCCACGATGGAACGCGCCAGCACCGCACCAATCGAACCAGCGAAACCCATCATGAAACGCGCGAAAATCAGCAGCTCAATATTCGGCGCGAAACCACACGCCACCGTCGCAATAAAGCAGATGACCACACCGAACAGCAGCGGCTTGCGGCGGCCTGTCTTATCCGACAGCGGACCCACGACCAGCTGGCCGAGCGCCATACCCACCATGAACCCGCTCAACGTCAGCGATGCGTTCGTGCTGGTGGTGTTCAGGTTCTCAGCGACTGCGGGCAGCGCCGCCAGGTACATGTCCGTAGCCAGCGGTGCGATAGCAGTCAGCAGCGCCAAAACAACAATGAAAAGGGGCGATAGCCCAAAAGAGGTCTTAACCGACTTCGAAGACATTAGCCTTAGTTTTTCTTTCTGCGTGATGCGCGTGCAACGGCGCCTGCGGCTCTACACGACGTGGATGCGGTGGTACCGCCCCTGGGGATGAGCTTGCGCAGGCTGGAAGCACAACTTTTCCACGGTAGCAGAATTGGGTGTGGCTTCGTAAGTTAAATGTTTGACATTTTTTCGGTGCGGGAGGGACGCTCCGCTTAGTTCCTTCGTGCTTGGTTGGCTTGCTAGTTGGCTTGGAAGGCGGCGCTCGCCCTCGTTCCTACAGGGGACCCGCCCTCGCAGAGCTCGGGCACCCTGATGTCACTACGGGCGATGCCGCCTGCCTGCGCAGGTACAGCAAGGTGCAGCAAAGGGACGGTGTTATCCACGCTCCGTTGGAGAGATAACACCGCCCCTTCTCGACGGTCACCGTGCGGCTGCCGCTCAGTACCCCCAGCACTGAAGAGATATTTGAGAAATATTCTTGAGAAGCATTGCTAGGCACAACTGCATAACTTACGCTGGTCATACCACGCGGTACGACCGGAGGGAGCACCTCAGATGCGCAATCACTATTACAAATATTTGCTAGGCATCCTGCTGTTCATAGCTTGCGTCTTGCTCGTAACCTTTGCCGTGCTTTCTAACAACAACCCGGGTAACGGCAAAGACGGCACAGCCTCCACGCACGCGCCGGACAATACCTCAACCTACTGGGATAAAGACCGCATGGAATCCGCTAGCCCGGCTCCCATGCCTGAATAAAACAGCGCCTCAGTAAAACTGCCGCTGAATAGCCGTAGGGCCCAATGCTTCGAGATACACAAAGCATTGGGCCCTACTGTCTTGTAGGCGGCTGTTACTGCGCCGCGCTGTCGTAGATGAAGTCCACGGTCGCGTAGTCCTCCGGGATTTCGGCGAGCAGCGCCTCCTCCTGCTTCGTCCAGCGTTCCCAGTGCGGGCGGAACGTGTCACCGTCACGGGCCATGGCGCGTTCGTAACGCACCTCGTCCGGGGCGGTGGCGAGAATACGCACCTCGCAGGCGCCCGCAATCGCGCCGACACCCTCACAGATGATGACCTGCGTAGCCGCCGGGTCGACGGTGCGCACCTCACCGGGCGCGCCCGCCTCCCAATCCCACGGGGTGTAGGTTCCGGCAATGCCTTCGGTGAGCTGCACGGACAGCGCGTCCCACGCCTCTACGCCGTCGAAGAGGCCGTCCCAGCCGGGGTAGAAGTCGTCCAGGTGCAGCACGTGCACGCTGTGGCCGGCAGCGGTGAGCTCCTGCTCAAGCTGCGCGGCGAGGCTGGTCTTGCCGGTGCCGCTGCGGCCGTCAATGCCGATGATCAGCGGGATCTGCGCGAAGTCGGCGAGGAACTGCTCACGGAATTCGGTGAATTCGGCGGTGTCCATGTCGAAGTCGTTGCCGATGCCGTGCTCCAGACGCAGCATGTCTTTGCAGAGCTCCAGGATTTCGGTGGTGCCGGTGACGCGGCGGTTCTGGTTCAGGGGAATACGCTGACTCACTGCGCGTCGCCTTCCTGCTTGAGGTGGTTGACGAGGCCGCGTGCGGCGGCGTCAATGAGGTCGGTGGTGTACACGAAGTCGCGTTCGCTACCGTACCAGGGGTCGTAGATGCCGAGCTGGTCCAGGTGGGTGGTGGTGACCTTCGGGTCGAAGCTGCGCATCATGCGGATTTTGGCCTTGTCGTCATCGTTGCGGGCGAGGGCTTTGAGGCGCAGGTAGTGGGGTGCGTCCATGGCGAGGATGAGGTCGTTGCGGTCGAAGTCCTCGACGGTGAAGACGCTGGCGCGGTGCGCGGACGGGTCGATACCGCGGGTGGTGAGCTGCGCGGCGGCGCGCGGGTCGATGCGGTTGCCTTCTTCTTCGTTGCTGATGCCGCTGGAGGTGACGGTGACGGGCACGCCGGCTTCTTGGGCGTGCTGGCGGATGAGGTATTCGCCGACGGGGGAGCGGCAGATGTTGCCGGTGCAGACAGTCATGATTCGGTACATGATTCTAGTGTATCGGTGGGGTGGTGGGTGGTTGAGCGCGGCGGGTGCTCGGAGCGGCTTTGTGGGCGGCACTTTGGACGGTACTGTGACGGGTGGATGCGCTCGCGGGCGGGTACTCGCGGAGGCGCATTTGGTATGGGCGCGAAAAGGCCCCGCTGATGTGGGGTCAGCGGGGCCTTTTGCGAATTAGGGAAGCTACGTTTTTATCTTCGTGAATATTCTTTTTATAGTACAAGTAGACTTTTTAGAAAGTTGTGCTGGATTGCTTGTGCGAGAATATTTCTGATTTTTGTTGTCCCATGATTTTGGGTCAAAAACCTTAGACTCAATTGGGATTTCAAATTTCTTTTTCCCGAGCTGAGTATGTCCGATAATAATTGGGTATGAACTATTAGAAACGTTGAAATCGTAATATTTTTGATTTATGTTGCATGAGAAGAGGGCATGATTTGATAGTTTACCCAAAGAAATTCCAAATGTAGGCGACTCGGTTTGAAACTCCACTTCTCTAAAATCTGTGGGGCCCATAAAAATTGTTGAGTTAAATTTTGATTTTTGTGCAAACCGTGTTCCATAAAAAGAAGCAGTTTCTTCGAACCGTGCTCCGATAAAGTCGGCATCTCCTGAAAAATATGCATCTTTAAATGTAGCGTTTTCCATGAAGTGGGACGCTGTAAAACGTACTTCTCCTATAAATCCTGAATAGGTGAAGTTAGCATCGCCATAAAATATTGCTCCCGCAAAGTTGCAGTTCTCGAAAGTTAGGTTATTTAGTGGGTAAAAAATTTTTGATTTGGTGAAGTTGAAGTCAAATGAGCTCCAAAGACCAAGGTGTTTTAACCCGTTTTCGTCAATTCTACTGAAACGCTTGTTCATTTCTGCAAAAATAATCCTACGCGTTTCTTGTTCCTCTAAGAATTTTATTTTATCCTCAGTGAAATTATCTTTGGTGAAATTTTTGTTATAAATCTGAATTTTTTTATCGTTAATACTTTTCGATTCGAAAAGGTTCCTGTGTAAAGATAGAGGGAAAGGTGACCGGATATAAGCGCAGAGGTTATTGATAATAACCTGCCCTTCTTCCTGCTGCTTATCTTTGGTGAGGCTATCGTCTGCAAGCCATTCATCGGCCAAGCCCACAAGTGTATAGATGCCACCTAAACGGACTGCTAATTTATCGTCAGCGAGCTGCTCAATAGCCGTGGCGTAGCGAGTGCGGCGATCAGCGTGCACCTGGCGGTTATGGTCATTCTTGTTCTTCTGGATGTCATCCTCGACCTTGCGGTGGTCAACCTGGTTCTTCCAATTAGTCTGTAGAAGAGTCAAGATAGCGATGATACCGCCAGTTATATAGAGAATATGAAGGCGAACGTCCGCAATTACTTTGCCTTCAGGGTATTTGTCAGCATCAGAAGGAGGGATAAAAGAACTTAAGACAGAGCCTATCCAGCCTATGATGGACTCTATGAAGTTTGTTTTGGGAGTCTCAGCCCAAGATTTCCATAAAGGAACTGTAAGCGCCAGGAAGCCTCCAAGACACCCGAGGAAGACGAGTAACGGGAAGAAATAACGAATGTACAAGGGTGGGTCGGCGAGAACCCAGTTGCGAAGCTTTTGATACCAGCTTTCCTGAGTTTTCTGCGTAGCATCTTTTTCTGGCAAAGTTTTCCCCTGTCTTCTCTGAAAGGAACGGTCACCTTTTAGCATAGTGTATAGGCTCCTGTCTCAGTGCTGTTGATAACCAAACCGAAGGTCCCGCCGACGTGGGGTCGGTGGGGCCTTCGGTTTTAAGAATCCTTCTTTTTAATTCTCGTAAATATTCTCTTGCGTATTGATGATATTTTCTTGGTGCAATCCTCAGAATGGTTCACACGAGTGAAGCTCTGGAAATTTTTAATTTGAAGCTCTACGGCAAAATTGCAACCTTTAGGGATATCGAAGAATCTACCAGTAGGTGATTTGATTCGCTCTGTCTCAATCTTATAGCGACTATTTCTCGAAGCGTTAAATTTATAATTTTCAGGATTAATTAGGTAGGAGAATTTAGCGTTATAATTGCTGTCGCCTTCCTGGATGCTAAATAGTGGAGGGGAACTAAAAAATGCATTAGTAAACGTTGCTTCGTGAAAAAATTTGGCAGTTCTGAATTCTGCGGTATTTTCAAACCAGGATCCTTTAAAATTTACAGGGCCTTCAAAGTATGTTTCACTGAAACTTGCGTGGCCTTTGAACCTTGCTTTGTTAAAATATGAATTTTCAATAAAATGCGTTTTTGTGAAGTCAGCATATCCTTCAAAAATTGACGGGTTAAACTCTGCATTTTTGTGGAAAGTGGCAGGGCTGAAGTTTGCGTACCCAGTAAAATATGTGGATTGGAATTGGGCAGTCCCGTAGAAAGTTGCAGAATCGAAATCCACCCCTTCAAGAAATTTAGAATTCCTGAAATTAGCTTCTCCGTAGAAGACGGCTCTTTTGAATATCGGTTTTTTGAAAGTTATATTATTAAGAGGGTAGAAGATCGTCGATTCGGTGAAATCGAAATTAAGTTTATCCCATTCTTTTTTTCGGCTGTGACTATTTATTGTGTCGTGGTATATTTTATTAAAAACAGTCCTTCGGACCCATTGTTCTTCTACTAGCAACTTGCGATCATTGAAGAAGTCTCCATTATATTCTGGATGGGGTTCCTCTAATTCAAGAATTTCTCTTTTCGATGCTAGAGGAAAAGGGGTGCGAATATATGAGCAGAGAGTATCGACAATAGCTTGCGCTTCTGATATACGGTCATTTTCATGAGAGAGGGTGGCTCTATCCTCAAGCCACTCATCGGCGAGTTTGACTAGAGTATAGATACCGCCGATACGGATTGTTGCATTTTCATCTGCTAGCTGTTCAACAGCCTTGGTGTAGCGGCTGCGGCGCTCTGCATGAACCTGGCGGGTGTGGTCGTTCTCGTTTTTTACTTTTTCCTGGTCGTTTTTGCGACGAGTTTCGCCGAGAGTTATTACGCCAAGTAGGCCACCGGTGGAATAAATAAGCATTTGGCGTAATGCTGTCCCTTCCCCATCCTTGCTGAAATTATCAGCAATTGCAAGGGGAAGAAGGAAAGATATACTACCGCCAATAATTGTGATTCCAAAAATCCAAAGATTAAATGGAGAGATATTTTTGGGAATAAACCATTTATTTTGCAACCATATTATGGTGGCTGTGGAAATTGTTAGTAGAACAGAAAGTGGGAGCCAGTGAACAGCTCGCTCAGAGTTCCATTCATAATAAAAATTAAAATACATGAACCATGAGGCTGCCGACAAAACTAATAGTATAGTCGCGGGTACAGCTCGCATAATTTTATGAGGTTTATATTCAGACGTTTGAGATAACTCTCCAGAAACGTTTGGAAATTTCCTCTGGTTCTCCTGTTTGCGCATCTGATTCTCCTGTCTTCTCTGAAAGGAATGGCCACCTTTTAGCATAGTGCAAAACTGTCTGACATGAGTTGCTGACAGATATGAACGAAGCCCCCACTTGAGGCAGCTGTGTGATAGGCGGATGCGCTCGCTGATGGGTACTATACCCCGGGCGCGCAAAGGCCCCGCCGATATGAGGTCGGCGGGGCCTTTTAGAGATGAGCCTTATTCCGGTTTGTCTTCTTCGCCGTCAGTAGATTTATCTAACGGCTTTGCTGGTTGACTGGTGTCTCCAGAACTGGGGTCGAAGAGCACTGTACCGACCGGGACGTGGCGGCTCACGCCGTTCAGCTCGGCTGTACCCAGCGGAATAGGTAGACTGTCTTCACGAACCATGAAGTTATATTTTTTCTGCTCCACGCAGACAGAGAAACGGGCTTTAGAATTCTCTCGGGCAAAAGTAGGCTTATAAATTGCGAAGTAGGCCTGCCAGAAATTCACATGCTGGAAGAATTCTGCTGATCCGAAACTTGCTTCGTGGGCGAAGGTTGTCTTGCTGAAATCTGCATACCCGTAAAAAGTTGCATGGCGGAAGTCGGCTTCCTTCTTTTCAAAAGTTACTTTATGGAAGTCTGCTTTTTTCCCAAAAAACGAATCATAGAATTCACCACCCATTTTAAACTTTGCACCTCGGAAATCTGCCTTCTCTTTAAAAGTTGCTTTGTGGAAGTCCACGCAGTTTTTAAAAGTAGCATCATAGAAATTTGCATAGTGTTTATCGTCTTCTCCGCAAAATTCTGCTTCGAAGAACGTCGCACCCTGTTCAAAATTAACTTTGTAGAAATCTACATATTGGCGGAAAATCGCTTTGAAGAAGTTTGCCTTCTGATCGAAGACTGCGTTCCTGAAACTTGCTTCCTGAATGAAATTTACCCTGTTGAAGTTTGCTTCGTGGGTGAAATTCACCCGCTTGAAGGAAGCTTTTCCACGGAAGGTAGAGACTTCATCCTCCTGGTCGGAGAAATCGGCCGCTTTGTTGAAGATGGTTTCGTCGAAGGTTGCTTTTTGAATGAATTTTGAGCCGTTAAATTTTGCCTTGTCGTTGAAGGTTGCCCAGCTGAAGTCTGCGTTCTGGACGAAGACTGTCTTGATGAAGTTTGGTTCATTGTAGAAGCTAGCAGAAGAGAAAAATGCTTTTTCGATCGTGAGGTTATTCAGAGGGTAGAAAATCGGTGCCCGGCTGAAATCAAAATCAAAGTCACTCCACGGACCAGGTATGACGGAGACTTCGTCTTGCGAAACTTCTGTCACGATGCTGCTACGCTTGCTCATTTCTGCAAAAATGGTTCGACGTACATCTTGCTCTTCGCGAAGCTCTGCATAACCTGCTGTGATGTCTTCAGGTTCTTTATACCGATGAGAATCTATAAAACGCTTGCGTAAAGCTTGTAACCGTGGAGAGGCTTCTTCGGGTAAGAGGGCCGCCTCAAGCTCCTCAAGCATGTTTAGCTCCTTGCGAGCTTCATATTCTTCAAGCTTCTCAGCGATGAGGAAAGGCGAACGAATATAGGAGCAAAGATTATTGATAATAACCTGCCCTTCTTCCTTCTGTTTATCTTTGTTGAGGTTATAGTCTGCAAGCCATTCATCAACGAGACCAACGAGTGTATAGACACCGCCTAGACGGACAGCTGCTTTCTCGTTGGTTAGTTGCTCTATGGCTTTGGTGTAGCGGCTTCTACGCTCTGCATACACCTGACGGGTATGATCGTTCTCGTTTTTCTCTTTTTCTTGGTTGTTCTTTCGGTGACTCTCGCCAAGAGTGATAACACCTAGAACACCACCGGTGGTGTAGAGAATGAGTTGCCTGAGAACCCGACCATCATCGTCCTTTCCAAAACCAGAGTCGAGCGCGATGGGTAGGAGAAAAGCTAATGCTCCGCCAAAGATGGCGATTGCCCCAATCCAGCTGTAGAACAGGGGTACCTTCGCCTTTAGCTTGGTGAAATGCACAGCGAGTAAGAAAGCGACGGTCAATGCGGTACATAGGCTGAGCAGCTGCCAGGCTTCCGTTGACTCTAAGAACATGTATCTGGTTCTCCTGTCCTCTCTGATAGGAACGTTCACCTTCCAGCATAGGGTAAACCTGCTTGCCATGTGTCGTGACTGGTCAAAACTGAAGGCCCCGCCGACGTGGGGTCGGCAGGGCCTTTTAGAAGGTGAGCCTTATTCAGCGGACTTTTCTTTCGGTTTGGGTGCAGGCAAAGGTGCAGGGTCGAAAAGCTCGCAACCAACAGGAATAGTGAATACCCTGCCGTCAGCTACGGTAATCTGCTCGGTTTCAATAGGACGGTGACTCTCTGATACCTCGAATTTATAGTCATCTTGAGCTGAGTGGACGGAGAACCTGGCTCGAAAGTTTCCGCTCACAAAGAATGGTTCATAGTTTTTGAAAGTTGTGTCGATGAAAATAACACTCTTGGAGAAGGTTGCCTGTCTGAAATTCACCCATTGAGTGAATTTTGTCCCGAAGAAGTTCGCGGTGTTGGTAAAGGCTGCGGCGACGAAGATTGCAGCGTCGGTAAAAGTTGCGGCGAAAAAGTTCGCGGTGTTAGTGAATTTCACCCCGCTAAAGTTTGCAAAGCTGGTAAATTTTGTCCCGGAGAAGTCCGCCCTTTGGGCGAAGGCTGCTGCGTTGAATCCCGTGGTTTGGGCGAAGGTTGCTTCGCTGAATTCTGCGGCTTGGGCGAAGGTTGCTTCGCTGAATTCTGCGGCTTGAGCGAAGGTTGCTTCGTTGAATTTCACGGCTTTGGGGAATATCACTGCACTGAAATCCGCGGTTTCGATGAAGGTTGCTTCGTTGAAGTCCGCGTTACTGTAGAACTTGGCAGAAGAGAAATTACCTTTCTCAATAGTTATGGCGTTGAGGGGATAGAAAATAGGTGCTCGGCTGAAATCAATATCGAATTCACGCCACTTTCCCGGAATAGTTTCGATTACATCGCCCTCATCGCTCAGTATTACGGAGCTACTTCGTTTGCTCATCTCATCAAAGATAGAGCGGCGTACATCCTGTTCTTCATGAAATGCTGCCTGGTCTTTGGAGAAGTCTCCTTCATAGTTACCAGGCCCTGAATCGTCCTCAAGTATCTCAGCCTTTAACGCCAGGGGGAACGGGGAACGAATGTAGGAGCAGAGGTTATTGATAATAACCTGCCCTTCTTTTTGTCGCTCTTCTTGTTCGAGGGTGTTATCAGCGAGCCACTCATCGACCAAGCCCACAAGGGTATAGATACCGCCCAGGCGGACAGTCGCTTTCTCATTAGCCAGCTGCTCTACAGCCGTGGTGTAGCGGCTGCGGCGTTCAGCGTGTACCTGGCGGGTATGGTCACGTTCACTCTTGACAGCATCTTGTTCACGTTTTGCAGCCTCGTTCTTTGCGTCCTGCTCATTCTTCTTGATGTCGGCATCAATTTTGAGACGGTCACCCTGGTTCTTCCAATTAGTCTGCAGAAGAGTCAGAACCGCAATAATACCGCCAGTGACGTACAACAGATGCAGACGCAGCTGATCTGAACTACCCGAGCTCATGCCGCAGTGCAACCAGAGAACCAAAGGCAGAATGAGTGCAACCGCGCCGCCGCCTAGACCAAAGCCAATGAGGAGTTTAATAAAGTGCCGGATATACCAAGGATTCTCCTGAGCTTTCGGGGTTACCGGGCTCTCTGGAGCGGATGATGCGTTATTGCTGGGCACTAGGTTCTCCTGTCCTCTCTGATAGGAACGTTCACCTTCCAGCATAGGGTAAAGCTGTCTGCCGTGAGTCGCGCCCGGTCATTAACGAGGGATCGGCCAGCTTTGAGAGATGCAGGCGGGATATCTCTGCGGCTGTAGCGGGTAGCGAGGAATGGAAGTTCTCAAAATGACCGATATTGTTTCTCGCGGTGGGTGCAATGGCTACGTAATTAGTGTTGTTGTGTTGTTATGTCTTAAAAAATGCGCTACATTATTAGGTATACGGTCACATATGTAGGGCTTGTCCTTATATACAATGACTATAAAATAAACGTGGAGCTACCAGCAATGTTGGAGCATTACCAGTAGCACCACGTAAATTGCCCCTAGTAGAGATGCGGAGCAGCAAACTTAAGCACCTCTACTAGACCGACGAACAGAGTTGCTAAATAGCTACCCCGTTCAACGAGTAGCCAGAAACGGTTCTCGTCCATAGGAGTTCCCCTCCTCTCTATTTAGTTTATAAATTTGGAGACAACGCGGAATTGCGTTGTCACTGCTGATTTTAGCAGATGACACACATTCCGCGGATTTTTGCTACCCAATTTATGTTTTATTTATCTCAGGCATGGCGTAATGCCACTGGAAAGCGATAAACGAATCCGGGTAGATAAGATTCGAAAACCCCGCTAGAGCATACTCGCTCAAGCGGGGTTTTTCGTGCCGTTTTATTTTTCAACGTAGCTACTTGGCGGTGTCCACTACGTGCGCGAAGGCCCCGCCACACATTCATGTGGCGGGGCCTCAGGATATTACTGCGCAGGCTCACTCAGGCGCGTGTATTCCTTCTGGCGTTTATCCCACGAATCCGGGTCGAAGAGCACCGTACCAACCGGGATATGGTAGCCCACGCCGTTCAACCCTGCGGTACCCAGCGGAATAGGCTGGCTACCCTCGTACACCGCGAAGTTATGCGCCTCCTGACCGGTAGACGGCACAGTGAACCGAGCCCGGTGCACCTCACCCGACTCGACATCTTCAGCCACAAACACCGGCGGGCTCTTCACGAAAGATACATCGCAGAAATCTGCAACACCCATAAAAGACGCTCCGTAGAACTCAGCGTCAGCCTCAAAGGTAGCCTCACTGAAATCTGCGCCTTGGTCAAAAGTCGCCTCACTAAAGTCAGCGGTTTGCGTGAAAGTCGCCCATTTGAAGCGTGCGACCTGCGCGAAAGCCGTCTCACTGAAGCGGGCATCTTGGGTAAAAGTTGCCCCATTGAAGTCTGCAACCTGACTGAAAACGGCCCCGACGAAGTGCGCGTTTTGGGTGAATATCGCCCAGCTGAAGTCTGCGTTCCGGGCAAAATTTACCCCGCCAAAACTGGCGTTCTGGATGAAAGCTGCCCCGGTGAAGTTCGCTTCCTGAGCGAATTCCACCCCGCTGAAATGCGCGGTCTGCATGAACTTCACCCCGTCGAATTGGGCGTTCTGAATGAAGGACGCTCCGCCGAAGTCAGCGTTCTGAGCGAAGGTTGCATGGCTGAAGTTCGCGTCACCAGCGAAGGTTGCGTCACTGAACCCCGCGATAGATTCAAAAGTTGCGCGGCTGAAATCCACGGTTCCCGCAAAAGTTGCCCCGCTGAAATCTGAACCGTTGCAGAACCTCGCCGCAGAGAAATCGGCGTTCTCAATAGTCAGACCGTTGAGAGGGTAGAAGACGACTGCCCGGCTGAAATCGAACTCAAATCCGCTCCATGCGCCGGGGACAACAGTCACCTCGCCCTTCTCATTTTCAATCAGGGTGCTGCTGCGCTTGCTTATCTCAACGAAGATGCTGCGGCGAACATCCTGCTCACCACGGAAAGCCGCCAGATCCGTAGCGAAATCACCCGCATAGTTAGCGGGCGGCGTATCGGATTCAAAAGCTTCTGCCTTGAACGCCCGCGCGAACGGCGAACGCACATAAGCGCAGAGGGCATTGATGATGACCTGCCCCTCCTTCTGCCGCGCCTCAACGCTGAGCTGCTCGTCAGCGAGCCACTCATCAACTAGACCCGCAAGAGCACTGATGGCACTCGCACGGACTGCGGGGTTCGGATACGCCAGCTGCTCAACTGCCTTGCTGTAACGGGTACGGCGCTCAGCGTGCACCCGCTGGGGGTGTTTCAGCTTTTTCTGGGCGTTCATGCGGTGGAACTCCCCAAGAAAGAGAACGCCCAGCAGGGTGCCGGTAATGAAGAAAATGAACGGCTGAACCTCAAAATGGGTGATGTCAGCATCAAAGATGAAAGGCATAAAACCCGCCGTGACAATGCCCAAGAGAGCGATAGCCCAAACCCAGGTACGGAAGCTAGACAGCTTCCCCTTGAGATTGCCGAACTGCGCGGCAAACGGGAAAAGCAGAATGACGACTGCGCAAGCTATCAGCCAAGCCCACGCGGTGCTGGGCGCCAGATGCATGTGGTTCTCCTGTCATCGTTGAAAGGACCGGGTCATACTCAGCATAGTGTAAAGTTGCCGGGCTTGGGCGGTTGTGGGTCAAATGCAAAGACCCCGCCACACATTCAATGCGGCGGGGCCTCTAGATATTACTGCGCAGGCTCACTGGCGCGGGTGTACTCCTGCTTCTCTTCGTCCCAGGAATCCGGGTCGTACAGCACCGCACCGAAAGGCAGAACGAACGTTCTATTAAGAAGTTCCGCCTCGCCGCAGCTGAAACCGTGCGGGCTCTCCGGGCGCGCCTCGAACAGGTAATCCTGCGGATCCGCCTGCGCCGAGAACCGTGCCCTCGGCAGTCGCCTCTCCAAAGCCTCAAAGGACGGCTCAACGTACGCGAAGCTAGTCTGCCTGAAATCAGCCTTTTGACCGAATGTCGCATCCGCGAAGTAGGCGCCCTCAAAGTTCGCCCCGTTGAAGCTCACCGCCCGCGCGAACGTCGCCTTGTAGAAGCCGACATGCGCCGTGAACGTCGCCTGACTAAAGTCGGCATCCTGCGCGAAGGCCGCGTTACCGAAGTTCGCGTGCTGCGGGAAGTCCATCTCATAGCGCGTCCTTGGAAGCGCAATAAAAGACGCCCGGCTGAACGTGGCGTCGCCGTCGAACCGCGCCCCACCAAAATCCTCGTACTGTGTGAAGGACGCCCCGCTAAAGTCCGCCGCGCCCGTAAAGCGCACGTTGCTGAACATTGCGGACTGCTTGGTGGCTATACCGGCAAAGCGCGCGACCCCGCCGAACAGCGACTTGGAGAACACCGCCGGCTGGTTGAAGACCGATGCGGCGAAGTGCGCTTCATCGTGGAACGTGGAGGCGGTGAATAGTGCCTTTCCGTCAAAGGTGACCGCCGCGAAGCTGGCTATGCCCGCGGTGTTCAGGCGTGAGAAGTCGGCATCGGATTTGAAAGCGGATACCGCGAAGTCAGCCGCAGCTGAAAAGACCGCGTCTGAGAAGTCAGCCTCGCCGGTGAAGGTTACGGTTGCGAAGCTTGCCGCATCCTCAAAGTGTGCCCCGCTAAAGTCCGCCGCGCCCGCGAAGTGCGCGGCGCTGAACCCCACCCAGTCGGTGAAGTTCGCGCCGTGGAAGGACGCGTCAGCGGTGAACTGTGCTGCGGAGAAGCTGGTGTCACCGCGAAAGGTTGCGCCGGAGAAATCCGCCGGACCATAGAAGGTTGCGGAGGCGAAATCGGCGTTCTGAAAGTGCAGCTGCCGCAGCGGGTAGAAGATGGGTGCGCCGCTAAAGTCGAAGCGCAGATCAGCCCACATGGGCGATATCGGCGGCACCGTGTGCTGGTTCTCCCCGTTGCCTTTTTCGGTGCTCTCGGCGATTACGGCGAGGCGGCGGCTGAACTCCATGAAGACTGTGCGGCGCACTAGCTGCTCTTCGCGTAGTGCCTCCTGATCGCGCGTAAAGTCGCCTTCGTACTCTTCGGGGGCCTCGTCTGCTTCTAGGATTTGCCGCTTCTGCGCGAGGGGGTAGGGTGTGCGGATGCACCCGGTCAGCGCGTCGATAATGGTTTGGGCTTCTTCGCGGCGCGCCTGCTCGGGGAGGGATGCGTCGGTGAGCCATTCGTCTGCGAGGTTTACGAGTGTGTACGCCCCGCTGAGGCGTACGGCGGGCTGGTGCCCGTCGAGAAATTGTTCGAGGGCGTGCGTGTAGCGTTCGCGACGCCCGGCCTGCAGGTTGCGTGCCGGGGCGTTTGTGCGTTGCCGTAGCGCTGTGAGGAGTTTGTTGAGGTTCATGGTGGTGTGCCCTTCCTGCTCCGGTGCTGGCTTACATCCAGCATAGGGGGGGATCCCACCCCTGTGCGCTCCCGGTGGGCAAAAGAAGAAAGCCCGCCTGCATGAGAAATGCAGGCGGGGCTTCTCCTAATGAGCCTTATTCAGCGGGTTTTTCTTCCTCGGTGTCTGAATTTTCAAGAGGCTCTGCGGGATCACTCACGCGAGTATATTTCTCTTTATTCCATGAACCAGGATCGAATAACCTAGTCCCAACAGGAATTATGAACTCTTCACCTTCAAGCTCTGCTTCTCCACGATTGATTTTATGAGGACTATCAGTAATTACAAAAAAATTATATTTATTTTTGTCGACCTTATATGAAAAATAAGCCGCGGATTCAAATTTATCATCGGGGTCAACAAATAATGGTGCTTTGTTCTTAAAAAAAGCACTGAAAGTTGCAGGGCCTTCAAAGCGTGCTAGTCTAAAATCCGCAGTATCCTCAAAATATGCGTCAATAAATCCTAAGTCTCCCTTAAAATGTGTTGCATGGAAGCTTGTGCGACCAAAAAATCCAGCTTGCTCGAAATGTGCAAATTTTTTGAATCGCGCCCAATCAAAGATCGTATCTTTTTTGAAGAGAGTGTGTATAAAGTATGCTTCTTCAAGGAAACGTGTTTTCCTAAAATATAGTCCTTCTTTGGATTTCGCTTCACTGAAATTTACGCTCCCTATAAAACAAGTTTGGTTGAAATGTAACGTATTGTTGAAAATTGCATATTTGAAATCTGCATCTCCTACGAAATCTGCTTGGCTAAAATCGGCGTCTTTGTAAAATGTCGCCTCTGTAAAAATTGGGCTTTCAAAGGTTATTTCCTTTAAGGGGTAGAAGATGGGTGCCCGGCTGAAATCGAAATCAAAGTCACTCCATATTCCTGGAATGGTCTTGAATACGTCCTTCTTCTCGTTCTTGGTTAAGATGCTACTGCGCTTACTCATCTCAACGAAGATAGTGCGGCGTACATCCTGTTCTTCGTGGAACTTTGCATAGTCTGCGGTGATATTTTCAGGATTTTCGTATTCGTCAGAATCTTTGAAGCGCTTAAGTAGAATCTGGAGCTGTGAAGACTCTTTTTCACTGAGCTTCTTGGAATCTGCCTTCTGGAGCTTTTCTAGTTCTTTGCGGGCTTCGTATTCTTCAATTTCCTCTGCCAAAGGGAAGGGCGAACGAATGTAGGAGCAGAGATTGTTGATAATAATCTGCCCTTCTTTGATTCGAGTTTCTTTGTTGATATTGTCGTCATCTAGCCATTCATCGACAAGGCCAACGAGAGCGTACACACCACCAAGACGAACAGGCGCCTGCTCGCTAGATAGTTTATCAACCGCTTCGATATAGCGGTCACGACGAGCTGCATGAACCTGACGAATATGGTCCTGGCTATTCTTGCGGTTTGTCTCAATAAGACCCAAGACAGCGATAATGCCACCAGTAATATATAGAAGATGAAGTCTTAAATCAGAAGATGAATCTTTAGAAGACTGATTCTGTTGGTTTCCGGAACCCTGGGTATTCTGTGTAGGCTGCGTACTGCCCGTAGATTGCTGAGTATCGGGTTTAAACCAATTTGTATAGGAAGGAATATAAAGGGAAGCAGTTGCTCCCAGAACTGCGAGAGCCGCAAGAGAAATAACAAAGTATTTTCCCGTAAGGGCGGAAAAGAACTTTTGTATCAATCTAATGAGCGGAAAGAATGCAAAGAGCCCAAATAGTAGCAATAGGAATACTGTCAGTGCGCTATTGAGTGGTGTTCCAAACTTTGAAAAATTAAAAATTTCTAATAAATCTGCAATTTGTCTATCATTTAAGGAATCTATATGTGAGATAGTGGAAAATACGATAATTGGAATTAAAATTAATGCAATTATTTTATATATAAGGCGCAAAATTGCTCGCTTGTCTCGTGAGGCATTTTTGGGTGACATATGGGATTCCTGTCTACTTTGAGAGGATATGGTCGTAACCAAGGATACGGCAGGCGGGTGACCTCAAGCCATAGGTGGAGGTTGGGGAACTGTGGGTCGGGCAAGCGGAGATACCTCCATAAAGCGAGCGATGGAGCTTGCAAACATGCCCTCTATATATAAGAGGAGTGAATCTCCGGGATCTCAGACGGACGCCTGTAGCTGAGGCACCCTGCACGAAGCGCACCTTTAGCAACACTGCCAGAGGTCTGGTTTCTGGATCCAAAAATCGCCCCGCACACCTTATATAAGTTGCCCCTGCACCACCTCCCGGCACTTCCCGCACCCCAATTTTTGGGTTTTTCGCCTCTTTTTTAAAAATTTTTTAAAAATTTTTTCGCCCCGAGCGCCCGCCCGTGTCCGCCGTGCGCTGAATCGCCTCGCCGCGCCCTCGCCCAGCCCAAAAACCCCGGAATTCCGCGGCAAAACCGCCCACCCGCGCCTCGCCGCCACCCCAAAATTATCCGCAAAACGCCCCTCCAGAGCCCCGAAAAACCCGCACCTCACACAAAGTCGCGAAAAAAAGTTGAGTAAAGTTCGCTCAACCCTATTGACACGCCCTCTGAGAGGGTGCATACTTGAGTACATGAGGCTCAAGGGAGCCGCGCAGACCACTCCACACGGAGCGGTACGCGCAGCACCCTCGCCTCCAAAACTTTCAAACTAACCCGCCTCGCATTAGAAGAAGCGGGGCACTGATCACAAGGAGTGAATAAATATATGGCACGTGCAGTAGGTATTGACCTCGGTACCACCAACTCGGTCGTAGCAGCACTGGAAGGTGGCGACCCGGTCGTCATCGCTAACGCAGAGGGCACCCGCACCACCCCCTCCGTCGTCGCATTCTCCAAGGACGGCGAGGTTCTGGTTGGTAGCGTCGCAAAGCGTCAGGCAGTAACCAACGTCGACCGCACCATCTCCTCCGTCAAGCGCCACATGGGCACCGACTGGACCACCGAGATTGACGGCAAGAAGTACACCCCGCAGGAAATCTCCGCTCGTATCCTCATGAAGCTGAAGGGCGACGCAGAGGCATTCCTGAACGACAAGGTCACCGACGCCGTCATCACCGTTCCCGCATACTTCAACGACGCTGAGCGTCAGGCAACCAAGGAAGCCGGCGAGATCGCAGGCCTGAACGTCCTGCGTATCGTCAACGAGCCCACCGCCGCAGCACTGGCATACGGCCTGGACAAGGGTAAGGAAGACGAGCTCATCCTGGTCTTCGACCTCGGTGGCGGTACCTTCGATGTCTCCCTGCTGGAAGTTGGCAAGGACGACGACGGCTTCTCCACCATTCAGGTTCGCGCAACCAGCGGTGACAACCGCCTCGGTGGTGACGACTGGGACCAGCGCATCGTCGAGTGGCTGCTCGCACAGGTGAAGGCAAACACCGGCGCAGACCTGTCCAAGGACAAGATCGCTCTGCAGCGTCTGCAGGAAGCAGCTGAGCAGGCTAAGAAGGAGCTGTCCAGCGCTTCTAGCACCAACATCTCCCTGCAGTACCTGTCCGTGACCCCCGAGGGCCCCATCCACCTGGATGAGAAGCTGACCCGCGCAAAGTTCGAGGAACTGACCCACGACCTGCTCGAGCGCACCAAGAAGCCCGTGCTCGACGTCATCAAGGAAGCCGGCGTGACCATCTCCGAGATTTCTGAGGTCATCCTGGTTGGTGGCTCCACCCGTATGCCCGCCGTCTCTGAGCTCGTCAAGGAGCTCACCGGCCGCGAGCCCAACAAGGGCGTGAACCCCGACGAGGTCGTGGCAATGGGTGCAGCACTGCAGGCAGGCGTTCTGAAGGGCGACCGTAAGGACGTTCTGCTGATCGACGTCACCCCCCTCTCCCTCGGTATCGAGACCAAGGGCGGCGTGATGACCAAGCTGATCGAGCGCAACACCGCAATCCCGACCAAGCGTTCCGAGACCTTCACCACCGCAGAGGACAACCAGCCCTCCGTGACCATTCAGGTCTTCCAGGGTGAGCGTGAGTTCACTCGCGACAACAAGAACCTGGGTACCTTCGAGCTGACCGGCATCGCCCCCGCACCCCGCGGCGTGCCCCAGATTGAGGTCACCTTCGACATCGACGCAAACGGCATCGTCCACGTCTCCGCAAAGGACAAGGGCACCGGCGCTGAGCAGTCCATGACCATCACCGGCGGCACCTCCCTCTCCAAGGAAGACATCGACCGCATGGTCAAGGACGCAGAAGCACACGCAGAGCAGGACAAGGCACGCCGCGAGGCTGCTGACACCCGCAACGAAGCCGAGTCCGTCGCATACACCACTGAGAAGCTCCTGAAGGAGAACGGCGACAAGTTGCCCGAGGACGTCAAGACCGAGGTCCAGGGCGATGTCGACGAGCTGAAGAAGGCACTCGAGGGCGACGACGACGCAGCAGTGAAGTCCGCATTCGAGAAGCTGCAGGCATCCCGATCCAAGCTGGGCGAGGCACTCTACGCAGCAGCACAGGCTGAGGCATCCGAGTCCAAGCCCGCCGCTGATGAGGACGTTGTCGACGCCGAGGTTATCGACGAAGACGAGAAGAAGTAATCATGGCTGAGCAGGAAAACACCACCCCCGACCCGCTGGAGGAGGCATTCAACGCCCCCGCAGCGGAAGGCCACCCCGAAGCTGAATCGGTCGAAAGCCCCGAGGAAGCTGCGGAAGCCGTCGAGGCTGAGCTCCAGGACGCCGTAGAAGCAGAATCTGCGGATGCGGCACTCGCCGCAGAGCGCCTGGACTCCCTGCTTCGCCTGCAGGCCGAGTTCACTAACTTCAAGAACCGCACCGCTCGCGAAAAGGAGCAGCTGCGAGGCTTCGTAACCAGTGAACTGGTGACCGCGCTGCTGCCGGTGCTCGACGATATCGACGCCGCACGCAAGCACGGCGACCTGAAGGAAGGCCCCTTCGCCTCCATCGCTACCAAGCTCGAAGAGCTGCTCGGCAAGCAGGGCGTGGAGCGCTTCGGTGAAGTAGGCGACGCCTTCGACCCGAACATTCACGAAGCTGTTCTGCAGCAGCCCACCGACGAGGTGGCTGAGGACCACATCTCCATGGTTCTGCGTTACGGCTACCGCGTCAACGACCGCGTGGTTCGTACCGCTCAGGTGGCTGTGGCTGTCGCACCGTAAGGTGACCGGCTAGGCATTGGCTGAATAACTAACGACGGGCGGGTGCTCTCCCTGATGGGGGAGTGCCCGCCCTGTTGTTTGCTTGCGATATGTGCGTGGTCTCGGCATGTAGCGGCGGTGGTTAAAAAGGCTTGTAGGGGCGTTAATTTTTTGGGCTCAACCCTTCCAAAATTGAGTCAAGTAGACTAAACTTTTATATAGAGCATTAAGACAAGCACGCGGTGCCCTGCTAGCCGTCCCGTAACCGAGGAGGGCGGCGCATCACCGCGAGAGGAGAAAACACACATGGCAAGTGAAAACTGGATAACTGACGATTTCTACAAGGCACTGGGCGTTAGCGAAGACGCAAGCGAAAGCGACATTAAGAAGGCGTACCGCAAGCTCTCCCGCAAGTACCACCCGGATCTGAACCCCGGTGACGCCGCAGCAGAAAAGAAGTTCAAGGAAATCTCCGAAGCGTACGACGTGCTCTCCGACAAGAAGCAGCGCGAGGAGTACGACCAGATCCGCCGCTACGGCGCCGCAGGCATGGGTGCGGGTGGCTTCGGTGCAGGCGGCTTTAGCGGCGGCTACTCCGGCGCGGACGCCTTCGGCGGATTCCGCGGCGGCACCAGCGCCAATATCAACATTGATGACCTGCTCGGCGGCCTCTTCGGCGGAAGCACCGGCGGCAGCCGCCGTCGCTCCGCCGGCTTCACCAGCGCCGACTTCGGCGGCATGGGTAGCGGCTTTGGCAACATGGGTAGCGACTTCGGCGGCGCACAGCACGCAGCACCCGAAGAAAGCACCACCAGCACCCGCATCAGCCTGGCCCAGGCATACACCGGCGCGACCGTGACCGTGTTCCTGCCGGACGGCTCCCACACCGAGGCACGCATCCCCGCCGGCATTAAGGACGGCCAGAAGGTGCGCCTGCGCGGCAAGGGCCTGCGCGGTGGCGACCTGAAGGTCACCGTGCGCGTCTCCGACGACTCCGTGTACTCCCGCGAGGGAAACAACCTGGTTATGCGCGCACCCGTCACCCTCGCCGAGGCCGTTGACGGCGCAGTAATCGAGGTGCCCCTGCCCGATAACACCACCGTGAAGCTGCGCCTGGCACCCGGCCAGGTCGGCCGCCGACTGCGCGCCAAGGGCCGCGGCTTCAAGGCTAAGGGTGGCAACGGCGACCTGCTGGTCATCCCGGAGATTGTACTGCCCACCGAGCTGAGCGCAGAGGCGAAGGAAGCATTCGATAAGTTCGTAAAACTGGCTCCGCAGGAGAACCCGCGTAAGGATCTGTTGAAGAAAGCGAAGTAAACCATGGCATCTCGAGAATCAGCATCTAAGTCCCGTCGTAGCGAGCCGCTGCACAGCATGGACCGCCCGGTTTTCGTGATTTCTGTGGCGGCTGAGCTGGCGGGCATGCACCCGCAGACCCTGCGCCAGTACGACCGTATCGGCCTGGTCCAGCCTTCGCGTGCGCCCGGTAAGGCGCGCCGCTATTCGCAGCGTGACGTGAACCGTCTGCAGCAGATTCAGCAGCTCTCGCAGGAGGGCGTCTCCCTGGAGGGTATTCGCCGCATCATTGAGCTGCAGTCCCTCGTGGAGGAGCAGCAGGAGCAGATCGCGGACTTGCAGCGTCAGGTTGAGGACGCGAAGGTGAAGATGGGCATGTCGGAGCGCGTGTTCGCTGCCGGTACCAGCGGCGATGTGGTGCATATTGCCCGCGGTACCCGCCCGGCGCCTCGTCAGCGTTCTTCGGCGGTGGTGCTCTACCGCAAGTCGCGCTAACCGGCTACGGCGGATGATGCAAAACCGCCGCGCTAAACCGGCTAAACCCGCTACACTGGGATAAACGGTTCGGCTGTTCTAGCTCATCTGCGCTAGTCAGCCACTGATATAGGCTTGTGCGTCTTGGCGATATACGAGCGAGGTAGGGTAGACCCCCGCCCGCATGCACCTGGATTCACATACAAAAAGGTGAGGCTCCCCGAATGGCCGGGGAGCCTCACCTGCTTTAACGTATGCACTTTGCGCGGTGGCGGGAAATCACATGGGGTAACTCTCGCTGGCGCTGCTCCGCTTACTTGCGGCGGTAAGTCAGATCGTGCGCGCGGCGGCCCGCCTCCTGAGCCTTACGCTCAAAGCTGGTGAGGGTACGACCCTCCCAGCGCGGAGCCCAACCACCCAGCGGATCCTCCTCGGTCGCACCGGCGCCCGGGTTCACGTTCTCAAAGTCGGGGTGCGCCTCCAGAACCTCGCGCATGACCAGGGCGTACTCCTCCCAGTCAGTCGCCAGACGCCAAATGCCGCCGGGCTTGAGCACGCGCGCAACCTTATCGGCGAACGCCGGGGACACCAGGCGGCGCTTGTGGTGGCGGGACTTGTGCCAGGGATCCGGGAAGAACACCCACAGCTCGTCCACGGAGTTCTCCTCGAGCATGTTGTCGAGCAGTTCGGGTGCGTTCGCCTGAGCCACACGCACGTTCTCCACGCCGGCGTTGCCCATCTTCAGCAGCAGGTCCGCGATGCCGGGGGTGTACACCTCGACGGCGAGGAAGTTCGCCTCGGGCATCTCAGCTGCGCGGTGCACAATCGCCTCGCCCAGGCCGGAACCAATCTCGACGACCTGGTACGCCTCGCGGCCGTAAATCTTAACCGGGTCGAAGGTCGCCTCGGGTGCGACGGAGGTGTCGGTGCGCAGGCGCGGAATGTCCAGCACGTGGGTGGGGGAGTAGGTATCCCAGGCCTTCTGACGGCGCGCGGTGAGGCGGTCGCCGCGGCGGACGAAGGAGTAGGGCTGGCGGAAGAATTCCTCGGGAACCGGCTTCTTGGCCTTTTCTTCGGTGGATTCGGGTGCCTGGCTAGGCTGCGTGTTCTCAGTAGACATACCTAAAAGAATAGCGCAGGGCAAAGAATAGCGCAGGGCCGCTACACCGTGTGGTTAGCGGGCGTGCGGGGCTGGCGTGAGACTGAACTAGCCGGGCGCGCGCCGGTCTGAGGGGCGCAGAAAAGTAGCGCGCATACAAAAGTGCGGCGGGAACGATTGCTGCTCCCGCCGCACCTCGTGAGGTTGTTTGAGTGAGTTAGTTTGTGGGGCTTACTTCTTGGAGCCCAGCAGTGCCAGGCCCGCACCGAGCAGCACGATGTTGTTTGCGAGCTGCTGGCCGTCCTGGGTGGGGCGGAAGGTCGCGTCGTGCATGTCCGGGTTGCGGAAGTACATGGTCATCAGGTTTGCCGCGAATGCGGTCAGGCCTGCGCCCGCCAGTCGTGCGGGGATGAAGGGGGTCAGCAGGGTTGCGCCGAGTGCGGTCTCTGCGCCGGAGATGAGCTTACCGAAGGTTGCTGCGTCCAGCTTGGAGACTGCGGGAACACCGGTTGCCGCCATCTGCTGCAGGAAAGCGTAGGTGCCTTCGTCTGCCTTGAGCTTCTTGACGCCTGCGTCGAGGATGAGCGCGCCGGCGGTGATGCGCAGTGCTGCGTTGGAGAACTTGCTCATGATGTTGTCCTTCTGTTCTGTCGTTGTTTTGTTAGGTTTTCGGTTGAACGGTTTCTACTCTAGACCCAGTCCCGTGCTTTGTAAAGTTTTACACGTAAAGTTTCTAAATATTTTTCGGGCGGTACAAACCCCGCCTCGGAACCCCACCTCGGAACAGCGCAAAATTCGCCCATAGAAATTTTTGGACAGTTGCACCCTTATCTCTTGTTGGATTCTTTGTGCTTATGTGGGTATGAGGGGGTAAAATTTGAAATTATGCATTCTCTGCATAATTCACTATTGGTGATGCAGGAACCCGGAAGCCCCGAAAAATCGGAGTCCACAAGCCCAAGCACACCACGCGGGCTGAGGAAACGCGAGGCTCCCCTCCTTCTTACCACCAAGAAATATGCATGAATACCAACCACCCGGACATGCCCCCGAGTGAAAATTAGGGCGAACCGACGCAGAAAAGAGAAATACGTGACACAGCAGCCAACGCCGCACAACTCCGTCACCGGCCTAGACTCCGAAGCAGAGCACTCCAAGCTCCAGCGCGGACTCAGCTACCGACACATCCAGCTGATCGCAATTGGCGGTGCCATCGGTACCGGCCTCTTCCTCGGCTCGGCGAAGACCATTGCGCTGACCGGCCCCTCCATCGTCTTCGTCTACGCAATTATCGGTAGCGTCATCTACTTTGTTTTGCGTGCCATGGGCGAGATTCTGCTCTCCAACCCCAAGTACAAGTCCTTCACCGACTTCATTACCGACATCCTTGGCCTGCGTGCCGGCTTCTTCGTTGGTTGGTCGTACTGGTTCTTCTGGGTGGTCACCGGTATTGCGGACGTCATCGCAATCACAGGTTACGTGCAGTACTGGCTACCTGGCATGCCTAAGTTCATTCCTGCGCTTGTCGTCATCATTGCGCTGCTGCTGCTGAATCTGCCCTCGGTGAAGAACTTCGGCGAAATCGAATTCTGGTTCGCCGTCATTAAAATCGTCGCCATTGTCGCCCTCATTATTGTTGGTGCGCTCATGGTCGCCTTCAGTTTCACCAGCCCCGATGGCACCACCGCCTCCCTGCGGCACCTGTGGGATCACCCCGGCCCCTCCGGTAGCGGTATCTTCACCCAGGGCGTGACCGGCTTCCTGGGCTCCTTCCAGATTGCCCTCTTCGCCTTCGTGGGCGCCGAGCTCGTCGGCACCGCCGTGGCTGAAACTAAGCACCCCGAACGCACCCTGCCCAAGGCAATTAACGCGGTGCCCTTCCGCATTTGCCTCTTCTACGCCCTGCCCCTGCTGACCATTCTTGCCGTCACCCCCTGGGACAAGCTGGATAAGTCCATGAGCCCCTTCGTGGGCATGTTCTCCCTGGCGGGTATTGGTATTGCTGCGTCGCTGGTGAACTTCGTGGTGCTGACCTCCGCGGCGTCCTCGGCGAACTCCGGTATTTTCTCGACCTCCCGCATGGTCTACGGTCTGGCACACGAGGGGGCGGCACCTTCTGCCCTCGGTAAGCTCACCAAGAACGGTGTGCCCGCGAACGCCCTGTATCTGACCACTGTGTTGCTGCTGTTCAGCCTGGTCATGCTGTACGCAGGTAATGGCATCATGGAGGCGTTCACCGTGGTGACCTCCGTGGCGTCGATGATGGGTATCTTCACCTGGAGCATGATCCTGATTGCGTACCTGGTGTACCGCAAGAAGTTCCCGGAGCGCCACGAAGCATCCGAGTATAAGATGCCCTGGGGTATTGGCATGAGCTGGTTCGGCTTGGTCTTCTTTGCTGTGATGGTTTACGCCCTGAGCCTGTACCCGGATACCGCTGTTGGCCTGGCGCTGACCCCCGTCTGGTTCATTGCTCTGGCTATTGGCTACGAGATTCTGACTCGCCATCATGCAGCGAAGCGTGCTCGCGCGCTGGCTGCGGAGGCGTCCTCCGTGGAGCCCGCTCAGAAGTAATTCTGTTCTTTCTGCGGCGCTGTTGGTAAGCCCCGTTTCTGCATTCTTTTCGGATGCGGAAGCGGGGCTTTCTTGCACCCCTTGGTCGGGTGCTAGGCGGCATCTTTGCGCCGCTTGATGTGATTTCAATAATAGAGATAAGTCACTTTTTTCGTGTCAAAACCTGTTTTTGCACCCTGAACACCTGTAGAATAACTATCCAAGTAGCTGTGAGAGCTCCCAGAAAAACTTCGCGTTAGTCGATAGCGTGACACTTCCGAGTACCGCGTGGTAGCTGGCATAGAGCCCCAGCCTCGCCCCGAAATCCGGGGCTGCCCCGCAAAGCAACTGGCCGCATAAACATACAGTGACTGTGCCTGCTGCGTTTAATAATTCTTATTCCAGTAGTGGCACAAGCGGTACGGGGTACAACCGCTGAAAAGAGGACGTCGTGACTGAACAGAACAACGTCACCCTGAATCCGAAAGCTCCCGAGCAGGGAGAGCGACTACACCGTGGTCTAAGCAACCGCCACATCCAGCTCATCGCAATCGGCGGAGCCATCGGCACGGGCCTGTTCATGGGCTCCGGCCGCGCCATCTCCCTGGCAGGGCCCTCCGTGATTTTCGTGTATATGCTCATTGGCGCCGTCATCTTCCTGGTGCTGCGAGCTATGGGCGAGATCCTGCTCTCCAACCTGAGGTACAAGTCCTTCTCCGACTTCACCACCGACCTGTGCGGCCCCATGGCAGGTTTCTTCCTCGGCTGGTCCTACTGGTTCATGTGGGTGGTCACCGCCGTTGCGGATATCATCGCAATCGTCGGCTACCTGCGTCTGTGGTGGCCCGACCTGCAAGCCTGGATTCCGGCGCTCGCCGTCATCACCGTTCTGCTGACCCTGAACCTGGTGTCCGTGAAGAACTTTGGTGAAATCGAATTCTGGTTCTCCATGATTAAAATTGTCGCTATCGTTGCCCTGATCATTGTTGGTGGCGGCATGGTCGCTATCGGCTTCACCTCACCCAGTGGCGCTCAGGCATCCGTTGCAAACCTCTGGAACGACGGCGGCATGTTCCCGAACCACTTCATCGGCTTCCTCGGCGCATTCCAGATTGCTGTCTTTGCGTTCATGGGCTCCGAGCTGGTCGGTACCACCGCGGCAGAAACCAAGGACCCCGAAAAGACCCTGCCCAGGGCGATCAACGCCGTGCCGGTACGTATTATGGTCTTCTACGTGGGTGCGCTCGTCACCATCCTGATGGTTACCCCCTGGCGCCTCGTCAGCCCCGATAAGAGCCCCTTCGTCGCCATGTTCACCCTGGCGGGCCTGGGTATCGCCGCGCACATCATCAACTTCGTGGTGATTACCAGCGCAACCTCCTCGGCGAACTCCGGTATCTTCTCCACCTCGCGTATGGCATTCGGCCTGGCGCGCGAGCGCAGCGCCCCGCAGTTCCTTGGCAAGATTTCTAAGAACGGCGTGCCGCGTAACGCGCTGTTCCTCTCCGCAGTGATGCTGCTGTCCTCCATTGTGCTGCTCTACGCGGGTGACTCGATTTCTAGCGCGTTCAACCTGGTCACCACCGTGGCTGCGGTACTCGTGATTTTCGCGTGGGCGATGATCATGGTCAGCTACCTGATGTACCGCAAGAAGTTCCCGTCACGTCACGAGAAGTCGAAGTTCCGTCTGCCCGGCGGCCGTTTCTCCGCCTGGCTGTCGCTGGTGTTCTTCGCCTTCACCATTGGCGTGCTGACCATGGATGAAGAAACCCTCAGGGGTCTGCTCGCGATGCCCGTCTGGTTCGCGATTCTGGGCATTGGTTGGTTCTTCAAGCGCCGCGCTGATGCACGCCGCCACGAGGCGATTTCGACCCGCACCGCGCAGATTGCGATTGTGGAAGCGTCCGAGATCTTCTCGGCACGCTAAGCAGCTGTGCAACCACGCTCAGCAAGCGCGCTGGGTAGTCACGCTCAGCCACGCCGGCTAGGGCTACAGAGAGTAGCTTTGTAAACTGCCCGAGCATAAACTGTCTGAGCATACGTAAAGCCCGCGTCACCTACTCCTCTCAGGGAGCGGGGACGCGGGCTTTCGCTGTCTCCAGGGATGAACCCGAGAGGCTCGCGGGCGTGCGCGCTTAGACGGAAGCCATCTCAGACTCTTCGGCAAGCGGGTCGTTGTCATCATCGGTGCGGTAGAAATCCCAGCGTTCACAACCGCAACCCGAACGCATCGCCTCGATGACGGCGGCAGCAGCCTCCAACGGGTCGAGCGCGTGCAGATTCCACAGCGCATGCACCGGTACCGGGTGCCTCCAGCCGTGCTCCTGCAGGAACTCCGGGTCGAAGACGGGCAGCGCCTCGGCGGTAGGCTCGAGCTCGCAGAGGAAGCCGGTGGGGGAGCGGAAGACCGTCACCACGGGGGTCGGGTCGGCGTCCTCCAGGGATGCGCCGTCGAAGAAGTAGTAGGTGCTCAGACGGCGGTTCCAGGCAAGCTGCGCGAGGCGTTCGCCGAAGACTTCCACCGTCTGCTCCCACTGGGTGCGGTGGTACGCCGCCAGATCGGTGTGGGCGGTCTGCACCACGCCGATGCCCTGCTCGGTGAGTTCGCGGGCGCTCAGACGCGCGGGCTCTGCGGGCTCTGTAAGTTCTGCCGACTCTGCGGGAGCGTCTGCGGGGGAGTTGTCCGCGGGGGAATTGTCGGGGGTGTCCAGCTCTGCTAGTTCTGCTTCGGTGAGCTCAGCGCTAGTCAGCTCAGCGCTAGTGAGCTCAGCGTCGAGGAGCTCAAGATCCTCCGCGATGCCCGCTTCAGCGGCGCTCGCCTCAGCAGCAGCCGCGTTCGCTTCGTTCCTCGTCCACAGGCGCAACTCGCGGGCAATCTGCGCGCGTCCGCGATGCAGGGTCGCCTGCCAGGAGCCGAACTTGGCGCGCACCGCACCCAGCGGCGGCACCTGCTCAATGAGCGTGGGAATGGTAGACCAGTAGCCGTAGTTCAGCGCCGTCGGCTCGCGGTCGTAGCGGGCACAATAGCTCAAAAACAGGCTCAGAGTCTTCGGCGCAAAATCCTCGGGTACCGCCGCGGCGTCGATATACCACTCGTTCTCGAGCGCCTCCGCCGGGTAAATGCCGGTGCGGAGCATACCCAAGGACCAGTTGCCGTCACCGAGGTAATCGTTCGCGGTCTGAACCGGTGCCGGCCACGCCGATTCGCCCTCCATGCTTGAGGCAAGCAGGGTGTAGAGGCTACCGCCCTCGGTGCCGATTTCTTTCACGCCGCGCTGCCGGATGTCCTCGAGGGTCTGCGCGTACGCCTCTTCGTCCAGCTGGGAGTAAGGGTGTGCGGCAAGGTACTTGAGCGTTGCACCAATCTTCGCCAGAATATGGGCGATGTCTTCGCTGTTGAAGTGGCGCGCCTCCAACGCGGGCGGCAGGTCGTGGATAATATCGCAATCAAGAATCAGCGCCGTGTACTCGGGCTCCGGGGGTAGATCGTAGGCTTCCGCGAAAACATACCAGAGGCCGCAGGCGAGCACCGTGTAGCTCGGGGCCTCTGCCGTGACCGGACCAAACTGCCAGATACCGGAGTTCAGCGCATAGTTCAGATGCTTCTTATTGATGTGCGGGTACAGAAAGTTGAGGCGGCGGAGAACCTGGCTAGGGGTGAACCCCAGTGCGGCGAGTTCGGCGATAAGTTCCGCGTACTCGTCGTGAAAATCTAAGTAGCCCTCCGGAGCGTTTGATAGCGCGGCTTGTTCGCGCATGGGTCCCTCTTTCATCTGCGGGATGTGGCAGCACCTTGTCGTACCGTGCCGCCGAAACCCTGAATGCGTGCACGCAGACAAGGGTGTTTACGTGGTGTGATGCCACCCCTTATCTGCACAAATAAGAGATATTTTTTCAAAAAATATCCTCTTTTATCTAAATTTATCGCTGAAACTTACCACTATTCAAATAGGTGAACCCTCAACACGGTTTCTTACGTAAAGATGACAGCGTTTAGCACGCCTACAGGGCAAAATATTCACAAAGAGCCGTATTCTGCACTAAAAAATGCGGAGGGAAGATGCGGTGGAAAAATCTGCTCACCCGCACCCTCACAGGCAAGCACAATACGCCCCGCGCTGACTCTACCCTCAGCATTACCGGCCAACCCGTGAGCCGCGGCGAAATATGCGAAACTGGAAGGATGAGCGAACACCCCCTCCCGAGTAGCATCCGCCCGCGCGCGAATCGAGCTGCAGACCCCGCGCCCAGCAGCGCCGCACACCGCGAAAAACACGAAACCGGCGGCGCAGCTGAGCAGCCCGCCGAGCACCTCATCAACGCGCTCGCCGTAGAAACCGGCATCGCGCCGCACCGCATCCGCGCAGCCGTGGCGCTACTCGACGCCGACAACTCCGTACCCTTCATCGCCCGCTACCGCAAAGAAGCAACGGGCGCGCTCACCGACACCCAGCTGCGCACCATCCAGTCGCGCCTGGGCCAGCTCCGCGCCCTCGAAGAGCGCCGCAACCGCGTGCTTGAAGCGCTCACCGAACGCGCCGACGAAGGCCTCATTGACCCGCTCACCCTGTTGCAGCTGCGTTCCTCGCTCATGAACGCCGCCACCATCGCAGACGTGAACGCCATCTACGCCCCGTACCGTAGCGAGCGCGTGACCCGCGCCCAGATGGCGCGTGCCGCCGGACTTGATTCCCTCGTCGAAGACCTGCTGGAGGTGCCCCTCGCCGAGGCGCACGCGATTGCCGCCGCGTACATTACCGACGGCACCGAAGACGACGACGAGGGCGTCGAGGTTGCGGAGGCGGCCGAAGCCCTGCAGATTCACAGCGCCGAAGAAGCCCTCGACGGTGCCCGCGCGATCCTGATTGACCGAGCCCTCACCGACCCGGTGCTCAGCGAAAAGCTCCTTAAGCGTCTGCGTGAGAGTGGCGTGATTGAGTCCCGCGTGATTGCCGGTCAGGAAAGCACCGGCGCGAAGTTCTCCGACTATTTCGCCTTCTCAGACCGTATTCGTTCCATTCCGCCGCACCGCGTGCTGGCGTTGCACCGCGCCAAGGACGCCGGCGTGGTGCGCCTCAAGGTGGATGTGGCACCCGCCCCCGTGGCGCTCAGCCGCCTGCGCGGTGCCGCCCGCGCCGAAGCCGAGGCCGCCGCAGAAAATTACGAGAACGTCCGTTCTGCATACGAGCGTGAAGTCGCCGCCGCGCTACGCATCCCCGTGCAGGTGCTCAACACCGTCGACGACGAAGACCGCGTACTCGGCTGGCTTGCCGCCACCGTCCGCACCGCATGGCGCAGCCACCTGCGCCCGCGCCTTGCCGAACGCATCCGCCACCAACTACTCGACGCCGCCGCGCAGCACGCCACCGAGGTGTTCGCCTCCAACCTGCGCGATATTCTGCTCGCCGCACCCGCCGGACACAAGACCACCCTCGGCCTGGATCCGGGTCTGCGCCACGGCGTGAAATACGCCGTGGTTGACGGCACCGGTGAGCCGCTGCGCGTGGGCACCGTCTACCCGCACGCCCCGCGCAACCAGTGGGCAGAAGCACTGCGCGAGCTTGCCGTCGCTTGCCGCGAGCACGGCGTGGAACTCATCGCCATTGGTAACGGCACCGCAAGCCGCGAAACCGACAAGCTCGCCAGCGAACTGATCCGCACCCTGCGCGAGGAAGGCGCAGAAGCACCCCAGAAGGTGACCGTCTCCGAGGCGGGCGCCTCCGTCTACTCTGCCTCCGCCCTCGCCGCCGCCGAGCTGCCCGACTACGACGTGACCGTACGCGGCGCCGTCTCCATTGCCCGCCGCCTGCAGGACCCGCTCGCCGAGCTCGTCAAAATCGACCCGCAGTCCATCGGCGTGGGCCAGTACCAGCACGACGTGCCGCCTGCCGCCCTGCGCCGCGCACTCAACGACACCGTCGAAGACTGCGTGAACGCCGTGGGCGTGAACCTCAACAGTGCCTCCGTGCAGCTGCTCGCGCACGTGGCGGGCGTGGGCACCGCAACCGCCGAACGCATCGTCGCCTATCGCACCGAACACGGTCCCTTCACGAACCGTCAGCAGTTGCTGAACGTGCCGCGACTGGGCGCGAAAACCTTCCGGCAGGCGGCAGGATTCATTCGCATCCGCGGCGGTGAGGAGCCGCTGGATGCCTCCGCAGTGCACCCGGAAGCCTACCCGCTCGCGCGCCGCATTATCGCCGACGCACAGGCGCGCAACGGTGCCCACTGGGTTGCCGGCGCCCTGGGCACCTCGGATGGTAGCGACCCGCTCACCGGGATGAATCCCGCCGACTACGTGCAGGACAGTCACGAGCAGAATAGGCACGGGCAGGAGCAGGAGAGCGCGGAGGAAGGCGCCGCCGGCGTGTACACGGTCGAAGACATCTTCACCGAGCTGCGCCGCCCCGGCCTGGACCCGCGCGGTAGCTTCCGCACCGCCCGCTTCTCCGAATCCGTCTCGCACTTCGAGGACGTACGCCCCGGCATGGTGCTCGAGGGCACCGTCTCGAACGTGGCGGCATTCGGCGCGTTCGTGGATATTGGTGTGCACCAGGACGGCCTCGTGCACATCTCGCAGATGAGCCGCGGCTACGTGGCGAACCCGCACGATATTGTGCGCAGCGGCGACATCGTGCAGGTGCGCGTGGTGGAGGTTGACCCGGCGCGCCGCCGCATCTCCCTCTCCCTGCTGGTGGAGGACGAGAACTAGCGGCGAAAGATAAGCTGCGGAGCGCTCGCTAAGGATAGCTGCAGAAAAGCTGGGCAATCCGAGAACTCGAATCTGAGAACTCGAATCCAGGAACGAGCGTTCGCTAAAAACTCGACCCTGAGAACGTCAGCGCTGAGAACGCAATAAAGCCCCGACAAGCACCATTTGTGCCTGTCGGGGCTTTACTCTGTCTTTTACTCTGCCGAGCTTCGAGTCCCTCAACGCGGGACTCTATGCTCCAGCGTTCCAGGATCTAGCTTTCTGCGCTCCAGCTTAGAAGTCGATGTTCGCCGGGTCAGAACCAATACGACCCTCGGGGCTGGACAGCGCATCCACAGCCGCGATGTCCTCGTCGGTCAGCTTCACGTTCACCGACGCCAGGTTCTCCTCAATACGGGAGGGGGTCACGGACTTCGGGATAGCCACGGTGCCCTTAGCCAGGTGCCACGCCAGCACAACCTGCGCGGGGGTTGCGCCGTGGCGCTCCGCAATCTCAGCCAGCACGGGGTTCTGCAGCAGATCGCTACCGTTGCCCAGCGGGCTCCACGCCTGAGTCGCGATACCGTACTCAGCGTGAACGGCGCGCAACGCCTCCTGCGAGAAGTAGGGGTGCAGCTCAATCTGGTGGATGACCGGAACCACGCCGGTCTCCTCGATAATCTCGCGCAGCTGCTCCTCGGGGAAGTTCGAAACACCAATCGAACGGACCTTACCCTGCTTCTGCAGCTCAATCAGCGCACGCCAGGAATCCAGGTACAGGCCCTGCTGCGGCTTAGCCCAGTGAATCAGGTACAGGTCAACGTAGTCGGTGCCCAGCTTCTCCAGGGAAGCCTCGAACGCCTCAAACGCGCTCTCGTAGCCCTGATCCGAGTTCCACAACTTGGTGGTCAGGAAGATGTCTTCGCGAGCCACGTCGGAGTTGGCGATAGCGCGGCCCACGCCCGCCTCGTTGCCGTAGACAGCGGCGGTATCGATGTGGCGGTAGCCGGTCTCCAGGGCGGTGCCCACAACCTTCTCGGCGACCTCGTCCTCAACCTGCCACACGCCGTAGCCCAGCTGCGGAATGGATCGGCCGTCGTGGAACTTTACGTTAGGTACGTTGTAGCTCATGATGCTCCTTTGGAATCTATGGGGAGGCGGCGCCTCCCGAATAGTGGTTTTGGATAGTCGTACCAGGTTACGCCCTAGAGCCCCCGCTGAGAAGAGACACAGCGGAATCGGGCGTGAATCTAGCCGGAGGCGTAACCACGTGACAAAAAATGACGGGTGCCAGACATATCAGCAGACTCGAGAGCTACCGCTCAGGCTGGAAGGCGGCTATCGCTCGACAGCCGGCGCAAAGAGCTCACGCACATCCTCAGCCGTCACCGCCGCGGAGGCAAACTCGCCCTCACCGACCACCGCATCGAAGAGCGCGGCCTTCGACTCCTTGAGCTGCATGACCTTCTCCTCAATCGTGCCCTCGGCGACCAGACGGTAGACGTGCACCTCCTTGTCCTGGCCGATGCGGTGAATACGGTCCACCGCCTGCTGCTCGGCGGCGGGGTTCCACCACGGATCCATGATGAACACGTGGTCCGCCTCGGTCAGGTTCAGACCGAAACCGCCAGCCTTGAGCGAAATGAGGAACACCGGCTCCTGACCGCTTGTGAACGCCTCGATGACCTCGGCGCGGTTGCGGGTCGAACCGTCCAGGTACAGGTGGCCGATGCCCTCCTCCGCTAGGCGCGCCGAAATGCTCTTGAGGTAGCCGGTGAACTGGCTGAACACCAGCACGCGGTGGCCCTTTTCGAGCAGGCCGGGTAGCTGCTGAACCAGGTAGTCGCGCTTGACAGACGACACCCCGGCGTAGGCTTCCGGGTCAATCAGCGCGGCATCAAGCGCCAGACGGCGCAGCAGGGTCAGCGACTGGAAGATCGTGAACCTGTTCTTGTCCATGTCCTCCAGCAGACCCAGCACCTTCTGACGTTCACGCTGCAGATGCGTGTCATAGATGCGGCGGTGACCGGCAGCCAGCGGCAGGTTCACACGCGTATCGTTCTTCGCCGGAAGCTCCGCCGCCACCAGCTCCTTGGTGCGGCGCAGCATGAGCGGGCGGATGCGCCGGCGCAGACGAGCAGCCGTCGCCGCGGCGTGCGCCGGGTCCTCATCGGACTCCGCCGGGCGAGCGTACAGGTCACGGAACGCGCGGGCGGAGGGGAACAGGCCGTCCGCCACAATTGCCAGCAGCGCCCACAGCTCCATGAGGTTGTTCTCAATGGGTGTGCCGGTCATCGCGATCTTGGCGCGGGCGGGCATCGCGCGGGCGATGGACCAGGCGCGGGTGCCGGTGTTTTTGACGAATTGCGCCTCGTCCAGCAGGAGTGCGCCCCAGCCTTCGGGGGCGGAGAGTTCGCCCGTGGATTCATCAACGGTGCGGCCCAGCGTGCGGGCGTAGCCGGTGTACGCGTCCTCATCCATGCGCAGCAGCGTGTAGCTGGTCAGCACCAGGTGAGCCCCCGCGATGCGCTCAGCCAGAGGGGTTTTACCGGCGGTGGTTTCGGTGATGGTCACGACCTTCGCCTCGGGCAGGAAACGTGCCGCCTCCGCCGCCCAATTGGTGATGACGGAGGTCGGCGCAACCACGAGGAAGGGCGCGAACGGCTCGACGCTCTCACCGCGCTCGGTGGCATCTTCGGAGGCGGCACGATGCTCCTCAATCGCGTGGGCGAGCAGGGCGAGAGCCTGCACGGTCTTACCCAGACCCATATCGTCGGCGAGAATGCCGCCTAGACGCTGCTCGTACAGGAACGACAACCACTGGAAACCCTCCACCTGGTAGGGGCGTAGGGTCGCCTGCAGGCCGGCGGGTACCGGGCGCTGAGCAATCACCCGACGGGAAGCCTTCTGGGGCGCGGGGGAATCCTGAGCACCCTTGTCAGAAGCCTTTTCAGTACCCTTTTCGGCGCTCTCTTCGGCATCCTCCAGGCCCTCAACCAGCTCCAGCAACGAACGCACCTGAGCGTCCCACCGCGCGGTCGTATGCACGCTCGCCGCCAGCGACTCCAGCTCAGAGAACAGCCCCGCCTGATGACGGTTAATGCGCAGCTCGCCGCCCGCATCATCGAGTTCGCGAGCCTCCGCGATGAGGGTGCGCAGGGTCTTAAACTCGGGACGACGCAGTGAGAAGTAGGTGCCGTTACCGAGCAGAATACGGTCCGCCCCGCGATCTAGCGCCTCAAAAATCTGTGCGAACGGCACGGTCCAATTATTGACCTTCACCGCAATGCCCAGGCCGAACCAGTCGCGAGAATTGCCCTCGCTCACGGTGATTTCAATCAGCGCGTCGGTCGCCTCCACGAACTGTGGCGGGGTGCCGTTAAAACGCACCTGAACAGCGGAAACACGGCGAAGCTTCGGCAGAATCGCGCTGAGCAACTCGCGGGTTTCCCAGCCTTCGATGCGCCGCTCCTCCAGCCCGGAAAGCGCCGGGTGAGCGGCAAGAATAGCGCGCACCGAACGCAGCACGCGTGCCTCAAAACGTTCATCGCGCACCTCGCCGCCCTCTTCACCGGGGTAGCCAAAAACGGGCAGGGACAGCACATCGGAGCCGGCCGCAGGATCCTGTGCACTCGCCTCGTCGGTGCCGTCCTCCGCGAAGGGGTTCAGCGGGTACTCCCAATGCCAGCTCAGCTGCGCGTCGTGGCGTACCTGCTCGTCAAAGCTGATGTCAAGCACCAGGTGCGGCGGCTTCACGCGCGGCAGCGCCAGCGCCGGATCGGGGGTCAGCGAGGGAATGGAGCGGCTGAGCGCGGGCAGGTATTCCTTCTGGAATGTGGCGCGTTCGGCGGCGGGAATGTGCACGGTTCCGGCGCTAATGAGTGATTCGGAGGCGGCGTCGAGCGGCTCAACCAGGGGGATGAGCGCCAGCTCCACGCCCTCGGGCAGTTCGGGCACGGCGGGGGAGTAGCGCACCCGTTCACCCTGCGCCGGATTATTCTGTGCAGGGTTATTCTGCACCGGGTTGATGGTCGGGGTAGAGGGCTCAGTAGACACCTCCTGCCCGTCCTTGTGGGCAGTCTTGTGCACGAAAGATTCGCGGCCCACTTCATCCAGCGCGCCGGGGCGCGCGGTCTTCCAATGCACCGCCTTCGCCGCCTGCTCGTACTCCTGCTGGGCGAGCCCGCCCAGGGCAAAGAAACCGGTACGCGGGGTGCCGATGGGGTGACAGTGCGCGGCGGGCAGCCAGAGCTGGCGCAGTAGTTCGCCTTCGCGTCCTTCCCAGCTGAGCGCGGCTTGAAGCTGCAGGCCGGTGCCTTCCGCGTGCTTATCTTCTGCGGCGGCGGCGTGCAGGCGCACCTGTGCGGGGCTCAGCACGGCGTAGTTCACCTCGCGACCGTTGACGAGCAGGGGCAGGCCAATATCCTCCGCGCGGGCGAGTACATCCCAGAGCAGAGTGGAGGCAGATGCGCTGATCGAGATCCAGTCGCGGTGCGAGGAATACATGTTCTGCCAGGGGCGGGCAATCGAGTAGAGTTCGGCGAAGAACCGTTCGTGTTCGGGGTAGATTTCGTGCCGCCCGACGGGTCCGCCCACGCTGGAGGCGAAGGTTTCCCAGCTGAGTCCGCCCTTGATCCAGCGCCCGGTTTTGGACGCCATGAGCGGGCGGGCGAGCAGGTTAATGCTGGGGGTTGCCCCGGGCATATTGCGGCCGCGAGCGTAGGAGCCGGAGACGCTCAGCGAGAAATCCAATGCACCGCTCACTCGCATCGAATCAATGCCCGCAAGGTCCTGACGTGCGGAAAGAACGGAGGAGAGGTCGCGCCGCCAGGCAGAAATCTTGGAGGCGGAACCATCGATCGCGGTGGGGTCGAGAATGGTGGGGGAGGAGCCTAGCTCATTGAGTGCAAAGCTTCCCTGCGGGTTGTCGGGCTCGGCAGTCTCCGCATCGGGTGCGGGCAGTTTCGCCGCGGTGGTGAGTGCACCGGAGGCGCGCAGCGCCGCGAGCGGGTCGGCGGCCTTCTTCGCCTCGGCAACATCCGCGCTCTTTGAACCTGCGGATCCCTGTGCCTCTGCCGCACCCTTCACTGCGGCAGAGGCGGCAGAGGGGGCACCGGGTACGCCGACCGGTCCGGGGTGTTCGCTGAGTGCCTTTTTCGCTACGGAGGCGCGGTCGAGCGCGGTGAGCATGAGCGCTACGGCGTGCTTGCAATCGGTGAGCACGGGGCAGGTGCAGCGGGCGGTGAAGGTTGCGGAGCCGCTGACAGCGGGGAAGAAGCGAATGGTCACTTCGTAGGGGATGATGGTGCTTCCGTTGACAAGCCCGGTGAGGGTGCTGTTGTCTTCGTCGTAGCTGTAGCGGATGACTTCGCGGTTGCGCTGGTAGGCGACACCGCGCTGGTAGGTGCGGTGCCCGACCTGGCGAATGATCTGCGGTACGGTGACGGGAATTTCGGGGAAGGGGTTGTTGGCGCTCACCAGCTCATTATCGCGTATCGTGCGGGTTTGCGCCTTGTCGCCGGTCATGTGCTGGAGGCTGCCGGGCTGACTGCTGAGCTGGTTGCTGGGGCGACTATTGGGCGGTGGTTTGGGGCGTATTTCGTATTTTTGTCGGGAGGGTTTTCACCGCATAAAAACACCGGTATTCACATAAGATATTCCGTGCAGTATCAAAAATTCTCGCCATTTAAAACGTTTCCACAAGCCAAAACGCCAATAATCTAAATCTCTTTCAGAAAACGCTTTACTTAACTTGAGAAAATGCTGTAAGCTAAACCCAGCTTCAAGAGTTTCGACTGATAAGCTCCGACTATGGTCGAACGCCAACCCCATGTTCACGGGTGGCTCGGATGACGAAGCGGTTTGTATTCACCACCGGAATAACCGGTGGTAATTGGTACAGACAAGAGCAACGCGAAAGGATCGCGCCACTCACGGCGCAGGTTGTCACATGTACAACGGCTCTGCAACCGAAGCAGCAATCTCTCTGAACCCCTCCCGCTCCTACCAGGAAAGCCTGCGTGCCGCAGCTGTCCCCGCGCGAGGCGGATACACCGCAGTCAGCATTGACGATTACTCCCGCATTTCTTCTAAGCGCGACGAGTTCCTGAACTTCCTTCTTCTGCCCAACCCCGAGGGCATCCCCGCTATTGAGTACGCCGGTCTGCGCGTAGCGTAGCATTAGGGGTATGAATTTCTCCGGTATGCTCCTGGACTCCGACGTTCTTGCGGAGATCCGTAAGGCGGATCCAGACCCCGCCGTGGTCGCTTTTCTGCGCCGCCGCTCGTTCCGACACATGTACATTTCTGTGCTGAGTATTGGTGAGCTGAAGGGCCTGTACCCCTACCCGGAAACCGACCGCTGGATTACCGAACTTCTTGAGCGCTTTGGCGACCACGTTATTAATGTGGATGCGCGTGTGAGCCTCGAGTGGGCTGGCCGTCAGGCGCCGCGCGGCGTGCATTCCGTGGGTCGTGACGATGCCGGTCCGTTGCCTACCGCCGCCCTGGAGGGTCTGATGGCGGCGAGTGCGAGTGCCTATGATTTGGAGCTGATTTCTTCTAAGGCGCAGGTGTATCGCGCCTGGGGTGTTCAGGCTTCCAACCCGTGGACTGAGGATTAAAACTTTGCCGGATGCGCCTCCTCGCGTGCGTCCCTGTATGAATACCCGTGTGAATAGTTGTGAGAACCCGCTTTCGAGTGTTAATCGGAGGCGGGTTTCGTCGTTAATTCGTGGCATGATTGAAGGACGATGAAAAGCACCTCACCTATCTCGCGTTATTCCATGCCCATGCCTCTGTGGCTTCAGGGTGTTGTTGAGCTAATTGTTACTGCCCTGTTCTCTGCTATTGCAGTGTTTGCGGCGATGTCTGCCGTGTGGGCGACCAAGGGTTTTGGCGACATGGAGTTCTCCTCCGTGGCCGCCATGTCGGCGCACCTGTGGCTTCTGATTCACGGTGTTCCCCTGGATCTTGCGGCTGCTTTTGGTGCTTCTGCCGGCACGATGACGCTGGTGCCGCTGGGTTTGAGTATTCTGCCGCTGCTGCTCTGTTATCGTTCGGGTCGTCGCCTGGCGCGCGCCTCGTATGAGGGTGAGTTTTTGATTCCGGTGCTGTCCGGTTCGGTGACCTATGCGCTGATTAGTTCGGCGATGTACGGTTGGGCGAGCCCGCATCCGCAGCCTCTTCAGGCGTTGAATGCTGCCCTGGTGCCTTTGGGTATTGTGGTGGCTGGTCTGATGTGGGGTGGCTACCGTGAGGCGCGTTCGCTCTCACGCATGGTGGGTGTTGATACTGCGGAGCAGATTTCGCAGATGAGCCAGTATTCGCGTTGGGCGGGTTCGTATGCCTGGGCGGTGGTGCGTGCTGCGGTGGTTGCTTTTGTGGCGCTGATTGGTCTGGGCGCGGTGCTTTTGGGTATCGGTATTTTGGCGGGCTGGTCGCAGATTGTTGCCACCTACCAGGAGCTGCATGCGGGCGCTGTGGGTGATACTGCGGTGACTCTGCTGCAGCTGGGTTTCTTGCCGAACCTGGTGATTTATGCGATTGCGTGGTCGACCGGCGCCGGTTTCTCCTTTGGTGCGGGCACCTCGGTTGGTTTGACCAGTAGTGATGCCGGGACTTTGCCGATGCTTCCGATTCTGGGCGCTGTGCCCGAGTCGATGGGCACGGCCGGTCTGTTGGGTCTGCTGGTGCCGCTGGGTGCCGGTGCGATTGCTGGCTGGTGGTTCTTGCGTGAGGGTGAGGATCACCTGGATGAGTGGGTTGCTCTGAAGGTTCCGTTCCGCCCGCTGTCTGCGCTGATTTCTGCCGTGGTGTTGGGCGTGATGACCGGTATTCTGACGTCGTTTGGTGCCCTGTGGCTGGGCTGGATTTCGTACGGCTCCCTGGGTATTGGTCGTTTTACGGAGGTTGGCGCTGAGCCGCTGACTTTTGCGGCGCATACCGCGTTGACGGTGGGTGCCGGCGTGACTTTCGGTATGCTGCTGAGCCGCGCCCTGGTACCGGATAGCAGCCGTGAGCTGCCTCGTTTTGCGGATGAGCGCCCGAACCTGGGTGAGCGTCTGATGAGTTTTACTGCCTCGACCCGTGAGCGTTTTGCACAGAGCCGCGAGCGTTTTGCACAGCGTCGTGAGCAGCGTGCGCAGGAACGTGCGGAGCGTATGGAGCGTGAGGCTGAGGAGGCCGCTGAGCGTGAAGCTGCTGAGCGTGAAGCAGCTGAGCGTGAAGCTGAGGAAGCGGCACGCGCGCAGGCGTCCGAACACGTTGCTGAACCCGAGCAGTCTGTTGTATCTGAGGTAGCGACCGGTCACGTTCCGGTGCATCCGCAGGAGCCGGTGGTTGCCGTGCCCGTGGAGGCGACTGAGCAGCTGGCGCAGCGCGCGGCGGCGGACGCTTTCGCCGAGATTATTGCAGAGCACGAAGAGGTAGCTGAGGCACCCGCGGCGGAAGAACCCGCTGTGGACGCTGCTCAGGAGCCGGCTTCCGAAGATGCTACTGCTGAAGAGAACGCTGAAGAGAGTTCGGCTGAACAGAACCCTGCTGAGGAGTACGAGCCGATTGAAGCCGTTCAGCAGGTCGATTACCTGCACTCAGCGCACGTTGAGGATGCCGCCGAGCCTGCCTCCAGCGAGCACGCTACGTACGAACACGATGCGTATGAGCCCGCCGCGTACGCTCACGACCCCTCCGATGAGGAGACCCGCGAGCTGGTTCAGGAGCCCGTCTACGAGGCTGCTGAGCCTGTGGCATTTGAGCGTGAGGGCGCTGTCGAAGAGCCCGCAGAGCAGGCACCGCGTTCGAAGGGCCGCGCGAGCCGCATCATGGCGTACTTCGGTTTTGGTCTTGAGCAGCCTGCCGCAGTGCAGGGTGACTCAGCGCAGGATGACGCAGCCGATGCCGCATCCGCCGCGCAGGATTCCGCGCAGAGCCGTGCCAGCGACCGCGCGCATGAGCGTGAGCAGAAGCGCGAGGCGAAGCGGGCGGCTAAGGCGGCACGTAAGAAGCAGAAGAAGGATTCAGAGCGCGACTTTGTGGATCGCGAGCTGGATGTTCTCTCCGCTGATCAGGCGATGAGGCGCATCTTTGAGGTTCGTAGCCAGACTGGTGTGCTTCCGCTGGTGACCGATGAGGCCTCTACCGTGGAGCTGCCCCCGCTGGATGTCAGCTCCTCGAAGTCTCATGGTTCTAGCGCCCAGGGCTCTAATGCTCAGGCTTCTAACACGCGCACGAAGAACTAGCGCACTGCATTCTTAGCGAGCGGAAGAAGAGCTAGAGCTGGACGCGCCGGTGAGCTTGTCCATCGTGCCCTGGAACTTCTGGTCGCAGGTGTACATGTCGGTCTGAGTCAGCGCGGCGGCACGGCACTCACGGTACTCCTGCGCGCCGGGCATGAGGGCAAGACCGATGCCGCCGAGCAGGGTCATAGCACCGTAGATAATGCTGACGCCCGCTGCAATGTAGAAGAACCAGGGGCCGCGGTACACTGCGGTGCGCACGATCGCAATAATGCTCAGGGTGATGCCGGCGAGCGCGAAGAGGAAGAGCGCCAAGAAAAGCGGCATCGTGGAGAGCACGAAGGAAGACGCCGCAAAAATCACCAGCGCCGCAACGATCAGCATGAGCGCGGTGCGAATATTCGCTTTCTGCTGTTCGATGGGGTCGATGGGCTTGCGCGGCTTCTTGCCCTGAGGTCCCCGAGGCTGCGGCATCATGTTCTGGGGTGCCTGCTGCGGCGTGTTATTCGGGTTGTTCTTCGGAGTGTTCTGCGGGGGAGTAGACATACCTATAAGGGTACCGTCCCGTCTGCCCGTGACCTATTGAGTATGCAGCCTATTGAGTTCGTGACCCGTTGAGTTTGCGCCCGGCAAACCCCCGCTAACCCCGGCTAACCCCGGCGAGGATTTCTCCCGCCGAGGTTTCTTTGCGCTCGCCTTCGGGCTTTAGGGGTGTTGTGAACCTCCTACCCCTTTGGATAAGGGTGTGAGACGGGTTATACTAGTCGGGTGCGAATTGTGGTTATGGTATCCGGCTCCGGAACGAATCTTCAGTCCATTCTCGACGCTGTAGCAGCGGGCGAGCTTCCCCTCGACATTGCGGCAGTGGGCGCCGACAAGCCCTGTCTGGGTATTGAACGTGCCCAGGCGGCGGGTGTACCCACCTTCCTGGTGCAGCCCGGCGACTACGCCGACCGCCCTTCCTGGAACCGCGCGCTGGAAGAAAAGATTGCTTCCTACGACCCCGATTACATTGTGTTCGCCGGCTTCATGCGCATTGTTGACGCGCAGCTGGTCGAGCGTTTCAGCAACCGCATTATTAACACCCACCCCGCCCTGCTGCCCTCTTTCCCGGGTGCGCACGGCGTGCGTGACGCCCTGGCGCACGGTGTGAAGATTACCGGCCTGACCGTCCACTTTGTGGATGCGGGCGTTGACACCGGCCCCATCCTCGCCCAGGCGGCAGTGCCCGTTCTGGACGACGACACCGAAGAAACCCTGCACGAACGCATTAAGGTGCAGGAGCGCCGCCTGCTCGTGCAGACCATCGCATCCCTCGCTGAATCCCACGGCGCTGAATCCCGCGGCACTGCATCTGACAGCTAATTCCGCCCACTAGGTTTTCGCGGCGGAACGAGCCGAGCTCAAACCCCGCCGCCCACACACGTTCCGTTGTGGCACCCGAGTACCCCTGAGGGGAAGGTGCACAGCGGCGGGGAATACCCCCACACATATCCTGTCTATCCTGGCAGGCTACGTCCATCCACCAGCTGTGCCGCCGAGAGCCGGCGTGCACGTCTAAAGCATCGGAGTATTTGTGTCTCTCATTGAGCTCGATCGCGTGCCCCTGCGCCGCGCCCTCATTTCCGTCTACGACAAGACCGGTCTGGAGGAGTTTGCCCGCGGCCTGCACGAGGCTGGCGTCGCGCTGGTCTCCACCGGCTCCACCGCATCCACCATCGCGGCAGCAGGCGTACCCGTCACCGAGGTGACCGAAGTGACCGGTTTCCCCGAGTGCCTCGAAGGCCGCGTGAAGACCCTGCACCCGCACATTCACGCCGGTATTCTGGCTGACCGCCGCAAGCAGGAGCACATCGACACCCTCGGCGAGCTGGATGTCGAGCCCTTCGACCTGGTGGTTGTGAACCTGTACCCCTTCGTTGAGACCGTTGCGTCCGGCGCCGATCAGGACGCCATCATCGAGAAGATCGACATTGGTGGCCCCTCCATGGTTCGCGCTGCCGCGAAGAACCACGACGCCGTCGCAATTGTTGTGGACCCCGCCGACTACGCACGCACTGTTGAGGCCGCTAAGAACGGTGGCTTCTCCCTGGATGAGCGCCGCCGCCTTGCTGCTGGCGCGTTCGCCCATACCGCCGCGTACGATACCGCTGTGGCTACCTGGACCGCATCCCAGTTCCTGCAGGATGAGGACGCTAACTTCTGGCCCCCGTACGCAGGCCTGGGCTTTGAGCGCAGCGAGACCCTGCGTTATGGCGAGAACCCGCACCAGCGTGCCGCCCTGTACTTTGACCCCGCCGCTGCCCCCGGCATTGCTCAGGCGGAGCAGCTGCACGGTAAGGCGATGAGCTACAACAACTACGTTGATGCTGACGCCGCTCTGCGTGCCGCTTACGACTTTGACGAGCCGGCTGTTGCCGTTATCAAGCACAACAACCCCTGCGGTATTGCTGTGGCAACCCCCGGCGCGGCTGACCCGATTGCGGATGCCCACGCGAAGGCGCACGCTTGCGACCCGCTGTCCGCATACGGTGGCGTGATTGCCGCTAACCGCCCGGTGACCGCCGCTATGGCTCAGACCGTCAAGGGCATCTTCACCGAGGTGATTGTGGCTCCCGGCTTCGAACCCGAGGCGCTGGAGGTCCTGCGTGAGAAGAAGAACCTGCGTCTGCTGGTTCTGCCCGAGAACTTTGCCCGCGAGGCTATCGAGTACCGCCCCATTTCCGGTGGCGCACTCTTCCAGGAGGCTGACCGCCTGCAGGCTGAGGGGGATAACCCGAAGAACTGGACCCTGGTCGCTGGTGAGGCAGCTGACGAGGCGACCCTGCGCGACCTCGAGTTCGCGTGGCGTGCACTGCGTTCGCCCAAGTCCAACGCTATTCTGCTTGCCGATAACGGTGCCGCCGTGGGTATCGGCATGGGCCAGGTGAACCGCGTGGATTCCTGCAAGCTCTCGGTCGAGCGTGCGAACACTCTCGGCGGTGAAGGCAACGAGCGTGCCCGCGGTGCGGTTGCCGCATCCGATGCGTTCTTCCCCTTCGCCGACGGCCTGCAGGTGCTGCTGGACGCCGGTGTGCGTGCCGTCGTGCACCCGGGCGGTTCGATCCGCGACGAGGAAGTTATCGAGGCGGCTAAGGCTGCTGGCGTGACCATGTACCTGACCGGTACCCGCCACTTCTTCCACTAAAAATGTGTAGCGGGCTCAGCCTGCGCTGAGCTACCCGCTGTGAGCGGGGCATTCTAGGGTGAACCTTCTGGTGAGCCTGGGACGCCCCGCTTTTTCGTGCTATTCACCTGGGACTTCTGCGTTGGGCTATCCGTATTGTGGGCAGCCGTATTTATAGAATTTTTGCTCTATTTTGCGCCGGATTTGCGCATGCGGGCGCGTCACGGGCGACCAGGATGCGCACGGATTGGCTAAAAGTTCGCTAGGATTAGGTTGTGCCTAAAGTCAGCGAAGAATACAAAAAGAACAGGCGTTCTCAGATTGTAGAGACCGCCCGCGAATGCTTCATCAAGCACGGTTATCAGAAGGCTTCGATGAGCGACATTATTGCGGCCACCGGCCTGTCCGCTGGAGCGATCTATAACCACTTCTCTTCCAAGGATGAGATTATTCTGGCGGCAGCCCGCATGGACATGGCGCCTTTCGACCGCATCCGCGCCGAACAGCCCTGGGACTACGTGTTCGGGTGCCTGAAGGTGCTGGACACCCCCAAGATTCGCCGTCACCTGCTCGTCACCTGGGGCGAGGCCGTGGCAATGCCGCAGCTGGCGACCGTGGTGTCTGAACAGCTGAGCTACCTGCGTGACCAGTCCCTGGATCGCTACCGCGCCTGGGGCGCCGCTGAGCTGGACTTCACCGAAGAGGAGCTTGAAGAGTGGCTGACCGTTATCGGTGCCGCGGTGCTGTCGGTGCTGACCGGTTACGTGGTGCAGACCCAGCTGGTGGCTGGCGGTAAGAAGGAGAGCGCTCGCGAGGCGTACCTGGAGTATGCTTCCGCTATCCTGCGTCAGGCGTAGGGTGCGCAGACCCGCGTAGCTACCACCGATAAGCCTAAAGGCCGGTTTATGCGCCCTGCTGCGGCGGTGTAAAACTTCATCGTGATGCTTTGTAAAGCCCGTTTTCCTTCTCGAAGGAAAGCGGGCTTTACGGTATTATGAGGTGTAGCTCATATTTTTTCATTCAGGGTTTTCAGCTGGAGGCGCGCGCCGCCTCCTAAAGACCGCCCGGCGCACGCCGTGGCAGCCCCGATGATGAGCGACCGAAGATAACGCAAAAACACTCCCAGGAGCGTAATGTCCGAGCAGAAGATCCTCGAGATGCCCCTCGCCGACCTCGACCCCGAGGTTGCAGAAGCCATTGAGCTGGAGCGCAAGCGCCAGCAGAACACCCTCGAGATGATTGCATCCGAGAACTTCGTCCCCCGTGCCGTCCTCGAAAGCCAGGGCTCGGTACTGACCAACAAGTACGCTGAGGGTTACCCCGGCCGCCGCTACTACGGCGGCTGCGAATTCGTCGACATCGTTGAGTCCCTCGCTATTTCCCGCGTGAAGGAACTCTTCGGCGCCGAGCACGCCAACGTTCAGCCCCACTCCGGTGCGCAGGCGAACAACGCCGTCATGCACGCGCTGCTGAACCCCGGCGACACCATCATGGGTCTGTCTCTGGCACACGGTGGTCACCTGACCCACGGCATGAAGCTGAACGTCTCCGGCAAGCTGTACAACGTTGTGGCGTACAGCGTGGACGAGTCCGGTCGCGTTGACATGGAGCAGGTGCGTGAACTGGCTCTTGCCGAGCGCCCCAAGCTGATTATTGCCGGCTGGTCCGCGTACCCCCGTCAGCTGGACTTCGCTGCGTTCCGCGCGATTGCTGACGAAATCGGCGCATACCTGTGGGTGGACATGGCTCACTTCGCGGGCCTGGTGGCTGCGGGTCTGCACCCGAACCCCGTCCCGCACGCACACGTGGTCTCTTCCACCGTGCACAAGACCCTGGGCGGTCCCCGCTCCGGCTTCATCCTCTGCACCGAGGAGCTGAAGAAGAAGATCGACTCCGCAGTGTTCCCCGGTCAGCAGGGCGGCCCGCTCATGCACGTGATCGCTGCGAAGGCTACCGCATTCAAGGTCGCCGCATCTGAGGCGTTCAAGGACCGTCAGAAGCGCACCGTTGAGGGTGCACAGATCCTGGCGAACCGCCTGCTGCAGCAGGACGTGAAGGACGCCGGCGTTGCGATTGCCTCCGGCGGTACCGACGTTCACCTGGTGCTCGTTGACCTGCGCAACCACGCCCTCAACGGCAAGGAAGCAGAGGACCTGCTGCACGATGCCGGCATTACCGTCAACCGTAACGCTGTGCCGAACGACCCGCGCCCGCCGATGGTGACTTCCGGTCTGCGTATCGGTACCCCCGCGCTGGCAACCCGCGGCTTCGACGCTGAGGGCTTCACCGAGGTGGCCGACATTATCGCTTCCGTACTGCTGCCGAACCCGGACATCGCTGCGCTGCGTGCCCGCGTTGAGGCGCTGTGCGCTAAGTACCCCCTCTACCAGGGCAGCGAGAACTGGTAGACCCATGAATGACCCCGTTCGCTCACCATCCCCTCGTGGGTGCTGAGCGGGCGGGGTTATTTCGCCCTGATACTTTTACCGCCCTGCCCGCTACACCCGTTACGGGACGTAGTGGGGGAGTGGTACCTGCTAGGCACACACCCTAGAACTCAACACACAGACCGTCCGTTTCGGCGAACCCCGCCGCAACCTATGGAAGGAAAAACAATGCCCCAGATTCTAGACGGTAACGCAACCGCCGCAGCCATCAAGGAAGAGCTGAAGGAGCGCGTCGAGGCGCTCAAGGCTAAGGGGATTACCCCCGGCCTGGGTACCGTCCTGGTCGGTGACGACCCCGCATCCCGCTCGTACGTGGGCGCTAAGCACCGCGACTGCGCAGAGATCGGTATTAACTCCATCCGTGTGGACCTGCCCGGTGACATCACTCAGGAAGAGCTCGACGCAGAGATTGACAAGCTGAACAACGACCCGGCGTGCACCAGCTACATTGTGCAGTTGCCCCTGCCCAAGCACCTGGACACCAACCGCGTGCTGGAGCGCATCGCCCCCGAGAAGGACGCTGACGGCCTGCACCCGACCAACCTCGGCAAGCTCGTGCTGAACGTTTCTGAGCCGCTGGATTCCCCGCTGCCCTGCACCCCCAACGGTGTCATTGAGCTGGTCAAGCGCCACGGCATCGACTGGAACGGTAAGAACGTTGTGGTGCTCGGCCGCGGCATTACCGTGGGCCGCCCGCTGGGTCTGCTGCTGACCCGCCGTGAGGTGAACGCGACCGCAACCCTGGCGCACACCGGTACCGAGAACCTGGACGAGGTGCTGCGCGAGGCTGACGTCATTGTTGCCGCTGTGGGCGTTCCGCACGTGCTGAAGGCTCACCAGGTTAAGGACGGCGCAATCCTGCTGGACGTTGGTGTGTCCCGCGCTGAGGACCCGGAGACCGGCAAGAAGAAGCTCTTCGGTGACGTCTCCCCGGAGGCTGCGCAGAAGGCGTCCTGGGTTTCCCCGAACCCCGGCGGTGTGGGCCCGATGACCCGCGCGGAGCTGCTGGTGAACGTGGTTGAGACTGCGGAGCGTCAGGCGGCATAAGGCTCGCAGCGTTTCAGAGCTGATAACTCAAAAGGGCGGTGCCCCGGTAGAACAATCTACCGGGGCACCGCCCTTCACACTGTCATCACACGAGAGAAGGCAGATGCTAGAGAATCATCTCGTAGAAGTAGGCGTCGGCAAGGTACAGGGTCTCCGAGTACTCGACCGGGCTACCTTCTGCGGTGTAACCGGTCGCGCAGACCTTGAATGCCGCCTCGCCCACGGGAACCTGGTGGTTGAACGCCTCGGCGTCGGCGTCGGTGAAGAGCGCTGCGCTGGTGCGCACGCGGGCGTGCTTAATGGCGTTGGGGGTGTCGGCAAGCTGATCCAAGGAGCTCGAAGTGCCGGACATTTCCGCCATCATGGCGTCCAGAATGCTGCTTGCAGCGGCCTTAACGAAGTAGGAACGCTCAAAGCCAATGACTTCGTGGTCGGCAAGACGCAGACGGCGCACGAACAGCACCTGCTCGCCCACCGGCACGGACAGGTGGGTGGAGATCTCTTCGGTGGCGTCCATCCAGCGGGTCGCAATCATGCGGGTGGAGCCCTCAAAACCGCGGCGGCGCATATCGTCAACGAAGGTGTCCACGCGCGGAATGTAGGTGGCCTCGGAGCGCTCGGCAACGTAGGTGCCGGAGCCCTGCACATTGTAGAGCAGGCCGCGTTCAATCAGAACCTTCAGGGCGCTACGAACCGTCTGGCGGCTCACCCCAAAGTTCTGCTGAATCATGCGCTCGGTGGGTAGCTTATCGCCGGGCTTGCCGGGAATAATGTAGCGCTGCTCAATGTAGTGGATAACCTGCTCATACTTCGGGCCGGGAATCGGGGGTAGCTCGTAGCGGCTCTCAGCGTTGTGAGCGGTACTTTCGGATGCGGTGGTGCCCGCAGAATGTGAGGGGGCACCGTGGTCGGTGGTCTGTGAGGAGTGTGAATTCATCACCCAATAGTTTACCGTTCAGCCAGAGAAAAAACGCGCACGAGTGAAAATTTCTCTTCCCTCAAACTGGCATAATTAAGACTATGCATTTTTCTAACACCCCTGCACCGCGCCCGAGCGGTCTGCTTCGCGTGGCGAGCGTGAATGTGAACGGTATCCGAGCCGCCTACAAGAAGGACATGGCGGCGTGGTTGGCGAGCCGTGACATCGACATTCTCTGCCTGCAGGAGGTGCGCGCCCCCGACGCTATCGTGCGTGAGCTGCTGGACGAATCCCAGTGGCATATTCTGCACGCGGAGGCTGCCGCGAAGGGCCGCGCCGGCGTGCTGGTGGCGACCCGCCGCACCCCGAACTCAGCCGGTGAAGTCCTGGAGAACCAGCCGGTAGCGACCCGCTCGAACATTGGCGAAGAGTACTTTGACGATTCGGGCCGCTGGGTTGAGGCGGACTACGTTCTGCCCAACGGTAAGACCCTGACCGTGGTCAGCGCCTACGTTCACTCCGGCGAGGTCGGCACCCAGAAGCAGGACGATAAGTACCGCTTCCTGGAGCGCATGCTGGTGCGCATGCCTGAGCTGGCAAAGCATTCGGATCACGTGCTCATTGTGGGCGATTTGAATGTGGGCCACACCGAGCTGGACATTAAGAACTGGAAGGCTAATCAGAAGCGTGCCGGCTTCCTGCCGGAGGAACGCGCCTACTTTGACCGCTTCTTCGGCGATATCGGCTACCGCGATGTGGCTCGTGAGCTGGCGGGTCAGGTGCCCGGCCCCTACACCTGGTGGTCTTACCGCGGTAAGGCGTTCGATAATGACGCAGGCTGGCGTATCGACTACCACATGGCGACCCCTGCGCTCGCCGAAAGCGCCGTGGAGGCGGTCGTGGACCGCGCGGCAAGCTACGATGAGCGTTTCAGCGATCATGCGCCGCTCGTGGTTGACTACCGCATCGGTGAGTAAGACGCGTACTGCGCGTACAGATAAGTTTTTGAAGATGTGCTGCACCGTCCGCAGCACCGCACAGGAAGAACTGCACAGGAAATAACTATGGCAGACGAAAAGAAGCAGGATAAGTCCCTCATCCCTAACGCCTCTCAGCAGAAGGCGCGTATCTACTCGGGTGCGCAGCCGTCGGCTGATTCGATGCACCTGGGTAACTACATTGGTGCTGTGAACAACTGGGTGGCGTTGCAGGACGACCCGAATAACGAATGCCTGTTCTTTATTCCGGATATGCACGCTATCACCGTTCCTCAGGACCCCGAGGAGCTGCGTGAGCGTACCCGCCTGACTGCGGCGCAGTACATCGCCTCCGGCATTGACCCGACCCGCACCCCGCTGTTCGTGCAGTCGCACGTGCCCGAGCACGCCCAGCTGGCGTGGGTTCTGAACTGCTTCACCGGCTTTGGTGAGGCGTCCCGTATGACCCAGTTCAAGGACAAGTCCCAGAAGCAGGGTGCTGAGAACGCCTCCGTGGGTCTGTTCACCTACCCGATTCTGATGGCTGCCGACATTCTGCTCTACCAGGTGGACGGCGTGCCCGTGGGCGAGGATCAGCGTCAGCACCTGGAGCTGACCCGTAACCTGGCTCAGCGCTTCAACTCCCGTTTCGGTGAGACCTTCGTGGTGCCCGAGCCGGTGATTCTGAAGGAAACCGCTAAGATCTACGACCTGCAGGACCCGACCTCGAAGATGTCCAAGTCTGCAGCCACCGATAAGGGCCTGATTAAGCTTCTGGACACCCCCAAGGCAACCCAGAAGAAGATTAAGTCCGCCGTGACCGATGACGGCTCCGTCATCGCCTACGACCGCGAGGCTAAGCCCGGCGTCTCCAACCTGCTCTCCATCTACTCGGCAATGACCGGCGAGAGCATCGACGAGATCGTGGCACGCTATGAGGGCAAGATGTACGGCCACCTGAAGGTTGACCTTGCTGATATCGTGGTGGAGCGCCTCACCCCGGTGCGTGAGCGTACCCTCGAGCTGATGGACGACCCCGCCGAGCTGGACCGCCTGCTGGCTGTGGGCGCATCTGCTGCCCGCGAGATCGCTACGGTCACCATTGAGAACGTGTACAAGAAGGTTGGCTTCCTGCCTGCCGCCGCAATCTAGCGCGCTGTTCAGCCAGTTCGGCTGAGGCGCCGCATGACCTGCACGATTGAGATGACAGCACAAGAGAACTCTTCGAGCCCCACGACGGCTCCTGTATCCCCGACCCTGAAACCCGGTCACCGCTACCTGAGCGTTATTGCGCACGTGAGCGGTGAGAATGTTCAGCGCCTAGAAGAGTGGAAGCGCGCGGTAGCCGGTGGTGCGGTGGCGCCTATCAGCACCCACGTGACCGTGTACCTGACGGAGCTGACCGAGTCTCTATTGGCTGCGGTGCAGTCCCCCCAGTTCCGCGAGGCGCTGGACACGCCGCGTTTTGAGGCGCGCTGGGGTTCGGTGCACTCCTTCCGTCCGGTCACCGAGGTGGAGTATCTGAACCTGGAGGCGGGCAAGGCCGAGTTCGAGCAGATTCACCAGAAGCTGGTTGAGCTATTCGGTGCCGGTGCGGCGCCCTTCCCCTATGTGCCGCACGTGACCTTGGGCCAGGGGCTCACGCAGGAGCAGGTTGATCACGCCCGTGAGGTGTTTGATGCTCTGCCCGCCGAGCAGCGTACCTTCACCGTGGATCACCTGCACTGCTACTCCTACGACGGGCAGGACTGGGAAGAAATCAGCGTTCTGCCGCTACGTTAGTAGCCGGCGTATAAACCTGGCATACACAAAGAGAGATGCGGCCGATAAGTTATCGGTCGCATCTCTCTTTGCGTTTTTCGCTAGGTTTATCTCAGAGGGAGTTATCCCAGAGAGGGTTATCTCAGTGTGAGAGTCCTAGTGGGAGTGACCCTCACCGGACTCGTGCGCGTCAGCCGAAGCCGAGGAGGAAGCAGAGCCGTGTGCCTCAGCCTCAACCGGTGCAGCGTTCGAGGAAGAGACACCCAGAATCTCGTTCGGGGTCTTCGGAAGCTCTACGCTCATCAGCTCCTTCGGTGCTGCCGGGTTCGACAGGGACACCGCAATGAGCTTCTTGGTTGCCGGGTCGGTCACGTAGGCGGTCTTACCGTCCACCCATAGCGCCGGACGCTCGTCCTGCCACGTCTCAGACTCGGTCCACGCCTCCATGAGCTGTACGGAGCCCAGCTCGGCGCCGGTTGCCGGATCGAAGATGCGCAGCTTGCCGTCGGTGGTCAGCAGCAGTGCCTCACCCTTGGGGCCGCGAGCCAGCGAACGGAAGGTGTAGCTCACGCCAGAAGGCAGGGAGTAGACGGTGCGGGTTGCCGCAACGGTGTCGATAATGGAGAACTTCTCGGGGCGCTCCAGCTTGGCGTCCTTGTCGGTCTTGTAGTCCGCCAGAACGTACTGGGAATCAGCCTTGCCGGCCTGGTTACCGGAACGCGAGTACGGGTCCTGGGGGTTGGTGATCTTGGTGAACTTGCCGTCCTTGTAGATCAGCGCGCCGTCGGTGCAACCGATGGAGAACGCGCCGTCCTTGGCGATAGCTTCACCGTGAACGCCGGGGCAGGCGGGGCTCTCGGTGACGGTCTTGCCCTGCGCGTCCACAACCGCGGCACCGGTGCGGGTCTTCGAATCGCCGACCGCAACCAGGTACTGGTCGTTGGGCAGCGGGATTGCGAAGCCGTGGTGCGGCTTGGGCAGGGTGACGGTGGTGGTCTCCAGGGAGGAAGCGGTGCGCTTATCGTGGGTCAGCTTCGCCGGGTCGTACACGGCGAAGGAGCCGGTGCCGTCAGCGAATGCCGCGACCTTGCCGTTGTCCTTGATGACGTGACCGGTGTGGTCAGCCGCGAGAGACAGCGAAGACAGCGACGGGGCGGTGGTGTAGTAGTGTGAGTGGTCGCCGTGCGCTACGGACCATATGCCGGTGTCCAGGAAGGTGTAGCTGTTGCCGTCTGCAACGACGAGGTGGCGGTTATCGCCAGCGTCGGAGAGGCGCAGGAAGCCTTCCTTGGGGATGTCCGCAAGCAGCTTCATGTCCTTAGCATCGTAGACGAGCACGCCACCGTCATAGGTGATGGCGACGCGGCTTGCCGCGCCCTTGCCTTCGGTGATGGGTGCGAGGGTTGCGCTCGCGGAGGTGGAGGCGCTGGGGCTAGTCTGTGCGTTCTGGCTGGTCTGGGCGCTCTGGGAGCCGCATGCGGTCAGGGCGAGAGCGGCTACTGCGCCGAGTGCGCCGGCGCGGGTGAGGAAAAACTTACGGGTCATGTGCATACACCAAGCTTAACATGAGAATAATTCTCCATAAGGGTTTCTTCTTGGCTCGTATCAGACTCTGGAAATGCACTCTATGCGGGGCGTGTCAGGTGTTCTGCCCCCTGCTCGGTCGCAGGAAACAACCTTCCGGGCCCCACTGGGCAAAAGCCTTGAATCCGCCCGCGCAATGACCCATCGGAGCACAATCATCAGGGCATACGAAAACCGGCTCCCTTCCGAAAAGAAGAGAGCCGGTTTTCTTGGAAGTATCTTTTGCTCGAGCAGGATTTAAATGCCTGCTCAGAGCCAAAAATTTAGAGGAGGTTGTTCAGACCTCGTGCCTTGACCTCACCCACAGCATCCTTGACAGCCTGTGCCTTGGAGCGCGGAGCGACCAGCAGAGCATCGGGGGTGTCCACCACAACGATGTCGTTGAGGCCAATGATAGAAATCTTGCGCTCGGTGTTTGCAACAACGATGCCGGAGCAACCGTGGTTAATGACGTTGTCCTTCTCGCCGAGAATGGTCAGCTCTTCGCCGCTCTTCTCGGTGTTCAGACGTGCCACGGCGTCGAAGTCTCCAACGTCGTCCCAGCTGAAGGAACCGGGAACCATTGCGACGTCGCCTGCTGCCGCTGCGGGCTCAGCCACAGCGTAGTCGATAGCGGTCTTGGGCAGGGTCTCCCAGACGCGGTCCATGACAGCCTCGCGCTCGGGGGTGTCCCAAGCGTTAGCAATCTCCATGATGCCTGCGTAGAGTTCGGGCTCGTTTGCCTCGAGGTGCTTGAGCATCAGGGCTGCCGGTGCCACGAACATGCCTGCGTTCCAGGTGTACTCACCGGAGTCCAGGTACTTCTGTGCGGTAGCGGTATCGGGCTTCTCCACGAAGGTGTCCACGGCGTGAGCATTGGGTGCATCCTCAATGCCCAGGGACTCGCAGGCGTGAATGTAGCCAAACGCGCTGGAGGGCTCGGTGGGGGTAATGCCGATGGTGACAATCTTGCCGGTTGCCGCGGTGATGACAGCTTCGGTCACCACGCGGTGGAATTCATCCACGGGGCTGATGACGTGGTCAGCTGCGAAGGAGCCAATGATGGCGTCCGGTTCGCGGCGGTGGATGATAGCGCAAGCCAGGCCGATAGCTGCAGCCGAATCCTTGGGGGAGGGCTCCAGCACCAGGTCAGCGGCGCGCAGTTCAGGAATCTGCTGGGTGACCGCATTGGCGTGCGAAGTGCCGGTAACCACCATGACGGAACCGTTGCTGAGGTCGATGAGACGGTCGTAGGTGTCACGCAGCAGAGAATTGCCCGACGAGGTGAGGTCGAGCAGGAATTTCGGGGCGTGCGCGCGGGACAGGGGCCACAAACGCGAGCCAACACCGCCGGCGGGAATGAGCGGGCGGAATCGAGTGAGTGCAGTATTCATCGCTTCAAGAATAGCGGGTGAATTTGTCATATATCGAATTCTTTTAGGTTTTAACAAAAAAGTGTCAGGCGGCTCTCATTTAGGCGATGTTTGAGGTTAGGTTAAGGTAAGTCCCGCACAAACACGGGGAAGTAGGCGATATCGCAATAAAAACATGCTCTAATTCCCTTTTAGAACCTGTAAAAAAACCCTAAACAGGGTGTCAGTAAGCTGTGAATTTACCTGATATCTTGGAAGTAACAGACGAACAAAAGCAGTCGGTGAGCACACAGCTGTGCCTGGAAGCTGGGGCCTAAAAATGCGGTACCAGAACCCAGATGCTCGCCGTCGCAGCAGGAGGTTATTCAGTGTTGAATGGTTCTAAAGGAACCCTCTACCGCGGCCGCTGGGGCATGTGGTCCTGGGTTGCTCATCGCATTACCGGTATCGCGATTTTCTTCTTCCTTCTTGTACACATCCTGGATACTGCCGTCGTGCGTATCTCCCCGGAGGCCTACAATGGCGTACTGAGCCTGTACAAGAACCCCATCATGGGTCTGGGTGAGACCGCGCTTGTCGCCGCCATCGTCTACCACGCGTTCAACGGTATTCGCATTATCCTCATTGACTTCTGGGGTAAGGCAACCAACTCACACGTGGAGCACATCCAGGCGAAGAACAAGGACGGCAACGTCGAAATCAGCCAGAAGGCAACTTACACGCACATCAAGATTCTCTGGGTTGTGCTTTTCCTCTGGGCAATCACCGTTGCTGGCTTCGCAGCACGTCACCTGCCGATCGTTTTCTCGCACATGGGAGGTCACTAAACTATGGCTACTCCGCTTAAGCCCCGCACCTATGTACCCCGTCTGCGTGACAACCGCATCGACGGTGTGAAGTACAACCGCTCCTCCTCCAAGCGCAACAACTTTGAGATGTTCGCTTGGCTGGGTATGCGCCTGTCCGGCGTCGTACTCGTCGTGCTGATTTTCGGTCACCTGTTCTCCAACCTCATGGTCGGCGACGGCATCCACGCCATCGACTTCGGCTTCGTGGGCGGCAAGTGGGCGAACCCCTTCTGGCAGGTCTGGGACCTGCTGCTGCTCTGGCTGGCTATGCTGCACGGTGCTAACGGTATCCGCGTCATCATCGATGACTACGCAGAGAAGGACCGCCTGCGCGTTTGGCTGAAGGTCATCCTCTTCGCAGCATGCGCATTCGTCCTGCTGGTTGGTACCCTCACCATCTTCGCGTTCGACCCCTGCCCCTCCGGCGCAGCGGCTGAACTGCTCCCCAGCTTCTGCTCGGCACGCTAACGGCGACGTATCCGAGACAAACGAAAACATCTAAAACACAGAAAGAACATCATGCAGGTACATAAGTACGATGTAGTGATCGTCGGTGCCGGCGGCGCAGGTATGCGTGCCGCCATTGAGGCCGGTCAGCGAGTTCGCACCGCGGTACTGACCAAGCTATACCCCACCCGCTCCCACACCGGTGCGGCACAGGGTGGCATGTGCGCCGCTCTGGCTAACGTTGAAGAGGACAACTGGGAGTGGCACACCTTTGACACCGTCAAGGGTGGCGACTACCTGGTTGACCAGGACGCAGCAGAAATCATGGCTAAGGAAGCTATCGACGCTGTGCTCGACCTGGAAAAGATGGGTCTTCCCTTCAACCGAACCCCCGAAGGCCGCATCGACCAGCGCCGCTTCGGTGGCCACACCCGTGACCACGGTAAGGCCGCTGTGCGCCGCGCATGCTACGCAGCTGACCGTACCGGCCACATGATTCTGCAGACCCTCTACCAGAACTGCGTTCGCCACAATGTGGAGTTCTACAACGAGTTCTACGTTCTCGACCTAATCCTGGTCAAGGACGAAGAGGGCAAGCCCCGCCCCGCCGGCGTCGTCTCCTACGACCTGGCAACCGGCGAGGTTCACGTCTTCCAGGCTAAGTCCGTGATCTTCGCATCCGGCGGTTGTGGCAAGATCTTCAAGACCACCTCCAACGCGCACACCCTCACCGGTGACGGCATGGCTATCGCACTGCGCGCAGGCCTGCCCCTGGAGGACATGGAATTCGTTCAGTTCCACCCGACCGGCCTGGCTGGCCTGGGCATTCTCGTCACCGAGGGTGCTCGTGGTGAAGGCGGTATTCTCCGTAACGCTGACGGTGAGCGCTTCATGGAGCGCTACGCACCCACCATTAAGGACCTCGCACCCCGCGATATCGTGGCACGTGCAATGGCGAACGAGGTGCGCGAAGGCCGCGGCTGCGGTCCCCACAAGGACTACGTGCTGCTGGACCTGACTCACCTGGAGCCCTCGCACATCGATGAGAAGCTGCCCGATATTACCGAGTTCGCTCGTACCTACCTGGCAGTGGAACCGCACCACCAGCCCATCCCGGTGTTCCCCACCGCACACTACGCAATGGGCGGTATCCCCACCAACAACGAGACCGAGGTCTACCACAACAGCAAGGAGACCATCCCCGGCCTCTACGCAGCTGGTGAGGTTGCTTGTGTGTCCGTCCACGGTGCAAACCGTCTGGGCACCAACTCCCTGCTGGACATCAACGTGTTCGGTAAGCGTGCAGGCCGCAAGGCTGCAGAGTACGCAGCATCCGCTGAGTTCGTACCCGTTCCGGATGACGCAGCAGATCGCGTTCTGAACATGCTCAACGGCATCCTCGAAGGCAAGGGCACCGAGAAGGTCGGCGCTATCCGCGCAGACCTGCAGAAGGCTATGGAAGCTGACATGCAGGTGTTCCGTACCGACGAGACCATCCGCGCAGCACTGGCAACCATTGCTGAACTGGAAGAGCGTTACAAGAACATCTCCATCCAGGACAAGGGCAAGCGCTTCAACCTCGACCTGCTCGAGGCTGTCGAGCTCGGCTTCCTGATTGAGCTGGCAAAGGTCATGTCCGTTGGCGCGCTGCACCGTAAGGAATCCCGTGGTGGTCACTACCGCGAGGACTTCCCCAAGCGTGACGACGTCAACTTCATGAAGCACTCGATGGTCTACCTCGACCCCGAATCCGAGTTTGAGGGTGTCAAGGGCCTGCGATTCGAAACCAAGCCCGTTGTCTACACCCGCTACGAGCCGAAGGAGCGTAAGTACTAAAATGGCTGAAAACGAACTCCCCGAACCGGAATCCGTCAAGCTGTTTGAGGGTATGACCGGCGGCGACTCCGATTCCATCCCCACGTACGATGTGGTCATCAAGATTCGCCGCTACAACCCGGAAGTTTCCTCCGAGGCATACTGGGACGAATTCCCGCTGACCATGTACCGCACCGACCGCGTGCTCGATGCCCTGCACAAGATCAAGTGGGAAGTAGACGGCTCCGTCTCCTTCCGCCGCTCCTGTGCACACGGTATTTGTGGCTCGGACGCAATGCGCATCAACGGCCGTAACCGCCTGGCTTGCAAGACCCTGCTGAAGGACCTTGACCTGTCCAAGCCGATTACCGTTGAGCCCATCAAGGGTCTGCCCTGCGAAAAGGACCTCATCGTTGACATGGAGCCCTTCTTCCAGGCATACCGCGAAATCATGCCGTTCTTCATCAACGACTCGAACGAGCCTGAGCGTGAGCGCCTGCAGACCATTGAGGACCGTGCACGTTTCGATGACACCACCAAGTGCATCCTCTGTGCAGCATGTACCTCGTCCTGCCCGGTCTTCTGGACCGACGGTCAGTACTTCGGTCCCTCCGCTATCGTGAACGCGCACCGCTTCATCTTCGACTCGCGCGACGATGCAGGCGACCTGCGTCTGGAGATCCTCAACGATAAGGAAGGCGTATGGCGTTGCCGTACCACCTTCAACTGCACCGAGGCTTGCCCCCGTGGCATCCAGATCACCAAGGCTATTGCCGAGGTGAAGCAGGCAATCCTGAGCCGCTCGCTCTAATCTGAGCACGCGGTATCAGCTGATACAGCATTGACGATTCAAGCCGTCACCCACACCGGGTGGCGGCTTGAATTGTTTGACAGAAAAGGCCCGGCTGAAAAGGCTGAGTAGAGCATTTTCGGGGCTCCGGGGCACACAAAAACTCTTCACAATCTGTCATAAAGTCATAGATATTCTCGAGGGCTGTCAGAAAGGGGGAGTAGGTAGGTAAACCTCGGTGTGCGGCGTTATTCTACTGTGTATGGTTTTCGCTAATTCTCGCTACGATTTGTCCACCCCCGTCTTTGACGACTGGGTGGAGCGCATGATGGGTACCCTCGTGCAGTTCCGCCGCGAAGTGCACGCTAACCCGGAGCTTTCCTTCCGTGAGGTGGCGACCACTGAGCGCCTCATGAATCGACTGCGAGAAGCCGGCATGAACCCCGTTGCTTGCGAAGGCACCGGCTGCTACGTCGACATCGGAAGCGGCCCCTTTGCCCTGGCTTTGCGCGCCGATATTGACGCTCTGCCCATTGTCGAGCAGACCGACCTGCCCTACGCCTCCACCGTGCCCGGCGTGATGCATGCCTGCGGCCACGATATTCACCAGACCGTCATGCTCGGTGTGGCGCTGGCGCTGCACGAGCTGAACGAGAAGACCCCGCTGGGTCGTAGCGTCCGTATTCTCTTCCAGCCCGCCGAGGAGCAGCTTCCCGGCGGCGCGGTGCAGATGATTTCGCAGGGTCTGCTCAAGGACATTCCGCGTGCTTTCGCCCTGCACTGCGACCCGAAGGTGGACCTGGGCCAGATTGGTACCCGCATCGGTGCGATTACTAGCGCCTCCGACACCGTGAAGATTCACCTGAGCGGTCACGGTGGACACACCTCCCGCCCGCACCTGACTGAGGACCTCATCTACGCGATGAGCCAGATTGCTGTGCAGGTTCCCGCCGTGCTGACCCGCCGCACCGACGTGCGTTCGGGCGTGCTGGTCGCCTGGGGTCAGGTCAGTGCCGGCGTTGCGCCCAACGCTATCCCCGCCGAGGGCTACCTGGCGGGCACCATGCGTTGCCTGGACGTTGAGGTGTGGCGCCAGGCGGGCAACATGCTGGATGAAGTCATCGAGCAGGTCGCCGTACCCTTCGGCGTGAACGCGCGAGTGGAACACATCCGCGGTGTGCCCCCGGTCGTGAATACCGACCTGGAAACCACCATGCTCGAGAACGCGGCTCGCGCTGAGCTGGGCGAGGACTCCATCGTGCTGGTCGAGCAGTCCATGGGCGGCGAAGATTTCGCGTGGATGCTGCAGGAAGTTCCCGGCTCCATGTTCCGCCTGGGTACCCGCGCCCCCGGCGACCCCACCTACGATCTGCACCAGGGCGATTACGCCCCGAGCGAGCAGGCGATCGGCATTGGTGTGCGCGTCATGGCGGCAACTGCCCTGCGTGCCGTCCGTTTTGAGCTGGCGAAGGCTGCAAAGGCGGCGAACCCCATCCGCGATGAGGCACGCTAAAGAGCTTCTCGAAAGCTTATAAGCCAGGCTTGAAAGTACGACTATATAGCCGCATCAAGCCTTGAAAGCTGTACAAGTTTCACCCCGTTACCTCTCACCGAGTAGCGGGGTGAAACTCTATGCACGCGATAGAATTAAAAGGATTATGAGGACATTTGCGTTATGTTCCCGACCCTGTGCCCACACACCCTCGGGGGATGAAGGAGATAGCGCATCATCACACGGCGCACGCCGGAGGAGGACACCCAATGAGCTTCTTTGGAATCGGCAAGAAGAAGTTGGATGAACAGTCGCGCGAAGAACAGAGCGCCGAAACTGCTGAGGCCCAGAAGGAACAGGCAAGCGAAGACGCTCCCAAGAGCGCGCGACTGAGCCAGAAGATTATGGAACAGCAGCAGTGGGAGGACTCCCTGCGCCGCTTCGTGAAGTCTGAGAGCGCGCGCCACCAGAACCACGACGAAGAACAGAACGAAGAGCACCGCGCTGTTGAGGACCTCAAGCGTGCCCTCCTGCACGGCGATGAGAAGGCTGAAGAATCTTCCGCTGCTGATGAGCTGACCGAGGAACAGGCGGAGGAGCAGGAGCGTCGTAGCCTGCTGGCGGCGCTTGGCGCTTTCCCCCAGGAATCTGAGGAGCCTGTTGAGGCCGAGCAGGTCGCTGAGGTCCAGGACGTTGAAGAAGAAGCCGCCCCGGTTGCTGAGGTTGCTAAGCCCGCTACTCCCGCGTTCCTGCGCGATGACGAAGAGGCTGAAGCCGAGGGCGCATCTGTCGAGGCTAAGGAAGCCTCTGCTGGTGCTGAGGAGTCTAAGGACGTCGCTGAGGAGGCACGTTCCCAGTTTGAGGAGCACCTGCGTGCTCTGCGCGCCCAGAAGTCTGAAGATGAAGCTGGCGAAGAAGCTGAGGCGACTGCACCTGCCGCAGTTGAGGTAGTCGAAGAAAAGTCTGAGAACGCTCATTCTGTATCTGAGACTGCAACAGAGGATGCATCCGCAGATGCCGAGGACTCCCTGACCGATGAAGACATGAAGGCCGCCCGCACCCGCGCCGCTGTCACCGAGGCGCAGAACGCCGGTTTGGACGATCTGGCAGCCGCCTACGCGGCACGCCTGGGCATCACCCTTGATAGCGAAGAGGAGACCTTCGGAGAGGTCGCTTCCGATGAGGTTGCTTCCGGTGAGGCCATCGCTGAAGCTGCTGCTGATGAGGCAGTTGCCGAGGAAGCAGACTCTGCCGAGGCACTTGAGTCTACCGAGGCTACTGAACCTGTCAAGGACGCTGAGGTATCTGAGGCATCGGCACCTGAGGCATCTGCAGGTGTTGCAGAGGCTGCTGAAGACTTCGAAACCGAAGAGACCGTCGACCTCACCGCAGGCGCAGAAGAAGCTGCAGAGCCTGCTACCACTGTTGAGGAAGAGCAGATCGAGGCTGTCGTTGAGGCACCCGAACTGCTGGCATCTGAACTTACTGAGGAAGAAAACGCGGTCTCTGACGAGACCGAGCTGCTCTCTGCTGTATCCGTTGAGGAGAAGCACGAAGCGTCCGTCTCTGAGCCGCTCGAGGCCAAGGACTTTGACGCCGAAGAAGAGAACACCGCAGAGCTGATTTTCGATGCCTCCGCCGCAAAGGCTGAAAAGGCTGAGGAGAAGACCGAAAAGGGCACCTCCCAGAGCGTGGCTCTGACCGCAGAGGGCATCGATAAGAAGGAAGCAGAGAAGCACGAGTCTGCTGCTCGTGAGCAGTCCGCTGAGGAACCTGCTGGTGAGCTGAAGGAAACCGAGCAGAAGCTCAGCGAAGACGAAGCTGAACTGGTTGCCGAATCCATCATCCTGAGCGAGCCCGTTGAGGGCGCGGCAACCCTGCCCGTTCTCCCCGAGCAGCGTGCTCTCCACGGCCTCGCGGAGCTCATGCGCACCCGCGGTTCGGGCACCATGAGCCTGGAACTGCGCCAGGTCGATGAGGATATGCACTACCGTCTGCTGCACCGCGGCCGTGAGATTGAAACCGGCATTGTCGTGCCCGGCGTTGACTGGTTCGCGCCCGTTGCGGCACTGTACACCGAGGCTCAGCAGGCCGGCGCAACCTGGAACCGCGCGGCGGTTTCCCTGAAGCCGCGCCTGGGCGATGGCCTGGAGGTTCACGCATCCTACCTGGGTGCTACGGACGGTCAGACTACCGGCGAGAGCTTCCTGCTGGAAGGTTCCGCCGTCGAGGCTAAGCCCGTTGCGACCGCTGAGGCTGCTGAGGCTACCTCGCAGGATGAGCCTCAGGAAGCTACTGTTCAGAGCGTTGACTCGGTTGAGGCTGAACGTGAAGCTATTGAGCGTGAGCTTGAGTCCGAGCTCGCCGAGAAGCAGGCTACGAATGAGGCTGAGGCTACTGTCGAAGCCGCTGAAAAGCCTGCAGTTGAGACTGCTGAAGAGGGTACCTCTTCGGGTCTGCTGACCGCTGCAGGTCTTGCTGCTGCCGGTACCGCTGTGGCCGGTTCTGCCGCTGCCGCTTCTGCCGTTGCCGATTCTGCGCAGGAGAAGGAAGACGTAGAGGAAGCTGTTGAAGCTTCTGACGAGCCCGCCCAGACGGAGTTTGCGCCGGTTGAAGCCGAATTCGAGCACGACTACGAGAATGACCCTGTCTTCGGCGCGGCTACCGTAGAGTCCGAAACTGGGCAGGCTGAAGAGCTCACTGCCGAAGCAGCTGAGGCTTCCGAGACCCCTGCCCAGGCCTCTGCTGAGTCTGGCGAAGATATGGAAGCCGCCCTGGCTGCCATCGTTGCTAACGCTCAGAAGAAGCTGGACGCTGAGGAAGTTTCGGCTGCCGAGGGACAGAAGGCAGCCGCCCCCGTGGTTGCTGAGTCCTTCACCCTGGACCGCACCCAGCCCGTTGAAGAAGTTGCAGAAGAGCCGGCGGCAGAGCAGTCCGAAGAGCCCGCCCTGCCCGCGTTCCTGGACGACGCTGAACTGCTGCCCGAGCACGAGGCCTCCGCTGCTTCCGCTGAAGCGCACTCTGAGGAACCTGCCCTCGAAGACGCTGAGCCTGCCGCTGAGAGCGCATCTGTGGCTCCCGGCCTGGCTGGTGCTCTTGCCGCAGCTGCCGCAGTGGGCACCGCCGGCGCCGCTGCGAAGGCTACCGAGGCAAAGGCATCTGAGGCGAAGGGTGCCGACGCTCAGGAAGAGCCCGCTGCGAAGGTCGCTGAGCTCAAGACCGTTGAGGTGACCCCCGCAACACCGGCTGCAGAGGCGGCACCCGCTGCGGCTACCACTCCGGTTGCCCTGCCGGAGAGCACCCCGGCAGGTATCTCCTCCAGCATCTCGGCATCCGCGCTGAGCGAGCTCAACCAGCTGCCCACCATCGTGGCTGAGCCGGACACCCCCTCTGCGGCGGTGCAGAGCCCGCTGGTTCCCTCGGAGACTCAGCTGGCATCCGGCAACCTGGTTCTGACCGAGGCTCAGGTCGCTCAGCGTCTGGCGCCGGTCGTCGAGCACCTCTTCGGCGAGAACGGCACCGCAAAGGACGCAACCACGGTGCTGATCCGTGTACGCGCCCTCGGCTCCTACTACGACGCCCTGACCCACGTGCGCCGCAACGGCTTCTGGGAGCAGGTCCGCACCTTCGAGCTGATCCCCGAAACCCTGCTGGACATCCCGGCTCTGAAGACCGACTCGTACAGCGAGGGCGAGGGCTCGCCGCTAGCTATGAGCCTGACCTTCACCCCGGGCGTGCCGGTCCAGGCGGCATTCGATTATGCGAATGAGCAGGCGTTTGTCACCTACCCGCGTCCGCTGGATGCTGAGCGTTACGTTGAGGAGCTGCGCATGTTCCCGCGTCTGGGTTCGAAGATCCCGGCTCATATGACGAGCGCGCTTTCGCACTGGAACCTCTAAACCTGTAAGGTGCGCCGCGCCGGCTCCCCGTGTGGGGGTCGGCGCGGCGTGCTATGTTTGTCATTTTTTCGATGAGGAAGATTGTTATGACTGATACCCCTAATACTCCTGAGGCTTCTGCGACGCAGAACGTTCAGGACACTGCCGCCCGTGCGGCTGAGACCTTCGGCACCCTGGTGGAAACCATGGCGCTGCTGCGCGCACCGGGCGGTTGCCCGTGGGATGCTGAGCAGACTCACGCCTCCCTGATCCGCTACCTGGTGGAGGAAGCCTACGAGGTTGTTGAGGCGGTAGAAACCGGCGGCGAGCCGAATATGCCGCTGCTGCGTGAGGAACTGGGCGATGTGCTGCTGCAGGTGGTGTTCCACTCCGATATTGCTGCGGCAAACCCGCAGGGCTTCGACATTGTGCAGGTGGTTGAGGGCCTGGTACAGAAGCTTCGTTCCCGCCACCCCGACGTGTTCGCGGCTGAGTCTGAGTGCTCTTCGGAGGCGCCCCGCACCGCAGCTGAGCAGCAGGCGGCGTGGGATGCGTTGAAGAAGAAGGAGAAGAGCGACCGTGGCGCGCTAGACGGTATTCCGCCGCATCTGCCGGCGCTCGCTATGGCTGAGAAGACTGCTGTGAAGGCACGTAAGGCGGGTATTATTCTGCCGCCGGAGCCGACGAGCATGGAGGATGACCTGCGCTATATGCACACTGAGGAGGAGTTCGGCGAGCTGCTCTTTGCGTTGGTGAGCCGTGCACAGCGTAACGGCCTGGATGCTGAGCGTGCCCTGCGTTCGTACACTCGCCGCTATATTGCTCAGCACACGCATGATGAGCCGAGCTTCTAAACATATGTGATCTACCCGGTGGGGCAAATCACCTTTTGAGGGTCCTGTAGTTACGTTGAAGTGACTATGGGACCCTCGTTTACTATCTCCATATCACTAAGTTTCTAAAAGATAGTAATGATTGGGGCGTCCCGTCAGGAGGAAGAATGACCACCATATCCAACCCGAATGCCCAGCAGAATGTGCGCGGAACCTCGGCTGATTCTGCCTACTTCCAGTCCATTGAGCGTGCCGCCAAGGCTATTCAAGAAGCAGACCTCATTGTCATTGGCGGCGGTTCTGGATTCTCAACGGCGGCAGGTCACGTCTACAGCGGTGAGCGTTTTACAAACAACTTCGCCCCGTACATCCAGAAGTACGGCATGACCGATATGTACTCGGCTGGTTTCTACCCCTTTACATCCCTTGAAGAGAAGTGGGGCTACTGGGCGCGGCACATCCTTTTCAACCGTTACGAAACTGGCAGTCTTCCCCTGTATGAGCAGTTGCGTGAATTGGTTGCAGATAAGGAATACTTCATCGTAACCACCAATGTTGATTCTCTCTTTGAGAAGTCGGGTTTTGATCCTGAACGCATCTTTGAGCAACAGGGCAATTATGGGGTGTTTCAGTGCTCGCGCCCCTGCACCCAGGAGGTCTACGACAACGAAGAAATGGTTCGGGCTATGGTGGCGCATACTGATGAAAACCTGCGCATCCCTTCGGAGCTGGTGCCAATGTGCCCGCGATGCGGTGCGCCCCTGACTACTCACCTGCGCATTGACGGTTCTTTTGTAAATCCGCCGGCTCGTCAGCGTCAGGCGAAGCGGTGGGAAGAGGTTCTGCAGTCCATGCCCGGTAAGAAGGTTCTTCTTCTGGAGCTTGGGGTTGGTTTTATGACCCCGACGTGGATTCGTTTCCCCTTTGAGCGGATTACGCATGTGCTGGAGACTGCAACCCTTGTGCGACTGAATCGTGACCATCCGGAGGCTATGGCGGAGAACAAGGAACGAACCGTATCTTTTGCTGAGGATATGCACCTGGTTCTACGTGACCTGCTGGCAAAGAGCTCCGAAGTAGAGCCTCAGGGCGAGGAGGTTGCCCTGTGAGCGCTCTCAAAAACTATGCTCTCGCTCTTGCGGAAGAGTATGCGCAGAATACCGGCCGGGTGTTGCCGGCTCTGCCTGATGATCCGCACCAGTTGTGGACGCTGATTGGCTCCCTCAATGCGGTGCGTGTACCCGCCGAAGCAGGGGAGGAGCTTCTCGCCCTGGAGGAGGCGGCGTTCGTCGAGTATGAGCCGATGCTTCCGCCGCTGGCTGGCTTGGCTGATGCTAGTGCTGCAGAAGGTGAGCACACGGGAATGTACCTGTGGCGCGGGGATATTACCCGTCTGCAGGTTGACGGCATTGTGAATGCGGCGAACTCGAATCTGTTGGGTTGTTTTATACCTCAGCATCGTTGCATTGATAACGCTATCCACCGCGCGGCTGGGGTGGGGTTACGGGCTGAGTGCGCCCGAGAGGTCGAGCGTCGTCCGATGCCGGAGCCGACCGGCTCGGTGATGGCGACCGGCGCGCATCGTCTGCCGAGCTGTTATGTACTGCATACGGTTGGTCCGATTATTGCCGGGGAAGTGACGGAGGCAGATCGGCAGGCTTTGGCTTCTTGTTATCGCTCTTGTCTGCGGGCTGCGATAGAGCGGGGTATGCGTTCTGTGGCATTGTGTTGCATTAGCACCGGCGAGTTCCGGTTCCCTCAGGAGGAGGCTGCACGTTGCGCGGTTGAAACGATCCGTGAGGAGCTGGATGCGGCACGCGCGGCGCGTCAGTCAGTGCCTGCGGTGGTTTTCAATGTGTTCACCGAACGCGACGAGCAACTGTACGCGGAGCTTCTGGGGGTGTCGTAGGTTTAGGGGTGTCGGGATAAGGATTTATTTCTTGTGTAGTTTCCCGTGCGTTCCGCCCCGGCGTTTGGGCTCATGTTGTGCTTTGAGCGGGTACCCACACTCTCCCAATGTGGGGGAGTGTGGGTCTTGTTCCGCTTTGTAGCGCGCGACTAAGGGTTATTGAGACCTTCATTAAGGTAATAAAAAAGCGGTGGCAACTAGTGTGTTTGTGTGGGAGTTTTGCTAGAATTTAGGGGACGCGACTTGTCCACTACCGGGTGAGCCGTTCACATCCTTGACATTTCATAAGGAGAACAATTCATGGCTGTTATTACCGCAGTTCACGCACGCCAGATCCTGGATTCCCGTGGCAACCCGACCGTTGAGGTTGAGGTTCTGCTCGAAGACGGTGCTTTCGCACGCGCAGCTGTGCCCTCGGGCGCATCCACCGGTGAGTGGGAAGCTGTTGAGCGTCGCGACGGCGACAAGTCCGTATACCTGGGCAAGGGCGTTCTGGGTGCAGTGAAGTCTGTTATCGAAGAAATCGCTGAAGAGGTCATCGGCATTGAGGCTTCCGACCAGCGCGCTGTTGACGCAGCCATGATTGCTCTGGACGGCACCAACAACAAGGGCAAGCTGGGCGCAAACGCAATCCTGGGTGTCTCCCTGGCTGTTGCTAAGGCTGCTGCTGAGTCCGCTGACCTGCCCCTGTACAAGTACCTCGGCGGCCCGAACGCTCACGTTCTGCCCGTCCCCATGATGAACATCCTCAACGGTGGTTCTCACGCAGACTCCAACGTTGACATTCAGGAGTTCATGATTGCTCCCATCGGCTTCGACAACTACTCTGACGCTCTGCGCGCAGGTGTTGAGGTTTACCACTCCCTGAAGTCCGTGCTGCACGACCGCGGCCTGGCAACCGGCCTGGGCGACGAGGGTGGCTTCGCACCCAACCTGGAGTCCAACGCAGCTGCACTGGACCTGATCGTTGAGGCAATCGAGAAGGCTGGCTACAAGCCGGGCGAGCAGGTTGCACTGGCACTGGACGTTGCATCCTCCGAGTTCTACAACGACGGCGCATACGAGTTCGAGGGCCAGAAGAAGTCTGCAGCTGAGATGAGCGCATACTACGCTGACCTCGTTGCAAAGTACCCCCTGGTTTCCATCGAGGATCCCCTGGACGAGAACGACTGGGAGGGCTACAAGACCCTGACCGAGCAGATCGGTGACAAGGTCCAGATCGTCGGTGACGACCTGTTCGTGACCAACCCCGAGCGCCTGGCTCGCGGTATCGAAGAGGGCGCAGCTAACGCTCTGCTCGTGAAGGTGAACCAGATCGGTTCGCTGACCGAGACCCTCGACGCAATGGAGCTGGCACAGCGCCACGAGTACCGTTGCATGGTTTCTCACCGTTCCGGTGAGACCGAGGACGTCACCATCGCTGACCTGGCTGTTGCAACCAACGCTGGCCAGATCAAGACCGGTGCTCCCGCACGTTCCGAGCGCGTTGCTAAGTACAACCAGCTGCTGCGCATTGAGGAAGAGCTGGGCGATGCAGCTGTTTACGCTGGCAAGTCCGCATTCCCCCGCTTCAAGGCATAAGTTACTGAAGTATCCGACCGCGTGAGCGGTTAGACGTCAAGGAGGCGGTGCTACCCCGTAGGGGAGTGGCACCGCCTCCTGCTCTATGTTGAGGTTAGTCACGGTGTTGAGGCTAGTTGCGGCGGCAGCGCACGAGGTTCAGCCCATACGATGCCGCATGTAGCGGCCACAACATAGCGCCGGATAACCCCAACAAACCCGGTAGAATATGAAGGAAGCGCTTAGCGGTACAGAATGGAACGAGGGATAGAGCAATGAGCCAGCGAGCAAACCAGCAGACCCGGTCGCACTCTAAGATTTCCACCGAACCCGCTCAGGGCGCTGCCTCCTCCGATGCGTCGCGTGGCGCCGCGAAGGAAGCTCGCACCTCCCTGTTAAAGAAGGCAAGCGCTCTTTTCTTTGGCGTGGGTTTGAGCGAGCGTCACCCTGAGCGTGAACGTCAGGCGCAGGCTCGCCGTGAGGAGCGTGCCCGCCGCCGCGCCGCAGCCCAGCAGGGCCGTGAAGAGGGCGGATACGACGCCCCCGTGGCGGCTCATATGTTCTCCGGCCGTAGCTTCCTGACCGCTGTTGTGGTGGGTGTGATTGCGCTCGGTACCGCATACCCGGTGGTCACCTACTTTGACCAGGACCGGGAAATCAAGCGAATCAACACGCACATTTCCCAGCTGCAGCAGGAGAACGCTCAGTTGAAGGCGGAGCAGACCTGGTGGAACGACGACAACTACGTTCGCCAGCAGGCACGTAGCCGCCTCTACTATGTGAACCCCGGCGACACCCCCTACGTGGTTACCGGCATTACCGAGGACTCCACGAAGGCTGACGGTACTTCTGCGAATGCGAAGAACGCCCCCGAGGACGCCTGGACCACGAAGATTTGGGATTCTCTCGAAAAGAACTAGCCCCAGCCACCGGCAGGAACCCTGCCGTGGCAAGAACCCGGCAAGCACCCGGCATAAGCGGACGAGGCGACCCCTCGCTCCAGAAACTTAGGATTATGAGCACCGAAAACACCATTGAAGAGCTGAAGGCACGCACCCCCGGCGGCTTCGGCGTAACTGTTGAAACCCTGACCCCCACCGAGCAGGACATCCGTGTTCTCTCCGCGCAGCTGGGCCGTAAGGTCCGCGACGTGATTGAGATTCCGGCACGCTGCGTATGCGGTAACCCGCTCGTGGCCGCTACCGCGCCGCGCCTGAGCAACGGTACCCCCTTCCCGACCGTGTTCTACCTGGCGCATCCGGTGATTACCGCTGCGGCTTCCCGCCTGGAGGCGGGCGGCCTGATGTACGAGATGACCGACTCGCTCGCTGAGGATGCGGACCTGGCGGCACAGTACGCTGCTGCACACGAGAACTACCTGGCTGAGCGTGAGCGCATCCGCCTGATCAGCGGCACCGAAGAGGTCCCGGAGATTGACGGTATCTCTGCCGGCGGTATGCCGACCCGCGTGAAGTGCCTGCACGCCGTTATCGGCCACACCCTGTCGGTGGGTCGCGGCGTGAACCCGATGGGTGACCGCGGCCTGGACGCTATCGCCGAGTGGTGGACCCCCGAGGTCTGCTCCTGCGACCCGGCGTGGCGTGAAGAAGCCTAAATATTGATTCTGGTGCGCCCGCATCGTCGTCAGCGACGGTGCGGGCGCATAATAGATAGAAGAAAGAGCGCCGAAAAGCGAAAATTTTTCGCATGCGGCGCTCGCTGTGCCTTTGGCACTGATTGGTATTGAAGACCTGAAAGGAACCCACCGTGCGCGTTGGTGCGATTGACTGCGGTACGAACTCTATTCGCCTGCTGATTGCTGATTCCACTACTGAGGTGGTGGACGGGGTCGAGAAGACCGTCCTGAAGGATGTTGTGCGTGAGATGCGCATTGTGCGTCTGGGTCAGGGCGTGGATGCGACCGGCTGGCTGGCGCAGGAGGCGCTGGACCGTACTTTCGCTGCGGCGCGTGAGTATGCGCAGCTGCTGAAGGAGCACGGCGCTGATTCGGTGCGTTTTGTGGCGACCAGTGCGACTCGCGATGCGGGTAACCGTCAGGTGTTCGTGGATGGTATCCGTGAGATTCTGGGTATTGAGCCCGAGGTTATCAGCGGTGATGAGGAAGCTGCTCTGTCCTTCGCGGGTGCGGTGCGCGCTGTCGGTTACGGCGACGGTGACACCCTGGTGTTCGACCTGGGCGGCGGTTCGACTGAGTTCGTGCTCGGTGACGAGTCGGGTGTGAAGGCTTCCCGTAGCGTCAATATTGGTTGCGTGCGCCTGACCGAGCGTCACATGATGAGCGCCCCGTCGACTGACTCGCAGATTGCCCGCGTTGAGGCTGATACTGACGAGGCTCTTGAGGTGGCGCGTAAGACGGTGCCCCTGCAGGATGCGCGCCGCGTGGTGGCTGTGGCTGGTACCGCGACCACTGTTGCTGCCGCTGCGCTGGGTCTGGACCGCTACGATTCTGAGGCGATTAACGCTCAGAGCTTCTCGGTGGAGACCGTTCAGAAGACCGCCCGCTGGTTGGCTTCGCTGAGCCGTACCGAGCGTGAGGAGCTCGGCTACATGCACCCCGGCCGGGTGGATGTGATTGGTGCCGGCGCGACGATTTACGCCCGCATCCTGACCCGTCTGAATGAGATGACTGATGGTGCCGTGGATTCGGTGACCGTCAGCGAGCACGACATTCTGGACGGTATCGCTCTGTCCCAGCTGTAGGCTTGAGCGCTCGTGCCGTGAACCACCGGTGGTTCACAGCACGGCTCAGCTTGAGGAGTTTTAATGGTTCGTTCTGAGCGTCGGCGAGGTATGCCCCTGACCGGCTGGTCTTTTGTGCCGTCTTTCGCTTCTGCATTTCGTGCATCCGCCTCGCGCGTCTCGGTGTTTTCTGCCGGAGGCGCTGCTCGCCGCGCCCGCAAGATTGCAGCTTTGGGTGCTAGTGCCGCGTTGACTCTTCTGCCGTTGTGGACCCCGCTGGCGCCTGCTGCTTGGGCGACTGATCCGACGCCTTCCGCGTCCCCGAGCCCGAAAAGGGAGGTGACTGCGACTCCTTCGCCGTCGGGTACTGCGGTACCGAAGACCTCCGCAACTCCGAGTCAGGGCGCGGATACGGCAAGTGGCGACGATGTACGTCACCGCGAGTACTGGCTGAGCGAGTACGGTATTACGTCGCTGTGGTCGCAGGCTACGGGTAAGGGCGTGACGGTTGCCGTAATTGATACGGGTGTGGACGGTACCCACCCGGATCTTGAGGGTAACGTGTTGCGCGGTACCGATGTCTCGGGCGTGGGTAGCGAGGACGGCTGGAAGGGCTTGGGCGCTGAGCCGATGCACGGCACGGAGGTTGCTTCTCTCATTGCAGGTCACGGTCACGATACGCAGGGTTACTCTGCGATTGCTGGCCAGCCGGGTAAGCCGACCGGCATGATTGGTGTGGCTCCCGAGGCGAAGATTCTGCCGATTTCGCTGAATATGGGTACGACCGGCGGTAAGAGTATTGATGAGCAGATCCCGGCGGCGGTGCGTTACGCGGTCGACCACGGGGCTCAGATTATTAACATGTCTATTGGCTCGAATAAGACGAGCTGGCCGCAGAGCTGGGATGAGGCGTTTGCCTATGCGGAGCAGAAGGGCGTGCTGATTGTTGCGGCTGCGGGTAACCGCGGTAGCGGCTTGACACAGGTTGGTGCTCCGGCGACGATTCCTGGCGTGTTGACTGTGGGCGGTATTGACCGGAATAAGCAGGTTTCTGAGGGTTCGTCGACTCAGGGTATTTCGATTGCGGTGGTTGCTCCGAGTACTGACATGATTGCGGCGGCTCCCGGTAACGGGTACATGATTTGGTCGGGTTCTTCGGCCGCTGCCCCGTTGGTGACGGGTGTTGCGGCGTTGTTGAAGCAGAAGTATCCGAAGGAGTCGGCGGCTCAGCTGGCTCAGCGTTTGATTGCTTCGGCTGATGATGCTGGTGCGACGGGCCGTGACCCTTTGTATGGTTACGGTATTTTCAATCCGCAGGATGCGATGGCTTTGGCGGCGCCTACGGTGACGGCGAATCCGCTGGGCTCGATTTCGGAGTGGATTGCGGTGCACCGTAAGCGGCAGGTGAGCGATCCGACTCCTAGCGATGCTGCGCCGGTCCACGAGGAGGGTGAGAGCATTGTGAAGGCGGCTGCGCCGGATGCGCGGCGCCCTCCGGAGGATCGTGGCTGGTTGCCGCCGGTGATTTTGGCGGCGCTGGTGTTGTGGCTGACGATTATTACGGCTGGTTCGGTGCATCGTTTGCACAGGATGCATGTGAGTGCGGGACAGGCCGCACGTATGGCGCGTGCGGCGGCACCTCACCCTGGTGCGCATCATGGAAATTGTCACGTGTCTAAGAAGTCTGAGTAGGGACCCGGAGGGGGACTTGCTGGGGGCTTGTTGAGCCGGTTGTCTGTATTTTTCTCCTCTGTGAGTGCTTCTTCTGTTCGCCCGGGGCTGACTTTTAAGTTGGTCCCGGGCTTTGTTGTTGGAACCTAAGTTTTGGAAGACGGCACGCATCAATAAACGAAAATATCGAACGTGCCGCGAAAAAATCGGAAAGGGTATTTTTGACTGTAACCCGCATCACGAGATGAACCCTGTTCACATCTTCAAAACTTTTAACTTAGGCTCAGCTCAAAGGGACCATAGATGCGAAATTACCTAAACAAAGGCGTAAAATAAAAGACAACAGGTATGTGATAGACAGGCTCGTGCTGCTAGCCACTTCGCGTTGCGCAAGGACTTCCAGAGCGGGCCGCTTTGTTCGTCAGGGGAGCTTTCGGAACGAGCCGAAAGTTGCACATATCAACCTACCGGGGCTACCGAACCTCGGTACCTAAAGACTAGGAAGTAACAAAATGGCATTCACTAAGGTGGCACAGGACCGTCCTCGCGTCCTGATCGTCGGTGGTGGCTACGTCGGCTTCACCGTTGCTAAGAAGATTCAGAAGGCTATCAAGGAGACCGGTGGCGTCGTCACCATCGTTGAGCCGAACCCCTACATGACTTACCAGCCCTTCCTCCCCGAGGTTGCGGCAGGTTCCATGGAAGGCCGTAACGCAACTGTGCCGCTGCGCCAGCACCTGCGCGACACCGAGCTGATCCCCGGTCGTATCACCTCCATTAACCACGCAGAGCGCACCGCTGTTGTTGAGCCCACCGACAACGGTGAGCCCTTCGAGCTGAAGTACGACGAGATCGTCCTCGGCGCAGGCGCTGTGACCCGCGCATTCCCGATTCCGGGTCTGGCAGAGGTTGCTATCGGTCTGAAGACCATTGAAGAGGCAGTCTCCGTTCGTAACTGGGTCCTGGACCGCATCGAGGTTGCATCCATGCTGTCCGACGCTGAGGCACGCCGCCGCGCCCTGACCTTCGTCGTCGTTGGTGGTGGCTTCGCTGGTGTTGAGACCATCTCCGAGCTCGAGGACATGGCACGCGTTGCTGTGGAGCGCAACGAGCGTCTCTCCGTTTCTGACCTGCACTTCGTCATGGTCGAGGCTGCACCGCGCATCATGCCCGAGGTTCCCGCAGACCGTGCAGAGAAGGTCGTTGCAGAGCTGCGTGCACGCGGCATCGAGATTCTGCTGAACACCTCCCTCTCCGACGCAACCGACGGCAACCTGCAGCTGATCAACATGGCTGACAAGTCCCCCGCAGGCGAGGTCAAGACTGACACCCTGATCTGGACCGCAGGTGTGGCAGCATCCCCGATGCTGAAGAACACCGACTTCCCGATCGACGAGCGTGGCCGCGTTCGCGTGAGCGCAGACCTGCGCGTCACCGGCGACGACGGCGTGGTCGAGGGTGCTTGGGCTGCAGGCGACAACGCAGCTGTTCCGGACCTCTCCGGTGGCGGCGTGGGTGGCTTCTGCGTTCCCAACGCTCAGCACGCTTCCCGCCAGGCTGTTGTTCTGGCTAAGAACCTGCTGGCTGCTCGCCGCGGCGAGCCCCTGACCGACTACTACCACGAGACCATTGGTGTTGTGGCAGGTCTGGGTCTGTGGAAGGGCGTTGCAAACTTCAAGGGCAAGACCATTGGCGGCCCGCTGGCATGGATCATGCACCGCGGCTACCACGGCTCTGCAATCCCCACCACCGAGCGTACCGTTCGTGTTATGACCACCTGGGCTCTGAACCAGATTTTCGGTCGCGACACCTCCTCGATTCGCCACCAGCGCTCCCCGCGCCTGGCATTCCAGGAAGCAACCGGTACTGCACCGGCACGCCAGAAGGCAAAGCTCTAAAATAGCCTGACTTAGGGGTATGTCCCTGAGATAGCGCATTTGAGATAAAGCAATGGGCGGTGTGGAAGACCTTAGTCTTCTGCACCGCCTATTTTGCGATTAGGTTTTTGTGACTAGGTTTTTGTGCCTGGGTGTTTGCGAGCTGTCTAGCTTAGCCGCCCACCGGTGCTTTTACGTGGTGCTTGCTGCGGCGGGGTATTGGGGGCTGTTTGAAATATGTTTCTGCTTAGGCTCGAGTGCGTTTTCGTGGAATAATAAATATTTGTGTCCCGGACTGTTCGGGATACGCCCTCATAGTCCAATTGGCAGAGACAGAGGACTTAAAATCCTTGTGTTCTGGGTTCGAGTCCCAGTGGGGGCACAGTATAGACGCGCGTAGATGCGCGGTGTAGATGGGCGGCGGCTCTTCCCGTGGGGGAGGGGCCGCCGCTTGCGTGTCTGAAGGTTTATATGTCTGGGGTTTTGTGGGGGTTAAAAGGTGAAGCCCCGACCAGTTCGGTTGCCATGGGGAGACCCATCTGCTCGAAGGAGGCGATGGCACCCGTGGCGCTCCACGCTCAAAAACGCCCGTATACCGTCTTGCTGAGCTCAAAAACGTGAGACCCTAGAAGAGACACAGCCGCAGACGCACCCCAGTTCGCACCCCAGCCTGAGCGGGGTAGCAGAGTCAGAAAGGCACAGCATGCAGACTAAACCCTCCATCATTGCCGTCGATATGGACGGCACCTTCCTCACCGACTCTAAAACTTTCGATACCGAACGTTTCTCGCGCATCCTATCGCGCCTGCAGGCGCAGGGCATTCACTTTGTTGTGGCGAGTGGAAACACCTACGCCAAGCTGCGGGACTATATGCGCGGCTTTGAGGGGCGAGGTCTTACCTATATTGCTGAAAACGGTGCATACCTTGCTGATGAGAACGGCCAGCTTGCCGTGCATCCTTTTGAAAAAGAGGACGTGCCGCGCATCATTGAAGTAGTTCAGGGGTTGGACCAGATCGGCCTGCTGGTTTGCACCACCGAAGGTATCTACCTGCCTAAGGACCGTTGCGATCAGATTGTGCACATGATTCGCGGCTATTTTGAAGATACCGGCCAGGAGCTCCCCGAAACCCTCACGCTGGAGGATTTTGCGGCGTTCTTCTTCCCCGGCTCGGTCATGGTTGACTCTATTGAAGATTTTGAGGGCGCACCCATTAAGTTCCCGCTGCTGACCCCGCCGAAGCAGACGCAGCAGCTGAGCGTCTACTTGCGTGAGGCTCTTCCGCAGACCGTCACCCCGATGGTGAGTGGCTTCGGTGCCATCGACCTGGTGCGTACCGGAGTTAACAAGGCGACCGGTCTGAAGGACCTATGCGAGCGTCTGGATGCTGATCCTGCGGGCATTCTTGCCTTCGGTGACGGTGAGAACGACATGGAGATGCTCCGCTACGCGGGCTGGGGTGTTGCCATGTCTAACGCCCCGGAGGTTGTGCGAAACGCTGCTGACGAGGTGATTGGCTCGAACGAGGAGCAGGCAGTACTGGAGTATCTGGAGCAACTCCTTGATCGTTTGGAAGCTTCGCACTAGAGGCTTCACAAAGAGGCGCGCAGAAGCGTTTGTGTGCGGGGCGGTGCGGACCTGGGTTAACCTCAGGTAAACACCGCCCTGAAATATTCTGGCAAGGTTGCTCGAAGCGCTTGCTGGTAACGAACAGCGCCCGTGAGCGCAGAATCTATCCGATAGAATTAACAGAATTAGTTTTGTACCCGTTTAAGGAGAGCATGATGGCGGGAAACCCGCTTCTGAATTCAATGACGAAGAACGTCACGCAGGGTGACTCTCGTTTCGGTCGCTTTGGTGCGCAGCCTCAGCAGGCCAACCAGCAGGCGCAGTACGGTCAGCAGACCTATGGCCAGTACGGTCAGCAGTCGTACGGTCAGTACGGTCAGCAGCAGTATGACCAGCAGGGCTACGGTCAGAATGCTTACGGCCAGCCCCAGTATGGTCAGCAGCCCCAGTATGGTCAGCAGGCACAGTACGGCCAGCCGTACGGTGAGGCTGACTACGGCGTAGCAGCCCCCACCTACTCGGAGCCCATCCCCGCCGGTGAGCGTCTGACCATGAACGATGTCATGGTTAAGACCGGCATCAACCTGGGCCTGGTCGCTGTCGGTGCCGCTGTTGCATGGTACATGCCGGTGCTGCTGTTCCTGGGCATGCTTGGCGGTCTGGTCCTGGGTCTGGTGAACTCCTTCAAGAAGAAGGTTTCCCCGATTCTGGTCATGACCTACGCCTTCATGGAAGGTCTGCTGCTCGGTGGCCTGTCCGCTGTTGTGGACATGCGCTACCCCGGCGTGGCAATTCAGGCTGTTCTGGCAACCCTCGTGGTCGCAGGTACCACCCTGGCGCTGTTTGCGAACGGTAAGCTGCGTGCAACCCCCAAGCTCAACAAGATCTTCATGATCGGCGCTATTGGTTACCTGGCGTACGGCCTCATCTCGATTCTGGGTGCGGGTATCTTCGGTTCCTCGCTGAACAGCTTCTCTATCGGTGGTATCCCGCTGGGCCTGATTGTTGGCCTGTTCGCTGTTGCGCTGGCAACCTACTCGCTGCTGCTGGACTTCACCACCACCTCCGAGGCTGTGGAGGCTGGCATGCCCGAGCGTGAGTCCTGGCGCCTTGCATTCGGCCTGACCGCTTCGCTGGTCTGGCTGTACGTTGAGATCCTGCGTGTTCTCATGTACCTGGCAAGCATCTTTAGCAACGACTAAAGCTCGTTATGAGGCGGCGGTACCGTGATGGTGCCGCCGCCTTTGCCGCTTTACTTCCCCGATGTATCGAGGCGCAGGGGAGTGGCACAACACCATCACCATGTGCCGCCTCCGCTGGGTAGCCGAGCTGCCCCGCGCGGGGCGACACCGATAACGATTTGGAGACACCGTGAAAATTACACCTGTTGCAGAAGAACATGTAGCCGAGGAGGAGCGCGGCTACCGAGTGCCTTTTGCTATGGAAGTTGCTGGTGCATGGGCGTGGCGCATCATTATGATTGCCGGTGCCGGTTGGATCCTTTGGAAGGGTCTGGGGCACGTCTCCCTGCTGGTTATTTCTCTTCTGGTGGCTCTGCTGCTGGCGGCTCTGCTGAGCCCCGCCGTGATGCTTCTGCGTAAGAAGGGCGTTCGTGCCGGTGGCGCGGCGGCTATTGCCGAAATCGGTATGATTCTGGTGCTCGCCGGTATTATTTCGCTGACCGGTCAGCAGATTGTGCGTGGTTTTGTGTCCATGGCGGATAAGGCGATGCAGGGCTACCAGCAGCTGATTGGTTGGTTGAAGGACCTCGGTTATGAGTTCGGTGCCGACCAGCTGAACCAGCTGCTGGATCAGATGGAGAGCGCTGTCACCAATAACCCCAGCTCCGTGCTGCACGGTGTGTCTCAGGTGGGTTCGACTGCGGCTGAGGTTGCGACCGGTACCCTGCTGACCCTGTTTACCCTGGTCTTCTTCCTGATGGAGGGCGAGCGTATCTGGCTGTTCGTCACCCGCCTCTTCCCGAAGGATGCGCGTGCCGCCGTCAACGGTGCGGGTCGCGCGGGCTGGAAGTCCCTGGGTGCGTACGTGCGCGTGCAGATCCTGGTGGCGGCTATTGACGCTGTCGGCATCGGTGTTGGTGCCGCAATCCTGGGTGTTCCGCTGGCTATCCCGCTGGGTGTGCTGGTCTTCCTCGGCTCCTTCGTTCCGGTGATTGGTGCCCTCATTTCCGGTGCGGTGGCTGTGCTGTTGGCGCTGGTTGCTCTGGGCCCGGTGCAGGCGCTGATTATGCTCGGTATTGTTCTGCTGGTTCAGCAGCTCGAATCTCACATTCTGCAGCCGCTCATTATGGGTAAGGCTGTCTCCTTGCACCCGCTGGCGGTTATTTTCTCGGTGGCTGGTGGCTCCATGATTTTTGGTGCGGTGGGTGCGCTGTTCGCTGTGCCGACTTTGGCTGTGGTCAACTCGGTGGTGCGTTACTTGGCGAATCGTGGCTGGGAGAAGGAGGCGCCTCGTGAGGAGGAGTTCCTCTTCCCGCATGAGCTGGAGCGCCGTCAGAAGGCTGAAGAGTCTGAAAAGGCGAAGGAAGTTAAGACTTCCGAAAGCTCTGAAGAATCTCAGGAATCTGAGAAGGCGTAGGACTCAATTCACTGTGACTCACCGCGGGCTAGACGCTCGCACATAACCTAGAGCGGGGGCCGTTCTTGCACTATCTGCTGAGAGTGCGGGGACGGCCCCTGAATTATGCCGGTGCATCCTCTAAAATGGAGTGTGCACTGTGCCACCGCGCGCCTTTCTGGCTGTGTGGCTAGGTGCCGCCAGAATACGTACCATCAGAATGGAAACCTCGTGAGCGTAAATCTCGACTCCCTGCCCGTGACCATCACCGACATTGAACGTGCCGCAGAGCTGCTCGAAGGCGTTATTGAACGCACCCCCGTCGCTCATTCGCGTGCGCTGAGCCAGCGCCTCGGCTCCGAGGTTTTCTTCAAGTGCGAGAACCTGCAGCGTGCCGGTTCCTTCAAGGTGCGCGGCGCGTACGTGCGTATGGCGAAGCTTTCCGAGGAGGAGAAGAAGCGCGGCGTCGTGGCGGCGAGCGCGGGTAACCACGCTCAGGGTGTGGCGCTGGCGGCTGACCGTCTGGGCATTAAGGCTCGTATTTACATGCCGCTGGGTGCGGCGCTGCCGAAGATTACCGCGACCCGTGATCACGGTGCTGAGGTTGAACTGTACGGTGTGACCGTGGATGAGGCTCTGGCGGAGGCGAAGCGCTACGCTGAAGAGACCGGCGCTGTGTTTGTGCACCCCTTCGACAATGAAGACATTATTGCCGGTCAGGGCACTATCGGCTTGGAGATTCTGGAGCAGGTTCCGGACGTTGACACCGTAATCGTGGGTGTTGGCGGCGGCGGTCTGCTGGCTGGTCTGTCCGCTGCTATCCGCGCGAAGGAGCAGAAGCTCGGCAAGAAGATCAAGATCATTGGTGTTCAGGCGGAGCACGCGGCGGCGTACCCGCTGTCCCTCGCTGCGGATGCTCTGGTGCCGCTGAAGAAGGTTTCTACCATCGCTGACGGTATTGCGGTGGGTCGCCCCGGTCAGATGCCTTTCTCCATCATCAAGGAGCTGGTGGATGATGTGGCGACCGTGAGCGAAGACGATATTGCTCGCGCCCTGATCTTCCTGATGGAACGTAACAAGCTTGTGGTGGAGCCTGCCGGTTCGGTGCCCGTGGCGGCGCTGATGAACGGCAAGCTGAAGGAAGAGTACGGCGATCTGGGTACGGTCGTGTGTGTGCTCTCCGGTGGCAATATTGACCCGATGCTGATGCTGAAGGTGATTCAGCGCGGTCTGTCTGCGGCTGGCCGCTACATGACCGTGAAGATGATGCTTTCTGACCGTCCGGGTGAGCTGGCAACCATCTCCCGCATCATCTCTGAGAACGATGCGAACGTGACCGGTGTGGACCACACCCGCGTGGGTGGTTCGCTCTCCATGGGTGATGTGTCGATTACGATCGATATGGAGACCAAGGGTGTGGAGCATTGCCGCCAGGTGATTGCCGCCCTGGAGGATGCGGGTTTCAAGCCCATCATCGTCTACTAAGCCGATATATTTATGAGCCGACGAGCTATATAGTTGCGCCTGAGCTTTATCGGCAGAACGTAATTCAATAGACAAAAACAGTGCGGGGTGCTGACCTTTTCGGTTCAGCACCCCGCACTGTTTGTTTTAAATCTAGCGCTGTCTCTTAGCCTTAACTTCTTAGCCCTGGTAGGGGGTCACGGAGACAATCTTGGCGCTCAGTTCCTTACCGTTCGGAGCGGTGTAGGAAACCTCGTCACCCTGCTTAGCACCCATGATTGCTGCGCCGAGGGGGGACTTCTCCGAGAAGACCTTCAGGTCGCTACCTGCAGGCAGAGTGTCCTCAATTTCGCGGGAGCCGAGCAGGAACTTCAGGGTGCGGCCGGCAACCTCAGCCTCGATGACCATGCCGTGGCTTACCACGCCGTCATCAACGGGTGCCTCACCAATCTGGGCGGTTTCGAGCAGGTGCTTGAGCTGCTTGATTCGTGCCTCATTCTTAGCCTGCTCGTCACGTGCAGCGTGGTAGCCGCCGTTCTCACGGAGGTCACCCTCATCGCGTGCCTGCGCGATGCGGTCAACAATTTCCTGGCGGTACGGGCCGGAGAGGTGCTCCAGCTCCTGGGTGAGGCGGTCGAAGGCGTCCTGAGTGAGCCATGCACCGGTGTTTTCAGCCATGCGTGTCCTTTGCTTATGCGCCGGCTTAGCCGGTGCGAAACGAATAAACCCGCTACCGTGCGCCATAGAAAAGGCGGGGAGGCGGTAACGGAATGAATCAACAGACCTATTCTAGAGCACCGGAGGATTTTCGGCTGTTATACCGGTCGTATCTTCCCCTCTGAACGCATCTGAGCGCGTCTGAGTGCATCTGAGCATATCTTCGCCGGTACGCACGCCGGTAGCTGAACAACCCGCCAGCATCAGCCTGTTTCATGCCCAAGAATCTGCTGATATGACGGCATGTTTCACGATGTCACACGGCGTCATCTGCGCTAGTGCACCGGCGCTATCCTTGGGTATCATACGAGAAGCTACAACCGTAAAATTTCTGCCGCGTAGCGCTCGCATTCGCGATTCACAGGCATATCATCCGCACTCTTGGCGCATCACCTAAGGAGACCACCGTGAGCGAAGCCATTGAACAGCTGAAGGCAAACCTGCCGACTCACCCTCCCGTGGACTCCCTCAAACCGCTGGATGAGGACTACACCGGTCTGCGCATCCTCGCGGTGCACGCCCACCCGGACGACGAGTCCTCTAAGGGTGCCGGTACCGCCTCGGCGTATATTGCCCGTGGTGCCCGCTTCATGGTGGCGACGATGACCGGCGGCGAGCGCGGTGACATCCTGAACGAGGGAATCGCTAAGAACCCGCGTGCGCACCGTGACCTGCCGGGTCTGCGCCGTGCTGAGATGGCGGCCGCCCGCGAGATCATGGGTATTGAGCACCGCTGGATTGGCTTCTTCGACTCCGGTCTGCCCGAGGGTGACCCCATGCCGCCGCTGCCCTTCGGTAGCTTCGGTACCATACCCCTGGACCGTGCCGCCGCGCCGCTTGTGCGTCTGGTGCGTGAGTACCGCCCGCACATCATCATCACCTATGACGAGATTGGCGGCTACCCGCACCCCGACCACATTATGACCCACAAGGTTGCCGTGGAGGCCTTTGAGAAGGCGGGCGACCCCGAGGCGTACGTGGGTGAGGGCGAGCCTTGGACCCCGCTGAAGCTCTACTACGACCGCGCGTTCAACCCCGAACGTACCCTTGCCTTGCACGAGCATCTGCTCGATACGCACGGTGAGAGCCTACTGAGCGGCTGGATTGAGAACATCGCGCACCGCGCAACATCGGGGGAGGCGCCTCGCCACGAGACTACGACCCGCATCCTGGTTCACGAGCACTTTGAGCAGCGCGATCAGGCTCTGCTGGCACACGCCTCGCAGGTGGACCCGAACGGCGTGTTCTTCGCTGTTCCCAGCGAACAGCTGAAGGATATCTGGCCCTGGGAGGATTACACGCTGGCTGCCTCTCACACGGAGGTTCAGCTGCCCGAATCTAGCCTGGATGAGGGTCTGAGCGACTACTACGTTATCTAGCCTGGGGTGCGTTGCCCCATGTTAGCCAATGATGCCCTTCACCCGCGATACGAGTCGTGGGTGAAGGGCATCATCCATTCTTAGGCACACGATGTGTATAGCCCCCGCACATCACCCTGCATGCCGCTACCAGTCGCCACAAATTTTGAGCCGATTCTCAGCCCATCCGTGATGCCGATTGCCGCGAAGGTACGGCGCGGCGGCGTAGAATAAGAGCTTGGACTCTTTCGTGATGAGCCCGCTGAATTATCTGCCACGACAGCCGAATGAGGTATGAGCTATGAGCGCCAACGCCCTGCCCGTGATTACTGTGCACGGCCACGCCAGCAACCCCGGCACTGTCACTGAGCCTACCGTCTATGAGCAGGCTCTGGCGCGCTCGCTGAGCCCTGAATCCCTGCCGGCACATATTGGAGTGCTGGTGGACGGTAACCGCCGCTGGGCGGCTCAGCGCGGCTTGAGCACCCGTGAGGGCCACGCCGCCGGTGCGGAGCGAATTATTGATTTTCTGGCGTGGTGTACTGAGCTGTCGATTCCGCAGGTGAGCCTGTACATGCTCTCCACTGAGAACCTGAAGCGCCCCGAGAAGGAACTGACCGGTCTGATCGCTGTGATTGATGCGTTCCTGGTGCGTCTGGTGGAGTCCGCCTGCGGTCCGGTGCGCGCCATCGGCAACATTGACCTGATTCCTCGCCAGCTGCACGAGCGCCTGGACTGGGCAATTGAGCAGACGGCGCACCTGCCCGGCGTTCGCGTGAACATTGCGGTCGGCTACGGCGGCCGCCAGGAGATTGTGGACGCGGTCCGTTCGGTTCTGCGTGAGGCCGCCGCTGAGGGTGCATCCTTGGAATCGCTTGCTGAACAGCTGAGCGTTGAGGACATTTCTTCGCACCTGTACACCGCCGATATGCCCGACCCGGACCTGCTGATTCGCACCTCGGGCGAGCAGCGCCTGTCCGGTTTCATGACCTGGCAGAGCGCGTATTCTGAGTTTTATTTCTGCCGTGCCCTGTGGCCGGATTTCACGCGCGTTGATTTTCTGCGTGCCCTGCGGGATTACGCGAACCGTTCCCGCCGCTTCGGTTCCTAGAAATTGATGCTCTAGCGCCTATGTACTCTAGTGCCGCTGGCTAGTAGTTACCGGTAGTACAGCCTCCAGCAATACAGAATGGACGTTCTATGCTCGCTGAGCTTTCCCGCCTCTGCAACGCAGGCGGCGCCTCCGTTATTGCCGCTCTGGTTCTCGGTAGCTACCTGCTGTATTTTTTGTGGTGCGCCCTGCGGCTGTGGCGTATTGATGTGCGGGAGCACCGTCTGCCGCACCGCATCCTGATTCCTCTGGCTATTGCCACCTATACGGCGTTGCCGGTGTCTTTGCTTTTTGCCGGTCGCCCCGCCGATATTTGGCGTGTGATTGGTGCCGGCCTGGTGCTGTGGTTCTGCTACGGGCTTCTGCGTATTCTGTCGTTCGGGGCGCTGGGCCGCGGGGATGTGAAGCTTGCCGGTATTCTGGGCGGTGTGCTCGGGTACCTGTCCTGGGCGAACCTGGGGTGGGCGTCGCTGGTGACGTTCCTTGCCGGTGGTCTGGTGTCTTTGGCTCTGGTTCTGTTCACGAAGGCGCGCGGTAGCACCCGCATTGCGTTCGGCCCATTTATGCTGCTGGGCGCGCTGGTGGCGTTGGCTGCTCCGGCGTATTCTCTGTGGTAGATTCCGAAGTGGGGTGACCGTCCGGCTACGTGGCGGGCTCGTTCTTCGTATGGTTCATTCTCCGTGCGGCTCGCGGCTGTTTGCTCTGCTCTCTAGCACCTATTTCTCGGCAGAACTGCCGGGGCTTTTGAAAGGTTGATGTTATGCCTACTCCTCCCTATATCCGTAAGCTGCGTGAGCGAATTGGCTCGGATTACCTGTGGCTGTCCGGTGCGACGGCTGTGGTGTACCGCGAGCAGGATTCTAAGGTGCTACTGGTACGCCGTAGCGATAACGGGGCGTGGACCCCGATTACGGGCATTGTGGACCCGGGGGAGAGCCCCGCACTGACCTGCCTGCGTGAGGCGCAGGAGGAGGCGAACGTGCAGATTGAGGTGCTGGAGTTGGTGCAGGTGAAGGCTGACCCGCCGATGCAGTTCGGTAATGGTGACCGCTGCCAGTTCTTGGATCATACGTTCTTGTGTCGCTGGGTTTCTGGTGAGGCGAAGGTGAACGATGAGGAGTCTTCGCAGGTGCGTTGGGTGGATGTGTCTGACCCGGCGGAGCGTGCGTTGCTTTCGGAGCGGATGCTGGACCGTATTGATGCGGCGCTGAACTATGACGGTCACTGCCGTTTTGGGTTGGAATCGGTGCCGCCGGAAGAGTACTAGACCAGCTACTGGGACTAAATAAAAGCCGCTGATTGAGGCGTGTAGATACAGAAGGAGGGGCGACCCGCCGTCATGGCGAGTCGCCCCTCCCAGCATTTTTATGACAGTTTGTTACATGTTATTGGGTGGTTTTTCCCGTTTTCCTGTGGGATTGGGGGGGCTGGAAGCCTAAATTTTGTCGTGGTTTTATTTTGTTTTTGTCTTTTTTACTTTAAGTTGTGCCTGTGTGTCGAGTTATGGGTGGTGCGCATGAGATGCTTTATATATGACGCGGGTTACATTGGGAGTGACGGCCCCGTATTAGTCAGTAACCCGAAAAAATCCGTTCACGTGATGTTCTGGTGAGCGTGGTCGCTTTCCTTTTACTCTGCCTATAAATCTTTAAGGCATGCCATTTTTCTGTGAACTAGGCTCATTGTGTTCATCGCAATTCTTGGTCGCTATTTTGACGCGCCCTGGAAGGAGTAAAGCATGACAACACACAAAATACCCTGGAGAATCTACGTAGCCCTTATCGGCTCTCTGGTAGGTACAGGAATATATTCCTTCGCCCTACCCATCGCGATTCTCGCTAGTACAGGCGAAATTGGGCTGGCTGGCGTAATGGCAGTAGCCATGCAAATCCCCAATATTGCCTTGGCATATCCACTAGCGACCCTATCGGATAGTCTGCCTCGAAAACCTATGATTGTGATTGCCGGGGCAGTAAACATCCTCAGCATCCTTACCTTGGCGTTGATGATTGAGCAACATATGTTGTCATGGTTCGCCATCGCCGCACTAGGATTTGTGAGCGGTGTCTTCTCTGAACTGGCTGCTGCCTCAGAAGCGGGATATATTCCGCAGCTTCTCGGACGAGAAAACCTTCTTTCGTACAACGCACGTCGTGAAATTTGCGAGGGAATATCCGCAATCATTGCACCCCCTACAGCAGGATTTATTGTTCTTGTCGCGGGCGCAACGGTCGGTCTTATTGTCCCGGTGCTCCTTTTCGGAGCGGCAACTATTTCATACGCAACGTTGCCTTCCGTAGAGATGGAAACTAAAACTGAGCAACGCGAAACCGCACAACATGGGTTTATTCACCGCATGTTTGACGGCATCCAATACATGTTCTCCGGCGCCCCGCAGAGACTTATCCTTGTCTACACGTTCTTCTTGGCGGCAGCTACAGCATCGTATTCACTCATCATTATTTACCGCCTGTACGAGGAACTCACTTTTGAAGCCTCAGTGGTAGGCATGATTATGGCCTGCAGCGGTATCGGCGGTATCGTCGCGGCACTCATCATCGATCGTTTCCTCTCTTTTGAGAACACGCGAGGAATGCTACTGGTTGCCAACGTCGTATCCCTGCTCGGAATACCGCTCGTCACCGTCAGCAATAACCCTGTAGTGCTCGGTGCCCTGCTCTTCATCCTGGACGTAGGCTGGGCATCAGCTTTCATCTTCTCCAACAATCTGCGTGACTGCATTACACCGAATGAGCTACTGGGGCGTGCCAGCTCCCTTGACGGTGCAGTGTTTGGGTTAGGAACGCTGTACTCCATGGGTGCGGTAGCACTGATGCTTGATCATCTAGGCTCCTTCAACGCTGCGCTTGTCGTCAGTATCCCGGCTGTATTCTGCCTCATCTACACGCTGGTCCACTATAAACAGTTCAAAGTGTTCAATATCGTTGAACAATAGTGAGAACCCGCTACCCACTTAATGACGGGGGCGGAGAACATACACAGAGGGAGGGGCGACCCGCCGTCATGGCGAGTCGCCCCTCCCTCTATGGTTAAGCCGCGAACCTCAGCGGAGGTTCAGGCGGGTGAGATTAGAAGTTGCCCAGCATCTTGGTGACGTCCAGAGCCGCATCCAGCTGCTCCTCAGTCACTTCGCCGCGCTCCACGTAACCCAGAGCCACAACTGCCTCACGGACAGTCACCTTGTGAGCCACCGAGTACTTAGCGATCTTCGCAGCAGCCTCGTAACCAATCAGCTTGTTCAGCGGGGTCACAGTCGACGGCGAAGCTTCAGCCAGGAAGCGGCAACGCTCAACGTTAGCGGTCAGACCGTCAATCATCTTCTCAGCCGAAACGCGAGAAACATTAGCGAGCAGGCGGATCGACTGCAGCAGGTTAGCAGCCATCACCGGGATACCCACGTTCAGCTCAAACGCGCCGTTAGTGGAGGAGAGGGCAATGGTCGCGTCGTTACCGATGACCTGAGCGGCAACCATGATGGTAGCCTCACAAATCACGGGGTTGACCTTACCGGGCATAATCGAGGAACCGGGCTGCAGATCGGGGATGTGCAGCTCGCCCAGGCCGGTGTTCGGACCCGAACCCATCCAGCGGATGTCGTTGCTGATCTTCATCAGACCGTACGCCAGAGTGCGCAGCTGGCCGGAAACCTCAATCAGGCCGTCACGGTTAGCCTGAGCTTCGAAGTGGTTACGAGCCTCGGTCAGGGGCAGGCCGGTCTCCTCAGCGAGCAGCTCAATCACGCGAGCCGAGAAGCCGTCGGGGGTGTTAATGCCGGTACCCACAGCGGTACCGCCCAGGGGAACCTCAGCCACGCGGGGCAGGGACGCGTTCACACGCTCAATGCCGTAACGCACGGTTGCGGCGTAGCCGGAGAACTCCTGACCCAGGGTGATGGGGGTTGCGTCCATCAGGTGGGTACGACCGGACTTCACAACGTCCTTGAACTCTGCAGACTTGCGCTCCAGGGACTCAGCGAGCACCTCGAGAGCGGGAATCAGGTCCTTCACCAGAGCCTCAGTCACAGCAACGTGCACGGAGGTGGGGAAGACGTCGTTGGAGGACTGGGAAGCGTTCACGTGGTCGTTGGGGTGAACCTCAATGCCCTTGGACTCGAGGGAACGGGTTGCCAGGGTTGCCAGAACCTCGTTCGCGTTCATGTTCGAGGAGGTACCGGAACCGGTCTGGAAGACGTCAATGGGGAAGTGGGCGTCGTAGTCACCGGTTGCTACCAGATCCGCTGCGTCGCGGATAGCCTGGGCGCGCTCAGCGTCGAGCACCTTGAGTTCCTCATTGGCGGTCGCGGCTGCCTTCTTCACGAGGGCAAGCGCACGAATATGGGCGGATTCGAGGGTCTGACCCGAAATCGGGAAGTTCTCGACTGCGCGCTGGGTCTGTGCACGGTAGAGTGCATCAGCCGGAACGCGAACTTCGCCCATGGTGTCATGTTCAATGCGGTATTCAATGTTTTCAGCCATACCTCTAGCATAGGCGTTCAAAGTGGCTTACGTCGCCTCGAAAAGGTGTCAAAAGAGGAAAAACGCTCATAAATTTTGCGGCGTGAGAAGGCGCATAAAAACCCCGCCCCGGTAGATGTGCGAACACGCTACCGTGGCGGGGTTATCCCATAGAAAAATCTGTTCTTAAGTGCGAGTATGTGGGTTCTTGCCCTAAGGCTCGTATCGAGCGGAGAAAACGAGCCGAGAAGAGGAAAGCTAGTCCAGGTTCTCAGCAACCACAACGCGCGGGGGAGTCTTCACGACCACCGGAATTGCCTGGGTCGGCGGGTTCTGCGCGTCGTTCTTCTCCTCCGGCAGAGTCAGGTCCTGCGAACTGAACACCAGCTCCGCCTTACCCTCCTTCAGGTGGTAGAAGACACCGATCACGGCGACCTTACCCTCAACCACTGCATCCGAAATGATGTGGGACTGCTCAATAATGCGGATAGCGGTCTGGCGGGTATGCTCACGCACCATGTCGTTGACGGTCGGGTTCTCCGGCAGCTTCGGGGACATTGCCGAAGGCAGGATATGCTGCACCAGGTTACGGATGAAGCCGTGCGGCATCTCGCCAGAGTCTAGAGCATTGCTAGCGGCAGTCACAGCACCGCAGGAGTCGTGACCGAGAACCATCACGATGGGAGTCTCAAACTCATCGACCGCATACTCGAGCGAACCGAGAGCCGCGTTCTCCAGCACGTGGCCGGCGGTACGCACCACGAACGCGTCGCCCAGGCCCAGGTCAAAAATAATCTCTGCCGCGAGGCGAGAGTCACCGCAACCGAAAATTGAGGCGAACGGGAACTGCCCCGATGCCAGGTCGGTACGGCGGATCGTGTCCTGGTTGGGGTGCTCGTTGCTGCCCTCAATAAAACGACGGTTACCGTCTCGAAGACGCTTCCACGCCTCAGCGGGGGTCGGTTGAATACCAGCCATGTGATGCTCCTTAGCGGACAGATACAGATAACGCGTGCCGCCAGAGGCAACGAATCTGCGAACGGGTATGCGGGGGCTTCAGGCGCTCGCGCTGAAGCTGAGTTTCTTGCCGGAAGCTTCCCGGTGAAAAGAACCTACCTCAAATATGCCTTAAAAATGCGAAAAATAGCTAGTATGGCGCGCCTTCACACCCCCAATCTTGATGCCCAATGACGCAGAAACAATGCAAAGGGAGACGCAGCCCTCACCAAGTTGCCGCATCTGCTCACCTTAAAGTCAACACGCACGCAAACTCGTTCAGAACAAGAAAAACGAAGCGCCCGCGCGCTATCCTGAAAGGAGCACTACTGCGTCGGCGACTTCGTGCTGGAAAGAACCAGCCAGCCGACGGTGTATTCAGAAATCTCGAAGGTGAGTCTATGACTACGAACAACAATCACGGCGATCGCAACCTCGCAATGGAACTGGTCCGCGCGACCGAAGCAGCAGCAATTGCTGCAGGCCCCTGGGTTGGCGCAGGCGAAAAGAACCTCGCAGATGGTGCAGCCGTAGATGCAATGCGTTACCGCCTCTCCACCGTCAGCTTCAACGGCACCGTTGTCATCGGTGAAGGCGAAAAGGACCAGGCCCCCATGCTGTACAACGGCGAGAACGTTGGCGACGGCTCCGGCCCCTCCCTCGACGTGGCAGTGGACCCCATCGACGGTACCCGCCTGACCGCTCTGGGTATGGACAACGCTCTTTCCGTGATTGCCGTAGCAGACGGTGGTACCATGTTCGACCCCTCCGCAGTGTTCTACATGGAGAAGCTGGTCACCGGCCCCGAAGCCGCAGAATTCGTGGACCTGCGCCTGCCCGTCAAGCAGAACCTGCACCTGGTCGCTAAGGCTAAGGGCAAGAAGGTCAGCGAGCTGACCGTCTGCGTGCTGGACCGCCCCCGCCACGCCAAGCTGATCCAGGAAATTCGCGAGGCTGGTGCTCGTACCCGCATCATCCTCGACGGTGACGTTGCAGGTGCTATCGCAGCCTGCCGTGAGAACACCGGTGTGGACCTGATGCTCGGCACCGGCGGCACCCCCGAAGGCGTTGTCGCAGCGTGCGCCATCAAGGCAACCGGCGGCATCATCCAGGGCCGCCTGGCACCGACCGACGACGCAGAGCGTGAGAAGGCTCTGGAAGCCGGACACGACCTGGACCGCATCCTGACCACCAACGACCTGGTCACCAGCGACAACTGCTTCTTCGCCGCAACCGGTGTCACCGACGGCAAGCTGCTGCGCGGCGTACGCTACGGCAAGAACGTTGTAACCACCCAGTCGCTGGTCATGCGTTCCTCCTCCGGTACCGTTCGTACCGTTGAGGCTGAGCACCGCCTCTCCCGCCTACGCGAGATTCTCTCGCACACCAAGAGCCCCGGAGAGCAGTAATCTTCGCCCCCGCAAGGGCTGAGGAGCCGCACTCAGACTCCTCGAACATTGCGCATACATACACAGGGAGCCGCCCCCACCGAAGAACTCGGTGAGGGCGGCTCCCTTACGTATTTAGCTTTTAGTTCTCAGGATGCACCCCAGCAGCGGTGCGCCTGAACTCGCTAGCGAGAGCGGAAAGACTGAACCTTCGCCTTCGCCTTCGACACAGCATCACGAACAGCCGGACGAGCCTTGTACGCCAGCGTGTAGGCGCGGTAGCCCAGCGAGGACACCGGAACATCCCAGGTACCCGGGTACTCCACCGACTCGCCGCCGAAGGACTTCTTGAACTTCGTGAAACCAGCCCACTCGTGATCCGGCTGATTCTCCGGCGCAATGCCGAAGAGGTCAACGTACTTCAGACCCTTACGCTTAGCGTCCAGGATAAAGTTCGTCACCACCGGAATACCCGCCGACAGGCGACGATGCTCAAAAGAAGCCGCCGCATGCGCGTAGGTGCGGGTGTCATCCGAATCGTACACGAACGCCGCCGCAATCGGGGTGCTCTCACCGTTTTCATCGGTCAGCTTCGCAATGTACAGGGACGCCGCACCAGCGGGCATCAGCACGCGAGCAACCTGCATTAGGTACTCATCCTGCTGACGGTTAAAACCGTTGCGGTCCGCGGTCTCATCCAAGAACGCGAACAGAATCGACAAATCCTCAGGATTCGTCGACACCTCAATGGTCACGCCCTTCTTGTGGATGTTGCGGTGCAGGTTGCGGTTATTGGACTTCATGCCCTTGAGGATCTCGTCCTCAGAGCCCGAAAGATCAATAATCTGCGTGTGCGACGGCTGCACCTGGCGAGGAGCCAAAACCGCGCCGCGACGAGCCAAGAAAGCAGCCGCATCCTGATTGCCCCAAATAGCGGATTCAGTAGGCTCAATGCGCACAAACAGGCAACGAAGCTTCGCAGCTTCTTCCTTCAACGACGTGAGAGCCTCATCAAAAGCCACAGCACTGGAGGCAACCGGTCCGTACGGGCTGTACAGGTAGCGGCCGGTAGTGCCGCCCTCAACGGTCGCAAGGTACGACCAGCCGTTACCGCTCTTACGGATCACGGTGTGACCATTAGATTCCTGAAAACGTGCCCAAATATCGGACTGAAGAATATTGCTCATCCTTCTAGTGTATCCGAGCTTAGGGAACGTAAGCCTGGGGCTCCGAGGACGCTTCGGGAGCGGGAGTGGGGCGGGGCGCGGAGGCGCTCTCCTCCGCCTCGCGCTCAGCCGCTGCCTTAGCCTTCGCCTCGGCAACGCGGGTGCGCAGAGCCGCGCCCTTGTCCATCGCGCTCTGACGCAGGTCCTGAGAGAACTCGTGCAGGTCAGCGTGAACCTGCTGAGCGAATGCGTCAGTACCCGAACCCAAGATACGCAGAGCCAGCAGGCCCGCATTGCGAGCGCCGTTAATGGAGACGGTAGCTACCGGAACGCCAGCGGGCATCTGAACAATCGACAGCAGCGAGTCCATGCCTTCCAGGTTCTTCAGGCGCACCGGAACACCAATCACAGGCAGAGCGGTCACGGAAGCGAGCATGCCGGGCAGGTGAGCAGCACCGCCCGCACCGGCAATAATGACGCGAATACCGCGGCTGTGAGCCTTCTTGCCGTACTCAATCATGTCCTCGGGCATGCGGTGCGCAGACACAACGTCAGCCTCGTAGGGGATGCCGAACTCCTCCAAAACCTCGGCTGCGGCCTCCATGACCGACCAGTCCGAATCCGAACCCATCACAATGCCAACAATGGGCTGGGAAGAATCATAGGGAGACTGAGACATAATCCTCATATCCTTTCAGAATGCGGTGGCGAACCACCATCAATAGGGTGCGTCGGATACGCAGGATGATGTGCTCACCCCACGCACCGGCTAAAAATAGGGCTACAGGGGGCGACCGTCACGCAAAATGGAGGCGGCATTCGCGGCGCTGTGACGCAGTGCCTCAAGCTCAGCCACCGTGCCAGTAATATTCACGTGACCAATCTTGCGGCCCGGGCGGGTTTCCTTGCCGTAGAAGTGAATCTTCGCGCGCGGTTCAGCCGAAAGTGCCAGCGGGTAGACGCCGAAAATGTCTTCGTTCTCGCCGCCCAGGTAGTTCTTCATCACGGCAACACCCTCCAGCACGGAGGTGTCACCCAACGGCAAATCCAGCACAGCACGCAGATGCTGCTCAAACTGGCTGGTCACCGAGCCGTCCTGAGTCCAGTGGCCGGTATTGTGCGGGCGCATTGCCAGCTCGTTGATGTAGAAGCCTGCGGGGGAGCCGGGAACCTCAAAAAGCTCAGCCGCCATCACGCCGGTGACACCCAGCTCGGAGGCAATAGTCACCGCAGCTGCTGCGGCAGCCTCAGCGATTTCGGGGTCCAGGTTCTGCGCGGGGGCAATAACCTCATCACAGATGGAGTTCACCTGGATGGTCTCAACGACCGGCCAGGGGCGCACCTCGCCGCTTTCACGGCGAGCCACCAGTGCGGAAAGTTCACGAGTGAAGGGCACCTTCTCCTCGGCAAGCAGGGAGGAGAAATCAGTGCGGGAAGGTAACTGCTCGAACCATTCGGTGCTGCGCTCGCGAGCCTCCTCGGGAGAATCCAGGACGAGCACGCCCTTGCCGTCGTAGCCGCCGCGCGGGGTCTTCAGTACCACGGGCCAGCCGATTTCATCGCCAAAGGCGAGCAGCTCGTCCAGAGTAGAAACCTCAGCCCAGCGCGGGTTCGGCAGACCCAGGCGCTCAACGGCGGCGCGCATCAGGAGCTTGTCCTGAGCGTACTGCAGGGCTTCGGGGCGGGGCTGTACATTGACGCCTTCCGACATGAGGGTGCGCAGAAATTCGGTGGGCACATGCTCATGATCGAAAGTGATGACATCCTTGCCGCGAGCAAATTCGCGGAGGGTGTCCAGGTCTTTGTAATCCCCGACGGGCGCGGTACGTACCGCTGCCACGGCGCCGACGGTGGGCGCCTCCGCGAGAATCTGCAGGTCGAGGCCAAGGTTAGTTGCTGCGGGAGCCATCATGCGGGCCAGCTGGCCTCCGCCGATGACGCCAATTACGGGTCCAGTCACAGGGTAAGTCACATCACCTAAGTGTACCGGGTTTCGGAGAGCCTGTGGGAGCAAGACCACAGTAAGGCCACAGAATAAGTTCAACGGGGACGCGGAGCCCAATATGTGGGCTTTGATGCGGGTGAAAGCCATCAAAACGTGCCTTCTACCCTGTCAACGTGAGATGAAAAGGAATATCTCGCTAACTGGGAGGTCCGTGGAAAAACTCTCAAAGGGACAAACAACCCGTCGGGACTGTATTAACATATAAGAGCTTGTAAAAGAGGCTGAAACAACCGTCGGACATTGCGTACCAACACCAACCGGCGCTAATCTTCCCCCCTTTTTCCCCGATAAATCTCCGCTAGATAGGTCCCGCATGAGCGCACAGACGAAACCGACCCTCACCGAACGCCTGAAATCCCTCTGGGATAGCTACGGTATTGAGGTTCTCAAATTCGGTACCGTGGGCGGTGCCGCCTTCATCGTGAACTCTGTGACGGTGTGGGTTCTGATGATGACCATCATGTCGGAGTCCCACACCAAGGCGAAGGTTGTAGCGAGTGTTGTCGCAACCATCTTCTCCTGGCTCATGAACCGCCTGTGGACCTTCCGCGACTCCCGCTCCGAAAACTGGAAGCGCGAAGCCATCGAGTTCGGTCTGGTGAACCTGCTGGGCATTCTCGTTGAGGCCGGCTGCGTGGCATTCAGTACCTACGTGCTGAACCTGCGCACCCCCGAGGCATCCTTCATCTCCGGTACGATCATCGGTACTATTCTGGGCACCATTCTTCGCTACTTCCTCTACCGCTTCTGGGTGTACGGTTCGCACCGCCAGAAGGTTGAAGAGGGCGAAGGCACCGATCATGAAGAGCTCGGCCGCATGTTTGATGAAGCCGCCGCTATTCTCGACGGCGAAGAACCTGCCAAGCAGAAGGCAACCTCTGAGGCGGCTGCACCCGAGGCACAGTCGAAGCCCGGCTCTCAGAACTCCTAAGCTCCTCAGGTTGTAGAAACAGCATAGTTAGAACGTGATATAACGATTCATCCCCCGATACGAACGGTATCGGGGGATGAATCGTTTAAAGCCCTATATGTTTATTGGCGCTGCGCTTGTTGGCGCTTGTTTGTTGGTGTTCCGTGCGGTCGTTAGCCTTCCATACGATTTTTCGGGCAACAGGGGAGGGGCGCCACCGGAGCCGCAGGGCTGAGAAGCTATGCGCGGGGAATCTCCACCGCACGCTCAGAAGCCATCAAGGATGCCAGCTGCTCATCCTGCCAGTCCACGCTCGGGTCAGCCACAAACACCGCATGGCCCGAAGTCAAAATAGCTAGCACCTCCAGCAAGGTGCTCAGGGTCGCCTCCGAGGCGTCAAAACCGTATTCGGGGCTCAACTCCAGCGCGAGTGCACGCTGCCCCGAAGGGAGCGTATAGCCCGCCGTGCGATAGGTCTGCGCCTGCGTAAGAACCTGCTCGTAGGCTTCCGCATAGCTGAAACCCTCAATGATTTCTGCCGAATCGTTCGGAAGCAGGCCCGAGTACTGGTCACCAAAGCTGCGCACCAGAGCGCAGTAATCGAGCACCTCCTCGGCGTGCGGAGCCAGGGCCTGCAGATCGCCGGTATAGGAAAGCGCCAACGGTGTACGCTCAATCGCCAGAAGGTACGCGGGGTTATTCGTGTAGCCCGCCTCCTGCTCCGTGCAGACCGCGGCAACCAGCGGCTCGTCCTGATCGAGGATCGCGCCCACGCGCAGTGTCGCCAGACCCAGAACAATAGTGCGCCAGTGCAGCGGAGCCTGCAGGTCAAAACCTTCATCGGGCGCCAGCTCGCATTCTTCAACCAGCAGGTTTGCGCTCTTGTCTACCCAGTTCATGAGGACCCTGCCGGAGAGCTCAATGCGCTCGCCTGCCGCCGAATACCAGATCAGGGCGGGGGTCTGCTGAGTGCTGAGTTTCTCGAAGAAGCGGTTCAGAGTCGTGGGCACGGATGCGCTGGTGGGGGAGAGAGTAACCATGGGTTTCACTCTACCGCACGGTTCAGAAGATGCGGAGGCGCATGGGTGGTTCTGTGGGAGAGGGGTGAGGCGGAGAGCCCCGGTCACCGGGCTACAAAGTACAGCAGTAAAGTAAAAAGCTCTAAGGGTGCTTGGAAAAACCTAATGATGAAAAACCTTTGCGCTAACACCCTTGCACTAACTAAGGTCCTATTTTGAAATACGGCATGCATATAAATTGGAAATGTAAATGCTTCGCAATGCCTCGAAAAAATATTTAGAAACCACCTAGGGAAAAAGATAAGTTTTTCTTATCTAATTATTGGGTTCTTCCCCTGTGTTCTCCCCTGCGCTCGAGGTGGGGTGGGTGGGGCGGTCGTCATGAACCCTTATTATTTCATGAACCCTTATTATTTGCGGTCAAGATGCGGAATTTGCAGATGGTGGAAACTGTCTCTGAAAAGGTGAAACCTGAGGTTGACTCAGGGTGTGACCAAGGGCAAGTGAGGGTCCGAAAAATATATAAAGGTCAAATTCACATTAAATATGACGTCTCTAACATATACATCTAAATATTGTTTATGTCTAGTTTGACGAAACGGCGTGTCGCACGTCTAATAGATATATAAGCGTGTTTGCTCTGGAAGGGACCGTAGAGGCCACAGCAAACCATGCCACACCATACCCACTAAGATTCCGTCCACGACGGATCCGCAGACTCATTAGGCTCACAATGAGAACACGGAAGGAAAACCCATGGGCTCCTACATTGCATCGGACCGCTCCATCGCGGCCGCGCGCGCATCAGGCGCTCAGCACCGTAGCATGAATCCCACTCAATCTCTCGAAAAAGCCGCCGACGCCTTTCTCGCAGACGCAGAACGAAACATGCCTGCCTGCACCGACGTGTGGACCGCAGCGGCAGGACTCTACGGAACCGAAGGCGAAGACGGAGAACTCGCCTGGCAAGCTGAAGCGCTCTGCGCCCAAACCGACCCCGAAGCCTTCTTCCCCGAAAAGGGCGGCTCCACCCGAGACGCCAAAAGGGTGTGCGGTGTATGCCCCGTGCGTGAAGAGTGTCTACAATATGCAATGGACAATGACGAGCGCTTCGGAATCTGGGGCGGGCTGTCAGAACGTGAACGCCGCCGACTGCGCAAGCAGGCGAGCTAAGCCAGGAAGGTACCATCTACATGCAGACCGCACGACTGTGCTCCCGCCAGACCTGCCAGCGAGAGGCGACTGTTACTCTCCACTACTCCTACGCAGACTCCACGGCACTTATCGACGCACTCTCAGAATTTCGCGAACCCCACGCCTACGACCTCTGCGACCATCACGCTGCACGGCTGACGGCACCCCAGGGTTGGCGAGTGGTCTACAAGGTACCCGTTCAGGACACCACCGAATCCTAGAAGTCAAAACCAAGATTTAAACACCCGAATGCAAAGAACCTTCCGCTAATTCATGCGGAAGGTTCTTTGCGTATGAGAAACTGGCAGATAGTACAGACACCCACAACTCACTCAAACACCATTCACTCGAAAAGAACGCGAGATCCATGACCAAAGAAACACACCGAGGAATGTGGGGCGCACTGCGCCCGGCCATCCGCCGCACCAGCGCCGAAGAACTACTCCACGCCCGACGCACCGAAACTAAGACCAGCGAACCGGCACCGCACACCGGCGCCTTCGGACGCATCGCAGCAGACGTACCCACCGTCGCCGAAGAACCCGACCTGCCCACCGGGAACGTACCCGTCGTCCCCGCACGCAGCAAACTACGCGAACAGGGCGTCGGCACCCGCGTACGCACCCGCACCAACGTCTCCACCGGCTTCGTGCCCCTCGTCCGCGACTCGCAGAGCACCCCCAAAAACCCGACGCTCAGCGACCTCAACCGCGAAACCATGCAGAAGGCCGCCGAGGCAGAAGCCGCTGCAGCAGCAGAAGCCGAAAAGGCGGCCGAAGCAGAAACCGTCGCTACCGCGGAGGCGGCAAGCGCCTCCACCGCCGGACGCAAGTACCGCACCGAAACCACCCGCACCGGTCACACCCATGCGGTCGCAGACCCCAACGCGCCGCTGTCCTCCCTGGCAGCCTCGCCCGAAGCGGCAGAACGCGCCGCAGCACGCGAAGACGCCGTGGAAGACACCCCGCGCTTCCTCAAGCTCCGCGCAACCCTCATCGCGCTCACCGTACCGCTGACCGTACTCATAATCGCGATTCGCACCGTAGCCTCCGCACCCTTCCTCTGGCTCGAATACCACCGACCCGGATTCCCCGAAGACAGCTACGGCTACTACCTGGTCGAGAGGATGCGCCTGGGCTCCTACGGCGTGGACTACATCAACAATTTCGCGCCGCGAGAATACCTCGCCCGCGTCACCACCGGTGCCGACAATACCCTCGCCTTCACCGAAGCAGAAGTGAACCACATGCACGACGTGAAGTGGGTACTGCTCATCGCCACCGTAGCCGTTGCCGCGTTCTTCCTGCTGACGCTCTTTAGCAGTATCTCCCTGCGCGAGCGCGCCCCCGGAACCATCCGCCGCAGCCTCTTTAGCGGCGCATGGATTACTCTGGGACTCATTATGGTGCTCGGCGTTGTGGGCGTCTTCGGCTGGGAATGGCTGTTCACCACCTTCCACCAGGTATTCTTCCCGCAGGGCAACTGGGAGTTCTCCGTGCGAAGCTCCCTCATCCGCCTCTACCCGCCGCAATTCTGGATCGATGCGGCAATCGCCGTAGCGGTCCTCGTTGCCGCGCAGATTACGCTCCTGCTCGTGACCACCTGGCCCACCAAATACCGCAAGCTCAAGGCAGAACGCCGCCGCCAGGAACGCCAGGAACTGCGCGTCAAGCTCGCCTCCGCACGAGTTGGCGACAACTAAAACACGCATCGGCGACAACTAAAAATCATCAGCCACCTCACCGCGCAAGCCAGCGCGGAGCGGGCGCAACAAAGGGGGCTGGGCTCTACCACACGGTAGAACCCAGCCCCCTTTGCTATACCCAAGCTCGCATCGCCCAATCTTAAAACCGAGCCTAAAACCAGGGCTAAAACCCCAGCCTAAAAACCGAGCCTAAATCCAGGACTTAAACCACATATGCGAATACCACTGCTCATACGGAATCACCTGAGCAGTCCACAACGGCATAAAGTACGCGCTCAACACCAGCACACCTACCAGGTAAATCGCCACCAGCGTCACGCCCAAACGAGCACGCAACACCGAACCGCGAGCACCCGACAGCACCAGACCCAAAACACCCGCCAACAGCAGGATCAGGAATGGCTCAAAGGACAGGGCGTAGAAGTAGAACATCGTGCGATTCGGGTACATAAACCACGGGAAATAGCCCGCACCGAACACAACCAGCAGCGCACCAAAACGCCAATCCCGCTTCAGCAGCAGAACCAGCAGCGCCACAATAATCGCCGGAATAAAAGCCCACCAAATCGCCGGGTTACCGATATTCAAAATAGCCTCGGAACAGGACTTCACGGTACAACCCGAAGAACCCAGCTTCGGCGACTCATAGTAGTACGAGGTCGGGCGGCCCAAAACCAGCCACTGCCACGCCTGCGAAGAATACGTGTGCGGGCTGCTCAAACCAGAATGGAACTTAAACGCCGAGACATGGTACTCCCACAGGGAACGTAGATCCTCAGGAAGCCACATGACACCCTTGCCCGGGTTCTCAACAGCCCAACGGCGGAAATACGCGTTCGACGACTGGAACCAGCCCGCCCAGGTGCTCAAATACACCAGCAGGCCCACACCAATCATCTGAACAAACGCGGGGAGACCGTCACGCACCAGCGCCGTCAAACCCCACTTGTCCAGGCCCACAATACGGCGAGCATTAATATCCCAGAACACCGTCAGCAGACCCATCGCCGCAATAAAGAACAACGAATTCCACTTCGCACCCACCGCAGCGCCGGCACACACACCCGCGGCGAAACGCCACAGGCGCAGACCCATGCTCGGGCCCCACGGCATCGGCGGAAGCACACCGCTATTCTGACGTGCCGCCTCCGCAATATTGCGCGCCAACACGCGCCGCGCCTGAATACGGTCAAGCACCAGACACACAAAAGTCGCAAGAATCCAGAACATCTGGAAAATATCCAGCAGAGCCAAACGAGACTCCACCAGCATCAGGCCATCCACAGCAGCCAGAAGCGCCGCAATAGTCGCCACCGTTATCGAACGGAACAGCAACCAGCCAGCATACGCAATCAACGCCACCGACAGGGTGCCAATCACCGCAGCAGAAACACGCCAACCAAAGGGATTATTATCACCAAAGATTGCCATGCCCGCGGCAATCATCCACTTACCCAACGGCGGATGCACCACATACTCCGGCGAATCCGTCAATAGACCCGACGGGTGACCGGCAGCGAAGGAAGCATTAGCGTCCTTCGACCAGCTCAACTCATAGCCATAATGCACATACGAATAGGCATCCTTGGCGTAGTAGGTCTCATCAAAAACAATGGCATTCGGATGCGCCAAATTATAAAAACGCAGAATACCGGCAACCAGCACAATCAATGCAGGCGCCAACCAGCCCCAACGCGGGGCACGAATATAGGCAACAGCGAGCGCATCCAGCAGAGAATCGAGGCTGTAACGACCACGGTCAGACGAAGAACGGGTCGAATCAGCCGGACCAGCCGGAGCGGCAGATGCGGGAGAAAGTAGCTTAGGTATCTTCACCCCATCAATCCTAAAGGGTCAGAACGCGCGATGCACCATTTCAGCCCGTGAACGGCTTATATGACGCATCCGGCAAGCCCACCCGCACCAGCCACCTCTACGCACCCTCCCGCCCGGCGCCTCTACCCGGCACCGGGCGGAGCGCGGGCGTTACACTTAGTGGGTACACGAAGACCAGACACAGACACGAGGCCTGTCATGACCGCACCCGCAGAATACACCGAAGAAACCGCCGACCTCTCAGAAACCACAGCCCCCTCAGAAACGGTCGAGGCACCCGAGACTGACACCGCTGACACCGCCGTCACCTCCGAAGAAGGGGGTGTGCTCATTCTCGGCGGCACCCCCATCGGCAACCTCGCCGACGCCTCCGACCGACTGCGCTCAGCCCTCGCCACCGCAGACCTCATCGCCGTTGAAGACACCCGCAAACTGCGAACCCTCGCCTCCGGGCTTGGGGTGCGCACCCGCGGCCGCATCATCGTCAACCACGACCACAACGAAGCCGAACGCAGCGAAACCATCGTGCAGGCGGTACAGGACGGTCAGCGCGTGCTGCTGCTCTCGGACGCGGGCATGCCCACCATCTCCGACCCCGGCTACGTTGCCGCCGCAGCCGTCGCGGAAGCCGACCTGCCCGTCACCGTGGTGCCCGGCCCCTCCGCGGCGTTGACCGCGCTCGCGCTCTCCGGTCTGCCCACCGGACGATTCACCTTCGAAGGCTTCCTCGCCCGCAAGGGCTCCGAGCGCACCCGCCGCCTCGCATCGCTGGCCGGGGAGGAGCGCACCATGATCTTCTACGAATCCCCGCACCGCACCGCCGCAACCCTGGCAGACTTCGTGCAGACCTTCGGCGCCGACCGCCGCGGAACGGTCAGCCGTGAGCTAACTAAGCTCCACGAAGAGGTTCGACGCGGTACTCTGGCAGAGCTTGCCGAATGGGCTGAGTCTGAACGCGTCCGCGGCGAAATCGTCATTATTGTTGAAGGCGCACAAGCCCCCGAAACCCCCGAAGCGCAGGATGTAGTGCAGCTGGTCCTCGACCGTGTAGCGGGCGGTGAGCGCCTCAAGAGTGCCTGCGCCGCGGTCGCCGCCGAGACCGGCACCTCCAAGCGTGACCTGTACGAGGCAGCACTGGCTGCCCGCTCCGAATAACCCAGAATCACCCCGTAGCTTTACCCTCCCAGCTTTACCACCAAGTTTTATCCCGAGGATTTATCAATGTGTCAGAGCCATCCCGGTCCTGAAATCACCCAGGAGTACCTGAACTCACTCGCAGCCCTGGCGAACTACACCCTGCCCACCCCCGCGGCACTTCGGGCAACCGCTCTGCCTAACGGCTGGGAGCCGGTGCCCGGTGAAGTACCCGCACCCTATCAGGCGGAACTCTACACCGGTATCAGCGACGCCGAAGGCGGAGAAGGAACCCGCCGCCGCTCCACCACCGGCGAGAACGGCCGCAGTCGCAACCTGGTCTTCCCGCCTGCCCCCGAGCCGTTGCCGTACCCCATCGTGGATAACCACACCCACATGGACCTGCTCGACGGCGAAGTAGAAATCAGCGCCCGCGACGCACTCGACGCCGGGGAAAAGCTCGGCATCGCCGCCATCGTGCAGGTCGGATGCGATATCCCCTCCTCCCTGTACGCGGTCGCCGCCGCGCAGGCTGATGAGCGTGTCCTCGCCGCCATTGCGATTCACCCCAACACCGCCCCCGAGCTGGCCGCAGCCGGTCAGCTGGAGGCGGCGCTCGCCACCCTTGACGAGCTCGCCACCGCCGACCGTGTGCGCGCTATTGGTGAGACCGGCCTGGACTATTTCCGTACCGGCGAAGAAGGTATGGAAGCGCAGCACTACAGCTTCCGCGAGCATATCCGCATTGCGAAGAAGCACAACCTGGCGCTGCAGATCCACGACCGTGATGCGCACGAGGACGTTGTGCGCATCCTGGATGAAGAGGGTGCGCCGGAACGTACCGTGTTCCACTGCTACTCGGGCGGCCCGGAGCTTGCCGCGATCTGCAATGAGCGCGGCTGGTACATGAGCTTTGCCGGCACGGTGACTTTCAAGAACTCGAAGGGTATTCAGGAGTCGTTGGCGATGGCTCGCCCGGAGCTGATTCTGGCTGAGACGGATGCGCCGTTCTTGACCCCGCATCCGTTCCGTGGCCGCCCGAATGCGTCCTACATGACGAATTACACGGTGCGGTTCATGGCAGCTCACCGCGGCGAGGAACTGGAGGCGCTCTGCCGCCGTATCCGTGAGAATTCGGAGCGGGTTTACGGCCAGTGGTAGGCGCGTACACCCTGTAGCGGGTAGCTACTCTGAATCGCCTCACAGCGTGTGCCTGCGTGCTAGACTGTAGCGACTACAAACAACTCACTCAAACAGCTATGCCATGATCTGGTCTGCAGTATTTAGGCACGTACGGTGCCTCAATAACGTGTTCAAAAATTGGTGCTGCAAACATCCCTGCGAGAGTTTATGTTGAGCACCCCATGGCTGGTGCTTTAGGAGGACACTATGGCAAAGATTCTGAAGTATGTTCTGGGCCTGGACGGTGCGAACCGTTTTGAATCGTTCTATTCGGTGGGTGCGCCCGCGAAGGATTTCGTGCCTTATTCTGCGGTGGATAACCGCGATAATCATGTGACCGATGACGAATTTGATGTTGAACTTTTCCGTAGCCGCTGGCATCGTGACCCCACCCCGGCTGAGCGCGGTTGCATGCTCAGCCACGTGAAGATGTGGGAGGACTTTGTCGCCTCGGATGCTGACTGGGCTCTGATTGCTGAGGACGACGTCCTTATTTCTCCGGACGCGGAGGCGGTGGTGAACGCAATCATCACCAAGTACCCGCAGGTTCAGCTGGTGAACCTGTGCGATGCGTACTCGTTCAAGGCGGGCACCATGAACCCGCGCGTGGACTATATTCGCCTGTCTCTGCTGTCTCCTTTTGTGCACGGTAAGTACCGTATGGGTAAGCTGTACGGTTCGACCCGCCTGGGCTGCACCGGTCTGTACCTGATTTCCCGTTCGGGTGCTGAGCTGCTGCTCAAGCAGTTTAAGGACAAGGTGCCGGGCACTGTGGCTGACGATTACAAGCTGTACCAGCAGTGGGGTGTGGATGTGCGTTTTGTGCAGCCGGGCCTATGCGACTGGGAAGGTAGCAGCGTCATCCTGGAATCCGGTAAGAGCCACCTCGAGATGCTCGCTGAGAACCAGAAGGGTTCGAATGCTCTGGATCGCCTGCGTATTGCGTTGGCTCCGAAGATGCGTTTGGTGAATGCAAAGAACGCCCTGGACGCCACCATTGATGAGGTGAAGCAGCGCCTGGGCAAGGCGAAATAAGTAAGCCTCATTGAGAAAGCCTTTCTTTGTCATACATGTATGGTGGGGAGAGGCTTTCTGTAGCTATTTTCAGCTCTAGTGTGTGGGCTAGCGCGTAACGTGCGAGACATAACAGGGGGCTGTACGCCAATTGCTGGGTACTGTCTTCACTTGAGTGATAGTGTATTTTTATACATACGATTCATCACTCACTGAATAGGCGACTTGTTATCGTGCGCGCATGTTTTCTGCGCGCTTTGCGTTTGTTGTTGCCAAGTCAATACTCTGCGCTCATGCATGGCTTCTGTCGTTTCAGATAGGGACTGTATGAGTGTGCCACAGCAAAGGGAAATTCATGGCAAAAATTCTGAAATACGTTCTGGGACTGGACGGCGCTAACCGGTTTGATTCGTTCTTCTCGGTGGGGGCACCCGCTCAAGGTTTTCAGCGTTATTCTGCGGTGGATAACCGTGATAATCACGTCACTGATGCACAATTCGACAGCAAGCTGTTCCTGGCTCGTTACGGTAAAGAGCCGAGGCCTGCCGAAAAGGGTTGCGCTTTGAGCCACTACCACATGTGGAAGGACTTCCTCGCGTCAGATGCCGACTGGGCTTTACTGGCAGAGGATGATGTCCTCATTTCCCCTGACCTACAGCCTGTAGTGGAGAGGATTATCGAAAAGTATCCTCACGTGCAGATGGTTAACCTGGGCGATATCTACGCTTCTGAAGCCGGTAAGTTGAACCCTCAGATGGATTATCCCCGCCTTTCGTTGCTTTCTCCTTTTGTGTACGGCAAATACCGTATGGGTAGCGCCTATAGTTCAAAGCCTCTATATGGCGCGGCCCTGTATCTTCTTTCGCGCTCTGGGGCTGAACGGCTCGTAGAATGTTTCGGCGAGACGGTTCCTGGTGTTGTTGCCGATGATTATCCTCTCTATCGAAAATGGGGAGTGGATGTATATTTGGTGCAACCCGGTCTATGCGGTTGGGAAGGTACTAGCCTCATTCAAACTTCTGGCATTCGTCACTTGGAAAGTCTCAAGAGCATGCAGCGTGGCACCGGCTTTCTCGATCGGTTGCGCATCGCCCTGGCACCGAAGAAACGTATCGCGAACGCGAAGAATATTCTTGAAGCCACTCTCGAAGATGTGAAGCAGCGTCTAGGACGATAATCCAGAGACGGTAACCCAGAGACGGGTCGGGCTACTGCCACCACATAAAAATGTAAATACATGGGTCTTCTGCCCTGTCGTTTATCCCCTCCCTATCGTGTATATGCGGTAGGGAGGGGATTGTTTTTGCTGTACACCGGTACGGCGCGTGCCATACCGCGTCTTAATCTGCGGGCATCTGAATTTGGTGCATGGTGAATGATAGAATTCTTTCTACATTGCACAGCAGTGTGCGTATTTATCACACGCTCAATATTCAGACTCCCTGCCATTTACGCACTGATTTTTAAGATTGACGAACTTTTCTCTCGTGCAGGTGGTCTGATGTTCTGAAAGCTTGCCATTAACCGACGCAATCTTCTACTGCTTAGGTTTTCTGGATGAGCTATTGAAAGGAAAAACATGGCAAAGATTCTGAAGTATGTTCTGGGCCTGGATGGCGCGAACCGTTTTGATTCGTTCTATTCTGTGGGTGCGCCGGCGCAAGACTTTATCCGCTATTCTGCGGTGGATAACCGCGATAATCACGTCGCTGATGAAGAATTTGACGTTGAGTTTTTCCGTAGCCGTTGGCATCGTGACCCTAGCCCCGCGGAGAAGGGTTGCATGCTCAGCCATGTGAACATGTGGCGTGACTTTGTTGCAAGTGACGCCGATTGGGCGCTGATCGCCGAAGACGACATCCTTATTTCTCCGGATACTGAGGCGGTCGTGAACGCAATCATCACGAAGTACCCGCAGGTTCAGCTGGTGAACCTTAGCGATTCTTTTGCAAATGATGCCGGCAAGCTGAACCCGCAGGTGGAATACATCCGCCTGTCCCTGCTGTCTCCTTTTGTGCACGGTAAGTACCGTATGGGTAAGCCGTACGGTACCTGGCCCCTGATTTGCACCGGCTTGTATTTGATTTCCCGTTCGGGCGCTGAGCTGCTGCTCAAGCAGCTTGAGGACAAGGTGCCGGGTACCGTGGCTGATGATTATAGGCTGTACCAGCAGTGGGGTGTGGATGTGCGTTTTGTGCAGCCTGGCCTGTGCGGCTGGGAGGGTAGTAGCGTCATCCTGGAATCCGGTAAGCGTCATCTGGATAAGGTGAATAGCCTTCAGCACGGTACTGGTCCTCTGGATCGACTGCGCATTGCTTTGGCTCCGAAGAAGCGTATTACAAACGCTAAGAACGCTCTGGAAGCCACTCTTGATGAGGTAAAGCAGCGTTTCTCGCGGTAATCTAAACTGTAACCTCCCCGCCATCCACCTATGTGAAGGAACGCTGTGAACGATCTGCCCCTGCTCGGCCCTGCTGAGATTCGCGAGCTTGCCGAGATGCTCGGTATTCGTCCGACGAAGACTCTTGGGCAGAACTTTGTGATTGACCCCAATACGATTCGTCGTATTGTCAACGCGGCAGAGATTTCACCGGAGGAGACGGTGCTGGAGGTCGGCCCGGGCCTGGGTTCGTTGACCCTCGGCATCCTGGATGCTGCGAAGGATATGGTTGCGGTTGAGATTGACCCGCCGCTGGCGCAGCAGCTTCCGCACACGATTGAGAAGTTCCGCCCCGAGAAGGCGGGCGATATCGACGTGGTGCTCATGGACGCCCTGAAGGTCACCGAGCTGCCTCGCACTCCGGATGCTCTGGTGGCAAACCTGCCCTATAATGTGGCGGTTCCGGTGCTTCTACACCTGTTCGCGCAGTTCCCGAGCATCCGTCACGCCCTGGTGATGGTTCAGGACGAGGTCGCCGACCGTCTTTCGGCGACCCCGGGTTCGAAGATTTACGGCGTGCCCTCGGTGAAGGCTAATTGGTATGCCGAGGTGTATAAGGCGGGCGTGATTGGCAAGAACGTGTTCTGGCCTGCACCGAAGATTAACTCGGGCCTGGTGGGTTTCCGTATGCGCGAGGAACCTCTCTCGACCGTTGACCGTGACCTGGTGTTCACGATTGTGGACGCCGCTTTCGCTCAGCGCCGTAAGACTCTGCGCGCTGCGTTGAGCTCCTGGGCGGGCTCGGGTGCGCGTGCGGAGCAGATTTTGGTGGCTGCCGGTATCGCTCCGACGGAGCGCGGCGAGAAGCTGGATATTCACGGTTTTATCCGCATTGCGGAGGCTTCGCTGACTGTCCCGGCTGAGCCTGCGGCGGAGTAGCTTCTTCTCGCTCTAAATTTTTCACTGACGTTCTCACGCGAGTTCCCGCGCGAAAGGTGTATGCGCTGATGAGTACCGCCTCCCAGGTCGCTATTTCGGTTGATGCTCCCGGTAAGGTCAATCTGTATCTTGCCGTGGGGGATGTTCGTCCGGACGGCTACCACCCGTTGACTACGCTTTTTGCAGCGGTCTCTTTGACGGAGACCATCACGGTCTCTGAGGGGCAGACGCCGGGGCTGAGCCTGAGCATGGATATTGTGCCCGGCTCGCTGGTGGATCAGCAGATGCAGGCGGGGCAGTTCGACCCTGCGGATGTGCCGATGGATGAGCGGAATCTCGTGTACCGTGCCGCCGAGCTGATTCTTGCGGAACACGGTATTGATTCTGCCCCGGCGCTGCACCTGCATATTGCGAAGGCTGTGCCCGTGGCTGGCGGTATGGCGGGCGGTTCAGCGGATGCGGCTGCCGCCCTCATTGCTACGGACCGTTATCTGCACACAACCGGTCGCACCGGTGCGCTCCTGACCCAGACGGATTATGAACGTCTTGCCGCGCAGCTGGGCGCCGATATTCCCTTTAGCGTGCGTGCCGCGCTCGGTCAGACCCTCGCGCTGGGGCAGGGGACCGGTACCGAGTTGCAGAATGTTGCGGCGCCTCGGGAACCTCTGCACCTGGTGATTGTTGCCGCGCAGTTTGGTCTCTCCACCCCCAGCGTATTCAAGCAGCTGGATGCGGGCCGTGCCGCCGGTGAGTATCCCACCTCCGGTGAGCTGGTGGAACCCGCAGAGCTTCTGTCCGCGCTGAGCTCCTATGACGGTTCGGAGGCGGCGCTCGCCTCCTTGGCGCCGCTGCTACGCAACGACCTGCAGGCTCCGGCGCTTTCGTGCGCCCCGCAGCTGGAACAGACCCTGAACCTGCGCGATAGTGAGGGCGTGTATGCGTCCCTGGTGTCCGGTTCCGGTCCGACGGTGCTTCTGCTGACTTCTTCGCAGGCTCGGGCGGAGGCTCTTGCATCTGCTCTTCGCACTGCGGGCAACCACGCTGTGAGCGCGGTTAGTGCGATTCTGTATCATTAGTATTTGACACATATATACAAACTAATATTCATTCGCTTCCGCTAGCTACTAGCTACTATCTACTATCTATAAAGGGGGAGTGTGGATGAAGGTTAAAAACATTATTATTGCGCAGGACCGTTATAGCATTCTGGGCGGTATTAGTACCGTAAATAAGCTTCTGGGTCGCGCCTTTGACGAGGCCGGGTACAACGTAAGTTATATGGCGCTTTTTGATAATACCGCCGGTCATCCGGACGCTATTGAACCGGATTTTGTGGTTAATTCGGGTCCTTTGGTGAATAAGACGACCCATAACCGACTGGTGTACACCAATCCTGGTCCTCTGGGAGCTGCATTGGCGGTTAAGAAATGTTTTACGGTCCTGTGGGATTGCTATAACACTTTCCGAACCCGCCGCTACCTGCGGTCCTTCGGTAAAGACACTGTTGTTTTGACTTCTATGGCGAAGACGGCAGATTACGTGGCGAAGTACGCTCAAGTCGATCAGAAAAAGGGAATTGGGTATATCCACGAGTTTCACAGTGGATATAACAGCACCTATCGTTTGGACGAGGAAAAGACCCTCCGCAAGGTTGCTGCGTCTTATGACTCATTCGTAACGCTATCTGAGGGAGACGCTAAGCTCTTTGCTCAGTGGCTGAACCGCCCTGTAGAGGCTGTTCATAACCCTATTGAGCCTCTTTCGGAAGAAACCTCTGAGATGGTACGTCAGGGGGAGAAGAAGCCTGTTATTCAGTACATTGGACGATACGGTCTTGAGAAGGGGTTGGGTCGTATCCTTGAAAGCTTTATCGCATGTGCTGAAGACTTCCCTGAATGGACGCTGCGTTATAACGGCAGTGGTTCAGAAGAAGACATTCTAACTTTGAAAGAAAGGCTAAATCAGGCTAATCCCGAAATTGCTCGCCGTATTGAAATTGGAGGGACGCTTAACGCAAAGGAAGTACTTGAGACGTTCGCGCAGAGTTCTTTGACCGTAATGGCATCAGATTTTGAAGGTCTTCCAATGTCTTTCTTGGAGGCTATGCAGGTAGGAACTTCTCTCATTTCCTATCCTTCCTCGTGTGCGCTTCGAGAGATGGTTCCTGAGGTGGGGTATCTTGCGGAGGAGCCCAGTGTTGAAGCTCTACAAGAACAAATGCGTTTGGCTATGAGTGATGCTCAATTGCGGGCTAAAAAGTCTGCGTTGTGTCTTGAAAAGACTCGCACTTTTTCTCCCGAATATGTTGTTCGGTCGTGGGAGAAGATTTTCGAATCTATTCACCGTTAGCAGCCGCTGTAACCGCGAGCTGAGTATATGCACAAATGCCGGTTCTAGATTGAATCTAGAACCGGCATTCCTCTATGTCAATAGGCCTTAGCCCAGCAGTTCGGAGAGTTCGAGCCAGCGCATTTCTAGCTCGTCAATCTCATCCTGAAGTGTCTGCTGCTGCTCGCCGAGCGCCGCCAAACCGGCGTAGTCGGAGGCGTCGTGCGCGCTCATCTGCTCGGAGAGCTTCTCCTGCTCTGTAGCGAGCTTGGCGAGGCGGCGCTCAATCGCACCGGACTCCTTCTGCGCCGCACGCAGCTCGGCACCGGAGACCTTCGGAGTGTCCGGTTCAGCAGAGGCCTGCACCGAGGAGGCGGCACGCGCCTGCGCGCTACCGGCGGCAGAACCGCCAGCGCCGGCTGCAGAGAGCGCCAAATACTCGTCCACACCGCCGGGCAGGTGACGGAACGAACCGTCAATTACGGCGTACTGCTGATCGGTCACACGCTCCATGAGGTAACGGTCGTGGCTGACCACCAGCAGGGTACCCGGCCAGGTGTCCAGCAGGTCTTCCATCGCGGCGAGCATATCGGTGTCCAGGTCGTTGGACGGCTCGTCGAGAATCAGCACATTCGGCTCATCCAGCAGAATCAGCATGAGCTGCAAGCGACGCTTCTGACCGCCCGAAAGGTCCTTGACCGGCGTAGACAGCTGCGCGCTCGTAAAGCCCAGACGCTCCAGCATCTGCGAGGGAGACAGCTCCTTACCATCGGCAATGTAGCTGCGCTTCTTGCGGCCAATCACATCCGAGACGCGGTCGTTAGCGACCTCGTTGAGCTCATCGAGCTGCTGGGTCAGGGTCGCAATCTTCACGGTCTTACCGTGCTTGACACGGCCCTCGGTCGGCTTCAGATCGCCGGTCACCAGAGAGAGCAGGGTGGACTTACCCGCGCCGTTCACGCCCAGGATGCCGGTGCGCTCGCCGGGGGCAATACGCCAGGTGACCTTCTTCAGCACCGGGCGCTTGCCGTCGGGCATCGAGGGATCGTCGTAGACGACGGAAACGTTTTCGAGATCGACCACGTCCTTGCCGAGGCGGGAGACCGCCATCTTCCTCAGCTCCACGGTGTCACGCACCGGCGGAACGTCCGCAATGAGGGCGTTGGCGGCATCAATGCGGAACTTCGGCTTGGAGGTACGCGCGGGTGCACCGCGGCGCAACCAGGCGAGCTCCTTGCGCATGAGGTTCTGACGCTTCGCCTCCGCTGCGGCTGCCTGACGGTCACGCTCCACACGTTGCAGAATATACGCCGCGTAACCGCCCTCGAAGGGCTCGACGATGCGATCGTGCACCTCCCAGGTGTCGGTACAGATTTCGTCGAGGAACCAGCGGTCGTGGGTGACGACCATGAGGCCGCCCGCGTTCTTGGGCCAGCGGGACTTCAGGTGGTTGGCGAGCCAGGTGATGGCTTCAACGTCCAGGTGGTTGGTGGGCTCGTCGAGCATGAGCACGTCCCACTCCTGCGCGAGCAGGGAGGCGAGCGCTACGCGTCGGCGCTGACCGCCGGAGAGCGAAGAGACGGGCGCATCCCAGGGCAGGTCAGAGACCAGGCCGGAGATAACATCGCGGATGCGCGCCTGCGACGCCCATTCGTATTCGGGAGTGTCGCCTACAATTGCGTAGCCGACGGTGTGGTCGTCGTCGAGGACGTCTGACTGGTCGAGGTAGCCGATGCGGGTGCCACCGCGCACGGTGACGCGGCCGGAGTCCGGTTCGAGCCGGCCGGCAAGGATCTTCATGAGGGTGGACTTGCCGTCGCCATTGCGACCGACAATGCCGATGCGGTCGCCTTCGTTCAGGCCGACCGTGATGCCTTCAAAGATGGTTCGGGTAGGGAATTCGAGGTGCAGCGATTCGCCGCCAAGTAGATGTGCCACGCCTTCTAGGGTACAGGGTGAATCTTCACTTCAAGTAGCGCTCCAGGCTTTGACGAAGGGGTAGTCGGTGGCGGTGAGAAAAGCTGTGGGGATTGCGGGGTGCGCGGCTAAGTTGAGCACAGATATTTGATAAACTGAGGAAAGCATTTCCTGCATTGCGCTGTTCTATGCCCAAAATGGCGGTCAATGACAATGAGGGCCTGTTACCAGGAACTCATGTGAATGTATGGATAATCCGCCATGGTGTAATGGCAGCACAGCGGCCTTTGGAGCCGTTTGTCTAGGTTCGAGTCCTAGTGGCGGAGCGTAAGCACTCAACGGCACCGTTGATTAGAGAGTTAGCGGTCCGCGCTCACTCCTCACTCTTACAACCTCGTCTAAGGAGTCTTCCCAGTGAATACTGAACTGGCACCCTCTGCAGTGATTGTTCTCGCCGCAGGCGCTGGTACGCGCATGAAGTCCGCTACCCCCAAGGTTATGCACGGTATCGGTGGTCGTTCCATGGTGGAGCACGCTGTTGCCGCTGCACGTGACCTGAACCCTGAGCGTCTTGCTGTTGTGGTGCGCCACCAGCGCGATAAGGTTGCTGAGCACGTCCTCGCTTTTGATTCTGAAGTAACCATTGTTGACCAGGATGAGATTCCCGGTACCGGCCGCGCTGTTGAGGTCGGTCTGAACGCCCTGGATGCGCAGGCACCCGTCTCCGGCACCGTCCTGGTGACCTACGGTGACGTTCCCCTGCTGCGCCCCGAGACCCTGCGTGAGCTGATTGCTTTCCACGAGGAAGACAAGAACTCTGTTACCGTCCTGACCACTCACGTGGATGAGCCCGGCGCGTACGGTCGTATTGTCCGTAACCAGGCTGGCGAAGTGACCGCCATTGTTGAGGCGAAGGACGCTTCCCCCGAAGAGCTTGAAATCACCGAGATTAACTCCGGTATTTACGCTTTTGACGCTGCTGTTCTGCGTGAGGCACTGCTTGAGGTGACCACCAATAACGCACAGGGCGAGAAGTACATTACCGACGTTCTGTCCATCGCTCGTTCTAAGGGCTACCGCACCTCCGCCCTGGCTATTGAGGACCGCTGGGAGGTCGAGGGTGCTAACGACCGCGTGCAGCTGGCTCAGCTGGGTCGTATGCTCAACAACCGCATCCTTGAGGCTCACATGCGTAACGGTGTGACCATCGTTGATCCTGAGAACACTTGGATTGACGTCACCGTAACCATTGAGAATGACGTAACCCTGCTGCCCGGCACTCAGCTGCACGGTTCTACCACCGTTGCTACCGGTGCCACCATTGGCCCGGACACCACCCTGACTGACATGACCATTGAGGCTGACGCTACCGTCATCCGCGCGCACGGTCACGGCGCTGTCATTGGCGAAGGTGCAACTGTTGGCCCCTTCGCATACCTGCGCCCCGGTACCACCCTGGGCAAGGACGCTAAGCTTGGCACCTTCTGTGAGGCTAAGAACTCGCAGATTGGTGATGGCGCAAAGATTCCGCACCTGTCCTACGTTGGTGACGCCACCATCGGTGAGGGCGCGAACATTGGCGCTGGCTCGATCTTCGCGAACTACAACGGCCTGGTGAAGAGCCGCTCCGTGATTGGCGCGCACGCCCGTATGGGTGCTGCAGGCATTTATGTTGCACCTGTTACTGTCGGTGACGGTGCCTACTCCGGCGCGGGCGCGCTGATCCGTAAGGATGTTCCTGCGGGCGCCCTCGCCTACTCTGAGACTTCCCAGCGCACTATCGATGGCTGGGTTCTGAAGAACCGTGCTGGTACCGAACCCGCCGAGGCCGCTAAGGCCGCTGGCGCTCAGGATCCGGCAGAATCCTAATCCGAGGAAAGAACAACACCATGAGTAGCGAGATTACCAACCCCGGTGAGCGCAAGCTTGTAGTGGTCTCCGGTCGAGCACACCCCCAGCTTGCCGAGGAGATTGCGAAGGCACTTGATCACGACCTGTTGCCCACCTCCGCATACACCTTCGCCAATGGCGAGACCTACGTCCGCTTTGAGGAGTCGGTGCGCGGTGCGGACGCTTTCGTGATTCAGTCGCACCCGGCACCCATCAACGAATGGCTCATGGAGCAGATCATTATGATCGATGCGCTCAAGCGTGCATCCGCTCGTTCCATTACCGTGGTGTCTCCCTTCTACCCCTACGCTCGTCAGGACAAGAAGCACAAGGGCCGCGAGCCCATCTCGGCACGTCTGATTTCGGACCTGTACAAGACCGCTGGTGCTGACCGCCTGATGTGCGTGGATCTGCACACTTCGCAGATTCAGGGCTTCTTCGACGGCCCGCTGGATCACCTCTTCGCGATTCCGGTGCTGGCTAAGCACATCCGCGAGCGCGTGGAAGACTTGTCCAACGTGACCGTTGTGTCCCCGGATACCGGCCGTGTCCGCGTGGCTGAGCACTGGGCTGATCTGCTGGACGGTGCACCCCTGGCATTCGTACACAAGACCCGCGACATTAACGTCCCCAACCATGCTGTTTCTAAGACTGTTGTGGGTGACATCGAGGGTCGTACTTGTGTGCTGATTGACGACATGATTGACACCGGCGGCACCATTGCTGGCGCTGTGAAGGTCCTCATGGACAAGGGCGCGAAGGAAGTTATTATCGCGGCAACCCACCCGGTCCTGTCCGATCCGGCTGCTGAGCGTCTGTCCCAGTGTGGTGCTGTGGAAGTCGTCGTGACTAACACCCTGCCCGTGCCGGAAGAGAAGCAGTTCGATAACCTGACTATTCTCTCCATTGCTCCGCTGATTGCTCGCGCTATCCGTGAGGTCTTCGACGAGGGCTCTGTGACCGAGATTTTCGATCACTAAGTTTTCTCAGAGCATGTAGAAAGTCCCCCGCTGACCGTGGTCGGTGGGGGACTTTCTTGTGCTGAGACTAAAGCTAACCCGGCTGGAACAGAGATCTGTTTCAGCCGGGTTAGTGCTGTATTTAGCGTCGTATGCTTAGCGGTGTGCCTGTGCGAGCCAGGGCAGAATCACACGCAGGGACTGCTCCACCTCGTCCACTGCGACCTTCGCTGCTGCGGGGCCACGGCGGTAGGGGTCTTCCAGCTTGTCGCTATCAAGCGGGCGGGTACCGTAGGCGTAGAGGTAAGAGAGCGGCTCGGCGCGGCGTGCATCCTCGCGAATGCGAGCAGCCTGCTTGAGTAGCTTAATCTTGGAGTGGTGTTGGGGCCACTCGCGCACAATCCAGTCAGCGTGAACCTTCTCTGCCACCAGAATGATGGTGGCGTTCTCGATAATCTGCTCGTTGAGCTGGCGGGATGCGAAGCCCTCCGGGTTGTAGCCGCGCTCAATGAGCTCATTGGCTACGTGTTCGTAGACGCCGTGGCCAACGAGCGCGCCGGTGCCTGCGCTGGAGAAGATCCATTTGTCTTCCAGACCGTATTCTGCTGCGAGGTGCTTGGAAATCACTTCGCCGGATGCGCTACGGGCAATGTTGCCGGTGCAGACGAAGACGGCTTCGAAGGGGCCGTCACCGCTAGTGCTGCCGGTACGGTTGAGGTTTTTGGGGGAGAGCTTGAACTGCGGGGTGCGTTCGCCGCGGGAGTTAGTAGCGGGGGAGGGTTGCGCGTTTCCTGCGCTCTGGCTGTTGGCTTCTTCCGGGTCGGCGAGCTCTTCAGCATCAACGGTGGGTGCGTTGTGCTGACCCACGCGGATAATGCTGGGGCCGGTGGGCTTACCGTCTACGTCGAGGATGTCACCGGGGGTAGCCTCGATATCGGTGTGGGTGAGGGGCTGCGCAGAGACGGTTGCGGTGCCGTCGGCGCTGAGCTCTTCTTCAGGGGTGACCTCCTGGGAAGCTACAGCGGCGGGGGAGCGGACTTCGTAGTCTTCGATGACTTCGCGGAGTGAACCGTCGGGGGTGATGGTGCGACCTGCTATCCCGCGGCGGTTCTTGCCTGCCAGTTCGGGGTTGTTCTTAATGAGGGAGCGGACTCCGTCGGCAATATTTGCGGAGGAAGAAGCCGCGGTTGCAGGCTGCGCTTCGGCAGTTTCTACGGAGTTGGTTTTGTCCTCGGAGGAGCCCCACGCGTACTTGTCCTTGAGGGACTTGATGTTGAAGATGCCCATCAAAAAGCCTTTTCTAATTGACGTACCCAACAGTGAACAGGGAAGCCGGAAGTGTCGGGTTTGCTGAATGAATAGTATCTATCATACCGAGTTGCTTGCACCTTCAACGGTTCTTTTCCTGTGTGTGGCAAATAACCCGTAGATATGCTTAAAGTCAGTCTAACTCTAGAGTATTTCCCGATGAAAGATGACCTAAAGTACAGAAAATTCTCCAAATTTTAGGAAACCCTGCATGTTAGAATTATGCCTAGACTCTACTCATCACTCCTCAAATACACGGGCCCGTCAGTAAATTATGGCGGGTCGAGAAAGGCATCATGAACCTTCTCTCAAAAATTCGCTCAGAATTGGGACAGCTTAGTTTCTCCTTTAAGAGGCGAAACACCCCTAAACTGTGGCGGGATCAGTTTGAAGCTATCCGAATGATGAAAATCCATAATCTTCCTGCTCCGCACTTTGTAGGGCGGGAACGGGAGATATGGGCTGTCTCTGTCGTTAAGAACGAACTCGACATTATTCCCTATGTGCTTGATCATTTCTTTGCCCAGGGCATTGATCGGATTATTGTTGCAGATAATCTGTCAACTGACGGCACCCGCGAATACCTGCGTCAGCGGGCTCAGGAAGATTCACGCCTTATTTTTGCTGAAGATAATTGCGATCGTCATATCCAATCCGAGAAGATGACCTATCTTTCTCATCTGGCATGGCGGAGCGGTGCTCGCTGGATTATTCCTTTTGATGGAGATGAATTCTGGTATGCAGAGGATGAGAAGCTCGGTGATTTCCTGCGCAATGCACCCGATAACATGGGTATCTACTACGCAGGCTTCCACCACACTGTGCCCATTGTAGACTCACCTGAGAATATCTTAGACACCGAGTTAGTGATGGATACGTCCTATCCCTTCCCAGGCAAGTGTGCTTTCCGCTCTCACCCCTTTGCCGTGGTAATACCCGGTAACCACGATGTGTGCCGTCTCGGAAATGCTGAGCAGCGACTTGAGATTGTCCACCTGCAGTACCGAGGTATTGCTCAGATTGCCCGTAAGGTGCGCATTGGAACTGAAATGTCTCGGCGTACAGGCGAGGACTTGAGCTATTTTGCTCCCCATTGGGAAGCAGGTAGTAAGCTCAGTGACGCTGAAATTGCTGATGTTTGGGATAACATTTCACATGGTCGCCCTGACGAGCGTATTAAATTCGTAGCTGAGGGGCCGATGGTGCGCGGCAAATTCCTACAGTGGCGTTACTGGAATGAAGACGGCTCGATTGCTAAGGGAGATGCTTAATGGCAGCGCCCGTACGCCCAGCATCTAGGATTATGTTGGATTCTCTGACTGCTGTGCGCGGTCCGGCGGCACTTCTTGTGTTCGGGTACCACGTTGTCCACGGTACTCAGTGGGCTAACTGGATTCCGGGTGCGCGTCTCGGTTACGTGGGTGTTTCGCTCTTCTTTATTCTTTCTGGATTCGTGTTGGCATGGTCGTACAACAAGAACGCTGGGGCGAAGAACTTCTACCTTCGCCGCTTTGCGAGGGTGTATCCCCTGCATTTCTTCTTCTACTGCGTGGCGTTGCTGGGTCTTCTACTGTCCGGAGTGTCTAACTCTGCTGGAGACCTCAGCCCGCTGAGTGCATTGCTGAATCTGGTTCTGTTGCAGGCCTGGGTGCCGTCCTGGGAAGTTATTTTCTCAAATAATGCGGTGAGCTGGTCACTTTCCTGTGAGGCGTTCTTCTACCTCATGACCCCGTTCGTGCTGAACCGCTTGGATGGTATGCGCTACCGTGTGAAGGCTGCTCTACTGGGCGGTTGGTTCCTACTGATGGCAACGGTCTCATACATTCTGGCCACCCAGTCAAACTTTATGGATGTGGTGGTGTACGCTAACCCGCTTCTACGCTCGGGTGAGTTTGCACTCGGTCTGGCGCTGGGCCTCTTTGCCCTCATTGCGCGTGATGGTTACCGGGTTCCCAAGATTCGCGGCTACCACTGCTTGGCCATGGTTGCTTTAGCTCTCGGCGTCATGTACGTCAGCTCGAAGTTCTACCTGCTACAGACGGCTCATGGCCTGCTACTGGCGCCGGTCTGGGCGGTATTGATTCTTGTGTTGGGTCTCTGGGATATCCAACGTTCCGCACAGCCCCGCGAAAAGAGCGTGTTCTGGAAGATTGCGGTCATTGCTGGTGAAGTGAGTTTCGCATTCTACCTGGTTCATGAGCTGGTGCTGGCTTACGTGCGATCGGTGCCTTCGGCTGCTTCCGCTCACGGTGGTATAACTGGTCTGCTGTATGTCGTAATTTCTCTCCTTATCGCGACCATTCTCGCGCTTCTGGCTCATTACTTTATTGAGCGTCCGGCTCATCGATTTATTGTGAAAAAATATTCACAGAAGGTATAGGTTTTATTGTGAAGAGTGTTTATTCTAAGATCCGGATATATTTCCCGGGTAAGAAGTTTAGGCTTCTAATCCTAAACATTTTGGGTCTCTTTGCGGTATCACTTTTTGAGATGCTTGGTGTGGCTCTCGTGCTTCCTCTGGTGAACCTCGCCATGGGAACCCCACGTGAAGGCTTCATCCTGAAAGTTTCTAACTTCTTTGGTGATCCGGATACCCCCACCCTAATCGTTATCTTCGGTGTAGCCCTCGTCGCAGCTTTTGTCTTCAAGGGTGTTTTCTCCCTGATTATTCGTCGCTGGAGCCTCGGCTTCATTGCCACCCAGCAGAGTGCCGTTTCAGTGACGTTGCTAAACCGCTACATGCGCGAGCCCTACCTGGATCACCGCAAACGTGGTACCGCTCCTGTGCTGAACTCCGTAAATGACGTGGTGGGTCAGACCTACGGTACCTTTGTCAACGGTGTGCTCGGCTTTATCGGTGACTTGCTGTCGATTATCGTGCTCATGGTGATGTTGCTAGTCATTATGCCAGTACCTGCTCTTCTAGCCTTTACCTATTTCGGTCTGGCTTCGTTCGCTCTGCAGGCTTTGCTCAAGCGTAAGAACCGTGAACAAGGTGCCATTGTACTAAACGCAACGAAGGGCGCATTGGATGCAGCTATCGAGGCAGTGGTGGGCTTCCGCGAAATCCATATGTACGGTGTGACTGATCGTTACACCTACCGCTACCAGGAAAAGCGAATTGACTCTGTTAATGCGTCGATGCGTAGTGCTTTCCTCTCCGATTTCCCAAAGTACACCTTGGAAATCATCTTCATTGTTGGTATTGCTGCTCTCTTGGCTTTTATGAGCGCTACGCAAGGTGCTGATAGCACTGGTTATTTGCTTCTCTTTGCTGGTGCATGCATTCGTATTTTGCCTAACTACACCCGTATGGTTGCCTCTCTTGGTAGCATCCGTGCAGGTGAACATGCCAGCGAGAAACTGCTGGAAGAGCTTGAACATCTTACTCCTGAAGAGCGTATGTTTAAGCTGCCCTCCGCACCGGTCGTCCCAAAGGACCACGACTACATCAACAAGAGTATTGAGCCGGTTAATATCCAGATTGATAACCTGACCTTCCAATACCCTGACGGTGATAAGCCTGTGCTGAAGGACATCACCCTTGATATCCCGATGGGCTCCTCAATTGCTTTTGTGGGTGGCTCTGGCTCGGGTAAGACTACTCTGATTGACCTTATTCTGGGTCTTTTTGCACCGACCCATGGTCAGGTGCTGCAGAATGGTGAGTCGATTTTGAAGGATCTGCGTTCCTGGCACCAACGTATCGGCTACGTTCCCCAGGATGTCTTTATCGCAGATTCCACTGTGCTGGAGGCTGTGGCGTTCGGCCTAAAGCCTGAGGAAATTGATGTGGAACGCGTCAAGTACTGCATTGAAGTAGCTGCTCTGACCGAGGTCATCGACTCTCTGGAGAATGGCCTGGAAACTATGATTGGCTACAATGCGACCCGTTTGTCGGGCGGTCAGAAGCAGCGCCTGGGTATCGCTCGTGCCCTGTACCGTAACCCGAGTGTGTTGATTCTGGATGAAGCAACCAGCGCATTGGACAACGAGACCGAGCACAAGATTACGAAAACCATCGAGCGTATTTCTAAGGACATTACGGTCATTATCGTGGCTCACCGCCTGTCAACGGTTCGCAATGTTGACCAGCTGGTTTATCTCTCCAAGGGTCAGATTGCTAATCAGGGTACCTTTGTTGAAGTGCAGCAGGCCAACGCTGAATTCGCTAACCTTGTAAAACTGGGTCAGTTGCCGGATTAGTCCTAGGTTGCGTATCTAAAGTAGAAGGGGCTCTCATCATGGAGAGCCCCTTCTTTTGTTAAAGCATTTTAATGTTGTAACGTATGGAAGGGTTCTTGTTAAATACCTGTGCTTGTCTTCTCCCTGAGCAAATGAACGATTTCTTTAAACTCTTGAGGCAAAGAGCCAATAGGCGTAAGAGGACCGGTTGGATGCCAAGTGATAGTTTTATGGTCAACCTCTCCGCGTAAAAGTGCTTCCCAAAGGGGGGTAGCACTTTCAACGGTTATATCACCATTACGTCTCCAATGGTATCCCATATCTTCAGGCAGATTGGTGGCTTCCAACGCCTTAGCCCCTTGACGTAGCTTGCGAGTAAATTGTTCCTTTGATCGCCAGGGGTAGTGGATGATAGCAACTTCATTAAGCTTCTGCTTGCCCGGTGCAATAACCTCGTGGTTTCCCATTTTGATAACTGCATTCTCCCAGCGGGAGAAACAGACTTTCAGATCCCAGTAGGGAGTTGGATCAATCCTGAGAGTAGAGCCCTCAATGGTGGGAAAAACGTTGTACAGCTTCGTCAGCTCGATAGTGTGACCCTTTTTCGAGCGTAGGACTTCCGATAGCGGAGCAGAAACACCATACCAAAATTCATCAGCGTCGAAAGGAATAATCCATTCAGCACCTGCTTCCATCACCCGGTCAGCAAGCCACGTCATTTTCTCTGACTGGTAGTAGGCTAGCTCACGGTCCTGAATAACGTGCACGGGGAGGGCTTTACTAAGCTCGAGCAATAGTTCATAGGTTCCATCAGAAGAGCCATTATCAGCTGCTAAGATATGGTCCACACCTTGATCGAGTAGATGTCGGATTGTCTGTTCAACGATATCCGCCTCATTCTTCACCATGGTTATGCCCCAGATAAAGGGACCGGAGGGGAGATCTGTGTGGGTGAATGTTTTGTTGAGTGATGCGTAACGCTCTTTGAACCCAGCGCTTTCACGTAGTGCGAGAGCTTCATGTTTCTTATCATGGTTGACCTTGCACAGATACAGTTGGTGCTTAATGGACTTTAGAGTACTAATCATAGGGGCTCACCCGAAATCCAGTTCTTCCTTTCAGGATGTTCTACTGAAATCCAGCGGACGCGGTGCATGTGTGGGCGTTCTTGGTAGGACGGAGCGCCTACTGGGATATCTTGGTGAATACCGGGAGAAAGTACCACCTTCTGATCCAGCAGCTCACCGATATAAGCGCCCCAATAACCGAAGGTTGTGTTTGTCAGAATCAGATAGGGTGCGTGGGCAATCAGAGCTAGGTCATCGAACATGCTCGGACCCATCTTCTCGAAGGAACAGGGAGCGATAGAGCTTAGCTGTGAGAGATTTTCCCGGCACCACTTGAGATCGTCAGAGACAAAGATAATCTTACTAGGATTTATGATAGTTTGCAGATGCTTGACAGCCTCGTGAACATATGTTGTAGTATCAAGGCCAAACTCTTTCTTGATTAGTGGAACAGAGTAGTAGTCACCGCGACGGACGTTGATGACTAGGGTTTTCTCGTCGATAAAATCTTCAGCCTGTTCCAGGCGTTTGGAGAAACGCTCGGAGGGAAGAATGTACTCGCGGACGAAGTAATGCAAATCTTCCTCCCCGATATCGGTTTCAATATCAGAGGGGAAGTATCCGCTACGGCGAGTGAAGAATCCGTAGTCGGCATCACGAGCGGTAATAGCGTTCAGGCGGGGGAATTCCTCAATCCACGCATCCATGCCAGGGCCGTACAGAAGGGACGCCTTATCTTTGCCGTGATGTCGCAGGGCAGCAGCTTGAGCCCAGAAATAGAGCCAATTACCACCACGCGCAATCTTTGGGGAAAGAAGAATAATCTTATTTCCACGGCGCAACATATCAATATACTGTGATAGATATTTATGACGAACTGAGTTAAAAAAGTTCGTAATTCTAGTCTTGAGATTAGGGGCCTGAATCATAAAATCAGAAACCCGGTCGCTTTCTTTAAGAACCTTATCGTGAGGATTCATGGGGTGCCCCCTTGGAAGTCGGCAGAATATTGCTTGAGCTAAAAGTGAGTATACAAGTGTTTGAATAGTTATACTCGCGGTAAAAGAAGTTCGCGAGTTGTATAATCCATATGGCAGCAGGCATATTGCTATGCTCGCATGCCTATCCTCTCACTCAAGAAAGATTGTAATACATGACCTTCGCTCCCCGCGTATCTGCGGTTATTCCTTTCTACGGCGAGCCGGAACCGGTTCTTGCCATTATCGACACTCTGCGCGCTCAGCAGGGTATTGACCCCGCCGATATCGAGATTATTGTCTCTGATGATGTTTCTCCCACCCCCTTCCCCGAGGTTGAGGGCGTGACCGTGGTTCGCCGCCCCATCAACGGTGGTTTCGGTAAGGCTGTGAACTCCGGTGTTGCTGCCGCGACCGGTGAATGGGTTTTCATCCTCAATAGCGACCTGGAGCTGGATAACACCTTCGTCTCGCGCATGCTCGCAGCTGTGGAACGCCACGGCGAGATCCTGGCTAGCCCGCAGATCATTGGCCACGATGGCAAGCAGCAGTGGGTGGCACGTAAGTTCCCCACCGCAGCGCACGTGGCGTGGGAATGGTTCACCCCGCTGGCTCGTTTCAAGCCGACCAACTGGTGGCACCGCGGCGTTGGCCACGACGTTGAGGCATGCACCGGCACCTCCGACGCGAAGGTCGACTGGGTTATGGGTGCCTGCATGGTCGTTCCTCGCGAAACCTTCAACCGCATCGGTGGCATGGATGAGCGTTTCTACATGAACAGCGAAGAGGTGGACTTCCAGTACCGCCTCTCGAACGCTGGCGTGGACCGTTACCTGATTCCTTCGGTGACTGTAACCCACGAGGGAGGCGGATCTTCGCCTTCTGAGCGCCGTATTCAGTGGTTGACTACTGCCCGTTTCATTTATGCGGATAAGTGGGGTTGGGAGAAGAAGCTAGCTATTGCTCTGCGTGCTACTAGCTACGCGAACTTCCTGGTGAACTCCGTGCGCGGCCTGCGCAATAAGGACGTGGACGCTCGCGGCTTCCTTGTTGCTGAGCTGGAGCGTATCGCCAAGGCAGAGCGCCGCGAGAACTAAGCACGAAATACGCGGAATCTGCAGCGGCAGTTCCGCAAGATTTCTAGCGCTCTTCATCAGAAGGCTCACATAGAAGGTAGGAGGCGACACAGTGCACTCGAGTGTGTCGTCTCCTGCTTTCGTTGTAAAATTTCAGTAGGTATGTTTTGCCTCAAGTTACAGGTGAAACTTTCCGTTCCTCTTCACTCCAACACATAGCACCGTACGGTTTTGCCCTGCGGGTTCTTATAGCAAACGCCGACAGGATTCAATCCTCATATGACTCAGCCCAAACTTCTACTGCTCTCGCCCGCATTCCACGGGTACTGGAAGGCAATTCAGGCATCCCTGGAAGTGCACGGATACGAAGTGCGCACCCACATCTACGATGCGCCGGGTACTCTGCCCGAGCGCATCCTCAACAAGCTTGCCCACGAGCTGCCCGAGAAGTACCGCCCCGAAAGCTTCGCAGCGCAGGCAACCCGTAAGGCTATTGATGCTTTCAACGAGTTCCGCCCCGATATTGTGCTGGTCATTAAGGGCGATATGCTCTCCCGCGAATGGTGGGATTTGCTGGAGACCTCCGGCGTTCGCTACGGCACCTGGCTCTATGACGAAATGCGCCGCATGAGCTACACCGAAGAGGACCTGCACCACCTGGGCGCGCTGGCAAGCTACAGCCCGCTGGATGCGCAGCACCTGCGTGAGCAGGGCTTCGAGGTACTCGACATGCCTAACGCCTACGACACCCACTGCCCGGTTGTTCCCATGCGCGAGGACTCCATCAACTTTGTGGGTGCTAAGTATCCCAACCGTGAGGAGACCCTGCAGGCGCTGGTCGCAGCCGGTCTGCCGGTGCGTGCTTACGGTCGTGCTTGGTCGCGTCACCCCTACGATATTCTGCGCACTAAGCAGTTCAAGGATTCCGGCGTGCCCGCCGGTCGCGATATTGACCGTTCCGAGGCGTACGGCATTATGGCGTCCTCCCCGGCAACGCTGAACATCCACAATAACCAGGATGGCTTCACCATGCGTACCTTTGAGGCTCCCGGCGTGGGCGCTCTGCAGGTGATTGACCGTGCTGATGTGGATCGCTACTACATTCCTGGCGAAGAGGTTCTGGTCTACGAGAGCATTGATGAGCTCATCGAGATTTGTACCCGTATTTTCCGTGAGCCGAAGTGGGCTCGTCAGATTCGTGAAGCCGGTCAGAAGCGTACTCTGGCTGAGCACACTTTCGATCAGCGTGTAAAGATTTTGGAGCAGCTATGGGCCTGACCTATCCCATTGATATTGACGCCTGGGCGGCCTGGCAGAAGCGTCAGAATACCCTGCGTTGGGCTAAGACCGAGGCACGCAGTCTTATCGGACGTTTGCGCGGAGGTACTGCTGAGCAGGAAGGCCCCGTCGGTGGCGTGCTCTACACCCGCGGCGCTGTCCCCCGTGTGCTCATCGTGCTCGATTCTTTCTCCCCGACGAGCCGTAACTCCCTGCTGGAGCCTCTCAAGTATCTTGAGAACGTGGGCGTGGCCCTGTGGGTCCCCGAGGACGCCTCGGAGTACCTCAACGGTCAGTACGCCACCGAGCGTTACGGTCGTGATGCCTGGACCAAACAGGAAGTGACGGGCAACCAGTTGCAGGAGCTACTACCCGGTGTACGCGTGGTTCTTTCACTGGGCCACTACCTGGCACGCGGTGCAGCCGCCTACGAGTTCTCTCGAGCGATTGGCGCTGAATACTGGGTGGTCCAGCACGGTCTGTTGGTGCCTCAGGCACCGCCGCTACCGGTAGGATGCACCCTGCTGGCTTTCAGCGAAGCTGACGCCCAGTTCTGGGCATCGGGTCGCCGCGATGTCACCACTCACGCGGTGGGTTCGCAGTTGCTCTACCTTGCAGCACAGAAGGCCGCCGGTGCTGAGGCGCAGGAACAGAACAACCTGGAACCGATTTTCCTGGGACAGATGCACGGTGCGGAACTGCCGCGCGCATCCTTCGCGTACGCTTCCCACTCTTTCTTGAAGAAGTTCGGCGGAAGTTACCGCCCGCACCCGAGTGAGAAGGATAAGCTGTCGGTGCTGACCCACCAGCTGTGGGAGAAGGAAGGCATCCGCATTGACCGCTCCGGCACTCCGCTGAACGAGGTACCGAACCCGGTGGTATCCATCTTCTCTACCGGTGTTCTGGAGGCTGCAATCCGCGGAATCCCGGCGTGGGTTTACCACCCGGCACCGCTGGCATGGCTGGTGGAATTCTGGGACCGCTACGGCATGAACCAGTGGGGTCAGGAACCGACCCCGGCACCGGTTCAGCCGCAGAAGGAACCGGCACAGCGTATCGCTGAACTAATGATTGAAACTTTGGAGGCATAATGCGTATTCTCTGCGTCATCCCCGTGCGCGGTGGCTCGAAGGGCATTCCGCGTAAGAACCTGCGCCCCATCGCGGGTAAGCCGCTGGTCGCATGGACCATCGAGCAGGCGCTGGCTGCTAAGGAAGAAGTAGCCGGCGAGCACGAGCTGCGTGTTGTCGTCTCCACCGATGATGCTGAGCTGGCTGATATCGCCCGCGACTACGGTGCTGAGGTGCCGTTCATGCGCCCGGCACACCTGGCTGAAGACACCACCGCAACCGAGCCGGTCATCGAGCACGCTATCGAGTTTTACACCGAAAACGGTTGGGAACCCGATGCAGTCATGCTGCTGCAGGCAACCAGCCCCGTGCGTCTGCCCGGCACCCTGGCTCGTGCGGTCCGCCAGTTCGCGGAGAACGGTAAGGACTCCATGGTCGGTGTGATTCCGATTGGTCCGTTCATTTGGACCTGGCACGCTGACGGCGAGCCCACCGCGGCGTTCGAGATTATGGCTCGCCCGCGCCGCCAGGAGCTGACCAAGGAAACCTTCCGCTACCGCGAGAACGGTTCGATGTACATCACCAAGACCCACGTGTACATGGACCACCACAACCGCCTGGCGGGCTACCCCGGCGGTACCATTGACTTGTTCATGCTGGACGAGGTCGAGGGCGTCGACATTGACGCACCGATTGACTTCTCCGTGGCAGAGCACCAGCTCACTCAGATCCTGGCCGAAGGCAAGTAACCTTCACTAGCGGCAGTACCTCGTCTGCCGCTCCCGGCTTGACCGGCACTCAGGCATTCAACTAAACACTCAAACGAAAAGGTCAAAATCGTGATTATTGAACGCAATATTGCCCCCTACGTGGTCTTCGCTGAAGACCCGATTCTCAACGCTCTGCAGAAGATTTCTGCTAACGGCCAGCGCATCATCTTCCTGGTGAACGAGTCCGGTATCCTGCGCGGTTCGCTCTCTGATGGCGACTTCCGTCGTTGGCTGATTGCTAACCCCACTGCATCCCTGGAGACCAGCGCCCTGGACGCTGCAAACACCAACCCGCAGACCGCACCGGCTGACGCTGATCCCGAGACTCTGCGCGCATACTTCGCGACGGGTATCAACCACGTGCCGCTGACCGACGAGCGCGGTCACCTCGTGGCGCTGGCAATGGATGAGCAGGACGTTCTGCGCATCGGTAAGCACACCATCAGCGAGGATTCCCCCTCCTTCATCATTGCTGAGATTGGTAACAACCACCAGGGTAGCGTTGACTTCGCTAAGGAACTGGTGGATCTGGCTGTTGAGTCCGGCGCGGACGCTGCGAAGTTCCAGCTGCGCGACATGGACGCTCTGTACCGCCAGCGCGGTGCGGCAACCGCAGGTGAGGACCTGGGCGTTCAGTACACCCTGGACCTGCTGTCCCGCTTCTCCCTGACCGTTGACCAGATGTACGAGGTCTTCGACCACGTCAAGCAGCACGACATGGACATCATGTGCACCCCCTGGGATGCACCCTCCGTTCAGGCGCTGGTTGACTATGGCATCCAGGGCATGAAGATCGCTTCTGCTGACCTGACCAACCACGAGCTGCTGCGCGACGTGGCTTCCCGCGGTCTGCCCATGCTGGTTTCCACCGGTATGAGCCGCGAAGAGGAAATCCGCGAGTCCGTGGCTCTGCTGCGTAACGCTGGCGCATCCTACGCTCTGCTGCAGTGCCAGTCCGCATACCCGGCACCCTTCAAGGACGTCAACCTGGCGTACATGGACCGCCTGGCTGAGATTGGTCAGTGCCTGGTCGGCTACTCCGGCCACGAGCGTGGCTACCACGTGCCGATTGCTGCTGTTGCTCGCGGCGCGAAGATTATCGAGAAGCACTTCACCACCGACAAGACCCTCGAGGGTAACGACCACACCGTCTCCCTGCTGCCTGAGGAATTCAAGGCAATGGTTCAGCAGATCCGTGAGGTTGAGACCGCTATTGGTTCCGCTGCTCCTCGCGAGGTGTCCACCGGTGAGCTGATGAACCGCGTGAACCTGGCAAAGTCCCTGGTTGCTACCCGCCACATCGCTAAGGGCGAGGTCGTGACCGAGGCTGACGTTGCTGTGAAGTCCCCCGGCCGCGGTCTGCAGCCGAACTACCTGCCCCAGCTGCTGGGCCGTACCATGCAGCGCGACGTTGAAGAAGGCTCGTTCTTCTTCGAGGGCGACCTGAAGGATGACCTGGTGACCCGCCGCGACTTCAAGTTCGACCGTCCCTGGGGTCTGCCGGTTCGTTACCACGACTACAAGCCGCTGATTGAAGAGGCGAAGCCGGACTTCCTGGAGTTCCACTTCTCCTACAAGGACCTCGAGATTAACATCGACGACGTCTTTGACTCCAAGCTGGACATGGGCTTCACCACCCACCTGCCCGACCTGTTCGCAGGCGACTTCCTGGTGGACCTCGCCTCGAAGGACCCCGAGGTATGGGAGCGCTCCATTGCTGAGGTCCAGCGCACCATCGACATTACCCGTGACCTGACCCGCTACTTCACCGTAGACGAGGACCCGGTCATGGTCGTGACCATGGGCGGCTTCACCAAGGACAAGCACATCCCCGCAGCCGCACGTGCTGAGAAGTACGAGCGTATCGGTGAGGCACTGAAGCGTCTGGATGCATCCGGTGTTCGCCTGGCGGCTCAGACTCTGCCCCCGTACCCCTGGCTAATGGGTGGTCAGCAGTACCACAACCTGTTCCTGGATCCGAAGGACACCGCAGAGTTCTCGCGTGCATTCGACACCGCGCTCTGCCTGGACATCTCCCACACCATGCTGGCCTGCAACTTCCTGAACATTCCGCTGTCGGAGGCTGTTGAGCAGCTGGCACCGCTGTCCATCCACCTGCACCTGGTGGACGGCACCGGCGTTGACGGTGAGGGCGTTCAGGTCGGCGAAGGCGATGTCGACTGGGCATCCCTGGGCAAGCAGCTGCGTGAGCTGGCTCCGAAGGCTTCCTTCATTCCCGAAATCTGGCAGGGTCACATCAACAACGGTGAAGGCTTCTTCACCGCGCTGGACCGCCTCGAGAAGTGGCTGTAGGACCGGCGTCTATGGCCAAGTCTCAGACCGTAAAAGCTCGGGAGGGTGACGTTCTAGATCAGGACTTCATCACTCCCGGGCGTTTCCGGGAGCTGGACGGGTTCCGCGGCCTGGCTGCTATTACCGTGGTGGTTTATCACCTGGGTGTCCCCGCTACGGAGAACTATCCACGGACGGCTCCTTCGCCCTATGACATCGCCCTTGGCGAGTTGGGCGTCCAGCTCTTTTTCATTATTTCTGGTTTTGTGATTCTGCTCAGCGCCATCAAGAGCGGGTCGGCACTGAAGTTCGCTATTTCGCGTTTTTCTCGTATTTATCCGACCTATTGGTTCGCACTGACTGTATCGGCTCTGGTGTATTTCATCTACGGAAACCCCGGACGCCATATTACGATTCCGCAGACCCTGATCAACACGACGATGCTGCAACGCTTCCTGCGTGTGGATAACGTGGATCAGGTGTACTGGACGCTGGCAGTGGAGCTGCAGTTCTACGTGATGGTTGCCCTGTACCTGATTATCCGGAAGGGAAAGATTTACCGTAGGGAGCTGACTACGATTCTGCTCACCTGGTCGGTTATCGGCACAGTTCTGTGTCTACTCTTCCACCCGGAGGCTTCTCTCGGTGGGGCACCTAAGATGATTGTGTGGGCTGCAGTTGCGGAACATTCTTCGCTCTTTAGCCTGGGCATGGTGTTCTTCATGTACAGCCATGATCGAAAGTTCACCTGGCATATTCCGTACTTTGCGATTCTGGCTTCCCTCAATGCGGCGCTGATGCATGATCTTGCTCATGGAATCGGTGTGGCACTGATTAGTCTGGTGTTCTTCATCGTTGTGTACCTGAAGAACGTTCCGGTACTTTCGACGGGTCCGCTGAATTTCTTGGGGCGTATTTCCTATCCCCTTTACTTGGGTCACGCTATGGTCGGTTATATGCTTGTTGATATGTTCTACCCGGTGGCTGGCCCCTGGGGAGCACGCATCATCGCATTGGTTTTGGTGATTTGCTTCGCCTACCTGGTGCATATTTCCATTGAAACTAAGGTTTCTGCATCCTTCCGTTCTTTCCTCACTCGAAAGTTGACTAAGGCATGACCTCTACACCAACGGCTCTATGGGTCGTTCCGGTTCCCGATTTTGGTGGAGTAGCTCGGCACGTTGTCGATATGGCACGTGCCGGGCTCCCCGGCTTTAACCTGGTGGTTCTCGCACCCGAAGGTAAGCTCACGAGCCGCCTTGAGGAACTGGGCGTCACCGTCATCAAGGCTGAACTTGGCCCCGACTACGGTTTTAAGACTTCCTTTACCTCTCTGCAGAAGGCTATTGAGCAGCTCCGCCCGGATATTGTGCACAGCCACCTGGCGTATGCGGACGTTGTAGCGACCGCCGTGGTGAATGCTCTGCGTGTCCGTAGCGTGGTTAAGCGTGGCACCTGCGTGCCGAAGCTTCTGACCACTGAACACGGTATCGCCGGTAATGACTCGGTGTACCACGGCAGCTCCTGGCGTTCTAAGCTCATGGAGACCGTACACCGTGTGCGTCTGTGGGGCACCGACCAGGCGATTGCTGTTTCCCGTTCTACCGCTGATCAGATGCGTGCCAAGTGGGGCGCTCGCGGCGTGGAGCTGGTGTACAACGGCGTGGATATCCCCGAGGTGCGCGCGGCTGTTGAGCAGCAGCGTGTACCCGCTGAGGGCGGTCCGCGGATTCTTTCGCTGTCTCGTCTGTCCCCTGAGAAGGGCATTGACGTGTTGCTGGACGCTTTTGCGCAGCTTCGTGTTGATTACCCGCAGGCTCATCTTGAGATTGCGGGCTCTGGCGATTTGGTGTCCGAGTTGCAGGCTCAGGCGCAGCGTCTGAACCTGGGTGATTCGGTGATCTTCAGCGGTTTCGTTAACCCGATTGAGGCGATGGGCCGTAGCGACATGATTGTTCAGCTGTCAGTGTGGGAGAACTGCTCCTACACTCTACTGGATGCTAAGGCAGCCGGCCTGAAGACGGTCGCTACCGCTGTGGGCGGCAACCCGGAGATTCTGGGCGCCGACGAGCTGGTGGACCGCCAGAGTGCAACCCTGACTCAGGATGTTCTGCAGGCTATGTGTGCGCAGCTGCAGAAGGGTGGGGCTGAGCCTTTCACCTGGATTTCGAACGAGCAGATGGCTGCTCAAACTACTGAGATATACGCTCGTACTTTGGAGAAGAAATGACTGTAGCTCACTCTCAACCTGCTTCTGGAACTAAGCGTTCAGCTTCCGCCGGTATCTCTTCGAGCAGTGCTATTCGTTTTGGACAGGCTGCGAAGGCTGAAGCGAAATACCTTGCTAGTAGTGTTTCGAAACTGTCAATGCTTGACTTCTGGGCAGGGTTTGGCCTGATTTTTGTCGGTATTACCACGGCGTTCTTCGCTCTCCCTGTGGGTACCGTTGTGGTGATGGTGCTTGTACTCTACAACTTGACTAAGCCTGCCAAAATCGAGAACACCTACAACGGGCTATTCTTTACGATTCTTCTGCTAGCCATTGGTTGGGCACTGTTCGAGACTTTGACGTTCAACAGCTTCCCTGTTGAGTATGCGATTCGTCGTGCGGTCCGTATGGCAATTGTGGTGCTACTTGCGCTACAGATTGCGCAGAAGAAGATTGACGTGCGATCTCTGCTGTTTGGCGTGGCCTTTGGCCTGCTGTTTAACTTCATAGGGTTCTATGCCCGCATTGCTCCGGATACATATGGTGGTGTGCTAACTGGTTGGTTGAACGATAAGAACCAGTCGGGTTTGTACTATGCGCTTTTCGGCTTTCTGTTTGTCGCTATGGTCCAGAAAACGAAGCACCGAGTTATTGCTATTTGTATTACTTCTGGAATGCTGTGGTTGACTGGGTCCCGAACCTCCCTCGCCGCCTACGCATTTGCCATTTTGTGGCTGTACTTTTCTCATCGGCTGAATCTGTTTGGTAAGGCTGTTCTAGCGTACCTATTCTACCTAGGCGTGAACTTCCTAGAGGACAACTTCGCGCGTGCCGGTGCCTTCGCCGACCGACTCGGTAGTGACCTTCTGCGTCAGCGAATTGACGAGGCAATGTATCGCATGATTGATGTGGTCCCCTGGTACGGTGGCGGCCTGGGTACTGCACAGGTCCCTATCCAGAACCGATACTTCTACTTCCACAACTCCTATATGACGCTAGTGCAGGAGGGAGGCTGGGTATACATGATTGTCATTGTAAGTCTCATGATTAGTGTGACTTTCTTTTGGAAACAACCGCGTGTGCCCAGAATCGTGATTGCGGAAGCAACGATGGTGATTATTCTTATTACCTCGGAACGTCTGGGCGAGGTTATTTTGACTGTTCCCTGGGCTATTACGGTGGGCCTGGCACTGCTGTACCTAAATCCTGATGATAAGCTGGATGCTTCCGACAGCGGCCGTATTGAAGCTACACAGGCTGCCCTAGCGAAGAACCAGCAAGATTCCTCGCAGGGACAGGAAAAAACGGCCGTAGTTGTGTCGGAAGTAAGCGCCGAGGATACAAATGTTGCAGTAGCTCCTGTAGCTGATCGAGCCTCTTTGAACCCAGACTATTCCTTTAATGTCGCTTCTATCCGTCAGCAGGCGAGGAAAGCATAACGATGAAAGAACTCTACATCGCCACGAATAACGGTGACATGGGCGGCGGCGAGGTCATGCTCCTGAATATTGCCCGCGCAGCCCGTAGCCTCGGCTACAAGGTCACTATTGTGGGTCCTTCCGAGCCGAAGCAGCTTGTAGAAGCCGCGGCGGATGAGGGATTCCCCCGCATTATCTTGCCGGCTAAGAACCGCGCACAGTACATGGTGGCTCTGCGTAGTTGGCACGCTCGCCACAAGGACGTTCTGCTGTGGTGTAACGGTCTGGTTCCCGCAGCGGCAACGGGTGGTCGTAAGAACCGCATCGTGCACTTGCATCAGCTGCCTACCGGTGTGAACGCGAAGCTCGTACCCTTTGCCCGCCGTAAGGCATCTGTGACCCTGGTCCCGAGCCGCTATGTGGCTCGCGCTTGCCCCGGCAGCGAGCTGTTTGCGAACTGGGTCAGTGGCGTGTCCACCGAGCTAGATCATCGTGTGGGGGAGCGCCGACTCCGCGTCGGTTACCTGGGACGTTTGACCCCGTCTAAGGGTATTGCAACCCTGTGTCAGGCGATGAGCTCCTTGAACTCTAACGGTATTGAATATGACCTGGTGATTGGCGGCGAGCCTGTCTTCGCATCTGACGAAGAACGCGCTGAGGTTGAGGACGCGCTAGCCCGTGTTGCTGCGTTCAGCACTCGCTTGGGCTGGACTACCCCGGATCGTCTTTTCGGCGACATCGACATGTTGGTCGTACCCTCGATTGCCCCTGAGTCTTTTGGCTTGGTGGTCGCTGAAGCGATGAGCGCACGCGTCCCTGTAATCGTCAGTGATGCTGGCGCACTATCGGAGGTGCTGGGCGGCGCATCGTATCCGTACGTTGTGCCTGCTGACCAGCCGATAGCTCTTGCACAGGCCATTAAGAGCCTGGGTACTGAGCTTCGAGAAGATACGGATGCGCTGGCAGCGCGAACCTCCGAGCTGTTCTGGCGTTGGCAGGAGAACTACTCGCCTGAAGCAGGTAAGGTCCGTGTCGGCGAGATTCTGGAACGTTTTATCCGCTAAGGTGCTTCTAAACCTATAGATCATTCCTAACGGATATCCTCTCACTCAAACCCCGAAGGAAAATTATGACGACTACCCACCGTTACAAGGCTGCGGTTATTATTCCCTCTCGCGGTGGTGCAGATATTCTGCACTACCCGCTGGATGCGCTTGCCGCCCAGACCGAGAAGGACTTCCAGGTTATTGTGGTCCTCGACGGCGATATTGATAACAGTGAAGCTGTGCTTGACCGCTACATTGCAGAAGGCAAGCTGAACCTGACCAAGATTGTTTTCGAGGAGAACCGCGGTCGTGTGGCAGCGCTGAACGCTGGCCACCGTGCCGCTGATGCGGATATCCTCATCCGTTGCGATGACGATCTTGAGCCTGCTTCCGACTACGTCGAGGCGCAGATTCGCCTGCACCGTGAATATGACGGTGTGATCGGCACCTTGAAGAACGTGTACCCGGACACTCCCTATTCTCGTGTGTACGGTAACTTCCGCGATGCCCGATTCAAAGAAGGCGCCCTCAGCGTAGCTGAAGAAGGTCGTTGGCTGTACTGGAATGGTAACTCTTCTATCTCTGCGGAGTACTTTGACCGTACTGGCGGATACGACCCCGCGTACCGTCTCTACGGGTGGGAAGATGTAGACATGGGCAAAATGGTCCATGATGCCGGTGGCCGCATCATCATTTCTGATGAAGTTGAGGTCAAGCACTATGCTGAGGCTACCACTACTGCTGTGCGTGCCCTGCGTGCTCTGCACTCGGGCTCTGCCCGCACCATCTTCGTGCGTAAGCACGGCGAGGACGCACACCCCGCCCCGAACCCGACGGGCGCGTGGGGTTTGCTGGTCAAGACCCTCGCTCGTTTCACCACCGAGAAGACCATTAAGGCTCTCGGCGATGCGAGCGATAAGATTCTGCTGAAGCTGCCCGCTAAGGCGGCTGAGAAGCTTGTGGCACTGCAGGTTGAGGCTGCATCCTACGCCGGTATTCACTATCCTGAGCGGGCTCAGAAAGTTTTCTAGGAGGAAAAGGAAATGTCACTCACTCAGCTCTTGTCCTCCGCTCCGTTTACCGGGCCGAAGAACCCTGATGCGGTGCTTGCTGATATTCCGAAGAGCCTCAAGAAGCTTGCCCGTCTGGCACGCCGTTACGTGCCGCTGGTCAAGCCTGAGGCTACTGAAGAGATTGCGATTGCCCACGACTATCTGACTCAGCGCGGCGGTGCGGAGCGTGTCGTCCTGGCAATGCACCGTGCGTTCCCGGACGCACCGATTTACACGACTCTGTACGACCCGGAGGGTACCTTCCCCGAGTTCAAGGACGCGAAGATTATCACGAGTCCTTTGAACAAGATTGGTTACCTGCGTCGTAACCACCGCATGGCTCTGCCGATTCTGCCGATTGCTTCTTCTTTCCTGAAGGTGCCGGCTGAGCGTGCTGTGGTGTCGACGACCGGTTGGGCGCACGGCTTCAACTTTGCCGGTCGTAAGTTCATTTACTGCCATTCGCCGGCGCGTTGGCTGTACCTGAGCGATCAGTACCTGGGTGAGAAGAGCACCGGCCCCGTGCCGTTGCTGCTGAAGACCCTGCGCCCTGCACTGATGCTGTGGGATCACTGGGCGGCTCACCGTTCGGCGGTGTACGTAGCGAATGCGAGCGTTATCAAGAAGCGCATCGAGAACGTCTACGGCAAGAAGGACGTTCCGATTTTCTTCCCGCCGCACTCGGTAGACGTCACCGCACCGGTTGAACCTATTCCGGGTTTGGAAGAGTTCACCGAAACGGACGATTATTTCCTGATTGTTTCGCGTCTGCTGCCCTACAAGAATGTTGATAAGGCTGTCGAGGCGTGTAATGAGTTGGGCAAGAAGCTGCTGGTGATTGGTCGCGGCCCGGAGAAGGAACGCCTGGAGGCCCTTGCGGGCCCCACCGTTCGTATTGCTTCGGGCGTTTCGGATGCGCAGCTCCGTTACGCGTACCGTCACTGCCTGGCGCTGTTGGCTATCTCCTACGAGGACTTCGGCATTACCCCTCTGGAGGCGGGTGCTAGCGGCAAGGCTGTGATTGCCTACCGTGCGGGCGGCTTCCTGGATACTATTCAGGAAGGCAAGACCGGCATGTTCATCAATCAGCCGACCGTGGAGCAGCTGGTGGAGGCCCTCAAGGCTTTCAACCCGGATGACTGGGATGCTGATTATATCCGTGAGCACGTTGACGGTTTCTCGGAGGCTCGTTTCATTAGCCGCCTGAAGATGTACGTGCAGGCTCTGCCCGAAGACTAAAAGAGCTATACGGCTCATAGAAGAAGGCGGGGCGGTAGAACTATAAGTTCTACCGCCCCGCCTTCTTTGTGTCTTCTGAGAGCCTTAGCGGGCTTCTAGAAGCCCCTTGGAGAGTAGCTCAGGAATAAAACCCTCAATCTGCGGCCCCATAGTCTCTATGGGCTGTTCATACATCTCGCAGAGCACGTCGATAGCCTCCTGCAGAGACATCGGGTCTTCAAAAATACTCCAAATAATGGAGGCTGAATCCTGAAGAACAGACAGCTCACCGTTGGCAAGGTTTGCAAGATACGTTGCCGTGGGGGAGTACTTAGCGAACTCTTCAGAATGAACGTATGCGATGTTCTCGGGGATACCGTAGACGGTCTGACGGGAATCTGCCGGATTACTCATTTTTTCACCTTGATTCCAAAACGCTCAAAGAACTTGGCACGAATTTCAGCCTTGGTGGGGGTTCGTCCCAGCTGCATTGCCAAGTGGTCCTTATTCACGAGGAAAATATTCTTGAGGGTGCGTAGCTTATCGTGCAGGGTAGTCGCCGACTGCAGGCGCCCAATCCACTGAATATAGTGGGGCACATCCTGGGAGACCGACAGCCACAGCAGGTAGTCGCGGTCGTCACGGTACTGCTCCAGACCGCCCATAGCCGCGCTATATGCCAGGGAGGAGTCAAGCTCCTCCGCACGGGCTCGCAGGCGCTGCCAATCGCTGTACGAGAGCAGAGAGACCAGGTAGTTAATATCTGCGCTGTAACGTGATGCAGCGCGGGCGCGGTGAAGCACCACGAGAAGACGCGCATCCAGATCACTGGGGACAGTGCAGGGACGGTGAGCAATCATACGGGTCTTGCGTGCCGCCCAGATGCGGTCATAAGCCTTCTCATAATCGCCGTGGCGCCCCAGACCGGGGAAGAAACGATGAATATCGGTCAGGCCCCATGAAGCGTGGTAGAGCGTCATCGCGTGCTCGAACACGGAACCTGTTTCGAAGTGGGCTTGGATACGCCATCCATCTGCCAGAAGGATCTCTACAAAGCGGTCCACATGAGAGGGACGGACGAGCAGGTCAGCGTCGGAGCTGTACCTGCCCTTGCGGTAAATTTCCTGAGAGAAAGCGTAGCCTTTGACATGCAGGATATCGATGGAGTGCATGTCGGCAATCCGCTGGAAGTAGGCGTGCGCAAGCCGAATCCGTGCCGCGAGCGGAGTAGTCTGCGGCTCCGGGGTATTGGATGAGTGAGTGGTCACAATAGCCTTTCGGTGCACATGTATACCAGATAAGTATAAGGCGGGACGGACAGAAAATACTGCCCATCCCGCCCTAAGTTGCTCCCTATAGTTTAGGGCGCTTATTACGTTATTACTTCTTGGTCGAGGACTTCTTCGACGACTTCTTGTCGCCTTCCTTGCCGTAACCGTAGTAGGTCGCATAACCAACGTAGGCGCTTGCGTAACCGAAGCCGTAGTAGGAGTTACCCAGGCCCTTACGGGGTGCACGGTTCAGAACCATACCGAGGAGGTTTGCGTTGACCTTCTTCAGGGTGCTTGCAGCTTCAGCCATCTGTTCACGGTGGCTTCGGCCGATAGAACCAACGAGGATCACGCCATCCACGGAGCGGGAGAGCAGCGAAGCGTCGGTCACGGGCAGCAGCGGCGGAACGTCGACGACCACGATGAACTCTTCGGAGAGCTCATTAATCAGCTGACGCATCTTATCGGAACCCAGAAGCTCGGAGGGGTTCGGGGGGATACGGCCTGCAGGTAGGACGAAGAGATTCGACTCACCGATCTGGTGCACAGCGTTAGCAATCTCAACCTGGCCAGCCAGAACCTGGGTCAGACCGACCTTAGCGTCGAGCTTCAGCTTCTTAGCCACGGTCGGGCGGCGGAGATCGGCGTCAATGAGGATGACGGGCGAACCCGCATCAGCCATTGCGCGAGCCAGCGACAGCGATACGGTCGACTTACCTTCACCGGGCACAGCGGAGGTGACGATGAACGAACGCGGGGGAGTGTCAACGTTCACGAAGCGCAGGTTGGTGCGCAACTGACGAATGGATTCCTGCGCGATGTGGTCGTCGGTGTTGCCGTTAACGATATTCTCTTCGCTCAGATCGTCACTGACGGGCAGAACACCGAGGATGCTTGCGCCGGTTGCCTTGGTAGCGTCGTCACGGGTACGGATACGCTGATCCAGTGCACGGCGCAGGAAGATTGCAGCGTAGACCAGAACCAAACCGGTGCCGGCACCGATAAGGGTGTTCTGCTGGTAATTCGGAGCTACCAGCGGCGGGTTCACGCTTGCGTTATTCAGCGGAATCACGCGAACGGTGTTGCCGCCAGCGGGAGAAGCAGCAGTATTGTCGCCATTTACCAGAGCCTGAGCATTACCGGGGTTTTGCTCAATTTCCTTGATGTAGTCGGCAGTAGCCTGCAGTGCACCGTTAGCAAGCAACTGCGCATTCTTCGGAGAAGAAGCTTGCGCGCTCACGGTAATCAGTGCATTGTTTTCACCTGCAGTTGCGGTAAGGCTACCGCGAATTTGACCGGTAGTCATCGACAATTCGGGGTTGTTCTGCTTAATCTTCTGCGCCACGGCCTCGGAAGAGACGATGGCCGCGTAGGAGCGAGCGCGCTCCTTTGCCGCGGAGGTGCCGGAGAGAACATCCACCGTTCCGGACTCGCCCACGGTCACGTAGCCCGAGGAGGATGCAGCGTAGACCTTCGGCTGGAGAGAAGCATAGCCGAAGCCCGCTACGGCACCGATAACGATGCCACTGATCAGCAACCAGAGGTTAGCCCTTGTGGTGCGGAAAAATTCCAAAATGGTCATGGTAGTGAGAATACTCCAGAAAGTTTGAGTTAGTGTACCTGCAACGTGGAGTGTTGTTGCAGGCGGTGAAGGGATACGAAAATCCCCCGGTGTTTATTAGCGGAGCAATCCGAGCAGGTAGCTACCGTAACCGCTCTTGACGAGGGGGGTAGCGATGTCGCGCAACTGCTCATCGGAGAGCCAACCGTGGCGCCACGCAATTTCCTCCGGGCAACCAATCGACAGGCCCTGACGGCTCTGAACAGTGCGGATGAAGTTAGTGGCATCAGCGAGTGAATCAAAGGTTCCGGTGTCGAGCCACGCGGTACCGCGAGGCAGAACCTCAACCTTCAGTTTACCCTGTTCCAGGTAGACGCGGTTAAGGTCAGTGATTTCCAACTCACCGCGCGGGGAAGGCTTAATCTGGCGTGCATACTCTACAACCTTCGAATCGTAGAAGTACAGACCCGGGATAGCGTAGTCGCTCTTGGGGTTTTCAGGCTTCTCCTCAATCGACAGTGCATTGAAGTTCTCGTCGAACTCCACCACACCGTAGGCGCGAGGGTCAGCAACCTGGTAAGCGAAGACGGTCGCGCCGTCCTTCTGCTCGTAGGTGGCAAGCTGAGTACCCAGACCGGGGCCGTAGAAGATATTGTCACCGAGCACGAGTGCTACGGGGTCATTGCCGATAAAATCGGCGCCCAGGATAAATGCCTGTGCCAGACCATCCGGGGAGGGCTGCACCTTGTATTCGAGATTAATACCGAAACGGGAGCCGTCACCGAGCAGTCGCTGGAACTGCTCCTGATCGGCAGGAGTGGTAATAATCAAAATATCGCGGATACCCGCCAGCATGAGAGTGGACAGCGGGTAGTAAATCATCGGCTTGTCATAGACCGGAGTGAGCTGCTTGCTAATCCCCTGAGTGATAGGGTGCAAACGGCTTCCGGTACCGCCGGCAAGAATAATTCCCTTCATAACTTCTTATTGTGTCATGTTTATCTCTTTGTTGAGGCATAAAAATCGCTATTTAGGCAGGTAAAATATACCGTATGGCTCACATTCTTGTTACCGGCGGTGCCGGTTTTATTGGTTCGAACTTTGTTCACCACCTCATCGATAACACTGATCACACTATTACTGTGCTGGATAAGATGACCTACGCCGCAAACGCTGCGTCTTTGGAGGGTCTTCCTGAATCCCGCTTCAAGCTCGTCGTAGGCGACATCGCCGACCGCGAGCTGGCTGACGAACTGGTCGACAAGGCAGACGCTGTTGTCCACTACGCTGCGGAATCGCACAACGACAACTCCCTGGCCAACCCCGAACCGTTCATCCACACTAATCTCATCGGTACTTTCAGCCTCCTGGAAGCAGTCCGTAAGCACGGCACTCGCTACCACCACATCTCCACCGACGAGGTCTTCGGCGACCTCGAGCTGGACGATCCGGCAAAGTTTACCGAAACCACCCCCTACAACCCCTCTTCCCCTTACTCCTCCACTAAGGCAGGTTCCGACCTGCTCGTGCGCGCATGGGTCCGCTCCTTCGGTATTGAAGCAACCATCTCTAACTGCTCCAACAACTACGGCCCCTACCAGCACATCGAGAAGTTCATTCCCCGCCAGATTACTAACATCCTCTCAGGTCTGACCCCGAAGCTGTACGGCGAGGGCCTGAACGTTCGTGACTGGATTCACGCATCCGACCACTCTTCTGCTGTGCTGCGCATCCTGGAGCAGGGCAAGATTGGCGAAACCTACCTCATCGGTGCAGACGGCGAAGAGAACAACATCACCGTTCTGCGCACCATCCTGCGACTGATGGGTAAGGACGAGAACGACTTCGAGCACGTGATTGACCGCCCCGGTCACGACCTGCGCTACGCAATCGACGGTAGCCGCCTGCGTGCAGAGCTCGGCTGGGAGCCGAAGTTCACCGACTTCGAATCCGGTCTTGCCGACACCATTAAGTGGTACACCGACAACCGCGGCTGGTGGGAGCCCCTGAAGGCTGAGGTTGAGGCGAAGTACGCAAAGGCTGGCCAGTAATGAGCAAGGAATTGAAGGTTACTGAAACCGAGATTCCCGGCCTGCTCATCATTGACCTGCCGGTTCACGGCGATAACCGCGGCTGGTTCAAGGAAAATTGGCAGCGCGAGAAGATGGTCGCAGCCGGTCTGCCCGACTTCAACCCGGTGCAGAACAACATCTCGTTCAACGCTTCGGTGGGTACTACCCGCGGTATCCACGCCGAGCCGTGGGATAAGTACGTTTCTGTTGCGACCGGCCGTATCTTCGGCGCGTGGGTTGACCTGCGTGCCGGCGAGTCCTTCGGTAAGGTCGTCACCGTGGAGCTGGGCCCGGACACCGCTATCTTCGTGCCCCGCGGCGTGGGTAACTCCTTCCAGACCCTGGAAGAGAACACCGCCTACACCTATCTGGTGAACGACCACTGGTCGGCGGATGCAGTATCCGGCTACAGCTTCCTGAACCTTGCCGATGAGACCGTCGCAATCGACTGGCCTATCGACCTGGCGAAGGCAGAGCTCTCCGAGAAGGACCGCAACCACCCGCGTCTGAACGAGATTAAGCCCCTGGAAGCCGACCCGATTCTGATTATTGGTGCTGGCGGTCAGCTCGGCACCGAGCTGGTTCGCCAGCTCACCGAGCAGAACGTACCCTTCCTGGCTGTGGATCGCGACCGCCTCGACCTGGGCAAGCCCGAGCAGTGGCGCGACGCATTCCGCTGGCGCTCTTTCCGTGCGGTCATCAACGCTGCAGCGTACACCGCAGTGGATCAGGCTGAAACCCCCGAGGGTCGCCGCGACGCCTGGGCAGCTAACGCCCTGGGCGTGAGCGCTCTTGCCTCCATCTGTGAAGAAGCTAACCTGCCGCTGGTTCACGTATCCACCGACTACGTCTTTGACGGTTCCCTGCCCCTGGGGGAGGAATACCCGGAGGATTACCCCCTGGCACCGCTGAGCGTCTACGGCGCATCTAAGGCCGCCGGTGAGGTTGCCGCCGCCGCATGGCGTAAGCACTACACCCTGCGCACCAGCTGGGTTGTTGGCGCCGGCAAGAACTTCGTGGGCACCATGGCATCCCTGGCTGAGCGCGGTATTGACCCGTCCGTGGTCGCCGATCAGTGGGGCCGCCCGACCTTCACCCAGGACCTGGCTGCTGCTGCCCTGCACCTGCTCTTCTCCGGCGCTGAGTACGGCACCTACAACGTGTCGAACACCGGTGAAGTTATCAACTGGGCCCAGTTCGCTCGTGCAGTGTACGAGGGTACCGGCCACGACCCGGCGCGCGTCAGCGACACCACCACCGAGGAATACTTCGCCAACGCTGAGCTCTTCGCTCACCGTCCGACGAACTCGGCAATGGACCTGTCCAAGCTGATTGCTGCAGGCTTCACCCCGCGCGACCACCGCGAGGCATTGGAGGGCTACCTGAAGCAGTAAATACAGAGTGCTCACTGATTAGCCCCTCAAATTCGAGATTATTAGTTATAACTTGTATTAGTTATGACTAATGGAATCGGTAAACGGTCACCTCTGAATTTGAGGGGGTATCAGTAATAGAGCGTGTAAATATAAATTTATCTAGGTAAAAGTTCGCGAAATACATAAATCGTTGATTTAATGTAATCTAATGCCTGTGTAACTGTATTCATTCATGACGGAGGAGACCATGACTGTTGATAGTCTGGGTGAGATTGTTTTTGTTGACCCCGGAAATGCTTTTGAAGATTCTACTGGCTTTTATATCTATGAACGTAGCTTCTTGGGATATAAAGCGTATAAGGATTTTCTTGAAAAAAACTATCCTGATGTAAAGTTTACTGTGGTTACTGAAGGTGGTGTTATTGATTTTGAAAAATGTCTAAATCCTTCGACCTGTAGGAGATTCTCGAAGGATGATATTAACCTCAGAAAGGAATCTGCAGATGAGTATCTGCAGAACGCCAAAGGTAACGTCGTCGCCCTAGTTCTTGGTAAAAAGGGTGCAGAGCGTTTCCTGTCCATGCCTTGTAAAGTTGTGTACGTTGCCGAAGTCACGCGACGTATTCGTTACGCTATCTTCCAGGCGGAATCATCGCGAAACGGAAAGATTGGAATGGCGGATACTCTTCGGGCATACCTTGGTCTCTGGAAGGGCGAGCTTGCGACCCGGAAAATGATGCGTAAATCTGCGGGCATTCAATGCAATGGTCCTGCGGTATTTGAATCATATGGCAACCTTTCCAAGAACTCATTCTTGTATTTTGACCATCGCGTTGATGGTGTTGCTAAAGAGAAGGATTTTAATAAATCTTCGAAATCAATTGCATTTTCGGGAAATATATCTCCATTGAAGGGGTCAAAGTATATAGCTGATATATCATGGGCTATATATAACCTTAATCCTGAAATTGTTTTCTATCTCATTGGAGATGGGGTGGATAGGCAGGATATTCTCGAAAAGGGAGCCCCTAATATTGTGTATAAAGGTTTCATGTCCTATAAGGATGAATGGGAGCCTTTTGTTCAAGAGAATATTGATTTGATGGTTATGCCTCATCTGCAGGGTGACCCTTCGATGACATATTATGAAACCCTTGGGCAGGGAGTTCCTATTATTGGATTCTCGAATGAAACGCTAGACTTTCTGGTCTCCCAAAAAATGGCTTGGTCTGTTCCTCAAGGTGATGTTCAGCAACTAGCCCGGAAGATCGATGAGATTCTTCGCGCTCCTGATGAATTGGCAGCTGCCTCAGTGCGGGCTCGTAGATTTATGACTGAGAATTTGTACTCCCGGGTACTTGCTCGAAGAATTGATCACCTTGTATCGATTCTGAAGGAGAAAGCCTCCTAAAATCAGTGTTCCAAGGTTTGTACTCTAAGATTTAGTATCGTAACGAGGGGAGCAGGTGTCTGCCCCCCTCTCGGCACTCATACTGATGCGAATCAGCGTAAATGAGCGTGAAAAACGCCATATCACAGGTTCCCGGCCCTTGAAGAAGAGCCGGGAACCTGTACAATATTGTCTTGGCCAAGGCGGTGGAATACACGAAACGTGTAGGTCCGTAACTGACGGTGGCTGGTTGGAAAGAGATTTCTGGCGCCAGTCCCTATTCCACTTGGCGCATAACTTCTAACCAAGAAAGGGTGGACAACTCATGTCAGATACCATCAAAATTTCAGCTACCGTACGTAGCGACTTCGGCAAGGGCTACGCGCGCCGCATCCGTATGGCAGGCGACATCCCCGCCGTCATCTACGGCCACGGCGAAGAGCCCAAGCACGTAGTACTCCCCGGCCACGCAACCACCCTGGCTGCCCGCGTCCCCAACGCTATCCTCGACCTCGACATCGAAGGTGAATCACACCTCGCAATGATCAAGGACATCCAGCGTCACGCAATCCGCCCTGAACTGCAGCACATCGACCTGCTGACCGTTAAGCGCGGCGAGCGCGTTGAGATTGAGGTTCCTGTACACGTTGAAGGCGAGCCTGCTGTTGGCGCCGTTGCTAACCAGGAAGAAACCGTTCTTCTGGTTGAAGCTGACGCACTGAAGGCACCCGAAGCTTTGACCGTGAGCATCGAAGGCCGCGAAGCTGGCGCTCACGTTCTGGCATCAGACGTTGAACTGCCCTCAGGCGTAACCCTGGTTGCAGACGCTGAACTGCTGATCGTTAACGTTTCTGAGCCCGAGGAACTCGACGTTCCCGAGCCCGGTGAAGAAGGCGAAAACGCACCCGAGGGTGACATCGTTGAAGCTTCCGAGGAATCAGATTAGGCTGGCGAAGCTCACGACTCAGATAACTCAAAGCACTAAGACCGCGCCCTGCGCCTAGCGCAACAGTGATCTGTGGATGGCCCGCCGCTACCTCTCTTCTGAGGTGGTAGCGGGCCATACTCATAGAATGGTGTAGTCCATGAATTTTCTAAAAAACCTTTTACAGCGCCGTGGAAAGGGCGAAGATATGTCTGATGCGTGGCTCATTGTTGGTCTGGGGAACCCGGGCCCGGAGTACGAGAAAACCCGCCACAATATTGGTCAGATGGTTCTGGACGAGCTCGCCAAGGAAGTTGGCGGCAGCTTCAAGAAGCATTCCAAGGCCTCCGCGGTTGTGGTGGAGGGGCGCCTCGGTTTTGGTGGCCCCAAGGTCATCCTCATGAAGTCTCTCGGCTACATGAACACCTCCGGCGGCCCGGTCAGCGCCGTCGCCAAGTTCTACGGTATCGACCCCGACCATATCATTGTTGTGCACGATGAACTCGATATCCCCTTCGACACCATTAAGCTCAAGATTGGTGGGGGAGAGGGCGGTCATAACGGTCTGCGCGATATCACCAAGGCACTGGGCACCAAGGACTACTACCGTGTGCGCACCGGCATCGGTCGACCTCCCGGACGCATGGACACCGCAGACTTCGTGCTCAAGCCCTTCAGCAGCACCGAAGCGAAAGACCTGCCCTTCCTCATCTCGAACGCCGCTGATGCCACCATGATGCTCGTGAAGGAAGGCCTGCTGGCAACCCAGCAGCGCTACCACGGCGCAGGCTCCTAGCACATGACCCGTGCCGGGCAAGCACTGAACCGGGGCAACGCATGATTCGGGTCGAGGTGTGAACTAGGCTCTACCTAACTATGCAAGAGCCCGGTGAGGGAATAAGCTAGAAAAGAATGACGTTATACGCTCCACGACGGGAAAATACCCGACCCGTGGAGCGTATGAGCGAGAGAAGAAGGTACCCGTGGCTGAATACTCCACCCCCGCCAACACCCCGCTGAGCGACGACATCGTACGCCAGCTTCGCCAGGACTTCCCGATCCTCAACACCGAGGTCAACGGGCATCCCTTGGTTTACCTGGATTCGGGGGCGACCAGCCAGAAACCCCTTCAGGTGCTCGACGCAGAACGCGACTTCTACCTGCACGCTAACTCCGCCGTGCACCGCGGCGCCCACACCCTCGCGGTTGAGGCAACCGACCTGTTTGAGGATGCGCGTATCACCGTAGCGAACTTCGTGGGCGCCACTGACGAAGAGATCGTGTGGACCTCCAACGCAACCGAGGCGCTGAACCTGGTTGCCTACTCCATTGGTAACGCCTCCCAGGGTATCGGCGGTCCCGCCGCTGAGCGTTTCGCGCTGGGCCCCGGCGATGAAATCGTCACCACCGAGATTGAGCACCACGCGAACCTCATCCCCTGGCAGATTCTTGCCCAGCGAACCGGCGCGACCCTGCGCCACATTCCCTCCACCGAGGACGGTCAGCTCGACTACGAGGCTGCCGAGGGTATTATCAACGAGAAGACCCGCATCGTGGCGTTCACCCACGTCTCGAACGTGACCGGCGCAATTACCGACGTGCCCCGCATGGTTGCCTTGGCTCGCAAGCACGGCGCGCTCGTTGTGCTGGATGCCTGCCAGTCCGTACCGCACATGCCCGTAGATTTCCACGCCCTGGACGTCGACTTCGCGGCGTTTTCCGGCCACAAGATGCTGGCGCCCACCGGCATTGGCGCCCTCTACGGCCGCGCCGAACTGCTCGAGGCTCTGCCGCCCTTCCTGGCCGGTGGCTCCATGATTACCCGCGTGGGTCTGCAGGATGCCGAGTACATGCCCGCCCCCATTAAGTTTGAGGCGGGTACCCAGCGCGTCTCCCAGGCTGTAGCTTTCGCCGCCGCTGTGCGCTACCTGCAGCACCTGGGTATGGAGAACGTTGAGGCATGGGAACACGAACTGGGCGCTCGCCTGGTTGAGGGCGTTCAGAAGATTGAAGGCGTGCGCCTGCTCGGCCCCGCCGACCCCTCCAAGCGTGCTGGCCTGGTCTCCCTCGCTATCGAGGGCGTGCACCCGCACGATGTGGGTCAGCTGCTCGACACCCAGGGCATCGCCGTGCGCGTGGGTCACCACTGCGCCCAGCCGCTGCACCGCTGCGCCGGTGTGACCGCCTCGACCCGCGCCTCCACCTACATCTACAACACCACCGAAGATGTGGACGCTTTCCTGAAGGCACTCGCCGAGGTACGCCCCTACTTCGGTTTTTAACGCAGACGCGTTAGAAGCTAACGCCCCAATTTTTCAGACATACCAACTGACGGAAGAAGATCACCGTGTCTCTTGAATCCCTGTACCAGGAAATTATTCTGGAGCATTCTAAGCAGCGCAGCGGCGAGCACCTCGTAGAGGTACCCGCCGGCCATGCAAGCGCCGATAACCACCAGTACAACCCCACCTGCGGCGACGAAATCAACCTGCGCGTGGTGCTCTCTGACGAGCTGAAGGACGGCGAGAAGACTATCGAGTCGATCTCCTGGGAAGGCGACGGTTGCTCCATCTCCATGGCTGCCGCCTCCGTGCTCTCTGAAATGGCTCCCGGCATGACCACCTCTGAGCTGCAGAGCCACGTGGATGCGTTCCGCGAGATGCTGCGCTCGCGCGGTAAGGTGACCCTGGACGAAGAGGAGTATGGCGATATGGCGGCTTTCTCCGGCGTTTCGAAGTTCATGGCGCGCGTGAAGTGTGCGATGCTTTCGTGGGTTGCGGTTGAGGAAGCTACTAAGGAAGCAGCCGCGAAGAACTAATTTTTTGCTGAGAGGGTAGGTTGGAATGTTCGGTAAGTAGCCAATATTTGAACGCCAATCGAAAATATCGAATGGAGCCATCGACAATATATTGCATGTAAGTGTAATGTTTTTCGATGAACTTTTCGTGGTGAGTACCGAACGAGACTCGATCCGAGAATCTACTCCCTATTCTTTCTTGCTATAAGATTTCTTTGATTTAAAACAATATGATGAAAATATGAGGCGGATACTACACTGTATCCGCCTCATATTTATATCTTTCCCTTTTTCCTCCAAAAAGGTGACTGGTAAAATAAAAGGACGAAGGGCGCCCAACCAGCACCCTCGAGAAACTCTTTTCGGACCCGCACACTCTGAGGCGACAGAGAGAAGAAATAGGACAATAGTAGAAAATATTTTCTCAATATTGCACATTCTTCACTCATTTATAGACGCTCACCCCAGACCGCGGATATGTTTCTCATCCCTCCGGTACCTCAACCACACCGGAATACCCATCGCCGCTACCAACCACAAGGAAGCCCCATGATTATTGGCTACGCCGCAGGCGCCTACGACCTTTTCCACTACGGCCACCTCGAGATTCTCCGCAAGGCTAAGGAAAACTGCGACTACCTCATTGCAGGCGTCGTGCACGATGACGTTCTGGAAGTGACCAAGGGCCGCCGCCCCGTCATCCCCATCGAAGAGCGTGCCGCCATCGTCAGCCACATCGACTACGTGGACGAAGTGCACGTCGAAACCACCCCTGACAAGCTCGAAACCTGGAAGCAGAAGCCCTTCAACGTCTTCTTCAAGGGCGACGACTGGAAGGGCACCGAAAAGGGTAACGCCCTCGAAGCACGCTTCGCAGAGGTCGGCGTGGAAGTACACTACTTCCCCTACACCGAGCACACCTCCAGCACCAAGCTGCGCAAGGTCGTTGACCTGCTCGAAGCAGAGCACGACCTGCGCGTAGAGATGCGCCGTTTCGCTGAGCTACTCGGCGAACGCGAATACTCCGAGGCGATCATCGCCTCCTAACGCTCCTACGCCCTCATAGGCGCGCTAGAGCTCATAGAGACCCATAAAGAACAGAGGATCCCCGCCGTAAGTACTTACGGCGGGGATCCTTTGTATCTTGGCGTATCTAGCCGTATATCAGCTACACCTCAAAGGTGAGCGTATATAGGCTTTAGCGCTGTGCCAGCCACTTCTCAGCGGAGGTGCCCAGAACCTTCAGCACGCGGCCAACCTGCGGCTCAGCAGCGGCTGCAATCTTCTTGCCCACCAGCGGGATGGAGCAGGAGACTTCACCGTTGACGTCCAGGCGGGTCTGCTCACCCTCGGGGGTCAGCTTCTGAGTAGCCTGAGCGGACACGGGAACGCCGTTGACCTTGACCTCGGTAGAAACGGTGCGGGAGCCGTCAGCAGCCGGTGCGCTTACGGTGTCCACCTGGGTCATAGCAACGCCGTTGCCGACGAACTTACGAGCGATGTCCGGCACGCGCTCAGCGGGCACGGTACGTTCGGTGGTTGCGGTGAACTCAGCGGAGGTGTCACCGGAAACGGAGAAGCTACCGAACTCAACGCCAACCTCGGAGCATACGAAGCGTGCGAAGTCCTCGCTGGAGAATGCCTCGATAACCTGCTCAACGCTTGCGTTGATAATGGTCGATTCCTGAACTGCCATAATTGTTCCTTTCGTAGTGCGCGAAAACCCCGCGCATTATCCCTTCTAAGGATACGGTGCGCGGGGTTTCGCAACCAATGTAAAGACGCGAATCCACCTGAGAATATGCCGTGAACAAGGGAAAACGTCCGCAGCCTCTCACAGGGTGGTTGGAGGATTCGCATGCCGGTCTAAAAATGCGGGAAACACCTCCGAGTGGCTCCCACAATGCATCACTAAGGATGCGGGGCTTAGAAAGCTAAAGCTTTTAGGCGCTGGGAGCCATTGCGTCGATGCGAGCCATCTCAGCCTTACCCGCACGGTGTGCGCGAGCAGCCTGCTTCAGGCGACCCCAGAAGGAATCCTTACGGTGGGTCTTGCCAGCGAGCAGATCCTGCAATTCCTCGCCCAGCTGCGCTGCAGAAATCTCCGGGGTGGAGATGTAGGGCTCAGCGGTGCGGAACAGGGAGGGGTTTGCCAGAGCAAGATCCAGCTTAGCGAAGAGGTCTTCGCGGCTCTCAACAACAACGGCGTGACCGCGCTTCTCCATCAGAGTGGTGAAGGGGACCTGGTGGTTGTCAACGACCTCGTCGAACTCTGCGCGGCGCGGAACAGCCAGGGGCAGAGCGCCGGTGCGGCGTGCATCCTGGATGGAGCCGGGGCCGCCCTGAACTAGCACTACGCGTGCGGTTGCGTAGTAGTCCAGTAGCTCGGAGGCGGGAAGAAGCTTAAGGTTGTCTGCGTGCTTAATGGGCGCAGTGTGGCCGTGCTGCACGAGGCAGGTGACCTCGGGGTGAGCCTCAAGATAAGCCTCAACCCAACGCAGGAGACGATCAAAAGTGTGAACGTCGGTGCCGAGGGACACCACCAAATCGTAAGTCTTAGTAGGAATACGAACGGGCGCGACGGCAGGGGCAAATACGGGCAGGTCGAACTTGGAAGTATCAACGCTGACGCGGGGGAAGTTCTGAATAGACATAGCCTATTCCTCTCTATGTATTTATCGGTAGTAACCCCGTATACCTGATGCAAAAATCCGGAGGGCATCAATTGGCATACGCGGCGGCGTCGTGCCGGAGAAAATGGTGAGTAATCTCCGCATACGCTTCTCTGGCGAGTGGTTAGTTCGCTTGGATGGTGAGTCCACAGTGGAGCGCACGACTTACGCGTATCTGTATGTTTAATAAATACTATACCCTGAAAATAATGCCCTCAGCACACGCGAGGACGCTATTTTCAGGATAAATTCATCACTCTTAGAAAATGGGATGAATCACACGAGAATCAGGGAAATTCTCCTGCTGTTCCTCGCTCTGAACAATAATTCGATCAGCAAAGGTGTACAGCATCTTGCCGGTCATCGTCGGCAGAGTTGGGCGGTCAAAACACTCAATATAAAGAGTCTTTACGCCAAAGAGTTTAGCCGCCACAAAGAAAGGAACGGCAACACCGGCACCGGCAGAAACAACCGCATCCGGACGTTCCTTCGGAAAAATACGAAATGCCAAGAACAGATTACGAATAGCGTTCTTAATATTTCGAGTGGTCGGGTAATAAGCCCAATAGGTCTTCTCATCAGTCAGAGAAGATTCAACATCGGGCTGCTTAAAGCTAACCCACACGCGGTCATAATCCTGCCATGCAGCAGAAGTAGCCGTCAGATGCTTCAAGTGTCCGCCACTGCTAGAAACCAGCAGAAGCTTCTTCTTCGGTGCCTGAGAGGAAGTTGCCTCAGTCATAGTGTTCTCCTAAAGCCCCAATACAAGAGAAAAATAAGAAGAGAAGATAAGGGTGAGCTGGCGGGTCCGGCAACGCCTGCATCAATAGATCTGCATCAACAGGCGTTATCGACCCTACACTCAAGGACGAAGGACGAACCCGCACAGAGGCGAGGTATCCATCATTAGACCCCGATGACGCGCGGTCCAGTTACTGCCGGTCTAGATATTCCCGGTCTAGCTACTCGCGGTCCAGGAAAACAGCCAGAGCGTTCACGCCCTCGAGCTGATCCAGCTGAGCGAAAAGCTCACGAACCTGCTGTAGAGAAGTAGCCGCAGTCACCGGAACCAGAGCCACGCCGCCAGCCTGAACGAAACGTAGCTGGGTCGACAAGGGAGTAGCGGTGCTCAGGCTAATCACCAGAGGAGTCTCGCTCTTCTCAACCAGCGACTCGGGAGTGTGGCGGGTCAGAGCGTCACGGACCGAAGCGTAATCGGTGAAACGTGCATACTCGGTGGGCAGAACGCGCTGCAGCATCTGGTACAGGTGCTCAACACCGCGGTCAGTACCGGGCAGAATAACAATACCGGACGCGCCAGCGCTCTTCACATCGCCATCGGGAGCGCCCATGGTACGCAGCAGCATGAACGCGTCATTCGCCTCAGACGAGGAACCCAGCTCGTGAACCGGGATACCAGCATCCTCCAGACGGTCAGCGTAACCAACGTGACGCATAGTGCGGTCACGGCCGTACGCCAGCACAGCACCAATCAGCAGACCGGCAACAGCACCAACAATAGCCATCTTCACCGGGCCAAGAGCCGAGGAAGAAGAAGGAACCTGAGCCTCGCTCATCACACGGCCACCGGTAGTAGAAGTCAGCTGAATCTGGGCGCGACGATCCTGCAACTGCGAAAGCAGACCCGCACGGCTGTTATCACCCTCGAGGCCAGAAATCTGCTCATCAATCTGGTGCACAGCAGAATCAACGCTGCTCTTCAGCGACTCGGAACGAACCTGCAGGTAAGCGTTCGCCATAGCGTTGGCGTAACGTGCAGCCTCCGTACCGTTGGGGCGGGTTACCTCAACATCCAGCACAGCAGTCTGGGAGGTGCCGGTCACCTTGACGGAGTTCATCAAACGGCTGGTCAGCTGAGCCTCAGAGAGAGTATCGCCGTTAGCAATCAGAGCCTTAGCCGCGGTCTGCGCAACCTCACGAGAGGAAGCAACGCGAGACTCGGTCGCAATATCCACCTTCGCGGAGTTAGCGCTACCGGTACCGGCGGGATCAACCACCAGCGGGTAAACAACCAGCGAAGCCTTAGAAGTGTACTTGTTATTGGTCATGTAGCCGTAAGCGGCACCCGCCACAGCGAAAACCACGACCGACAGCAGAATCAGCAGACGGTGTCGGAAAATGCGACGTACCTGGCTGCCAAGGGTAACCGAGGAGGTGTGAGAGGTGTTATCCATGAGGACATCCTAGAGGAAGAGAAACGGACACTAAATATCGGAGAAAAACGTAGAAGAAGCGGAAAGCCTAAGACTTCGCGCGGCGGGCGGAGAGGAAACGCTCAATACCCAGAGCCCTACGGAAGCGGTACAGCACCGCACCGTACACCGGAACGAGTAGCACCACGTACACGATAACGCCCAGAACGCTCTGACCCAAGAAGGTCAAAGACACCAGAGCACACACCGTCGGAACAGCCGCACCCAAGAAGAGCGAAGGAGCCATCTCACGAACCGAAGCTCGAATACCGACGAGGCGGAACACCTGGTAGCTCGCCAGGAAGGTGTCAATCAGCAGAGCAGAAGCCCAAGCCGTCACCGCACCGTACAGGCCCCAGACCGGAACCAAAGTGAAGTTCAAGGTCACAGCCACCACCAGCGAGGAGAGCTTGTTCAACAGCTGCCAGCGACTCTTACCGCTCATCAGCAGAACAGACTGCACGCCACCGGCACTCATCGACAGCATCGCCGCCGGGCAAATCACCCAGAGAATACCGGCGCCAGCCTCAAAACCCTTACCGAAGAAGCCCAAAAGAGTCGGACCGAAGAACGCCAGGGAGAGGTAGAACGGCCAAGACAACGCAGTCAACACGCGAGTGGTCGAAAGGAAAATCTCTCGAGCACGATCGAGCTGACGAGTCGCCAACGCCGCACTAATCGACGGGCCGGTCACCACGCGGCCGGTGTGCTCAATCATGGTGCCTACACGAACACAACGGTTCACAGCACCATAGATACCACCGGCAGCGGCACCCAAGAACGCCGTCACCACCAGCACGTCAATCCACTCCAGGATGGTTTCCACAACGGTAGCGACACCGCGTGCAGAGCTGAAACCCCAGAACGAACGGAACGTCTCGGTTGGAGAATCCTCAGAAGGAAGAACCTCCACATGCTCCTCGGAAGGGAACGCCCGCTCCAAAAGCCACAGGGCAACCACCGCAGTAATCGCCACCGGAACGGTCCAGGCGTACACCAAATCCATGAGCTGACCCGAGAACAGAACCACCAAACCCACCGCCGCAAAACGCAGAGTAGGAAGCAGAACATTCTGCAGAACCGTAAAAGTCACCACACGATGCAGGCCACGCAGAGCGCCGAAGAACACCGTCATCAGCGCCGCTATCAGCACGAAAGCCGAACTGACACGCATTGCCGCCTGATACTCGGGAGCCATCGGCACAATCTCGGTGTAGACGTACACACCCGCCACCAGAAGCACCGAAGTCACCAGCGAAGGAATCAGACCGTAACGGATCAGCTGCGGAAGCACGCCGTAACGACCCAGCGCGCGCTGCGCACTCATCGTACGAACCAAGCCAGTATCCGCGCCAAAGGTCACCAGCGAAATCGCAATCGCGAACAACGCCATCAGACGGAAGAATTCGCCCGAACCCTCAGCACCAATGCCGTTCGACACCACCATCGTGGTCACGAACGCGATACCCGCACCGTACATCACGCACAGAGAAGCAAGAGAGCCGCTCTTCGCGAGGCTGGGCTGCTTAGCTTTTCCGGGAGCTTTCTTAACCGGCGTGCTCTTCGCGGATGCGCTATCGGCCTGAGCACCTGAGGCGGAAGGCTTAGCCTTCTCATCCAGAGTCTTTTCTTCCTGCGCTTTTTCTACAGACTCAGCGGTAGCCGGGGCAACCCGCCGGGAACCGGGCAGATGAGCACCCGCCACAGCACTAGCGTTCGCCGCGGAGGAACCAGCAGTCGAAGTACCTGACTCCAAAGAATCGGGCAGTAACTCCTCGGAAGCAAAGCCTCGAGCCGGAGGCACAATCGACAGCGCCGTAGTCGCAGGAAAACGACCGGAACGTATATCGTCCACCGTCGGAGCAAACTCATCGGCAGAAGACTCAGCCTCTGAGCCAGCCTGTTCCACTACCGGATCCACGTACTCGCCGCTCTCACGCAGGCGTGCACGGCGGCTAGGGTGACCACTCATCGAATACACATCATCGAAAGATGAAACCGCAGAGACATCTAAACCGCGAGGGGACTGATTCTTCGTCATAGCCCCTCACCATCCCGAATGGAACGGATACACGCCATCGACGCAAGCATCAGAATGGTCAACTGAGCAATATCGAAGCTGTAGAAAATAAAGACAACGCAGCACGCTACCGGCACGCTATGCAGCCAGTACCCGGAGGTGGTCTTCACACGCGCGCCGCTTGCCACAGTGCACACCATGAAGAGTGCGAACAGTGCAAGACCCACGAAGCCGAAGCAGAACATCAGAGTCCACAGGTACCCCTGGGTACCCATCGACACACCAATGCTCGGTTCCATGCGCGGAGTGCCATAACCGATAATCGGGGACTCCAAGGTCGCCTTCCAGGTGGCACGGTAGAGCGCCGCACGACCACCGGTGGAATCCGAGTAATCCTGACGGCCCAGAATGTTATCCACGGTGCCCGACGCAAAGAGCGCCACAACCACAGCCGCAATCGCCGCAACACCCATACCCACAGCACGCCAATTAGCCGCGAGGAACTGACGCAGCAGTACGTACGCTGCGCTGATACCCAAACCAATGAACATGCCGCGGTTACTGGTCGCAATTGCCGGCACGGTAGAAAGCGCCATACCAATCAGCAACGCAATACGCAGCCAGATGGAACGCAGACGCAACAAGCACGCCAGCATCACCGGGGTGAGCAGGGTGTACGCCAGACCCCAACTATTCGCGTAGGGGAACGGCGCGGAGGGGCGAATATACGCCTCGGGCGCACCCCAAGGACGCTGAACCTCCGCCAGGGGAGGAAGCATATAGTCGCGCACCAGCGGGTTCTGCATAAAACCAGAAGGCATGATGAAGCTCATCGGAGTACGCAGACGGAACTCGGGGAAGAGAACACCACCGTAACCCAGAACAATCAGGGTCACCCACAGGGTAGCCAGGCCACCCAGCACCCTATTGAGGCTAATAGAAGAACGCGCGTTGTAGTAGTACAGGGTGTAAATGCCGGCGCTGAGAATATTTACAAAGCGCAGACCCCAACCAATAATGTCGGTGGAACGGGTCAACGCAAGCGCCGCAACAACAACCCACACGCAGAATGCGCCCCACACCCACAGGGAACCGGGCACACGCACATTACCTCGAATAATGAGGTAAAAAAGCATGATCGCAGCCAGTACCAGCGGCGCAATCTGAAGCACGCCCAAAGCCCACAGTGCCGGGAAGCCATACAGCAACGCCAGCAGAGGCCAAGCGGGGAGCTTCTTCTGCGCCGTAGATACCGGGCGGATGCGCGCGCGGGCACGCAGAATACCGCTGGGCGGAGTACTATCCGATCCGGCGGAATCCTTTAGTGCCACAGGCGAAGTGCCCGGAGGAGAAAGAACGGAAGAGGAAACCATGTCTGTGCGATACCTGGTTAGAGACCTCGGCCGGTCTTCTGGACGAGATCAAGAAGAGTAGCGGGCTTAATAATGCCGGTGGACACAATATATGCCGCCCATGCACGAAGCTGCTTGGGGTCGCGGCGCAGAGCAGCGCGAGCGTAGGCACGCGCCTCCTTGTTGTTACCCAGGGACGCCTGCGCGTATGCAATCTGACCGGCAATACGCGCCAGACCCTTGGGATCCTGCTCAAATTCGGGGAACTTACGCAGAATGTAGCTGAGGCCGTCAACCATGGACTGCCACTTGCCGGAGAAGAAGGAGGGGCGGTCCCAGAGCACCAGAATCAGCGGCTCGGGTACGCTCAGCACATCGCCGTGGCGGGTTGCGCGCAGCAGCAGGTCGTAGTCTTCACCGTAGGCGGCGGGCAGCTCCTCATCGACCAGGCCGATGCGGGCGGGCTTACCGTCAACGCCGAGCAGATCCTCGCGGGAGTACAGCATGGCGGAGGGGTGAATTTCGGTAATGCGCGAACGCAGGAAGTCTGCGAAGGTTGCGCGCTCGGGCGCCAGGCGCACGATGTCCTGGCCGCCGGAGCGGACGGTAATACCCGAAGAGATAGCGGCTGCTTCGGGGTTTTCGCGCCAGAGAGCGACCTGCTGGGTGAGCTTGGAGGGCATCCAGTAGTCGTCGTCATCGCAGAAGCCAATCATCTCACCGCTGGAGGCGATGATGCCGCTGTTGCGGCCGCCAGCCAGACCGCCGGAGCGGGTGTTGGAGACAATCTTCAGAGCACGGTTTTCGCCGACCTCAATGTCCTCGAGGCGGTCGGGCTCAACACGGTCAAAGACGACAACGACTTCAACGAAGCCGCGGTAGCTCTGCTCAAGGATGGAACGGACAGCCACGCGAAGCAGTTCGGGGCGCTTGCCGTTGGTCGCGATAACGGCGGAAACAGCAGGGTTGCGAGAGGTGAAGTGCATCATTGGGATTCTCCTTACTCAGCGGGGGTCGCGAGGCTAACGTACTTGCGACGCATGGACAGCAGGACGGTTGCGGCATTAGCCAGCAGAAGCAGTGCGTAGACGATGACGAATACGGGGCCGAAGCCAAGGAAAATGTAAATCCAGCAGAGGGTGCCAGCGTCCATGTGCAGGTTGATGAAGGAGCGCAGGGGGCCACCGGTCGGGGGAGCGGCGGTCTTGCGGTTATTGCGCAGCTGCTCAGCCAGAATTTGGCTCATGAAGTGACCTGCGGTCAGCGCGGTGAAAATCATGGGCATCGCAATGATCCAGCCGTTGAATGCGTTGGAACCGGTAAAGGAGTAGTGTGCCGGGTACAGCAGGAAAGAGAGCAGGGTCGCCATATGCACGGAAGGTACGCGGATGGAGTCAACCACGTGGTCGAGCCACTCACCGGCGGGGGAGGATGCGCCGGTCACGCGAGCAACCTGGCCGTCAGCGGAGTCCAGGCCGTAACCGAGCGCGAAAAGTAGCGCAACGCAGATACCTACACCAACGCTGGGCGGGCAGGTAATCAGAACGATGAGGCCTGCAGCGGAACATGCAGCGGAAATTGCGGTGACGCCGTTGGGGGTGATGCCCAGAGCGACAGCTGCCGCGGCGAAGTAGCGTGCTACTCGGCGGTTGACCCAGCGGGTGTAGGCGGGAACGCCAATGCCGGGCTTCTGCGCTGCCTCAAGGGAGCGCAGGGTGTGGGAAAACTTCGCAGAAAATCCCGATGCGGGTGCGGAGTTCGGGGCGTGAGGTGCCTCAGAGGTGGACATGCACATTCCTTTTGAATCGGTGAGAGGAGTGAAGGGGAGTGAATTACTCCCTTCGGGGTGGTTGCGAGAAAGTCCGGAAGTCTCGCGCGAAAAAAAGAGGTGGTTGGTCCCTTTTTTCACATACACCACTATATAGATATTTTACAACGAGATAAAGTGCGACAGGGTGCGTGTGGTCAGGGTCAATAATTGTGTCGCAAAAAGCCCCTGACAATGCCCTATGGTGCAGATTTGCGGGATCCTTCAAGCAGGTTCGGTGTGGTTTTAGATGGGATTATTGGCGCTTTGTTCCCGTGAATTGTGGATATAGAAAACATTTCTGAACATTGTGCAGAGAGGCACATAACAGAAACACAAATAATGGGAATAAATGATGCAAAAAACACGGAAAAGTGGGGAGCATACGCAAATGGGGTTTGATTTCCTGAATCATTCAGAAAATCAAACCCCATTTAGCTGAGATTGTCTAGAAGGTATTAGTTCCTTCGAGACTGCATCGGAACGCGGGTTCCGACTCCGTTATTGACGATGCGTCGCTCGCCCCGATCGGCTGCCGCGTTATTTGCATTGTTTGCATTGTTCGCGTTGTCGACCACGGGCTGCTCAGCCTCGTTTGCGGCGGGAGCTTCCGCCTCCTTGTCAGCTTCCTTCTCAGCGGGCTGCTCAGCAACCGGTGCCTTGGAGGTAGCCTGCAAATCGAAGCTCACATTCGGGCGAACGTTACGTCGGCTAATGCCCGGGTGAACCTCAACAGCGATGAGGTTCTCACCAGCCTTCAGCTGAGAAGCCGGAACGGTGAAGGTCACCGGAGTCTTCTGAGCCGTAGCGGTATCAATCGAGCTCGATGCAATCGTGCTATTCCACAGCCTTCCACGGGTGTCGAAGTTGGAACGACCAACCTCTTCACCGTTGACACCCACCGCAATAGCGTCATCCGCGTAGGTGGTCAGCACCAGGTCGCGGCTCGCCTGCTCACGAGTGAGCTGGATAGTGGTGTAGGCGTAGATATTGGGGTGGGTACGCACAAGCGGAACCTTAACGGAGGTGTTGAGGTTACCGGTGCCGAAACCAATCGGGGTCTTGCCGGTCTGCCATGCTTCCTGCGCAATATCTTCCAAGGTGAAGTGGAAGTTGTACTTCCAACCGTACTTACGGTTAGGAGCCTGGCTGGAGACCATGTACTTCCACTCGGATGCGTAGGGCAGAACAATCTGGTCCTTAGGAGTTTCTTCCTTTGGGTCCTCGGGCTTGGGATCGGCAGGCTTGGGATCGGCAGGCTTAGGATCCTCAACCTTCGGTGCCTCAGTAGTCGCTTCTGCACTCGGGGTAGCGCTTGCCGAAGCACTGGGGTCAGCGCTTGCGGTCGGATCAGCACTTGCCGTGGGGTCAGCAGTAGCGGTAGGAGTCTCGGTCGCGGTCTCCGTGGGGGTAGGAGTCGGGCGAACCGGAGCTACCTGAACCGGAGTGGAGGCAGAGTAGTTATCCGAGCTGTCCACAGCACGCACAAAGTAACGTGCGTTGTCGGTGTGGTCAATTTCGAACTTCGTACCCGAAGTGCTAGCGATGACTCGGTCATCACGCAGAATCTGGTAGCGAACACTACCGGTATCCTGTACACCATCCCAGGTCAGAACGTCCTTATCGTCCTTCAGCTCTACCTTCAGGTTCTGCGGGGTAGCCGGAGGAGTCACATCGCGAGCCTCAAAGCGCGCAAAACCGACGGTATCCTGAGTGCCGTGAACACCTAGCGAACGGTGAATATCGCCGCCAACCCACAGAGTGCCGGTCGAATCCACGAAGGACTCCCAAATACCGAAGCCGTGGTCACCCTTAATAGCAGGGGAGAACTCCGGCAGCATCTTACCGCTGTCCTTATCGAAAGCAGCAACCAGCTTGACCGAGTGAATCACGCTTGAGCCGTTCAGAGGAGACTGCTTGTTACGAGAATCCTGGTAGAGGAAGTCACCGCAGTGGCAGGCACCGTAGATGGTGTTACCGTTCAGATGTAGATCCTGGAAATCTCCACCATTGCGGGTAATCGCGGTGTAGGTGGGGGTCAAGGACGCCTTATCGTAACGAGAGATGAGGTGCTCAGTACCGCCCACCCAGACGCCGGTACCGGCATCCTGGACGTCGAACTGGAAACCCCAAACTTTGGTTTCATTACGCAGGTCAGAGACCTTAGCGCCGGCAGGAATCTCAGACTGCTGGTATGCCCACGGGCTGCCCTTCTGCAGGTGCTGAGTAATATCAGCTACGCGGTAGGCAAGACCGCCGTTGAGCCAGGTGAAGTAGCCGGCAACGTAAACATGAGAGTTATCAGCGGAAGCACTAATACCGTTGACGGTGCCATTGAACACCTGACGCCAATCGCGATCCACGCTCACGATACCGGGCACGCCGTCAGAAGGCTCGCCCAGCTTAAAACGGGCAATATTGCGCGAATACGCCTCACCCGCCTTTTCACTTTCATAAATGTGGGTAAAGGTGCCACCGATGTACACGTAGTCACCCTGACGGTGAATGGTCTTCACCGTCATGACCTCGGTACGAATGCGATCTTCGACTTTAACCTGGGCCCATTCAGGGGCAACTTCACCGGTTGTGGCGTCAACAACGACGAAGCTCTCATGCTTCTCACCGTTAACAAGCTTGAAGTTACCGCCAACAGCCAAACGGTTATTCGGTAGAGCCTCGACAGCCTTTACCTGACCGTCAACAGTCAGCTTGAAATCGCGGCGCAAATCGCCGGTCACCGGGTCAAAGGCAGCAATATTAGACTGCTTTACCACCTCGCCGGAAGAGGACTCAAGGTACTCGAAGTCGCCACCAATAAACACGCTGGAGGTGCCGTTACCGTGATCGACCTCGGTAATGGCCTCAACGTAGGTGTTCATTTCGCCGGTTTTACCGGAGGCGGTCCTGGTGCTGGTTCGCCAGCGCCAATCCGCCGAACGGCTATTGGGCAGGGCACGACGAGCGCTCGCCGGGGTACCGGAATCCGGGATAGTGCCCAGGTTCAAATCATTCTGGGTCAGTTTCGGGCGCAGGAACATCTGGGTGTAACCGAATGAGGTTTCACCCTTACCGTCCTTACCGTAGATGTAAGAGTTCTGCGCGTCGGTCATCGCCGGCTCAGAGCCATCCTGCGAAATGGGGGCGTTGGCACCGTAACGGAAGCCCATACGGTAATCCTGCGAAGCCATCTCATCGAACTTCAACGTCTTGAAGCCGTTATTCTGACCGCCCAGAATGTGATCTTCCCAAGTGCCGTCAGTCCAGTACTTGCGACCCTCTTCGTTGTATGAAGAGAACTCGTCAGGGTTGGTGACTGTCGCGTTCGACCATACAGCGCTCGAACGCAGAGCCCAAGTCCACTCGGAGGTCTGGCGTCGGTCGACCGTCGCCTCCTGCCACTTGGTGCCCGAAGTGTTCAGAGCACGGCGGAAACGGTAACCGTCGGGTAGCTGATCGGGGCGAACGCCGTTGAGCAGCTGAGAAATAGTGGTGCCCGAAAGCTGAATCGGGGTCTTCGCGGCGGGCAAAGAGCTTAGCGCCTTGCCCTGCTCGAGAGTCAAGCCGGACGAGGCGGGTGCAGCATCGCTGTAGAGCTGGGAAGTATCGCCCTGACCCTCGTAGTTCTCAGTCCAGCCGTCGCGGCCCTCACCAATCTTGACCCAGCCGCCGCCATCAGTTTCCTGATCACAGTAGAACTGGGTCGGCTGGCTCATCGCGGGAGTGTACAGCCAGTAGGCGCCGCTCTTTGCCTCGGGGTTAGCCTGCTTGGCTTCCCAACAGCTAGCGGCAGCACGCTCAGAGGTCGTGCCATTGTAGAAAGCAGAGTCCCTTTTTTCCGCAGTCTGTTCGACAGCGGTACTCGGCGTAATAGCGGGGATAGCTACGGGCAAAGCCAAAGCCGTAGCAATGCTCAAGCAAAGAGTTGAGCGGGTTATAGCAGAACGAGAAAAGCCAGAGCCCGTCATGCCAAGGTGGGCTTTCATAATATCTCCAAATGAATGCCAAGAAATGTTATCGAGTGCGCATCAACATTAATGCGCTATGGATGATAATGCGCGGTTTCCAGCGAATCGTAGCTGGAAACCGGCATCTCTTAATTAGACCCTAACAATCAGGATTGTTCGGGAAATCATGGGTCGCAATCTTCCACTGACCATCGACCTGAACGAGGGTGTAAATATTGAGTGAACGCTTGGGAGAATTGTCATCCTTAACGGGCTGATTATTCTCGTCATAGATCTTCACAGAGGAAGAATCCATGCATACTTCCAGCATGCGCGCGGGCTGACCCTTGTACTGGGTTTCAGTCATACGGGGAGTGCCCACGACAGTGGAAGAACCTTCATAGTGCCAGCCAGCCAGTGCGTACTCGGAAGCCTGCACAGCAAACTCAGCGGCAGCGGAATCAACAGCCACGGCCTCGATGGAGCGAATCGTCTCATCATCGAGAACAGCGCGGGCCCGCTCAACGTTCTGCTGCTCAGCCTCTTCATCGCTACTCGGATCAGCGGTGCGCTCGGGTGAAGCCTCAGCAGAGGGGGCCGCCTTAACCTTGGTCAGAATGGTTTCAAAAGAGTTGACCAGCTCGGTAGTCTTCTTAACTTCTTCAGCGTCAACAGGCACGGAAGAAGCGTTCTTCATCTCCGCAGCGCCAGTGTAAATCTCTTCAAGCTTCTGGCCGTCGGAAGAAGTCGCCTCGCTCTTTGCCCCATCCTTTGCCTCAGCCGAAGCCTCAGAGGAAGCATGAGCGGATGCTTCGGCGGTGCCCTGCTCAGAAACCTGGGGGGAAGCAGTCGAAGACTTGTTTGAGGAAGCGTGCGCCGACGCGGAAACGCTCGCGGACGCAGAAGCAGAAGAAGAACTATCGGAGCTCGGGTTTTCAGTAGCGCAAGCGCTCAGAACCAGGGCGGATACCGCAACGGTGCCCAGGGTGCCCAGAAGGCGGGACCGGGATGGCTGCTTGAAGAACACTGACATGGAAGCCTCTTTAGTGGTTGGAGTGAGAATGACTATATTCCGGAAGATAATACCTCGCACGAAGGCAAAGCACCTAAAGGCTAACACGCAAAGCTGGGAAAATACTTAGACTTGCAAAAATAACGTTTTTATAAATGATGAGAATAAGCCCTAACTAATGCTCTATTTTGACTCGATCAGGAGGTAAATATATATCTCTGCATGAAAAAACCTTCATGTAAATGAATGAAATAGATTCACTATGTGCAAAAAAGTCCCGGGCTGGTTTAAAACCAGCCCGGGACAATAGGGCGAACATCACTAAAATTGTTTGTCATAAAAGTGGATATTGCCCTGATGAGGGGCTATACCGCCTGAACGGCCTCGGTACTTGCCGAATAGTTATCCGCAGCATCTACCGCACGCACATAGTAGCGGGCACCGTCGCGGTGATCCACCGAATAACTCGTGCCCGTAACCGTCGCAATAGGACGATCATCGCGCAGAACCTGGTACTTCACCCTACGCTCGGAAATACCCGACCAGGTCAGCTGATCCTTAGAACCGTTCGTCGTAACCTTCAGGTTGCTCGGAGTAACCGGAGGAGTCACATCGCGAGGTGCATAACGTGCGAAACCAATGGTCGGCTGCACACCGTTAGCACCCAGCGACTTACGGATATCGCCACCAACCCACAGAGTGCCGGTCGAATCCACGAAGGACTCCCACACGCCATAGCCATGTGCACCGCTCATAATCGGTGCGAACTCCGGCAGAACCTGACCGGTGTCCTTATCAAACGCAGCTACCAGGCGAATGGTCTGAGCATCCTTCGCGCTCTCCCAAGCCTTCTCCCAGGTAGTGGAGTTCTGGTAGATGTAATCACCACAGTGGCACGCACCGTAAATGGTGTTGCCATTCAGATGTAGATCCTGGAAATCGCCACCTTCACGAGTAATCGCGCTATACGTGCGGCGCATGGTCGCCTTATCGTAACGGCTAATCATATGCTCAGTACCGCCAAGCCAGACGGAGGAGCCAGCGTCCTGAACATCGAACTGGAAACCCCACATGAGGCGTTCATTCTTCAGGTCATTCAGGTTTGCACCCTCAGGAATGTAAGACTGCTCGTGCTTCCAAGTCACCGGGTTCGTGCTATTACCCTGCATGTGGGCAATACGGAAAGCTTCCTGACCGCGGAGCTGAGTAAAGTAACCAGCAACGTACACATCGGCGTTGCCCTCAGAAGCGCTCACACCGTTGACCGTACCGTTAAAGACCGGACGCCAGTTCCAGTCCACCTCACCGTTGCTCAACTTAATGCGAGCCAGGTTCCTCGCATACGCGTAGGTGGGGGAAGTCTGACCCTTCAGGTGAGTGAAGGAGCCGCCAATGTACAGGTAACCGTCACGCACGTGCAGGGTCTTAATCTGTACCGGCAGGGAAGTGATGCGGCTGACCACGCGGATATCCCAGTCCTTAGCCACCTGACCGGTCTGCGGATCCAGAATCACGAAACCGTTGTAGTACTCGCCGTTCACCTGGTCGAAGGAACCGCCCACGGCAAGCAGACCGTTCGGCAGAGCCTCAACCGACTTCACCTGGCCGTTAATCTTCGGGCGGAAGGAACGGCGCAACTCGCCGGTACCCACCTCGTAACCTGCCAAGAAAGCCTGCTCAACCTTCTCGCCGCTTGCCGACTCAACGTACGCGAAATCACCACCGGTAAAGACAGCGCCACCAACCTCGGTGATAGCCTCGACCTGGGTATTCATCTCACCCTTCTTACCGGTACCGGTGTCAGCACTGGTACGCCACTTCCACTTCTCGGAGTAGCTATTGGGCAGTGCGCGGCGGTTACTTGCCGCAGCACCCTGCTGACCATAAGCGTGCAGACCCTTAGCCGCCAAATCGTTCTGAGTCACCTTCGGGCGCAAGAACATCTGAGTAAACACCAGGGGAGGGTTCGTATCATTCGCCGGGCGGTAAATGTATGACGACTGATTGTTCAACTTGTACGCAGTGAACCAGTTAGTAATCGGAGCATTAGGACCGTAGGTGAAGCCCTGCTTATAACCCTGAGAAGCCTGCTCTACAAAGTACATATTGCGGAAGTCGTACGCCTCATGGGTGAAGATACGACCCATCTGCTTCTCGCTGGAGGAGTAATTGTAGCGAGTGTAGGGGTAAGGATTCTGAATCGAGAAATTCGACCAGTACATCCTCGCGCGCAGAGACCACGACCACTGAGTGCTTGCAGCACGGGTTGCCGAGAAATCCTGCCACTTAGTGCCGTTAACGTCCAACGCGCGATGGAAACGCACGCCATCCGGCAAATCCTGCGGCTGGGTACCGTTCAGCAGAGCATCCACCTTGTTGGAGGGAAGCTGCACCGCGTCAAAGCCGGTCGGGTTCTTATACAGCTGATCAGCGCTACCACGACCGTAGTAGTTCTCAGTCCAGCTCTCACGACCGCGGCCAATCATAACCCAGCCGCCACCATCAGTTTCCTGATCGCAATAGAACTGCTCGGGAGCGCTCATCGCGGGGGTGTACAGCCAGTAGGCGCCGCTCTTGCCACGCGGATTATTCTGCTTAGCCTCCCAGCAGCTCGCCGCAGCGCGCTCGCTCGACGAACCATCATAATAGCGTGCGTCAGCAGCCTGAGCGCCCGAAGCAATCGGACCCAAAGACGCCGCAACCATCGCAATAGAAGCAGCCGCCGCACCCAAAGCGCGGGACCCAGAACGAGAAGCTACGCGAGAGCCCTCAGAAGCGGAGGAAGCAACGCCCTGTGAGCGCCCTCCACGCGTGAACGGAAGAAAATTCATTTGTCTCTCCTAGAGACCTCAACCGGTACACAACAGAAAAATGCAATTCACACAGCAACACCCACCCAACACAGGGCACAGCATAGTAACCATGCATCGGGGAGGGAAGAAGCGTTATGAACTGCACTAACAGAGAGTCTGCTGCCGGAATCAGTGAGTGTAGTTATCGGAAATTGAATGAATACGCCCCGCCCCTCACGCACGAAGCCAACAACGGCACCGCACCCGTAAGAAGCAGAACGCTAAAAATCTGTGAAGTTTCCACTGTCGTACCAACAGTGAAAAAACACCACAGACCAAGATTCAGCCCATCATCGGAAAGGACGGAAGCAACCCATCCGACGCAATGAATCCCAACCCATCATAGCCGCCGCAGAGGCGAAGCGATAGCAAACTGGGCAACTCGGGCCAAACCAAAACTATAGGGGGGGGATACACCCCGGGTGCGCCACCGCCTGATCCGAACCCCGCAAACCCTGCAGAGCCCACATCAGGCGGCGGCTCAAAGAAACTAGATCAACAACCTGACCTAAGCCTGAGCAGCTCCCGTAGAAGCCGAGAAATTCTCAGATGCATCGATGGAACGCACGTAGTAGCGAGCGCCATCGGTGTGCTCAACCTCGTAGCTGGTACCCGAGACCGTAGCAATCACACGGTCATCACGCAGCACCTGGTAGCGAGCACCGCTCTCACGAACGCCAGACCAGGACAGCTTATCCACTGAACCATCACGCTGAACCGACAGGTTCGACGGAGTCGACGGGGCGGTTACATCGCGAGGAGCAAAGCGAGCGAAACCGACAGTGCGCTGCTCACCATTAGCACCCAGCGAACGGTTAATGTCGCCACCAACCCACAGGTTGCCGCGAGAATCCACGAAGGACTCCCACACACCGTAGCCGCTAGCGCCCTTCAGAACCGGGCTGAACTCACCGATAACCTCGCCGCTGTCCTTATCGAACGCTGCGACCAGGCGCATACGGTGAACTGCCTTCGACTCCTTCCAGTAGGTGTGGTAACCGGTAGAGCCCTCAAAGAGCACGTCACCGCAGTGGCATGCACCGTAAATGGTGTTACCGCTCAGGTGCAGATCCTGCCAGTCGCCACCGTACTTAGAAATCGACGAAGAAATACGGCCGTAACCATTCTTCGAGTAGTTCGCAATCAGGTGGTCAGCACCGCCAGTCCACACGGTCGAGCCAGCATCCTGAACATCGAACTGGAACGCGTACACAATACGGTCAGTAATGTTCAGCTTCAGCGACGGCTCCCACTCCCACTTAATGTTCGAAGCGTTAGAACCATTCAAAGCAGCCAGACGGAACGCACGCTGGTTATTCAGCTCGGTAAAGTAACCCGCAGCGTGAACAGTCGAGTTATCGGATGCAGCGGTAATACCGTTGACCGTGCCGTTGAAGTTCGGGCGCCAATTCCAATCCACCGCACCGTTCGAAAGGTTAATACGAGCGGCACCACGCGAGTAAGCGTACGCCTTAGAAGTATTGCCCTTAACGTGGGTGAAGTTACCGCCAATGTACAGGTAACCGTCCTGAACCAGCAGGGTCTTCACCTGGGCGGCATCGCCATTGCGGCGCTGAATCTGAAGGTCCCACGTGCGGTCAATCTGACCGGTGGTTGCGTCCAGAATGACGAAGTGGTTGACCTTCTCGCCATTCACCTCGGTAAATTCGCCGCCAACTGCCAGGCGGTTATTCGGCAGAGCCTCCAGAGCCTTAATCTGACCGTTGAAAGTCGGGCGGAAGGAACGAACCAGCTCACCCGAATCCACGTTGTAGCCAGCCAGGTACGACTGATCCACGCGCTCGCCGCCAGCCGACTCCACATACTTGAAGTCACCACCGGTGAAGACGGTATCGCCCACCTGAGTAATAGCCTGAACGTAGGTGTTCATCTCATTCTTCTTGCCGGTGCCAGTCTGCTCACTGGTGCGCCAGCGAACGGGCATCGTGTAGCTATTGGGCAGAGCACGACGGTTGCTGGCGGCAGAGCCAGAACCAATCTGCGAGAAGTTCAAGTCACGCTGAGTCAGCTTCGGGCGCAGGAACACCTGAGTGAAGGGGATAGAGTAACCGAAGGAACCGCGCTTGTGGTAAATATACGAATCAGAATTCTCATTACCGAAGTTCACCAGTGCGCCGTACGCAAAACCAATCTGGTAGCCCTGGTTCGGGTTAGCGAAGAAACGCACCGAGCTGGTGGTGATGCCCGGAGCCATCTCCGATGGGGAACCGCCCATATGAGCGGTGCGGTTAATGCCCGCACCAGTGAACTTTACGGTGCCCCAACGCTGACCGTAGCTCATCGCCCAGGTCCACTGCTCAGTCTGAGGACGCTGAACATAAACGTTCTGCCACTGGGTGCCCCTCGCATTGTGAGCGCGGTGCAGACGCATGCCGTCGGGAAGATCCTGAGGCTTAATGCCGTTCAGCAACGCATCGACAGTGTTTGCGGGAAGCTGGACCGGAGTAAAAGCGGAAGGACCGGTGGGGTTCTGATGCAGCTGATTCGGGTCGCCGGTGCCATTGTAGGACTCGGTCCAACCCTCACGACCGCGGCCAATCATGACCCAGCCGCCGCCATCAGTTTCCTGATCGCAGTAGAACTGTGCCGGGCCGCTCATCTGCGGGGTGTACAGCCAATACGTGCCAGAAGAGGCAGAAGGATTAACCTGCTTGACCTCGTAACAGGAAGCAGCCGCCTTATCGCTGCTGGAACCGTCATGGGTTCCGGTCGCAGCTGAGGCGGGAGTAGTAGGAGTAAGCGGTGCCGCAGTAAAAGCAGTACCAAAAGCGAGTGCGAAAGCACCCCACTTCTTAGCAGACCATGAACGGGCATGGGGCTTTTCAGCGGGATTGTTCGTGTATGTGGTTGTCATTTGTGTCTTTCTGATGCGACGTTCCGGAAGAAACATCGAAAGAAACGGTGAATTTAGCGCACTAGAAAAACCGCAGTAAATACTGAAAACCTGAGGTTGGTTGGAAGAGGTAATCAGAATCCGGAAGGGGATATACTGTGTAGTTTTTCTGTAAGTGTTAATGATTAGGGTACAGGATTAAGCTGTGAAAATAATGGTGCACAAAGTGCAAAGATGCCTGTGAATATGTGATTTGCGCCCCATGCAATGAACGTTGTGGTGCAGGAAAAGATACAGAAGAAAACCATACTCGCATATCACCCACGAAAGTGGCAACCGAGTGCAAAAAGGAATATATTCCACAACAGAAGAACACCAGAGAAAAATGCCAGAAAAAGCAGACACGACCTACAATGGAAAAGCCGCATAAAACACCCCAAAACACACAAAAAGTACCGTGAAATAAAGGCAAAACACTCGGGTGCTGAACGCCCAGGTAGCCAACCTCACTCAGGTACCCGACCCAGCACGTATTACCGGCATACTCGCCCAAACCGGCGAACCCGCCAACCCCGAGGATCGCAGATTCAGGAGAACCCGTGAGCACCACCCGAAAAGCTACCGCACAGCCCCCCGAAGCACCCCTGCACCCCCTCCTGAAAACCCTCAATCAACTCAGTAGCTGGGCCGCGATCCGCACCGCCGCCTCCGCGAAGCCCGCTGAACGTAGCGCACGCACCCTCATCGGCGCCGTCGCCGGAACCCACGCCGCGCTCATTGCTGACGTCTCCGCCGCCGTACGCGCAACCACCCCCGAAGCGCTCAGCCTCATCATCGCCCCCACCGACCGCCAAGCAGAAGACCTCGCCGCAGCCCTGCGCTCCTACCTGCCCGCCGCCGATATTGCACTCTTCCCCGCCTGGGAAACCCTGCCCCACGAACGCCTCTCACCGCGTTCCGACACCGTAGGCCGCCGCCTGCAAGTACTGCGCGCCATGACCGGGGCAGCCGCCAAACGCCCCCAAGTCGTCATCGCGCCCGTACGCGCCGTCATCCAGCCCATCGTCACCGGTATCGAAAAACTTGAACCCGTACACCTGGTTCGCGGCGAAGAATACTCATTCAAAGACGTAGTACGAGGCCTCAACGACGCCGCATACTCCCGCGTAGACCTCGTCGCCAAGCGCGGCGAATACGCGGTACGCGGCGGCATCATCGACGTCTTCCCGCCCACCGCAACCACCCCCGTCCGCCTCGAATTCTTCGGCGACGAACTCGACGAAATGCGCCACTTCTCCGTCGCCGACCAGCGCACCCTCAGCGGGGGAGAAGAGCTCACCGAACTCACCCTGCTGCCCTGCCGCGAACTGCTCATCACCCCCGAGGTCATGAGCCGCGCCGCACGCCTGAAAGCCGACTACCCGGCAGCCGCAACCATGCTCGAAAAGATCGCCGGCGGAATCTACGTCGAAGGCATGGAATCGCTCACCCCGCTACTCATCGAATCCATGAATACCCTCACCGAGCTACTGCCGGCAGGGTCCATGATCATTAACGTCGAACCCGAGCGCGTGCGCGCCCGCGCCGAAGACCTCGTCGCCACCAACGAAGAATTCCTCGCCGCCGCATGGGACACCTCCGCGGAAGCCGATGCAGTAGCACCCATCGACCTCGGCCAGCTACGCATGAGCGACAGCGGATTCCGCACCATCGACCAAACTACCGCACAGGCACTCGAAGCCAAGCTCAGCTGGTGGGAAATCACCGAACTCGTCACCGACGCAGACCTGCTCGAAGATGCCGCCGCAGGTGCGCTCGAAAACCCAGGCGCGCTCGAAAACCAGAGCATCGCCGACGCCATCGAAGACGGAATCGACACCTACACCGTCAACGCCACCCCCGCAACCGCATTCAACGGCTCCGTCGAACGCATGCTCAGCCAGGTCGGCGACCTCATCCAGAAGCAGTGGACCGTTCTCGCCCTCACCAACGGCCGAGGCTCCACCGACCGCCTCATCGACCTCTTCCACTCCGGTGAAGGGGCACCCGCCCTACCCGCAGCCCGCCGAACCAGCCTCGATGCCGACCCCGCCGGCGACATCGAACACGGCATTGTTGAGGTGTGCGAGGCGCCCGCCTCCGCAGGCTTCCTGATTGAGGAGGCGAAGCTCGCCGTCTTCACCGAAGCCGAGCTACTCGGCCGCCGCGGAACCTACGCACCCCGAGGCGCCGCCGGAAAGAAATTTGCCACGCGCCGCCGCCGCAACGCCGTCGACCCGCTCGCGCTGAACCCCGGCGACTACGTGGTGCACGAACGCCACGGCATCGGCAGGTTCGTCGAAATGACCTCCCGCCCGGTGGCTGGCGCCTCCCCGGTCAACGGCGTGCACCCCATGAAGGAATACCTGGTCATCGAGTACGCCCCCGCCAAGCGCGGTGGCGCCCCCGACCGCCTCTTCGTGCCCTCCGACCAGCTGGACCTCATCTCCAACTACGTGGGTGGCGAGAACCCGAGCCTGTCCAAGATGGGCGGTAGTGACTGGGCTAAGACCAAGTCCCGCGCTCGCAAGGCAGTCAAGGAAATCGCCGCCGACCTGGTGAAACTCTACTCGGCGCGCCAGGCGTCGCGCGGTCACGCCTTCGCACCCGATACCCCCTGGCAGCGAGAGCTGGAAGAGTCCTTCCCCTACAACGAGACCCCCGACCAGCTCACCGCCATCCACGAGGTGAAGGAAGACATGGAGAAAGAAATCCCCATGGACCGCCTCATCTCCGGCGATGTGGGCTTCGGCAAAACCGAGGTCGCCGTACGCGCCGTATTCAAGGCGGTACAGGACGGCAAGCAGGTCGCTGTGCTCGTACCCACGACCCTGCTCGCCCAGCAGCACTACGAGACGTTCAGCGAGCGCTTCTCAGGATTCCCCGTGAAGATTCGCGTGCTTTCCCGCTTCCAGAAGGCGAAAGAAACCCGCCAGATTACCGAAGAAATCGCATCCGGCGCGGTGGACGTGGTGATCGGTACGCACCGCATCCTCTCGGACAGCGTGGTGTTCAAGGATCTGGGCCTGGTCATCATTGACGAGGAGCAGCGTTTCGGCGTGGAGCACAAGGAAAAGCTCAAGCAGATGCGCACTAACGTGGACGTGCTCGCCATGAGTGCTACCCCCATTCCGCGCACCCTGGAAATGTCGCTCACCGGTATTCGCGAGACCTCCACCCTGGCGACCGCACCGGAGGAACGCCACCCCGTGCTCACCTTCGTGGGCCCGCGAACCGACAGCCAGATTACCGCCGCAATCCGCCGCGAGCTCATGCGTGAAGGACAGGTTTTCTTCGTGCACAACCGTGTGGCTGACATCGACGATGTTGCAGCCGAAATCGGCAAGCTCGTGCCGGAGGCGCGCATCGCCACCGCCCACGGCCGCATGAGTGAATCGCGTCTGGAGCAGATTATTGTGGACTTCTGGGAGCGTCGCTTTGATGTGCTGGTCTGCACCACCATCGTTGAGACGGGCCTGGATATTTCGAACGCGAACACCCTCATTGTTGATCACGCCCAGAACTATGGTCTGAGCCAGCTGCATCAGCTGCGTGGACGTGTGGGTCGTGGCCGCGAGCGCGCCTACGCGTACTTCCTGTACCCGGTGGATAAGACCCTCGGCGAGATTGCGCACGAGCGTCTGAAGGCTGTGGCGACCCATAACGAGCTGGGTGCGGGCCTGCAGCTGGCCATGAAGGACCTGGAGATTCGCGGTGCCGGCAACCTGCTGGGCGGCGAACAGTCCGGTCATATTGCCGGCGTTGGTTTTGACCTGTACCTGCGCCTGGTCGGTGAGGCGGTGGCGAACTACCGCGGCGAGAAGGAAGAGCGAGAGGTCGAAACGAAGATTGACCTGCCCGTCAACGCGCATATTCCCCACACCTACATTGATTCTGAGCGTCTGCGCTTGCAGGCGTACCGCCAGATTGCTGCCGCCGATACCGAAGAGAAGATCGCGGAGGCACGCGAGGAGCTGGTCGACCGTTACGGCGAACTGCCGGAGGCGGTGGAGAACCTGCTTGCCGTGGCGACGGTGCGTATGCACGCCCGTGCCGCCGGTATTCACGAGCTGGTGGTGTTGGGCCCGAAGGTGCGCGTGGTGACTGCTACGCCGCTGCCGGAGTCCCGCCAGATGCGTCTGAAGCGCGTGTACCCGGGTTCCACGCACGCCCAGCCGAAGGGTATGGACACTTGGCTGACTCTGGTGCCGCGCCCGAAGACCATGCCGGTTGGCGGCAAGGACCTGGTGGATGGTGCGATGCTGCAGTGGGCTGAGAAGTTCATCAACTCGATTTATGCCGAGAAACCGCAGGCTCTCGAAGAGTAGGGGAGCGCCCCGTCTAGCCGGCATGCTAACCGGCATGCCCCAAGCAAATGCTCGCCGTGCAGGTTGCCACAATATGGCATATCTGCACGGCGAGTGCGTTTGCCCCGTAGCGGCGGCATAGCTCACAATTAAGGCATGACTTCAAAGGTGAACTATGCATCTCAGCGAATTGTAATTATTGGTGGTGGCCCCGGCGGTTACGAGGCAGCGATGGTGGCTGCCGCATCCAACGCGGACGTGACTCTGATTGAGCGCAATGCCATTGGTGGCTCCGCCGTTCTGACCGACGTTGTGCCCTCTAAGACCCTGATTGCTACGGCGGATATGATGACCCGCTTCTCCGAGGCAGGTAGCTTGGGCATTGAGAACACGAAGGGCAAGGCGCCTCAGCTGCGTGTTGATATGGACCGCGTGAACCGCCGAGTCCGCGACCTGGCTCAGCAGCAGTCCGCCGACATCAAGCGTGCCCTGGCTTCTGCGGGCGTGAAGATTATTCACGGTACCGGTAAGCTCCTGGACCGCCACACCGTTCAGGTGACTGATGAGGCTGGTCTGGTCTACCCCCTGCAGGCGGACTTTGTGCTGCTGTCGGTGGGTACGCATCCGCGTGAAATGGCGACCGGTATGCCTGACGGTGAGCGCATTCTGACCTGGACTCAGCTGTACAACCTTTGCGAGGTTCCCGAGGAACTGATTGTGATTGGTTCGGGTGTGACCGGTGCGGAGTTCGCCTCGGCATATAACGGCCTGGGTTCGAAGGTGACCTTGGTGTCTTCGCGTGACCGTGTGCTTCCCGGCGAGGACGAGGACGCAGCCCGTGTGCTGGAGGACGTCTTTGAGCGTCGCGGCGTGCGAGTGATGCCGCGTTCTCGTGCCGCTGCTGTTGAGCGCACTGAGGATGGTACCGGCGTCATCGTGACCCTGTCGGACGGCCGTAAGGTCTCTGGCACTCACTGCCTGGTTGCTATTGGTTCGATTCCGAACACTGAGGATTTGGGCCTGGAAGCTGCCGGTGTGGAGCAGACCCCGAGCGGCCACATTAAGGTGGACGGTGTGTCCCGTACGAGCGTGAACAGCATTTACGCCGCTGGTGACTGCACGGGCGTGTACCCGTTGGCTTCCGTGGCTGCGATGCAGGGCCGTATTGCTATGGCGCACATTCTCGGTGACGCGGTGCGCCCGCTGCGCACCGATAAGGTTGCCGCGAACATCTTCACCTCCCCGGAAATTGCGACCGTGGGTGTGAGCGAGAAGGATCTTGCTGAGGGCGCCTACCGTGGTGATGTGGTAACCCTGCAGCTGGGTACGAACCCGCGCGCGAAGATGATGGCGATGCGCGATGGCTTCGTGAAGATTTTTGCACGCCGCCACTCCGGCACTGTCATTGGTGGCGTGGTGGTTGGTCAGCGTGCTTCCGAGCTAATTTACCCCATTGCCCTGGCGGTGGAGAAGAAGCTCGCGGTGGATGACCTGGCGGATACTTTCACGGTCTACCCCTCGCTCTCGGGCTCTATTGCTGAGGCGGCTCGCAAGCTGCACACTCGCGGCCTGTAATCCGCGCACACGAGGTGCTGAGCCGGGCGTTGCACGCCTGGCGCAGTACCCCTGAAAAGCATTAAAAGCGGTGGGGGCCGCCTCCTGAATTCCTAAGATTCAGGAGGCGACCCCCACCGCTTTGCCGTCAAGAGGCGTTAGCTCCTCGAAGCTTTACTTCGTGGTGCTGACAGCGTTCATGTCCACGTCACGGGTTTCGTGAGTGAGCAGGATGAAGACAACGCTCAGGATCGAGGCGAACGCCAGGTAGCCGCCCACAGCGCCCACACCGTAGGAGGTGTTCAGCCACACTGCTACGAACGGGGTCAGCGCCGCACCGAGGATGGACGCCACGTTGTAGGCGATACCGCTGGCGGTGTAGCGCACGTTGGTGGGGTACAGCTCCGGCAGGTATGCGGACATGGAACCGAAGGACAGACCCATCAGGCACATACCGATAAAGATGAAGAGGGTAACCACGGTTGCGTTCGCGTTCTGACCGGTACCAACGACGGAGGGGGAGATGAACAGACCGAAGGACAGACCGAAGACTGCCATAGCGATGGTGGTCCACAGCTGCTGGGTGCGGCGGCCGTACTTATCAGCCAGCCAACCCGAGATCGGGATGAAGATCGCGAAGCCGGTAATGGAGATCAGCTGAATAATCAGGAACTCGCGGTAGGGGATAGCCAGACCGCCCTTATCAACCTTGCCGATGCCGTAGGAGAGAACCCACGCGGTCATCAGGTAGAACAGCACGTAGCACGCAACCATGATGAAGGTACCCTGAATCATGGGCCACCAAGCAACCTTGAACGCCTCAACGAGCGGGGTCTTAACCTTCTCGTTGTTAGCGGCAGCCTTGGCGAAGACGGGGGTCTCCTCCAGCTTGAAACGCACGTACAGACCCACGGCGACCATCACGATGGACATCAGGAACGGAATACGCCAACCCCAGATGAGGAAGGGGTGATCAAAGTTCTTAGCGTCGGTTGCAGAGTTGAAGGAAATCCAGCTGGTCAGCAGCAGCATGAAGCCGTTCGCAAGCACGAAGCCGATGGGCGCACCGAGCTGAGGCCACATGGCGGCGCGTGCACGCTTACCGTCCTCAGCGTATTCGCTGGCGAGCAGAGCCGCGCCGGACCATTCGCCGCCCAGACCCAGGCCCTGGCAGAAACGCATAATGGTCAGCATAGTCGGTGCCCACAGACCAATCTGGTGGTAGGTGGGCAGCAGACCGATGATGAAGGTCGCCAGACCCATGGTCAGTAGCGCACCGACGAGGGTTGCTTTACGACCGATCTTGTCACCGAAGTGACCGAAGACAATGGAACCGAGGGGACGTGCCACGAAGGCGACGCCGAAGGTTGCGAAGGATGCCAGAAGCTCGGTGGTTGCGTCCTTCGAGGGGAAGAACAGCACGGGGAAGACGGCCACTGCTGCGGTGGCGTAAATGTAGAAATCGTAGAACTCGATGGTGGTACCAACGAGCGAGGCGAGAATAACTCGACTGCGAGGAGTCGTATTCTTCACCGATGCAGCGGACGCTTTCGCGTCGGGTGCAGAGGTGCTCATGAGGAAAACTCCCGAAAAGGTGAACTGTGTGTACAGATGGAGCCGGGGCGTCCGTTACCGATCAGCGCGTGAGGCGGGATGTGCCGCAAGCCTCTACCGGGTGCCGCGACCGCACCGGGTGGGGTGCGGCGAGCGTAGGAATCTGAAAGGCCCCTCTAAAGTGCAACATTATAACTCTGTTCAGAAAAGACCCAATAAATACAGCCACTATTTGGACGTAATCGCAATAGATAGTCGCTCAAACCCCACAGAAACAAACAAGAGCGGACATAGAAAATCCCCCGGAAAGATACGAGGCATGACCTCATACCCTTCCGGGGGATTCGTATAGCCTATAGCGCTCGCGTGACCGCGGTATCGAGGCGAAGCGTTACTTGATGGTCGCCAGCACCGCACCGGAGGTGACGGTATCGCCAGCCTTAGCCGACAGGCCCGAAACCTTACCCGCCTTGTGCGCGGTAATGGGCTGCTCCATCTTCATAGCCTCCAGCACCAGAATCAGATCGCCCTCAGCGACGGTGTCGCCGTCAGAAGCCGCCACCTTCACGATGGTGCCCTGCATGGGGCTGGTCAGCTCGTCGCCGCCACCCTTCGCCGCGCCGCGTGCCGAACGAGACTTGCGGGTCTTGGAGGCGGGCTTAGCCGCAGGCTTAGTGCCGCCACCCAAATCAGGCAGGGACACCTCCATACGCTTACCGTTGACCTCGACAACCACGGTGGTGCGCTCATCCTCATCGGAGCCCACGCTACCGGGTGCGCCGGAGTACATGGGGATGGTGTTGTTGAACTCGGTCTCAATCCAGCGGGTGTGCACCTTGAACTCGCCGCCCTCAGCCGGCGCGAAAGCGGGATCATCCAGCACGACGCGGTGGAACGGAATGACGGTGGGCATACCCTCAATGGTCAGCTCAGCCAGGGCACGGCGGGCACGCTGTAGAGCCTGCTCACGATTCGCGCCGGTGACAATGAGCTTAGCCAGCATGGAGTCGAAGTTACCGCCGATAACATCGCCAGCTACGAAACCGGAATCCCAGCGAACACCGGGGCCGGTGGGCACGGTCATCTTCTCGATGGTGCCGGGGGCGGGCATGAAGGAACGGCCAGCATCCTCTCCATTAATACGGAACTCGAAGGAGTGACCGCGCAGAACCGGGTCCTTCTCCTCAATCTTCTCGCCGCGGGCAATACGGAACTGCTCGCGTACCAGGTCCAGACCGGAAATCTCCTCGGAGACCGGGTGCTCCACCTGCAGTCGAGTATTCACCTCAAGGAAGGAAATGGTGCCGTCGGTGCCGACCAGGAACTCACAGGTGCCGGCACCCTGGTAGCCAGCCTCACGCAGAATCGCGCGGGATGCCTCGTACAGACGCTCGTTCTGCTCATCGCTCAGGTAGGGGGCGGGCGCCTCCTCAACGAGCTTCTGGTTGCGGCGCTGCAGGGAGCAGTCACGGGTGGAAACCACCACGACATTGCCGTGTGCATCCGCCAGGCACTGGGTCTCAACGTGGCGGGGCGAATCCAAGAAACGCTCGATGAAGCACTCACCGCGACCGAACGCCGCGGTAGCCTCGCGAACAGCGGACTCGTACATCTCAACAATGCTCTCGCGGTCGCGTGCCACCTTAATGCCGCGGCCACCGCCACCAAATGCGGCCTTCACCGCAATGGGCAGACCGTGCTCATCCGCGAAGGCAACAACCTCATCGGCGGACTTGACCGGGTCCTTGGTGCCGGGCACCAGGGGAGCGCCCACCTTCTGCGCGATGTGGCGGGCTGCCACCTTATCGCCCAGCTGGGTAATGGACTCGGGGGAGGGGCCAATCCAGGTCAGACCCGCGTCAATGCACTTCTGCGCGAACTGCGCGTTCTCAGAAAGGAAACCGTAGCCGGGATGCACGGCGTCAGCACCGGAGCGGAGAGCAATCTCAATGAGCTTGTCCATGACCAGGTAGGACTGTGCCGCGGTGGCGCCGCCGAGAGCGTAGGCTTCATCGGCAAGCTTCACGTGCTGGGAATCGCGGTCGGGGTCAGCGTAGACGGCGACGGTCTGCAGGCCCTCATCGCGGGCTGCACGAATCACGCGGACAGCAATTTCACCGCGGTTAGCGATCAGAATCTTGCTGACCGGGCCGGTGTGACGGCCGGGGACTGCAGTAAATTTCTTGGCGGCTTCTGCCTGGTGCTGAGTCACTTAAAGCTCTCCTTTAATCTCCTGCTCCAAGGATACATCGGCAGGATTGGCGAATATAACGCGCATCATACTGTTCTATCTTATCGATTGGTGTTCAATAATGTGTATTCCAGGGCGCGCTTTGAGACAGATTTATACGATTACGCTGAATCTAATCCTCGTTGTGGGGCGCTAGCCACAACTCGGTTACCGCAACCTCGCGGCGGCGCAACATATCGCGTAGCGCGTGGATGGACAGGCCCACCACCGTGTGGAACTCACCCTCAATACCGCGAATAAACGCCGAACCGTAGCCGTCCAGGGTAAAGGAACCGGCTACCCAGAGCGGTTCGCCGGTGGCAATGTACGCCTCAATCTCTTCGGGGCTGAGCTCATCAAAGTGGACGGTAGCGCTACGCAACTCAGAAACAGTGGGTAGCTCAGAAGCAGCGGGCAGCTCGGCATCCGGCTCAATGCCACGCAAATCCACGAGCGCGTGACCGGTATGCAACACACCGTAGTTGCCGCTCATAGCGCTGATGCGCTCGCGCGCCGTCTCGGCGGTGTGCGGCTTGCCGTAGGCAACACCCTCAAACTCGAAGACCGAATCGCACCCCAGAACCAGCGCATCGCGCACACCCTCGGCGGCAAGTTCGACGGCAACAGCCTGCGCTTTCAACTGCGCCAGCAGGGAGGCGGTCTCAGCCGGGGTGAGCCCGGCACGTCCCTGCGCTCGCGCCTGTTCGTTGGCGGCGGTGAGCGCGGCGTCCTCATCTACGGAGGAGACGCGCACCGTGAACGCGATGCGGGAGTCTTCCAGGAGCTTGCGGCGCGCCGGGGAGGCGGAGGCAAGAATCAGTTGGGTCGGTGAAGCGCTGGTAGTCATGGGTTCTATTTTAGAACGTTGCGGCAGGGTTTTACTTTCGAGTGCAGATTGAGGGTTGCTGAGAAGGTAGGGTGGAAAGGTCAGGAGGCATAAAAAGAGCGTGTCCCATCCCCCTCAACCACGTAGGAGATGGAACACGCCGTTCAAAATCATAACTCTTCTCAAACGTTAAAAGAAAAGAAGAATCAATCGTGACGTTTTTATGACGTTTGACAAATGTATTTCGCCCGTGCTGTGCGCCCATGCTGGGGATACAGATGGTAGAGAAGCTATACGGCGCTAAGCGGTACCGCCTAGCGCCGTGCGCGTGAACCTTTGCCTGATGAGCTCGCCAGATTAGCGGCGTACCGCGTCCTCCACCTCGTGAAGTCGCTGCGCCTCACCGGCGATGCGCTCATCGTAGAATTCCTGAGCCACGAAGCCGCCCTCCGAACGGGGAGCGTTGTAGAGCGCCTCGTCCAGAATGCCCTCGCGGCGAGCCACAATCGCCGGAACCAGCGCCTGACCGGCAACGTTCAGAGCGGTACGGCCCATATCAACGATCGGATCAATCGCCAGGAGCAGACCCACACCGTCCAGCGGCAGACCCAGAGTGGAAAGGGTCAGGGTCAGCATCACGATAGCGCCGGTCGTACCGGCAGTCGCAGCCGAACCGAGCACGGACACCATCACAATCAGCAGGTACTGGGTGAAGTCCAGCTGAATACCGTAGAACTGAGCCACGAAGATCGCGGCAAGAGCCGGGTAAACCGAGGCGCAACCGTCCATCTTAGTGGTCGCACCCAGCGGAACGGCGAAGGATGCGTAGGCGCGGGGAACACCCAGGTTGCGTTCGGCAACAGTCTGGGTCATCGGCATCGAACCCATCGAAGAGCGGGACACGAAGCCCAGCTGGAGCGCCGGCCACACGCCCGAGAAGTACTGGCGGACCGACAAGCCGTTCACGCGAACAATAATCGGGTAAACCACGAGGAAGACCAGCAGCAGGCCAATGTAGAGGGCGATAACGAACGCGACCAGCGAACCCATTGACGCCCAACCGTACGCGAAAACTGCCTTAGCGATCAGACCCACGGTACCCAGCGGCGCCAGGCGAATAATCCACCACAGAATCTTCTGAATAATCGCCAGAGCGCTCTTGACCACGTCAATGAACGGCTTAGCGGCCTCACCGACCTTCAGCGCGGCAATGCCGACCGCGCCGGAAATGACCAGGATCTGCAGTACGTTAAAGGACGCCGAGGCGGTGATGCCGGAATCACCGGACTTAGCGCTGACACCCAGACCCAGGAAGTTCACCGGAATCAGACCGGTCAGGAACGCGGTCCACGAACCGGTCGAGCCGGTGTACGCCTTGCCCTGCACCTGCGCACCCACGCCCGGCTGAACGATCAGGCCCATCGCAATACCAATGAGCACCGCGAAGAATGCGGTAATCGCAAACCAGATGAGTGTGTTAACCGCCAGGCGTGCCGCGTTCGTCACCTGCGACAGGTTAGAGATGGAGGCGACCACGGCGGTGAAAATCAGCGGAACAACAGCCGCCTTCAGCAGGGTGACGTAGGAGGAGCCGATGGTATCCAAGGTCACCATGAGCCAGTTGGGGTTGCTCTTCGCGTCCCCGCCCAGTGCGAGGGCGAGCGCGCCGAGAACAATACCCAGAATGAGGGAGGCAATGATTTGGTTGCCGAAAGAAGTAGCCCACTTGGGCAGACGTGAACGAGATGATGCATGCGGTGTAGACATGTGGCATACTCTAAAACTTTTGTGCACTCCGGCGCGAGTTTGTGTGAAGAAGTATTGCAACCCGGTGCAGTGTAGGGGATGTGTGACGAATCGTGACCTTTCGGCGGTACCTTCTGGCAGCACTGCCACCAGCGCATCCAGCCCCCAATAGGCGGTTAAATCGGCTGATAGTTCATCGGGAATCACCGCAAAAGCAAACAGAAAGGAAACAACGGCGCAACATGCGGCGAAGCTTGCTGAGATTTTGCCGTCAGCTAATAATCCGAAAGCTGGGGCTTGATATGCTGGAACCACACCGATAATCCGGCGAAAGTCGCCGGATGATGCTGTACCCACTCAGCTTCATGTACGCGTTGAGCAATACGCCACGCACCACCTTTCAAGGAGAGATGCATGAGTTCTGCTCCCCAATACCCCGGCGGAACCACCACCCCCAACGGCCCGAAGAAGCCCGGCAACCGCATGGAAGCAGTCGCCAACTTTGCTACCCGCGCCGCACAGACCTCAGCCCAGCAGACCCTGAACCTGGGCGCGACCCGCCCCGGCATCGCCAAGATGATTGCCGTAGCTGGCGCTGGCGTGCTGCTGGTTGGCGGTGGCATCTTCGCATACAACTCCATGCACCAGGAAGAGAACGCATTCCTGTCGCAGGGCGAAGAGTACGCCCGCGTCTGCCAGGATGCGAAGACCGGCCTGCGCGTGGAAGATAGCGAATGCGAGAAGGCGGGCGTTCAGGAGCCGACCGACTCGCCCAGTAGCGATTCCTCGGGCTCGTCGAGCTCCTCTAGCTCCTCGGGTTCCTCTAGCTCTTCCGGTTCCTCTGGTTCTTCTGGTTCTACTTCGTCTGGATCGACTACCAGCCACAACACATCGAATGCGTTCCTCTGGTACTACCTGGGTCGCCAGAGCGCCGCTAATTCTTCTGGATCCCACTACATTCCTCCCGTGGGCTCTAAGCTTTCCGGAGGCAGCACCACCCGCCCCAGCAATGGCACCGTCTACAGCGGCGTGTCCTCCAAGGGCGGCGGCTTTGAAGACTCCTACCGCAGCGCGAAGAAGTCTTCCACCGTCTCCTCGGGTAAGGTGACCAGCACCAACAACTCCGGTAAGACCTCCTCGGTGCGTAATAAGACCACCGGCTCGGTCTCCAGCGGTAAGCAGGGTACCAGCAATAGCGGAAGCACCGGCTCCTACAGCAAGTCGAACACCTCCAAGTCGGGTTCGTCCTCGAAATCCGGCTCCTCGTCCAAGTCGGGTTCGTCCTCGAAGTCCGGCAGCAAAGGCGGTTTCGGTGGCGGTTCCAAGTCCGGTGGCGGTACCTCCGGCGGCTAAGCCATAAGCCATCACACTGAATGCGGGCAGGGACTGAACGGTCCCGCCCGCATTTTCCTCACTATTTTCCATTCACTACTTCGAAGGAGCCTAGCCCCTCATGCGCCGTGAAGAATTTCCCGTCGGTCGACCCGACTGGGAGAACGTCATCGTTGAGGAAGGCCTCACCTACAGCGTGGACGGCCCCCACGACACCGACCACTATTGGAACGAATACGCCGCCTACATTTTCAGCCCGCAAGAAATGGACTCTGTGCGCGCTCAGGCGGAAGAAATGCACCGCATGTGCCTGGAAACCGTCGAGTACATTGCCTCCGGTGCGTTCGGCACCCTCGGTCTGCCGCAGGCGGCGTTCAACCTCGCCGTGGAATCATGGAACCGCCGCGACGCAGACTTCTACGGCCGCTTCGATTTCACCTATTCGGGTGTGCCCGGTGACCCCATGAAGCTGCTCGAATACAATGCAGACACCCCCACCGGCATTGTGGAGGCGGCAGTCAGCCAGAAAACCTGGGCGAAAGACCAGCGCCTCGACACCCGCGGCTACGCCCACTGGGGCGAAATCGGTGAAGCCTTCACCAACCGTTGGCGCCACATCTTCGCCCCCGAAATCACCGCCGGCGTGCAGCCCGTACTTCACCTGGCGCACGTGAGCCCCGAGATTGACGAGAACAATGAGGACTACAACAACCTCTGGCTCATCGCCTACGCGGCACAGCAGGCGGGCATTAAAACCCACATGATTCCCATCGACGAAGTCATCTTCAACGAGGAAACCAAGAGCTGGGAAGACGCCCACGGACGCGCCATCACCAACCTCTTCAAGCTCTACCCCTGGGAAGACCTGGTCACCGACAGCGAAGCAGGCTACGACAAGCTCCTCTTCGCCTACCACGGCGCCATGGACCGCTGGATCGAGCCGGCGTGGAAGATGTTCCTCTCCAATAAGCTGCTGCTCGCCGCGCTCTGGGATAAGTACCCCGGCCACCCGAACCTCGTACCCACCTACGCGGGTCACCGCGGCGGCATGCGCAACTGGGTTCGCAAACCCATCTTCGGGCGTGAAGGCGACGGCGTAGAAATCTACGCCCCCGACTACGACGTCTTCATCAAGCCCGAAGAGGACGACTTCTTCGCCAACGCCCCCGAAAGCGAATTCATCTACCAGGAGTACATCCCGGCACCGCGCTACGAAGGCATTATCAACCCGGTCAGCCACCCCATCCTCGGCGTGTGGGTGGTCGACGGACGCACCGTAGGCGTGGGTATCCGCGAATCGAACGGTGCGCTCACCGACTATTGGTGCCGCTTTGCCCCGCACCTGGTGGATCTGAACGACTCCACCGGCATGGGATTTGGCACCACCGACCCCGGCGCCGCAAACTTCGGGTAGCCCCCAGAGGACATAGACCCCAGAGGACATAGACCCCAGAAGACATAGACCCCAGAGGACATAGACCCCAGAAGACATAGCTTTCAGAAGGCATGAAATACAGCGAAGCCCCCGCCTCAGTCGCAAAGCTGAAGCGGGGGCTTCGCTGTATGGAGTTCCTATGCGGAGGCTTTAGTCCAGAGGTTACTCGTCGTCCTCGTCGTCGTCATCCTCAGTATCCAGAGGAAGCATCATCTCATCGGTCAGGGCGCGGCGCAGAGTGTCCAGACCCACCGAACCGAGCAGAAGCGCACGCGTGTGGAATGCGCGCATGTCATCGCCGCGGCGCAGAGCCTGATCGCGCAGCTCCAGCCAGAGGCGCTCGCCAATCTTGTAGCTCGGCGCCTGACCCGGCCAACCCAGGTAACGCAGGAACTCGAAACGCAGGTGACCCTCGGACTCGTCCAGGTTCAGCTTCAAGAACTCGTAACCCAGCTCAGAGGTCCAGATGGTGCCCGGCTCAACGCCCAGCTGCTCAGCCCACTCATCGGGAATCGGCATCTCGCAGTGAACACCAATATCGAAGACCACGCGGGCGGCGCGCATACGCTGAGCGTTCAGCATGCCCATGCGGTCACCCGGATCCTTCAGGTAGCCCAGTTCCTCCATGAGGCGCTCGGCGTACAGTGCCCAACCCTCACCGTGACCGGAAACCCACAGCATGTTCGTGCGCCAGGAGTTCATGGTGCCCTTCAGCGCCGTAGCGATAGCGATCTGCAGGTGGTGGCCCGGAACGCCCTCGTGGTACACGGTGGAGGTTTCACGCCAAGTAGTGAAAGTGTCCTCACCCTCGGGCACCGACCACCACATGCGGCCCGGACGCGAGAAATCGGGGGAGGGGCCGGTGTAGTAAATACCGCCCTCGTTCGTGGGCGCGATGCAACACTCAATGCGGCGCATGGGGCCGCCAATCTCAAAGTGGCTACCCGCCAGGTTCTCCACCGCGGCGTCGGCGAGCTTCTGCATCCACGCCTTCAGCTCATCGGTGCCGTGCAGCTGACGTGCCGGATCCTCATCGAGCAGCTGCTTCGCACGCTCAATGCTTGCGCCCGGCTCAATCTCCTCGGCAACCTCACGCTGACGAGCGATAATGCTCTCCAGTTCCTTCACGCCCCAGGCGTAGGTTTCGTCCAGGTCAATGGTGGTACCCAGGAACGAACGGGAGTGCAGGCTGTACGCCTTACGGCCCACAGCGTCGCGGGAAGGAGCGGCCGGCTGCAGCTTCTCCACCAGGTAGCTGTTGAGGCGGAGGTAGCCTTCCTTCGCAGCCTCGGCACCGGCGGCAGCCTCATCCTTCAGGGACGGGACAGCTGCGGCAACCTCGGCGGCAAGCTCGTCAAAGAAACCACCGGGAGCGTAGTACGCGGCGGTCTGCTCAATGACAATATCCACCTGGCGGCGCGGGGCGACCTTGCCCTCTTCACGAGCCGCCTCAAGAGTCTGGATGTAGCCCTCCAGCGCCTCGGTCACGCGGTGCATACGACCAATAATGTGCTCCCAGTCCTGCTGGGTGTTGCGCTTCATCAGGTCAAAGACCGAGCGCACCTCCTGCGGGACGGAGGCAATATTGTTCAGCTGCCAGCCACCAAAGCCAGCCTTGTACTGCTTGCGGTACAGGCTCAGGCGCTCCTGTAGAGCATCCAGGGTGACCAGGTCAACGTCATCAATAGGCAGGACGTTATCGACCTTCTTCAAAGTCTTCTTCGCAAGGCGCGCATAAGCCTTCTCGCCTGCGGGCGAGTAGTCGGGGTATAGGGTCTCTACGCCTTTACGACCAAGCTCGGTTGCATGGACGGGGTTCAGGTCGAGGACCTTTTCAAAGTATTCGTTAGCAATCTGATCGACGTCGGTCAGCGAGCGCTTCAATCGGTAGATGCTGGGAAGTTCCTGGTAAGTGCTCATGTTCATATCCTAACGCAGGGGTGTGCCTTCAACCACGATTTTCGGTGATTTGGGTCGCATAAACCGGCAATATTACGGGCTGAGAGGCACCGAACGCGAGGAAAACGGCTTACTTGTGGACAACTCACCGGGGTAAAGGTGCGAAAACGCCCCGGCTTTCTCCCACCTGAACGTGCAGGAAAGAGAAGGCCGGGGCGCCCCCAGATAGGCTAAAAACTGCTAGCCGGCGAAGTATTCACCGTTGAGTTCCAGCAGACCGTTCGCACCCTCGACCACGCCGAGGCGGTGCGCAATGAGGCGGTCCTGCAGCTCATCGCCGGATACCAAGTCCACCAGAATGTTCGGGTACTTGGTCGAGCAGCGGATGAACTCGTCGTACGCCTCATCGCTGAACGGTGCGTTCGTGATGAAGGTGCCGAGCTGACCGCCGCGGGCGTGAATCGCCAGGAAGAACGCGGTAATATCCTGCGGCTGAACGCTCGCGGAGAGCACACCGCCGGCTACCGGGCGCAGAGTACGCACGTAGAATGCGCGTTCTTTTTCGCCGGTGGCGGGAGTCGCCACACCGTCCACGCCCTGAGCATCCAAAGCCTCTACCGTGTAGCCGCGCATCAGGAACAGATCGAAACCAATGCTACGGAAGCGCTCCTCAGACACCTGAGCCAGCGCCGGAGCCAGAGCCTCGCGGCGGAAGACCTGACGGTAACGCTTCAGCGCCTCACGCACCTGAGCGGCAGCCACCTGCAACGCGGCCGAAGGCTCAGCAGCCGAAACAGCGGGGGCGGAAACAACCGACTGAACGGGAACAGCAACGGGCACAGAAACAGCGGGGGTGGACACAGCGGGCTGGGCGGTAGCCTCAGCGACCGGTGCCGCCGGAACCTCAGCGGGCGCCTGAGCAGTAGGCGCCTGGGCAGGAGCCGCCACCGGCGAACCAGCCGGACGCGCCAGCAACGCCGGAGAAGCACCCGGCACCGGAGCCAACGGTTCACGAGAAGCGCCCTCACGAGCCGCCAGGCGAGCCTGACGTTCCGCCGCGCGCGCCTCCTTAGCCGCCTGAAGAGCCTCCTCACGAGCCTGCAACTCAGCCGCAATATCCTGAGGCAGCTTGTGCTTGAGCGACTGCGGCGGCAACGGCGCCATGCGGGCGGTCACCGCCTCCGGAGCGCCCTCCGGGAATCGCTTGAGCAGCTCCTTACCCGCCTCGCTCAGCTCATAACGCTCCGGGTTCTTGCGGGAGGTACGACCCGTACCCTCACGCAGAGCATTCAGGTAGCGTTCGCCCTTGAGCACGTGCATCGCAACCGAATAGCGGTTACGCAGACGCGGGGTCAGCTTATAACGGTGCGGCGCCACCTCACCCTGCAGGTACGGGATATCCAGGGCGATCTTCAACTCATCGTAGATGTCGTAGTAGGAGATACGCGGGTTCTCCTCCACGAGCTTCAGAATCGGGTACAGCAGCTGATGCGGGTACGGCAGAGCGTCCACCGCCGCAGGATCCAGCAGGGCCGAAGCCACCAGCTTCTGAACGCTCGGCTCAACCATCTGCGCCAGAGCCGGCGCGAAAGCGGGACCCAGCGAGTAGACGGTCTCACGCTCAGAGAGGTAGTGGTGGGCGGTCAGCACATCGTAGAGGTAATCCTGCGCGTCAATCTGCACAAAATAGGGGTTCGAGGAGGCCTGCTGGATGCGCTCGTCGCGGTCAAAGACCTGCTCCAGGCTCGGAAGGCTCAGCTCCACGTCGGCGCCGTGGTCGTTGAGGGTGTCGAGCAGAAGAACGCCCATATGGGTCAGCATCGCATCGGTTGCGGCAATATCTTCGGCCGTAATGGAGGTGCCCTCATCCTTCACCAGCGCCAGCACGGAGCTCAGCTCGCTCGCCGGCACGCCGGTCTCCTCGTGACGAGCCACCAGCTCCTTCGCCGCCGGCGACAGTGAGTACAGAGTCAGCGGAGAATCCGTGTGCTCGTGAATCGTCTTGGCGCGCAGGTAGCCTTCGCGGGTCAGCAGGCTCAGCGCCTGAGCAATCACCGGCTCAATAATGCGCTGTTCCAGGTAGGACAGGCCGTACCAGCCCTGCACAAAACCGCATTCGCGCAGCACCAGCTCGCGAATCTTCACGGGCGCCGCCGCGGGGTAGGAGGGGGTCACGCTCAGAACGATGGGCAGAAGCTCACGCACGGTAATGTGCGAGAGCAGAACCGGGTAGAACTGCTCCAGGTAGTAGAGGTACACGCCGCTGAGGAGGGGCAGAACCGGCAGGAGCGCCTGCGCCTGCTGTTCCTTTGGGGTGCCGAGTAGCTCGCGGCCAGCCTCGCTGAGGGTGTAGTGCAGGTTGCCCGGATGCAGCTGGCTGAGGGACACCTCAAGATAGTCAGCGTTGACCAGTGCCGCAATCAGCTTATTGAGCGCCTCACGGAAGAGAACGTTGTCACCGACCGCAATGAAACGCTGAGTCATATTGAAACCCAGGTCCACACCTACGGGGGTGTACATATCGGGGAAGAAAACCTTCTCGCCACGATCCTGCGCGCGCTCAAAATGGCGGAGCAGAGAGAAAGCCACCGCAACGCTGAGAGTGCGTGCTTCCTCGGGTAGAGCCTCCCACGAGGTTTCCTGCTGCAGAGAGTGCAATTCGGAATGGTCGATATGGAGCATTGTTTTATTCACAAAAGCCACGCTGGGCTCCTTATCTGGTGTTATTTATCGTGCGGGCATTCTTCATAAAGTGCAGTCATTCGAGCGGGAAAATATTCACACAATACTGGGCGACACCATCTTTATTTTTGGGCCGACGCTTTGGTAACCCCTCATGAAGAGAAGCACGTGAAGAGAAGTAGGAACGGCAGATTTCTCAGCCCCTCCCGCTCACGTACCGTCTTCAATGACGTGCACTCGGAAAGAACGCTATAAATTATGGTGAAGTGTCTAGACCGTCGCGGGTATATTCACTTCGTGAAATAATGCGAAGAATATATAACGCATTACTCTCCCATTGTATCGACTGGTTCAAGAAATTATCTAGATTTCTAAAACCAGCCGATATGTGAAAAATATCCTCAAGGAAAAGTGAAAATACATTAAGTGAAATGAGGCGGGAAATGCGCGAAGGTCGGGGATATTTAGAGAGAAATACCCGCCCCAAAAACACCCGATACTCCAAGCCGCGAGGGCTACTCCAAGCCGCGGGCAAAATACTCCTCGTCAATGCGGTAACCGCACTCGCCCTCACCATCAAGCACACCCACGCGGTGACGGATCATCAACTCCACCAGCTGATGCTGATCAACCAGCGCAATATTGCGTGCGCCCGGTAAGCCCTGCAAATACTCGGGCACCGGCTGCGCAAACGCACCGCACGTCACCAAAACACCCTGCAAGCCGCCGTGCAGAAGCACCGCACCGGCAAGCTTCTGAATCTCGTTAGGGGTAACCTTCATGGTTCCGCAATAATGCTTCACCTGAATATAAATCGGCGCAAAATCCAGGCCATCAGAATAGCGGGCAATAACGTCAACACCCTTATCATCAGCACCACCGGTCACCTCGGTACTAAAACCGAGAGCCGTAAAAATATCGGCAACAATCTGCTCAAAATATTCTGGCGTCACCGCGTGAATATGCTGAATTAAATCCTGCGTAAAGTGCTCAGCGAATTCCGCCTGAGCGTGAATGACCGGTGATTCGCTGGCACGCAAAATAATATCCAGAGGGGACTGACCCGCGGGCCACGCACCCGCAGCACCCACAATGCCTTCAGAATTCACAGCACCCGCAGAATTCACAGCACGTGCAAGGTGCTCTGCACCGGTTGCTTCGTGTGCGGGGGTAGCATCCCCGGTGCCGGTACCGGGGAGGAGCGACTCCATGCCGGTGACCGCATCACCGTCGGACGCGCCAAAAATGAGGCGATGCTCCGCCTCCGCAGTCTCCAGCAGGGCATTCGCCTGCTTCTTCAGCTTCTTCCCGCTCTTTGCCGTCAGGCTTTGAGCACACAACGCCTGCACCTGCTTCACCACGCGCGGCGGCACCGAACCGTGCAGATGCGGGGTGCAGGTCAGCTCAGCGCCCAGGGGAGTGAGCAGGTACTTCCTCTTCTCCCACGGGGTCAGGCGAGGCATAAGCTGGGCATAACGAAGCGCCACCAGGATTTTCAGGGTGGTGCGCACAGCCACCGCAAAATCGGTGGACTCAAGATTAGGTATGTTCTTCTTCGCCCCCAATGCCTTAGTCTGCTGCCGCAACTGCTCACTAACATAGGCGGCGGTGCGGGGCACAGTCTTCGATAAGCGCCGTAGCGTCGGCAACAGAAGCGCGATATAGACATCAGGTGGGGGCCTATGATTTTTATTCAGCATCTTTGCCATGGTCCCTGCCAATTATTAATACTTATGTGATGGTATATACATCGTAGCATCAGTACGTATCATCATGACTTTATCATTTCTAATATGACAAAACCGCAAGAATCGGCGCATTAGATGTTCAATAGCGCAATATAAATCCTGAATTTGAGGTAAAACAATAAATTCCCGCCGCACCAGCCGGTGCAACGGGAATTTATTATTCAGGTCGATAAGCCCGCGCTACATGGGGCGAGCGCGCCTCCACGAACCGGGACCGGGGCGCAACGAAACACCCAGGCGCTGACCGCGGTTCAGGATGCGCGAAGCGGCACCCACCAGCAAGTTCTGCTCCTGCTTCGCGGCGCTCGCCTGCATCATCGCAACCACAGCCGTGAGGGCGGCAATCTCCTCCGGAGTGGGGGAGCCCTTAACCACCTTCAGCAGCGGCTCCTGCTCAGCGTCAGTATCTACCGAAGACTGAGCAGAATCCTTCGCGGCGCTGGAGGCGGTATCCGCGTGCGCCGAAGAACGTGCGGAGCTACGCTCAAGCTGCTCGGCGCTCTCAGTAGCCTCCGAACTATCCTTCTTCTTACCGAATGAGAAATAACTCAGCGGATTGTAGCCTGCCAAAGGCACGCCTCCTTAGAAAACCTAAAATTCTGAGAAAACCTAAAATCCTGCGAATGCCCGCGCCGCCTGTAGCGCGGGCACAACGGAAGCCTACAGCGGGATGTTGCCGTGCTTCTTTGCCGGGGTAGACGCACGCTTATCGTGCAGGGCGCGCAGCGAAGAAATAATGCGCACGCGAGTCTCACTCGGGGCAATAACCTCGTCAATGTAACCCAGCTCAGCAGCCTGGTACGGGTTCAGCAGCTCTTCCTCGTACTTGGCGATCAGCTCAGCGCGGCGAGCCTCAACATCGCCGCCCTCAGCCGCCAGAGTAGCCAGCTCACGACGGTACAGAATATTCACCGCACCCTGAGCACCCATCACGCCAATCTGAGCGGTGGGCCACGCCAGGTTAATATCGGCACCCAGCTTCTTCGAACCCATCACAATGTACGCACCGCCGTACGCCTTACGGGTAATGACGGTAACCAGCGGAACGGTCGCCTCCGCGTAAGCGTAGAGCAGCTTAGCGCCGCGGCGAATAATGCCGTTAAACTCCTGATCGGTGCCGGGCAGGAAGCCGGGAACATCCACAAAAGTCAGAATCGGAATGTTGAACGCATCGCAGTGACGCACAAAACGGGCAGCCTTCTCGGAGGCGGAAATGTCCAGGCAGCCGGCGAACTGCATCGGCTGGTTTGCCACAATACCGACCGTGCGGCCCTCAATGCGGGCGTAACCAATCATCACGTTCGGGGCGTACAGCGCCTGCATCTCCAGGAAGTGGCCGTCATCGACCACGGACTCAATGACCGCGCGCATATCGTAGGGCTGGTTTGCCGAATCCGGAATCAGGGTATCCAAATCCAGGTCGTCCACGGTCACCACGGGCTCCTGGTCGTGCTCCAGGGGCAGGGGCTCGGCAAGGTTATTCGAGGGCAGGAACTCCAGGAGCTCGCGCACAAAGTCGAAAGCGTCTTCCTCATCCTCAGCCAGGTAGGTGCTGGTACCGGTCACAGAGTTGTGCTGACGCGCACCACCGAGGGTTTCCATGTCCACGTCCTCACCGGTCACGGTCTTAATGACGTCCGGGCCGGTAATGAACATGTGCGACGTCTTGTCCACCATGATGATGTAGTCAGTCAGGGCGGGGGAGTACGCGGCACCGCCGGCGCAGGGGCCCATAATGACCGAAATCTGCGGAACCACACCGGAAGCGCGCACGTTCATACGGAAAATATCGGCAAACATCGCCAGGGAAGCCACGCCCTCCTGAATGCGGGCGCCACCACCATCGTTAATGCCGATAACCGGGCAGCCGTTCTTCAGCGCGAACTTCTGCACCTTCACAATCTTCTCGCCGTTCACCTGCGAGAGGGAACCGCCGTAGACGGTGAAATCCTGCGAATACACGGCAACCAGGCGGCCATCCACGGTGCCGTAACCGGAGACCAGACCGTCACCCAGAGGCTTCTTCGCCTCCATGCCGAATGCGGTGGTGCGGTGGCGGGCGAGGGCGTCAAACTCTACGAAAGAACCCTCGTCCAGAAGCATGTCGATGCGCTCGCGGGCGGTGTTCTTGCCGCGTGCGTGTTGCTTCTCGATAGCTGCCTCACCGCTGGGCGCAAAGCTGCGCTCTCGACGTGCATAAAAATCAGCGAGCTTACCGGCGGTGGTGCTCAAATCAAATTCCTGCTGGAGGTTCTCGGACATTATTCCTCGTTCCTGCTCCACCCGATTGTCGGGAGCCAGTGGTTGCGGTGATGGTTGCTCAGAAGGCCCCGAAAGGCGCTCTTGAACAATGTGCATATCCCTCAACTATAGTGCGAACTAGGGCACATATGCCAGGTGAGAAGCCAGAATATCAACACTAGATACACTTTTATGCACTCAGCACCCAAGAAGGTGCATATAGCAAACGAAAAGTGCGAAAGAACGACTCAAAAGAGTGCAGAAAACCCCCTCTCGCACCGGCAATCCTTGCCGGCGAAAAAGGGGGTTTACGTTCAAGCTTTTTCAGCGTGAATGACGCTTAGATGGTGCCCAGAACCGGGTTCCACTCGGTGATGGTGTGAGACAGAACCGCTCCACCAATGTTCATCGGGTCGCCAGCAACCAGCTTCTCGGCCGCCTCAACGGAGTCGACCTTTGCAATCAGCAGAGCGCCGGCGGGAGTCTCGCCATCCAGCAGGGGACCGGAAACGATCAGGTTGCCCGCCTCAATCTGCGAACCAAGGTACTCACGGTGAGCCGGACGGTACTTCGCCTGCTCCTCGGGAGCAGCGTAAACGTAAGTAATTGCGTAATAAGCCATAACGGTCTTCTTTCGAGCAGGGCGGAGGAACCTCCGCAGCCGGTCGGTGCTTGATGCACCCTCACTGTCTAATGTACCGTCTCGGGCGCCGGGCGGGCATCACCGGCGGCAAGAAATTGATATGGTGAGAAGCCAGTGCGACTCGGTAGAAACCGGCAGGTTTCGGCGGTGAGCTGAAAGCGGGTCGACATACGGCAGGGTAGTTTTGGGCAGCACAGAAAGGTGCAAACTATGGATAAGAACATGCATACCGAGAGCGGTCATTCGGTTTTGGATGCCTCGCGCATCCGCACCATTGCAATGGAAACCGGGTACTCCAGCGTGAACCTCTATGATGAAGTCGACTCCACCACCACCCGCGCCCGCGAGCTTCTGATGGGCGGCACGGACCCCGAACGCGAACAGCTCGGCGAGCTGTCCGTCTACGCCAGCCTCTACCAAAGCGCCGGACGCGGCCGCCTCGCCCGAGCCTGGATCGCCCCTCCTGGAGCCTGCCTCGCCGCAAGTATCGTGGTGCGCCCGCACGCCTCCGCCGACCCGCTCGCCCGAGAACTACCCGAAGACAGCTACCACTGGCTGACCCTCATCGCCGGGCTCAGTGTGGTCGATATTTGGCGCAGCTACGGGGTGGACGCCGCCCTCAAATGGCCCAACGACGTCATCGCACAGGGCGCCAAGGGTTGCGGAATCCTCGCCCAGCTTGTTCCCGAAAGCGGCTCCACCGAGGGGCAGCGCAGCATTATTGTGGGCATCGGCCAGAACACGAACATGTCCGCCGAACAGCTTCCTGTACCCACCGCCACCAGCCTGAGCCTGTGCACCGGGCGGGTCATCGACTCCTCCGAGGTGCTCACCAAGCTACTGAGCATCTTCGCCCGCCGCTACCGCGCCTTCGTGCGCGCCGGCGGCGACCCCGAACGCCCCGACCCCCTCAACTCCGACCCCCTCAACCCGAAGAGCATCAGCCTGCTCGACCAGGCACGCGCCGCCACCGCAACCCTCGGAGCCAGCGTGCGCATGAGCCTGCCCGACGGAAGCACCGTAGAAGGCACCGCCGAAGACCTTGACGCGCAGGGGCGCATCCTCATTCGCCGCGAGGACGGAACCCTAGAGCCCTACGCGGTGGGCGATATTGAGCACCTTCGCCCCGCCAACGGTAGCTACGGAGATTTTCAGCAGGCACACTAGAATCAACCCCTAAAATTTCAGCCTATAAAATTTCTGCCCCTAAAATTTCTGCCCATAAAACTTCAGCCCAGTACGGCAACTCCATCACCCCACACCACCTCAACCGGCGTCCCCCTCCAGCCGGAACATAACAACCAGCACAGCTAAGGAACACCATGCGTTTGCGCGGAAAACTCAACCCCGGTGAGCATGTCATCATTGCGACCCGACAGCACTACGGTGCCCTGCTGCCCACGCTTGCCTATCTGCTGGTTGCTATCGCCGCCTCAACCTTCGCCTCCACGGCACGGTCCTCACCGATTCTGTGGACTCTCGGCATGATCTGTGCGGTAGGTACCCTGATTAGCGCCGTGCGCACCGCCTGGCGTTGGGCAACCACCTACTACCTGCTGACCACCCACCGGCTCGTAGTGCGCCGCGGCATGATGACCCGCAGCGGCGACGAATCCCTCTACCTGGATTCCATGGGGGAACGCTGGGCAAAACAGCGTGGCCCGGGGGCGTGGCTGGGCTACGGTTCGGTGTACGTGGTCTGCCGCGGGGTGCACCACCGCCTGACCTACGTGCCCGACCCCAAGCGTTTTGAAAAAGAAATTAAGGCCGCCCGACGCGATTACTACGCCCTGCGTGCTCGCTATATTTAGGGCTTCTTCGCCCCCTACCGCCGGCTCGGGTTGGTACCGTTGGGTTGGCTCAGAGCCTAAACCCGCCGGTTAATCTGCCGAAAAAATGCGGACTAGAGTATTCTTAAATGTGAATTACTCCACTAAGCTATCCTAGGGTGCGGGCGCTTTTGTGACCCAGACACCACAGCGGAGGGGTATATTAACAAGGCGCTACACGGTGAGCATCATCGCAGCGACGCAATGCGAAACCCGCAGAGCACAACGAAGTACCACGTAACCTAGCGTCACCAACCTGGCGCCACCACGGTATACACCAGACAGCAATTTCCGGCAGAGATGAAAGGAGCGGCAGCGGCAATGAGCACGGCAGACCAGCATGAACCTGCGCACTCTCCGCAGGACACCGGCGCCACCATGGGCCCCGAAACCCAAATGCTCAACCTCAGAATCCTGCAGAACCTCGCGCAGAACAATATTTATCGCGACGAGGAATCCAAGGCAGGAATTCGCGCGCTCGAAAAGTCGCTCCTGGGTCAGGGCCGCCGGTACACCCCCGTACAGGCTGCCGAATACGCCGGAATTCCTCTGAAAACCGCGCAGCGCATCTGGCACAACATGGGCTTCCCGACTATTGCCGACCACGCGCCCTACTTCACTGAAACAGATGTGCAGATGCTCGCCGACCTGCAGAAGCTGGACGAAGAAGGCTCCATCCGCATGGAGTATGTGGCGTCCCTCGTGCGTGCTGAAGGCCAGCTGACCGACCGCACTGTCGCCTGGCAGATTGAGGCGCTGGTGCACAACATTATGGTCACCGAAAACCTCAGCGATAATGATGCCCGCCGCAAGCTCCTTAAAGACTTCCCGCGCTACCTTGACGTTCTCGAGCGCCTGGCGCTGTACGCATACCGCCGTCAGATGTACGCCGGAATCCTGCGCCTGGGATTGCGTGAAAACAATGTGACCACCTCCGGCCTATCCCGCCTGCCCCTGGTGCGCGGTGTAGGATTCGTAGATTTGGTCTCGTACACCTCCCTGGTACGTAACCTGGATGCCGCTGCTCTCTCCCAGCTCATCAACCACTTCGAGCAGAGCTGCCTGGACGTGATTGCGCCCCTGGGCGGTCGCATTATTAAGACTCTCGGCGACGAAGTTTTCTTCCTCACCGAAACCCCGGACGCTATCGCAGAAATTAGCCTGCAGCTCTCCGAAAAAATCGGTGCCGACCCGCAGTTGCCGGATGCACGCGTCGCCTTTATTTGGGGCGAGGTTCTGGCTAACCGCGGTGACGTGTACGGCTCCAGCGTGAACCTGGCTGCGCGCCTGGTCTCCCTGGCTGAACCGGGTACCGTGCTGACCGATAATGAGACAGCAAACACGCTCCGACAGGTGGGAAATCGCTATACTCTCACCTCTCAAGGAACGCGAAACGTTAGAAGCTTTGGTAACGTAGACCCCGTGGCGGTGACTCGTCGCGTGAACTACACAATGGAGATAGACCTCTCATGACTGAACTGAAACTACGTACCGGTGGTGCAACGCACCGCGGCGCACATCGAGAAAATAACGAAGATTCGATGGTCGTCGCCGGTTCCCTTTGCGTGGTCGCGGACGGCATGGGAGGCCACGAGGCGGGCGAGGTTGCTTCGCGCCTGTGCGTGCGTCAGCTCGCCTACTCGCCGTTCTTCACGATGCCCGGTGGCCGTAGCGAAGAGGAACAGCAGACCTACCTTGAGCGCCTCGCAGCTATTGACGAGGAAGACCCCGCCAAGCGCCGCCGCCGCGCAAACACCCTGCTTAACAATGAAATCGTGGGCGCCCTGAACCGCCTGCACGATATTATTGGCGAGACCAACGAAGAAATTAAGCAGGCGCTTTCCCGCTCCGGCGGTACGACCGTCACCGGCGCCTGGCTGACCAGCATCGGTGACCGTAACCTGTGGGTTATTTTCAACGTGGGTGACTCCCGCACCTACCGCCTGTTGCGTGAGGATGAGGGTATCCACCACTCCGCCATGGAGAAGCTGCCCGGTTCTGAGGGTTCCGCCTCGCTGGAGCAGGTCACGAGCGACCACTCCGAGGTGCAGTACCTGGTTGACGAGGGTCAGATTACCGCCCTGGAGGCGCTGACCCACCCGCGCCGCAACGTGATTACCCGTGCGCTGGGTACCGGCAACTACTGGGAACCGGACTTCTGGGTTCTGCCCGCCCGCGCCGGTGACCGCCTGATGCTCTGCTCCGACGGCCTTTCTGGCGAGCTTTCGCACGAGTACATGGCGCGCGTGCTCACTTCAATCCGCCACCCGCAGGACGCCGCTGACGTGCTCCAGCACGAGGCGCTCCGATCGGGCGGCCGCGACAACATTACCGTGATTGTTGCCGACGCTGTCGAAGCCTAAACGTTATACTCTGTGATTCACCCCCGCTCTCTTCGGGTACTCGTGCGAGTGCCTGCAGGAGGCGGGGGTGAGCTCTATCCGCACTCAGCATTGCTGGGTGTAGATTGCTGGGCGTAGATGCGGCGATTATGCGCTCGCGGAGTTCGGCAATATGACGAGCAGTAGGGGAGAGGCCCGCCAAAAACCGCTAGACTAGAGAGGTGACTGAGAACAAGGACCTGAATAACGTCTCTGCCGCTGTTATCGATGCTCTGCGTGCAGGACGTAATACGAACCGCGCTGCGTATAAGGCTGCACGAAGTGAGGCTTTTCGTGCTGGATACGATAAATTTTTAAAAGAAGCTTTAGACTCGAGTAACAAGCACGAGGCTAAGAAACAAAGAGCTACGGCCCTCAGCATTAGGCGTAGCAATAAGTTTGCTTCTGAGGCGAATTTTGCTAATGCTGTTTTTGATGCTCCGGTGAGCTTTCGTAATGTGAAGTTTGCTTCTGAGGCGAATTTTGCTAATGCTGTTTTTGATGCTCCGGTGAGCT
>CAUTHR010000001.1:0-280092 GCA_963538455.1 Rothia mucilaginosa | reverse complement strand
CGTTTCGTACTCCACTATTTTCACTCCTCTCATGGTTCTTGATTACCACGAGGAGTTGGCGCCCATTGTGGCTCGTCTGCAGTCGCTGTCATAGCGGCAGGTGAGCGGAGGGCTTGCTGGGGGCGTGTTCCCCGTGTCTGGTTCGTGCGAGTTTTCGTGCGTGCTGGAGGCGGTGGGCATGCCCCCTTTTTGTTGTGCTCCTTGGCTGTGTTCGGAGGCTCCGGGAAGGGCATATGTAACCGAACTATTCTTCGGAAAACAGCCTCAGAGGGCTTCTTGGGGTGCTAATATGGGCATATTACGAAGAATAGTTCGTATAACCTGAGGTTCTGTAGCGGTGAGGAGGAAACCCCATGACATTCGACGCAACGAGGTTCGCGCAGGAATTTGGTGCCCAGGTTCGTGCCGTCCGCAAGTACGAAAAAATCACCCAAATGGAGTTGGCGTGGATGGTTGGGCTCAGCGATAAAACAATCCGCGATATTGAGCGTGGGCTACCCGGCCCGTCAATTGGTGCGGTCCTCAAGGTCGCCCAAGAGCTCGGCATCGAGCTGACTATTGCCAACCCCCTCACCTAACCCCTCCCCACACCGTGCTAGAAGGCTGAACTGGAGAAAAGCCATGACAGATGAACTTATGGCAAATGTCTATAAAGATGGTGTTCTCGCCGCATATTTGAGGCGAGATGCTAATGGGTTGATTCATTTCACCTACCGAGCAGAATATAATGGTCCGGCAGTTGCTACGAGCCTGCCTTTGGGTACGGAATATACTGCAGAATCAATTCCTCCTTTCTTTCAGAATCTTTTGCCCGAAGGCTATAGGCTTGACGTTGTCAGTTCCGAGAAAAAAATCAGCAAAAATAACACCCTGGGCTTATTGCTGGTGATTGGTTCTGACGTTCCAGGCGATGTGCAAATTATTGAGCACGGGCGGGAACTGTACACCGCTCCTGCCGCGTTGGTTAACCAACCTGAGGCTGTTTCTTTTACAGAGCTTATGGGTACGGTTGACCGCCGAGGACTGCCTGGCGTTCAAGAAAAGCTGAGCGCTGTCATGAAAACCCTACCTGTACATTGGAAGGGCGCTGGCTACGATGCGCTTCTGAAAATCAGCCCGCAACGAATGCCTGGGCTCGTAGAAAACGAAGCTGCCCACCTCACCGCAGCCGCACTCATGGGGATTCCTGTAGCTCAGCATGAGCTTGTCTATGATCGAGACGGCGTATCGGGTTTGATGGTTTCTCGATTCGACAGAACACCCTCTGGGGGACGCATCGCCATGGAAGATGGTGCCCAAATTTTGGGTATTCCTTCAGGTGAGAAATACACGGAAGACAACCATGCCGTGACAACAGAAAGCGTCATTCAAGCAATGGTGAAGCTTGCTGCTTCCCCGGCTATTGCCCGAAGGAATCTTTACCTGCATTTTCTCTACGCCTGGCTGACAGGCAATGGGGACCTGCACGCAAAAAATATTTCGCTCCTCAAGGGACGCCGTGGATGGGAAGTAGCTCCTATCTATGACATCCCCTGTTCGCTTGTACACATTAAATCCCTGTCCATGGCGCTTAGCGTGAACGGAAAAGATAACTCGAATCCCGGTGACGGTTCACCGCCCGAAGACTGGAAGATTACTGTTGACGATTGGCGTGCTCTTGCCGATACTATCGGTCTTCCACCCAAGGTGCAGAAAGACGCCCTAAAGCGTGCTCTCAAAGCGGCTCGAGCAGTTCGCTGGCCCACAGACCGAGCCGCCCCGGGATATGTGTTCAACTCAAATGCCTCACCGTTTAAGGCCATGCAGAAAGAGTTGGAACGCCGCCAGGACGAGTTTGAAGAATACCTTCATCCGCGCTCCTAAGGCTCCTGACTTCTTGAGCCTTCGTTATTTCTAAATTCTCCTCGTGAAGTATCTATCTACATAGATACTTCACAATTTCTATAAAGGAACCACCATGCAGAATGGACGCGCAGGACGCCTGCATCCCGCCGTCGGCACTGCCCGCCGCCACCTCGCCGCCGCCCTCGAAAAGCTCCTCGGCGCCGGAAGCATCAAAGCCACCGGACGCTCCCGCACCGCCCCCACCCCGGACGCCGCAGACCTGCCCCTGCTCCTGGTCGCCTGCAGCGGCGGCCCCGACTCCCTCGCACTGGCAGCCATTGCCGCGCACTTCGCCCGCCGCGGCGACGTACGCGTAGGCGCCATCATCGTCGACCACGACCTACAAGAAAACTCCGCCGCAGTCGCCGCGCAGACCGCGCAGACCCTCACCGACCTGGGGCTTCACCCCGTCATCACCGAAAAAGTGCAGGTTCCCGTCGGCAACATGGGCCCCGAAATGGCGGCGCGCACCGCCCGCTACGCCGCCTTCACGAAAGCCGTTGAAGCCACCGGCGCCCGCGCCGTACTACTCGGCCACACCCTCGACGACCAGGCAGAAACCGTGCTACTCGGCCTAAGCCGCGGCTCCGGCACACGCTCCCTTGCCGGTATGCCTCCCGTGCGCGTCGAAGGGGGCGTCACCTACCTGCGCCCCTTCCTTGGCCTGCGCCGCACCGACATGCTCGACATCTGCGACGCCGAAACCCTCACCCCCTGGATCGACCCGACCAACACCGACCAATCCCTCATGCGTGCCCGCATCCGCCACAGCGTGCTGCCCTACCTGGAGGAGCACCTCGGTGGGGACGTCGCCCGCTCCCTGGCGCGCACTGCCTCCGTAGCTGGCCCCGATGCCGAATACCTCGACGAGCAGGCACAGGTAGCCTATGAGCAGGCGCTCCTACCCGCCGGAGCCGCCGTGCGCGGCATTGAATGTGAAGACGCCGTGCTGCTGGACCGTGCACAGGTGGCTGCGCTGCATCCGGCGCTGCGTTTGCGTGTGCTTGCGACCGCCTGCAAAGCCGCCGGAGGAGAGAACCCCGGCTTCGAACGACTGCAGGCGCTGGACTCTTTCACCGCCGAATATGCGGTAGCTGGGCCCGTTCAGATGCCCGGTCACGTGAGCGCGTACCGCCGCCGCAAAATTGTGCACCCGGCAACCGGTGAACGCCTGGACGTGCTTGTATTAGTGCCAACTCGACCTTAACTAGGTGCCCGCGGAAAGTATCCTCAGCACACACTATCTGCGTGGTGAGGTGCGCCGCGGCGCCGTTTTAAGCCATACTTAAGGCGAACACCATCCACATTGTCCGCTGTGGGAAGGCATGAAACCCCTTACCTGGGGCCCCCGGCGGAGGCGCAGAGCGTCTAAAGATACGAAGGAATACATCGTGCAGGCTATCGACGTGCAGGACGATATTAAGAACGTTCTCTTCAGCAAGGAAGAGATTAATGCGAAGGTCGCCGAACTGGCGGCGCGCATCGACGAAGACTACGCCGGTAAGGACGTGCTGTTGGTGGGTGTTCTCAAGGGCGCCATCATGATCATGGCTGACCTTTCCCGCGCTCTCAAGGGCCACTACACCATGGACTGGATGGCTGTTTCTTCTTACGGTTCCGGCACCAAGTCTTCCGGTGTTGTGCGTATCCTCAAGGACCTGGACACCGACCTGGTGGGCCGCAACGTCCTGATCGTTGAAGACATCATTGACTCCGGTCTGACCCTGGCATGGCTACAGCAGAACCTGATTTCTCGCGGTGCAGCTTCCGTTGAGATCTGCACCCTGCTGCGCAAGCCCAAGGTCGTCAAGGCTGACGTTGAGGTCAAGTACGTCGGCTGGGACATTGAGCCCGAGTTCGTTGTTGGTTACGGCCTGGACTTCGCTGAGAAGTACCGCAACCTGGACTGCGTCGCAACCCTGCACCCGCACGTTTACTCCTAAGCCTTCACCTCAGCAACCATGCTGTAGGTGGTGACGCCCCGCCTCCTCACGCTTGTGGGGGAGCGGGGCGTTGCTGTACCCGGTGGTGGATGCGGGACGTAGCCGCCAAGACGTGCCGCCGCCGCGGATACCCGGCAAAGAAGATGCACTTTCACCCCCGCCGAGTGCTACAACCCTTTAGCCCGCAGGTGAAATAGAGAAGCCCGGTACCTAGCCGCTCGCCGGGGTAGGGTACATTTAAGGTTGCATCGTTGGGTGTTCCGGCTGGCATGCCGCACTCCCGACGGGTTACAGCCGCAACGTAAGGACAAAGCATTGGCGCAAAACCCCAATACTCCGCAGAAAGGCTCGGAGGGATTCCTGAAGAAGCTGATTAACGGCCCCTGGTTCTGGCCGGGCGCAGCTCTCGTGATCATGCTGGCTTTCCTCATGACCTCCTTCTTCACTCAGCCCTCGCGTCAGGTGGACACCAACGTGGGTCTTCAGATGCTCAAGGACCACCAGGTCAAGAGCGCAAAGATCTACGACGGCGACCAGCGCGTCGAGCTGCAGCTTAAGGACGATTACAAGAAGGGCAACGACAACTACGGTAAGTCGGTGCGCTTCTACTACGTGCAGCCCCGCGGCGAAGAAGTTGCTAAGGCAATGGAATCCGCCGAGCTGGAAAGCTACACGGACCAGCCGGTTGAGCACAGCTTCCTGAGCTCCCTGGTGTCTCTGCTGCTGCCGATTCTGCTCTTTGGTGTGCTCTTCTGGTTCCTGATGGGACGAGTCGGAGGCGGCTCCTCCGTGATGAGCTTCTCCAAGTCCCGCGCGAAGAAGTTCACCAAGGACAAGCCGGAAGTCCGCTTCAGCGACGTCGCCGGCGTGGACGAGGCGCTCGCCGAACTGGAAGAAGTCCGCGAGTTCCTGGCTGAACCCGAAAAGTTCACCCGCCTGGGTGCAAAGATCCCCAAGGGCGTTCTGCTGTACGGCCCTCCCGGCACCGGTAAGACCCTGCTCGCCAAGGCTGTGGCGGGCGAGGCTGGCGTGCCGTTCTACTCGATTTCTGGCTCTGACTTCGTTGAAATGTTCGTGGGTGTGGGTGCTTCCCGCGTGCGCGACCTGTTCAAGGAAGCGAAGAGCGACCCCGCCGCCATCGTCTTCGTCGACGAGATTGACGCTGTTGGCCGCCGCCGCGGCGTCGGCATGGGCGGCGGTAATGACGAGCGTGAGCAGACCCTGAACCAGCTGCTGGTTGAGATGGACGGCTTCGACGGCAACTCGAACGTCATCGTCATTGCGGCAACGAACCGACCCGACGTTCTGGACCCGGCGCTGCTGCGTCCCGGCCGTTTTGACCGCCAGATTGGTGTGGACGCCCCCGACATGCAGGGCCGCGAACACATCCTGCGCGTTCACGCCGCAGGCAAGCCGATCGCTAACACTGTTGACCTGGCTCAGGTCGCTAAGCGTACCCCCGGCTTCACCGGTGCTGACCTGGCGAACGTCATGAACGAGGCGGCTCTGCTGACCGCCCGCGATAACGGCAACGTGATTGACGACCGCGCTATCGACGAGGCAATCGACCGCGTCATGGCTGGTCCGCAGCGTTCCTCGCGCATCATGAACGAGCACGAACGTAAGGTCACCGCATACCATGAGGGTGGTCACGCCCTGGTTGCGGCGGCACTGCGTAACTCCGCGCCGGTCACCAAGATTACTATTCTTCCGCGCGGCCGCGCCCTGGGTTACACCATGGTCATGCCGCAGGACGACAAGTACTCCACGACCCGCCACGAACTGCTCGACCAGATGGCGTACGCGATGGGTGGCCGTGCGGCTGAGGAAATCGTCTTCCACGATCCCTCGACCGGTGCCTCTAACGATATTCAGAAGGCGACCGATACCGCCCGCAAGATGGTCACCGACTACGGCATGAGCGCCGTGATCGGTTCCGTGAAGCTCGGCAGCGAAGACACCGAACCGTTCCTCGGTGGCGGCGGCGCTTCGGCACGCAACTACTCCGACGCAACCGCGGCAAAGGTTGACGCTGAAATCCGTGCCCTGCTGGACCAGGCACACGACGAGGCATTCCAGATTCTGCTGGAAAACCGCGATATTCTGGACCGCCTGGCGTACGCCCTGCTCGAGAAGGAAACCCTGCTCGAGAACGAGATCGCCGAAATCTTCAAGGATGTTCGCAAGCGCCCCGAACGTGAGTACTGGTACTCCAAGCCGACCCGCGAGCGCACCAACATCCCGCCGGTGAAGGCACCGAGCGAGCTGGCGAAGGAATCCGAAAAGGCTGAAACTCCTGCGGCACCTGCTACTGCCGCGGCACCGGTAGCTCCTGCTACGGCACCTACTGTTCCGGTAGCACCGGCTGCACCCGCACAGCAGGCACCGACCCAGCAGGTTCCGACTCAGCATGCACCCGCGCAGCCGGAGGCGCCGCTCACCAACCCGGACGCCGACCCGACCGTCGCAATGCCCACCCAGCAGTACCCGAACTACCCCGCCCCTCCGGCGCAGCGCCCGGAGAATGGCACCCCGAACCAGAATGGAGCAGAGAATGAGCGAGGTTAAGAACGCCGTCGACCAGCCGCGTATTGAGGCTGCCGTCCGCGAGATTCTGCTCGCGATTGGTGAGGACCCGGACCGTGACGGTCTGCAGCAGACCCCGGCACGCGTGGCACGCGCCTACGCGGAGTTCTTCTCGGGCCTGCACCAGGACGCCGGCGAGATTCTGGGTACGACCTTCGACATCGCCCACTCTGAGATGGTGCTCGTGAAGGACATCCCGTTCTACTCGACCTGTGAGCACCACCTGGTGCCCTTCCACGGCGTGGCGCACGTGGGTTACATCCCGGGCGCGGACGGCAAGGTCACCGGCCTGAGCAAGCTCGCCCGCGTGGTGGATATGTACGCTCGCCGCCCGCAGGTGCAGGAGCGTCTGACCACGCAGGTGGTGGAGGCTCTGGAGGAGCACCTGAACCCGCGCGGCGCCATCGTGGTGATTGAGGCTGAGCACATGTGCATGTCGATGCGCGGTGTGCGTAAGCCGGGCGCGAAGACCGTGACCAGTGCGGTACGCGGTGCGCTGATGAACGGCGCAACCCGTGCGGAGGCGATGAGCCTGATCTTCTCGCAGCGCTAAGCATTCGGGATGATCATATAGCTATACGACAGGGGGCAGGATTCTGAGGAATCCTGCCCCCTGTGCTGTGCGGTCGCATGTGTTGGGCTGTATGACGAGAGCCCTTGCGTAAAGAGCGATAAAGAATGTAAAGTTGTTACTACTAGAACCGGCACCACTGCCTGATGAATGATTGAGAATTCTGAAGGAGTACAGGACCGGTCTTCTTTTTTATCTTCAGTAGATTCGGGTCTTGATACGGTGCGGGAAGTTAAAGAATTTAAAAGCTATGGTGAGCAACTAGCCATACTCGAAGGTCGAGGGATGGCTATAGAAAATCGTGAAGAAGCGATTGAATCTCTCGCCAAGGTTAATTACTACCGTCTTAGTGGATATTGGCATGCTTTACGTCAAACCGAGCGTGATGCGTTTGGAGAGACCACCCCGCTTAATCAGTTTAGGGATGGGGTACGTTTTGATGATGTCGTAGCTCTTTATGAGTACGACCGGCGTTTACGTTCTATTGCACTTCCTCATCTATCTCAGCTTGAAGTGTACCTACGAGCTAGGCTGGGGCATTTACTGGGAGAGATCGACCCGCTAATTCATGAGAAGGAAAATCTGCTAGATGTGGGACCGGCTAGGAGAGAAATCTGGAATAAGTTTGTCCAGATTTGTAGTGACTCTCTTCAGCGTTCTAAGGAAGATTTCGCTGTACACCATATAGAAAAATACGATGGTAAAGTCCCTGTTTGGGTGCTGGTAGAGGTTCTAGATTTGGGAGCCTTGCAGACTCTATATATGATTTCCCCGAGACGAGTTCGTCGTCAGATAGCGCAGGATATGAACTGTACCGATCCGCAGCTTGGAAGCTGGATACGTTCATTGAGAGGGATTCGGAATATCTGCGCACATCAGGCACGACTGTATAACAGGGTGCATTCCAAAGTTCTTCTACCGAGGGCAACGTCCGGTAGAAGAGTTGAGAGCCCTGAAATCCGTGAGGTTATTGACCTATTCGGGGTTCCTCAACGTGAAGAGAACCATAAAATGCGTAAGACTTTCGGAATGCTCACTCTCCTCAAATATCTGATGGACCAGGGTGGAATTGGGGATACGGAATCTCTGACGCAGATTCTGAAGGAACGCCCTGATATCTCTGTTCCTGGGGTTGATGTATCGCGGGCTATGGGCATACCGCAAGGTTGGGAAGAAACCCGTTTGTGGAGCTAAAATCTTCACAGCTTATAGACACGCTGAAAGGGGCGGAGGTGAAAACCTCCGCCCCTTTTCGCATCGCCAAAGTGCTCCGAGAGTGTGTTCTGAGCCGGTACCTTCCGCGGCTGCGGCAGCGTCGGCAGTGCCGCACCGCAGAAGCTTAGACGAGCCCCGCCGCTAACGCTGCAGAGAACCCTTCGACCCGCTCGGATCATCCCAACCCAGGGCAAGAGTCACGATCAAGCCCACGGCAATGAAACCGCAACCGGTCGCGGTGCCAAAAGCAATCCAGCGCACGGCAGGAGCGCCTTCAGCGAGCACAATAGTTACCAGTGCGGCAAGAGCTACCAGGGAGAGGATCCAAGCTCCAGTCTTCATATTCACAACGAGTCACTTCCTAGAGTATGTATGTGTGGGTGCGCACCGCCGACCGGGAACACCCCCGGCGCGGTATGCGTGCCCTCCCAGCATACCCTTAAATAAGTATCTGCAATGCAAATATTGCTTGTTGTGTCACCAGAATCGCCCCCGCCGCTGTCTCAACCCCGCCCCGATTACCCTTCCAAACGCCGCCCCAATCACAGCGGTAAACATGGGGGCACCCCAGATTCGGTACGATAAATTTATGACTGAATCCACACACACCACCCGTGTAGCCCCCCTGCCATGCGACGCGCTCGCCGCCGAACGCACCCTCGTGATGGGCATTCTCAACGTCACCCCCGACTCCTTCAGCGACGGCGGCCAGCACTACGCCGCCACCGACGCCATCGCCCGCGCCGCCCGCATGATTGCCGAGGGCGCCTCCATTATTGACATTGGCGGCGAGTCTACCCGCCCCGCCGGTGCCGTGCGCATCAGCGTGGAGGAGGAGCAACGCCGCATCCTGCCCGTTATCGAGGCAGTCGCGCAGATGGGCACCACCATCAGCGTGGACACCATGAACCCGCAGACCGCCCGCGCCGCCATCGCCGCGGGTGCGCACATCATCAACGACGTGTCCGGTCTGAACGTGAGCGATGAAATGATTGAAACCGCCGCCGAACTGCAGGTGCCGTACATCCTCATGCACGCCCGCGGCACCTCCCAGACCATGGACAGCCTGGCGGAGTACCCGCGCGGCGTGGTCACCGAGGTTGTGGAGGAGCTGACCGGCCTGCGTGAGCGTTTCCTCGCCGCCGGTGTGCTGCCGCAGAACCTGATTCTTGACCCGGGTCTGGGCTTCGCGAAGGGCGGCATGCAGGATTGGGAGCTGCTCGCCGCCATTGACGAGCTGCAGGGCCTGGGCCACCGCCTGCTCATTGCCGGTTCCCGCAAGCGTTTTATTGCCAACGCCCTGACCGCGGCGGATATGGCGCTGGCTGAGCGCCTGAACGCGAGCGGCTTCACCGCAACCGATGCCGGTGAGGCTGAACGCGAACTGTGGCAGTCGCTGTCGGAGCCGCGCCCGGCTCAGCATCGTGCGGCAGCTTCTGCGGCGGTGACCGCCCTGGTGGCGGCGCGCGGCGTGTGGGCGGTGCGCGTGCACGACGTGCCCGCCAGCGTGGATGCGGTGACGGTCGCCTCCGCGCTGCGTTCTGTTAGCTAAGACGCTGTTAGCTAGGGCCCTGCCAGCTAAACCCCGCCCGCAACCGCCAACTACCCGAATACCCTCTAGGAGACCCCCAATGACCCAGGCAGACTACGCACGCCACGACCGCATCACCCTCACCGGCATTACCGCCAAGGGCTACCACGGCGTGCTCGATTTTGAGAAGCGCGACGGCCAGCCCTTCGTCGTGGACGCAACCCTGTACAGCGATTTTTCCGCCGCGGCCGCTACCGATGACCTGACGAAGACCACGAACTACGCGCTCGTGGTGGACCTGATTCACCGCCACGTGACGAACGGTTCGCTGGATTTGATTGAGACCCTCGCGGTGAATATTGCCGAGGGGATTCTCGCCATGTTTGAGTACGTTGAGGCGGTGGAGATTACCGTGTCGAAGCCGCAGGCGCCGATTGAGTTGCCGTTCGGTAACGTTGCGGTGAGCGTGTTCCGCGAACGCGCCGCTGAGGGTGCTGTGGAGGGTGGCCGCTAGTGGCGGATACGGCAGAATATGCGCACCGTGCGGTGCTGGCGTTGGGCTCGAACCTGGGCGAAAGCGAAGACACCCTGGAGCGTGCCGTTGCCGACCTGGTGGCCGGTGGCGTACAGCTGGTGCGCACCTCCGGGCTGTACCGTACCGCCCCGGTGGGTGGTCCGGCGGGTCAGCCGGATTTCGTGAACGCGGTCATTGAGGTGGCCACTGACCTGGGTGCCTACGAGCTGCTGAAGCTGTGTAACGCGGTGGAGGCGGCGCATCACCGTGAGCGCCTGGTGCGTTGGGGCCCGCGCACCCTCGATATTGACGTGATTGACTATGACGGCGTGATTTCTGAGGATCCGGTGCTGACTCTGCCGCATCCGCGGGCGCAGGAGCGTGCTTTTGTGCTGGTGCCGTGGGCGCAGATGGACCCGCAGGCGCGCCTGACGGTGACGCATCGTGCGGAGCCTTCGGGGGAGCGTGCGGATGAGGTTCCTGCACCCCTGAGCCGCGAGGTCGTGAACGTTGCGGAGCTGTCCCGCACGCTGGTTGAGGCGGATGAGGCGGCGGGTGAGGACGCTATTAGCTATATGCGTGAGATGCAGGTACCTGTTCAGCCCTAAATGTGGCACTCTGGAAGGTAGAGGAACCTACCGAAAGGAAACACCATGAAGCCCCTGAGCTATCGGGCGATTATTGCGGCGGCGGTGTGCGCTGCCGCGGTCGCTCTTATGGTGAATTCCGTGATGATTGGCGCCGGTTTTGGCGAGCTGAATTTCTCGTGGATGCTCGGCACGGTGTGCCTGCTGGTTGCGGCGGGCGCCGTGTGGCTGGGTGTGCAGGTGGCTCGTTATCGTCGTATTCAGACGCGTGAGAAGGCGCCGCATATGGGCCCGATTCTTGCGGCGCGTGCGGTGGCGTACGCGCAGGGTTCCATCATGACCGGTGCCCTGTTGACGGGCTGGTGCGCTGCGATTCTTGGCTACCACCTGGCGATGGTGTCGACGCGCGGTTTTTCGGTGCTCTTTTGGGAGGTTCTTGTTAATTGTGTGGGCAGTGTTGCCCTGCTGATTGCTGGCCTGTGGGCGCAGCATTGTTGTCGTATTCCGCCGGAGGATGATGAGGATGCGGCCTCCTCTTCCGGTGCTGTAAAGCCGCGAGAGGGAGGAACCTATGTCGGCTCCTAACCAGAATAGTTATTCGCCGAATGGACGGTATGGGCAGGACGCCCAGCAGGGTCAGTATGGCCAGGGTCAGCCTGTGCAGAGCCAGCCTGTTCAGCAGAACCAGTACGGGCAGTACCAGCAGCCTTACGGTCAGCCTGGTGCCCAGTATGACCAGCAGGCGCAGTATGGACAGCAAGCCCAGCACGGTCAGCAGGTTCCGCCCGCTGCCGCGTACCCGAACGCGCCTCAGCCGGTTCCCCCTCAGTCGGTTCCCGGGCAGCCGGCACCTTCTCAGCCGGTAAGCTCCCCGGCTGTACCCCCGCAAGCCGTGCCGGAGCCGCAGTGGGTGCCCGCCGCCTCCCGCTACCTGACGGTTCGTTATATTCACACTCTTTCTGCCTTGGCGCTCCCGATTCTTGCGGGTGTTGCCGTGTATTGTGCGGGTGCGTTCTTCGGCGGCCCGGAGGCGCTACGTATCGTCGGCCTAGTGGTGGTCGCGGTGTTTGGCCTGTGGGGTCTGTGGTGGATTCTGACCACTCCGCGCCGTACTCGCGCGCTCGGCTACGCGCTGGAGTCGAATCACCTGATGGCTCGCCGCGGTATCGTGTTCCGTTCGATGAGCTCCATGCCGTACGGTCGCATCCAGTATGTTGATGTGGATTCGGGTCCGCTGGAGCGCATGTGCGGTGTTGCCCGCCTGACGGTGCGCACCGCGGGTACGACCACCGGCACGATGGTGCTGTTCGGTATTCCGCTGAACGTGGCGGAGGAGCTGCGCGCGGATCTGGTGCGCCGCGCCGATGAGCGAATGGCGGCACTCTAATGAGTACCCCGGTCCCGCCCAACCCCGCGCCGCAGGCACCGCAGCCTCCTGCCTCCCAGATGCCGCAGGAGCAGAAGTGGTGGCGTGCCGATATCCGCACGTTCATCATGAACCTCTGGTTCATTATTCTGTTGGCGTTTGGTTTCTTCCAGAGCATTATCCTGAATATTTTGACCACCCCGCCGAACGAGTGGGGCGCGCGATTGACGCAGGCATTCGATGAGAACAGTAGCTACTTCAGCGCAACGTACTCGCAGCTTATCGGCTTCGCCGTGCTCGTGCTGATTCTGGTTGCTGGCTCGATTGACTGGTGGTTTACCCGCTATAGCCTGGACGATTTGGCGATTCACCGCCGTAGCGGTTTTCTGTTCAAGAAGAACCGCACGATTCGTCTGGAGAGCGTGCAGAGCGTGGACATTTCGCGTCCTCTGGTAACTCGTCTGCTGGGTCTGTCGGAGCTTCGTTTTGAGGTGGCTGACGGCTCTTCGGAGGCGTTACACATCAAGTACGTTTCTGCCCGCAAGGCGGAGGTTCTGCGCCGCACCGCGATGGCGAGTATTAACCTGCTGCGTTCGGAGGCGGCTGGCCGCCCGGTCGATGTGCTGCCCGGTAGCATGCAGATTTCGGCGGAGCGCATGCCGGATGCGGATCAGCTGCACCAGCCGTTCGAGGCCTCCTATGGTGCGCCGGTGCAGGACAGTACTCAGCAGGACGGCACCCAGCAGGTGGTGCCCCAGCAGCCCGCACCCGACCAGTTTGTACCCTATCAAGACGGCACCCAGCAGTCTGTACCCCAGCAACCCGCAGCATCCCGCCGCGGCGCTCGCGCTCGTATGCCGATGCCGGTCGCGGCTGACCCCTCGCAGCCGCCGATTTTCCGCATCTCGAATGTGCGTCTGATTGCCTCCATCATGCTGGAGCACCTGGTGTGGCTGGTGCCCGCCGTAGCCCTCATGGTCGGCGCCGCCGTCTTCGCCGCGATCATGGGTGGTGAGAGCCCGTTCATCATTTTCATGGCGATACTGCCCGGTACCTTCGCACCCATGGTTGGTTACGTGGTTGCCCTCTGGACACGTTTTGACGGTGCCGCGAACTTCAAAATCACCCCCAGCGGTCAGGGCGGCCTGACCCTGCGTTACGGTTTCACCGGTACGCACACCCAGAACGTGATGGTTGAGCGTATTCAGGCACTTGCCGTGGAGCAGTCCATTCTGTGGCGTGCGTTCGGCTGGTACCGCATCAAGATGACCATTGCCGGTATTGGTATTGAGCAGAACGACAACCAGAAGCTGGTGACCCGCAATGTTGCCCTGCCGGTCGGCAACAAGCAGGAGACGCTGATGGCGCTGCGTCTGCTCCTACCCGCGCTGGATGAGGCGCAGGCGCAGGTGCTGCTGGATACCGCCAACGGTTCGCTGAAGAGTCAGAAGCCGCAGGTTCCGGCAATGATTGTGACGCCCTCTTCGGCGCGCTGGATGGACCCGCTCACCTGGAAGCGTAACGGCGTGACCACGGTCGGTTACACTGCCGGTTCGGTGCAGGCGACTACCCGCATTGATTCTGATGCGGCACGTTCGAGCGTTGGCGAGCATACGCGAGGTGACCTGCTGCTGATTCGTGGCGGCTACTTTATCCGTACCCTGTCGATTGTTCCGGTCAGCCGTGTGCTGAGCGTGAGCCGAGGTCAGGGCCCGCTGCAGCGTGCCTTCGGATGCGCGAGTGTGCATTTCGGTACGGTTCCCGGCCCGGTGCGCACGCTCATGATGCACCTACCGCCGCGCGTCTGCGAGGACCTGGTGTGGTTGATGACGGTTCGGCTGGAGGGCATTGAGCCCTACTACCGCGTACCGGAACCTGCGCTGGGTTCTGCGCCTGCTGCGAATGGGTACAGCGCGAATGGGTACAGCGCGCGCTAACCCGCCAGCAAAACTACAGAACGCGCTCTGCCGCCGGTGTTCTTCATAACACTGACGGCAGGGCCGGCGTGAAAGGGAGAATATACTTAAAGCCGTGATACAGCATTCAAAACCTGCGCGTTTGGGCATTGGAATTATTTCAGCCGGGAGGGTCGGATCCGTCCTCGGTGCGGCTTTGCGCGCCTGCGAGCACACTATTGTGGGTGTTCACGCGGTCTCTGAGGCTTCTCAGGAGCGCGCCGCGGTGCTGCTTCCCGATGCGCCGCTGCTGCCGGTGGAGCAGATTGCTGAGCGTAGCGAATTGCTGATTCTCGCGGTTCCCGATGATGAGCTGCCGGGCCTTATCACCTACCTGGCGTCTTCGGGAAGTATTACCGCCGGTCAGATTCTGGTGCACACCTCCGGCCGTCACGGCACCGAGGTTCTCGCACCGGCGACCGCGCTGGGTGCTATCGGTTTGGCGATTCACCCCGCCATGACCTTTACCGGCATGTCCGTGGACCTGCAGCGCCTGAACGGCACGAGCTTCGCCGTGACCGGGCCCGCACCGTTCATCCCGATTGCTCAGGCACTCGTGGTGGAAATGGGCGGCGAACCCGTGCACGTTGCCGAGGCTGACCGGGCGCTCTACCACGCAGCTTTAGCGCACGCCGCGAACCACCTCGTGACCATCCTGGGACAGTCCCAGCAGATGCTTGCCTCCATCGGTATTGAGGACCCGGCACGCTACATGGGACCGCTTGTTCGAGCCGCCGTGGACAATGCGCTCGCCAGCGGTGAGGGTGCTCTCACCGGGCCCGTAGCACGTGGAGATGCCGGCACCGTGAAGGCTCACCTTCAGGCTCTGAATGAGTACTCAGAGCATGAGAAAACAGGTGATATTACAGACTCTTACGCCGCTCTGGCACACGCAACCGCAAAAAGAGCGCATAATAGAGGTTTGTTAAACGATGAACAACTGGGACGAATTGAGAATCTGCTGGGTGAGTCTTCGGACCGCAACCACCCCGGCGATATTGATGATTCAGCCCCCGAAAACAAGGAGTTCTCGTCATGACTGAGACTTCGATGCCCCGAGTCGTGACCACCATTGCGGATTTCCGCACGGCAATCACCGAATCCCTTGCCGCAGCGCAGGAGGAACTGGACCGAGCAGCCCGCCAGGAGGCGGAGCAGAACGGCACCGCAGTTCAGTATCAGAACGCATCCCTGGGCTACGTGCCCACCATGGGCGCCCTGCACGACGGCCACGCAACCCTGTTGCGTCGCGCCGCTGAACAGAACGATGTAGTGGTCGCCTCCATTTTCGTGAACCCGCTGCAGTTTGGCCCCGGCGAGGATTACGAAGCATACCCGCGCACCCTGGAGGCAGACGCTACCCTGGCTGGTGCCGCCGGTGTTGACATTATTTTTGCCCCCGAGGTTGAAGAGATGTACCCCGACGGTGACCCGCTCATCCGCATTTCGAGCGGCGAGCTGGGCACCAAGTTTGAGGGTGCGACCCGTCCGGGCCACTTTGATGGCGTGCTGACCGTGGTCAATAAGTTCTTCAACATTATTCGCCCCGCAGCCGGTAACCACCCGGTGAACGCGTACTTCGGTCAGAAGGACGCTCAGCAGTACATCCTGATTCAGCGTATGGTACGCGATTTCAACCACGACGTGACCATGCGCCCTGTGTCAATCGTTCGCGACGATAACGGCCTGGCGCTGTCTTCGCGTAATGGCTACCTGTCGGATGAGGAGCGCGAGTCTGCCCTGGTGCTCTCCCGCACCCTGGCGATGCTGCGTGAGAATTCGCTGAACCGTGGCTTCCACGAGATTGATTTGGACGGTGCGCGTGAGCGTATCAACTCCACTCCGGGTGTACGCCTTGACTACCTGGAACTGGTCGACCCGATAACTTTCGGTGAGCCGACTGAGGATTCGGAGCGAGTGCTGGCACTGGTTGCTGCGTTCGTTGGCCCGACCCGCCTGATTGACAACATGGACCTGCGCTAAGCGTTTGTTCGTTTAGAAGAGTCCCCAACACACTACACAGATAGGTATCACTGTGAGCACTGAGCACCCTGCCGCACCGGCGATTGCTGATATGTCCGAGCAGATGCAGATTCGCCTGGAGAAGCGCGCGAAGCTGATTGAGTCGGGTCGTGAGGCATACCCGGTGGGTCTGCTGGATTCCGAGGGTAACCGTGTGGAGCCCAACCACATCGAGGATCTGCGCGCCGAGTACGACCCGAAGCTGGAGTCCGGCGAGCTGAAGGCTGGCGACGAGACCGACCGCGTGGTGCACGTGGGCGGCCGCGTGGTGTTCGTTCGTAACACCGGTAAGCTGTGTTTTGCGACCCTGCAGGGTGGTACCGAGGGTAAGCGCATCCAGGCGATGCTGTCGCTGGCTGAGGTGGGCGAGGAGTCCCTGGCCGAGTGGAAGTCCCTGGTTGACCTGGGTGACCACGTGTTCGTGACCGGCCGCGTGATTGTGTCTCGCCGCGGTGAGCTGTCCATTATGGTGACCGACTGGAAGATGGCCTCGAAGGCTATCCGCCCCATGCCGGTTCTGCACAAGGACCTGAACGAGGAAACCCGCGTGCGCCAGCGCTACCTTGACCTGATGGTGCGTGAGGAGGCCCGCGAGCTGGTGAAGAAGCGCGCCCTGATTACCCGCACCGTGCGCCGCGTGCTGGATGAGCACGGCTACGTCGAGGTTGAGACCCCGGTCCTGCAGCTGATTCACGGTGGTGCGACGGCTCGTCCGTTCCGCACCCACCTGAACGCCTTCGACCAGCCGATGACCATGCGCATCGCGACCGAGCTGCCGCTCAAGCGCGCCGTGGTGGGCGGTATTGAGCGCGTGTACGAGATTGGTCGCGTGTTCCGCAACGAGGGCGTCGACTCGACCCACAGCCCCGAGTTCACCACCCTGGAGTGCTACGAGGCGTACGCCGACCAGTTCGTGATGGCTGAGCGCATGAAGGAGATTATCCAGAGCTGCGCCAAGGCCGTCGGCACCGAGCGCATTGAGACCGAGCGCGGCACCATCGACCTGTTCGGCGAGTGGAAGTGGGTTGGCGTGTACCCGGGCCTGTCCGAGGCCGTGGGTGTTGAGATTACCCCGGAGACCGACGCGTCCGTTCTGCGCGAGATTGCCGAGAAGCACGAGGTTGATATCGACCCGAAGTGGGACGCTGAGAAGCTCGTCATCGAGCTCTTCGGCGAGATTGTCGAGCCGACCCTGGTGAACCCGACCTTCGTGTACGATTACCCGCCGAGCGCTCAGCCGCTGGCTCGTCCGCACCGTTCCGGTGCACCGCTGATTGAGGCGTGGGACCTGATTATTGGCGGTATGGAGCGCGGTACCGCGTTCTCCGAGCTGATTGACCCGGTCATTCAGCGTGAGCGCCTGACCGCTCAGTCGCTGCTGGCTGCTGCCGGTGACGATGAGGCGATGGAGCTGGATGAGGACTTCCTGCGCGCCCTGGAGCACGGTGCACCCCCGATGGGTGGCCTGGGTCTGGGCATTGACCGTCTGATTATGCTGCTGGCGGGCGACCAGGATCCGGAGCGTCCGGGTACTGTGGTGCGTCAGCCCGGTATTCGTGAGACTATTCTCTTCCCCCTGATGAAGCCGGAAGCCTAAGCTTTAGCTTCACCCGTGAGGGTGTTAGTGCGGCGGGTGCCGCGGATACGGTTGTATCTGCGGCACCCGCCGTTTTCTGTACATTCTTTTGCACGGTGTATAGCTTCTGGGGTGGGGTTTTCTGTTTATTTGCACAGGTCAGGGGCGTTTTAGGGTGCTTTTTTGCTCCATTCTGGAGCTGATTTATGCTGCTCTATTCGCCCTGGCGGGGGGGGGGTTCTGCTCTTATACACGAATGTGTTGTGTAGAAAAGAATGGGGTGCTGGGACAGGGGCAGAATTTCGCTTTTGAATAGCGTAGGAATGTATGGCGCGAATGGTCTAATGTGCAGGCTCGTACGGGCGCTATATTTCACTCAGATTGTTGGGGATGCCGGGATGCATTATTGGGCGTCTTTGTCTCTGGGGGCTGTGTCTGCTGTCTGGAAGAATCCAAAGTATTTGCACTCTGAACTTCACTTTAATGTTCTTGTAGTGAGTGAAGATTTAACGGGGATGAACAGAAGCGATATATCGCTACGAGCGAATGGTGCATTGTTTCAATACTCAGAATGTTTTCGGAATCTTTAATATGTTTCTGTTACTATATGAAAGAAAATTAGTACATAAATATATCCGGCACACTATTTTCTCAATCCCGATAGAGGCTTTTGGGTTTACTCCACAGGATATATGCAACAGATGAGGAGGTGCCTCAATGGCACAGAAGGTTCGCATCATCCTTGAAGACGATCTCGATGGCGGCCCCGCAGACGAAACTATCCGTTTTGGCCTGGACGGCGCTCACTACGAAATCGATCTGTCCTCCGCAAACGCAGCTCGCCTGCGTGACGCTATCCGCCCCTTCGTAGCGAAGTCCCGCCGCGTGCAGGGCACCGCTACCCAGCGCACCCGTGCCCCCCGTGGCACCGCCGCTCCGGTCAAGCGCAACCCCGAGACCGCAGCAATCCGCGAGTGGGCTAAGGCTAACGGCCACAAGGTTTCTGACCGTGGCCGTATCCACCAGGATATTCAGGACGCATACTATGAGGCGATGAAGGCTCAGGGCTAAAGGCTCTCGGTATTCACGCTGTCGGAGGGTTTGGTGCTTTAGGGTGCTAATCCTCCGGGCGCTAAAGGCGGATGGTGATAACACCATCCGCCTTTAGCTTTGCCTCGGTATTTCTTGATATGTGTTACATATCTGCGGAGGGAGGGGATGTTTTTATGTCGCCCATCCCAATTAACTATTTACATGTAAAATATATTGCTCCTTTGCCGATGCCTGCTTCTGAATTATCAGTAGGAAGAGCAGAGGAATGGGATGCGTAATCCGGTGTCGAGTTCGGACTCCTCATTTAGATTTCATGCATTGGCAGGAACACTAAAGGTAATGGTGCATTAATCTCTTCAAGGCGGGGGATATGCGCTGTGATATTCACGCGGTCGTTGAGTCGAGTATTCCATCGAAGAGGCTGGAATGTACCGACTGAAATTTTCGAATAATTGGGGACCCTGCATCTTCGGTGGCACTTACGGAACGTACGGGTTATCTCTTGATGGGGCACCGAAATGATGCGGGAATTATCCGGGAAATAAGCGCCGTGTTATCGGGTAAATATTTTTTGCGAATTATTGAAATTTCTCACTTAAACATATAAATTTTGAAAAATTTCTGCAATATATTCATGCACGTGCAGGAAACAAGCGGTTTGAGTGTTGGTCTATGTGGGTTCTTGTGTGTTTTCCTCTTCAGCGTGTCTCCGTATCAGCGCCGCAGCCCATCAAACCCCCCCGAGTCCCTCGGTGCCCACCTGTAGCACCTCCCCGCCAGAAGCCCCGAAACCGCACCTAAACCGCGCCTCAAACGCCTCGAACAGCTTATCTGTTCTCTTGATGGCGAACAGATGCCCATCAGCCCGCCCTTTCAGCCGCGCTCAACGTACTCTTGTATCAATAGGAAAATGCAAGGAGTGCGTAAATGTTTGAACGCTTTACCGATCGAGCTCGGCGCGTTGTGGTGCTTGCCCAGGAAGAGGCACGCATGCTCAACCACAACTACATCGGTACCGAACACCTGCTGCTCGGTCTGATTCACGAGGGCGAAGGCATCGGTGCTCGCGCCCTGGAATCATTGGGCGTTACCCTGAACGCAGTACGTGAACAGGTTCAGGACATCGTCGGCCCCGGCCCCCAGGCCCCTAACGGCCACATCCCCTTCACCCCGCGCGCGAAGAAGGTTCTCGAACTGTCCATGCGCGAGGCTATTCAGCTGAACCACGGCTACATCGGCACCGAACACATCCTGCTGGGCATGGTTCGTGCCAACGAGGGCGTGGCAAACCAGGTGCTGGTCAAGCTGGGCGCTGAGCCCGCTGCCGTGCGCCAGGCTGTTATGGACCTGATTTCCGGTTACCCCGGCAACAACTCCGGTGAAAAGGAAACCGCCGGCGTGGGTGCAGGTAACTCTCGCGAAGGCACTCCCGCGGGTTCGACCATCCTGGATCAGTTCGGCCGCAACCTCACCGCAGCAGCACGTGAGGGCGAGCTGGACCCGGTCATTGGTCGCCACAAGGAGATGGAACGCGTCATGCAGGTCCTCTCCCGCCGTACCAAGAACAACCCCGTGCTGATTGGTGAGCCCGGCGTCGGTAAGACCGCCGTCGTGGAGGGCCTGGCACAGGCTATCGTGCACGGTGACGTCCCCGAGACCCTCAAGGACAAGCACCTGTACACCCTGGACCTCGGCTCCCTGGTCGCAGGTTCGCGCTACCGCGGTGACTTCGAAGAGCGCCTGAAGAAGGTTCTGAAGGAAATCCGCTCCCGCGGCGACATCATCCTGTTCATTGACGAGATTCACACCCTCGTCGGTGCAGGTGCCGCTGAGGGCGCGATTGACGCTGCCTCCATCCTCAAGCCCATGCTGGCTCGAGGCGAACTGCAGACCATCGGTGCAACCACCCTGGACGAGTACCGCAAGCACATTGAGAAGGACGCCGCCCTGGAGCGCCGCTTCCAGCCGATTCAGGTTGAGGAGCCCTCCCAGGAGCTCGCCGTGCAGATTCTCAAGGGTGTGCGCGATAAGTACGAGGCACACCACCGCGTTACCATTACCGACGAGGCTATCGAGACTGCCGTGAACCTTGCGGCACGCTACATCTCTGACCGCTTCCTGCCGGATAAGGCTGTCGACCTGATTGATGAGGCGGGCGCACGCCTGCGCATCAAGCGTATGACCGCACCGCCGGAAATCAAGCTGCTCGACGAGAAGGCTGCCAAGCTGCGCCAGCAGAAGGAAGACGCCATCAACTCTCAGGATTACGAGAAGGCCGCAGGCCTGCGTGATCAGGAGCAGAAGGTCCTGGCTGAGAAGGAAGAAGCGGAGAAGGCATGGCGCGAAGGCGGCGACGCATTCGGCACCGTGACCCCCGAGGTTATTTCTGAGGTTCTGGCCGCTTCCACCGGTGTTCCCGTTTACAAGATCACCGAGGAAGAGTCCAGCCGCCTGCTGACCATGGAGCAGGAGCTCCACAAGCGCGTCATCGGTCAGGAGCACGCTATCGCGGCACTGTCCCGCGCTATCCGCCGTACCCGCGCAGGTCTGAAGGACCCGCGCCGCCCCGGTGGTTCGTTCATCTTCGCCGGCCCGACCGGTGTGGGTAAGACCGAGCTTGCCAAGGCACTTGCCGAGTTCCTGTTCGGCGATGAGGATTCGCTCATCACCCTGGATATGTCCGAGTACCAGGAGAAGCACACCGTCTCCCGTCTGTTCGGTGCGCCTCCCGGCTACGTTGGTTACGATGAGGGCGGCCAGCTGACCGAGAAGGTCCGCCGCAAGCCCTTCTCCGTGGTCCTGTTCGACGAGGTTGAGAAGGCTCACGCCGACCTGTTCAACTCGCTGCTGCAGATCCTGGAAGACGGTCGCCTGACCGACTCGCAGGGTCGCGTGGTGGACTTCAAGAACACCGTCATCATCATGACCACTAACCTGGGCTCGCGTGACGTGAACCGCCGCATCCCGGTCGGTTTCCAGGCGATGGACGACGCAACCGCCGACTACGAGCGTATGCAGGCACGCGTGATGGAGAACCTCAAGGAGCACTTCCGCCCCGAGTTCCTGAACCGTGTGGATGACATTATCGTCTTCCCGCAGCTCTCCGAGTCTGAGATTCTGCAGATTGTGGACCTGTTCGTGGGTCGCCTGGCTAAGCGCCTGGCGGAGCAGGATATGTCCATTGAGCTGACCAACGCTGCGAAGGTTCTCATGGCGGCTAAGGGTTACGACCCGTCCATGGGTGCTCGCCCGCTGCGCCGCGAGATGCAGCGCAACATTGAGGATGCCCTGTCCGAGAAGATTCTCTTCGGCGACATCAAGCCCGGTGAGAAGATCACCGTGGACGTTGAGGGTGAGGGCGACTCCGCGAAGTTCGTCTTCTCTTCTCAGCCGATGAAGGAGCTGGCTCTGGACTCGGTGCAGGAGTTGAATGAAGCTGAGGCTCCCGCAGCTGAGGCACCTGCTTCCGAGGCTCGAGAGGGCCAGGGTGGGGACTAAGCCCTAGGTAGCTAGGTTTTAGCGCACTAAACGCCTGTGGGGCGGTACCGAAATGATCCGGTACCGCCCCACAGGCGTTTCTATGTGTTTGCGAGGCTTCTAGTCTTGGGAGACTCTAGAAGCCCCGCAGGAGCCCCCAGGAGCCTTTCTGCGGCAGGTACTAGAGTGAGACGAGCACTGCATCGCCCTGCGCGACTTCGCGTGCCAGAGAGTCCGCAAGCAGTCCCGCGTAGCAGCGCTGCAGCTGCTCGGTGGCGGGGGAGAGCGCATACAGCGCCTTGAGCGGGCGATGCACCGCGGCGGGCGCATCCGTGGGGAACGCAAAGTCAGGCGAAGAAGCTGCAGCGGGCAAAGCCGTGTCGCCAGCAGAAGCTACGCCCGCACCCAGGATGAGCTCGCGATTCACCGGCTCATGCGCCGCACGCAGCACCGCCATGACCGCCCCGCGCACCTGACGGTCCGTGCCGTGCCAGCTCTGACCCTTGGGGGTGTAGTCCGCCTCCGGCTTGCCCGCCGCAACCCAGGCGCACAGATCCTCAATCGGGCATAGCTCGCAGGTCGGGGACTTCGCCGTGCAGACCAGTGCACCGAGCTCCATGGTCGCCGCATTCCACAGGCAGGAGGTGGGGGTGTCGGCGGGCATGAGTGCCTCCGCCAGGCGAGTCTCAGCCGCCGTCAACGAACGGGAGGGTAGCGCCTTGCCGGATACAGCGCGTGCATGCACACGGCGGATATTCGTATCAATCACGGTGGCGCGCAGACCAAACGCGAACACGCTAATCGCCGCCGCCGTGTAGGAACCCACGCCCGGCAGAGCTAGTAGCGCATCGTAGTCGGCGGGAACCTCGCCGCCGTGCTGCTCCACAATCGCCACGGCGGCACCGTGCAGACGCTGCGCACGGCGCGGGTAACCCAGGCGGCCCCAGGCACGCACTGCCTCCGAGGCGGGCTCGGCGGCAAGGTCGGCGGGGGTGGGCCAGCGGCGCATCCACTCCTCCCACACGGGTAGAACGCGCTTGACGGGGGTCTGCTGCAGCATGAACTCGCTGACCATCACGCCCCAGGGGGTGCACTCGTCACGACGCCACGGCAAATCGCGTGCCTGGTCGAGGAACCAGTGGTTGATTCGGTGGTGGAGCGTCTCGGTATTCGTGCCTTCGGGCAGGGTCGGTTCGGGGCGCGTGCGTGTGGTGCGTTTGGGCTCTGAGGTCATCCGAAAAGCCTACGCCACAGGGCATATATTCCCAAAATCGCATGAACAGAGTTCACTGTGAATCTAAGGGTTAAACCCGGTATCCTTAAAGGTATGTCTGAAAATGGTCCCGTTCTGCCTCCCGAAGTGTACCGCCGCCGTCGTATCGTGGCGGTTATTGCTCTGCTCGCTATTATTTTGCTACTGGTTGCCGGCGTGACCTCCATGGTCGGCATGATTAACGGCAAGAAGGACGCCACTGTAGCCTCCACTGCGACGCCTTCCGGTGCGCCCTTCCAGAGCTTCAGCGCTCGCCCCTCCGAAACTGCTTCGGCCACCCCGTCCGCTAGCGCGACTGCCTCTGCGTCTGCGTCGGCTAGTGCTTCGGCAACCCCCTCGGTGACCGCTTCTGCTACTCCCTCTGCAAGCGTGACCACCGCCGCGGCAACTACTCCCGCGGTGACCCCGACTACCCCCGCACAGACTCCGAGCGTGACCACTGCGGCTGCTGTTGCGGCGTGTACCGCGAACGACCTGAAGGTGACCGTCACCCCCGCGAAGCGTGTCTTCGCGGCCGGTGAGCAGGTGTCCTTCCACGTGACCTACACGAACTCCTCGAAGACCCCCTGCGCTGTGGGCGGTGAGGGCGCGAACACCGGCGTTGACCTGAAGATTACCTCCGGTGCGGCTCAGGTGTACACCCGCAGCCTGTGCGCGGCGACCGCCGTTCAGAAGTCTGAGGTGGCCGCAGGTGCTGAGGGCGCAACCGACCTGGCGTGGGATCGTAAGATCAACGTTCTGGGCTGCTCCTCCGCGTCGACCGCTCAGAAGGGTTCCTACTGGGCTGCAGTGACCGTCAATGGTGTGAGCTCGGCTCCGGTGAACTTCATTATTCAGTAGTTCACGTCTCTAGTTTTCGCCCGTGAGTGGGCGCGCAAAGCCCCCGTGCTGGATAGTCTTCCGGCACGGGGGCATTAGCTTTTGTCTGGTTATTACCTGGAGGCGCGAGGTTTGGCGAAACGGCGCTCGCCCAGGTACCCGAGCAGACTACCGAAAGCGGTCCACTGCAGTGCCGCCAACAGCAGGGTGGACAGGTCGGTCACCTCAAAGGAGTTGGGGATGACCTTGAACCACAGCAGCGGCAGGTAAATCAGAAAGAGAATGGGGGACGCCCACACGAAGAACGGGAAGGGGCGCTTGGCCGACGGATACTTAGCTCGTGAGTACGACATTGTGACCTCCAGGGGGTGTCAAGGTGGGGAGAAAACTCCGCTGTTACTGCATCATAGCGCAAAAATATTCTCCGGGGGGGGGATTACGCGCCGCCGACTTAGAGATATTTCTCCAAACTGCTCTCCGCCATGCGGGACAGTTGCTCACGCACCGTGCGGGCACGAGCCTCACCCACACCGTCCACGGCGCGCAAATCCTCAAGGGACGCCGCCATCAGAGCCTGCAGGCTACCGAAGCGCTCCACCAGACGCTCAGAAATAGCGTTCGGGATGCTCGGAATACCGGCGAGCAGACGGAAACCGCGAGGCTGCAGGGGGAACTCCAGGTCGGGGTTCTCACCAAAGCCGACAGTGCGGGCAATCGTGCGCAGATCCACGATAGCCATATCGTCCAGGTTCTGAAGCGCCTCAACGCCAGCGGTAATCAGCTCGTCGTTCACCTCGGGCAGGTAATCGCGCAGAATCAGGTCGCTAGCGGTCATCTCGGGGGCGCGCAGCTCCTCCAGCTGCAGGGCAATCAGGCGGCCGTGCACGCCGAGCTCCAGCACGTAGTGGCTGACCTCGCGGATAATGCGGTTCACCATCTCCATACGCTGCAGGGTCATCGCCACATCGCCCAGGGAGACGCTCGATTCAATCTCCAGGGCAGACAGGCTGGAGAGCACCGAACGCAGACGCTTCTTATAGCTTTCAAGGGTCTGAATCGCCTGGTTTGCGCGGGCCATCAGGTACTGGCTGTCTTCAACCATATAGCGGGTGCCGTCAACGTACACCGAAATCACGGACATCGACGCGCTCACCGAAATCACCGGGAAACCGGTCTGAATCGCGGTGCGTTCGGCGGTGCGGTGGCGGGTACCGGACTCGTTCGTGTCAATGGAGGCGTCCGGCATGAGCTGCACGCCAGCGTGCAACAGGCGGGTGGCGTCGCGGTCGCAGATGATAGCGCCATCCATCTTCGCCAGCTCGCGCAGGCGGGTTGCGGAGAACTCGGTGTCGATGTTGAAACCACCCGAAGACAGGGAGGATACGGTGCGGTCGGATCCGAGTACGATGAGTGCGCCCGTACGGCCACGCATGATGCGTTCCAGGCCCTCGCGGAGCTCGGTGCCGGGGGCGATTCGGGCGATAGTTTTAAGCAATAGGTCACTATAATTCATCTGCACGAAAACCATTGTACCCGTAAGGGCAGTTATTGAGCCAGGTCAGGGGCGGAACGGCGGGCTAAAGTGCCTCAAAAACGAATGGATATTCTCGATATTTATACGGGAGTGCACGGGAGTAAACTATCTGCGTTTAAGAGTAAAAATCTGTTCTGCGGTACCCCATTTCGCCGTGACCAAACACCGCGCACCATATCGCCCCAGAACCTAAAATAGACCCATGACCGCGCGCACGAAAAACACCAAAACCGCACCCGCCTACCGCTGCACCGAATGCGGCTGGACCACCGCCAAATGGGTAGGCCGCTGCGGCGAATGCCAAACCTGGGGCACCGTCGAAGAAGCCGCAGGGGGCACCCGCGCGCGCACCCGCGCCGCATCCAGCGTGCAGAAGCCCGCCCAGCCCATCGCAGAAGTCGACTCGCGCGTAGCCGCCTACATGAGCACCGGAAACCCCGAATTTGATCGCGTGCTCGGCGGCGGACTCGTACCCGGCGCGGTCATCCTCATGGCGGGCGAGCCCGGCGTGGGCAAATCCACCCTGCTGCTGGATGTTGCCGCCACCTTCGCGCGCGGCACCGCCGGAAATGCGGGGCAGAACCCGGCACACAGCACCCCGGCACAAAGCGCCCAGCCGCCGCGCTCGGTCCTGTACATTACCGGCGAGGAATCCGCCGCGCAGGTCAAGCTCCGCGCCGACCGCATCCGCGCCATCGCGGACACCCTCTACCTGACCAGCGAAACCGACCTCGGCACCGCCCTGGCGCATATTGAGCAGGTCAACCCCTCCCTGCTGGTCATCGACTCCGTGCAGACCCTCGCCTCCGCGGAAGTTGAGGGTAGTGCCGGCGGCGTGACCCAGGTGCGTGAGGTTGCCGCCTCCGTGATTGCCGCCGCGAAGGAACGCAATATGTGCACCCTGCTCGTGGGCCACGTGACCAAGGAAGGCACCATCGCGGGCCCGCGCCTGCTCGAGCACCTGGTGGATGTGGTCTGCCAGTTCGAGGGCGATAAGCACTCGAATATCCGCATGCTGCGCGCCATCAAGAACCGCTTCGGACCCACCGACGAGGTGGGCTGCTTCGACATGCATGAGGACGGCATCGCACCGGTGCTGGACCCCTCCGGCATGTTCGTCTCCAGCACCCCGCACCCGGTGGCGGGCACCTGCGTGACCGTCACGATGGAGGGCCGTCGCCCCCTGCTCGCGGAGGTTCAGGCGCTGCTGGATCAGGCGGTGGCGCCCGCCCCTCGCCGTACCGTCTCAGGTCTGGACTCGGCACGTATTCAGATGCTGTTGGCGGTGTTGCAGCGCCGCGCCGGGCTGAATGTGGGCAAGCTCGACTGTTACGTCTCCACGGTGGGTGGCGCAAAGATTGCTGAGCCTGCCGCCGACCTGGCGTGCGTCATGGCGCTTGCCTCAGCGGCACAGAATAAGCCGCTGCCGCGCAAGCTCGCGGTCTTCGGCGAGGTCGGCCTGGCGGGTGAGGTGCGCGCTGTGCCGGGCATCCGCCAGCGTATTGCAGAGGTCGGCCGCCTGGGCTTCACGCACGTGCTGGTACCCGCCTCCCCGACCGGCGTGGGGGATGTGCCCGAGGGCGTGACCGTGCGTGAGGTAACCACCCTGGGTGAGGCGCTCGCGCTGCTATTCCCGCAGAAGTAGCCGCCCGCGTATCAACAGCATAGAGATAGCAAGAAAGGGGGCTGGCTCCCGGCTGGCGTAAATGCCGCCGGGAGCCCCCTCTTTGTGAAACCCCTCTGCGAAGCACCGCTAAGAGCGGCTTTCCTCCTCGTTCTCGTGCAACATAATGTTGATCGAACGGGTATTCAGTTTATTCGTGCGGTGGGCGTTAACCGCGGTATCGGTCATGTCGTCAACCACCATCGAGTCGTCCATGTCAGTATCAACAATCGGGATCGCCGAGGTGCGCGGCGCATGCTGCGTAACCGCCTCGCCCAGGGGCACCAGAACCGCCACGGCGTCCTTGTGAGACATGCCGGTTGCCTCCATAAAGTCCACCACGATCAGGCGGAGCATCAGCACCAGCGACTCACCCTCAAAGGTTGCCACACCCATCGTGCGCGGCTCGAGGGTGCCTGCAAGCTTAATCATGCGTTTGCGCGCTGCCATCATGTAGTGTTCGCGTTCGCTTTCGGTCGGGGCAGACATGCCCAGGCCGAGGCTCTGCGCCGCAAGCGACAGCTCGGTCAGTGCGTCACTGAGCGAAATCTGCGCGGCAGTGCGTAGCTGCACGTGGTGAATCGTGGACGCCATGCGGCGGTTAAGCACGCGGTCGTTACGAATCGCCAAATCGACCGCGGCAAGAGTCTTCGACATGCGCGCCAGCTCGCCCTTGCTCTTGCGGCTATTCCACGACAGCTCATTCATACCCTGCGCGGTAATCAGGTCGCCGCGGCAGCTGTCGTAGAGCGGCTGCAGGGCGCGGGCATCGAGCAGGCTCTGGTACGCCTTGTTGTAGTCGTAGTAGCGGATCGCTTCGGAGGACAGCTGGAAAACCTTCGCGAACGCATCCATGAGAGCTTGGGCGCGGGCACGCGGGTTCTTACGCGGGTCACGCGGCATCAGGTACATGGCGAGGAACGCAAAGGCGCCACCGACAATGCCGTCGAAACTGCGGGTGAACGCGTCATCAGGCACGGGCAGTAGCAACGTGAAACAGGCCTGGAAGCTGAGCTGAATCGTAAAAATAATGCCCTTATCAATAAACCGGGCAATAATCACGGTCAAGAAAAGCACCACTGCCGCCTGCCAGGTACCGTGACCGAGCAGGATTAGCAGAAGGTCGCCAATGAGAATGCCGAGGGTCACGCCGAAGGAGACCTCAAGGATTCGGCGGGAATGCTTAGCGCCGCTCACATAGCCCAGGGATACGAGGGCAGCGACCGGCGCGAAAATGGGCTCGTGGTGGCCCAGGACGTGCTCAGCGAAAAGCCAAGCGCCCATAGACGCCGCAACAATCTGCACAGACTGAAAGAAGTCTGCTCGGACTCGGTGAACACCCTCACGGACGAACTGTCGGGTGTTCTGTTCAGTAGTGCGTAGAATGTCTGCGAATCGTGCCATGGGCACCATCATACCGGCGCATATGCGGTGCACAAGGGGGGTTAGGGAGTGTTGGGTTGAAGTGTGAGAGACCCCGCGCCCCGCACCCGCCCTGTAGCCGCGTTTTTCGAGGAAATCTAATAAAGCCGCTGTTCGAGCCCCCGTTACGCAACCTAGTACGCAACCTAGCCGCGGAGGCGGCGCGCCACCCTCGCCAGCAGGCCCGGCTGGGCGGGTGCCTCAGATGAGGACTCAGGCTCAACGGTGACGGGGCGCATTTCTTCCGCACCGTGCGCGCTGTGCCCGCCACCGATTGCGCGGGCACGTTCGAGCTGCCGGCGGTGCTCGGCATCCCAGGAGTGCGCCCGGTCAGACATCGCCCACTCGAACCCCGCGGTGAGGGAGGTTTCGGTGAAGAGATCGCGTGCGGCGCGGACGGTTGCACCCAGCGGCTCGGGGAGCGCCGGGACCTGCTCCACGGCGGGGAAAGGCGCGGGAGCTTCTGCGTTGCCGCGAGCGTCTGCCTCGCCGTGAGTTTCTGCATCAGGCGCAAGAATCTGCGCGAGCAGGTAGGCGCGTTCGGTGCGCAACACCTCCAGCAGCTCGGCGCGGCGTGCATCCGATGCCACCGCAGCATGCCGCAGGGCAGCGGCAACCATCAGCTCGGGAACACCACCGGCGAGCATACCCAACGGCAGGGTGAACTCGCCCAGACCGTACAGGCTCAGAGCGCCACCCGCACGCATCTGTGTGAAGGCATCCGGCACGAGGGCGAGCACGGGAATACCCGCCGCGGCGGAGAACACCGCCGGGTGGTAGCGGCTGGTCAGCGTGAACGCCGCCGCGCGGTGCACGGTAACGCTCTGGTCGGCGTGCAGAATCGGCAGCAGGGTCGCCGGGGTGGAGGGGCTGAGCTGCTCAGCGATGCGCTGGTGTACCTGAATATCGCCGCTTTCGGGGTTCTGCGGGTCGCCAAAATGGCTCAGGAACACGGGCGCGTAACCGTGCTCGCGCCACATGCTATCGAGCAGACGTGCAATCTGCTGCCCCTGCTGTTCGGTGCACTCGTTGACGGTGACGCACACGTAGCGCTCGGGCAGCTCATCCAGTGCCTGACCTGCGGAAACGCCCTCCGCATAGTGCAGGGTACGCGCCGGGGAAGCCGCCAGGTAGTCGGTGGCATCGTCCACGCTCAGGCGCGCGTCAATACCCCGCTCACGGCACCAAGCGAGGGAAGAATGTTCACGCACCGTCACCGAACGGGCGGTGCGCAGCATGCGCTCCAGAACCTGCGCATCGTGCGGGTTCAGCACCGGGCCCAGGGACTGACCGGTCACGTACACGGGCACGCCCGCATGCTCGGCGGCACGCACCGCGGCGGCACGTTCGTAGAGCAGCCAGCCGTAGCGGGAGTTGAGGTTGCCGCCGCCGGAGACCACGACTGCGTCCATGGTGGCGATAGAATCCGCGAAATCCACCATCCGCTCAACGGTCTGCTCCAAAGGGTGCAGCACCTCCGGTAGCGCCTGCACCTGCGGCAGAGCCACCAGCTCGGTGATGGAGGGGCGCTCCCGGTCAGTATGTAGCTGTGCCAGGATGCACTCGAGCGCCGCGAGGGTCAGCTCGCGTTCAGCCGGCGCCCAGGGGAAGAGGAAAAACGGCAGGTACTCGTAGGGTGCGCCCATCTCATGATGTATCGCCTCACGATTTGCCGCGCCGATATAGCGCGCCGAATGGCCCACATCGCGGGTCATGAGGGTGACCGCCGCGCCGCCTTCGGAAAGCGCCTGAGCGCTCGCGATGGTCATGGCTTCGTCACCCACGTGGTAGGTGTGCTGGCCGATATCGCCAATGACGAGCACGCGCGGTGTTGCAGAAGGCAACGCTGTAGAAGAATGATTGTTCTCTGTCACGGTTACGCGCCCTTCTGCTCTGCCGACCCGGTCTCAGTCGACTCAGCCTCAGTGCCGCGACGAACCAGGGAGCGCTGATTGAGGGAACGCTTCGCCAAGGAACGCAACGCGCGGCCCGGGGTGCGCAGGTGCTTGAGAACCCGCAGGCGCTCCTCAATGCTCTGCTGGCGGCTCTCAATAGCCTGCTGACGAGCCTCGATGCGCTCCAGGCGGCTCTCGATAGAGCGCAGAATGTCCAGGGATTCGCGGGTCAGATCGTGCCCGTCAATCACACGGCGCTCCAGGTCAGCCGCCAAATGCGCCTGGTACAGGTACGCACCCGGTCGGGCACCAGCCTGCAGATCCTCGCGGATAGCGCGGGCACGCACCATCGAATCAAAGCGGGCATGATCAGCCTGACGCTTCACGCTATTCGCCTCGGCACCCTCCGCGTCGGGGCGCAACGACCAGTATGCCAGCGGCTCATCCACCAGCAGAATATCCGCAACGGAGGCGGCACGCATGTTGAACTCCCAGTCGCCGACCACCGGCAGGGACTCGTCGTAGAAACCGACCAGTTCGTGCAGGCTGCGGCGGTAGAGAATGCCAATCGGCACGGCGCGGTTCGTACGGAACAGGAACTGCAAACCCATGCTGGGCAGGCCGTCGTGGAAAATACGCTCCTCGTACACCTCGAACTCGCCGTCGGCGTTCTCGCGTTCGTACCGCTCCACAACGCGGGTGGTGCACATGAGCGCGCCGCTCTCTTCCAGCGCCGCGACGGTGCGTTCCAGGAACTCGGGTGCCCATAGGTCGTCGTCATCGTGAATCGCCACGTACTCGGAGGTGGTCGCCGCCAAACCGGCGTTGGATGCCGCCTCCATGTTGCCGCCGGCGGTGGTCACCAGTTGTACGCGACCGGAACCCAGCGGGGATGCCTCAATGACAGCGCGGGTTGCCTGCTCGTCGCCTCCATCGTTAATCACACAGACCGTGTAGTCGGTGAAGGTCTGCTGCGCAATGTTCTCCAGCGCGCGGCTCAAGAAGCGGGGGCGGCCCTTCGTGCGGACCAGAATAGCTACGGTAGGGGAAGACATAACCACAATCAGTCGAGGGTGAGCGGGCCCGTGCCAGCCCAGGAACTCAACCCATTATGAAGGTGTGCACTGTTCAGACTCAACCCGCCACCCGTCCACGCCGCAACAGCGGGCACACAGAGGCATGCACCGCCCCTAAAAACTAGCTGATGGACTGTAGCGCCACCATCGCCAGCACACCGAGCACAAAGCACGCCGGAATGGTTACCAGCCACACCAGAAGAATCTGCAGAACAATCCTGGACTTCAGCGCGTTAAAACGCTGGTTCACGCCTGCGCCGAGCGCCGATGCCGTCGCCAGATGCGAGGAAGAGAACGGCACCTGCAGCAGGAAGTAGCCGAGTACCTGCACCACCGCGGTCGTGCCCTGAGCGACCGCGCCACGGAACGGGTCCAGGCGCACCATCTTGTAGGCGAAGGTGTAGCCGATGCGGCGGCCACCGGTCAGCGTACCCGCACCCAGGCTGAGGGCAATAATGAAGGTGCCCAGCAGCATCCCGCCCCAGGTGAGGGATTGAATCAGCGCCGGATCCATGACGCGTTCGCTCAGCAGCGCCCACAGCAGCAGGTACAGGTAGCCGGTCTGCAGGCCGTGGAGCAGCGAAATTGCGGAGGCAGACACCGCCAGCACCTCGCGGGCATGCTGATTCACCAGGCGCGGGTTATGGCCGACCACCAGCCGGTAGAACGGCACCACCATCAGCCAGGACAGCAGAAAAATGAGCGGCGGCAGGTAGAAGAGAGGCAGCAGGGTCGCCCCAAAAATATGCGGCAGGAAGGCGAGGGAACCGAAGCCTTCGGCGGCGCTGTCGATCCTCGTTTGGGTCCACCAGCTCACACCGGCGAGGGCACCGACCAGCGCGTGGGTCGAGGAGGACGGCAGCCTCAGGAACCAGGTGAGCACACCCCAGATAGCGCAGACCAGCAGCGCCGCAACGATGCCGTTCAGGCCGGTGATGCCCTCCGGGGCGCTCACCCACGAGGCGGAATATTCACCGAGTAGCAGGAACGCACCGACCACGCCGAGCACGTTGAAGAGCGCGGCAAGGTACAGGGCGGAGCGCTCGCCGAGGGCGCGGGTACGCACCGGAACAGCGACGGAGTTGGAGGCGTCGTGCACACCGGTAACGTAGACCGCGGCAATGAAGGCGCAGCAGGCTAGAAGACCCAGGAGCATTAGGATTCCTGAACGATAATGCGGCCGATCTCGGCGGACACATCACGCATAGAGTTGGAAGCAGCGGTCAGCTGCGCCAGGAAGGTGGCGTAGCGGCGGTACCGTTCGGGGGTGTAGCGTTCGGCAATGTACGCGTCGTATTCTTCGGCGGTGCGTAGCGCCTGGCGGGAGATGCGCAGCATGTCCATCCAGTAGTTGTCGAGGCCGCGAATATCGGCAAGTTTGGGGATGACGGCGGCGGTCAGCACCGCCTGACGCTGAATGATGTCCAGGATTGAGGTGATGTGCGTGGCGAAGCCGTCAATGCTGTGCAGGGACAGCACGTGTGCGGCGCTGGTGAGCTTCTCGACGGCGTTGGTGAGTTTGCGTGCCAGCGTGTACAGGTCTTCACGCGGGATGGGTGGGGAGAAGGAGCTGCGCACCTCGGTGAGGGTGCGGAACAGCAGGTTCGTGGAGTCCGCCTCGTGGGTGAGCATGCGTTCGAAGAGTTCGGGGTACTCCGCGACGGGGGAGCCGACCATTTCAGAGAGCAATGCCGCCGCCTCACCGACCTGCGCTGAAATTTCAGCGAGGGAGGCGAGGGAGTCGTTGGCGTGGGGGAAAAGTCGGTGCAGCATAGTTCCCAGTCTAACCAGTATTGGGTGCTGCGGGTGCGCATAGCCCGTGGGTATCTCACGAGCGCCCGCCCTGCACACGTTACTGCGCCGCCCTGCAAATGTTATAGCGCCGACCTGTTCGCGGTTGCCCGTGACGGTTTTAAACAAAAAACGGAGGGGGTCGATTTCTCGACCCCCACCGGAACGTTTAGGGATGTCGGGTTGGGAGCGCCTCTCGGCGGAAGGCCGCTCGAAGCGGCTAAAGATTTGGAGCCCGGGGCTACCTATTAGCAACCCGACATCTTGTAATTATTATCCACCTGTACCCGGCACAGAGTCAATTAGAAATAGGCTTTTCACGCCTTTGCGACCCAATGTGGAACCTGTGCCAATTCGCGGCACGAACCCGCATTTTTAGGCGCCTAAACGTTGCAGAAGACTAGAATGCTTCGAGGTTGGTCTGTGTTTTTTCCTGTGCAGATTTTTCTTGCGCAGAAGCAGCCTCCGAAGCGCCGTTAGCCTGCTGACCAGACTCAACGGCACGCAGCTGGGCGGCGACCGCCTCCAAATCGTGCGCGATCTGCTCCATCTGCTGAGCCTGACGCGGCAGGCGAGCACGACGCTCCACTGCCTCACGCTTCACCTCGTGGCTACCCGGAACCGCGCCGTCCTGCCCGGCAGAGCGCGCATAATCGGTGCGAATACCCAACGCCACCACGTGCGCAAACGCCGCGCAACGTTCCATCGCAATGTCCATATCGCCGGTGTACAGGCCCGCCAGAATCTCATCAATCGTGCGGACCACCTCGTCGGCGCTCGGCGGGTCGGGAACACCCGCCACCACGTGCGAACGGTAATCCTCCGCCATGCCCAGCTCAAAAGCGCGGCTCACTCCGCGCGGCGAACGATGCACCACATCCCGCAGCCAGTACATACGCCACAGCGCACCCGGCAGGGAGTGAGCGCTTGCGTGCGACCAGAGTTCGGCGAGCATCTCAATTCCGTAGTCGTCGGTGAAGCTGACGAGCCGTTCGGTCATCTGCTCGTCGGTGCCGCGTCCGCGCATCAGCAGGATGCGTGCGGAGGCGTGCGCCGCCTCTTCGCGTGCGGCGGGGTCCATGCCGCCTTCGTGGCGTTCAAATTTCTCGGCGGAGTAGAGGACAGGTCGGTGGTGGGTGCGGTGACGTGAGCGCCCGGAGGCGCCGGTTGATGTTGCGGGTGTAGACATAGGATTTTCCAGTGTACCGTTCATTGGCTGGGAGCCGGTAGTGTATAGTATTTCTATCTGCACACTTTCAGTTTTGTGTGGATAGGAGCGCCTTTAGCTCAGTCGGTAGAGCTACGGACTTTTAATCCGCAGGTCGTGGGTTCGAGCCCCACAGGGCGCACTAGCCGACCCGTCGCCTCCCGCTTTGCGGGGGTCGGCGGGTTTTTGCGTCTTCACCCTTATGCACGGGGTTTTACCTCGTGCCTATCCCGTGTGGTGGGGCGTGTCCTGCCGGGTTGGCCTGGCAGTTTTTGATTCGTGTACGTTGACCCGAAAAGATGAGGAAACCCGTGAGCGTCACCATTAAGAACCCCGAAGAAATCACGATTCTTGCCACCGGCGGCACGATCGATAAGTTCTATTCGGTGGCGGGCACCATGGATATTGGTGAGCCTGCCGCTAAGGACCTGCTGGACCGCGTCATCACTGATGTGCGTTTTGATATTCGCCCGCTGATTGGCAAGGACAGCCTGGACATGACCGATGAGGATCGTGCCGAGCTGACCGAGGCGCTGAACGCTGTCACTAACGACCAGGTGCTCATCACTCACGGTACCGACACCATGCCGGAGACCGCCCGCTACCTGGTCGAGCACGCCGACCTGGGCGATAAGGTTGTGGTGCTGACCGGCGCGATGCAGCCCGCCGTGATGGCTCGTTCGGATGCTGGCTTCAACCTGGGTGCCGCTATTGCCGCCCTGAACCTGCTGGAGCCGGGCGTGTACATCAGCATGAGCGGTCGCATTTTCCCTGCTGAGAGCGTGCGTAAGGACCGTTCTCGCGGCATTTTTGAGGGCTAAGATGGCTGATTCCGCTCGTATGCGGAGGGGCGAACCGGTTTCTGCTGCTGAGCTTGCGCAGGTGGAGGGATCCTCGGACCTTGTGCCGCAGGAGCGTATGTCCCAGGGGCAGCTGATGCAGCTGCAGGCTATTGAGGAGCTACAGCAACAGGCTGACGAGTTCTGGAATGTCACCAGTGATTACCCGCTGCCGGCTAAGAATCTGTACCTGGTGCGTGTGCTGCTGCTGGTCGTGCCCTCGCTGCTCATTGTTTATTACTTCATCCGCGTCACGCTTTTCCCGATTGGTGCGGTGCCGCTGGTCTACCTGGTGATGCATATGTGGCTTGCCATGATTTACCGGGCGAACCGTTCGGTGAAGCTGGTGTTGCTGGCGAATGTGGTATCCGGGGTTGCGGCGGCCATTATGACGGCGTTCTTTGCCTATGCGCTGGTGACGGTGCAGGGCCCGCAGACGCTGCTGGACCGTGTGGGCATGTTCTATACAGTGAGCCTGCTGACGGTCATGGCGTCCTTCGCGCTGGAGGCCCTGTTTTCGCTGTTTTATAGTTTGGCGGTTCGTAGGAGCTTGCGTTTGACGCGGCAGAAGCAGAACTCGGAGCAACAGGCGGAGGATTTCCCCGCGCATCCGCCCATCCACGCCTCTGACGGGTGAAGCCTGACGGGGTGATGATGAGGTGATAAGCGGCGGTGTGACACACTCTCAGCGATGCCTAGCCACTGCTCAGATTCCCTTAAAGTACGCGTGATACGGTAGAGACAGAAACACGACCCGCACCTGCCAGGAGGTCACCCATGGGCGCTACACACCTGAACACAGATGCCGCTTCATCCGCAGAACACCCGGATGAAGATCTCAGTGTGCAGACTCGCTATCAGGCGCCTATCCGCCAGGCGACTCCTGCCACGCCGGAGGTGTCCGTTCCACTGAACGTGCCGCCGGTGGTGACTGGTTCGCATCCGGTTATTTCGGCGACTTCTACCGTTGTTATTCAGGATGGTACGAACCCGCCGATTGTGGTGCGTACACACCCGACGGGTCCTCTACCGCCGTTCCCGGGGCAGGGTCAGGTGCCCGCTTTTCTGCGCACCTACACCGCTGATGAGGTGAAGGAGCGCAAACAGAAACTCAAGAAGAACCTCCTAGTCCGCGCCGTTATTCTGTGCATTTTGGCCCTGGTTGAAGGCCTCATCATCTCCCAGTACACGCAGCCGTTGGCGATTTGCTTTGGCTTTGTCGCGGCACTCTACCTGGTGGTTCAAATGTGGCCGCTGATGCGCCCTCCGCATGATTCGGCGGACGCCTCCGTGTATAGCGTTTGGGCTATCTGCTCCCTGATTGGGTTTGTTGCGGTGGGGTTGGTGCTTTCGCCGATTACGTTCCTGCTGCTGATGCTCGACTGGGCTGGGGTTTCGATGGGCCTAGACCCCCTGCTGATACTTGTTGTCTTGGGCCTGGTCTGGTTGAGCGAGGTCGGTTTATCGTTGCTGACCATTTACCGCTTCAATAACTTGCGAATTGCGATGGCGAACCGGGCAGATTCTCCGTCGCTACCTGACAGTATTTCTGCGACGGTTGACCCGTCCACTTCTGCCTAAAACTTTTGAGGCGGCGCGGTAGACGAACGCCGCGCCGCCACCCACACTCACACCACACACTCGCTCATACGTTGTCCGCATACTATCAGCCGATATCCGAAAGATTCAGCTATGTCCGCTGTCGAGTCCTCTCCGCCATCCGCTCCGAACACCGCGCATCCTACGAAGCCCGCCACCCCCACTCTCGTGTCTGTGGCGGGTTGGGTTCTGCTCGCTATTGCTGTGGGCTGGCTGGCGCTGATCGCGTACACCGGCATCTCGTATGCGACTACCCATTTGTCGCATTTTTCGACCTGGCGTGCCCAATCGCTGGTGGATGCGCAGGCGTACTACCCGGTGCTTTTCCTGATGGTCAGCGCGTTCGGTAACGTGACCCTGCATGGTTTCTGCACGGTGGCGTATCTGCGTGGTTACCGGTGGGCGGCGTTGGTGCTGTCGGTGGCGTTGGCGTTGGGCGTGTTGGCTTCTTTGCTGATTATGCTGACGGTGGCGGCTCTTCTGGGTACGTTGAATGGTGCGCCGAGCCAGGATGTTGAGCTGCTGCTCAGTAGCTCTTCGCCGCTGTACACGCCGGTGTATATTGCGGGTCCGTACATGCTGGTGTGTGTTGTGGCGTTGGCGCTGGTGTGGTCGCGTCAGTCGCGTTCTTACATGGAGGCGCGCCGTGATTGGCGTGTGCGCCGCAGCGAGGATTACCTGATTTAGCCTCAGAGGTTCTGGCCGCGGCTCCTGCGGCTCACCGATAACTTTATTTATCCAACCACTATTCACCCAACCACAGTTAGGATGACTCGTGCACCCTACTTCCGAACCTGCGCACGAATCCTCATCGCAGACGAGCCCCGGCGCCGCCAAGCGCACATATGATGAGAGGGCGGCGTTTGAAGAGGCAAAAAGAAACCTTGGCATAGTTGGCGATAGGGAACAGGAATATAACCGAGGACTGGAGCTTCTTAGCAAAGCCTATTCCATCGGTATGACGCTTATTCTGGTGTATTTCCTCCTGGACGCGTACCAGATTCTCGTGACTGCGGGTCGTAGTGTGAACATCGGCTCGTTCCTTAGCTATGCCCTGCCGAAGGTTCTGCCTGACGCCCTCTTGGTGGTGCCGTTCCTCTGGTTCGTTCTGGACTGGGTCAAAGACGGGTACATTAATCCGCGCCGCCTGACGATGCTGTACCTTCTGCTGTGCTTTGTGAGCGGTGTGCTCTCGTTCGCCGGTGTTTTTGGTATGGCGCAGGTGCTTTTCCCTGCGTTTACTGCTTTGGATTCCGCATCGCATCCTGCTGCTGCTTCGTCTATCGTGACGCAGGTTTTGGTTGCGGTCATTACGGCGGGTAGCGCTGTTCTCCTGTTCTTGCTGACTCGCCCGGTGGTGGGTGCGGTTCCGAGCCTAGCGGTGATTCGCAAACAGATGAGGGATATCGAGAAAAACACCTCGGGTGCTGAGGATGAAGAAGAACTGACTCGCGAGGATGTTCTTCGTCAGCTTGAGAAGGAAGAAGGTCCGGTCAAGGACTCTACCGAGCAACTGTTGCGTGAGCTTTCTGCCGATTATGCGCTCTCGAATGATCCGGTGGAGAAGAACCGGCTGCTGGATGAGATACAGCAGGTTCAGCGCGCCCAGAAGGCGGGTGTAAAGCCCAATCTTGGTGGCGCCTCCGCTGGTGAGTCGGGTAAGCCCCACGAGCAAGCACACGGGGGCGAGAAGACAACTGCTGGCTCTACCGCGCCTGCCGCGCCTAAGGTGGTGCTCCCGCCGCGCCCGAAGGCGTTACGTATCGTCATGTGGTGCGCTACAGCCATTATTATTCTGTCCGCAATCCAACGTATCTATGTATCTATCCATAACGAGGTGCCAGACCGCGTTATGGAAAATATGCCGGGCATCATCATTTCAGGCATATTCGCTACCTTCATCTTCTCTCTCATACCGATTTTCGTCCTCCGCCGACTGTTGAAGGGCCGTAGATGGGCGTACTTCCTCACCCTCTTCGGTAGCGCTTTTACAGTTTTTGTTGGGGCCCTGAGTTTGCAATCTTTCATCTCGGCTGATTATTTCTCCAGGCTGGCGGATGAATCACTGACTTCAAGACCCCGAGACTACGTAGTTTCCATTGTGGTGAGTGACATTATGGGAGCTTTTCTCACGGCTTTCTACCTGCTGATAGTTGTGTTGCTCCTTAGCCGTTCCACCAGGTCGTATGTGGCCACTGCGAGGTTCGAGCGGTTGAAGGCACGCGAACAGGTGAACGCCGATGATGGCTGGGTCGTTTTCCATCAGGACGTAGAAATGAGCGCTCGCCAGGACGAAGAGCAGACACGTCGGGAAGAGAAAGAAGCTAACCGACGGGCTGAGGAGGCGGTCGCTCAGCAGTACAAGACGACCCGCCGCACGGATGCGCGGAAGAACTCCCGCAACGAACAGCGCGGCTACAAGGATACTTCCGTGTACACCGAGGAAGGCTACCGCCTCAACTAGGGTGGGAAGCCCCTCCTCATGGGGAAACCCTTCTGCACCCACCCTGCGCTATAGCGTGCGGGGCGGGGCGCGAAGAGAAGAAAGGAACAAAGATGTCAGAACGCACCCCAAAGCAACCGTTGAACGATCCGGAGTACACGGTTCCCGAATACAGCGTGCTGCTACCCTCCTCCGAGGCTGAAAATAGCACGGCAGGAGGCGATGCCGCCTTCAATAACGTAACTTCCGATAGCGCCGCAGATAACAGCGCGGCGGAGGGCAACGCACCCGGCGGCAGCGCCCCCGAGCACGCCAGCACCCCCGAGCAAACCATTACCGGCTACACCGCGCCTGTCGCCTCCGAGCAGGTAATTCCGAAGCGCCCGCAGGCTATGCGTAGCGTCATGTGGTGCGCTGCCGCCATTATCGTGCTGGGACCCTTGAGTAACTTTCTGCCGATTCTAAGCCGGTCGTATATCGATTTTGAGATGGTGGTGAGTGTTCTCTTCTCTGCCTTGGTGGTTACCCTCATCATCTCTGCCATCCCGATTTTTGTTCTCTGGAAGATCTGGGATGGCCGCGAGTGGGCGCGCATTCTTACCATCATCTACTGCGCTCTCGCGGCTGCTAGCGGTGTGCTTATTCTTGCGGATAATTTCTCGGGGTTAAGCTCTAGAGCGGCTGCGGCGTCCAGCCTGGTGCGTATCGCGAGCGGCGTTTTTACTCTCGTTCTTTACCTCCTGATGATTGTGCTGCTGAATCGTGCTCCTATTAGGATGTACACACAAATCGTTAGCGGGGCACGTGCGCTAGAACGCCAGCAGATGCTGTCTGAGACGAGACAGGCTGCCGGTCAGGTCCCGGCAGAACTTCGAGAGCTTTTTGCTGACGATGAGGATGGTGAACGCACCTCATCAGGGGGAAATAACCCTCGACCCCCGCACCGTAGCGCGGGATGGGGAACGTAAAAAGGAACACCAGCCTCAGGAGTTCCGGGGCTAGCCCTCGGAATGGTGCACGTGGTTACTCGGATACCTCTGAATACGCTGAGAAAGGGTGGGGATACCAGACGGTATCCCCACCCTTTCGCATCCCCGGCTCACGACCGAGAAGGACTCACATATTACTCAGCAGATTCCTGCTTCGCCTTCGAGCGGCCACGCAGGTACTCGATAAAGACCGGCACCACAGAAACCGCCACAATAATCACAGCAATGTACTCAATGTTGTTGTGCACGAACGGGATACCGCCCAGCAGCACACCCGCCAGACCAATCGAACCAATCCACGCAACCGCGCCAACAACATTCCACAGGTGGAACTTCTTACGGTCGTACGAAGAAATACCCGCCGCAAGAGACACAAAAGTACGAACAATCGGCACGAAACGACCCAGAACCAGAGCCAAGCTACCGCGCTTCTGGAAGAACTCCTCGGTAGTGTGCAGGTTCTTGGTGCTCAGAATCTTCGCGTCATCCTTGAAGATCCTACGGCCGTAACGGGCACCGATCTGGTAGCCAACCTCAGCGCCAGCAATAGCAACCAGCACCAGCACCGGGAATGCAACCCACAGGGACAGGCCCATCTGCTCATGCAGCATACCCAGAGCAAAAATCAGGGAGTCACCCGGAAGAACCGGGAAAAGAACACCGGACTCAATAAATACGATAATTGCCGAAACAACCAGAACCCAGGGGCCGGTATCGAGCAGGAACTGCTCAAGGTCGAGGCCCAAGAGCGCAACCGGAAGATGCGCCAAAGCGGTGGCAAGAAAAGTCATGAAAAATCCTGAACTGTGAGTGGACCGCACGCACGGATTGGCGGCGGAGTAACACCAGCATAGAAAGCGTACCTATGGTGAACGTTGTGCAAAACTATGCGGAGGCTGTGTATTACTGGCACAATTCTACCGGCATTTACGCCGGATGCACGGGTGAGCGATGCGTAAATCTCCGCACCGGCGGAACCGAAACCGTGCGAGGTGATGCGGCGCTCGCACGCCTCCCCAAGTAGTGACCGTCCGTCAGGCCAGGGGACGCGGGGTGTGACATGATGGGAAGAGAGCACGGCGCGTCGCGGCGTAGCGATTGACCCAACCACCCACCGTTGGAGAGAACATGAACCCCCAGCAGTCAGCATCCAGCCCCGCCGATTCCCCACATACTGATTCCCTGCATGCTGAAGCCCGCGACGTGTTGCGCCGCCTCACCGGTGTTACTGATGCCGAGTTCCACGACGGCCAGTACGAGGCGATTCACGCCCTCGTAGCCGACCGTGCCCGCACCCTCGTCGTGCAGCGTACCGGCTGGGGTAAGTCCGCGGTCTACTTCATTTCTTCCCTGCTGTTGCGTGCCCGCGGTATGGGCCCGGCGCTTATTGTCTCCCCGCTGCTCTCCCTGATGCGTGATCAGGTTGAGGCGGCATCCCGCGCGGGAGTGTGCGCCGCCATGGTGAACTCCGCGAACGTCACCGAATGGGATGAGATTCGTACCCGCCTCGAATCTGACAAGCTTGATGTGCTCCTGGTCGGCCCCGAACGCCTCAATAACCCGGCGTTCCGCGAGCAGTGGCTACCGTATCTGCTGCCGCGCCTGGGTCTGCTCGTTATTGATGAGGCGCACTGTATTTCTGACTGGGGCCATGACTTCCGCCCCGACTACCGCCGTATTGGTTCGCTCATTAAATCTCTGCCGGCGGGCGTGCCGGTGCTGGCGACTACCGCGACCGCGAATGACCGTGTTAGCCGCGATATTGCCGAACAGCTCAGCACCGATACCGCCGCACCCGTGCATGTGCTGCGCGGTCCGCTGTCCCGCGAGTCCCTGCGCCTGGGCGTTCTGACCCTGCCTGATGAGGCGCAACGTATCGGCTGGCTGCTCACGCACCTGAACAGCCTGCCCGGTTCGGGCATTATCTACACGCTGACTGTCTCTGCGGCAGAAGATACCGCAAACGCTCTGCGTGCCAGCGGCTACGAGGTGCTCGCCTACACCGGTAAGACTGACCCGGATGAGCGGCTGGTTGCAGAGCAGGCGCTCAAGGAAAACCGGGTGAAGGCTCTTGTCGCGACGAGTGCCCTCGGCATGGGCTTTGATAAGCCTGATTTGGGTTTTGTCGTGCACCTGGGTGCGCCGTCGTCTGCGGTGAGCTACTACCAGCAGATTGGCCGCGCCGGACGAGGTGCCGTCAACGCGGATGTTCTGCTCCTGCCCGGCCGTGAAGACCGCGCCATTTGGGAGTATTTTGCGACCGCCTCCATGCCTGATGAGGAGCAAGCGCTGGCTGTTTTGGATGCCCTCGCTCAGTCCCCGGAGGGATTGAGTATTACCGCGTTGGAGGCGCGCGTTCAGCTGCGCCGCTCCACCCTGGAGCTTCTGCTGAAGGTGCTGGATGTTGAGGGTGCGGCGGTGAAGGAAGGCAACTATTGGCGTCGCACCTCTTCGCCGTGGCGGTACGACAGTGCACGGTACGCGGCGGTGGCGCAGGCGCGCGTGGCGGAGCAGAACGCCATGCTCGAGTATGAACGCACTAGTCAGTGCCGTATGCTTTTCCTGGCTCAGCAGCTTGATGATGCTTCCGCTGTTGCTTGCGGTCGTTGTGATGTGTGTGCAGGCCCCTGGTACCCGGTTGAAGTCCCCACTGAGGCGCAGCAGGCGGCGCAGAGCAGCTTCAATACGGTGGGCGTGCCCCTGCAGCCGCGCCGCATGTGGCCGAGCGGGCTGGATCAGCTGATGGGTGCGGATGCGCCGCGCGGTCGTTTGCCTAAGGATGAGCAGGCTGAACCCGGTTACGCTTTGGCGCGTTTGAGCGACATGGGGTACGGTACTCGTCTGCGTGAGCTTCTGGCGACGAATGAGCTGGGTGAACCGGTTGATTCTGAGGTTCCTGCCGAGCTGGGTCGTGCCTGTGTGAAGGTGCTTGCTGCGTGGGAGTGGGCTGAGGCGGGTCGTCCGGTGGCGGTGTTGACGCTGCCTTCGCCTGTGCGTCCCCGTTTGGCTCAGTCTCTGGGTAGGGGGCTTGCTTCGGTGGGTCGCCTGGTGGATTTGGGTCAGGTGTCTCTGGTGGGGGAGCCGCGTTTCTTTGGCGGTAATAGCGCGTTCCGTTGTGCGGATGTGCTGCGCTCGTACCGGGTGCCTGCAGAAGTTCTGGACTATGTGCGGGAGCATCGGTGCCCTGTTCTGCTGGTTTCTGATGTGGTGGATTCGCGGTGGGCGTTTACGGCTGTGGCGCGTGAGCTGCGGCTGGCGGGTGCTTCTGCGGTGTATCCTTTCTCTTTGGCTGCCACCCACTAGCCGCGCCCATTAACGTTTATTTATTTCCCTGACGAGGTTATATGTCATATTCGGAATATTCAATATTGACGGTCACAGACGGCTCTTCCGCTGTGCTCAGCGATATTCCCGCTCGCCCCGAACACAGCGAGTGGATGGTGCGCGCCCTTGCCGAGGGTGCCGCCGCAGGTGAGCGTGGCGAGATCCCTATCGGTGCTGTGGTGGTGGACGAGCAGGGCGTCATTATTGGTTCGGCGGGCAATACTCGCGAGCGGGAGCATGACCCCAGCGCCCATGCGGAGGTGAACGCAATTCGTCAGGCGGCGGCGCATCGCGGTCAGTGGCGCCTGGACGGGTGCACGCTCGTGGTGACGGTTGAACCGTGCCTGATGTGTGCCGGCACGATTCTGGCGTCGCGCGTTTCGACGGTGGTTTTTGGTGCCTGGGAGGAGAAGACGGGGGCTGCCGGCAGCCGTTACGATGTGCTGCGTGACGGCAGAGTTGCTCCGGCTCCCGAGGTATATGCGGGGGTGCGCGCTGAGGAGTGTGCGCAGCTGATGGTGGACTTCTTTAAGGAACGCCGTCCCTGACCTTCCCTAAGCCTCACCCCTAAAAATGGTTTGTATAACGCGAAAAGCCGTGCAGAGACTGCGTGGCTTTTCGCGTTATTTGTACGAAAAACCCCATTTCTTTGAAAAATGCTTCAAAAATTTCAAAAATGACCCCTGTTTTTTCAAGAAAAGCCCACTACATCACACACAATCGGGTCTACGATATATAGGCATTGGAGCCTCCGCCTGCCTGCGCCCGACGCTCAACACCCCGCGCGGTGCCCGCGATGACTCCCAGAAACTCACCCGAACCATCCATTCTCTGAGGGGATTTAACCGTGTTAAGCGTTGACAATATTTGGGCGAAAGGGCGCCACACTCCGCTTTTTGACCGCACCACCTTCTCAGTGGGCGAGGGTGAAGTCATTATTGTTCAGGCGGATAGCCAGCTGGAGCGTACCTCTCTCGCGTTGGCGCTGACTGGCCGCCTTCCCCTGTCCGGCGGCACGATTAGCTGGAGCAAGGGCGATGATGACCCTCGTCCTATTTCGATGAAGCGTCTGCGTGCTCTCAGCAGCGTGGTGGATTCTCCTGATGTGACCGCTCCTGAGCAGCATATGCGCGTGCACGATTACGTTTCGGAGATGCTTTCCTATAACCTGCCGATTTTTGGTCGTTCCCGTGCGAGCCGCTGGTTGAAGGAACGCGGCCTGGAAGACCTGGATGGCCTGTGGATGGATGAGATTAGCGGTGAGATGAATATGGAGCTGATGGCTGCGTTGGCTCAGAATAGCCCGTCGGATCTGCTGGTGTTTGATACTCCTTCCCGCCACCTGAACCACACCTATATGTGGCTTCCTTACCTGGAGGAGCTTGCCGCTGATGAGGATCGTCCGCGCACTGTGGTGGCGATTGTTCCGCATATTTCGGAGTCCTGGCATGGTGCGCGTGCTGTGGTCGGCCGTGCCCCTGAGGAGAACGCGCCGGCTCCCGTTGAGGGCGAGATTGAACCCTCCAATGATTCCCCCGAACATGGCGAAAACGCTGAGAAGGAGTAAGAATGACTGTTCTGCGTGTTGCACTCGTTGAGCTGAAGCGCCTGACCAGCGGTGTTCTGCCGGTTCTGGTGCTACTTGCGATGTCCTGCATTCCGCTGCTGTACGGTGCCCTGTACCTGTACGGTAACTGGGATGCTTACGGCCATGTGAATGGTATTGTGGGCGCCCTGGTGGTTGAGGATGAGGGCGCGACGGATTCTGAAGGTAAGCAGGTGAACACCGGTGCTGATGTGAAGAAAAACCTTCTGGATGCTGGCACGTTTGATTGGCGTCAGGTGCAGACCCGCGCTGAGGCTGTTGAAGGCGTGGAGAACGGCACCTATGACTTTGCGATGGTGATTCCGAAGGATTTCTCCCGTAATCTGCAGAGTGCCGGTTCGTTCAAGCCTGATGCTGACGGCAAGATGGGCACTGTTGACCCTCGTTCGGCGGGTATTGAGGTCATTACGAATGATGCCAATAACTATGTGCTGACGAATATTGTCACGAAGGCGGGCACTTCGGTGCGTGATTCGGTGGCGGAGAAGGTCGGTAATTCTACGGCGAATTCACTGTTGGCTAGCTTCACGACGATTCATTCGAAGATGGGTGAGGCTGCTGATGGTGCGTCGAAGGTGAATAACGGCACGGTGAAGCTGGCGGATGCAATTGTTCAGCTGAAGGATGGCACCGCCACGGTGAATGATGGTGCCGTGAAGCTGAAGGATGGTACTTCCTCCCTGGCTGATGGCCAGTCCCAGTTGTTGGATGGTCAGAAGCAGTTGGCGGAGGGCGCCGCGAAGCTTGCTGATGGTGTCTCGACTTTGGATTCGGGTGCATCGAAGCTGGATTCTGGTGCTGCGAAGCTTGCCGATGGTGCTTCGAGTTTGAAGGATGGTTCGTCGACTTTGGCTTCGGCTGCTGCGTCTGCTTCTGATGGTGCGGCGAAGTTGAAGGACGGTTCGGCGACCCTGGCTGAGGGTACTGCGAGCTTGAAGAGCGGTTCTGCTTCGGTTGCGAAGGGCGCTAATGATTTGGCGTCTGGTATCCATCAGTTGCGTACCGGCATGGATCAGGCGGGTATTCGTGAGTTGCCGGCTGAGCTGAATGCGATGTGTATGCGCCTGCATGAGACGGATACTTCTGCCGGTAGTGGCGATTTTGGTCGTGATTTATCGAATACTGTGGTGTCTGCGACTGCGCAGAAGATGCGTGCTCAGTTGGCGCCGTTGGTTGAGGCGGGTACGTTGACTCAGGAGCAGGCTGATCAGCTGGTGGCTGCTGTCGATTCTGAGGAGACGAAGAATGAGGTTGCTGAGCTGAATCAGAAGGCTCTGCAGTCGCATCTGGCTACTCGTGATGCTGCCGCTGCTGATGCTTTGTCGAAGCTGAGCGCGTTGAAGTCGAGCCATTGTATTTCTGATGGTTCGTCGTCGACTGCGGCGAAGATTCAGACTTTGGTGTCTGGCGTGGATGCGCTGGATTCTGGTGCTTCGTCGCTGGCGAAGGGCGCTTCGTCGGTGGCTGAGGGCGCTGCTCGTGTGGATGCTGGCGCGTCTTCGCTGGCGTCGGGCTCGGCGACTTTGGCTGATGGTAATTCTAAGATCGCTTCGGGTGCTTCGAGCCTTGCGAGTGGGTCTGCGACTTTGTCGGGTGGTGCTTCTGAGCTGAAGGAGGGTACTGGTTCTTTGAAGGGCGGTACTGCCGAGCTGAAGGATGGTAGCGGCACTTTGGCGGAGAAGGAGCAGTCTGCGGTTGATGGTCAGCAGAAGTTGGCTGATGGCGCGAATGAGCTGAAGGATGGTGCGTCGAAGCTTTCTGACGGTACGGCGAAGCTGTCTGATGGTTCTACTCAGCTGAATGATGGTGCTTCCGAGTTGAAGAATGGTACGTCGTCGCTGGAGAGCGGTCTGGCTTCTGGCGCTAAGCAGGTTCCGAGCCTTGCGCCGACTGAGCAGGCGAAGGTTGCGGATACGATGTCGAACCCTGTGACTTTGTCTCATGAGTCGCTGGCGTCGGGTCGTAACTACGGTGAGGGCATGGGTCCGTTCTTCATGTGCTTGGCGCTGTGGATTGGCGGCTTGATGCTGGTTCAGACGTTGCGTGTGATGAATAACCGTGCGTTGGCTTCGCATGCTCCGTCGATTCGTGTGATGCTCGGTAGCTGGATGCCGTTCGGCCTGGTGGGTATTGCGCAGGCGACCTTGATGTTCGCGGCGATTAAGTTCGGTTTGGGCTTTGAGATGGCTCATCCGTGGCTGGTGTGGCTGTTCCTCTGCTTTGTGGCTTTGGTCTTTACCGGTTTCATCCATGGTCTGACGGTGATTTTGGGTGCGCCGGGCAAGCTTGTTGCTTTGGTCATTCTGATTCTGCAGCTGATTACAGCGGGCGGCACGATGCCGTATGAGACTCTGCCTGAGTCGATTCGTTGGATGCATGACTTCTTCCCGATGGGTTATGCGGTGGCGGGTACGCGTCGTTTGGCGTATGGCATTAATGAGTCGAGCCTGTGGGGCATCATGCTGGTGTTGACTCTGTGGGGTCTGGCCGGTCTGCTGTTGGGTTACATTGGCACGCGTCGTGATCGTACGTGGTCGCTGAAGAAGCTTGCACCGGAGATTACGGTGTAACGCGCCATGTTTGGTCGCACCGGGGAAAACTGTCTAATAAAATAGAGGTATATCTGCAAAAAGGGAGGGAGGACTTCTGATGTTGCAGCGCCCAGTCGCTGAAGCTGCAAGTCGTCGTCCCGGCCGTACAGGTAGAACTCAGTTGAAGTTGTTCAACGCTGCTATGGAAATCATGGCCCAAAAGGGGCTTGAGTACGCCACTGTTGAAGAGGTGGCTGCCCGGGCGGGTGTTTCTAAGGGAACCGTGTATTACAATTTCGGTTCTAAGAAGACCATGGTGGATCAGCTGGTTCGGTACGGCACGCAGTTGCTACTGAGCGATGCGCGTCGCGCGGCGTCGGTTCATTCTGATCCGCGTGAGGCGTTGCGGAGTGCTGTTCGCGCCGCGTTCCAGTATCTTGAGGACCGTCCGGGGTTTACTCGGATGTGGCTTTCGGAGGCGTGGAAGGGCGCGGATGGTTGGACTGATGCGATGAGCGATAACCGTTTGGATCTTCTGGATTATTTGGAGGAGATGACGGAGGCTGTGGCTCGCCGCTATACGGTTGATACCGCTCAGAATCCTCGTGCGATTGCGATCTCTATGTTCGGCGCGATTTATATGCTTGCGATGGATCGTGAAGTGCATCAGGCGGAGCGCAATGCTGAGGATGCAACGCGTGCTGTCATGCTAGTTGTAGATGGGTATATCCGTCATTAGGCGGACCCGTTGGGGTCTGTAGACGTGCCGGGACTTTCGGGGTCGGGTGTCGAAAAGGGCACGGTGAAAGGGACCGTGAAGAGGGCGACACCCGGCTGCCGTATGCGGCACGATAGGTGGGCTCGTTCTTGCCGTCCTCGTTCTTGCCCTCCTGTTGGGGGTGTGCTATAGTTTTCCACTGTTGGTGGTGTGTCCGAGCGGCCGAAGGTGCATCACTCGAAATGATGTTTGGTGTAAAAGCCAACGGGGGTTCAAATCCCTCCACCACCGCACCAACGAAAACCCGTCGAGATTTGTCTCGGCGGGTTTTTGCATGCCCGGATTGTTCCGGGTTGTTCCGGATTGCTCCGGGGTGGTGCTGGCGGGTGCGTTGGTGGGTGTGCTGGTGAGTGCGTTGGCGGGTGTTTGCGCGGTGGTATTCGCCTAGTTTTATAGGGTGTGTGCTACTTCAGGGGCTTTACCGGTGCTTGCTGATTCGGGGGTGGGTAAAATCGTATTATGCGTATTAAGATTCTTGACCACCCGCTGGTCTCTCACAAGATTAGTGTTCTGCGTGATAAGAGCACTCCGTCCCCGATTTTCCGTCAGCTGGTTGATGAGCTGGTGACCCTTCTGGCTTATGAGGCGACTCGCGAGATTCGCGTGGAAGAGGTTGAGGTTGTGACTCCGGTGGCAACTACTACCGGTGTTCGTATTGCTGATCCTAAGCCGCTGGTTGTTCCGATTCTGCGTGCTGGTTTGGGCATGCTGGAGGGTATGACCCGTATGGTTCCGACCGCTGAGGTGGGCTTCCTGGGTATGGCTCGTAATGAGGAGACCCTGGATATTGTGACTTATGCTGAGCGTCTGCCGGAGGACCTGACTGGTCGTCAGGTGTACCTGCTGGATCCGATGCTGGCTACGGGTGGCACTCTGATTGAGGCTATTAAGTTCCTGCGTAAGCGTGGTGCTGAGTCTGTGACTTGTGTGTGCCTGATTGCTGCTCCTGAGGGCATTGCTGCTCTGGAGAAGGGCATTGAGGGTATGGAGAATGTTGACCTGTTCTTGGCTGCTCGTGATGAGCGTTTGAATGAGAAGGCGTACATTATTCCGGGTCTGGGCGATGCTGGTGACCGCCTGTACGGTCTGGCTGAGTAGTCTTTTAGCGTTATTTACGTGATGTGAGCGGGGCGCCTCTGCATATGTATGTGTGGAGGCGCTTCGCTGTGTCTTGGGGTGTTCGGCTGGTTGCGTGCCGCAGTGCGGCGGTGCGTGTATAACCCATCCGGGGCTTGGGTGGCGATGGTGCTGCTGGGTGCCGGCGTGGGTTTTTGAAACACACCACCTATTATGTGATGAGGAACACAATATGGTACTGGAGGGTGCATTAAAACTTCAAGGGTATTCACAGCTTCACATGAAAATGCAGGGTGTACCCCATACATAACAGAAACCGTGAATATTTATGTGAGAAAAAAGCTGAAAGCCTCAGGTTCCGCATGAAACCTCCCAAAATGGGGGAAGGGTATTGTACTCCTCTTTGTGACAAAGGAGAATCCACTATGTCGAATCCGCTTGATTTATCCGTCAAATAGGAGAAATATTAAGTAAGAGGATTGAGTCTCGAACAGGTATTGGGGACTGTTTGACTCGGCGTCACTTCCGGCGCACCCTACACTACGTACGACTGGGATCCCGTACACAGACTTTGAGAGAAGGTTGAACCATGTCAGGCGCAGTACCTGGATATGTCCACATCTCCCAGCGCGGCCGCGCCGCTAAGCGCCAGGTCGTGCAGCCTCAGCGTCCCGCTACGCAGGCCGCAACGTTGCGTCCGATGACTTTCTCAGCCGGTGACTCTGCCCATAAGCAGGCTCAGGAAAATGAGGCACGCGGCTTTGTGCTCTATGTGGGTTTGAACGAGGAGCTTGCTGCGGCGAATGGCACCTCCCTGGTGCGTATCGTTCAGGATTTGCGTACTTATGCACACCATCTGGCTCCCGAGTCGGAGTCGTACGCTGCTGTGGCGTTGGCTCCGGTGAATGCTGAGGGTAGCGACCTTGAGGTTGTGCGTAATGCGTTGGGCGATCCGACCGCAATGTACATGCACCCGGAGGCGAACGTTACCCGCGAGGCAGAGACCACGAATAGCCACTCCTCGGGTGTGCTGATTGACTTGGCGCGCCGCGAGGTGTTCCTGGATGGTGAGCCGCTCATGCTGACCTTCAAGGAATTCGAGCTGCTGGCGCACCTGGTGGAGAATTCTTCTCGCACCGTGGGTCGTGAGGAACTGCTGAAGGCTCTGTGGAGCTCGGGCGACGAGCATCCGCATGAGCGTACGATTGACGTGCATATTCGTCGTCTGCGTTCGAAGCTGGGTCGCCTGTCGGGTACCGTGCGTACGGTGCGCGGTCAGGGTTACCGCTTCTTTGAGCACCCCGAGGTTGTTGTCTGGGCTGCTCCGGAATACTCGATCTAGCGTGTACAGAATTTAGCTTCTGCAGAGTGCACCCCGGTGTGCTGGCGTGATGCCGGTGCGCCGGGGTTTACTTGTGCCTGCTCTTGGCCGTCAGTATGCGCGTGCGATGGCGGCGTGCGGGACGTTCCGGCACCCTCTAGATAGAATGGATGTATGGCTGAAAATTCTTCCAACACTGCATCTGGTTCGCACCGCCGCGGGGTCAAGCGTCTGATTATTATGCGCCATGCGGAGGCTGATTGGGGTCTGAATGATTTTGATCGTCCGCTGACGAAGCGCGGCCATGAGCAGGCTGCTGCCGCTGGTGCTTGGCTGGCTTCGCGTGGTTATATTCCGGAGCAGATTATGTCGTCGGCGGCTTTGCGTACTCGCCAGACGACGACGTGGGTATCGGATGCTTTGGGGGCGAAGGCGCCTACAGCTCATCTGGATGAGGGTTTGTATGAGGTGTCTGCGTCCCGCATTATTGCGCGCATCAACAGTGTTTCGGAGAATGTTCATTCTCTGATGGTGGTGTCGCATCTGCCCGGTGTGCAGGATGCTGCGCAGCGCCTGATGAGCCCTGATTCTGACCCGAACGCGTCCATGGATGTGTACTATGGCTTCCCGCCGTCCTCCATAGCGGTGTTTGAGGTGCCGGGGGAGTGGGCCCTGCTGGATGGGGCGGATGCGCGCCTCGTGGACTTCAAGAGCTTCTAGGTTGTGTGCCCGATGAAACGGGTATAGTAAAAGCCCCGTACCAGCTGGTACGGGGCTTTTTGTGGCGGAGACGGGGGGATTTGAACCCCCGGTCGAGTTTAACCCCGACCCTTCATTAGCAGTGAAGTCCATTCGGCCGCTCTGGCACGTCTCCACGGTGCGCTCGTGAGCGCATCCCTATAAGAATATAGGCTGTTTTGCGCTTGGTCAATTCGGCTCGTGCTTCGGGGGATATCTCTGAGTGTGTATTGCTCTATAGGGTGGACTATGGATTGTAGGCTTTGAGGCTCATATGCATTTTCGATAGACTGCTACTGTCCGACCGATAAATAGAGGGCGTCTCTGGCGTGTGATTTTTCCATACAGTGTTGCCAGAGGTGTCTTATTTACTCAACGAAATGAGAAATCATGTCTGAAAACCCCAACAACCCCCAGCCCCAGTTCAACCAGGACCCCCAGTTTAGCCAGCAGGCCCCCCAGTATGGTCAGCAGGCTCCTTACGGTGTGCCCGTTCAGACCCCTGAGCAGCAGGCTCAGGCGAAGAAGGCAAAGACCCTGTCGATTGTCTCTCTGGTGAGCGGTATTGTGAGCCTGTTTGTCTTCGGTTACATCCTTGGTGCTGTAGCTATTGTGACCGGCCGCCTGGCTATGAATAATCCCGAGCTGAAGAACCGCGGTATGGCTATTGCCGGTACTGTTCTGGGTGTCGTCAGTATTATTTTGCTGGTCGCACTGAAGATTTTTGTAAAGTACTAAGATTGAAGCTACCTGCAGTAGCCTCATGATTTGAGAAAGCCCGCGAGCGCCCCGTGCGCACGCGGGCTTTTGCATGCCCGTTCAGCGGCTTTCCTCTGCGTCAAGATGCATCGTAAGTACCCGAATGACGAATTCGTTTGTGTCCACCTCAGTGATGGGTTAGGGTGGGTAATGTTTGTAATGTTTAATACACACCATTCACACGAAAGAGGGACCATATGTCTCAGAACCCGCAGGACTCTAACTCCTACGACTATAACCCGGAATACGGCAACCTGAACGAACAGAACGCTCAGAACGCTCAGAACGGCCAGCAGCAGTACCAGCAGCCTGCTCAGTACGGTCAGCCCATGATGGTGCCCGTCGGCATTGTTCAGAAGACCCCCGAGCAGCTTGCCGGTGAGAAGGCTGGTCAGACTTCCATGGTGCTCGGTATTATTGGCCTGATCTGCAACTTCTTTGTTAGCTGGTGGCTGTTCGGTCTGCCCTCGCTGATCATGGGTGTTATCGGCATTATGAAGGCTAATGAGGCTGAGCGTTTTGGCACTGCAGCTTCGGGCGGTCGCATCATGGGCTGGATTAACGCAGCTTTTGGTGGCCTGTTCTTGGTTGTATTCGGCGGTATCCTGCTGCTGGGTCTTATCGGCGTGGCAGGCGCTGCTTCTTCCTCTTCTCACCACTTCGCTGAACTGGTCAGCACCCTGGCGCTCTTCTAAGAGCTCTTTCACAGGATATAGCGGAAGCTCCGTTCCTCAATGTGAGGAGCGGGGCTTTTGTGTACCTGATAAGGCGCGTATCCAGCGCATCAGAGTCCGTTGTGCGGGGTTGCATAACGGACTTAGTTGTACCCGATCCATTCATGGGTTAGGGTGAATTAGGTTTAACACACACCAGCCGTACGAAAGTGAGATGCCGTGTCTCAGACTCCTCGGGGTTCAGACCCCTACGACTACAACCCGGACTACAACCGTCTGAATGAGCAGTACAACCAGAATAGTCAGTATGGGCAGAACGCTCAGTACGGTCAGTATGGTCAGGGTTCTTACGGCCAGTACGGGCAGAGCTCCTATAATCAGTATTCCTATGACCAGTACGGTCAGAATTCGTACGGTCAAGACTCGTATGGTCAGAATCAGTACGACCCGTATGGCCAGCAGTACCAGCAGCAGTATCAGTACGGTCAGCCCATGATGGTTCCTATTGGTATTGTTCAGAAGACTCCCGAGCAGCTTGCCGGTGAGAAGGCTGCTCAGACTTCCACGGTGCTTGGTATTATCGGTCTGGCGTGTATTGTGACTCTCAGCTGGTGGCTGTTTGGTCTGCCTTCCCTGGTTCTGGGCGTTGTCGGTATTTTCAAGGCGAATGAGGCGGAGCGCTTCGGTGCCGCTGCTTCGGCGGGTCGCATCATGAGCTGGATTAGCGTAGTCATTGGTGGCATGTTCCTGGTGCTTTTCGGTGGAAGTCTTCTGCTGGCGATTATGTTGGCCCTTTCTGATTCTGCAGCTAATTCTAGACTGGTGGATGCCGCGCAAATGCTGGCATTCTTCTAAAAGTTTCCGCCCTCACTGGAGGGTGCGCAAAGGCTCCGTTCCTCGATGTGAGGAGCGGGGCCTTTGCTGTGTATATGCCGTATGTTTTGTGGAATGGTCCTGACATGCTTGTTCCCGTGCTGGGGAAGGTCTAGGGTGGGCTTAACACCCGGTATTGAAAGGTTGTGGATACAATGTCGTCCTACTACCCGCAAGAGCCCAACCCCTTCGACCGGAATTTCGGCTACGAGGGGCTAAAACAGAATAAAAACACGAGCGAACACTATGACGACTACAACCCGAATGACCGCTACGACCCTGATAGTCGGCCCCCGCTGACACCGCTCCCGAACAAGAGAAGAGAGCCTTCTGAATGGGGTCTGGGGGAACGAGCCTCCCAACTCTCACTCGCCTTCGGCGTGCTCAGTCTTGTCAGCGTTGCGGTATGGGGCTGGTGGCTTTTTGGTATCCCTTCCGTTGTTCTGGGTGCTCTTGGTCTATGGAAAGCTAAAGAAGCAGATCGCTACGGTGCGATTCCTGCCGCGGGTCGCGTGCTGAGTTGGGTGGCCATTGTCAGCTTTGTGCTCGTGAACGCCTGGACACTGTGGGTGTGGTTTAACACCAGCCGATAGGTGCATCGGTGAAAGCCCAAGCCGAGGTGATTAACTAGTGTGTGGAATGTGAAAGGTTATGATGCCCCAAAATAATGAAGTTTTTGATTACAATCCCGAATATGCCAAGCTCTACCAGACGAACGACAGCCAGCCGTCTGACGCTGACGACATGGGCGACCGGCAACAACGCGCGAGCGAACTACCTCCCGAGGTGCAAGGGGCACAAGATGGTAAAAAGGCAGCGAACGTCTCCCTACTCTTTGGCTTCCTCGGCCTCCTGTTTTTCTTTCTAGGGTGCTGGTGGTTTGTTCATGATTTTGACAGTGGTGGTCTTCGGATAGTTATCGTTGCGCCGTTGCTGAACGTCCTGGGCGCCTGGCAGGGACGGGTAGCGAATCGGCACGGTGTGCCTGCCCTAGCGGGTCGTATTCTCAGCTGGGCGGGTGTAATTTTTGCCCTTCCCTTCGCCGTCCTCGGCGCATTGTTCTTGATTGTCCTGACCGGCGGCATATAACGACGCTCCCGGCAACTCAAAACGGCGTATGCAAAGAGCCCTGTTCCTCAATGCGAGGAGCGGGGCTTTTGCTGTGTATATGCCGTATGTTTCGTGGAATGGTCCTGACATGCTTGTTCCCGTGCGGGGGAAGGTCTAGGGTGGGCTTAACACCCGGTATTGAAAGGTTATGATGCAACGATGCAGGATCCAATCCTTGGCCCGTATTCCGACCCAGTAGCTGGTCTGCGCTCGAAACCTCATCGCCACAAACAGGGTGCTGATATTGAAGAGCCCCCTATGATGCAGAGCGGTGGGAAAACAGCGACTAATCTAGGGGAGCGGGCTTCCCAACTTTCGCTCACTTTCGGTGTGCTCAGCCTCATCAACATCTTGGTGTTGGGTTCGTGGTTTTTCGGTATCCCCACCATCATCTTGAGTTTCCTTGGTCTACATAAAGCTAAGGAAGCGGATAGTTACGGCGTAGTTTCTCTTACGGGTCGAATCCTGAGCTGGATAGCTATCGCCATACTTGCCCTTGGGTACGTACTGATTGTGTGGGCGTGGTTCAACGCCAAATAGGTTTTTGCGAAGCACTAGGCTGATGTATTCAACTAACGCGTGTAGATTCTGAAAGGTTGTGGATGCGATGTCGCAGCTACCCCAAAACAACGAAGATTTCGATAACAACCCCGAATACGCTAAGCCCCACCAGGGGAGCGGTAGCATGCAGTCTGGTACGGACGACCAGCCGCTACCCGCGAGTGAGTTCTCTTCGAGCGTGTGGAAGATGGGCCCTGGCGAAAAAGCCGCAAATCTCTCCCTGATTTTCGGTGTCTTCGGTATGCTTGCTCTCGCCCTAGCGTTTTGGTGGGTTTCCCATGGCTTTGGTATCGGTATGCCAATAATCATTGCTGCGCCATTACTGAGCCTCTTGGGTCTCTGGCAAGCACAAGTGGCAAGACAGCACGGTGAAGACGCCAATGTGGGTCTGCTTCTCAGCGGGATAGGAATTGTCATTGTTATCGCCATTGTCGGCTTCATCGTAATGATTGGGTTTGCTCTGTACGGCTTCAATGATGCAGGCCCATCGACGAGCCTGAGCGCTCTCTCACTTCGATAGCCACGTAACACCCGGTATTGAAAGGTCGTGGATGCGATGTCGCAGCTACCCCAAAACAACGAAGATTTCGATTACAACCCCGAATACGCCAAGCTCTACCAGGCGAACGACAGCCAGCCGTCCGACGTTGAGGACACGGACGATCAGCTGCAACCTGCGAGCGCGCTACCTCCCGAGGTGCAAGGGGCACAAGACGGTCAAAGGTCAGCGAACTCCTCCCTGCTTTGCGGCTTCCTCAGCCCGCTGTCTTTCTTTCTAGCGTTCTGGTTGCTTGTCCAGGGCCGTGGAGAAAATGGTGCTCTGCAGTTAGCTTTCGTTGCGCCGTTGCTAAACATCCTGGGTATCTGGCAGGGGGTCGTAGCAAGGCGGCGCGGTACGCGTGCCATTGGTGGTCTGGTTCTTAACGGTCTGGGGCTATGCTTCTTCATCGGTATCGCCGCCCTCATCATGATGATTCTGAACGCCATGTCGCACATGAACTAACGACGCCTCCCCGATAACTCGAAACGGCATATGGGAAGAGCCCCGCTCCTCAGCGCGAGGAACGGGGCTCTTTGCGCTCCACACGAGGAGCAGAAGCTATAACGCGGATGGTAAGGGATTTGAACCCTTGAGACGGGGTTACCGCCTACTGGTTTTCAAGACCAGCTCCTTCGGCCGCTCGGACAACCATCCATACGCACCAGAGACCGGCATTTTATGGCAATACCGTGCCGCAGGGCACTACGAGATTATCTCATGCGATAAGCTTTCTGTAAATCGCGCACCAACGATGGTGCTTCCGGCAATGAGGAGGACTCATGAGAGCAATTATTGAGAACAGTCACGGTGGACCTGAGGCTCTGACAATCAGCGAAGTCCCCGCCCCCGTACCCCGCTCCCACGAAGTTCTCATCCGCGTTCACGCCGCCGGAATCAACCGCGCCGACGCGCTACAGCGCCGCGGATTCTACCCGCCGCCCGCCGGGGCAAGCCCCATCTACGGCCTCGAAGTAGCCGGCGTTATTGAGGCGGTCGGTGAGGGCGCCTCCGTGGAGAACCGTGGCACCCCCGTCATGGCGCTCCTCGCTGGAGGCGGCTACGCCGACTACGTGACCGTACCGGTCGACCACGTGCTGCCCGTACCCGAACAGCTGAGTTTCGCTGAAGCCGCTGGTATTCCCGAAGTCGCGGCAACCGTCTACTCGAACCTGGTGCTCACCTGCGGTATGAGCATGAACCCCGCCGAAAATCTTAAGGAAGACGGCGAACCCGCGGTGGTGCTCATTCACGGCGGTACCGGCGGTATCGGTGTGCACGCTATTCAGCTGGCGCTCGCCGCGGGTACTCGTGCGTTTGCGACCGTCAGCACCGAGGAAAAAGCAGAATATGTGCGCTCACTAGGTGCAGAACCCATTATTTATACCGAACATTCGTTCCGTGAAGTTCTGCTGGCTGAAACCGGCGGACGCGGCGCCGATTACATCCTCGACGTCGTGGGCGGAAAGTACCTGGACGATAACCTGCACACCCTCGCCGACGGCGGGCACCTGTGCATTATCGGCCTGCAGGGCGGCGCCAAAGCAGAAGTGAACCTGGGCTACATGCTCACCCGCCGCCTGTCGGTGCACGCCACGAGCCTGCGCACCCGTTCGGACCAGCAGAAGGCTGAGATTCTGCGCGGTGTACGCGAACACGTGCTGCCGCTCATCGAGTCCGGCAGGATTGGCGTGGGGCTCGACCGTATCTTCGATATGGAGGAGGCGGCTGCCGCCCACGAGTACTTCGACTCGGGACAGCATCGCGGCAAGATTGTGCTGCGCATGGTCTAGAAGTCGTTGTGCTCCCCGTGGCGTCGCATCATCTGAGCGTCGCATCAGGTGGGTGCCGCGGGGACTGTCGCGTGAGGGGCGTGATGAAAATCCGGGTCGAAATGATTAACCGGCAGCTGACATCTCGTCACTAAAAGAGATTTAGGGTAACCTAAGTATAGGGAGGTTTGCGGGTCGCCACAGAGCCCAACGCCGGCAGCCTCCACCGACCAACCAACACGGCACACACACCACGCAGAGGAGGACACATGGGACTTAAAAGCTATCTGCAATCGCGCCGCGACGACGCCGAACTCGGCAAAGGCATCTGGCGCCGATCCCACGACCGGTTCATTCGCGGTATTGACCGCTTCCACCAGGTCCTCGAACGCCTGGCGGCAACCGATTCGTCCGCTTCCATGATCGAGCTCATCGTGCCGGACGCCAACGCGCTCGCCGACCTCATCCCGCGCGTGCGTGCGGTCGTCATGGAGGCGCACCGCCTCGCCCCCAGCGACGGCGATATTCCCGCCTCCCCATTCGGCACCTACTCCGACCTGAACCGCGCCCTCTCCAAGGCGGGTAACGCCGTGGCACTCTGCGCGGAAGCACTCGCCATGGCACGCTGCTTCGGCGAATGCGCCACCGGATGCGACCGCCAGGTGAGCGTGCACCGCCGCGTGGAAACCGTCATCCAGCACATTGAGGACGCCGAACGCCTGATTCAGCGCGCCCAGAAAGAAGCTGCCGGCGAGCTGATCTTCGACGATGGAATCCCCGTGGGCCGCACCCAACTGGTTGAGGCATAGCGCCGGTTGAGGCATGGCATAGGGGCTTAAATCGCGGTCAACAGGCGAGCTAGTTTGATGTGCACCTCAACAGGCGATACGCTTAAAGGAGAGGTGTAGGACACTTCTTATGCGGTTCCGTCACAATGGAGGTGACGACACAATGCGATGGTACGCGCGGAAGAACCGCAGGCTTTTTCCTGCCCCTCTACGGCACAACCCAATGCATATACAATTCACGGAAGAAGTCACACACCATGTTTGAATTCCACCGCAATGAGCGTGCGCGTCAGCTGCGCCCCAGCCTCTCACGCTCTTGGCTCCTCGTGCGCGCCAACTCCTCCGAAGAAGTTTTTGAAGAGGCCTTCGAATCCGAGGCTGACTCCATCATCATCGACCTCGAAGACGGCTGCCCCGCCGAAGAGAAGGACGCCGCCCGCGAACAGGTCGTCCGTATGCTCAACTCCGGCGTCGTCGCATGGGTGCGAATCAACGCCATCACCACCGAACACTGGTGGAAGGACGTCAAGGCCCTCAAGAACGTAAAGGGCCTGCGAGGCGTCATGCTCGCCACCGCAGAGCACGCCACCGACATTGACCGCACCGCAGCCGAGCTGCCCCCCGGAACCCCCATCATCGCGCTGATTGAGTCCGCACTCGGCGTGCACCACTCCGTCGAAATTGCCCGCGCAATCGGCACTTTCCGTCTCGCATTCGGCGCAGGCGACTACCGCCGCGACACCGGCTCCTCCGCAACCCCCATGGCGCTCGCCTACGTGCGTTCGCAGCTGGTCATCGCCTCCACCCTGGGCGGTCTGCCCGGCCCCATCGACGGCCCGACCCTCGGCGCATACGGTGCTGACCTCTCCAAGGCATGCGGCTACGCGAACGACCACGGCATGACCGGTAAGATTACCCTGGACATCCGCCAGACGGAGACCATCAACGCGGCATTCTCCCCCAGCGAGATCGAGATTGAAGAAGCACACCAGATGCTCGACGTGCCCCTTGACGGCCCCCGCGACGGCTCCTACCTGCCGCGTTACCTGCGTGCAAAGAAGGTCAAGGAACTCGCCAAGGTTTACGGCCTGTGGGGCAAGACCGACAGCGACTTCCAGCGTGCCTCCAAGTAAGGTGCTGGCGTAAAGTACACGCGTAAAAAGCCGCGCATCCGAACCCTGAATGGGGAATCGGATGCGCGGCTTTCATCTGCCCTCAAAGTAGCGGGTGCGCTGCAGTTTGGCTGTTAGTTGCGGGGTGACTTGCCGCCCGTCAACGCATGAGCGCACACGTACGAAGTCACCAAAGAAATTACAATCGGCACCAAGAACGAGGTGTCATCCTCATACACGGAACGGTAGAAGAACCACACCGCCAAAGAAACCACCAGCGCCAACACGTACACCAGAGCAAAACGCATCGTCGGGCTCATCGGGCGTGCAGAGCCCGCGGAGGGGCGACCAGCCTGCGAACGGTTCTGCAGGCGCTGAGTATGTGAAGAACGAGAAGACATGAGAATCTCCTAAAAATCGACGGTGACATCCTGCGAGATACGTGGCATCTCTCAGATGCTAAAAACCGCCGCAACACACCGGAAACCGGCACGCGTTACGGCGGATGTGGAGCCCCCAGTGGGATTCGAACCCACGACCTTTTCTTTACGAGGGAAATGCTCTACCCCTGAGCTATAGAGGCACATACGCTGCCGTTCCCAACTGCCTGAAAGCAACCGGCGAACAGTGCATACCCCGCAATAGTACCAAAAAGGCGGGGGAGAGGCTAATTACTTTCAACACCGCGACCGCAGGGGCGAGCAGGCGGCAGGGATCCTATGGCGTGCACTGCATTCACCCCGCAAACCCGCCCGAAGATAGGGAATGTTCAGGGCAGGGGCATACAATAAACCCTGTAACCACGGTGGCTGACAGCACCTCGCAGTGCATCACAGTGCACATCAACCACGGATGTATCAACCACAGATTGAGTAATCACAGACTGATTAATCACAGACCAGCCCGCCACCCGTAGAGAGAGGAACTCCCATGACTTCACCCCTCAACCGCCGCACCCTGCTGCTGGGCGTAGTGCCCGCCGCCGCCCTGGGACTGAGCGCATGCGGTTCCAGCTCCTCCCAGCCCTCCGCTTCGGCATCTTCCAGCGGTTCGGCGAGCGCCTCCGCAAGCGCATCCGCGAGCGCTTCGGTATCCGCTGACCCCTCAGCTTCGGCAGCCGCAACCGCTGATGACGGCTACGTCGGCTACCGCCTCAACCGCGAAGTACCCGGCGCAGGCACCGCAACCCTGTACACCGACTACCAGTGCCCCTACTGCGCCAAGGCAGAACCCAAGTTCGAAGAAGCCGCCAAGAAGCTCGACGGCATCATGAACGTGACCGTGCGCAACATGCCGCTGAACATGCACGCCAACGCCGTGCCCGCCGCACTTGCCGTGGAGGCCGCCGAGGCGCAGGGTAAGCACCTCGAAATGGCGAACAAGCTCTTCGCTACCCAGAACGACTGGAAGAACATCAAGGAACGCGATAAGCTGCGCACCCTCTTCAACGACTACGCCAAGGAACTGGGCCTGAACGTCGAAGAATTCGACAAGGTCCTGCTCGCCTCCGACACTGTCAAGCCCATTCAGCGCGACTACGATCACGCCGTGAAGATCGGTGTGAAGGGCACCCCCACCTTCGCCGTAAACGACAAGGTCGTTGAGGGCCTGGACTCCTCCTCCTCGGTGGATGATCTGGTCAGCACCTTCAAGCGTGAAGCTGGCGTGAAGTAGTGGCACACATTCAGCTCTCCGGCGGTCAGCGCGCCGAAATCCACCCTGACGGGTTCAGCGACCACGGCTACGTCCTCGAAATCGGCGGCGCCGAGCAGTCCCACGTGGACGTGCAGAACCCCGACTACGTGTTCTACGAGTACCTGCGCCGCATCGCGAACACGGTGGATGCGCTTGCACCCGCCGGCGAACCCATCACCGCCGCACACCTGGGCGCCGGTGCGCTCACCCTCGTGCGCTATATTCAGGCGACCCGCCCCGGCTCCCGCCAGGTTGCCGTGGATATTGAGCCGGAGCTCATGGGCTTCGTGACGGACCACCTGCCGCTACCCGCCGGAACCGACTGTCGGCTGGTGGTGGGGGATGCCCGCGAACAGCTGGCGAACCTGCCCGAACTGCTGGGCGTGCCCGGCTTCGATGCGATTATCCTCGACATCTTCACCGGCATGGATGCGCCCACCCACCTGGCAAACCGCGACTTCTACCGCGAACTCAAGGATGCCCTGAGTGAGCGCGGCATGGTTGCCATCAACGTGGGTGACGACGCGGGTCTGCCCTTCTTCCAGCTGCAGGCAACCGCCATGCTGGAAGTCTTCGACCACGTGTGGTGCCTGTGCGAAAGCTCCATGATCAGCGGGCAGAACGAAGGCAACCTCGTGCTGGTTGGTACCGCCCGCGAGCTGGACGAGGACACCCAGGACTGGCTGTACGCCCTGGGCCCGCATCCGGCGGAGGTGCTTACCACCGATGAGCTGCGCGACCTGCTGGAAGAGCTGGTTGAAAGCTAAACCCGGCATATAAGACCGTTGAGGCGGGTACCTAGCTGGTACCCGCCTCAACGGTTTTCTATAGAAGTTTTCTCTAGGGGTTTTCTGTGTGCCGCGCGCCGGCGGAATTTTGGTTTTTACTTTTAGTTTTACTCAGGATTCTGGTGTTTACTCAGGTAGCGGCATGGGAACGGGGCCCTCGCCGTCACCCTTCTGCTGGGAGGAACCACCCTTCGTGGTGGTCAGCGTAATACCCACGCTCGCGGTCATCAGCAGGAAAATCGCCGCCCAACGAATCGGGCCGGTCTCCTGATTCAGCAGCGCCCAACCGGCAATCGCCGCAATGGCGGGCTCCATACTCATCAGCACGCTAAATACGCGTTCCGGCAGGTTGCGCAGAGCCATCAGCTCCGCGCTATAGGGAATCACCGAGGCGAACATGGCGGTACCAAAAATCATGAGGAGCAGCATCGGATCCTGCGCCGCATTCCAGATCGGCTGAGGCGCCGGAACAACCGCCGCCACCGGGGCAATAAACACAGCGCCAACAAGCATCGCCACTGCCAGGCCGCTCGCACCCGGAACCAGGGTGCCAACCTTTGCGTTCGAGCGAATATACAGCGCCCAGAACACGCCGGCAATCAGCGCGAACGTCAGGCCCAGGTAGTCGGTATCCTTGCCGACCGCCGCCTCATAACCGAGCACCAGCATGCCTGCCAGGGCGCAGAGAACCCATACACCGTCGCGGAGCCTGCGCGTCAGCATGGATGCCAAAGCCAGCGGCCCCAAGAACTCCACCGCCACCGCCAGACCAATAGGGATACGGTCAATCGCGCAGTAGAAGAAACCATTCATCAGACCGAAGGCCATACCGAAAGTGATGACAGCACGCCACTGCTCCTTCGACCACGACAACGCACCCGGCGGCATCGTTCCGCCACGACGGGCACGCCAGCGAGCAGCCAACCACACGGCGCTACCGACCACAATAGAGGCAATCGCCAGGCGGCTGACGCTAATAGCCAGCGCACCAAACAGCGGGAAAAGCGTCACCGCAAAGGCGGCACCGAACTGCAATGAGGAGCAGGACATCAGCACAAACATAATGCCTAGCGCGGGGCGTTGAGATGAAGTATGCGGCACGATTCTCCTTCCTGCGCCCCACGAGGAGGCAGTGCATCTCTCAAGGTATACACATGACGTATCGATTTGGGCGGGGGCAAGAACCTGAACAGCGCAGTTAAAGAGCGCACCCCCGGGCAACATGAGATACTATCCTACTCGTTACCCGGGGGTGCTAGAAACCGTTGACACGGCTAAAACTCGGTCGTTTAGAGGCCCTTCGCCTCACGGTCAGCCTTAATCTGAGCGGCAGAAGGAATCGTAATGGAGCTGGTCGCCATCTGCGCAATATCTACCGCGTGAGCATCCACCGCACCGGGCAGGTAACGATCGGGATCCTCCATGGTGCCCTCCTCCTGCGCCTTCTTCTGCGCACGAGCGTGAGAAATTGAAATGCCGATACTCGCAGCCACCAGCAGAGCAATAGCAACCCAACGAACCAGGCCGGTCGCCTCACCAAGCACCACAATACCCACAGCCGCCGCAATCGCAGGCTCCAGGGACAGCACCACGCTATAAATATGCGCGGGCAACAGGCGCAGGGAAGAAACCTCACCCAGCGCCGGCAGGGCAGAAGCCAGCAGACCCATCAGGCAGCCAATAGCCAGCAGGTTCACATCCTGGGTGACCTTCAACAGGTTATTGCCGCTAATCAGGAACGGGAACGGCAGAACCAGCAGGGTAGAGACAACGTTACCCGCAACCATGCCGCCCATACCCGGAATCAGCGCGCCCACCTTCTCCGTCGCCAGAATATAGGCGGCGCGAGAAATAGCGGTCAGGATCGAGAAAATCACACCCATCAACGCGAAATCTTCAGGCTTCGCCTGGGACTCAGCCGTCAGAATCGCCATGCCCGTAAATGACAGAGCAATCCACACTAGATCCAGTTTGCGGCGCGACATAACCGTCGCCAGCACCAGCGGACCCATAAACTCAATAGCCACCGCAATCGCCAGCGGAACCTGCTCAATCGCCACATAGAAGAAAGCATTCGCACCGGTCAGGGCGACACCGAGGACAATGACCGTCAGCCACTGTTGGCGGGTCCACGAACGAATCTGCGGGCGGAAGAACACCCACAGCAGGACAGAAGAAGTCAGCAGGCGCAGAGTGACCACGCCCCAGGGGCCCAAGTCGCCCATCAACTGCTTGGCAAGAGCCGCACCGAACTGCGCCGAAATAATCGCGCCGGTCGCGTACGCAACACCCAGCCCCTGAGTCGCCAGGGGAGAACGCGCAGCATCGGGCGTATGGGTGGAAGAAGTCATAGAATTCCTTATTGGTCCAGAAGAGGTATCAGCCGCTATCTGTCATCAGGCGCAACCCGAATCATCGTGAAACAGGTCACGCACTATGCAAACAATGAATAGTGTGTAATCTACGACAATTTTACGCGCTTTAAAATTGGGCGCAAATAGAGACCAAAACACCTTAACAACCCGCCAAAAACCTCCACGCCCTCGGTGAAATTTCACCCCTACACCCCCACCACAGGCCCCATATTCAGGAAATATTTACCAAGCCGTGATTTACTGAGAGCATGCTTGACCCGAAGAAGTCTCTATTCGATGAAGACGGCAACCCCCGTCCCGCGCTAACCACCACCCTCGACAACGTACTGCGCATGCAACGACCGCTCGCGCTGTCCATCGTCAAAAAACTCCGTGAAGCGCACCCCGACGAAACCCCCGAACAAATCCACAAGCGCCTCGACCGCACCTACCTGCGCGACATCACCGCCATCGGCGGCGTCACCGGCGCATCCGCATTCGTGCCCGGCGTAGGTACCGTCACCTCCATGAGCCTGTCCGCGCTCGCCGTCGGCGGCTACCTCGAACGCACCGCACTCTACGCCCAGGCAGTCGCAGAACTGCACGGCGTGCACGTACACGACGCTGAAACCGCCCGCTCCATGGTCATGGCAATCATGCTCGGTGAAGAAGGCTCCCAGCTCATGAACACCGTGCTGCTGCAGACCGGCAAGGCAGGCGGCGTCTCCAACAAGTGGGGCATGCTGCTCGGCAACTCCTCCAACGGCAAGATGTTCAGCGTTGAACGCACCATCCGCAATATGTTCATCCGCCGATTCCTCACCCGCCAGACCGGCGCACTGCTCGGCCGCGCCCTGCCCTTCGGCGTAGGCGCAATCGTTGGTGGCGGCGCAAACCTGACCCTCGGCAAGGATGTTGTGCGCAACACCCGCCGAGCCTTCGGCGACGCACCCGCCTACTTCCCCGCAGAGCTCATGATTACTCCGCGTGCACCGCGCGTACAGGGCGGCGAAGGTTCGGAAAGTTCCTCCAGTGTGGCTGGCTCCCTGCTCAAGGGCGTCAAAGACGCAGGTAAGGCAGCTGGCAAGGTCTTCACCCGCGGCAAGGGCAACGACACCGAAACCGGCCACCGCCGCATGCTCGGCCGCTAAAATCCTCGCCGGCTAGCAGAACATAGCAAAGACCCAATACATTAAAGACCCAATACACTAAAGACCCCGAATCCCTGAATGCAGGGACCCGGGGTCTTCTGTTTTAAACCTTTGCGACGGACTAAGCGTTCTTCGCGTGATCCAGTAGCTGAGCCGCAATACCGTTATAGGTGTGCGGAGTCAGCGCCGACAGGCGCGCCTCAGCCTCGGGGGAGAGGCCCAAAGTAGCCACAAACTCCTTCAGACGAGCGGCATCCACGCGGTGACCGCGAGTCAGCTCCTTCAGGCGCTCATACGGGTTCTCCATGCCCGGAACACCCGCGATAGCCTCAGCGCGCATCACCATCTGGATCGCCTCAGCTAGGACCTCCCAGTTGGAATCCAGGTCAGCGGAAATAACATCGGTTGCGATATCCAGACGCTGCAGACCCTTCACCACGTTCGAGATAGCCAGCACCGAGTGGCCAAACGCCACGCCAATGTTGCGCTGCGCCGAGGAGTCAGTCAGGTCGCGCTGCCAACGAGAAGTCACCAGGGTTGAACCCAGCGAATCCAGCAGAGCGTTGGAGAGCTCCAGGTTAGCCTCCGCATTCTCAAAACGGATCGGGTTCACCTTATGCGGCATGGTCGACGAACCGGTCGCACCAGCCACCGGAATCTGACGGAAGAAACCAATCGAAATGTAGCTCCACACATCGGTGCAGAGGTTGTGTAGCACGCGGTTGAAATGAGCGATATCCGAGTACAGCTCAGCCTGCCAGTCGTGCGACTCGATCTGAGTGGTCAGCGGGTTCCAGGTCAGGCCCAGGTGCTCCACAAAACCACGAGAAATCTTCTGCCAATCAGCGCTCGGCGCCGACGCATAGTGCGCGGCGTAAGTACCGGTCGCGCCGTTAATCTTGCCGAGGAACTCGGTCGCCTTCACGTGCTTGACCTGGCGCTTCAGACGGTACGCGAGCACACCCATCTCCTTACCCAGGGTGGAGGGGGTCGCCGGCTGACCGTGAGTACGGCACAGCATCGGCACATCGCGGCCGTCCTCAGCCAGCTTCAGCAGAACCTCAATCAGCTCCTCCGCTGCAGGGATCCACACGTTCTCAACGGCGTCCTTGATACCCAGCGCGTAGGAGAGGTTGTTAATGTCTTCGGAGGTGCAGCCGAAGTGAACCAGCGGCACCAGGTGGCCCAGACCCAGGCCCTCCAGGCGGCGACCAATGTAGTACTCAACCGCCTTCACGTCGTGAACGGTGACAGCCTCAATCTCAGCCAGCTCCGCCACAGAATCAGCGTTGAAATCGGTCACGATGGCGCGCAGGCCCTTCTTCTGCTCCTCGCTCAGCGGGGACAGACCCGGCAGCACCTTGTGCTCGCACAGGTAAATGAACCACTCAACCTCAACGTGGATGCGGTCGCGGTTCAGCGCCGCCTCAGAAAGGTAGTTGGTCAGGGGCGCGGTCACGGATGCGTAGCGTCCGTCCAGGGGGCCCAGCGCAAGTTCGCCGGTGCCCAGATCAATACGGCCAGAAGGCAAGAAGGTGTTATTGGTGTGAGACATAACTCTATTTTTGCATGAATTCGCCGAAAAAAAGAGGCGGGCAGAGCATGTGGACGTGATGGGTGGCTCCGTTAGTTGCAGAAATATGACAAAACGAGGGGGCACGGGAGGGGCGTTTTTCGGGTCTTAAGGGCGCAAAACGTGCGAATTTTTCGAAACAAGCCTGAGTTATCCACAGGTTGACGCACTCGGCCTGCACGGTCACCGCGGCAGATTTAGCCTAAAACAAACCCGCCGCGAAAGGACACACACCATGAACACCATCGTCGACACCACACCACCTCCCGCACCCCACCTGCCCCGGATCGAACCAACCGACATCCTCCGAGCAGCAGGACACATGGGCATCGGCACCGCAGCCGGACATGCCCTCGCCACCCAGCTCATGGCCGCCGCCGCGCTCGCCCGCACCAAAGGCGCAGAACTCTCCCACAGGATGCGCACCGAAGCCCAAGAAATCCGCACCGCACACCAACGCGCCAACGAACTCAACGGCGACCACTGGGCATCCGAAGCCGGACGCGCCTACCGGCGACAGCTCCAAGAACACCGCGAAAAAATCCGCAACCAAGCCGAACAAGCCGAAGGCGCCGCCGCCATGATTGCCGCCGCCGGTGAAGAACTCGCCAACGACCTCACCGCCAAAGCACAGGCAATCCAGGCCGCCGCCTCCGCAGTAGATAACCTACTCGGCAAACTCGCCGCCGGTGCCGCCGACGCACTCGAAAAACTCAACCCCGGTGAAATCATCGCCCGCTCAGGCGTGCAAAAAGCTCAGTCAACGCTGGATTCACTCATGCACGTGAACCTGCCCGACGGGCTGAGCTCGCTCATCCGAACCCACTAACCCCACCCTAGGAGACACCATGATTACCGGCCCCACCGTTGCGCCCATCGGTGACCTCACCGACTCCGCAGGGCCCACCGCAGGCACCATCAGCGTTGAGCTTGAAGAAATGCCCGCCATTGCCGACGGTCTCGACACCGTCAGCCGCACCTGCGCCGACCGCACCATGCCCATTCTCGGCATCGCTAATGAGACCCGATTCTTCCTCGGCATCAACGGACGCGCCCAGCTGGCTGCCACCCTCTGCACCGGCCTCGCTGCAGACCTCGGTATGAGTGCCGCAAAGTTCGGCGCCACCGCAGCTGTTGTCCGAGTCGCCCACAGCTCCTACCTGCAGGTTGAAAACACCGTCGCAGGCTGGTTCGATTCTATGGGCATTGCAAAGGACGGCAAGCTACCTGACGGACGCAGCACCCGAGACCACTTCCGCGGACTCATCGCTGGAGAACCCGGTGAAGCTGAATACCTCTTGAAGCTCACCATTCCCGAGTTTGGGTACTTCTCGGCATCTTGGATGCTGCCGTACTCGCCTGTCGTAGCGGGTATTATCTTCGGTTTCACCGCCTATATGGATGCCCAGTGGAACCCCGAAATTGCTCGTCAGCGAGCATTTGACCGCCTTGCAGACTTGTTGGGCATTCCGCGAGGATTCGTTCGAAAGGCAATGGACGGTGGTGCGTTCAAACTTTCTGTAATCAGCCTGATCAAGGCTACCGGGTACAAAGCTCATAACGTGCGTACTACCTCAGCTGATGAGTACGGTGTAGCGACGCATCGTGGTGAGAAAAGCCAGCTCTCTGTAGGCACCAGCTCGGATCGCCTGGTGGCGGCTGCTAAGGCGCAGGACCAGGAGTTTGAACGTTCCCAACAGGACTCGACTAAGGGCGAACGCGGTGCCGTGCTCGTCACCGTCATGTACGAAGCAGGACACGAAGGCGACCCCGCCCATGCCCTATATGTGGTGAGTATCCCGGGTACCAATTTCAAGTCCTGGGGCGGTTCTCCCATGGACCCGGCAGGTGCCGTGCGTGAAACCCTAGGTACAGATACCACGAGGAACTCTGCTTACCAGATGGTTTTGCAAGCCCTACGTGATGCTGGCGCGCCGCAGGGTGCCCGTGTGTACATGGAGGGTTTCAGTCAGGGAGCCATGATTGCCTACAACATGGCTAATAGTCTCGAAGTTGCCAAAGAAATCAACATTGTGGGTATCTATGCTCAAGGTACTCCGCTACGAGGCTTGCCAGCCAAACGCCGTGATTTTGCCGTGGACTATGTAGAAGGTGAAGGCGATATTGTTCCGGATAGTGCACGGCGGGAAGAGGGCGGCTGGCGTCCTGATGACCGTGATACAGCAATCACCGTCCAGAACCCTGTACATCATGGTGAAAACTACCGAGAAGCTCTAGAACGTGAGGGGCATAGTAACGCGGTTTTTGGTGGTATGCGTGCCGCATTGGATGGTAAAGACTATGTAGTGGGAGAACAGAAGGTTACCTCGGGCTCTGCCATGCCAGACGGATATAGCTCGGCTGACCGAAATAAAGTAACGCTCGCACGTATCGGAGCTTACACGGGTCAAGCCTACATGTCGGGAGTTAAGATTGATGAGCAGGGCCTAGACGAAGCGATTGAGCAAGGAACGGGCGGTAAGGTTAAAGGCCTTCAAGATATTAGAAATCGGGTGGAACGGGTACAACAAACAGCAGAATATGCAGGGGAGAAGTTCAACAAGACACTCCCCGCCGTCATCGAGGGTGTCAAAAAGACCCTCCCTCACCCCGAGCCGACTCCGGAGGAAAAGCCTCAGAACCCGAAGCCTGCCTGGCCCGAAACCCCTGTGCCGCAGATGCCCAAGATGCCCCTCCTGCAGGGATACAGTCCGCAGAATATTCCGCCCGCCATCAATATGCCGGGGGACCTGAACTGTCCGGAGCCTGCTCCCATCAATATGCCTGCCCGAATCGAGGCAGAGGGTTCGCTGCCTCCTGCAGGTCTAATCCCGCCAGATATTCTGCCCAAACCCGCAGATCTGCATACGCACATCGAAAAGGCTGTTACTCAGCCAATCATCGATCGTCTGCAGCTCCCTAACGCTGGTTCTGTGCTCAGGGATCCGTTCCTCGGGCCCCGACAGGGTGGAGACTACGACGGCGGCGAGTCGCTCATCCCGACCCTACCGGATCTGAAACCTGCGCCTGCGCCTATGCTCCCGCCTAAGAGCATTGACCCCGGGTTCCTCGCACCGGCTCCGCCCGAGAACATTGACCCCGGGTTCCGTGCCCCGGCTCCTCCCGAGGACCTGAATCCCCTCGAGGAGCGTGAACCCCTGATGGTCTAAAAGCACCAGTCTAAAAACCCAGTCCCAAGAACCAATCTTGACGGCTCAGCGGAGGCTGGAGGGGCGAGTAGAGTAGAGAAGAGAAAAGGAGGGGCGTCGCCGGGAACAACCCCGGCGGCGCCCCTCCATCTTTTCGTGCAGCCTTTGCGCGCATAGTCTGTGCGTACAGTGCTTCTTTGCGTGCTGCCTTTGTGTACAGCGCTCGCGGCTAGTATCTGTTGTCTGCACAGCTACAGCGTGCTCGCGACCTGCTCTACAGGTGAGAAGCGTTAGCCCCCGAGCCGCCCGCAGGCACATACTGGAACCATGAGCCAGTCAGCTGAACACGCCAATATCCCGGTCCGCCCCGTCTTCAACACCCTGCCCAGCTACGCGGCAGGCAAGCCGCCCGCCCCCGTTGAAGGCCTCACCCAGTACAAGCTCTCCTCCAACGAGAACCCGCTGGGTCCCGTACCCGAGGTCGCGCGCGTCCTCGCAGAATTTGCGACCGTGCACCGCTACCCCGACCCGCTCTCCACCGCCCTGCGTCAGAAGCTCTCCGCACGGCTCGGCGTGGACGCTGACGACATCGTCACCGGTGCCGGAAGCCTCGGCGCGCTCAACCAAATCCTCAAAACCTTCGCCGGCGTCAATGCTGACGGCGTGCAGGACGAAGTCATCTACGCCTGGCGCTCCTTCGAGGCATACCCGATCCTCGTCGGCATTATGGGTGCTCGCAGCGTGCAGGTGCCGAACCTGCCTGACGGCTCACACGACCTGGACGCCATGGCGGCAGCCATCACCGAACGCACCCGCCTGATTCTGGTCTGCACCCCCAACAACCCGACCGGCCCCGCCGTCACCGAAAGCCAGATCCGTGCGTTCCTGGCGAAGGTGCCCGCCCACATCCCCGTGGTGATTGACGAGGCGTACTTCGAGTTCTGCGCCGCCTCCACCGTGCCGGAGGGTGAAGAAGCCCCGCTGAACGGCCTAGACATCTACCACGACTACGAGAACGTCATCATTCTGCGCACCTTCTCCAAGGCGCAGGGCCTGGCGGGTCTGCGCGTGGGCTACTCGATTTCGCACCCGCAGATTACGCAGCACCTGCGCGTGGCGGCAACCCCGTTCGCCGTGACGGCGCTGGCTGAGGCAGCGGCTATCGCCTCCATCGAGCATGAGGATGCGGTGATGGAGCGTGTGAGTCACCTGGTCTCTGAGCGTGAGCGCGTGACCGCTCGACTGCGGGAGCTGGGCTACGATTTCCCGAGCACGTACGCGAACTTCGTGTGGCTGCCCCTGGGGGAGCGCACGGGCGAGTTTGTGCAGCTGATGGCTGAGCATGCGCTGTCTGTGCGTGCCTTCGGTACCGAGGGTGTTCGTGTGAGCATCGGTGAGGTGGAGGCGAATGACCGTTTCCTCTCGCTCTGCGAGGTCTTCGCGAAGGGGCTCTAGAGCGTCTTGCGAAGGGGTGGAGTGCCCACCCTGCCCTGATTGAGCCCTAATTGAACAATGTACTATTTTCCCTTGTCGAGGTTCGTTTGGGCTTTTCAAATGGTTCTCGCGCGGGAAAAATGATGGCTCGAAAAAGCTCTCAAGAGTTAAATTAAACCTCCCGTATATTCCGTAAAAAGAATATATGGGAGGTTTAATTTAATGATGTTCAAATAGTGAATGACAGGGCACAATACACTGCGTTATCAGCGTAACTGCCGCGAGATAAAGCCGAAAAGAGTAGACTGGTAACTACATATGCCCAGACCCTCACAGGCTTGCCGGAACACCTCAAACCCTGCACCATCAGGTGAACGTTGAGACTAAAACCCAAGCCGCTGAGGGCCAAGCCCTCGTCACGTGTGGAGGTTAGATGCACGAGAACGACAAGTACCCCGGAGTGCCCGAACGCATCCAGCTCATGGATGAAAACGGCACCGTACACGAACACCCCACCTACAGCCGGTACATCGAAGACGTCAACGCAGACACCCTGCGTGAGGCATACCGCCTCATGTACACCACCCGCCGATTCGACGACGAGGCAACCGCCCTGCAGCGCCAGGGTCAGCTCGCCCTCTGGGTGCCCAGCCGAGGCCAGGAAGCCGCACAGGTCGGCTCCGCACTCGCCTACGCACCCAACGACTACATCTTCCCCTCCTACCGTGAGCACGCCGTCGCCCTGACGCGTGGCGTGGACTTCCGCGACCTGATCACCATTTTCCGCGGCTCCACCACCCACGGCTGGGACATGAAGGCACACAACTTCCACACCTACACCAAGGTGCTTGCCGCGCAGACCCTGCACGCCGTTGGCTACGCCATGGGCCTGAACTTCGATGCCGACATCGAAGCTGAAACCGGCACCCGCCGCACCGGTCAGGGCCAGGCAACCGACCCCGCCGAGGACACCCAGAAGCCCGCCGTGGCGGTCTACTTCGGTGACGGCTCCTCCACCGAGGGTGACGCCCACGAATCCATGGTTTTTGCCGCCTCCTATAACGCGCCGGTGCTCTTCTTCGTGCAGAACAACCGCTGGGCTATCTCCGTACCCTTCGAGGTGCAGTCCCGCGTGCCGGTGTCCACCCGCGCCGCAGGCTACGGCTTTGAAGGTATCCGCGTGGACGGCAACGACGTTCTCGCGGTGCTCGCCGCAACCCGCTACGCCATGGAGAAGATCCGCGCCGGTGAAGGCCCCGTGCTGATTGAAGCTGAGACCTACCGCCTCGGCCCGCACACCACCGCGGACGACCCCACCAAGTACCGCACCGATGCCGACCTGGAAGGTCCCCTGCGCCGCGACCCCATGCTTCGCCTTGAAAAGCATCTGCGCGATAACGGCTACGCCGACGATGCCTTCTTCGAAGAGGTTGCAGAATCCGCGCAGCAGGTTGCATCCGGCGTGCGTGAGGCAGTGCTGAACTCCGAAGTTGCCGACTTTGAGCGTTTCTTCGACCGCGTCTACGTGCAGGAACACCAGCAGGTGGAAGACGACCGCGAGTTCTACCGTAACTACGTTGCAGGCTTTGAAGAGGAGTAAGCATGAGCGAGAAAATTGAACGTTTGACCCTCGCCAAGGCGATTACCCGCGGCCTGGAAGACGCCATGGAAGCTGACCGCACCGTCGTCATGCTCGGTGAGGATATCGGCAAGCTCGGCGGTGTGTACCGTGTGACCGAGGGCCTGCAGGCACGCTTCGGTGACCGCCGCGTCATGGATGCGCCCCTGGGCGAGTCCGGCATTATCGGCACCTCCATCGGTATGGCGCTGCGCGGCTACCGCCCCGTGCCGGAGATCCAGTTCGACGGCTTCGTGTTCCCCGCCTACAACCAGATCACGAGCCAGCTGGCGAAGATCCACAACCGCACCGATAAGCAGTACACGGTGCCGGTGACTATCCGCATTCCGTACGGTGGTGTGATTGGTTCGGTGGAGCACCACTCCGAGTCCCCGGAGGCACTGTTCGCCCACACCGCGGGTCTGCGTATTGTGACCCCCTCGACCCCGCACGAGGCGTACTGGATGACCCGCAAGGCGATTGAGTGCCCCGACCCGGTCATTATTTTTGAGCCGAAGCGCCGCTACTGGCTCAAGGGTGAAGTGGACTTTAGCGACACTTCCTTTGATCCGTTTAGCGCCCAGGTGGTGCGTGAAGGTACGGACGCGACCATTGTTGCGTACGGTCCGCTGGTGCCGGTTGCTCTGGCGGCCGCAGAGGCTGCCGTGGAGGATGGCCGCTCGATCGAGGTCATTGACCTGCGCTCGATTTCGCCGCTGGATGTACCGACCGTTGCTGCTTCGGTGGCGAAGACTGGCCGCCTGATTGTTGCGCACGAGGCGCCGACCTTCGGTGGTATGGGTGGTGAGCTGGCTGCGGCGATTACGGAGCGTTGCTTCTACAGCCTGCAGGCGCCGGTGATTCGTGTGGGCGGCTACTACATGCCGTACCCGGTTTCTCGTGTTGAGGAAGAGTACGTGCCCGATATTGACCGTATCCTTGAGGCGGTTGACCGCGCTTTTGACTACTAGGCATTCCCTGATTTGACGTATCAGCGTGTTGCGCTATTGCGGGTTGAAAGCCCGCACAGAATATTCCGTATAGGGTATATGCCCTAGTGAGAGGTAGAAATGTCCCAGATTTTCCCGCTCCCTGACGTGGGTGAAGGCCTGACCGAAGCAGAAATCCTCAGCTGGAAGGTGGCAGTCGGCACCGAGATCGCCATCAACGATGTCCTCGTCGAAATTGAAACCGCGAAGAGCGTCGTGGAACTTCCCTCGCCCTTCGCCGGCACCGTCGAGGCGCTGCTCGTTGCCGAGGGTGAAACCGTTGAGGTGGGCACCCCGATTATCAGCATCTCCGGCGGAGACAACGCACCCGCAACCCCTGCAGCCCCCGCCGCGGCAGAGGCTGAGTCCGGCACTGCGCTGGTCGGCTCCGGCCCCAAAGCGGATGCGGTGAAGCGTCGCGCCCGCAAGCGCCCCGCCTCCGCAACCCAGCCCGCACAGCCTGTTGCGGCACCGGCCGCACCGGCTGTTCAGGCACCCGTGGCCCACACCCCCACCGACCCGGTGAACCGCAACCAGGGCCTGCTGAGCGAGCTGGCTGAGCGCGCCTCCCGCTTTGTGGAGAACACCCCGCTGAACTCTGTGGTGCAGCGTCTGGCACCCGAGCCCGTAGCTGCCGCTCCCGCAGCGCCCCTGCCGCCCGAGCAGGTTCCGCACCGCCCGACCCTCGCGCCGCCTCCGGTGCGTCTTGCCGCAAAGGAGCTGGGCGTTGACCTGGCGAACGTGACCGCTACCGGTGCGCGCGGCCAGGTGACCAAGCAGGACCTCATGAACTATGTGGCGCACCTGAACGATGTGCAGCATAGCGGCGCCCGCCAGCCCTTCTGGCAGCCCGCAACCACCCCCGGTGACCGCATCGAGCGTATCCCGGTGCGTGGCGTGCGTAAGGCGACCGCGAAGGCGATGGTTGCTTCGGCGTTTAGCGCCCCGCACGTGTCCATCTTCGTGGACGTTGATGCCTCCCGCACCATGGAGTTCGTGAAGCGTCTGAAGAAGTCCCGCCACTTTGAGGGCGTGAAGGTCACCCCGCTGCTGGTGCTTGCCGCCGCGGTCATTTGGGCTGCTGAGCGTAACCCTCAGGTCAATGCGACTTGGACCGATAGCGAAATCCAGATTAAGCACTTCGTGAACCTGGGTATTGCTGCGGCGACCCCGCGCGGCTTGATGGTTCCGAACATTAAGGATGCTCAGGAGCTGTCCCTGCGTGAGCTGGCGGTTGCGCTGAACAACCTGACCACCCGCGCACGCGAGGGTAAGACTCAGCCCGCTGAGATGGCGAACGGCACCCTGACCATTACGAACATCGGTTCGCTGGGTATTGATACGGGTACCCCGATTATTAACCCCGGTGAGGTGGCGATTGTTGCCTTCGGTACGATCAAGCAGAAGCCGTGGGTGGTTGATGGTGAGGTTATTCCTCGCTGGGTGACGACCCTGGGCGGCTCCTTCGATCACCGTGTGGTGGATGGCGACCTGTCGGCTCGTTTCATGGCTGATGTGGCTGCGATCCTTGAGGAGCCTGCACTGCTGCTGGACCACTAGGCGGCATGTTTTAGCTAGTCAGCATCGTATTATTGCGCTGATTAAGTCATGCATATACAGAAAACCTCCGGTACCTTACGTAAGGTACCGGAGGTTTTCTGTACGGTTTATTCCCACCGCAACGAGGCGCGGGCGCTTAGAAGACTAGGCATCCAGAAGACTAGGCGTCCTCGCGTGCCACCTGGTCGCTCGGGTACTTGTCCACGCGGCGGTGGTACAGGCGTCCCAGCAGGCCGCCGAGGATAGCGCCGAGGAAGCTCAACGCCAGAACCAGCAGAACCGCCAGCAGGCCGTTCGCGAAATCGCCCGCAATCAGCTTCTGCAGGGACAGGGACGCGACACCGTTCTGGAACAGCTGAGGTGCGAGGAAGGTCGCCAGGGACCCGAGGATGAGCGCCATAATCTGCCAGAGCCATACGGCGATGCCCTGCTTCGCGCCGGCGAATCGTGCCATGCGTCCCGCCGCGTAACCGCCCACCAGGTAGGCGAAGAAGATGAGCACACTTAACGCCACCGCGACCGGCACGGCGTTCGACGCGCCGCTGAACAGGTGGGAGACCACCGAGGCGTACTCGATGGACTCGGCCTGACCGGTCAGGGTCAGCCATGACTGGATAGCCCACTGGCCGCCGTCCATGAGGGAGATGGTAATCAGCCAGCCGAGCAGGCCGGGCAGCAGGTGCATGCGGGAGTAGCGGCTCTTCTGCATGGACAGCGCGGTTGCGGCGGTGAGGATGGGTTCCGAACCGGCGGCATCACCTGCGGGGGTGGGGATGACGAAGTGGTCATCTGCCGCGGGGGTAGCCTGCGGGGCGCTCGATGCCGCACGGGCATTGCCGGGTGCGGGCACCTCGTAGCTTGCAGCGGGGGCAGGTGCGGTAGCGGGGGCGGCAGGTGCGCCGCCGCGTACGTTGTCCGTGCTGGGTGCCGCAGGCTTGTCGAGCCAGCTGAGGTTGTCGTCTCCGGGTGCGCCGAAGTCAGCGCCGGATTCTGCGCCTCCAGAGGTGGCACTGGGGGAGAGGATCGGCTGGGTTGCGGTAGCCGCCTCGGTGAGGGGGCGGGTCGCATCCTGCGAGGACTGCGCCGAAGAGCTCGACTCGCGCGCCTTTTCGTGGGCGCGGCGTGCCGCGTTCAGCTCCTCATCGGTCAGGACCACGGTGGGGTCGTCGGAGGAGAATGCCGCCTCCCACAGGTCACTTTCGGTGGGCGTGGATGCCGCGGCAGCCGGGCGCTGCTGGGGGGTGTTGTTCTGTGCGTTCATTAAGTCCTTTGAATCTAATCCTGGGCGCTGATTTAGCGGTTGCGGTCAGCGTAGAAGGCGCGTGCTTCTTCCATAGCTTCTGCGGAGAAGGTGTGCGGGTGCGCGGGGCGCTCATTCTCGTCCAGGGTGCGGATGACGCGGCCGGGGTTGCCCACCACGAGGGAGTTAGCGGGGACGTCCTTGGTGACGACGGTGCCTGCACCAATCACGGAGTTCTTGCCGATGGTCACGCCGCCCAAGATGATAGCTCCGCTACCGATCCACACGTTGTCTTCAACGGTGATGGGTGCGCCTGCTTCCCAGTAGTCGGCGCGGTCGCCGGGGTGGAGCGGGTGGGTGGGGGTCATGAACTGTACGTTGCTACCGACCAGCACGGTGGAGCCGATGCGAATCGGGCAGACGTCCAGGAAGACGGTGCCGAAGTTGAAGAAGGAACCGTCACCGATGTAGGTGTTCACGCCGTAGTCAAAGCGTGCGCCGGGGCGGATGTGGGCGTGTTCGCCCAGGTGGCCGAGGTGTTCACGGTAGACGTGCATTGCCTGTGCATGCTCGCCGCGTGCGTAGTGTTCCTCGGCGAGGACGGTTGCAGCGTAGATGCGCTTGAACTGTGCGGCGCATTCGGCGTCGGGCATGTAGACGGAACCGTTGGTCATGCGGTTGAAGGTTTCGCCGGTGGGGCGCTGCGGGGTGCGCATTAGTGGGCTCCTCCCAGGAGGTAAGCAAGTGCGATGATGGCCATTCCGAACAGGATGACGACTCCTCCGGCGATAGCGAATCGTTTGGAAATTTCGCGGAGGAGCTTCTTGAACTGCTCGTCGGTGATGTCTTGCTGTCGTTTACTCATGCTTTAAGTATCCCAGAGTTGCTTGGATTTACCTGAGTGTTTCGGCGTTTATTGCGGTATCTGGGGTGGGTGTACGGCGTGATTTTCAGCGTGGAAAGACGCGCCGCTGAGTTGAAGCGTGAGGGTGTGGGAAGGCACAATCAATGCATGACTGAGGCTCAGAAGAACACGAACCTGCAGGATGCGGTGGCACCTGCATCCCCCGCTGGCGCATCTGCTGGCGCGCATCCGTTGGCGCATCGCCCCTGGTTGAAGAATTATTCTTCGTGGACTGCCCGCGATATTGAGCTACCTGAGACGTCGCTGAGCCACCTCATTGACGAGGCGGTTCGCACCGTACCCCACAAGGTGGCGCTGGAGTTCTTTGGCGCGACCACGACCTACGCTGAGTTGGGCGATCAGATTGAGCGTGCGGCGGAGGGTCTGCGTGTGGCGGGTGTGCAGCCGGGTGACCGTGTGGCGCTGATTTTGCCGAACTGCCCTCAGCATATTGCGGCGTTTTACGCGATTCTGCGCCTGGGTGCGATTGTGGTGGAGCACAACCCGCTGTACACGGGTGCGGAGTTGCGCCACATGTTTGAAGATCACGGCGCGAAGGTTGCGATTGTGTGGGATAAGATCGCCTCGCATATTACGGGTCTTCCGGCAGATATCCGCCCGAACCATATCTATTCGGTGAACATGATTTCGGCGATGCCCGCGCTGATGCGTACCGCGCTGAAGCTGCCGTTGAAGAGTGCGCGTGCTTCGCGTGAGAAGCTAACCGGCTCCGCTCCGGGTACGGTGTCGTGGGCTCAGCTGGTGAAGAGCGAGCGTATTGACCCTGCGCATCGCCGCCCGACGGCGCACGATATTGCGCTGCTGCAGTACACCTCGGGTACGACCGGTCTGCCGAAGGGCGTGATGCTCACGCACCGTAACCTGGAGTCCAACGGCCGTATGGGTGAGGCGTGGATCAACCCGGGCGATGACGAGGTGATTTACTCGGTTCTGCCGCTGTTCCACGCGTACGGCATGACCCTGGGCGTGACGATTGCGTCGCTGTGCCGTGCCCGCCTGGTGCTGTTCCCAACCGTGGACATGGACCTGATTTTGAAGGCGATGAAGAAGACCCGCCCGACCATTCTTCCTGCGGTTCCGCCGGTGTATCGCCGCCTCATGGATGAGGCGAAGAAGCGCGGCGTGTCCCTGGAGGGCATCCGTTACGCGGTGTCCGGGGCAATGAACCTGCCGCCTGAGCTGGTTGCCGAGTGGGAGGAAGCTTCCGGCGGTTTCATGGTGGAAGGCTACGGCCTGACCGAGTGCGCGCCGCTGGTGTCCTGCAACCCGCTCAATGACACTCGCCGCGCCGGTTTTATTGGTGTTCCGTTCCCCTCCACCGATATTCGTGTGGTGGACCCGGAAACCGGTGAAGACGTACCCGATGGCGAAGAGGGCGAGCTGTGGGTGAAGGGCCCTCAGCGTTTTGCCGGCTACTGGAAGCGTGAGGACGAGACCGCGAAGACCATCACCCCCGAGGGTTGGTTGCGTACCGGCGATATTGTGCGCCTGGATCAGGACTACTTCATCCAGATTGTTGACCGCATCAAGGAAGTCATTATTACCGGCGGTTTCAATGTCTCCCCGACGGAGGTTGAGGTCGCCCTCAAGCAGCACGATACGGTTGCTGATGCGGCGGTGGTGGGTATTCCGTTGCCCGCCGGTGGCGAGATGGTCGTTGCCGCTGTGGTTGCCGCTCCGGGCCGAGTGGTGCAGGAGCACACTCTGCGTGAGCACTGCTACTCGAAGGTGACCCGCTATAAGGTTCCGCGCCGCATCGTGGTGGTGGATGATCTGCCCCGTTCGATGCTGGGTAAGGTTCTGCGCCGTAAGGTGCGTGAGCAGCTGATCGCTTCGGGCGAGTTCGATCAGTAGTACTGGTTGCCAGTAGCACCGGTTGACTGCCCACCCGTAATGGGTGAGTAATATGGACGCCGGCTTGGGTTTTTGCACCCGGGCCGGCGTTTTGTGTGCGCCTTGTGTGCTCCTGAATACACCGTCGGTGGCGCTTTGTGGCCTAGAAATAATCACTACATGACGAATTGTGACAAAATATGACGACCTTGACGTTCTGTGTCTCATGAATAGAGCTTAACTTCCACACCCGCCCTTGCCCATGCTGTAATTGTCCCGTCATCATTCCCATCGGATGTGCTAGTACCAACGTCAGCACCCGGCGGAACGCATCATCATTCAACAGAAAGATTCATAGCCGTGAAGAAGTTTGCTGCTGCTCTCGCAGTTGTCCCCCTGGTCATTGGCCTGGCAGGCTGCGGTTCCACCAACTCCTCCTCTTCCTCTTCCGAGACCAAGAAGGTCACCATTGGTGTGGTGGGCTCTGAGAAGTTCAACAAGACCCTGAAGGAAGAAGCTAAGAAGCAGGGCATCGACATTGAGTACAAGGAGTTCAGCGCGTACACCGAGCCGAACCCCGCACTGGACGCCGGTGACATCGACATGAACCGCTTCCAGCACATCGCATACCTGTCGAACTACAACGTCAGCGCCAACAAGGACCTGCAGATCGTCGGTCCGACCGTGATCTACCCGATGGCTCTGTTCTCCAAGAAGCACTCCAAGCTGGCTGACATCCCCCAGGGTGGCGAAATCGTTATCCCGAACGACACCGTGAACGAAGCACGTGCACTGAAGCTGCTGAAGACCAATGGTCTGGTCACTTTCAAGAACGCTGACGTTGACGCACCCACCATCGACGACGTTGACACCTCCGCCTCCAAGGTGAAGGTCACCCCCGTCGACGCAACCCAGACCGTGGTCGGCATGGAGTCCGCTGACGGTGCTGTCGTCAACAACGACTTCCTCAAGGATGCAGGCCTGAAGCCCGCAGACGCTCTGGCTCAGGACGACCCCAAGAGCGACCCCTCCGCTATCAAGTACGTGAACCTGTTCGTTGCTCAGAAGGACAAGGCTGACGACGAGACCTACAAGAAGATTGTCGAACTCTTCCACACTAAGGCCGTCATGGACGTTGTCCAGGAAGAGACCCGCGGCACCGCTGTTGAGGTCAACGTAAGCACCGACGAACTGCGTCAGTCCCTGGCTAACGAAGAAGCCAAGCTGCGCGCTAAGAAGTAATCTTCTGAATACACGCCTCCTCTAGGCATACGCAAAGGCGGTAAGTCTAAGCACCCGAAGCGGGTCACGACAGGCTTACCGTCCTTTGCGTACCGGCGTTAAGGCCCTTTAACGCCCCAACCACGACATATACGGATACAAATTTATGAGTGAACTGGTACAGAGCTTCGGTGACAGCACCGAGCCCATGGTGGTTCTGGACGGAGTCTCCAAGGTCTTCGGCAACGGCCCCAAGGCAGTAGTTGCTGTCGACAACGTCTCCCTCACCATTAACCGCGGTGAAATTTTTGCAATCATCGGCTACTCCGGCGCCGGTAAGTCCACCCTCGTCCGCCTCATTAACGGTCTGGAAACCACCACCAGCGGCACCCTGACCGTTGGCGGCTTCGAGATTTCCGGTAAGCGCGACTCCGAACTGCGTGAAGCACGCACCAATATCGGTATGATCTTCCAGCAGTTCAACCTCATGAACTCCCGCACCGTGCTCGGTAACGTCGAGTTCCCCCTGAAGATTGCCGGCTGGTCTAAGAAGGACCGCCGTGCCCGCGCCCTGGAAATGCTCGAGTTCGTGGGTCTTGCCGACCGTGCGGACCACTACCCGAACCAGCTCTCTGGCGGTCAGAAGCAGCGTGTGGGTATTGCTCGTGCGCTCGCAACTAACCCGCCTCTGCTGCTGGCTGATGAGTCGACCAGCGCGCTGGACCCTGAAACCACCCATGAAGTGCTTGCACTGCTGAAGAAGGTCAACCGTGAACTGGGCGTGACCGTCGTGGTGATTACCCACGAGATGGATGTGGTTTCCACTATCGCTGACCGTGTGGCAGTGATGGAGTCCGGCCGCGTGGTGGAGCAGGGCAACGTGTACGACGTCTTCTCCAACCCGCAGACTGATGTGGCGAAGCTGTTCGTGGCAACCACCGTGAAGCTTGCCCCCACCGGCAAGGAAGCGGCTGAGCTACGCGCAAACCACAAGGGTTACCTCATCAACGTTGAAATCGTGGAGGGTAACCAGGAGCTCGGTAAGGTACTATCCTACTTGGGTGCCCGTAACGTCCGCTTCAACATTGTGGGCGGCGGTATCGAGACCCTGCAGGGTAAAGCGTACGGCACCCTCACCCTGGAACTGCTGGGTGAAATCACCAGTATTGATGCTGCCGTTGCCGAGCTGAAGACCGTCACCCGCGTGCAGGAGGTGCGCTAAATGTTTGCTACTACTCTTCCGCTGGCTGCCTCGAAGACGGACTGGTCTGAGTTCCTGCCCGAGAAGCTGCTCCCGGCTATCGGCGACACCTTCTACATGGTGTCTATTACGATGCTGTGTGCCGGTCTAGTCGGCCTGATTGTGGGCGCTCTGCTGTACACCACCCGTGCAGGTAATATCTTCCAGAACCGCTTCGTGTACACGGTCCTGAACATTCTGGTGAACGTGATTCGCCCGATTCCGTTCATCATTTTGATTGCGGCTCTGGGCCCGCTCACTAGCGCCGTGGTGGGTACCCGCCTGGGCGTGAACGCGGCGGTCTTCGCGATGAGCTTCGGTGCAGCATTCGCTATTGCCCGTATCGTGGAGCAGAACATGGTCTCCATTGACCCGGGTGTGATTGAGGCGGCTCGCGCGATGGGCGCTTCGAAGATGACCATCCTGTTCACCGTGATGATTCCGGAGGCGCTTGGCCCGCTGATCCTGGGTTACACCTTCCTCATCATCGGCGTGGTGGATATGTCCGCTATGGCTGGTTACGTGGGTGCTGGCGGTCTGGGTAAGATCGCAATCGTGGACGGCTACCAGCGCTTTAACGATGAGATCACCTGGGCTGTTGTGGCGATTATTATCATCTTGGTTCAGCTGGTCCAGTTCATCGGTAACTCCCTGGCGAAGAAGGTTATGCGCCGATAAGCTCGTGCCCCTGTAGGCCTTGTAGGTACAGCTGATAAGACATAGAAGACCCCCGGTCTGCTCCTCAAGGAGCGGGCCGGGGGTCTTTCTGCGTACCGGGTTCTTTTTGCCGGGTTCTTCGTACCGGTGGAGGGGCGCTAATTGCTTAGCCTTGCGTTGTTTCAGGCTACTGCGCTGCCTCAGACTGTTGCGCCGCCTCAAGCTTGGCGATCCAGGTGCGTGCCGCCTCCCAGAGCTGCGGGTCCTTGAACGAATCGAAGTGTCCAAAACCGGCCGGTGCCTTTGCCGGGTCGGTGCCTTCCGGAACGTAAATCATGACCTTCGTACCGGCGTCACGCGCCGCCTGCGCGCCCGCGGGGGAGTCCTCGAACGCCAGCGCCTCGTGGCCCTCAAAGCCGAGGCGACGTGCCGCCTCCAGGTACATGTCCGGGGCGGGCTTACCGGTGGGAACATCGTTGCTGCTGACCCAGGTGCGCACCAGCGGGGCGTAACCGTAGCTTTCCATCTTCAGGGTCAGAATGTTCGCGGTGGAGTTCGACGCCACCGCAACCGGCATGTGCTCACTCAGGAAGCCCAGGAACTGTTGCGCACCCTCAATCAGGTCCACGCCGGAGCTGATGACCTCGTGCTCGGTGGTGAGCAGGTCCTTCATCACGCGTTCATGGTGCTCGGCGTACTCTGCGGAGGCGGTGTCCGGCTTCTGGCCGTTCTGCGCCTCGTAGGAGAGCAGTGCAAGCTCCTCGGCGACATCGGCTGCTGCCAGGCCGGTGAGGCGATGCTCCACCTCCTCGGTGAAGGGAACAGACCAGCGGGCGAAAAGCTCACGCTGCACATCGTTCCAGACGGTCTCGGAGTCGAGGAGGATGCCGTCGCAGTCGAAGATTGCGCAGCGGGGGAACCAATCGGAGGGTACTGTGTGTTCAAACATAATGTCAGTCTCTCACAGGGCTTTAGGCTATGGAAGCGGTGGCCCGGTGCGTGAGAAAACATGCAGGGCGCACACCGGGTGAGGGCACAAAAGCACGCAGCACAAAAGCACGCAATGCGTCAGTAGGCATAAAGAAACCCTCCCGCCGCATCCAGAATGGACGCAACGGGAGGGTAGCAGCCGTACAGCTTAGAGAGCGGACACCGGCTTATGAGTCACCTGACGCATAAACGGAATGGTCGCCAACAGGCCCGCATAGACCAGCACCAGACCCAGCGCAATAGCGCCGAAGGTCAGACCGAACATCTTCGCCAGAACCTCACCGGGAAGACCCTGCGCCGCAATCAGAGTCGTCAGCGGCAGACCCAGTAGCGCAGAAATCACGCTGATGAGCACCAGCGGACCGAAGACCACGGTCAGGCGTGAAGCCTGCAACATCTTCGTGGGGGTACCCATCATATTCAGCGAAGAATACAGCGAACCGCGCTCGTAAATGGCGGCGCTCTGGTTCAGCACTGCGGAGAGGGTGACCAGCAGGTACGAGAAGAACAGCATGAGCAGCATGCCCTGGAACATGTCCGCCATGATGGTCATGAAGGGGCCGGCAGCAGGACCGGCTTGCTTCGCGTCTTTGCTCATCTCACCCGCCAGAATCAGGATGGGGCCGAAGAAGGTCACCAAGAAGGTCGACAGTGCCACACCCGAAACCTGACGCCACGCACCGCGCGGGGACTCCAGCACCGCACGGTAACCCAGCAGAACCGATGCCTTCTGGGTCATGCGCACACGAATCTTTGCGTATGCCCACACCAGGAAGGTGCCAATCCAGTCGATGGCAAGCATCATCAGCAAACCCGGCAGAGCAATGAAAACCGCCAGGTTCTTCATGGCGCTATCGGCACCGCCGTCCTGGAAGGGTGAGAACATGCTGAAGCCCTTGGAGGTCGATGCCAGAATCATCACGGCAATGATCAGAACAACACCGATACCCATGGCAATGTAACCTGCGGAGCCAGCCTTCGCGCGGGTGCGCACACCCAGCGGGCTGATGCTGACCTTCGCCAAACCGAACAGGGAGCTCAGAGCCGCCAGGACCATACAGCCCAGGAAGCAGTAGAAAATCATGCTCACCGGCAGGAGCATATTCTCAGCACCCAGCGGTACGTTCATGAAGTGCATGGCACCGAACGGGAAAATCAGCACCAGGTAAAGCAACAGACCGATGATGAAACCCACGAGGGAGTACACCAGCGCGTCCGCAACAGACAGACCCACAATCAGGGTCGTGGAGGCACCAATCAGACGCAGGGACGCCAGACGCTCATCACGGCGGCGGGCACTCAAACGAGCAGCCGAAGCGCCCAAGGTAAAGAGCGGAACAATCAGCACCAGAGCGGCAACCCACGCCAAACCCATGTAGAGCTTCTGAATGCCCATCAGGTTGATCATTTCGTGGTCAACGTTGGCGTGCTCAAGCCAAGTACTCAGCGCCTGAACACCACCGGCAACCGTCAAAAACAGTGCCGAGGAGGCTGCAAAAGCCAGCACGGGAAGAATCGCCTGCGAACTCCATAGGGTTCGCTTGGCGAGTAGAGCATAGATTTGCATTATGCACCTGCCTGAGACTGAGCGCCGAAGCTCTGAGCGTGGTTCTGGGAAGCGGGAACACCGCCCTGGCTATTGCGCTGATCGCTCACAATCTGACCGTCCTGCAGGTACACCACGCGGGAGCACGCCGCCGCCACGTTCGGGTCATGAGTAACCACCAGCAGAGTCTTACCCTGCTGCGGAATCATGGTCAGCAGCAGAGCCATCACCTCACGCGCGGTCTTCGAATCCAGCGCACCGGTCGGCTCATCCGCAAAAGTCACGGGGGCACCGTTCACCTGGGAACGGGCAATCGCCACACGCTGAGCCTGACCACCGGACATCTCACCCATACGGCGGTCCAGCATCTGCCCCAAACCCAGACGGTTCAGCAGGTCAGCCGAAATGGAGCGCGCCTGCTGGCGGGGAACACCGGCAATCATCGCGGCGAGGGAGACGTTCTCCTCCGCGGTCAGCTCGGGAACCAGCAGACCCTGCTGGAACACGAAACCAAACGAGTTAGCGCGCAGGGAGGTGCGCTCACGCTCGCTGAGGGACTCCACCGCCACCTGACCGGTCGGGCCATTGAACAGCACAGAACCGGCATCGAGCTTGATAATGCCCGAAAGCGCGTGCAACAGGGTGGTCTTACCGGAACCGGAAGGACCCATAATCGCCACGGACTCGCCGGGGAAAATATCCAGGCTCACGTTACGCAGCACCGGGTTATTGCCGTACGACTTGTGCAGGTTACGGGCAGAAATAATCGCGCCGCGCGTGAAGGGCGCCTGCTGCATCTGCTGAGGCGCCTGAGCCGGGTAGCCCTGCTGGCCCTGATAGTAGCCCGCCTGCTGGTTAGGCTGAGCGGGCTGACCCTGCTGACCGGGCTGAGCGGGCTGAGCGGGCTGACCCTGCTGACCGGGCTGAGCGGAATACTGACCGGCAGGCTGCGCCGCCTGCGGAGGGGTCATTGAGTACGGGTTCTGAGCTTGGAACTGCGGGTTCTGGGATTGAGGATTCTGCGTCATGACAACCTTCATTGGGTATGAACTAACGGAAGTACCCTTCTATCATCTCAGCTTCTTGGCGGCTCAACCCTCCGTCTGGGGGCTGAAAAATATGGGAAAACCCTGAAAAAATTCGCCCGACCGGGCGCTCAACCGCCCCGCACCTCATACTGCGGTATGAGCGCCCCTCATCAGAAGGGAATAAGCCGCGCACCCCTTGAACTGCACCGAGGCCTTGAACCGCACGGAAGCCTTGAACTACACGGAGGCAGTGCCATACTAGAAGGATGACCGACGCACAGAACACCCCCATCATCACTCCGGTAGCTAACCCCGAGGCAGGAACCCGCATCATCTTCCTGCGCCACGGCCAGACCGACTGGAACATTGACCACCGCTTCCAGGGCGGCACCGACATCCCCCTCAACGACACCGGCAGGGAGCAGGTCCGCACCGCTATCGGCGCCCTGCAGCAGGCAGCAGCTGAGGGCACCACCGTGGACGCTATCGTCTCCTCACCCCTTTTCCGCGCCGTAGAAAGCGCCGAAATCGTAGCCGAAGGCCTGGGTGTACCCTACCGTGGCGCCGTTGACGGCTTCCAGGAACGCTCTTTTGGCGATTTGGAGGGCCAGGTCGCTACCCGCGAGCTGATTCTCGCCTCCCGTCAGTCCAATAACGCCTTCAACGTGGAGCCGAAGAAGGACTTCCTCGCCCGCTCCCTCGCGGCGCTGAACCGCGTCCGCCGCGAATACGAGGGCCAGACCGTTGTGGTCGCCGCGCACGGCATGCTGATCGCTATGACCATGACCGCCCTGGTCGCTGAGCGGCACCCCGAACTGCTCAATGAGGACGGCATCTACCCGATCCCGGTGAACGCCTCCCTGACCGAGGTGCCCCTGCAGTACCTGGACGACGCAATCGACCGCCTGCTCGTGCAGCACCTGGAACCCGAGCTGGGCCCCGAAGAGGTCCCGGCGGGCGCCGAGAACACGACCCTCACCCTGATTCGTCACGGCCAGACCGACTGGAACAAGGCGAACCTGATGCAGGGCATCACCGACATTCCGCTCAACGACACTGGTCGCGAGCAGGCACGCACCACCGGCAAGAAGCTTGCCGACATGGGTCTGGAATTCACCGTGCTGGTGTCCTCGCCGCTGTCCCGTGCCCACGAGACGGCGCAGCTGGTCGGTGAGCACTTCGACCTGCAGGTGCACAAGACCTACCCCGAGCTGGTAGAACGCGCCTACGGTGCCGGCGAGGGCCTGGACATTCCCGCCCCCGAACGCCGCGCCCCGGAACGCTACTACCCGAACGTGGAATCCGAGCGTGACGTGTACATTCGTGCGGTGCGTACCCTGCGCAATATCGTGCGTGAACTCTCTGAAGCCTCGGGCGACCAGAAGATTATTGCCGTCAGCCACGGCAGCTTTATCCGCCGCGCCCTCTCCGCAGCAGCCGGTGAAGAGTGGACCGTGACCGTGCCGAACGCCGAACCGCTCACGATTGACGTGCCGGGCCTGTTCGCGTGGGACTCGACCAAGCAGTTCGACGAGGCGGGTCGCCTTGTTTGGTAAAGCACAACCCGGTAGCGGTCGCTCCGGCGCTCGCGTGTGGCGACTGATTCTCTGGCCCGTCACGGCGCTGTACTGCGCGACGGTGGCGAGTATCGTGTTCGCCCCCGTGCACGTGGACGATAACGAGATGGGCGGCCGCCTGGCGCAGTTTTTGGATAGCGGCCACGCCGAGGGCTGGCTGCCTGCGTTCATCACCTATTCGAGCATCGAGCAGCTCTCGAACGTCATCATGTTCATTCCGGGCGGTTTTCTTTTCGCCCTGCTGCTCAAGCCGAAGGCTCGCCCGCACATGCTGTACGCGGGGTTCCTGGTCAGCGCCTGCATTGAGACAATTCAGAGTTTCATGCCTGATCGCACCGGCGACCCGGTAGATGTGCTGATGAACGGCTCGGGTGCCCTACTGGGCGCGGCGGGTGCTTTGGGCGTGCATCGTTGGCGTCGCGTGCGCCGCGAACGTACAGGTAAATAAGGTTCTGTGCCCGGTGGAGGCGCTGGTTTCTAGGGTTCTCGGTGAGGGTTTTCGTCGAGGGTTTTCGGAGCCGGCGCCTCCACTTTTTTGCCCTTATGAGGGCGCTGCGTAGGTGCTTGATACTGGGCGGATGATGGGGAGTGGGAAAACCCAACAGTTCATTAGGTCAAACAGACATAAACAGGCAGTGACCTCCAACGTAGTGTGGTTTCGGTAGGGAACATTCGGGTAATATTCCGGTAAATACAGCGTTTTATATTGACTTGCCCACAAAAACCCACATAAAATCAAGTATTACCCTCAAGCGTTCTGTCGGTTCGCTGAAACCATGTCTCTCACGGTCCTGAAAGCCGAGCAGAATGCAGAAAAGAACGCACAGATTTCCTCCCACTAGCCCAAAGGAACACCAGATTTATGTTCGCAGAAGAACGCCGTGCCGAAATTGCAAAGCTTGTTGCCTCCGCACGTCGTGTCAACGGCGCTGACCTTGCGCGCCGTTACGATGTGACCATGGAGACCGTGCGTCGTGACCTCGCCGCACTGGAAGAAGCAGGTAAGCTCCGCCGTGTCCACGGTGGTGCCGTCACCATTGAGCAGTCCACCTCCCTGGAGTCCTCCATCTCCTCCCGACAGGGTATGAACACCCCTGAGAAGCGCCGCATCGCTACCAAGGCATACCAGATGCTGCGCGACTCCGAGGCAGGCTCCATCGTCCTGGACGCAGGTTCCACCATCGAAATTCTCGCCGACCACATCGGCGCCGAGAACTTCAGTCTCAAGACCGGCAATGACCGCATCATCATCACCCACGCACTGCACATTGCAGTCAAGCTCGCCGAAGCCGAGGGCGTCACCCTTGAACTGGTTGGCGGCCAGCTGCGCAAGATGACCTGGGCTGCTGTTGGCGCACGCGCCGCAGAGCACTTCGGCACCATGCGCCCCGATATTGCTTTCATTGGCGCCAACGGCATTGAATCCCACTTCGGCATCTCCACCCCCGGCATGAATGAAGCCATCGTCAAGACCGCAATTTGCAAGGCAGCCCGCCGCGTGGTCCTGCTTTGTGACTCCGCGAAGTTTGGTCAGGAATCCCTGGTCCGCTTCGCCGGATTTGAGGATATTGACACCCTCATTACTGATCGCGAGCCCGAAGGTGCCCTCCGTCAGGCACTCGAGGCCGCAAACGTTGAGATTGTGATTGCCTAATGATTATTACTTTGACCGCCAACCCCAGCCTGGACCGCACCATTGAACTCGGTGCACCCCTGGCTCACGGTGCCGTGCAGCGTGCTGTCGGTGCCGTGCAGGATCCCGGTGGCAAGGGCGTGAATATTTCCCGCGCCCTGCAGGTTTCCGGTGTGCCGACCCTCGCCATTGTGCCCGGTGAAGCCACCGACCCGGTGCTGACCGCGCTGCAGGCTGTGGATGTTGAGTTCGCTAACCTGCCCACCGGTGAGCCGATTCGCTCGAACGTCACCGTGGTTGATCCGGATGGTACCACCACCAAGCTGAACGCCCCCGGCACCGTTTTTGATGCCGAACTGCGTCAGAAGCTGGATGCGCTGGTGGTTGAGCGTTCCAAGGGTGTCGACTGGGTGGTTCTAGCTGGTTCGCTGCCTCCGGGTCTGGAGCCGACCTACTACTCCGAGCTGGTGGCGGCACTGCGCGCCTCCGGCTACGAGGGCAAGATCGCTATCGATACCTCTGAGGCACCGCTGATCGCGACCGTCGCCGGTGAGCACAAGCCCACCCTGATTAAGCCCAACTCGGAGGAGCTGGCTCAGCTGACCGGCAGCGATAACTGGGAGGAGCTGGAGGCTAGCCCCGAGCTGACCGCCCGCACCGCCCAGAAGCTACTCGGTGACGGCATCGAGTACGTGCTTGCCACCCTCGGCGGCGGCGGCGCAGTGCTGGTCACTGAGCAGGGTATCTGGCACGCTGTGCACGAGCCGATTCAGGTTCGTAGCACTGTGGGTGCAGGTGACTCGTCGCTGTCCGGTTTCTTGATTGCTCACACTCGTGGTGAGGATGCCCCCGGTTGCCTGGTTCAGGCGGTAGCTCACGGTTCGGCTGCTGCTGCTCTGCCCGGTACCCGTATGCCTTCGCTGGAGCAGACCACTCCTGAGAAGGTTACTGTTCGTCAGCTACAGCTCTAAAGCTCTAATTCGGACTGTTTTCGCACCTCCAGCTTTTATTCTCTGAAGAGAATATAAGCCGGGGTGCTGTCTCAACAGCCACGCGCATACGAACGCAACACACACAGCACACACTTTGAACTCATATAGGGGAGAAGCTCGGCACCGCTGAGCGAATCCCCGCCCCAACACACACCCGAGGAGGGAATATGTCTGATCTGATCACCGCAGATCTCGTCCTGCTGGACGAGAACCTCGGCGAGACCCGATTCGACGTAATTGCCAAGCTCGCTCAGGCAGTCGTAAATGCCGGACGCGCTACCGACTTCGAGCAGCTCTACGCGGCTGCCGAGGCACGCGAATCCAAGACCGACACCGGTATCCCCGGCGGTATTGCGATTCCGCACTGCCGTAGCGCCGCCGTCACCGAGCCGACCCTGGCCATGGCACGCCCCAACCCGGCAGTTTCCTTCGGTGCAAAGGACGGCCCCGCCGACCTGATTTTCTTCATCGCTGCACCCGATGGCGCTGACCAGGCTCACCTGAAGCTACTCTCCACTCTGGCACGCTCGCTGATGAAGAAGAGCTTCACCGCATCTCTGCGCGAAGCCTCCTCGGCTGAAGAGATCGTTGAGCTGGTCAACGGCGCGCTCGGCGTGGGCGAGAAGAAGGCAGAGGCTAAGCCCGCCGAGGCTGCACCCGCCGCTGCACCTGCCGCCTCCGCTCAGGAAACCCCCGCTGCTTCGGCTTCGGTGAAGAAGATTGTTGCTGTGACCGCATGCCCCACCGGTATCGCTCACACTTACATGGCTGCGGACGCCCTCAAGTACGCTGCTGAAGAGCTCGGCTACGACTTGAAGGTTGAGACTCAGGGCTCCTCGGGTAATGAGAAGCTGACCCAGGCTGATATTGATGCCGCAGACGCCGTGATTTTCGCGGTGTCCGTGAATGTGCGTGAGCGTAACCGCTTCGCGGGTAAGCCCTTTGTTGAGTCTCCCGTCAAGCGCGGTATTGACGAGCCTAAGGAAATGATTGCGGAGGCTCTGGCTGAGGCCGAGAACCCCAACGGTGCACGCGTTGCCGCTGCCGCATCCAGCGGTGAGGACAGCGCAGGCGCTACCGAAGGCGCTTGGGGCTCGCGCATCTACAAGGCCGTGATGACCGGTATCTCCTACATGATTCCGTTCGTTGCTGCCGGCGGTATTCTGGTTGCCCTGGGCTTCGTTTTTGAGGCAATTACGGTGCCGAACCTTGGCGATGTGAATACCAAGGCGATTCTCGGCTCGGCAACCCTGTTCAACCTCGGTGATGTGCACTGGACCCTGTACTTGGGCGCTGTTCTGCAGACCATCGGTGGTTTCGGTCTGAGCCTGATGGTTCCGGCTCTTGCCGCGTACATTGCGTACGGTTTGGCTCAGCGTCCCGGTATCGCTCCGGGCTTCATCGCCGGTTCGGTGGCTCTTGCCGTGAACGCGGGCTTCCTCGGCGGTATTGTTGGCGGTATTCTCGCCGGTCTGATTGCGTACGCCCTGGGCACCTTGAAGTTGCCCCGCTGGCTCGGCTCGATGATGCCCGTGGTCATCACCCCGCTGGTGACTTCTCTGGTAGCCGGCCTGGTGATGTACCTGCTGCTCGGTGCGCCCCTGGCTTGGGTTATGACCACCCTGCAGGATTGGCTGACCTCCATGTCTGGCGGCTCCGCTCTGCTGCTGGGTCTGATCCTGGGCGCCATGATGGCTTCTGACCTGGGCGGTCCCATCAACAAGGCTGCTTACCTCTTCGCAACCGCTGGTCTGTCCTCGGGTGCGACCGTGAACCAGGAAATCATGGCTGCCGTCATTATTTCCGGTATGGTTCCGCCGCTGGCTATGGCGCTGGCAACCACCCTGCGTCCCAAGCTGTTCAACGAGAACGAGCGTGAGAACGGTAAGGCTGCGTGGCTGCTGGGTGCATCCTTCATCTCTGAGGGTGCTATTCCCTTCGCTTCGGCTGATCCGGCTCGTGTGATTCCTTCGACCATTGTTGGTGGCGCTATCGCCGGTGCTATCTCTATGGGTGCGCACGTGGCTTCCCCGGCTCCGCACGGTGGTATTTGGATTATTGGTCTGGCGCAGAACCCGCTGATGTTCCTGGCGGCTGTTGTTGCCGGTACCGTTGTTTCGGCGCTGCTGTACGTGGTGCTGAAGTCCCTGGGTGCCCGTTCTAAGGCATCCGCATAAAGGCCGTATAACCTCACCTTCATTTGATCGTCTGTTTGCAGGCGCGAGCGTGAAAAAACACGTTACACTGTAGACAAACCACAGATAGGACATGAACTCTATGACTACCTACAAGGGCGTCGGCGTATACGCCGGCCGCGTTATTGGCCCCGTTCTTCAGATGCCTAAGCCCATCGAGGAACCCAAGGATGGTCTGCGTCTGAGCGGTGAGACCGCTGAGGCTGCAGCACAGCGTATTAAGGACGCGTCGGTCCGCGTCAAGGAAGACCTGCTGGCTCGCGCAGAGAACGCAAGCCGTGACGGTAAGGCTGTTCTGAAGTCCACCTCTCAGATGGCTACCGACCGTGCACTCATCAAGAGCGCTATTAAGCTGGTTGAGACTCAGGAGATGGCTCCCGAGCGCGCAATCTGGGAGGCTGCAACCTCCTTCGCAGACCAGATGGCTGCCCTGGGCGGCTACATGGCTGAGCGCGTCACCGACATCCACGACGTGCGTGCCCGCATCGTTGCTGAGCTGACTGGCCAGCAGGCTCCCGGCATCCCCGTTTCTGACGAGCCGTTCATCCTGGCTGCTATTGACCTGGCACCGGCTGATACCGCAACCCTGGACCCCGAGAAGGTTATCGCACTGATCACCTCTGACGGTGGCCCCCAGGCGCACACCGCTATTCTGGCTCGCGGCTTGGGTCTGCCCGCTATTGTGGCTGCTAAGGGCGTAACCGACATTGCTGACGGCACCATCGTCTACGTGGACTCTAACGAAGGCATCGTTGACACCGAGCCCACCGACGCTGACCGCGAAGCAGCAATCAAGTACGCAAACCGTAAGCCCGTCGCTGACTTCGACGGTCAGGGTGTGCTGGCTGACGGCACCCGCGTTGAGCTGTACGCAAACGTTGGTGACGGCAAGTCCGCTGAGAAGGCTGCAAGCCTGAAGGCTGAGGGTGTTGGCCTGCTCCGCACCGAGTTCGGCTTCCTGGGCCACGACGCTGAGCCTTCCATCGAGACTCAGGCCAAGACCTACAAGTCCGTGTTTGACGCATTCCCCGGCAAGCATATCGTGGTTCGTACCCTGGACGCTGGCGCTGACAAGCCCCTGCCGTTCCTGAACGTGAACCCCGAAGAGAACCCCGCACTGGGTGTTCGCGGTTTCCGTACCGACTGGACCGTTCCGGGCGTTCTGACCCGCCAGCTGGAGGCTATTAAGGCTGCTTCGGAGAACTCCGACGCTGACATCTGGGTTATGGCTCCGATGATTTCGACCACCTCTGAGGCACGCAACTTCGCGAACATGCTCAAGGAGATTGGCCTGCCCGTTCACGGTGTGATGGTTGAGACCCCCGCAGCTGTGATGAACGCTGAGGCCATCCTGGGCGAGGTCGACTTCGTGTCCATCGGCACCAACGACCTGACCCAGTACACCATGGCGGCTGACCGTCTGCTGGGCGACCTGGCGCATCTGAACAACCCCTGGCAGCCTGCAGTGCTGAAGATGATCAAGATGACCGTTGAGGGTGCTCAGCGTGCATCGGTCACCGCGGGTAAGAAGAAGTACGTGAGCGTCTGTGGTGAGGCTGCGGCTGACCCGGCTCTGGCTGTTGTTCTGATTGGTCTGGGTGTTGACACCCTGTCCATGAACGCTGGCGCTATCCCCGCTGTGGCTGCGGTTCTGAAGTCCGTGACCAAGGAGAAGGCACAGCAGATTGCAGCTATCGCTCTGCAGCAGATTTCTTCTGCTGAGGCGAAGGAGAGCGCACGTCAGGCTCTGCCGATTCTGGACGAGCTGGGCCTCTAAGCCTTAAACGATTCGGGGGCTGCCTGCCGCCCTTTGATGGGGTGTGGTAGGCGGTGCTTGAGTCCATGAAAATGCCGGGTGCAGAGTTTTATTTCTGCATCCGGCATTTTTGTACTTGTTAGCGTATGGCTGAACGGTACAATTTATAGAGTAAGGGCGGGTCCTGAAGCGCCCCGTTCATTTAGAATAGGTACCGATATATTTTCGGTTCCTTGATCAAAGGAGAAACATAATGGCAGAGCGCGAAGCCACTATTGCAAGCCGTGTTGGCCTGCACGCACGTCCGGCAGCTATCTTCGCTGAGGCAGCTGGCGACCTCCCCGTTGAGGTGACCATCGCTGCTAAGGGTGAGCCCGCAGATGAGGCTATGGACGCTGCATCGATTCTGTCCCTGATGTCCCTGGGTGCAAAGCACGGCGACGTTGTTGTCCTGCGCGCTGAGGGCGAAGGTGCTGAAGAGGCTCTGGACTCGCTGGTTAAGATCCTCGAGACCGACCACGACGCTGAGTAATTGACTCTCGCCTCTGAGGTGAACCCCTAAGCGGTGCGCTTCGGATGCTGTGAAGGCTACCGCCTTAAAGCGTGAATATCCCGTCACTTCGGTGGCGGGATATTTTTGTTATGAATAATTCATATTTCATTGCGTTATGGGTGGAGGTATAAGGGGGTTATTTTCCCGCTAAATCTTAATGTATAAATAACCTTTATTTTTCCTTGGAAATACCCGCAAAAATATTCCCCACAATATTTTCCGTGCAGTAGCGACCCCGCTTTCTCATCATTTCAATGAAGCTATCCAACGCAGGTCACACATGGTGCCGTTAGTGCAGAAAACAACACCTAGAAAAACAGTATTTTTGCTCCCCGGTGCTACCGCAGAATCGCGCCCTTGTTAGACTAAAAAGGCACTGTCTATCTGGGAGGGACATTGGCAGAATCGAGGAACACCCCCGCAGGCCCCACCTCGCGGGAAGCTTCGCATGCAGGCGAAGCAAACACTGCCGCAACGGAAGGAAGCGAGCAGAACACTACCGCGGGCTACATTGCCGGTAAACGCGGTTTTCCCCTGGTTTCACTAGACCAGGTCACCGACGAGAAATTGCGCCGTGTGTTGGCTCAGCAGGCCCCTGCCGCGAAGGCTCAGGAGGGTACCGTCGCAGCGGAAGCTGTCAGTGAGGTACTGCAGGAAGCCGCAGCAGACATGGGTATCCCCGCGCAGGAGGTAGAGCCCGCCGGCGACCCCGAGCTGCGCCCTAACGGTCACGGTGCGCGCACCGTCATTGACCCCTCCCTCGTACCTGACGACGACCTAGACGCATACCGCGAGGACCCGCACCCCACCACCTCCAGCAATATGGTGACCGAGGAGGCGCTGACCCGCCCCTCCCAGCCGGTGCCCATGACCGGTATGATTCCGCAGGTGCCGAACTCGCACGCAGCCCGACGCTACGGCGCGGATCCTGCCGCAATGCCGAAGACCGGGCCCGTCTCGATGCCCACCACCTCCGTACCGCTGGTTGATAGGGGCGCTCAGGGCCTCCTGGGGCGCGGTAGTGGTGGCCGTTGGGGTTCGCGTCGCCTCCGCTCCTTCGTGCGCACTGAGGAGGCGGCACCCGCCGCCCCGCGCGGTGCCCAGCGTATTGCTCAGCGCCAGTTCGTGCCGACTATCCGCTCTGAGGAGCATGAGCGTCGTGAGGCATTCCGCCGTGAGAAGGAGTATGCCCGCGATACCCTGAACTTCACCCTGCGCCTGGCTGAGGCGATGTTCCACTACGGCGCGGACGCTATGGACGTGGACTCGGCGATTATTGCGGTCTCTTCGGCGTATGGTTTGGACTCGGTTGAAGTAGATATTACGAACCAGTCGGTGACCATCAACTACACCTCGGACCCCGATATTTACATGGAGTCCCGCATCGCCAAGCGCAATGCGAACGCTGATGAGCGCTTCACCCACACCCTGGTGCGTGTGGTGCGTTCCTCCACTGAGAACTATGAGGCGCTCTCCGAGGTGTACGGCCTGATCTATAAGATCACTCGCGGCGGTATGACCCTGGAAATGGCTGATTTGAAGCTGAACCAGATTACGCACCGCCCCAAGCCGTTCCCGCCTCTGGTGGTATGGGCGGCGAACCTGGCGTGTGCTGGAACCCTGACGGCGGCGCTGGGGGCGAGTTTTGCGACGGCGTTGAGCGCGGTGATTATTTTTATTCCCGTGTACTTGCTGATTCAGTGGTTGAGTTCGATTGGTATTCCGGCGTTCTTCCGTATGGCCGCTAGTGCGGGTCTGATGACCTTCTTGGCGATTTGGCTGGGCGGTGAAGGGTCCATTCTTTCGGTGCTGCAGCGTCAGGGGGAGCCAATTTCGGCGCCTCTGGTGGTGGCTGCGGGCATGATTATGTTCTTGCCGACCCCGCGTCTGGTGGGCGCCGTGCAGGATGCGATTAACGGCTTCCCGGTGACGGCTGCGGGTCGTTTCGTGTCGACGGGTATGAGCTTCTTGGGCCTGGTGGTCGGCATTGCTACCGCGGTGAGTGCGATCAATATTTTCAATGGCCCGACCCTGGATATTGAGCAGCTACGTTTTGAACCGACAACCCCGCTGGCGGCGTCTTTCTTCTTCCTGGTGGCGATTGCAACCTTTGCAATTACTTTGCAGACGAAGCTGGTGAAGGTCGGTTGGCTGATGCTCATTACGGGCTGCGGTTTGGCGGCGTATTACGGCTATGAGTCGCTTGCCGGTCCGAGTACTGGTCGCGGTCCGACGGCGTGTGCGGCGGTTGTGATTGGTGCGTTGAGCACGTATTTTGCGTACCGTCTGCATGTGCCTCAGGCAATTTTCTCGATTCCTGCGATTACGTTCTTGCTGCCGGGTCTGTCGTTCTTCCGCGGCATGTATCTGCTGACGGTTGAGACGGATGTGATTCTGGGTATGCAGAATATGATTACGGCGGTTTCGATTGTGGTGGCGATGGCTTCGGGTGTTGCTCTGGGTAATTACACGATGCAGTATGCGCTGCAGAATTTTACGACTCCGCGGAATGTGGAACCGGCGGAATCTTAACCCTCCCTCAAGGGTATATAGCCAATATTACATATATTGAATGTAGGGAAGGGGCGGTAGCGTGCGAGTTCACCTCACAAGCTACCGCCCCTTCGCTACACCCGCTGAGCCAGCTCTTGCGCTGCGCCGAGTGAGCCGTCCTAGCGGACCGTCCAATCCACCGGCTCCGCGCCCTGCTGCACCAGCAAAGAATTCACGGTCGAGAACGGGCGCGAACCAAAGAAACCACGACGAGCAGACAGTGGCGAGGGATGTGCCGACTCCACGCTCGGGTACGGTTGCAACATGGGTGCGCACTTGCGTGCATCCGCACCCCACAGCAGACCCACCAGCGGCTGGTTGCGCGCCACCAGCGCACGGATAGCGCACTCGGTGATCTCCTCCCAACCCTTGCCGCGGTGCGAACCCGCATCAGACTCGCGCACCGTCAAAACCCTGTTGAGCAGCATGACGCCCTCATCGGCCCAACAGGACAGGTCGCCATGATCAGCCGGGGCGATACCCAAATCGTCCTCAAGTTCCTTGTAAATATTGTTCAGCGAACGAGGCAGTGGCATACCGCGGTGCACAGAGAAGGACAGACCCATCGCATTACCCGGGGTGGGGTAGGGGTCCTGACCAATAATGAGGACCTTCACCCGGCTCATCGGGCGGCGGAACGCATTGAAAATATCGGCGGCAGGCGGGAACGTGCGGTACCCCGCCGCGTGCTCCTCACGCAGAAAAGCGCCCATGGCGTGAATCTGCTCTTCGACGGGGGCGAGTGCTGCCGCCCAATCCTCACTCATAATGCTGCTGAGGGGCTGGTTCATGAATCTCCTGAGGCTGATAGGACCCGGACGGACAGTGACGGGGCCGGGTGCGGGATGAATGCGTCTTCTCTAGACTGAGGTCCTCTTCTAGGTTGAGGTTCTCTTCTAGGCTAGGTTTCTCTTCTAGACTAGGGGAAGACGAATACACACGCTAGGAGACGCCAGCTGCGGCAGAGGAGCTACAGACAGAATGAGGAGGGAACGTGTCAGAACAGGAACATGCTGAAATTGCGCAGAGTCATACGGAAGTAGAAAATCAGCCGGAAGTACAGAGCCAGACGGAAACGCAGAGTCAGCCCGGCGGGCTGACCCCGGTGGAGCGCCGCATCCTTGAGGTAGAACGCCGTCGCTTCAAACACCAGGGTTCCAAAGAGAAGGCGATTATCGCCGCCGGATTCACCCCGATTGCCTACTATCAGCGCCTGAACGTGATGCTGGACGATGAACGGGTACGCACCGCAGCGCCGCAAATTATTGACGTTCTGCGTGCCCGTCGAGACGCTGACTAGGGGCTCGAATTGGGGAATCGTGCGAGCTCTCCAACTCCTACTTCAACCCCGCCCGCCTCAAGTTCAGGTAGAGATTGAACGCTGTGCGGTGTCCGTCTCTTTCACAGCTGACTGAGGGGCGTTCGCGTTGGTTCTCGTTAGTTGAGACGGTACTCTAGGTACTAGAACACCAAGACCGCACCTTGCCTCTGCCGTGCCTGCGCATCAGGTGAAGAGATACGGTACCAGCCGGTAAACAGAGACCCGTGAAATGAGGATAAATGAGCTACCCCCGCGACGAATTTGACGAGGTAGACGAGAATACCGCCCGCCGCGGAACCTACCGCGCGGTTGATGTCGACCCGGCAAAGAGCCCCAAGGGCGCTATCCCCCTGGTCGCAGCAGGTGTAGTGGGCCTACTGGTCGGCGCTGCAATGTACGTGTACGCACCGCGCACCGCCTCCCCGCAGTACTCGGCGTCCACCGCGAAGAGCAGCTCCGCCCCCGCAAGCGCGTCGGCGTCCTCTGCGCCGGCCAAGGCTTCCGCATCGGCAAGCGCTACGAAGACCGGTCTGGCTGAGTCCATCTCCGTGGCGGTCTACAATGCGGCGGCTCCGGCGGGTAGCGCATCCGGTGCGGCGGCACTGCTGACCGGTTACACCATCAGCGAGACGGCAAACTACACGGGTGCGGCACCGGCAACCAGCGTGGTCTACTACGCTGAGGGCTACCAGTCGCAGGCGCAGAGTATCGCCTCGAAGCTGGGTATTACTCAGGTGCGTCAGGCAACCTCCGATGTGCAGATGGGCAACCACGAGGTCATCGTGATTCTGTCCTCGGATTACACCGGCTCCGCTACTGCAGCGGAATAGATTCAGGCGGTTGCCGGGGTGAACCTACGCCCGCGCCGACTGTTTCTGACATAACGACTTCTGCTCAACCCCGCCTCAACCCCATCCGCGTAATTCCACTGATGCGCCGGGTGGGGTTGATGCTTTTAACACCCCTCACGCGCCCCCGGTAGGCACACCGGTAACGCCCCTTTTGGCGGGCTTAATGAGTGCAGATTAAGCACTGGGCGATTAACCCTTCAACCTTGGGCTTAAACGTTTGCTCCATGCCGGTGCGGGTGCCACAATTGATGTAGCGTTCGGGTGCTTTATGCCCTACTCTGCCCGCGCCTTACGTAACGGGGGTGTTGTGGAGGGGTAGCCACCCGATTTTAGATGTACCGCACCCGCAAGGGTGAAGGAAAAAATCCGATCGTCCAGGAGGACACTTATGGCAAAGCTCATTGCTTTTGACGAAGAGGCACGCCGCGGCCTTGAGCGCGGTTTGAACACCCTCGCCGATGCAGTGAAGGTGACCCTCGGCCCCCGCGGCCGCAACGTTGTGCTGGAGAAGGCGTGGGGCGCCCCCACCATCACCAACGACGGTGTCTCGATCGCGAAGGAAATCGAGCTGGAGGATCCGTACGAGAAGATTGGTGCGGAGCTCGTCAAGGAAGTTGCTAAGAAGACTGACGACATTGCCGGTGACGGTACCACCACCGCTACCGTTCTGGCTCAGGCGCTGGTCCGCGAGGGCCTGCGCAACGTGGCTGCTGGCGCTGACCCGCTGAGCCTCAAGCGCGGCATCGAGAAGGCTGTTGAGGCTGTGACCGAGGCTCTGCTCTCCTCCGCGAAGGAAGTTGAGACCGAGGAAGAGATTGCTGCAACCGCATCTATTTCCGCTGGCGACGCTGAGATCGGCAAGCTCATTGCTGAGGCAATGGAGAAGGTCGGCAAGGAAGGCGTCATCACCGTTGAGGACTCCAACACTTTCGGCCTGCACCTGGAGCTGACCGAGGGTATGCGCTTCGACAAGGGCTTCCTGTCCGGTTACTTTGTGACCGACCCGGAGCGCCAGGAAGCAGTCCTGGAGGACCCCTACATCCTGGTTGTGAACCAGAAGATTTCGAACGTTAAGGACCTCGTCCCCGTTCTGGAGAAGGTCATGCAGTCCGGCAAGCCGCTGCTGATCGTTGCTGAGGACGTTGAGGGTGAGGCTCTGGCTCTGCTGGTGCTGAACAAGATGCGCGGCTCCATCAAGTCTGTTGCTGTGAAGGCTCCGGGCTTCGGTGACCGCCGTAAGGCTCAGATGGCTGATATTGCTATCCTGACCGGCGGCCAGGTCATTACCGAAGAGGTTGGCCTGTCCCTGGACGCAGCAACCCTGGACATGCTCGGTTCCGCCCGCAAGGTCGTTGTGACCAAGGACGAGACCACCATCATTGAGGGTGCTGGCGACGCAGCAGCTATCGAGGGTCGCGTGGCTCAGATCCGCGCAGAGATCGCTAACTCTGACTCCGACTACGACCGTGAGAAGCTGCAGGAGCGTCTGGCTAAGCTCGCCGGTGGTGTTGCTGTGCTGAAGGCTGGTGCCGCAACTGAGGTTGAGCTGAAGGAACGCAAGCACCGCATTGAGGATGCTGTGCGTAACGCTAAGGCTGCTGTTGAGGAGGGTATCGTCCCCGGTGGTGGTGTTGCTCTGATTCAGGCTGGCGTGAAGGTCTTCGACAAGCTGGAGCTGACCGGTGACGAGGCTACCGGCGCGAACATTGTGCGCGTGGCTATTGACGCACCGCTGAAGCAGATTGCTGCTAACGCTGGCCTGGAGCCGGGCGTTGTGGTTGACCGCGTTCGTTCCCTGCCTGCTGGTACCGGTCTGAACGCTGCGACCGGCGAGTACGAGGACCTGATGGCTGCTGGTATTGCTGACCCGGTGAAGGTGACCCGTTCGGCTCTGCAGAACGCTGCGTCGATTGCTGGTCTGTTCCTGACCACTGAGGCTGTTGTTGCGAACAAGCCGGAGCCCGCTGGCGCGGCTGCTCCCGGTGCGGACGCAATGGGCGGCATGATGTAGTAGAAATTTATCCCTGATGGGGTAAATTTCTACGGAATCCGTGGCACGCGAAGCGTGACACGGTGGTGACCTAACGCTGGTACTTGAGCCGGCACAGGTCCACGCATCCGTATGAGGCGGGGGCGGCTACCCATGAGGGGTGGCCGCCCCCGCGTTTGTGTGCCCATGTGCAGCCGAGCATCCTGCGTCTGTGACGGGTCGGCGGCGTGCCTGCCGGTGGAGGCGGTAGAATGGCTCCTTATGGAATGCGCCTATTTTCGTGATGACCTCTGCTCCTCCTGCCCCAGCATTGAGACCGCCTACACCGCGCAGGTGCAGGCGAAGCAGGAGCACGCCCGCGCCCTGCTCGCCGCGTACCCGCAGCTGCAGTGGCTGGACCCGGTGACCAGCGCGGAGGCGGGCTTCCGCAACAAGGCGAAGCTCGTGGTGGGCGGTTCGGCGAAGAACCCGACCCTCGGCATTGTGGATTACCGTACGGGCGCATCCACTGATCTTGGCGAATGCCCGCTCTATATGGAGCCGATTCAGGCGGCTATTCCGGTGCTGCGTGAGCTGATTCAGCGCGCGGACCTGACCCCCTATGACATTCCGAATCGTCGCGGTGAGCTGAAGAATATTCTGGTGACTGCTTCGGCGGCGGGCGAGCTGATGGTGCGTTTTGTGTTGCGTTCGAAGAAGCTTCTGGTGCCGATTCGCCGCCAGATGGACTGGCTGCAGGAGCGGCTACCGAACCTGGCGGTGCTGTCGGTGAATCTGCTGCGTGAGCCGGTGGCGCGCGTTGAGGGCGATGAGGAGATTATCCTCTCGGAGCGTCAGACCCTGCCGATGCAGGTGAATGACCTGACTCTGCATTTGCGCCCGCAGAGCTTCTTCCAGACGAATACGAAGGTTGCTGAGGCGATGTATGCGCAGGGCCGCGAGTGGGTGCGTGAGGTGGCTCCGCGCTCGCTGTGGGACCTGTACTGCGGTGTGGGTGGTTTTGCCCTGCATGCAGCCTCGGTGATGGACGGCGGCTCGGTGACGGGCATTGAGATTAGTGCGGAGGCGGTCGCTTCGGCGCAGCGCACGGTTGCTGAGTACGGTCTGGAGGGCGTGGACTTTTCGGCTCAGGATGCGCCGGAGTTCGCCGTGTCTTCGGGTGCGGTACCGCAGATGCTGGTGGTGAACCCGCCGCGCCGAGGTATTGGTGAGAGCTTGTGCGCGTGGATTGAGGGTTCGGGTATTGACCGTGTGGTGTATTCGAGCTGTAACGCGGTGACTCTGGCGAAGGACCTGGAACGCATGCCGTCGTATGCGCCGATGCAGGGTCGTGTGCTGGACATGTTCCCGCATACGAATCACTACGAGGTCATGGTGCTGCTGCAGCGGCAGTAGTGGCTAACAACTCTTTGCTAAATATTATATATCTTCAGAATTGGCATTCTTTATTATTGGGAGTGACTTAAATATATGCTATTTTCTAAAGTTGCCAGACAAATAATTGCCCTGGTTCCATTTGTTGCCGTTGCAATAAATTTGCCGCTCGAAAATGTTGGAAAATTTTTCTCTGAATCAGAGTCTCAGAGAGACTTGGTAAGCATTATAAAACTTGGCATATTTTATCTAATAATATTGATTATATACTTACTCTTGTATGAAGTTGCCCTGAGGAAATTATGGTTATCTACCTCTTCAAAGTTGGAAGATGTAGGTGAGCGTGCGGTCTGTAATAAGAAAATAGGTCGTGCCCTCCTTGTGGTACGAATTAATTATCTGGTGACCAGGGTTTATAGATTTCTAAATTTGGGGCAGATAACATATGGGTATCCAAATGAAAATAAAGTTTGGAAAGGCTTAAATAAGACCTCGATTTTTCGTAATATAGTCGCAATACTTAAATTTCTAATTAGCATCCCTGTGCTCACTTCTCTTGCCCTTTCCTGTATCTCATTGCGTATTTTTAGTTTCTCTAATCTGCCGATGGATAGGATTCAAGACCTGATGGTTCAATTATTGAATATTAGGGTTGACCTTCTGGATTTAGCCTCAAAGTTACCGTTGGTTGCCACGTTACTGGCCCTAGTGCCAACAGTCTTCTTCTTCTATTTTTATAGTCAGAAACGCGACGTTCGAAAGATTATTGATAAAGAAAGAAATAAGTATCTAGAGGAATCAGTATTGTTGTATGAAAAATTGATGCTGTGGATTGATAAAAATTTGTACGATATATCAAATAATTATGATTATGTTGTGAGGGTTCAAAAATCAATTGTTTCCTCAAGGATGGAGAAGCGGGTTCCTAACTACTTTTCACTGGTAAGCGTCCCTATTTATGGAATGAATAAAATTAATAATTTTCAATTTATTGATTTGCCTGAGGTTGATGATTTTACTCAAATTGTCAATGAACTATTGAGTGATAATCTGGATAGATATTCTAGGCTAATTGCGTATAGGAATTACGACCTTTGGGAACTTTACTGGGGGATTTCATCTTTGAACGAATCCGAGAAAGTTCATCGGTCGTTCTATACGCGTTCTGGGGTTGAGGGTTATATTTCTGGGATAGCTGAATTGCCGCATGATATCAATAAAGAAATGTTTGAAGAGGAGCGTAAGTATGAGTCCTCTATCTTGGCAAGTGATATATATAAAAAGTTCGAAATATTGTACTCGTTAAAGCGTGGAAGCGAGGCTCTTAGGAAGTATCTTTACTCATCAAGGACTGAGAAAGTTCTTGTAAGGGTTCTTCAAAAGGAAAAGCAATGACTCATCTAACTGGGTGGAAAAATCATTCATGTCTATAGGTGAATGTGATCTGCATTGGTTATGTATAGGAGCGGTGGCGTCTCGGACGGTTGTGTCCGAGGCGCCACCGCTCTTTCGTGCCGTTTGACGAGTGCGAAATTCTAGCCCTGCGCCGCGAGGATACCCGCCACGTACGCCGCCTGACCTACGTGCTGCGCCGCGTCGTCAATCATGCTGACCAGGCGCACACCGCGAGTCACCGCCGGAGTCCACGAACGGTCAATAATCTCACTCAAATCAGCCTCGCTCAGCGTCTGCGCGTAGGCCGCGAGCGCCTCGCCGGTCGCCACAAGGTACTCCACCATCAGCGCAGAATCTTCAACCACGATGGAGCGTGCCTGCTCGGCGGTGTGGCCGTAGCCCATGGTGTCGCCGAGCTCGCCCAGATTAAAACGTTCCCGGAAACCCTGAGTCTCCCAGACCTGCGGCTGACCGCTGAGGGCAGAGAGTTGCATGTCCATCTGTCGTCCGGCGTGCCAGAGGAGCCAGGCGATAGAGTTCGGGTGCCCGCCCGGGTGCGCGTTCAATGCCTCCGCTGATAGCCCCTTGACGGCTACGGCAGCCTCGATGCCGGGGCGGCTGGCGGCGTCACGCAGAATATCGTGAGTTTTCATGGAATCCTCCTGAAATTGCTGTCTTCTCATTGGGAGCCGGGTAGTTTCAGTCTACGCTCGCACGGACTGAGGGGTGGCGGCAGAGGCGGGGATAGGGGCTTTGCTCATGCCCTAGCGGTGGTTGGGGGGGCATGAATTGGGGTGGGGAGAAAAATGTGGCGCACAGGAATAATGCTCATTTCTTTGCGTTGAATTCTGTGAAGACATCATCATCTAAATTTCACAGGAGAACAGTATGACCACCCCCGCTCAGCTGCACTTTGACATGGTCGTCATCGGCTTCGGTAAGGGCGGCAAGACCCTCGCCGGCGCATACGCCAAGACCGGCAAGAACGTTGCCCTCATCGAACAGTCCACCGGCATGTACGGCGGTACCTGCATCAACATCGGTTGCGTACCCACCAAGGCGCTCGTACACCGCGCCGACGAGTTCCGCGCCAGCGGCGAGCGCAGCCTTGACGAAGCAAACGCCGCCTACGAATCCGCCGTGGTCTTCCGCGATAAGCTGACCGGCATGATGCGCGCCAAGAACCGCGAGATCCTCCTCTCCAACGAGACTGCCAAGCTCATTGACGGTCACGCACGTTTCATCTCCGACACCGAGGTTGAGGTCACCGCGGGTGAGGACACCCTGCGCGTTACCGCCGACTACTTCATCATCAACACCGGTGCCGTGTCGGTGATCCCGCCGATTGAGGGTATCCGCGAATCTGAGCGTGTGCTCACCTCCACCGAGCTGCAGAAGCTCACCCCGCGCCCCAAGCGCCTGGGCATTATCGGTGGCGGCCCCATCGGTGTTGAGTTCGCCGGTATTTTCTCCTCCTACGGCACTGAGGTGACCATTCTGGACGGCGCACCCGCCCTCTTCGGTCGCTACGATGAGGATGTTGCCCAGGTCGCCCGCGAGATTATCGCAGATCAGGACATTACCGCTCATGCCGGCGTGCGCGTGCAGTCCTTCAAGGACGGGGCTGACTCGGTGACCGTGACCTACCTCGACTCCGAGGGCGCTACTCGGGAGCTGGAGGTGGACTACGTGATGGTTGCGACCGGCCGCAAGCCCGCCACCGAGGGTCTGGGTCTGGAGAACACCAGCATCGAAACCACCGACCGCGGCGCAATTGTTGTGGATGAGCACCTGCGTACCACCGTGCCGAATATTTTCGCGCTCGGTGATGTGAACGGCGGCCCGCAGTTCACCTACATTTCCATGGATGACTACCGCGTGGTGCTCTCCCAGCTGGCCGGTGACGGTTCCCGCTCCACTAAGGACCGTAAAGCTGTGGCTTCGACCATCTACATGAACCCGCCGCTGTCCTCCGTGGGCCTGACTGAGCGTGAAGCAATCGAGGCTGGCCACAAGGTGAAGGTCGCTTCGAAGCCGGTTGCCGCGGTTGCCGCGATGCCGCGTGCGAAGACCCAGGAGAACCCGCGCGGCATCATGAAGTTCGTGATTGACGCGCAGACCGACCAGATTCTGGGCGCCCAGCTGCTGGTCATCGAGTCCATGGAGGTTATTAACCTGGTGGCTCTGGCGATGCGCCACGGCATTACCGCTTCGCAGCTGCGCGATGAGATTTACACTCACCCCTCGATCACCGAGGGTCTGAATGAGGTTCTTGCCGTCGCGGTGCCCGTGAACTAGTTGAACTAGAATCGCGTCTGGATTCGCGGTTCGTATAGCGTTTCTACTGGTCAGAGTGCTTCCCCGCCCGTTCCGCCCGTTGTGCTATCAACGGGGGTGCGGGTGGGGAAGCATTTTTGTTAAGGTTCAGATATACCTTGGTATCTAAGCATGCCCTAAGATGGTTATGAGATAAGCGCAAGCTCACTGTGTGGGCGGTCGGTGCGAGGGGGCGCGGAGGAGAGCCTCCACTCGCTACTACACCTACCGCAGTGCACTGCCTGCGCTGCGCATACAACCCATAGGCACAAACCGGGAGAATCATGGCACTGCCCAAAATCAAGCCCTACACCTACGTTGACCGTGAACACAGCAACCGCGTGAGCTGGCCTGTGGACCCCTCCCGAGCTGTACTGCTTGTGCACGACATGCAGGTGCACTTCGTGCAGGCTTTCGAAGGCGCTGACCTGGGGGAGGGCAACGCCAACCCGGACGCCCAGATTAACGTCGCCATTCAGAATCTGCGCCGCCTCATTGACGCCGCCCACGCCGCCGGAATCCCGGTCTACTACACCGCGCAGCCGCCGCGTCAGAATCCCGAAGACCGCCGCCTGCTCATCGACTTCTGGGGCGACGGCCTGCAGAACGACGAGTCCGCCCGCGTGCTCGACGAACTGGCACCCACCGACCGCGACACCGTGCTGACCAAGTGGCGCTACTCCGCGTTCGTGCGCAGCCCCTTCGAGGACCTGCTCAAGGAGTCCGGTCGCGACCAGCTCATTATCGGCGGCGTGTACGCGCACATTGGCTGCCTGACCACCGCCCTGGAGGCGTTCATGCGTGACATTCAGCCGTTCATGGTCGCGGATGCGCTCGCCGACTTCTCGGAGGAGGAGCACCGCATAGCGTGCGAGTACGCTTCGGGTCGTTGCGCCCGCGTGCTGAACACCGCCGATGTACTCGCCGACCTGCAGGCCGCAGAAGGCGCTGAGAAGGCTGAGACTGCTGAGGAGGCGCGCGCATGAGCTGGGTCATTGTGACCGGCGCGAACGGCGGTATTGGTGAGGCAACCGTCCACCAGCTCATCAAGAACGGCTATTCGGTGTTTGCGGCTGACCTTGCGGAGCAGCCCATTGCCTCCTTCGGCACCTACGGGGACGCAATCTTCCGCTACCGCGCCGTAGACGTTACGAGCGAAGAGTCCGTCACCGCCCTCGCCAACGCTGCAGCGGCACTCGACGAACCCATCACCGGTGCGGTGCTCGCCGCGGGCATCGCCCACAGCCAGCCGCTCCTGGAAACCAGCTTCGACACCTGGAAGCGCCTGCACGCGGTCAACTCCGACGGCGTGTTCCTGTGCCTGCGCGAATTCGCGCGCATCATGATTGACCAGCAGGAAACCGACCCGACCAACAGCCGCTCCCTGGTGACGGTCGCCTCCAACGCGGCGCGTGTGCCCCGCGCGGAGTTTGGCGCCTACGGTGCGTCCAAGGCGTCGGCGGCACGCGTGAGTTCCAGCTTCGGTCTGCAGCTTGCCGCGCACGGTATTCGCGTGAACTCGGTCTGCCCCGGCACCACCCGAACCCCCATGGTGACTGACGCCTGGGAGGGTGAGGACCGCTCCGCCCTGCCGGTTGCCGGTAACCCGGAAACCTTCCGCCTGGGCATTCCGCTGCGCCGTATTGCCGACCCGGAGGATATTGCTTCGGTGAACGCTTTCCTCATTTCGGAGGCGGCACGCCACATCACCATGCAGGAGATCATCGCCGACGGCGGCGCGACCCTCTAACGGCACCCCGCGTCCGGCGTTTAGATGCCCGGCGCGAACCCACACACCACTGATAGAAGTACGATGATGAACCTTCCCGACTTTATCTTTGCCACCGGCACCCGCGTCCTGCGTGCATCTGGTGCGATGACCCCTGTTACCTTCGATAACGCCCTGGACGAGGCAAAACGTTCCGGTAGCGCCGTCGTGGGTCTGATTCCTTTTGACCCGGATATGCCCGCTTACCTCTTCGTGCCCGAACGCCTGGAGGAAGAGCAGGTGCCGGTCCCCGAGCAGACCGTGGAACTTGCCGAGCCGGTATCGGTCACCGGCAGGCAGAACGACCGGTTCCGTGCCGCCGTGGCAACCGCCGTGGAGCGCATGAAGGCCGGTGAGCTGAGCAAAATCGTGCTTTCGCGTGTGCTTACTGCCCGCTACGCACCCGGCGCCCTCAACCTGGAGGCGCTGTACAACAACCTGCGCGCCCAGCAGCGTTCCGCCTTCAACTTTGCGGTGCGCCTGCCCGATGGCGAGCGCGGCATGAACGGAAGCTACCTGATGGGCGCCTCCCCGGAGTTGGTGTTCCGCACCGAGGGCCGCGCCTTCAAGACCCACCCGCTTGCCGGTAGTGCCCCGCGCATTGCCGAGCCCGGTAGCGCCGAGGACGAGGCGATTCGTGACCGTCTGTTCGCCTCGCCGAAGGACCGCCACGAGCACGCCTACGTCATCAACGATATTGCCGAGCGCCTGGCACCCATCGCCGAGGAGCTGAACGTGCCGCAGGTACCCTCGCTGCTGCAGACTCCGCAGCTTTGGCACCTGGCGACCCCCATCGACGGCGTGCTGAAGGAGGGCTTGACCTGCCTGGACGGTGCCCGCGCGATTCACCCGACCCCCGCGATTTGTGGCGCACCCACCGAGAAGGCTCTGCAGCTGATTCGTGAGCTGGAGTCCTTTGAGCGCCGCTACTTTGGCGGCCTGGTCGGCTACATGGACGCCGAGGGTAACGGCGAGTGGGCGCTGGTTCTGCGTTGTGCCCAGGTCAGCCCGGACGAGGCGGTCCTGTACGCCGGCGCGGGCATTGTGGCGGAGTCCGACCCGGAGCTGGAACACACGGAGACCGGTACGAAGCTCGGTAGCTTTGGCCGCGCCCTGGGTGTGGACACCCTGGGTGAGGATACCCCTTAGGCGCTGTCTTAAACGCCTTGACGAGGCGGAATACAACGACAGAATGAAACAGCAGAATAAAACGACTGAACGCGCTCGCTGGCATGGCGGGCGCGTTCAGTCGTTGTACGGGTTGTTAGGGGATTGAGTGTGGCTAATCGGTGAGCAGGCGCTTGAGTTCCAGGGGAGTAGCCACCGGCAGAAGCTGAGCCTCAACCTGCGCGGGCTCACCCCCGGGCTCATCCCCGGTCTCACCCCCGGCGGGGTTCTCCACCGCCAGGGCGATGAGCATCTTCTGTGCGTGCTCGGGGTTCTCTGAGTCGGGCAGCGCCACGGGGATCCACTGCAGGCTAAAGCTTCGCTCGATAGCCTCGCCGCCCTGATTACCACCATGAGGCGCGCTAAAGGTCGCACGGGCGGTCAAGCTGCCCTGAGTCAGTACACGCAGGGCGGTCGGCTCGGGAATATCGTTGCCCAGAAGGTCGCCCGGAACCTCCTCGTTCATGACAAGTTCGAGCGCATCCAGCAGCTCATCGGTGAGCTGCACCCGAACCAGGGAGGGCACCACGCTCAGGCCGTGGCCGGTCGCCTTGAGCACCGCCTCCTTAGCAGTCCACAGCGCCACCGAGAGCAGATGCAGTACGGGTGCGGGGCGTTCCTGAGCCACCCGCTCATAGAACGTACGTTCTTCATTGGAGAGCGCCAGGCGCGCAAAACCGGAGAACAGGCGCGCATCCAGGGTCTCAACATCCACGCCGAGCACCGCCGAGGCGTTACGGCTAAACGCACCCACCACCAGCGGATTCACCTGCGACATATTGAAATTCACGCCCGCAATACGCGGCTTACCGTGCTTCTTACCGCTGGTGCACAGGGTGCAGGAACGATCCACCTCAATCTCAGAAGCGGCACTCGAAGGCACATCCAGACGCGCCGCCGCCATGGCGCGCATGAGCGCCTGAGTGCTCAGATAGCTGACCGCCGCCGTGGAGGTCGGCAACTGCGCCGCATGCTGCTGCTCAGCAAGCCCCAGGTAGCTCAACCAGCTAAAACGCAGGGAACCGTACATCGTGCGGGTGGGAAGAGCGAAAATCTGCACGCGCTCGCTCGGACGGGCGGAAGGGCGCTCCGGGCGCTGTGCGCTGGGTGTTTCGGGGGCAGAATAGCTCATAGGTTTAGTGTACCCGCCCGGCATTACGGCAATTCGCGTTGCGAGGCTCCTTGAGGTTATCCACAGCGCTGACCGCGCGCTACGCACCCTCGCCGCCGGTGCGGTAAAGTCATCACAGACATCATTACGGACAGCCGCCCGCACAACAGAGGGGCGGCGCAGAAAGAAGGTACCGTGAACAGCACGCAAGAGATCATTGCCGCCGCAGACGGCTCGGCGCTGGGCAACCCCGGACCGGCGGGCTGGGCATGGTATATCGACGACGACCACTGGGCGAGCGGCGGCTGGGCGCACGGCACCAACAACATGGGTGAGCTCAAGGCTGTTCTGGACCTGTTCGAGGCGACCGCATCCCGCCCGGAGGCGAAGCTACGCGTGTACTGCGATAGCCAGTACGTCATTGACTCCCTGACCAAGTGGATGCCCGGCTGGAAGAAGAAGGGCTGGAAGAAATCTAACGGTAAGCCCGTGCTCAATCGTGACCTAATGGAAGCCTTGGACGCCGCCCTGGCCGGCCGCGACTACGAGTTTATCTGGGTCAAGGGCCACTCGGGCCACGCGCTCAATGAGAAGGCGGACTCCCTGGCGAACGGCGCCGCGCGCGCCTACCAGGAGGGCCGCGAACCCGCGCACGGCCCCGGCTTCGGTGCCTCTGCTGAACCCGCTACTGTGGCTGTTGAGGTTCCGGCTGTTGATGCCCCGATTGTGAACGCTCCGGTGGCTGAGCCTGCGCTCTCTGAGCCGGTGCCCTCTGAACTGGCACTCTCCGAGTCTTCCGCGGACGCCCACCTGCCCGTGCAGGAATTTACCGCAGCCGAGATTGAGAACGCCCAGCGCGGCGTGGAAAGCCTGCGCCTGTCCGGCCTGCTGCGCCCCGCCTCCGCGGTGAACACCCCCGACCCGGAGGCGGTCCGCACCCGCAAGGAACAGCTGGCGCTCGCGGCAGAGCGTGCCGCCGAGCGTGACGCAAAGGCGTTGGCGCGCCAGCAGGAGACCGCTCAGCAGGCATCCGGCGCCGCGCAGGCGGAAGAAGAGGATGACCTGACCGGTCTGGAAGAGTTCGCGGGCTTAGACCCGAACGATGTTGACCCGGCGGAACTGCTGGGTGAGACGGAAGAGCAGGCGGTAGAGCCCGCTCAGTCTGTTGCGCACACTCAGGCTTCTGAGCCTGTGCCCGCTGAATCTGCGCCCGCTGCGCCTGCACTCGCTGAGCCCGCCGCGCCTGCCCCGAACCTCGATACTCTGAGCCCCGAGGAAGCCGCCGCTGCAGAACAGCTACTCGAAAGCCGCGGTTCCGTCATGGAGGCGGCGCAGCTGGAATCCATGCTGCACGAGCGTCTGGTGTGGGTGACCGCCACCGGCAAGTCGGTGTCCCGCTCCTCGGTACTGCAGTACCGCGAACGCGCCTTCACCCAGCAGGGTGCCCCGCTCAAGCAGGGTGTGCAGGTGCTGGATTCGTCCAGTGTGCTGGTCATGGCGGCGGTTGCCACCGCGCGCGGCCGCGTGAGCCGTTCGAGCATCTGGCATTACGACGCTGAACGCGGCCTGTGGCGTCTGCGTTTCCGCCAGGAGACCCCCGCCTCCTAAAGCTCAGCTCCTAAGCTCAGTGCCTAAGGAATGGGCTTTTGAGCCCAAAGATTTCCGCGCAATAAAACCCCGCCGCATCCTCACTCTTGCGAGGATGCGGCGGGGTTTTTCTCAATAGATGTTCGCCGCCTTCTGGCGAATCCGACGGGCGGTATGCCGTGCGGCCGGGACCTATAAACCGCCCGGTCTGCCGCCTGCCTGCAGGTGGGCTTCTGGGCTTATTGCCCTGACCCCTTAGCCGACGAACATGGAGGCGTTAGCCTGTTCGGTGTCTGCGTAGTTCACGCCTGCGCGGGTGAGTGCTTCGTTGATCTGGGTGATGGATGCTTCGACCTGGCGCTGGGTTGCGTGCCACTGGTCCAACACGCCCTGGAAGTTAGCGGATGCAGAGCCGGTCCAGGAGCTCTGCAGATCGTGCAGGGATGCGGTCATACCGTTGACGTCTGCGGTGATGGATGCGACGTAGGATCGTGCCTGTGCGCTCTTGGCTGCGATGACTTCGGAATCGACATTGAACTGTGCCATGGTTTTTCTCCTTTGAGATATATGGGATGGGTGGGACGGTTGCCCCGTGGTGGCACTTGGGGTTTGGACCTCTGGAAGGGTTGAGTTCCTGACCGGAAGCTTGTTATCACTATATCTTTCAAAATGCATCAAACGAGCTAAAAAATCATGATTTGATAAATCTGTGGATAAACCCGCCAGATTCACTCCGGCATCTCGAAAAAATCGAAAACCCTCCCGAAAATGACGCCGCCATGACGCGCCGCCGCGAGTTATCGTCCCGCCTCCTAACTCCACCTGCAGGGCACAGCAAAACCCCCGAACCGTAGAACGCTCAAGTTCTACAATCCGGGGGTTTATGCGTCAGTGTTACTTCATCAGCTGATCGTCCGAGACGGGCGGCGGATAGAACGGCAAAGAAATCACGAAGGTAGCACCGCCACCATCGGTCTCTTCAATGTGAATCCGGCCCTCGTGCTGCTCGATAATCGCAGCCACGATGGACAGACCCAGGCCCGTACCACCGGTTTCACGCGAACGTGAAGCGTCGGTGCGGTAGAAGCGCTCGAACACGCGCTCGCGGTCCTCGCCGTGAATGCCGGGGCCGTGGTCGCGCACCTCCAGCACGGAGAGCGGGAAGCCGGGAACCTCTTCGCGCACGCCCACCGCAATCTCCAGGGGAGAGCCGTCGGGGGTGTAGCGCATGGCGTTGGTCAGCAGGTTCGCCACGACCTGACGCATGCGTGATTCGTCACCGAGCACGGTTGCGGAGGTCGGCGCCACCTCTTCGTTCAGGCCCACCAGGGACACCGCACGATCGGGTGCCGTAGCGTAGGCGTCGTTACTAGCGTCCACCGCCAGGTTGAACAGGTCGAAGGGTGCCAGCTTGGATTCGCGGCGCTCATCAATACGCGCCAGGGTCAGCAGGTCTTCCACGAGCTGGCCCATACGCTTGGACTCCGATTCGATGCGGCTCATTGCGGTAGCGACAGCCTCATCGGTCGGCAGAGCACCCTGACGGTACAGCTCCGAGTAGCCTCGAATACTGACCAATGGGGTGCGCAGCTCATGCGAAGCGTCACCCACGAAGCGGCGCATTTTCGCCTCACTCTTCTCGCGGGCTTTGAAGAGCATTTCAATCTGGGTAAGCATCGTGTTCAGCGAAACCGCGAGGTTACCAATCTCGTTGCTGGGGTTGTAGTCCTCAATACGCTGCGAGAGGTCACCGGCAGCAATCTTGGCGGCGGTCTGCTCCACGCGAGCCAGCGGCTCGAAGGTGCGGGTCACAATCACCCAGGTCATCGCAATCGCGGAGGCGAGAGTCGCCAAACCAAACGCGAAGGTCAGCACGCCCACGAGGGCGACCACCTGGTTCGTTTGTTTCAGCGGCATGGCAATAATCAAGGATGCCGCCTCCGGTAGTCCGGAAGAGTCGTTTGACTCAATGGGCACGGCGAGCACACGCCAATCGGAGGAGCTGCCCACCGCGTTGACGGTGACCGCCTCCTCGTTTTGCTTGCGAACCTTCTCCTCGGTCCAACCTTGCAGCGCCGGCTCGCTGAACTGACCGCTGTCCTCGGACTTGAGCGAGTACAGCACGTTGCCGTCCTTGTCGAGCAGGTACAGGCGGTAGGTGCTCAGGGATTGTTCCTGATTGCCGGAGGGGCGCACGGTCGCCAGCTGCACGAGTGAGGGGGCGCTGTTCTTCATCTCTTCGTCCAGCTGGTGCACCATCTGGGCGCGCAGAGCGGAAATCGCCACCAGGCTCGTCACCGCAATGGAGAGGGCGATGAGCATGGAGGTGATGAGCACCAGCTGGGTGCGAAGGGAGAGAGACTGGGGGATCCGGTCGAGGGGTTTGAGCGCCACGTTAGCCTCGAGAACCGCGAATCATGTAGCCCACACCGCGCTTGGTGTGGATGAGCGGCTCGTGGTTTTCACGGTTGTTGTCGATCTTGCGGCGCAGGTACGAAATGTAGGACTCAACGATGGAGGAGTCACCGTTGAAGTCGTACTCCCACACGTGGTCGAGAATCTGCGCCTTGGACAGCACGCGGTTGGCGTTGAGCATCAGGTAGTGCAGCAGGTTGAACTCGGTGGGGGAGAGGTCGATCTCTTCGTCACCGAGGAATACTTCGTGGGTGTCCACGTTCAGGGTGAGGGCGTCAACGCGCAGTACGGCGTCGTCCTCGTCCTGGATGCTGCGGCTACGGCGCAAAATGGCGCGGATGCGGGCGATCACCTCGTCGAGGGAGAAGGGCTTGGTGACGTAGTCGTCGCCACCGGCACCCAGACCGGTCACCTTGTCCTCGGTGGCGTCCTTTGCGGTCAGGAAGAGCACGGGGGTGGTGGTGCCGTTTTCGCGTAGGCGGCGGGTCACCTCGAAGCCGTCCATGCCGGGCATCATGACGTCCAGGACAATGAGGTCGGGGTTTTCGGCGTGTGCCTTTTCGAGGGCTTCGCGGCCGTTGCCGGCGGTCACTACTTCAAAACCGGCAAAACGCAGGGAGGTGGCGAGCAGTTCAAGAATGTTGAACTCGTCATCGACGACTAGGAGTTTTGCTTCAGTAGACATACTCTATCTTTCTCTCTGAATGGCAGGCTGTACTTGATAAGTGAATGATGTGTGTGAGCTTGCGGCTCAAATCTTTATGCCTTGTTGCGGCGCATGACTGACAAGATGAGTGCGGCCATGAGGGCAATAAAGGCGACGGGGAGGAGGACCAGCGGAATCTGGCTCATGAGGGCGGGCGGCGTTGCCCCAACCCACTTCATCACGAGCATGGTAACTCCGGTGAGCAGACAGAGCAGAGCGAGAATCGCGCCGCCTGCACCGAGCCAGCGGATGGCTCCGGCGTAGGGAAGGGGCGCGGGTGCCCGGTCTGCGGTGCTGCGCGTGTCCTGTACGGGTTCATTACTCATGAATTTAACGGTATCAGCTCACACACAGCTGTTAATGAGCGAAGCCCCAGATTTAGCGGTTTGAGACTCAAATTCACAGCGTATGTGAAGCTTGGGGGAGCGGCCGTACTGTTTGCGCACGCGAGATGCTTTAATAGGGGTATGTCTGAACAGGTTATTGAACTGCTCCCCGAAACTACGCCCGCTGCTGACGCGCTCGCAGAGTCCGTTGTGTCTTCTGCCGCGCCTGAGAGTGCTGACGAGGGTAGCGCTGTACCTGCTGAGACTCAGCCCTCCGTGAACGCTGAAGAGACTGTAGCGGCTGATGCGCCTGCTGAGGAATCTACCTCTGAGGAATCCGCAGCCGAAGAAGCTGAACAGAACGAAGACTCTACCCCCGACCCCTTCACCCCGCTGGATGAAGAGGTGGGTACCCCCTCCCTGGGCGTTCCGCACAAGCTGCGCCGCACCTCCAAGGTGGATGAGATTCTTGCCGCCGCTAAGGATGTGGCGCTGCAGGGCGTTCAGGAGATCGCCCCGGCACATGCTATCGGCCTGGTGCACCATGTACGCGCCGAGGAAGAGCGCCTGAGCACTCACCTCTTTGAGTGCACCCTGCCCGGTTACCGCGGCTGGTTCTGGTTTGCGACCCTCTCGCGTGCGCCTCGCTCCCGCGTGGCAACCATTTGCGAGGTTGGCCTGCTGCCCGGTGATGACGCACTGATCGCACCGGATTGGGTGCCGTGGGCTGACCGCGTTCGCCCGGAGGACCTGCAGGAGAATGCAGAGTCTGCTGAAGCCACTGAGGCAGAGGAATCTGCTGAGCCCGGTGAGCCTGCAGAGAACAAAACCGCAGAGAATGAATCTGCTGTGGAAGAAACTGCAGAGGCTGAGTCCGCAGAGTAGAGCCTACTATTCACTCCTCTTAATAAGGGGCGGGCTAGCAAAATGCATATATAAAGTGTTGTATTGAGTCGTCCAACGGTTATCGTTGGGCGACTCAATGACTTAAGCCGTGGCAAAAGCCGCTGAAAAAGTACATAATAGATTATTGAATTAAGTAACGACTTAGGCAGTGCTATCTAAGCACTGTTGCGGTGATAGCTGGGAGAGATATATGACAGACCTCATCGATACCACAGAGATGTATTTGCGCACCATCCTCGAACTGGAGGAAGAGGGCATCGTCCCCATGCGTGCGCGCATCGCTGAACGACTCGAGCACTCCGGCCCGACCGTTTCCCAGACCGTGGCACGCATGGAGAAGCACGGTCTGCTCACCGTTGAGCCGGACCGCCACCTCGAACTGACTGAGGAAGGCCGCCACAAGGCGGTCGAGGTCATGCGTAAGCACCGCCTGGCTGAGCGCCTGCTCTCCGACATTATTGGCCTGGAGCTTGAGTACGTGCACGAAGAGGCATGCCGCTGGGAGCACGTCATGAGTGACAAGGTGGAGAAGCGCATCCTGGAGATGCTCAAGGATCCCAAGTTCTCCCCGTACGGTAACGCTATCCCCGGCCTGGAAGACCTGGGCCACGTGAGCGAGAAGAACGATGAGCGCACCGTGCCCATGTCCCTGGCTGCGCGCGACTCTGGCCCCGAGGATCGTTTCACCATTTCTCGCTTCCCCGAGTCCATTCAGACTGATGTTGAGCTGCTGAAGCTGCTGGCTGACGCTGGTATTGTCTACGGCGCTTCGGTGTCCGTGGTTGCTGGCCAGAACGATGACGTGATTGTTCACGCCGATGGTGAAGAGGACACCCTCTCCCTGGATATGGACGTGGCAAACGCAATTGTGGTCAAGCGTGGTGGCAGCCTCTAAGCTCCAGTTTTGAGAGTCTACTAACCCGCTTCACGCTTTAAACGGTGGTATCACCTTCTTACTTGAGGAGGTGGTGCCACCGTTTTTGTGTCGTGGACTCCCCGAGAACCGGCACTGTCTTAGATAGTGGACGATTCTGATCAATAATCGGTGGAAAACGCCGTATATAGGGGAAGAATCGGGCAAAAGCGGAGGAATGAGGCGTATTCGGGCTGCACAAGGTGGATTAAGCGGTGTGTATCAGTGGTGCAGGCTGCCCTCACGTGAGCGAACATATACTCCTCCCTCAACTTTTTGGCAACTGCGCTAGAGTGCATTTTTCGTGTTTTTCGCTTAAATCTGAGGTTGAAATTGAGGGAAACGCCGGATTCTGAGTGAATTATGGGAGCAAAACCTTAAGAGACGAGGCTCATTCTTAAGAGTTTTGAACCCTGTCCTTAAGGGGTGCTGGCGCATTAAAAGCGAATGTGCATCCTTGTGAAATACCTAGTCGAACACCTTAAGTAGCCTAAGTTCCCGCAAATAAATGGGGTTCTGGCTGGTCAAGCTCGCTCCGTTCCGCCGGGGGTGAAAGCTCAAAATTTAAGCCCGAATGAAGTGACAACTGGGAGTTTTCTGTGTATTCTCATTTCTGTGCCCAAATCCTAATCGTAAGAGGGCACCGTCGAAGCGGTTCCGCTGAGTTCTGCCAACGCTTCGATGAACGTCTACCCAATATGGCAGAAGCGGGGGACCCAATCCCCAAGCTGGGATACGGCTTCTCAATCGAGAAGCCTCGGGGCTAAGTCACTTCGGTGGCCGAGCGAATCCATGCTCGAGCCCGACAGCTCACCTCGTCAGGCAATGGAGGAATTACCAATGGCTAAGAAGATCGTACGTACCGCAGGTGCAACCATCGCAGCAGGCGCACTCCTGCTCGGCTCGACCGTTCCCGCGAACGCATTTGCACAGATCCCCGCTGCTGCTGATCTGTCCTACGACTACACCAACTACGAGTTCGACTACACCAGCTACAACACCCCCGCAACCACCTACGTTGCACCTCAGGCTCAGGCACAGCAGACCTACGTTGCTCCCGCAGTAGCTGAGGCTCCCGCTGCACCCGCAGTTGAGACCACCTACGTAGCACCCCAGGCTGAGACCCAGCAGGCTTACGTTGCACCCGTTGCAACCGAGGCTCCCGCTGCACCCGCAGCTTCCTCCGCTTCCACCGGTAACGCATCCCGCGACGCAATCGTTGCAACCGCAATGAGCGGCCTGGGCGGCGCATACGTTTGGGGCGGCAAGACCTTCGGTGCATGGGACTGCTCCGGCTTCACCTCTTGGGTTTTCGCACAGCACGGCATCAAGCTGACCGCTTTCACCTACGCAATGAAGAACGAGCTGCGCCCGACCTCTAACCCCCAGCCCGGCGACATCGTCTTCCAGAACGGCTACAGCCACGTTGGTATCTACCTGGGCGACGGCAAGATGATCTCCGCTCTGAACCCCACCAACGGTACCCTGGTGCACCCCACCTCCTGGATGTCCGTTGACGGCTACTACACCGCTCTCTAAGCCTTAGCGCATAGAAGCTGGCTCTAGCCCAACATACTTCAAAAAGGCGCCTACCCCGCACGGGGTGGGCGCCTTTTGCGTGCCCATTCAGCGCGCAGAATACCGCCGAGAGTGCACCTTTCGTACGGGTGCATTCTCGGCGGTATGTGTTTTAGGCGTAGGCGGCTAGGTGTATGCGGCTAGGACGCCAGAGCCTGCAGAAGCCTCTGCGGGTCACACCCCCACTCGCTGAGCTCAGCACGCAGATTAGCCCGCGCGGGCTCCTCCCAGAGCTTGAGAGCCTCTTCGGAAAGGAAGATACGCTCGCGACCCAGGATAGAACGCAGGAAGGTCGTACGACCGGTACGGAACGCCTCATCGTCAAAATGAGCGTACTCGCTACGCACCCCGCGCAGGTAGCGGCGATAGCGTGCCGAATCAGCCGCCAGGATAGCCATATCGGCATCGAGGAACAACTGAATATCCGCCGGTTCATAACCCTGTGGTAGATCAGCAGATTCGGGAAGCTCGTGGGTTGCCGTGGCGCGGACCAGAAGGCTCACCATCTGCAGCTCCTGCTCGGTGAGCAAACCCGCGGTAACCAGCGGCTCCAGGGAAGTGCTCGCCAGCTGCTCGCTGCGGCGCTCATCCTCACCCGGTGCGCCCTCATAGACCGCGTCGTGGAACCACGCCGCCAGAATCAACGCCAGGGGAGTAGAACCCTGCGCGCGATGTGCATAGAGGCGGTCCAGGTCGGAGAGCATCTGCGAAAGGTGCCCGCTGTGGTGGTAGGCGCGGTGCGGCTGCTCCCACGCCTGCAACAGGCTCTCACCCAGTTGCGCCACCTGCGCTGTGAGTTGAGCTCGCAGCTCGGCAGGAGCCTCCACGTGCTTGAGACGGGGCGTATTGAAGCGGGGTGTAAACGCCGCCTCCCAGGCGCGAAGCAGACGCGGGCGAATCTTCTCGGGGCGCTCCTTGAGCGGAATGCGCAGACCGCTCGCAATGAGCGTGCGAGTCAGCTGTGCACCGCTGAGCTCCTTCGCGCCCGCCCGTACTAGGTCCTCGTAGAGGTGCGCCGGAACATCGTAGTGGTCGCGGTCGAAGGCGCGCTCACTGATGCCCGCCGCTGCGGCGAACTCGTGCAGTTCCGCCAGGGACACATCGGAGATGAGGTGCGAGAAGACGGTGCCGTGGGCGGGCCAGGTGGGCGGGTCAATGTAGATGCTCATTCGTACATTGTAGGAGCGGTTCTGCCGCCGGGTGCGGGTGTCCTCAGGCGGTGAACACAGGGTGGTGAACAGGGCTTGGACGCGGTATGAGCGTGGGTGCGACTACCGGTGGATACCGACGGCTTGTCGTGGGCTGTGCTGACCGGAGGTGCGGGGTGCTTTATACTGGATAGGTACGCCCTCGTAGCTCAGGGGATAGAGCACTTCTCTCCTAAAGAAGGTGTCGGACGTTCGAATCGTCTCGGGGGCACACAGAACCGGCATTCACGCCGGTGCGAGAAACCGCCCGTCGCTTGCATTAGCAGGCGCGGGCGGTTTTCTTATCTCTGATCGAACGATGAGCCATGGATGACCGAATGGGTGGGAGCCGCGGAGCAAATGCGGTAGCATGGAATATCGAACGTGTATTCTAGGCAGCGAGGTAGATGATGAGCGACAAGCCCGAACAGCAGAAGCAGTCCTTCACCGAACAGGACGGCCTGTTCGCCGCCGAACTCGTCACCCCCGCAGCACCGGTAGCGGATGATGAGCCGCCCTTCGACCCCTACTACGACGTACCCCCTGCCGAAGACGACTACTACGCGCCTCCCATGGACGCCCCGATGATGGAGGCGGCGACGATGGAGACACCCACCCAGGACGTACCCGCCGCCCTGCCCACCGGCATGCCCACCGGCATGCCCGCCTACAGTGCCCCTGCCACCGGTACCCCCGCTGCCAGCGCGCCGGTTCCTGAACCCGGCGCACCTGCAGCCTTCACCGCCGCAGACCCGCTCGGGGACTTCATGCCGCCCGCCTACCGCGTCGGCGGCTACGGCGAGGACTTCGACCCCGCCGACCCCTACGGCGAACGCACCCACAGCCTCAACGCTGTGGACCCCGCATCCCTCACCGCCGGGCTCAACGAACGCCAGGAAGAAGCTGTGCTGCACTCCGGCTCACCCCTGCTCATCGTCGCGGGCGCCGGCTCCGGCAAGACCCGCGTGCTCACCCACCGCATCGCCTATCTGCTCGCAACCCACCGTGCGACCCCCGGCCAGATTCTTGCCATCACCTTCACCAACAAGGCTGCCGCCGAAATGCGTGAACGTATTGAGGCACTGGTCGGCCCGCGCGCCAAGCACATGTGGATTTCTACTTTCCACAGCTTCTGCGTGCGCGTGCTACGCCGTGAGGCCGCCGCGCTGGGTTTGAAGTCCACCTTCACCATCTATGATTCGACTGACTCGCAGCGCCTGCTGAGCCTCATCATTAAAGAGCTCAACCTGGACACCAAGAAGTTCACCGCCAAGGCCGTGGGCAACCGCATCTCCGCGCTGAAAAACGAGCTGGTCAGCGCCGAAGCCTACGCATCCCGCGTGGCGAGTGATAACCCGTACGAGAAGACCATCGCGCAGATTTACACCGTCTACACGCAGCGTCTGCGCGCCGCCAACTCCCTCGACTTTGACGACCTGATTGGCCGCACCGTCTTTTTGCTCAAGAAGTTCCCCGAAATCGCGAACTACTACCGCCGCAAGTTCCGCCACATCCTTGTGGACGAGTACCAGGACACCAACCACGCCCAGTACCAGCTGGTGCGTGAACTGGTCGGCGCCCACGCGAAGGCACCGGCTGATCGCGGCCCCTACCCGGACGCCGTGCCCCCCGCTGAGCTGACCGTGGTGGGTGACTCCGACCAGTCCATCTACGCCTTCCGCGGCGCGGATATTCGCAATATCACGGACTTCGAGAAGGACTATCCGAACGCCCACACGATTCTGCTGGAACAGAACTACCGTTCCACGCAGAACATCCTCTCCGCGGCGAATGCGGTCATTGAACGCAACCCCGACCGTCGCCCCAAGAAGCTGTGGACTGCCTCCGGTGCGGGCGCGAAGATTATTGGTTACGTCGCCGAGTCCGAACACGCCGAGGCACGCTACATCACCCGTGAAATTGATCGCCTTGCCGATGAGCACGGCGTGCAGCCCGGTGACGTCGCCATCTTCTACCGCACCAACGCGCAGTCTCGAACCCTCGAGGACATGCTCATGCGTGCCGGTCTGCCCTACCGCGTGGTCGGTGGTACCCGGTTCTACGAGCGTAAGGAAATCAAGGACGCCCTGGCGTACCTGCGCGCCCTGAGCAACCCCGATGACGACGTGAATGTGCGCCGCATCCTCAACGAACCCAAGCGCGGTATCGGTGCCAAGTCTGAGTCCGTGGTGGCGGAGTACGCGAGTGCGAACCGCATCTCCTTCTACGCCGCCGCACGCCAGGTAGCTGACATCCCCGGCCTGGGTGCCGCCGCGGTCAAGAAGTACGCCGAGTTCGTGCGCCTCATGGATGACCTGGCGCAAATTGCCCGCACTGAACCGGCCGCAACCTGCCTGGAGGCGGTCCTGGAGCAGACCGGCTACCTGGCGGCTCTGCGAGCCTCCAAGGACATTCAGGACGAGTCTCGCGTGGAGAACCTCTCCGAGCTGCTTGACGCCATGGTCGAGTTCGAGACCGAGAACCCCGGCGCCGACCTCGAGCAGTTCCTTGAGCACGTGGCGCTGGTTGCCGACGCCGACTCGATCCCGAACCGTCCCGCCAGCGCGGAGGGTGAGAACGCCTCCGCCGCACAGATTGCCGCCGAGGCGGCCGAGGCGAAGGCCCAGGGCATGGTCACCCTCATGACCCTGCATACCGCCAAGGGCCTGGAGTTCCCCGTGGTGTTCCTGACCGGCATGGAGCACGGCCTGTTCCCGCATCAGCGTGCCCTGACCGACGAGAAGGAAATGAGCGAGGAACGCCGCCTGGCGTACGTGGGTCTGACCCGCGCCATGGAGCGCCTGTACCTGACCCGCTCGGAGACTCGCACCATGTGGGGTAAGAGCCAGTTCAACCCGCCCTCGCCCTTCCTGGAAGAGATTCCGGAGGAGCTCATCGAGTGGAAGCGCACCGCCGGTTTCTCGGGCTTTGGTGCCTCCGGTATGGGCGCGTATGGCGCTCGCGGCGGTGGTTCCTACGGAGGCGGTTCCTATGGCGGCAGCTCCTACGGTAGTTCCTACGGTGGCGGCTATTCGGGTGGTTCTCGTTCCGGCTACGGTTCCGGTGGTTACAGCTCCGGTAGCTCGCGTGGCTCTTACGACCCCTACGAGTCCCGCCCCGCACGCCGTTCTGAGCCGTCCACCGCGGATATTAACGGCTCGGCAAGCTACGGGCTGGCGGCGGCCACCTCGAAGGTGACGAACCGTTCCCGCGTGCACCAGAGCAAGGAAATCCCGACCCTGGCGGTCGGCGATACCGTGCGCCACACCAAGTTCGGTGAGGGCCGCGTGCTCGCCGTCGAGGGTAGCGGCGATAAGACCGTGGCGAAGGTTCGCTTCGGTTCGGAAGAGAAGCGTCTGCTGCTGCGTTACGCGCCGCTGGAGAAGGTGAGCTAACGCCTCAGGGGTGAGAACCTAATAATGCCGATGGAGGGGCGGGTACCTGAGGGTGCCCGCCCCTCTCGGTGGCTGTGTCTCTGCGGGCTGTGCCGGGCGTGTTGTCCGCCTGCTGAGAAGGGTTCCGGGGCTTGGCGGAGCACGGCGGTAAATGCCGCTTTTTCGCCGATATTTCGCGGCGGATGGGGGAGTGGCAGCTCGGATTAGTTACCCGGTGCACACCCTTTGGGTGGAATCTACCTAAAATATTTGTGAGCTGAGTCGCTAAAATCTCAGATTTGGGGCTCTGTGAGTGCGAGCTCACGCCGAATCCGATAGAGTAGAGACGAGAGAAATTCCCCGCGTCAATGATGCGTGTGCGCCGGGTGCGAGAGACCCCTATCGCACCGTACCAGCCACACAGGGGAACCTCCTCTAATGAGACCAGGCCGAGTACACCAGTACTCGGCACCACTTCGAAGAAGAAGGACACCTGTGGACCTTTTCGAATACCAGGCGCGCGAGCTCTTCGCAAAGCACGGTGTACCCGTGCTCAAGGGCATTGTTGCGACCACCCCTGAAGAAGCAAAGGCAGCAGCTGAGGAAATTGGCGGCCTGACCGTCATTAAGGCTCAGGTTAAGACCGGCGGCCGCGGTAAGGCTGGCGGCGTTAAGCTCGCAAAGTCCCCCGAAGAAGCTTACGAGCACGCTAAGGCAATCCTCGGCATGGACATCAAGGGCCACACCGTTCACCGCGTGCTGGTCGCTGACGGCGCAGACATCGCCGAAGAATACTACTTCTCCCTCCTGCTGGACCGCGCAAACCGCTCCTACCTGGCAATGTGCTCGGTAGAAGGCGGTATGGAAATTGAGCAGCTCGCTGCTGAGCGTCCCGAGGCACTGGCAAAGATCGAGGTTGACCCGCTGGTTGGCCTGGACCAGGCTAAGGCTGAGGAAATTGCTAAGGCAGCAGGTTTCTCCGCAGAACTGCAGGAGAAAGTTGTTCCCGTTCTCGTCAAGCTGGGCGAAGTCTACACCAAGGAAGACGCAACCCTGGTTGAGGTTAACCCCCTCGTTCTGACCCCCGAGGGCACCATCCTCGCCCTGGACGGCAAGGTTTCCCTGGACGACAATGCAGAATTCCGCCAGCCCGAGCACGAGGCTCTCGTGGACAAGTCCGCAGAGAACCCCCTGGAAGCTAAGGCAAAGCAGTTCGACCTGAACTACGTGAAGCTGGACGGCGAGGTCGGCATCGTTGGTAACGGTGCAGGTCTGGTTATGTCCACCCTGGACGTCGTTGCCTACGCCGGTGAGAACCACGGCAACGTCAAGCCCGCTAACTTCCTTGATATTGGTGGCGGCGCCTCCGCCGAGGTTATGGCTGCCGGCCTGGAGATCATTCTGGGCGACGAGCAGGTCAAGAGCGTCTTCGTGAACGTCTTCGGCGGCATCACCGCGTGTGACGCAGTGGCCGACGGCATTGTGAAGGCTCTGGAGATTCTGGGCGACGCAGCAACCAAGCCCCTGGTTGTGCGCCTGGACGGCAACAATGTTGCTGAGGGTCGCCGCATCCTCTCCGAGGCGAACCACCCGCTGGTTGTTCTGGCTGAGACCATGGACTCCGGCGCTGACAAGGCAGCAGAGCTCGCTCACAAGGCGTAATCGCCAGCAAAGGATTTCAAGGAAGTAATATGTCTATCTTTGTGAACAAGGACTCCAAGGTCATCGTTCAGGGCATCACCGGTGGCGAGGGTACCAAGCACACCGCACGCATGCTCGCAGCAGGCACCAACATTGTGGGCGGCGTGAACGCTCGCAAGGCTGGCACCACCGTCACCCACAAGGCGAAGGACGGCTCCGACATCGAGCTGGACGTCTTCGGTTCCGTAGCTGAGGCTATGGAGAAGACCGGCGCGAACGTCTCCATCGTGTTCGTTCCCCCGGCCTTCACCAAGGCAGCAGTTCTCGAGGCTATCGAGGCTAAGATCGGCCTCGTCGTCGTCATCACCGAGGGCGTTCCGGTTCAGGACTCCGCAGAGTTCTGGGCAGCTGCTAAGGCGTCCGTGGACGAGAACGGCAAGCAGATCACCCGCATCATCGGCCCCAACTGCCCCGGCATCATCTCCCCCGAGGAGTGCCTGGTCGGTATTATCCCGGCGAACATCACCGGCAAGGGCAAGATCGGTCTGGTCTCCAAGTCCGGTACCCTGACCTACCAGCTGATGTACGAACTGTCCGACATTGGTTTCACCACCGCTATCGGTATTGGTGGCGACCCCATCATCGGCACCACCCACATCGACGCTCTGGAAGCTTTCGAAGCTGACCCCGAGACCGAAGCAATCGTCATGATTGGTGAGATTGGTGGTGACGCTGAGGAGCGTGCTGCAGAGTACATCAAGGCAAACGTGACCAAGCCCGTCGTTGGTTACATTGCAGGCTTCACCGCTCCTGAGGGTAAGACCATGGGCCACGCAGGCGCTATTGTCTCCGGTTCCTCCGGTACCGCTCAGGCGAAGAAGGAAGCTCTGGAAGCAGCAGGCGTGAAGGTTGGTAAGACCCCCTCCGAGGCTGCAAACCTGATGCGCGAAATCTTCGCAGCGAAGTAAACAGCATAAATAATGCGGCAGATGCCGGTAGTCCATGAGGCTACCGGCATCTGTGCTTTAACAGCGAGTTCACCAGGAACGCGCCAAGTAAGATTGTGCACATTCGCTCTCCTAACGTGCAGATATAACCTTAACCTTTGTATACTGGATTGCATTGAGCCTAGTCAGAATTGTTTTTAATGGCTTCAAGAAACACCAAACACTCACAGGAGATCACCACACTCATGACCCAGCCTATTTCTCGCCGCACCATCGCCAAGGCAGGCGTCTGGTCCGCACCCGTCGTCGCAGCCTCCGCAGCAGTGCCCGCCTACGCCGCATCCAAGGAAACCCCCGGCGTGCAGTACGGCGTGTACGTCAGCGTGCAGAACAACGGCGGCTACGTCGGCTACGCATCCTCCAACAACACCGGCACCATCAACCCGGCAAGCCCCGAGGCGCACTTCACCGCCTCCACCAACCCCGACTCCGATATCAACTGGGACGACGCAACCTCCAAGCCCAAGAGCGCAACCTACGTCAACGGCGAAGGTAAGTTCACCCCCGTCACCAACTCCCAGACCGGCGCAAACGGCGCATACATGTCCTCCAGCGGCTTCTGGTGGTCCGTACCGACCAAGGACACCGCAAGCGGCACCGGCTACATCCCCGGCAGCAGCGTCACCCTCGCAGCTGGCGCAACCTTCGTGACCGAGGTCGAGTACACCGTCTCCGCCAGCGCACAGTCGCTCACCAAATTCGGCAAGATCAACGGCCAGTCCTGGAGTCCCACCGGCCGCAAGCTGACCGGTAAGACCACCGAGCTGGTCGCCTCCGCAGGCCAGGCAAAGTACCTGTCCGTCGCACAGACCGCCGGTACCTGGACCGCGGAAGTACCGACCGTCACCAAAAACTCCGACGGCACCTACACCTTCAAGGGTCGTATTGTCTACACCACCAGCAAGGCGTACACCATGAAGCAGACCGGCACCAAGTACTACAGCCAGACCAACTTCATGCCGGCACAGCTGAACTTCCCGGCAGATAACGGCTGGATCTCGTACAAGCAGACCTCCACCGTGCAGGTCGCTAACCTGACCTACTCCGGCAACGGCGCGACCGGCTCGGAGAGCGTTTCCGGTCAGGCCACCACCGCACAGATTAACCCGTAATAGGGCGCCCCTCATGTAGGGGAAGAGCATATAGAAACCCCCGGTGATGAGTTTGTACTCATCACCGGGGGTTTATCTCTATTTAAGCTGCGTAATGCAGAGTGAAGCATATATCCTAGTAGCTATATACACTTGTTGAGAGCTTATTGGGGGCATTGCGACTAGCCGACCGTCGTACCGAACGCCAGACCCAGCAGGTAGGTCACAAACGCCGCACCAAAACCAATTAGAATCTGACGGATACCGCGCTTGAGCGGGGACGCACCCGACAGCAGACCCACCACGCCGCCGGTAAAGCCCAGAGCCGCACCCACAAACAGCAGGGACAGCACCATCGCGAACACGCCCGAGAAGCCGAAAATATAGGGCAGAATCGGAATCAACGCACCCGAGGCAAAGAACGAGAACGACGCAGCGGCGGCACCAATATCGGTGCCCAAAGCCACGTTCTCCTCACGGTCATCATCCTCGCGGTGAGACAGCGAGGGGTCGCAATCGCAATCCAGGTAGCCGAAACGCTCCATCGCACGGTGATGCGCCGCCTCCGGCTCCATGCCGCGGGCACGGTAAATCAGCTCCAGCTCGTTGGCGTCCAAATCCAAATCGCCTGCCACGCGCAGGGTTACCTGGGTCGGCTGGGAGGCATCCAGCAGCTCACGCTGAGAACGCACCGACACGAACTCGCCCGCCGCCATCGACAGCGCACCCGCCAGCAGACCCGCAACACCCGACAGCAGAACCATCGAGCTGGACGCACCCGACGCGGTAATACCCATAGTCAGCGCCAGATTCGACACCAAACCGTCGTTAGCGCCAAAGACCGCCGCACGGAAATTACCCGAAAGCTTCTCGCGACCGCTAGTCGCCAGGGCACGAATAATCTCTTCGTGAATCGCCTCGTCAGCCGCCATTTCCTCGGTGGCGTCCGGATCCTCAGCGTAGGGGGAGCGGGACTCGGCGCGCTGAGCCATCGCCAGAATAAACACCGAACCGAAGTTCTTCGCCAAGAACTGCAGCAGCTGCGATTGCAGGGAGGGGCGCACGTGCACATTCGCGTGCTCGCCGAGCATGTCACGCCAATGCTGCTGGTGACGCTTCTCCGCCTCCGCAACCTGCAGCAGAATCTCACGGTCGGTACCCTCGGCGCGGCGAGCCAGGTAGCGGTAGATGCGCGCCTCCGACTCCTCATCAGCCAGGTAGCGGCGCCAACGCTTAATCTGCGCGGGAGAAGGGGAGACGACGGCGCTATGGCGAGCAGTCTGAGAAGTTTCGGGCGCGGCGTTTTCCGGCTGAAGCTTCTCGGTTTCTTCACCGTGCTCGTGCTGGGTGCTCTTGTGCTGGGGGTGCTCGTGCTGGGGGTGCTCGTGCTGGGGGTGCTCGTGCTGGGGGTGTGCGCTCATAGTTCCCTTTCCGCTGCTCATGCGGTACGTGTAGGGCTGCCGGTTAGCAACCCGTGACGCCTTCAAATCTGTGTGTTCTGTGATGGCCAGTGAACCACTGTAGAGCACTCTGAACAGAAAATCTAGGACGGGCTAACCCCATGTTTATGTTCGCCTCAACGTACTTTGCTGTACCGCGCGGACGAGGAATGATGCGTGAACTCGGTGTGTGCCTCATACGAAAAACCGGGCGGGCGCACCCTCCGCATAGGAGAGCGCACCCGCCCGGTTTCGTGATTCTAAAAATTCGTGTCTTTAGAATGCTGACTTAGATGTTGCCTTCGCCGTTTTCCAGGAATGCGCGGATGAACCACTGGAACTTCTCCAGCTCAGCGGTCTGACCGATCAGCAGGTCCTCGGTGACGGGGTCGGACTCGCCGGCGAATGCAATCGCCTTGCGGTGAGCCTCAATCACGCGGGTGTAGACGTCGTTCAGAGCGCGCAGGTGGTCAGCAACGCGTGCGCGGCCGACGGGGTAGTCCTCGACGGTGCGCTGTGCGACCAGTGCGCCAGCCAGGCCGTTGGGGGTTGCGCCCAGGGTTGCCATGCGCTCTGCGATGGCGTCAACGAAATCGCGGACGGTGTCGACCTGGGGGTCAATCATTTCGTGAACGGCGATGAAGCCGGGGCCGGTCACGTTCCAGTGAGCGTGCTTCAGCAGCAGGTGCAGGTCGTTCAGGTCGTGCAGACGTGCCTGGAGAACCTCGGAAATGCCCTTGCCTTCTTCGATGGTCAGGCCGGGTGCGGTGTAGTTTGCGAATGCCATGATGGTCTCCTTCATGATGCTGTAATGCTTGTGGCTCGGCGGGGAGTGAGTCCTCGCTGAACCGTTATTACGAGTAAATCATTTTAAGGAACCACTGTCAAGGTTATTTTGAGTAATTCGTAATAAATTGTCATCTGCGTGTTGTACCGCGCTCGAAAACCCTCACCGCTCAGGCATGCACAAAGGGTGGGACGCGCGGTATCTCATATCGCGCATCCCACCCTTTACGGTGAAGCGTATTCAGTTTTCTGCAGAGCTTTCTCTACAGAATTTTCTCTGCAGGGCATCCAGCGTGCGAATCGGGCGGCTACGCCAGCGCGCGAACCGCCTCCAGGGTCAGCTCCTCATGTTTGAGGCGCACGGTGCCCAGCTCCGCCGGAACCTCCAGCTCGCCCGGCACAACAATGACGCGCATACCCGCCGCGGTTGCACTGCGCACACCCGAAGGAGAGTCCTCAATCGCCACGCACTGAGTCGGGTCAACACCCAGACGTTCCGCCGCCAAAAGATAGGGCTGCGGGTTCGGCTTCGGGTGGGTCGTCTCATCATTGCCAATAATCACCGAGAAGGTGCCCTCGGGTGCCGCATTCGCGGTACGGCGAGCCACGGAGGTGGTCGCATTCGTGACGACTGCCGCCGGAATCTGTGCCTCGCGAACCTCCGAGAGGAAACGCTCAATGCCGGGTAGGAACTCGACCGGCTGCTGTGCCAGAGTCTCGTGCACCTTCGCCACCAGCAGGTTGTTAATCTCCTCGTCCGGCAGGTTTACGCCGCGCTCGCGCAGGCGATCCAGGGTGAACTGCATCGACAGGCCCAGGCAGTCGAGGGTGTCCTGCTCGGTCCAGGTGCCGCCAAATTCTGCGGCGAGAGCAACCTTTGCGGCAGCCCATACGGGTTCGGTATCGACGAGGGTTCCGTCGTGGTCGAAGAGAATGGCGGCGGGGAAGGTGTTCGTAGTCGTCATGCTTTTAAGCCTACCGGTTTATTTCTGGGGCGAGCGTAGGATGGCGTCCCCAATTGTCACCAAAAAATCCGTTCCCGCATTCTGGGGGTTCTTGGCGATAGCGAGTAGTGCATCGGCGACGTCCTCACGGGCAATCGTCGGGATGCCCGCAGTTCGCTCGACCTGTGCCATATCAAACACCTTTACCCCGCCCCTGCCGGGCTTATCGGTCAGCCTGCCCGGGTGCGCCCGCGAAATATGCGGCTGATACTCGGTGACCAGGGCGTCCGCCTTAACCTTGTCGGTGAAAATGCCGCGCATGATGACCTTGCACACCAGGCGCATGGGGAGTGAGGTGGTCTGTACCGTATCGCCCACGCCGTAGGCGCTTATCAGAACGCAGTGCTTTACGCCTGCGTCCGTGACCGCCTGCATGATGAGAGGCAGGCGCTCCTGCATGAATGTGGAGGAGAGGAATTCCCGCACCGTGGCTTTCTGCCCCAGGATACTAACCATCACGTCCTGCCCTGCGGAGGCTGCGGCGAGCTGCTCGGCATCGTTCAGGGCTCCCGGAACGATAGTGAGATTTTGGTGCGCCCCCAAAAGCGCTAGTGCCTTATCGGGGTTACGCACGTAGGCGGTGACCGTGTGCCCCTCCTCGAGGGCTTTGTGGATGAAGAGGCGGCCGGTGCGGCCGGTTGCGCCTAGAACCAGTATTTTCATGTGGGTCCCCATTCGTGGCCGTGTTTGTTGCGGGAGGATTGTTGCGGGAGCCCGCAAGCGCCCATTCCGGTCAGTATAACAATGCAGTTTCGACGGGGGTTTTGCTCGGGGTTCAGGGGACGCGGGGTGGAGCGAAAAATCTGAAAAATTTTTTTGCAGAAGGCTTGCGAAACATAGTTGAGTGGAGTAGACTCAAGTTATGTAATGCGGGGGCGCATAGGATAAGCCCCTCGAAATAGGAAAGGAACATCATGGACAACAAGTTCACGACCAAGAGTCAAGAAGTCATCTCGGCGGCAAATACCGATGCTCAAACCGCCGGTAACCCCACTATTGAAACCGCGCACATCCTCAAGGCCCTCATGGACCAGCGTGAAGGCGTCGCCGTAGCAGTCCTCAAGGCTGCAGGCCTGGATGTAGACGCTATTTCTGAGGCGGCATCCGCCGAAATCAAGAAGCTGCCGAAGGCATCGGGCGCTTCCGTGCAGAACGCCTCCCTCAGCCGTGCCGCACTCTCCGCTCTGCAGGCGGCACAGACCCGCGCTCAGGGCTTCGGTGACACCTACGTCTCCACCGAAATGATTCTGCTCGGCATTGCCAGCGGAACCGACAGCACCGCTGAAGCAATGCACAAGCTCGGCGCAACCGCAGAGCTCATCGCACAGACCATCCCCAACGTCCGAGGAGACCGCACAGTGGACACCCCCGACCCCGAAGGCACCTTCCAGGCGCTCGAAAAGTACGGCACCGACCTGACCGCCATTGCCCGCGCGGGCAAGCTTGACCCGGTCATTGGCCGTGACTCTGAGATTCGCCGCGTCGTGCAGGTGCTCTCCCGTCGTACCAAGAACAACCCCGTGCTGATTGGTGAGCCCGGCGTCGGTAAGACCGCCGTCGTGGAAGGCCTGGCACAGCGCATGGTTTCCGGTGACGTGCCCGAATCCCTGCGCGGCAAGACCCTCATCAGCCTGGACCTGGGCTCCATGGTCGCGGGCGCAAAGTACCGCGGTGAATTCGAGGAGCGTCTGAAGGCAGTCCTCGAAGAAATCAAGAAGTCCGAGGGTCAGATTGTGACCTTCATCGACGAGATTCACACCGTCGTCGGTGCTGGCGCATCCGAAGGCTCCATGGACGCAGGCAACATGCTCAAGCCCATGCTTGCTCGTGGTGAGTTGCGCCTGATCGGTGCTACCACCCTGGATGAGTACCGCGAGAACATCGAGAAGGACCCTGCCCTGGAGCGCCGCTTCCAGCAGGTGTACGTGGGCGAGCCCAGCGTCGATGACACCATCGGTATTCTGCGTGGCCTGAAGGAACGCTACGAGGCACACCACAAGGTGCAGATCGCTGACTCCGCACTGGTTGCCGCAGCAACCCTGTCTAACCGCTACATCCCCTCCCGTCAGCTGCCGGACAAGGCAATTGACCTGATTGATGAGGCAGCATCCCGCCTGCGCATGGAAATTGACTCCGCACCGGAGGAAATCGACCAGCTGCGCCGCGCTGTGGACCGCCTCACCATGGAGGAACTGGCACTTGCCAACGAGACCGACCCCGCATCCGTGGAGCGTCTGGAAGCGTTGCGCAAGGATATGGCAGACAAGAAGGAACAGCTCGACGCCCTCAACGCCCGTTGGGAAGCGGAGAAAGCAAGCCTGAACCGCGTGGGCGACCTCAAGACCCAGATTGACGAGCTGCGTTCCCGCGCAGAGGTTGCACAGCGTGAAGGTAACCTCGCTGAGGCATCCCGCCTGCTCTACGGCGAAATTCCCGCAAAGCAGGCTGAGCTGGAGGAAGCCCAGCGCGCCGAGGACAACGCCAAGAACGAGTCCATGGTTTCCGAAGAGGTCACCGCGGACGATATCGCCGAGGTCATCTCCTCCTGGACCGGTATTCCCGCAGGCCGCATGATGCAGGGCGAATCCGAGAAGCTGCTCGAAATGGAGAAGCGCATCGGTGCCCGCCTGATCGGTCAGGAAGCTGCCGTGGTGGCTGTCTCTGACGCTGTGCGCCGTGCCCGCGCCGGCATCTCCGACCCGAACCGCCCGATTGGTTCCTTCCTGTTCCTGGGCCCGACCGGTGTCGGTAAGACCGAGCTGGCTAAGGCACTGGCTGAGTTCCAGTTCGATGATGAGCGTGCCCTGGTACGTATCGACATGAGTGAGTACTCCGAGAAGCACACCGTTTCTCGCCTGGTCGGTGCCCCTCCCGGATACGTTGGTCACGAAGAGGGCGGTCAGCTGACCGAGGCTGTACGCCGTCGCCCCTACTCGGTGGTCCTGCTCGACGAGGTTGAGAAGGCACACCCCGAGGTCTTCGACATCCTGCTGCAGGTACTCGATGACGGCCGCCTGACCGACGGCCAGGGCCGCACCGTGGACTTCCGCAACGTCATCCTGATCCTGACCTCGAACCTCGGTTCGCAGTACCTGGTCAACCAGGACCTGCCCTTCGACGAGCGATCCGAGAAGGCTATGGAGGTTGTGCACCAGGCATTCCGCCCCGAGTTCCTCAACCGACTGGACGACATCATCATGTTCCAGCCCCTGTCGGCTGAGAACCTGGGCCAGATCGTGGGCCTGCAGATCAAGAGCATGGCTAAGCGTCTGGAGGACCGCCGCCTCACCCTGAACGTCACCCCCGCCGCCCTGGAGTGGCTGGGTAAGACCGGCTACGACCCGGCGTTCGGTGCCCGCCCGCTGCGCCGCCTGGTACAGCGCGAGATTGGCGACCGCCTGGCTCGTGGCATCCTCTCCGGTGCTATTCACGACGGTGACACCGTGACCGTGGACGTGAACCCGGACGTTGCCAGCGACGGTCTGTCGGTGACCTCCGAGCGTGAGCAGAAGGCAGAGAACTAAACCGGCTAGATCGGTAGACCCGGTCAGCTGGGTAGTTCCGACGAGCTGGGCAGACTTAGCCTGTGGCTGAGTTTGCACGTTCGAAACCATAAGAAATAGGCTGTGGGGTACCCTCGAAAGGGGGTGCCCCACAGCCGTTTAACGCGTTAGAACCGCGCTGAACCGCACTAATACACAGAGCACTAATACACAGAGCATTGAGGAGAAGAATGGACCGCTGGACTGATCACCAGAACTTCGCCGCCGCAGGTGAGCAGCGCGAAGAAATCGCCTCCGTGCACCGTGCCGCAATCCGCTCGATTCAGCGCGTTGTCTCTGAGAACGCCACCCCGCACGACGAAGAATACGCCTCCGCGGGTATTGCCGAGATACTCAAGGCGGGTAAGGTTCTTGTGCTCACCGGTGCGGGCGTGAGCACCGAATCCGGCATCCCCGACTACCGTGGACCCGGCGGCTCCCTGCACGACCACCGCCCCATGACCTACCAGGAATTCCGCTACGATGACGCCGCCCGCCAACGCTACTGGGCGCGCTCCTACGTGGGTTGGCGCCGCATGCGCCGCGCCGAACCGAACCGCGCCCACTATGCGCTCGCCGAGCTGGAGCAGCTGGGTGCCGTGAGCGGCGTGATTACGCAGAACGTGGATGGGCTGCACGCCCGCGCTGGAAGCTCCCGTCTGCTGGCGTTGCACGGCGACCTCTCCCGTATTGTGTGCCTGGACTGCGGGCAGGACGAGAGTCGCGAAAGCCTGGATACGCGCCTGGACGCGGCAAACCCCGGCTACCTGGCGCGCCTAGAGGGCGAAGAGCTGCGCGTGAACCCTGACGGTGACGTGGAACTGGACGAGCACTATATCCGCGATTTTCAGATGGTGCCCTGCCTAGGTTGCGGTTCGACCCGCCTCAAGCCGGATGTGGTGTACTTTGGCGAGTCTGTTCCTGCCGAACGTAAGGCACTCAAGGACGCCATGCTCGCCGAGTGTTCGGCGCTGCTGGTGGTGGGTTCCTCGGTGGCGGTCATGAGCAGCTACAAGATTGTGCTGGAGGCTCTGCGTGCCGGCAAGCCGGTCGCCGTCATTAACGGCGGCCCGGGTCGTGCGGATGCAAAGGCAACCTACCTGTGGCGCACCGGCGTGGGTGAGGCGCTGGAACTCATGCTCGACGCCGTTGACGTTTAAAGGTGCCGAGGTCTAGGCGATCTTGGTTCTCTGGCGAGTGCCGTTTCTTTGGCGAAATATTGCCGCGCGTGCACCGACCCAAGGGTAAGTGCACAAAAGTGCTATTTTGTGTTGCAAGTCATTGCAAATAGCCCCTGGACAGGCGGATACACCCACCACGCGGGGATAAAATGATGGGATGGACATTCGACACACTATCACTCGCTTCGGTGCCACCGCCCTGATCGGTTGCGGTCTGGTGGTCACCGCAATCCCCGCAACGTTCGCTCAGAACGGTGAAGAGTCCGTTACCCACGTCTACTCCGACAAGGCAACCTCTCACATTTCTGAGGTCTGGTACAAGGGCGAAACCCTGAAGGTTACCGGCGAAGGCTTCCTGACCCAGGACGGCACCTCCGGCTCCACCATCGCTATCAAGCTGAACAAGGGCTCCGTCAAGATTGACGGCAAGGACTACCTGGAAGTTCAGGCTGATGAGAAGGGCAACTTCTCCGTTTCCATTCCCTGGCAGGATGACCTGAATGAGCGCATCTCCGTGGACGTCTACCTGCTCTCCGGCTCCCTGAAGGACAACGACACCGCTCGCGGCGGCAAGGCAGCCACCGTGAAGATCGAGGCTCGTTCCGTTCAGGAGGCAACCCCCTCCGCAACCGCTTCGGCATCTGCTTCTGCGAGCGCTTCGGCAACCGCGAGTGCTTCCGTGGTGGCTACCCCCTCCGCATCTGTGGCGCCTTCCGCATCTGCTACCCCCTCGGCTTCTGCGACTGCTTCGGCTACTGCCGCTGATGAGGTCGTCGCCTCCGTGGATGCTGAGATTAAGAACCGCGCCGATGAGAAAGCTTCCGCCACCGCGTCAGTGAGCCCCTCGGCTACCGCGTCGGCTTCCGCTTCTGTGGTGGCTACCCCCTCCGCTTCGGCATCTGCTTCTGCGACCGCTTCGGCTTCGGCTGCTGCTGATCAGAACGCATCCGTTGCGAACGATGCGAAGGATCAGCTGGGTGATTCCGCCTCCGCTACCGAGCAGGCGAGCGCTTCGGCTGAGAGCACTCGCTTTGCGAACTGTGCAGAGGTTGCGGCCGCTGGCCTGGCACCCATCCATAAGAGCCACCCGGACTTCCGTCAGAAGTTCGATAATGACAAGAATGATTGGGGCTGCGAGGTTATCAATAGCGAGGTGACCGACGGTTCTTCCTCCAATATTTCTTCGGGTTCTTCTTCCCGTAACTCCGGCGGTCTGGACAACCTGGGTAGCGGCTCCTCCTCTTCGAGCAGCTACACTTCGAGCCGCGCTCAGCGCTCCTCCCTTGCGAACACCGGTGCTTCCAATGCCTTCACCATTGCTGGTATGGGCCTGGTAGCTCTGGGTCTGGGTGTTGCTGGCGTGTCTGCTGTGCGTAACCGCAAGAATTCCTAAAACTATTGCCGCCGCCCGGTGCGGTGTGTATGAGAGCCCCTCTGCCTGAACGTTCTTCTCTGAAGTGTTCGGGCGGAGGGGCTCTTTGCATTGATTGGCGTGTTTCTGTTGTTTTTTCATAGGAGGGAACGCGCTTGCCTGCTCTATATCTCAACCTAGGCTTCAAGAAACCTTCAAGAAACCCCCTATTTGTGAGTCAGGTCATGGCAAATTAGCGTCTTAGGAGCCGGTATCCCAAGCTTCGCTCGTTAGAATGGGGGGCATGAACATTCGAAACAACATCGCACGCATCGGTGCCACCGCCCTCATCGGCTGTGGCCTCGTTGCTACTTCCGTCCCCGCAACCTTCGCTGTTGAAGGTGCGCCTCAGGTCGTCCACACCTACGCAGACTCTGCACAGTTCATCGCCCCCGACGTATGGGTTGAGGGTCAGGGCCTGAACATTGGCGGCGAGGGTTTCAAGACTGCTGACGGTACCTCCGGTTCCGTTCTGGCACTGAAGCTGAACAAGGGCGCCGTCAAGATTAACGGCCAGGACTACCTGGAAATCCACGCTGACGAGGCCGGTAACTTCTCCGTTACTATCCCCTGGCAGGAAGAGCTGCACGGCAGCGTTTCCGTTGACATTTACCTGCTGTCCGGCTCCCTGAAGGATGGCGACGTTCCCCGTGGTGGTAAGGCAGCTACCGTGACCATTAAGGTTGCAGAGCAGCCCGCTCCCTCCGAGGCGCCCACCCCCGCTCCTACCGAGGACCCGACCCCGGCTCCCACCGAGAACCCGACTCCGACCCCCTCCGAGGACTCGACTCCGGCTCCGACCCAGGATCCGACCACCGAGGCTCCCAAGCCTGCTGACGAGACCTCCGCTCCCGCAGTTGAGGACGCTAAGGAAACCAAGCCTGCCGAAGAACAGAAGTCTGACCAGGCTTCTGACTCCTCCGCAAAGGACGAGAAGGCTTACAAGTACAAGAACTGTGCTGACGTATGGGCAGACCGTGGCGGCCCCATTTACAAGGGCGACCCGGACTTCCGCGAGAAGTTCGACGCTGACGGTGACGGAAAGGGTTGTGACGAGGACCCCAACTATGAGAATGTAGCCAATTCTAAGGGCTCCTCTAACGAATCTGGAAAGTCTCGCTACCCGAACTGCGCTGACGTATGGGCAGACCGTGGTGGCCCCATTTACAAGGGTGACCCGGACTTCCTGGAAAAATTCGACGCTGATGGCGACGGCGTCGGTTGCGAGTTGCACCCTGACTACCAGAACTCTGACAGCGTTTCGCTGAGCTCCGGCTCGAACGACAACCTGGGCTCCGGTTCCTCGAACGCATCCTCCAAGAGCTCTTCTTCCCTGGCTAAGACCGGTGCATCCGGTGCGATGACCGCTGCTGGCCTGGGTCTGATTGCTCTGGGTGCTGGTGGCGCGACCATCGTGGTAACCCGCATGCGCAAGAAGGCATAATAACGCCTAGTCGCTAAGTTTTTAGCTGCTTTTATGGGCTCCCTCCATCTCGGAGGGAGCCCATTTTTTGTGCCTTTGCAGGCTGTTGAGGATAGGTGGAGCAGTGTACGAAAAAGGAAAAAATTACCTGCACGTAAGACCTTGACAAGTTGTTTTATATGAGATGGTGAACACTTAACTCTAAGTTAAGAGTGACACAGGGCAAACACAGCTTCAACCGGGAATCTAGATACCAAGCAGAAAACGAAAAACGCACAGCACCGAGCTGAAGAACAGACAGCGAAGAGCACAGCGGATATCACGACACGAATCTGGAGAACCCAATGAACATCCTCATCATGGCGCTTGCCGATGCGATAGCCATCGCAGCCCTCTGCACCCTCTACATGGTGCGGCACCGCAACCGCGAACTGATGATTTCCTACGCGGTCATCAACGCCGGCATCTTCACCGTCTCGGTGGCGCTGGTATCCGCCGGATCGAACGCATCCGCTATGGGTATGGGCCTCTTCGGTGTCCTGTCGATTATCCGATTGCGTTCCACCGCCCTGAGCCAGCGCGAGGTCGGCTACTACTTCGTGGCTCTCTCGGTTGGCATGATCGCGGGTGTGAATATCAGCCCGGCGTACATTGCCTTCGGCCTTATGGCTACCCTGGTCGCCCTGATCGCGATCCTCGACTCGCGTAGCGCCCCGACCTCTAAGGAACTGACTCAGACCGTTACCGCCGATCGTGCAATCAGCGACGAGGAAGAGCTCAAGAGCTACCTGAGCAAGCACCTGGGCTACACCGTCACCTCGGTGAAGATCGCCGAGCTGGACATGGTGAACAACCTGACCCGCGCCACCGTCACCTACCAGCCCAAAGAAACCCCCGAGGGTGGCACCCCCGCGGCAGTGGAGGCGGCAGTGTCGCAGATTAGTGCAACCCGCCAGCCGGTAGCGCCCCAGCCAGCAGCACCCCAGGTTCCCACCGCCGAGGCGCACGCCACGCTGGACACCCGGATGGTTCCGCTCCAGCGCACCCCAGTTTCTAGCCCGGTAGGCAAGTAAGACCAGCCGGTATCTAAGCCTCCGATTCACTCCTACTGCACAAACATCTCCGATACCCACGACACGCCGCCCCAGCCCAACACGCAGGGACGGCACCCCAGAAGGACAAAGACCCATGACTAACGCAGCCGCAAACATCATCCCCGCAGAGTGGAAGAGCATCAGCCTCGAAGCCATGAACGAGAAGGCAGCCATGCAGACCCGCGTGGACCGCAAGTACATTGTCGACGCAGAAACCGCCGCCAAGGTACTCGCCACGCTCGACGCAGACGCCTCCGTCATGGAAATCAAGGGCCAGCGCGACTTCGCCTACGACTCGGTCTACTTCGACACCCCGCAGATGCAGAGCTACCACTCGGCAGCCTACAGCCGCGACGACACTTTCAAGATTCGTACCCGTAGCTACCTGGACTCGGAACTGACCTTCCTGGAGGTCAAGACCGACGGCGAGCAGGATATGACCGTCAAGAAGCGTATCCCGTACACCTTCGAGAACCGCGATCAGCTGACTGCGGAAGGCCACGAGTACATCACCGAAGCACTCGGCGATATCCTCGCAGGCCCGGTCGAGAAGCTCGAACCGGTTCTGACCACCGGCTACCGCCGTACCACGGTCTTCCTGCCGCAGAGCGAGAAGAACCCGGTCGCCTCTCGCATGACGGTGGACACCAACCTGACCTGGACCCCTCTGTCTGAGAACATCCTCATGGCGGGCGTGAACTACCGCAACTTCCACGGCAACTTGGTCGGCACCACCTACGGCCTGCCGAACGCGGTCATCATCGAAACCAAGTCCGGCGTGGAGCCCTCCGTGGCAGACCAGCACCTCTGGGATGCGGGCATCACCCCCGCGAAGATCTCCAAGTTTGCAACCGGCATGGCGGCGCTGAACCCGCAGCTGGCAAGCAACAAGTGGGCTGAAACCCTGAAGAACTGGATGCACCTGGAACCGGTCAACGGCACCCGCCTCAACCTGGATGACATGACCGAAGAGGACTACCAGAAGCTGCTGACCGAGCGTTTCGCAGCCGCCTAAAGCTACTCGACCTGGATGCGCGGGGTAGCGGCACCCGCCCTACCCCGCACATCCAGAACCCTGACACAGAACTGACGCCAGGGCCCAACCCCAAGACTACTTACCCGAAACCCGCATCGGCACTGCATAGTGCTGTGATACACGAAGAAGGAATACCGTGAAAAAGAACAGCATCATCAAAAGTGCAACCTCCATTACCCTCCTGGCAGCCCTCGCCCTGACCGGCTGCTCGGCAACCTCGGCATCGAATACCAGCGCTACTGCCACTAGCGCAACCAGCACCTCCGCTTCGAGCACTTCGGACACCACCTCGAAGGTGGCAGACTCCTTCTCCACCGACGTGAAGAGCGGCGCAAAGCTCGCCGAGGACACCCACTACTCCGCGAAGGACGTCACCTGGGACTCCTCCAGCGAAGTTGCTATCGATCTTTCGAACCCGACCGCGACCGACGGCGTGACCGTCAGCGATGGCGTCATCACCATCACCAAGGCGGGTAACTACAAGCTCACCGGCACCTACGAGGGCCAGATCAAGGTTGAGGCGGCCGATAGCGACATGGTCCGCCTGATTCTGAACAACGCGACCATCACCAACTCCACCGGTGCGGCAATCAACGTGGTTGAGGCGGACGAGGTTGTTATCTACACCGCCTCGGGTACCACCAACACCGTCTCTGACGGCTCCTCCTACTCGGATACCGCCAGCGGCAGCCCCGACGCGGCCATCTACTCCAAGAGTGACCTGACCCTGGCGGGCGAGGGCACCCTGAAGGTTGAGGGTAAGTATGAAGAGGGTATCCACACCTCTGACGGCCTGGTCATTGCCTCCGGCACCCTGGAAGTGAGCGCGGCAAACACCGGCATCAAGGGTAAGGACTACGTTGATATCCTGGACGGTACCATCACCGTAACCGCAAGCCAGGACGGCATCAAGGCAACCAATGACACCGACGGAAACCGCGGCTGGGTACGCTTGAGTGGCGGTACCGTGAACATCTCCGCGGGTGACGACGGTTTCAAGGCTGAGCGTGTTCTGGAAATCTCCGGCGGTACCCTGAACATTACCCAGGCGAACGAGGGTATTGAGGCGCAGTACATCAACATCCTGGACGGTACCGTGAACGTGACCAGCTCGGATGACGGTATCAACGCCTCGTACAGCACCACGACCAGCACCGAGTCGGCCTCGACCTCCACCACGCAGACCACCCAGAACAACCAGGGTAACCAGGCTGCACAGGGTAACCAGGCTGCACCCCAGGCACCCAGCGGTAGCGCAGGTCAGGCACCCGCAGATGGCGGTCAGGCTCCCTCCGGTAGCATGGGCCAGCCCCCGGCCGGTGGTGGCGCTGGCGGAGGCATGGGCGGTGGCGGCGGCACCTTCGAGGTAGTTGATGCGACCATCAACATCACCGGCGGTACGGTCACTGTCAACGCTAACGGTGACGGCATCGACTCCAACGGTACTGCGACCCTCTCCGGTGGCACCCTGGTTGTGAACGGCCCCTTCACCGGTGGTAACGCCTCCCTGGACACCAACGGCGACCTGCTGCTCAACGGCACGACCGTGACCGCGGGTAACTCCGGTGACATGTTCGAGGCTCCCTCGACCAACTCCACCAGCGGCTACGTGAAGATCAGCAATGTATCGAACCTGAGCGCCGGCACCACCGTACAGGTGGCAGACTCCTCCGGTAACGTGGTGGCAAACTACAAGGTCACGAACTCCAACACCGCACTGATCCTGGTCTCTAGCTCCAAGATCACCAAGGGTCAGAGCTACACCGTGTACACCACCACCGATAGCGTGGATGCCTCCAGCACCACCCTGGCGTCTAACGCCACCTCGCTCGGTTCCTTTACCGCAAGCTAACAGCTCTTTCACCGCAAGCTAGCAGCTCCTTCACCACACGCTAAGCGGCAGGAGTGCCCCTCAATCCCCGTGCTGGATGTCATGACCTGCACGGTACCCTCTCTGAACCCGGTCTTGTGAGTGAGCCGGTAGGGGAGACCCTAGCCCCGCATTGGATGTAGCGATACGTCCGGTGCGGGGCTACATGTTATATGGGGAGTGGGGCGCCCGGGGTAAAAAGTCGCGGGCACAAAATAAAACGGTTGTTCCGGTGCGAAGAAGTGCTCTGATACGTAAAATAGGTGACGTTCAGCGAGACATTCAGGGCTGAAACAGGGTACTCTATAGTGTAGTAAAGACTGTTGAACGATCCGAGAGCGATGCGCCGCGCGTGCTGTTCGCCTCGGACAGGATGAAAGAGGGGGTCACGCCATGGGGCGCGGCCGTCAGAAGGCTAAAGCAACAAGGCAGGCTCGGGAGATGAAGTACTTCAGCCCCGAGACCGACTACAGCGCACTCGAGCGCGAGCTCAGCAGCGCGAAGAATACGAAGTCCTCCGATTCGTCCCGCCGTCGCTATGACGACGAGGACGACTACTCGGCATACGCAGAAAAGTACGCGTCCTACGAGGATGAGGCATAAAGAATACGCGGCTTGATTCGGTGCATATCGACCGAGCGTATTCGACAGATGATGAACCGGCTTGAGGCCCCGCACGGGGTGCTCAGCCGGTTTTTTCGTGCCCGCGGTTTGTGCGGATTCACCCAGACAGATGCCCTCAGGCGGATGCGCGAGGACGGGCAGCCTATGGGGGTTGTAACTGTGCGGAGCACAAAGCCGATACACATGTTTATACATAGATGTGCATAACTACATCTGGTAATAGAACATAGTCAGTAATAAAAAAGTTTGAAATGAATAAGCATACATAGCTTCTGCACAGCTTAGTCATGCCTGGCACAGAGACTAGCCCGGCATTCTAGAGACATGAACAACGAACAGAACATGACTCAGAACATTGACCAGGCCACCCAGACCGCAGCAGAACAAGCTAACGCAGTGCAAACCGCCGCAGAGCAGAAGCTAGCCAAGAAGAAGCTCACCCGTCGAATCTTCATCGGCGGCGGCCTCGGCGCACTCGCAGTAGTCGGCGGCGGCGCAGGCTGGGCGTACAACCGCTACCTGGCAGAGCACACCGAAATCGAAGACACCACCGCCTACGAGGCGGCGGCACAGCAGGCAAATGCAAGCGCCTCCGGCTCCGCCACCGCGGACCCCACCGAACTGACCGGCGTGAAGGTCAACGGTCAGAGCCTCACTGCTAACGAAGGCTCGATCACCATCACCTCCAACACCACCGGCAGCGGCTCCGATGCGGTCGTCTCCTTCGTGGCAGACATCAAGCTCGACAACGCAACCCTGCTGCGAAGCGCCTTCGCCAACAACAAGTTCGGCCAGAACATCATCGACACCCCCTCGAACATTGCCTCCGAACACAACGGCATCTGGGCGATCAACGGTGACTACTACGGCTTCCGTACCACCGGCATCGTGATCCGAAATGGTGTTGTCTACCGTGACTCCGGCGCTCGCGAGGGTCTCGCATTCTACCGCGACGGCTCCGTCAAGCTCTACGACGAAACCGCCACCAATGCCCAGACCCTCGTCAGCGAGGGCGTGTGGAACACCCTCTCCTTCGGCCCGGCACTGGTCAAGGACTCCGCAGTCGTCGACGGCATCGACAGCGTCGAGGTGGACACCAACTTCGGTAACCACTCCATCCAGGGCAACCAGCCGCGAACCGGCGTGGGCGTGCTCGGCACCAACCACCTGGTCTTCATCGTGGTCGACGGCCGCTCCACCAACTACTCGCGCGGTGTGACCATGCCCGAGTTCGCCCAGATGTTCAAGGACCTCGGCTGCGTGACCGCTTACAACCTGGACGGTGGTGGCTCCTCCGCCATGGTCTTCAACAATCAGCTGGTCAACCGCCCCCAGGGTGGCACCAAGGAACGCGGCACCAGCGACATCCTCTACATTGCAGGGAGCGCATCGTGATTATCCTGATACCCGCCTACAAGCCGGACCAATCGCTGGTCCGCCTTGCCCGGGCCCTGCGCGAACAGGACCCTAACGCCGAAATCCTCGTCATTGACGACGGATCCGGTAGCACCTACGCGCCGATCTTTACCGAACTGCGTATCGACGGCGTGACCGTGCAGACCCACCCCGCCAACAAGGGCAAGGGTGCGGCACTGCGCACCGGCATCGCCTGGGCGAAAGCAAACCGCCCCGGCGAGGTCATCGTCACCGCCGACGCGGACGGCCAGCACCTCCCTCGGGACATCTTCCGTGTGGGTGTGCGCACCGAAACCGCAGCGGCGGCAGATCAGAGGAGCATCATCCTCGGCGTGCGCACCAAGCCCGACCCGAACGCCGGCGAAGAAGGCACTAAGGTGCCGCTACGTTCCAAGATTGGCAATAGCGCAACCGTAGGCTTCTTCGCCCTGGCGACCGGTGCCCGCGTGGCAGACACCCAGACCGGTCTGCGCGGCTTCACCCCGCAGATTCTGGACTGGCTGCTACAGATCCCCGGCGATAAGTACGAGTACGAGTTCTCCATGCTGCTGCGCGCAACCCGTGCAGACGTGGAGCTGGTGCAGGTACCCATCGTGAAGGTCTACGAGCCGGGCAACCCGACCAGCCACTTTAGGCCGCTGCAGGACTCGGCGCTCATTTATGCACCGCTGCTTGCCTTCCTGGCTTCGTCTTTCCTGACCGGCTTCCTCGTGGATGCTATCGCCCTGTTCGTCCTGGTGGGCATGGGCGTTCCGCTACTGGCGGCCGTGGTCGGTGCCCGCGTCATTTCGGCGCTGACGAACTTCACCGTCAACCGAATGCTCATGCACGACGGAGGCGCACGCCCCTCGGCATCCTCCTCGCTGGTACGTTACGCCGTGCTGGCGGTGGGTATCCTCGCAGCCAATGCGGCTCTGATGGAAGCTTTGACCGGCTTGGGCGCGTCCCTGCTGGTCGCCAAGATCCTGACCGAACTGATTCTGATCCCGATCAGCTTCGCGGTTCAGCGCCGCTGGGTTTTTCTACCCACTCGGTGGCAGGAAAATACGCGAGAGAAGGCAGTGGCAACTCACGCACCCTCGGGTTTGCGTGCGGTGAGCTACGAATCTGCTCGCATGGAGGCTGCCGGTATCCGTACCGGCGTGCGCGCCTCCCAGGTACGCCCCTAGTTCACCTACCCTGGCGGCCAGTTCACTAGTGGCTAGTTCGCTAGGGGCTACCTACAAAACTTCTCCCACCTGTCAGTCGTGAGGGTGGGTGGGAGATGCAAGCTGTCGCCCCACAAGCAGCAGCGTTCTGTTCACGAAAAGCCCCCGCTGAAACTCAACGGGGGCTTTTCGTATGTGGTGTCCTTCAGAAACCTATTAGCTCACCGGCTTCCAAAGGATAACGCGCCGATTACTGGCCGGGAATCAGGCCGTGAGCAGTAATCAGGAACGGCGGGTTGTGGTTAACAGCCGGGTTGGTCACGTAACCAACACGTGCCGCACGGGTCGGGTGCTTGGGTGCACGCTTCGGCCAGGGCTTCGCAACAGGGTTCGGGTCCTTCTTGCCCTGCACCATAGCCAGTGCGCTCGCCGCGTTCACAATGCCGGAGCCGCAAGCATTCACATCGCAGGTGAGCGGCTTGGAGCTCTGCTTCAGAATCTGCTTTGCGCGCTCAGCGTTCAGCGAGGGATCCACGGACTTCATCAGGGCAATCACACCAGCAACCTGAGGTGCAGCCATGGAGGTGCCGTCGTACTCGGTGTAGCCTGCGCCGGTGGACACGGTGGTACCCAGATCCACGGTGGACATGATGCCGCTACCGGGGGCGCTCACATCAACAAGCTTGCCGTAGTTGGAGAAGTCGCTACGCTTACCCTCCTGGTCGGTAGCGCCCACCACGATCGAGCCGCCGCAGTTAGCCGGAGCAACCTTGGAGGCGTCCTGACCCTCGTTACCAGCTGCAACGACGAGAATCGCGCCGCGCTTGTTCACCTCAGCAATAGCCTTGGAGTAGGTTGCGGGGCAGGTGCCCTCGCCGCCGAGGGAGAGGTTAATGATCTTGGCGGGGTTGGAGTTCGCGGGAACGCCCTCTACGGTGCCGCCGGCTGCCCAGACCATTGCATCCGCAATGTCGGAGTCGTAGCCGCCGCACATGCCCAGGGCACGCACCGGCAGGATCTTGGTGGACGGCGCCACGCCCACGATACCGCGCTTATTGTTCATAATTGCCGCGATGGAACCGGCAACGTGGGTGCCGTGCCAGTTCGACTCGCTTGCCTCAGAATTGGCATCGCAGACGCCCGCTTCTTCCCAGTTGCCCTGGTCGGTCGGGTCGGAGTCGCGGCCGTTACCGTCGCGGGCAATGGAGGGCTCGGTGATGAAGTCGTAGCCGGGCAGAACGTTAGCGTCCAGGTCGGGGTGCTTGACGATGCCGGAGTCAATCACAGCAACGGTCACGCCAGCGCCCTGAGTGGTCTTCCATGCCTCGGGGGTGGCCAGACCCTTGGTGCCGTGCAGGTTCCACTGCTGCGGGTAGAGGGTGTCGTTCGGTGCGACAATCTGGTTCGATGCCTGAGCGGCCTGAGCTACCTGAGCCACCTTGGAGGTGGTGGCGGTACGAGTGCGCGCGTTGGAGCGGCGCAGCAGGTCGGGCTCAACCGATGCGACGGAGGGGTTGGAGCTCAGGGTTGCCATGTACTTCTCTGCCTGCTCAGCGGTGAGCTTGGAGGAGACGGTCACCACGGTTGCCTTCTGGGCGGTGGTGCGCACGTAGTTGGTTTTGATTTTGAAGAGGTCGTCGACGCTCTTCACCTCGGAGGTGAGGCCCTGGTAGAGGGAGTCGCTCCAGGTTGCGACCTGGGTGCCTGCGGGGCTTGCCCAGTTGATGCCGCCGGCGTTCAGCGCGCTATCGGTGTAGGTGATGACGAATCGGTTGAAGCCTGCCTTCTGCTGCTCGGAGCTGAGCGAGGAGATGGTGGTGTGCGCCTTAGCACGTTCGGTGCTGTTGGCCTGCGCGGGTGCCGCGAAGGATGCGGGGGCGCCCAGGGTTGCGACGAGTGTTGCTGCAGTACCCAGGCTCAGCGCGGTGCGTGCGACACCGCGCGCTGAGGGGTGAGTGGTAAAAGACATCGGGGTCCTTTGCGTATGTGAGTGCCGGAAGCGGCAAGTGGGTTGGTCATCCACTCACATAAATGCACCTTTGAGAAAATATTTGCATTCTTTTGTGTATTTGCTTGTGAGGAGCGAATAGAAAAAGAAAATGCACATCACTGCATTGATGTGTATTTTTCTCCAAACCCCCGTGCGGGAGCTCATCGGAAGTAGTTTATGTGGTGAGATATCGCTATCCTAGCACCTTTTTCTATGTTTGTCGGGGTTAAAACTCGATAGTGTGGTGTAAATAATGAGATTTTTCTTTCATGTAAATGCAGATAAAGAAATGCCTAGTCGGAATATTCTCGCGACTTAAAGTAGTGATTTAAGTTTTGCTCATCTTTGCATAAAATGACCTACATCACAAAGGTTATTTTATTCATAAAGTAACTCGAAAGAGTGCTAAAGTATCTCACGGTGCGTACCCGTGCATGCACATTGTGAAACCAAATCACAGCCCACACAATGCACCACACCTCACTCTTCCGTATTCACTCGTACCGAGCGCACGCCCTCAACGCGAGTCGGCAACGCTACGCCGCATCGTGCGCACCCGGTACCACTCACCTCAAGGATGTCCATGCTTCGCATTGCTCGCCCCTCGCAGGCACGCTCCTCACAGCGTTCCCTGCTGAGCTTCGTCACCGCAACCTGCCTGCTCTCGGCAAGCGTGATCCCCGCCGTGGCTGCACCCACCACCCAGGCAACCCAGGCTTCTAACGCTGCCCAGATCTCCAACACCGCCCAGATCTCCAATACCGCGCAGACCAGCCAGTCCGCGCCCGTTAGCTACAACCGCTTCATCATCACCTACACCGATGAGGCGAAGAACGCCGCCTCCGCCGACGCCACCGCAGACCAGATCGACTGGTCCGCAGCCGCAGGCACCCAGCAGGCAACCTGGAGCGACGCGCTCTACGCGGGCATCACCTCCGAGGTGCAGAGCATTGACGAGCTACTGAACATTAAGACCAGCTACGTCCGCTCCACCGCGCTGGACGCCAGCGTGGTCACCACCTCCGCGGAGCTCACCCCCGCCCAGGCGCAGCAGTACATGGACGCCCTGAGCGCGAACTCCAAGGTCGCCTCCGTCTCACCCGATATGCGCCGCTACGCCACCGTGGACAACACCTCGGAGCCCGTCAAGATCAACGACCCGAAGATGAACCGCATGTGGTCCCTCACCGGTGAGAAGGGCGTCTCCGCGCTGGAGGCGTGGGGCACCACCCGCGGCAAGGGTGTGACCGTGGCGGTGCTGGACTCCGGCATTACCGCCCACCCGGACCTGGACGCTAACGTGCTGCCCGGCTATGACTTCATCGCTGAGTCGGCGTTCTCCAACGATGGCGACGGCCGCGACTCCGACCCGACCGACGCCGGCAACTGGACCGTAGATAACCAGTGCTTCACCGGTTCGAAGGCGACCGCCTCCGACTGGCACGGCACCCACGTGGCGGGCACTATCGCCGCTATCGCAAACAACAACGAGGGCATTGCCGGTGTGGCACCCGAGGCGAAGATCGTGCCCGTGCGCGTTCTGGGCGCCTGCGGCGGCTTCGATTCGGACATCACCGACGGCATTATTTGGGCCGCCGGTGGTAGCGTGCGCGGCGTACCCGCAAACCAGAACCCCGCCCAGGTCATTAACATGTCCATCGGCAGCGAGGGCACCTGCACCACCCCGTACCGCCAGGCGATTGCTCAGGCGAATAAGCGCGGCTCCATCGTGGTCGTCGCCGCGGGCAACAACAACTTTGACGCCTCAAAGTCCAGCCCCGGCAACTGCGAGGACGTCATCAACGTTGGCGCGACCGATAAGAACGGCAAGCGTTCCTACTTCTCCAACTACGGCTCCCGCGTGGATGTGAGCGCACCCGGTGGCGACCGCCGCTACTGGGGCGGCGGTATTCTCTCCACCCTGAACGCGGGCAAGACTGCTCCCGGTAAGGCCGACTACGCCGAGTACCAGGGCACTTCCATGGCGGCACCGCATGTTGCCGGCATTGTGGCGCTCATGAAGGCGGTCGACCCGAGGCTGAGGTACGCGCAGGCGAAGAAGGCTCTGCAGTCCACCTCTCAGAGTGTTGAGTGTGACCAGTCCGCGTGCGGTTCCGGCATTGTGAACGCGGCGCGTGCGGTTCAGCAGGTCCGCTCCGACCGCGAGGCTGCCGATGCTACTGCGGCTGAGGCGGCACGTAAGAAGGCGGCTGAAGAGGCAGCCCGCAAGAAGGCTGAAGAGGACGCTAAGCGTCAGCAGGCCCCCGCGCCTAAGGTAACTCCGGCACCTAAGGTGACCCCTGCTCCTAAGGCTACCCGTCCGGTGACTCGCCCGTCCCGCCCGGTCACTCGCCCCTCCTACCCGTCGCGTCCGCGTTACGGCCACACTCCGCGTTACCGCTCCTGGTACGGTGCGTCTGCGAACACCTACCCGAGCAGTGGCTACCCAAACAGCGGCTACCTGGGTTTCGCGACCGGTAACCACCGCTAGCCATCTCCGCTAGTCGAAACTCGTTATAGACGTGAAAAGCCCCCGATGAGTTCTCATCGGGGGCTTCGCTATGCGCTGTCGGCTGGGCCCGGTGTGGCGTCCGTAGCGGATAGCTTATTGTTCATTGACCTCGCGGGGCTTCTGCGCGGGGTTGGTGACCAGCGGCTCGTCCTGGGTGATGGGTTCGGCATCACCGTTCAGGTCATAGACCTCAGCATCCTCGGGGATCTCCATCGCAGGGGCGCCGGGAATACGATCGTCAGGAATCTGGCTGTGGGCATCGGTGAGGTTTTCCTCGGCGGTGGCTACGGCCCCGGTGTCGTCCGCAATCTTGGTGTGCGACGCTCCGGCGCTCAGACCCTTAGAAATAATCTTGCGCGGTCGCAGGAAGGTCACCTTGCCGTTCGCGTCCAGGTTTCCAGCCTTTTTAGCCAGGTTGAAGCTATTGATAATGCCTCGGCTGCAGAAATACTTATCGCACTTGATGCGGTTTCCCCCCGCGAGGGTGAACGCCTCCTCAACCTGCTTGGTGGTTATGGAAGTGCCGTTGACCAGCTGCTGCGCCAGCAGAGCGGAGACATGCGGTGCCGCCATGGAAGTGCCGCTCTCGTAGTCGTAGCTGAACTTAGTGTAATCCGGGCGGTCAAGGCTCTTCATGGACAGGGTGAGGATGCTCTCACCCGGTGCGGAGATGTTAACCCTCGTGCCGTAGTTCGAGAACGATGCTCGCGTGCCAGCCTTGGTGGTTGCGCCAACGGTGATGACGCCCCTGCAGTTGGCGGGTGCGTACTTGGAGGCTTCCGTGTTGCCGTTACCCGCTGCGGCGACCACGAGTGCGCCCTTGGAGCGGGCGATGTCGATAGCGCGCTGGTAAGCGGCGGGGCAGGTGCCCACAGTGCCTAGAGACATGTTGATGATCTTGGCGGGGTAGGTGTTATCCGGTACTCCGTCAACGTGTCCGCCGGCCGCCCAGATGATGGCGTCGGCAATGTCGGAGGTGCGGCCACCGCATCGGCCCAGCACGCGCACGGGCTGCACGCGGGCGAGGTCGGCGGTACCAACCATGCCCATGCCATTGTTGCCGCGGGCGCCGATAATGCCGGCAACGCTGGTGCCGTGCCAGGTGGAGGTGTGGGCGTTCGCCTGGTCCTTACAGAGGTTGTAGGGCGCGTAGTCGCCTTCATCCTTGGGGTTGGGGTCGCGGCCGTCGCCGTCGCGGGCGCTGAGCGGGTCGCTCACGAAGTCGTAGCCGTTCGCCATGCCAGTGACCAGGTCGGGGTGCGGTACGTAGCCGGTGTCGAGTACGGCGACCTTCACGGTTGCGCCGCGGCGCAGGCGTGCGTTACCGGTGTTCTGAACGCCGGTGGTGGGGTTGGTGAGGTTCCACTGCTTGCTGTACTGCGGGTCGTTGTACTGGAAGGTGATGTCACCCTCTGCGGCGGGGTAGTTGATGTAGTCGGGTTCGACGGAGGCTACATCCGGGTCGGAGGCGACCTTCGCCATGAACTCCTGTGCCTCGTTTTTGTTGAGGGTCTTGGAGGTCTGGATGACGGCGTCATCGGTGGAGGTATTGTGCAGGAACTTGGTGTCGACGTTCAGCGCTTCGCTGACGACGCCGACGGTGTCCATGATGTCGTCAACGATGCCGCGGACTGCGTCCCAGTCGCCGTCGCGTAGCATTTTGCGCTGCTTAGCTTCGTCGGTGTAGGTGACGATGAACCGGTCGAACACCTGCTGGGGGAGCGTGCCGGGGGCTGCGGCGGTGGGGGTGTTAGGGCGCGCCGCGCCGTTGCTCATCAGATTGAGGGGGCTGACGGGCCCTTCGATCTGGGGTGCCGCCTGGGCTGCCGCCAGGGTGGCTTCGTCGCTGGGTGCCTGCGCGAGGACTGCGGGCAGGTCGCCTCCGAAGAGGAGCGCACCGGCGGTGAGCAGGCTCATGGCCGCGCGTGCGGGGCGCTTGTGGCGGCGGTTATCGGGGTAGCGGTGAGGAGGTGTTTCGGCGCGGCGTGCGCCGATGTATGGAAGCCTCATCTGGTTCTCCTGATGTAGGTGGTATGCGGACTGTGTGATGTGTACTGGTGTTTCCGTCTGCAGGTGCACAAGGTGCGTATGGAGTTTTTACGGGGCGGCAAAGGGGGCCTGTTTTTGGGCGCGCTGAAGTAATGAATGGGGTGAGGGAATAGTGTTTCTTTGGCCCTTTTTCGTACCGGAAGAACTCTTTTTTGGACGGTGTGCAACGTACATTTCTAAGGTATCACCTCAGGGTGAACTTTAGGAATGTTTAAAGCAGTTTTCTTGGGTTAATATGCGAAAAATCAACCCGTAGAGGCTGAATAGCGGCTCATCATTGAGGGTTTATGCAAGTGAAGCTTGAAGGTTTAGGTATGCGAGGTGAGCCGCATAGTGCCCCTTGAAGAGCGGGGCGATAAGTAAATGTTTTAACACTGTGGTGTAAGCACTGAAATGCATTAAAAATGCGGTTGATATTAAAAGATAAAAACCAACCGAAATACGCGTGAAAATAAATAAGAAATCTGGTGGCGCTCATAGCTGGCAGCACTGACAGCACACCCTGCCGGTAGGCACACAAAAGGCCGGGGCGGCCACCGCATGGGTGACCGCCCCGGTCTTTAGAATCATCAGCACCAGATAACCGGCGCTCGCTATCTACTGGAGAAAGCGTCCTTAGGAAGCGTAGGAGCCCAGCAGGCGAACCGCGCCGCCGTCCACGCCCTTAGCGCCCTGAACGTAATCGGGGTTGTTAGCCTCGGGCTCGCCGGCGGCAACAACGTCACCCATAATCCAGGAGGGGATACCGCGGTCGTTCAGGCGCTTGGTAGCAGCCTCAGCCACGGAGGGGGCAACGATAGCAATCATGCCCACGCCCAGGTTCAGGGTGCGCTCCAGGTCGGCCAGGGGCACGTTGCCCAGCGAACCGATCAGGGAGAAGATCGCGGGAATCTGCCAGGTGGAGCGGTCCACGCGGCCCTCCAGGCCCTGGGGCAGAACGCGAGCCAGGTTAGCGGCCAGGCCGCCGCCGGTCACGTGGGAGAAGCCGCGCACACCGCTGCCGGTGGTGCCGTCTTCGCCGTTGACGGGGAATGCTGCCGCCAGGTCCAGGCAGTCTGCCGCGTACACGCGGGTGGGTTCGAGCAGCTCTTCACCGATGGTGCGGCCCAGCTCGTCCACCTGGCGCTCCAGACCCCAACCGGCAACGTTCAGGACCTTGCGGACCAGGGAGTAGCCGTTGGAGTGAATACCGGAGGACGCCATAGCAATCAGCACGTCGCCCTCACGCACGCGCTCGGGGCCGAGCAGTTCGTCAGCCTCGACCAGACCGGTTGCCGCGCCCGCAACGTCGTACTCGTCTTCTGCGAGCAGACCGGGGTGCTCGGCGGTTTCGCCGCCAACCAGGGCGGTACCAGCCTGTGCACACGCGCCAGCGATACCGCGCACAATGTCAGCGATACGCTCGGGAACGACCTTGCCGGTGGCAATGTAGTCGGTCATGAACAGCGGCTTCGCACCGCACACGACGATGTCGTCCACGACCATGCCAACCAGGTCGTAACCGATGGTGTCGTGAATATCGAGTGCCTGCGCAATAGCGACCTTGGTGCCCACACCGTCGGTGGAGGTAGCCAGGTAGGGCTTGCGGTACTTAACGAGCTCGGAGACGTCGTACAGGCCCGCGAAGCCGCCCACGCCACCAACGACGGAGGAGTTGTGGGTCGCCTTGATAGCGCCCTTCATCAGCTCAACGGCGCGATCGCCAGCCTCTACGTCAACACCTGCGCTTGCGTAGGTTACGGTGGTGGTGTTCTCGCTCATTAGGATTCCTTCGGGGTAGTGGTAGCGGAGGAGTTTGCGGGGGTGCGGTCCTGCTCGGTGAGCAGTGCCTCGAGGTCGGCGTCAGGGCCGGGGTTGCACATGCCCATGCCGGCGTCGTCTGCGGCAACCTGTACTGCGGAGGGGTCGAACTTCGTTTCGAGAGTTTCGGTGCCTTCGCGGGTTTCAATGGAGACAGCCTCGGCGTGCTCGGGCTTGGAGGGAACGGGACGTTCCACGGTCACCTCAGCCGCCTTACCGGCGAGGGGGCCGCCCTTGCCCTTCTCCTCGGAGTCGAAGAGGGACTTGCCGCGTCGTTCTTCGCTAGGCAGCTCAATCGGGTATTCGCCGGTGAAGCATGCGGTACACATGTTTTCGGCGGGCTGCTCGGTGGCCGCCATCATGCCCTCCTGGGAGATGAAGCCGAGCGAGTCGGCGCCCAGGGAGGAGGCGATTTCGTCCACGGACAGGCCGTTAGCGATCAGCTCCGCGCGGGAGGCGAAGTCAATACCGTAGAAGCAGGGCCACTTCACGGGCGGGGAGGAGATGCGCACGTGCACTTCCTTCGCGCCGGCTTCGCGGAGCATACGCACGAGGGCGCGCTGGGTGTTACCGCGAACGATGGAGTCGTCAATGACGACAAGGCGCTTGCCAGCAACCACAGACTTGAGCGGGTTCAGCTTCAGACGGATACCGAGCTGGCGGATGGTCTGCGAGGGCTGAATGAAGGTTCGACCCACGTAAGCATTCTTGACCAGGCCGTTACCGTAGGGAATGCCGGACTCTTCGGCGTAACCGATAGCGGCGGGAACACCGGATTCGGGGGTGGGCATGACCAGGTCAGCTTCGACGGCGTGCTCACGAGCGAGCTGACGGCCCATTTCCACGCGGGATTCGTAGACGCTACGGCCGGAGATGGTGGTGTCCGGGCGAGCAAGGTAAACGTACTCGAAGACGCAACCTGCGGGCTTAGCCTCAGCGAAGCGCTGGGAACGTAGGCCGTTCTCGTCAATGGTGAGGAATTCGCCGGGCTCAACTTCACGCACGAAGGACGCGCCGACAATATCAAGTGCCGCGGTTTCGGATGCGACAACCCAGCCGCGCTCCAGGCGACCGAGTACGAGGGGGCGAACGCCCTGCGGGTCGCGTGCGGCGTAGAGGGTGTGCTCATCCATAAAGGTGAGGCAGAAAGCACCGCGTAGGGTCGGCAGCAGGTCGAGTGCTGCTTCTTCGAGGGAATCGAAATCGTGCTCCGCCAGCAGGGCGGTGACGAGTGCGGTGTCGGTGGTGTTGCCCTGGGCGAGTTCGCCGTGCTTGGGGGGCTTGCCGCCGTTCTTTTCAATCAGACGCTCGTAGAGATCAGCCGAGTTGGTGAGGTTACCGTTGTGCGCCAGACAGAGCGTGCCGTGCGGGGTGGTACCGAGGGTGGGCTGTGCGTTAGCCCAGTGGGATGCGCCGGTGGTGGAGTATCGGGCGTGGCCGATAGCGTGGTCGCCGGGCATGGAGCTGAGGGTGGCTTCGTCAAAGACCTGGGAGACGAGTCCCATATCTTTGTACACGTGGATACGTTTGCCGTTACTGGTTGCGATACCTGCTGATTCCTGGCCGCGGTGCTGGAGTGCGTACAGGCCGTAGTAGGTTAGCTTTGCCACGTCCTCGCCGGGTGCCCAGACGCCGAAGACGCCGCAGGCGTCCTTGGGTCCGTGGTCAATCGGATCGAGGTCATGAGTGAGTTTTCCGTCGGGGCGAATCAAGTCACTTCTTTTCGACGTTGGGACTGCGGATGCGTCTGTGCAGGCGCAAGATTGGGGCGTGTTGCCGCACTCGCACCTGCCTGCGTGTGCCATAGCATACACCAGACCCTTAAAAGTGTACCGGGTTTCAGAGACGATGTGGTGAAGGATACGCTAAATACCTCAGGATGGAACGCTAGAACGGGCAACGAACACGCCAAATCACGAAAACTGCGTGGGCTTGCGGGCTCGTAGCCGCGGGCTTGTAGCAAATTCCTTGTAGCAGATTCTAGAAGAGCGGCAACAAGCCCGAAAGGTCACTACGCTCACCCGAGGCATCAAGCACACCGGCGCCCGCTGCCTGCTCCCACGAACAGACACCTAGCACCAGCGCCGCCCACACGAGCGGACGCGCCTCCACCACGGACGGGGGAGTGCCACGCGTATGGCGAGGACCCGCCACGCACTGGGTCACGCCCAGCGGCGGCACACGCACCTCCACACTATTGCCGGGGGCGAGGGTCGCCAGCTCCTCCAGGGTGAAGCGCACGAAGGTCGCACGCACCGAGCGGGGGAGCGCGGCAAAGGCCTGCTCCACCCCGGCACTGTTCAGCAGGTAGCTGTTCAGCAGGTACTCGCCTCGGGTCTGCACATCTGCAGGCTCACCGGCTGCCGCACGCTGCGCCTCAAAGAAGGCACGCACTTCGCGCACCGCCGCCATGCCGTCTGCTTCGGAGGTTTTACGTCGAATCGCCACGGCTAGTTCTCTTCCTGGGCGGCGGGGACCAGCTCCTCGCGGGCGAAAAGCTCCTCATGTACGCGTAGCTCGCCCACCTCAACCGGCTTGCCGTCCACGTAGCCTCCGGTCACCGGGCGAACCACCAGCGCGAGTAGGCGCTCGCACTCCTCGGCGCTCAGGTGGCCGCCAGCCGTCAGGACACGCAGCGCCACGGCGTACATGGCGCGGTGCGTGCCGTCGCTCATCTTCACCACCACGGACGCGCCCGAACGCAGACCGATGCAGAGCACGCCTTCCGCGCCGCCCTTGACGATTGCGTCCAGTTCTTCGCTGAGCACGGTGTCGGGGGAGCCGGGCGCCTGAATCAGCTCGGGGTAATCCACCATGGCGGTGGCGACCGTGGAGGCGCGTGCATCCGCCCCGAGGTTGCGGATTGCCGAGCCGAGGGTCGAGTAGGCGCGTGCGGTACCCAGCAGGGAGACGGCGTGCACGGGCGCACCGCATCCGTCAACGCCGATGGCGGCTACCGGCTCGCCGGTGAACGCCTCAATTTCTTCGGTAATGACCTGCTGCAGCGGGTGTGCGGGGTCGAGGTAGTTGTGCAGGGTCCAATTCTGCGAGCCTTCTTCGAGGTCGCCGCGCTCAAGCTTGGCGGTGCACGCCCACAGGAATGCGGCGTGCTTGCCGGAGCAGGGGTGCGCCAGGGCGGTAGCGGCGAGGTTCGCCTGGGTCATTGCCTGGCGTGCCTGCTGATCGGAGGGGAGCGTGGGCTTGAGCGCCAGGTGTGCCGGGGTGAGCGGGTTGGTTTCGGTGCTGCCCTGGGTGAGTACGTCCTGCACGGCGCGCATCTGTTCGAAGGTGCCGCGGTGCGAACCGCAGGCGATGGCGACCTGGGAGCCGCGCAGGGGTGCGCCCGCCTTCATGGATCCGATGGCCTGCAGGGGCTTGGCGGCGGAGCGCAGGTAGAAGGGCTCGTGAATATCGCCGAGGGCAAGCTGCACATCGCCGTCGGGGCCCAGCAGGATGAGGCGGCCGCGGTGGCGTGCCTCAATAAAGTTGTTGCGGGTGAGCTGCGCGAGTTCTACGTCGAAGGCGCTTTCTACGTTGAGGGCGCTGCTCTGGTGGCTGGTGTGAGTGGTGGCCTGTGTGGTGGTGCTGTTGGTCATTCTTCTAGTTTAAACGGGGCGTGCGGCGTGACCCTATTCGTGGTGAGTGGCGGGCAGGTGGGAGTAGAGCTGACATCGTTGAGGGAGGGGCGTGTGAATAGATTCACCTTCACAGCGGATTGAAATTATGAGTAATTCATTTTTATAATTGAAGTGTGCTCAAGCGCAACGGGTAAAACCGAGGTACGTGAGCGAGGCACAGCCCGCACGAACCGAAAACCCAGCACCGCATAGGACCGACCACGATCGACGCCCGACGAACCATTCCGGCGCCTCGACGTACCGCCTCATGAATATGGCGATGACCAAGGCAGCGGCAGATGAGCAAACCCCACCCCGTCAATCGATGAGCGACGAGTGTATCTTCTCAAATGCACATCATCTCCGACGCCACCCAACACGCGGTCTGAGAACGGGCGTAGTATATCCAGAAGGAAATTGATGCAGCCCCGGAATCCCCATATCTAGACGAAACTAGCATCTAGGCGAAACTAGTTAGACGCGACTTAGACGCGACCCGGTACGAGTATGCATCCTCAGCGCCTCTCACCCCCTCAACTTACTCTTAAACGGTGAGCGGCAAACCATGTAGGCAAACCATGTAAAGGAGTACATCCATGGCAGAGCAGAACAACACCTCCGCAAACACCTCCGCACAGAACACCTCCCCTAAGGGCGGTTTGAGCGCAGAATCTGAATTCCACGCAAAGTTCTTCCCCATCCTGGCACGCGTTGCTTCTGTGACCGCAGTGCTCATGTACGTCTTCTACTTCCCGCAGATTATCGGTAACCTGAACGGTCACAAGGGCGACTGGATTCAGCCTCTGGTTGCTGCCGTGAACTGCACCCTGTGGGTTCTGTACGGTCTGTGGCGCCCCGAGAAGGACGTTCCGATTATCATCGCGAACGCTCCCGGTATTGTCTTCGGTGGCTTGGCTGCTATTACCGCCCTCATCTAAGGTTTAGCTTGATTCGGTAGCTTCGGTTACCGGGCCGTGCGGCTCTTCTTGAGCGTGCATTCTTTCGAATGTGCCGCTACATGAGAAGAGCCGCATTTTTAGTGTGCCCAGCTCACATTTTTAGTGTGATACCGGGTACCCTAAATACTATGAAGGTTTTGGTACTGGGCCCCGGTGGCCGTGAACACGCTATTATCCGTGCGCTTCTGCGCGACCCTGAGGTGACCGAGGTGCACAGCGCCCCCGGCAACGCCGGCATTGCCCAGGATGTTCCCGTCCACGCAATTGATGCGAATGATCCCGCCCAGGCAACCGCCCTGGCACGCGAACTGAACGCCGACCTGGTCGTTATTGGCCCGGAGGCGCCCCTGGTCGCAGGTGTCTCCGATGCACTGCGTGAGGCGGGCTTTGACGTTTTCGGCCCCTCCGCAGCTGCCTCACAGCTGGAAGGCTCCAAGGCTTTCGCTAAGCAGGTCATGGAAGAGGCTTCCGTGCCGACCGCCCGCGCCTACGTGGCAACGAACGCCGCCGAGGCACAGGCGGCACTGGACGAGTTTGGTGCACCCTACGTGGTGAAGGACGACGGCCTGGCTGCAGGTAAGGGCGTTGTGGTGACCGAGGACCGCACCGCGGCACTGGAGCACGCTCAGGCTTGCTTCAACGCTGGCGGCACCGTGGTCATCGAAGAGTTCCTGGACGGCCCCGAGGTGTCCCTCTTCGTCATCTCTGACGGTAAGAACGTTCTGCCGCTGTCCCCGGCTCAGGACTTCAAGCGCATTTTCGACAACGACGAGGGCCCGAACACCGGCGGTATGGGCGCCTACACCCCGCTTCCCTGGCTGCCCGAGGGCTTCGTACAGGAGGTCGTGGAGAAGGTTGCCCGCCCGACCGTGGCACGTATGGCTGAGCGCGGCACCCCGTTCGTGGGCGTGCTCTTCTGCGGTCTGGCTGTGACCAGCCGCGGCGTGCGCGTTATCGAGTTCAACGCCCGCTTTGGCGACCCGGAAACCCAGGCGGTTCTGGCGCGTCTGCGCACCCCGCTGGGCCAGCTGTTGCGTGCGGCTGCTCGCGGTGAAATTTCTGAGGGTACCGAGCTGGATTGGGATCCCCGCACCGCGGTGGACGTGGTCATGGCTGCCGAGAACTACCCGGACACTCCCCGTAAGGGTGACGTCATCTCCGGTCTGGATGAGGCGAACGCGCTGGAGGGCGTGCACGTGATTCACGCGGGCACTGTCGCATCCGAGGAGGGCGTGCTGACTGCTGGCGGTCGTGTGCTGGCTGTTGTTGCTCTCGGTGACGACCTGGCTGCCGCCCGCAACGCCGCCTACGAGGGTGTTCGCGCTATCTCCTGGGCTGGCGCGCAGTACCGTAAGGACATTGCGCTGAAGGCTGTGGAGAACCGCATCCAGATTCCCGCCCCGCGCGGCTAAAACCTTAGTGTGACCGGCTTCCCCGCTTGAGGGTGGGGGAGCCGGTCGCTTCTTTGCCTCGAGATTGTGCCGTATTGATGACTGCTTGGCACTATCGGGAGCCGTGCCTGTCGCGGTATTGTAATTACACAGACTTTTTGCATCCACATCACACCACCTCATCAGGAGAAATTCTCATGACTTCTCGTTCTAACCCCCTGGAAATCCCGGGCTGGACTCACATTTATTCCGGTAAGGTCCGCGACCTGTACGTTCCGAATGAGGAACGTTTTGACGCTACCGGCTTGACTGTCAATGATGACGCTGAGCTGCGTGCCGGTTCGGTCATGGTTGTTGCCTCGGACCGTATTAGCGCGTTTGACCGTATTCTGCCCACTGAGATCCCGGATAAGGGCAAGATTCTGACTCAGATGTCCCTGTGGTGGTTTGAGCAGCTCAAGCAGGTTCCGAACCACGTGCTGTCCACCGACGTGCCGGATGTTGTGGCCGGTCGCGCGATGATTTGCCGTTCGCTGAACATGTTCCCGGTGGAGTGCATTGTGCGCGGTTACCTGACCGGTTCGGGCTTGGCAGCGTATAACGAGACCGGTGAGATTGCTGGTGTGAAGCTGCCTGCGGGTCTGGTGGATGGTTCCCGCCTGGACACCCCGATTTTCACTCCGACCGGCAAGGCTGAGGTCGGTGAGCATGATGAGCTGGTGACCCGTGAGGAGCTGTACGCTGAGGTGGGTCAGCCGGTGGGTGAGCGCCTGGAGGAGCTGAGCCTGAGCCTGTACACCACTGCGGAGAAGATTGCTCGCGAGCAGGGTATTATTCTGGCGGATACCAAGATGGAGTTCGGTACCGATTCGTACCGCGGCGAGATCACCCTGGGCGATGAGGTGCTGACCCCGGACTCTTCGCGTTTCTGGGATGCGACCCAGTACGAGCCGGGTCGTGCGCAGCCGAGCTTCGATAAGCAGTATGTGCGTGACTGGCTGCGTTCCCCGGAGGCGGGTTGGGACGGTTCGGACAACGTGCCGCACCTGCCTGAGGAGGTTGTGGAGAAGACTCGTGCCCGTTACGTTGAGGCGTATGAGCGTCTGACCGGCACGAAGTTCTAAACTCAATATTTCGGGCCGAATAAGTCTTTGAGATATCTAAAGGGCGGTGCCCCGGAAGGTCATTCTTCCGGGGCACCGCCCTTTAGTGCTGGGCACTTATTGCAGGAGCTCAAGCGGCTGAACCTTCGTTGCCGCGTAGGCGGGCAATGCACCCGCCACGATACCCACAGCCAAGCCGAGGAAAGGAATCCCGAGGATAAGGGGAGGCAGAGATAGCGCCCATCCGTTGAAAAGGCACACAACCCAGGAACCGAGGACACCGAGGATGAAGCCTCCAAGAGCGCCCAGGGCCCCGAGGAGGGCTGCCTCCGCCAGGAAGCTCACCGCCACATCTCGCCGTCCCAGCCCTAATGCACGGTTGATGCCGATTTCCCGGCGGCGTTCCCAGACCGAAATCTGCATGGTCATCACAATGCCGAAGCTTGTCGAGACGATAAGAACCACTAGGATGATGGTCGTAAGAGCTCGACTGTCCTTCGTTAAGGAAGCACGAAGAGTCACCGGTGAAGGTGGAATCTCAATGTTTGTATCAACGGGGGTGCGTTGCGGATCGAGCACCTGCTTGAGCTGTTCCGCGACCGTATCTGCGCTTCCTGGATTCACGATGACGTCCATACCGCGTTGCAGGGTGTGGGCTTGCGGCAAGAAAGTGGAGGTGGTCGGCAGAATAAGAGCGCTACTGAGAGCAGCGTTTTTGCCACCGTCACGGATAATACCGAGCACGTAGGCTCGCATTCCGTTGACCTCAATTATGTTCCGCCCGGGCTCCGTACTGACCCCCAGCTCCTTCGCGAGGGCAACGCCCAGATAGACGGTAGGCTCCCCGGGGCGCTCTCGGGCAGGCTCCGAAAAGTGCCCTTCGACAATGTGCGCACCTCGTGCTTTCAAACCTGCCTCTGAAACGACTGCGAGGGGCGTTTGCTGGCCCTCATACCCCGGCCTGTTCACTTGTGGACGCGTCGTCTGCGTATCTACGGTGACTGTACCGGCAGCTTTAACCTCTGGAATTTGGTTAACGCGCCAGAGTAGTTCTTCCTCCGGTATATCCCAGGTCTGCGGCTGGAGGCGCACACCGAGCCGGGTGGAATCGTAACTGACCAGCTGCGAGCTCGTGTTGAGTGCTGACGACTCGCTGACACCTACCAGCATGATGATGGTGGTTGTTCCCGCGAGCATCGCCAATACTGTGAGCAGGTTGCGGCGCCAACGGCGGACAACTGCAAGGAGAGCGTAGTGAAGGTTGTTCCTTAGCATCTATCCTCCCCTGATAACGGGTTCTTTGAGCGTTTGGTGGGCAGGCTCTTCGGGACTAGTGAGTTCGGGACTAACGAGCAGCCCATCGACCATGTGCAGCTGCCGGTCGCAGCGAGCCGCGATATCGGGCTCATGGGTGATGATGACCAGGCTTTGCTTTTCCGCACGGCCGGCGAGGAGCAGATCCAACACCTTGTGAGAGTTTTCAGTGTCGAGGTTTCCTGTAGGCTCATCGCACAGCAGGATACGCGGGGCGCAAGCTAACGCACGCGCAACCGCAACTCTTTGCTGTTCACCACCGGACATATTGCGTGGAAGAACCTCCAAACGGTGCCCCAAACCCACCTGTTCGAGTGCCTGCAACGCACGCTGATGCGCTTGACGGCCCGGTACACCGCGCATCCGGAGGGTGTGAGAAATGTTCTCGGTGGCGTTCAGATGAGCAATGAGGTGGTACGCCTGGAAAACGAAGGCAATATGCTCGCGGCGCGCCACAGTTCGTTCGGCGTCGCTGGCGGTGCCCATGTTTTGGCCCAATATTTTCAGCTCACCCTCAGAGGGCTGATCGAGTAGCCCGATGATAGAGAGGAGCGTAGATTTTCCGCTTCCGGAGGCGCCGGTAATGGCCACCGATTCGCCTTCATGAATGCTGAGGGTCGCGTTTTTTAGTGCCCAGGTGGAGGGCGGGAAGAAACGCGCAATATTGTGGCACTCGATATTAGGTTTTGAGGCGGTAGGGCTTGCGGGGAAGGCGCGTTCTGTCTCGTGATGAGGCATTTTAGCGCTCCTTCAGCTTCACGACGGTGCCTGCCTTGAGTTCTGCAGCGGGGTTGACGAGCTCGCAGATTCCGGCGGAGCACACACCGAGGGTGACGGGAACGCTCTGACCGTTATCCAGGGTGATGGAGTGCGTTCCGTTTTCTTCGGTTTTGACGGCTGCTTCGAGTACCGCGAGGGCGTTTTCAGCGCCTCGGTTGAGAGTGATGGTTGCTTGAAAACGTGTTGATGCCGTCGTGTTTTCGGGCACGTCGGTTGTGATGGGGTAGCGTTTCCGTGCGGTAGCTCCCGGTGCGGGGGTATCGCTATTAGGTCGCGCGCTGTTCTGCCCACCGTTGGAGGTACCTACATTAGCGGCGCCGCCGTCAGCGTTAGTTGAGCCTTCGGGTGTGAGGGCCGCGCCCAGGGTGCCTTCGAGCGGGCTTCCGTTATCGCTAAGAATCTGGACTTTCTGTCCCTCAGCGAGTTCATTGCTGAGAGCGCTACCGTCCGCCGAGAGTACCAGACGGTACCCACCCGCGGATAGGGTGCACAGCGCCGGAGTTGAGGTTTGGCCTTTGGTGCCGCAGCTGTTGTCTACGGTGTATTCGTTACCGTCAGCGAAGAGGTATTCAGAAAGCGGCAGTGCGGTGTTGTAGCGTCCTTCTTCGGTTCGGTCAGTATCCCCGGGAGGGTAGTAGCCACGATCCAGGTAGAAACGGTAGATAGCGTTGGCGGTTGCTTCGCCGTAGTTTCCTTCCTCATCCCAGATGCTGTAGCCGAGCGATTCTAGAGCTTCTTGGAGCTGTTTAACGTCATCGCCGCGTGCGCCTACGGCGAGGTCGCGGTAGGCGGGGATACTACCTTTGAACGCAATGATGGGACGCTCGTTGATAGTGGTGATAATTGATCCGTTACCCAGCTGGGTACCCGCTTTGGCGCCGTCCCTGGTCACCACTCCTTGAGGGGTTCCTACGGTGTAGCTTCGGGCAGACGACACGCTGACTTCTCCCGAGTATGTGCGGGTAACAGTCTGCGTGCTGATGCGGGTTGTTAGTTGCGCGGCTCGGGATGGCTGCGCGTTGGATTCAACATTGGTGCGTAGCCCCGTGTTGAGTGCGTAGATGGAGAACCCGCCGGTGATGACGAGCAGAATGACGAGCACCGGAACCAGGTAGGCGCGTATGGTTGCCGTCGTGGCGGCGCGGCGGGGGTTTTCTGAACTCTGCTGCGTGTTCATGGGTTCACCTTTCTGCGGTGAAATATGGGGTGGGACTAGGGGTAATTGCTGAGGGTAACAACGTGGCGGGGACTGAATAAAGGGGTGTATCCTCTGCTCTCATCCGCGGGTGAACGCGGTTGAGAGCAGAGGACCGGTAGAAAAATCTCGCTAGAAAATGTCCAACGAGGAATCAGCGTTTACTATTTGCCGTTGGTTAGTTGCCGTTGAGTAGAGCTGCGGCACGCTCCTGTGCCTGACGTTCGATATCGCGTACTTCAAGGATGAGCGGTTCATGCTCATTGAGCCAGGTCGCAGCCTTTTCGTAGTAGATATTCTGTGCTTTAGTCAGGATTCCAGTGGATTTCTGGCAGCTGTAGTCGGCGTGAGCTAGGGATTGCTCTTCCGCTTTGACAGCTACATTGGTTGCCTTGTACTTACCCCAGGTTTTCTGTGCGTAGCTGGGAGCATCTCCGAAGTGCTGGATATCGGCGTATCCGCTTTCTTTCATGCATGCACCGTAGGTGGTGTCATTACGGTAGTATTTCCCCATTTCTTCTACTGCGTTGTTTTTGGATCCGCCCGTGTTGAGTTCGTTAACGAAGTTGATGTATTTGAGGTAGTTTTCTGCTGAGCCAAAGACAGCCTCTGCCGCACGTCCGAGGCATGAATCTGTTGCCATGCTGGTCTGGGCACCGTTACTCATCGTGATGGTGACAGTTTTGTTGTCTGCGGCTTGGGGGTCGCCTTGGAACGCCTTCTGATATGCCGGGTTTTCCATCGCGGGTGCATTGCTGGAGCTAGCGTTGCCCTGCCGGGTGGACGAGTATCCTTGGGCGACCGCTTCTTCGTTGGCGAAGTGGGCACCACTCATCGCAAGTTCATGAACGGAGCTGCCGTCAATAATGTTCTGGCTACCGGAGTAGGTGAAGGACTTCTCGCTCATGCACTTTTTGACCTCGTTGACGAGGGCCACGTTAATATCCGGGGAGGGATTCTCGTAGCTTGCCAGGACATTACGAATGTCTTGCTTAACTTCAACGGTGGTGGAGCAACTCGATACACCCAGACAGCAGGCAATACCGATAAGGGCGAGGGGTGCGAAGGGCTTCTTTGCCATGGACTTCACCTTTCTCAAGCATCATTGATGGGCGAGAATCGGCAGTGATACGGGCGTATCGTGGATGCTATCTACAGACCTGCTATATGGTGTGAACCTGCGTTTTGTGGAGTAGAAGCGTAGTGAGCCGATTACTAACATGATAGAGTGTTACCCCCCCCGTACAACAGATACACAACATATATTTATGACGTATAGCACTTATAAGAATGCATGTAAAAGGGCTTATGAGTTAAAGGGCGGTGCCCCGGAAGGTCATTCTTCCGGGGCACCGCCCTTTAGCTATGTGGGGTTATGGGGTTGAGGGGCGAATCCTAGCCAGCGTGCGTGTCTTCATCGTGTACGTTCTTGTGGCACAAATCCTCGTGCAGAATATCCCGCGCCGGATGCAACCGCGCCCGCTCTTCCGCAGCACGGTCAGACAGCGAATAAAACCACGTAATATGCTCGCACACCCGCTCATAGGCCGCCTGCTCATCGTGAGAAGCAATCGCCTCAATAATGCCGTAATGCTGCTGCTGCAACGTGCGCTTGACCGCCTCCCAATCCTTCAAGAAAGGAACCGCCTCCTGCACATAACTCATCGTCGCCATGTGCAAAGAATCAATCACCGTATCAAGCACAATATTGCCGCCAAGCTTCGACAGCTCATAGTGAAAACGCGTATCGCAGAAATGGAAGCGCTCATCGCTGATCTGCTCATCCATCTCTGCCAAATGCGCACGCGCCCGCTCCAGCGCCGCCGCACGCTCCGGGGTATCCGGTGCCGCTGCCGCCGCACGGGCGGCGGGACCCTCCAACAGCAGGCGGGTTGAGACAACATCCTTCACCGGCAGGCTACGGGTCGCAATATGCATGCGCAGAGCCCAGCTGAGCGCATCCGACGGCTCCGAAATAATAATCGCACCCGACTTCGGTCCCGAACCGGTGCTGGAACGAATCAGACCCAGCGCGTTCAGAACCCGAAGACCCTCACGGACCGAGGGGCGGGAAATACCGTGTCGTGCCGCCAGCTCACGCTCGGAAGGGAGCTTATCGCCCACACGCAGCTCACCCAGGCGTAGGCGCCGCTCAAAGGTCTCCAGGATGATGCTGTAGCTACGGTCCGCCAGAATCGGCTGGCGCTCAACCACAGGTTGCGCCTCTACAGGCTGGGTGTCGTCATGAGAACGAGGCATAGTCTCTCCTGATAACGAAAAGAAATACTCTGCGCCTGATATATCTCAGAGAGATGTCAGAGATATTTCGGGCTATTCGTTGAGTGGTCAGGGCATATTGGGTGGTCAGGGCATAAAAAGCGGGGCGGCGGAACCCAGAAGGTTCGCCGCCCCGCCGTGGCCTCCGGAAAATACCGGGGCGAATGTCCTACGGTCCTTGAGGCTTTCACCTCAAGAACTCTCTAAGGGGTGAGCCTCAGATTAGGGAACCAGGAAGGACAGAACGTTGGTCTGCAGGAAGACCAGGACGCAGACGACCAGGAGCATACCGAAGGACCAGGGGAGGACAGCCTTGAGGATGTCGGATTCCTTGCCTTCCATATCCACGGAAGTAGCAGCAATAGCCAGCGACTGCGGGGAGATCATCTTACCGACCACACCACCGGTGGTGTTAGCAGCCAGCATGAGCTCGGGGGTTGCTCCGTGGATACCTGCGTGCTGCAGGTTCTCAGCGGCAGACACCTGCAGCTTGGAGAACAGTGCGTTGGCGCTGGTGTCCGAACCGGTCACAGCGGTACCGATCCAGCCCAGAGCCGGTGCGAGGAACGCGTAGACGGTGCCCAGGCCTGCCAGGAAGGTACCCATGGCAATGGTCTGACCGGAGAAGTTCATGACGTATGCCAGTGCCAGAACCGAAGCAATGGTCAGGATGGACCAACGCATGCGGTAGACAACGGAACCGAACTCGGTGAAGATTGCCGGGAACTTGAAGGCGTAGCGGCCCTTCTCGTTGAAGAAGAAGTAGACGACAGCAACAACCAGACCGGAGATGATCAGCAGGGTGCCGGGGTTGGACATCCACGCGAAGTTGTAGACAGCGTCCTTGACGGGCTTGCCGTCAGCGGTGACGAGGCGGGAGCTCAGAGCCTGGATATCAATCTTGATGACGAAGCTCTTCAGCCATGCCTTCAGGCCAGCGTGCAGGTTAGCAACACCGAAGATTGCAACGACGATGACGTAGGGCAGCAGTGCCATCCAGACACGAACGGCGGGCAGAGCTTCCTTCTCTTCAGCCTGTGCGGGCAGACCGTAGCGTTCACGAACGCCTGCGACGCCGCGCGGCTTCCAGAACTGTAGGAAGACAACAGCAACACCCATGGAGACGATGCAAGCAACAACGTCGGTCAGGTTGTATGCGGGGGTAGCAGCGGTGACCCACTGTGCAATTGCGAAGGAGACACCGATGATCAGTGCGGGCAGCCATGCATCCTTCAGACCCTTCATACCGTCAAGGATGACGAGCAGGATGAGCGGAACGAGCATTGCCAGGAACGGAGCCTGGTGACCAACGATGGTTGCGATAACGTGTGCGTCCTTGCCGCCAACGTCAGCTGCGGTGGTAATCGGGACAGCAACCGCGCCGAATGCCACGGGGGCGGTGTTAGCGAGCAGAACGGTAATAGCAGCCTTGAGGGGCTTGACGCCCAGGGCGAGAATCATGGTTGCGGTAATTGCAACGGGAGCGCCGAAGCCAGCCAGTGCCTCGAGCAGACCGCCGAAGCAGAATGCGATGAGGATAGCCTGGATGCGCAGGTCGCCGCCGCCGAGGCGGTCGAAGACGCGGCGCAAATCTTCAAAGCGGCCGGAGAGGACGGTGAGCTGGTAGAACCAGATTGCACCGAGGATAACCCAGCAGATGACCAGGCCATAGATGCCACCGCGAACGGCGCCCAGACCGGCGAGGTCAGCGGGCATGTGGAAGCCCAGGACTGCTACGAGGATGGATGCTGCCAGTGCCACGAGTGCGGACCAGTGAGCGCGTGCCTTAACGCCCAGTAGCATCACAAAGAAGGTGAGGAGGGGAATGGTTGCCACGAGTGCGCTGAGGCCGAGGCTACCTCCCACTGCATTGGTTACAGCGGTATAAGTTTCCACTGGAACTCCTTTGGTTCAGGGTGTGTCTTGTGTGTGGTCAGACCATAGATAATCCCGCCGGGGAACGGGTCATTGTTTCCCATGCGGGGATGTGGTCAGACCATTGATCGCATGTTTAGAAGAGTACCGGATAGTGCGGCATTTCGCCAAAAGTGACCTGACTCATTTCCGCGACTAAGGGGTGTCTGGAGGGTTTGTGCCCCGTGAATTTACCGAAATATTGCGACTCTGATAGTTAATGCCAGCTTCTGAAACTCGAATATTTCTGAAAGCGTAAAGAACCGGGTGTATGAGTGGCTGGTTTATTTACTAAGGAGTCTTCAACTGCGGGCACATTCTTGAAAAATGTTGCGTTAAAGAAGAGTAACCCCACAAAACAATCATTAATGCTTCAGAAAGGCTTATTCCCAGGGGATTTATCGACTGAAGATGTGTGTTTGATAAATGTTCAATAGATAAAGAGGTGTAGGGGATGGGGTGAGGGTAAAAACTAGATGAGGTCATATGTACCGGAAGGTAGGAAAATATACCTTAAGGTCAGGGTGACCTAACCCGTTATTTAACAAGGAAAGTATGCGCTATTTCGACTAGAGAAAAGCCGCACAACGGTGTTAAATGGCAAGGAAGATATAAGACATCACCACGGTTTCTGATCCCACCGCATCCCACCTCCACTTGGGGCGCGCACACCAGCCGGAACCATCCGGCCCAACTTCCCCGGTTCACCTCCTTGAACCGCAGTACACGGAAGACCGAACTTATTCGGACTGTGCCCCGCCTGCCCCAGACGCAGGCGGTGAGACCGAGAAACTCTGAACACAGAGGAAAGGACGGACAAGTCATGCGCATTGCACTCTTCTCCACGTGCATCGTTGACGGCATGTACCCCCGCGTAGCACGCGCCACCGTCGAAATTCTTGAGCGCCTGGGCCACGAGGTTGTCTTCCCCCCGAACCAGACCTGCTGCTCCCAGATGCACGTCAACTCCGGCTACTTCGATGACGGCTACGAAATCGTGAAGAACCACGTTGAGGCTTTTGACTCCTGGGACTGGGACGTTGCTGTAGCCCCCTCCGGCTCCTGCGTTGCATCCCTGCGCCACCAGCAGGCAATGGTCGCACGTAGCCGCGGCGACGAAGCACTGGCTCTGAAGGCAGAGCAGATTGCTTCCCGCACCTTCGAGCTCTCCCAGCTGCTAATCGACATCCTCGGCATCACTAACGCCGCTGAGCAGCTCGGTTCCTACTTCCCCGAGCACGTCACCTACCACAGCTCCTGCCACGGTATGCGCATGCTCGGCCTGGGCACCCGCCAGCAGGACCTGGTCCGCACCGTTGAGGGCATCAAGTACACCCAGATCGAGGGCATGGACCAGTGCTGCGGCTTCGGCGGTACCTTCTCCTTCAAGAACGCTGACGTCTCCGGCGCAATGGTCAACGACAAGGCAGACAACGTTGAAGCAACCGGTGCATCCGTGTGCACCGGCGGCGACTGCTCCTGCCTCATGAACATCGGTGGTGCGCTCTCGCGCCGCGGCTCGAACGTTCAGACCATCCACTTCGCGGAGATCCTCGCATCCACCAAGGAAAACCCGCTCAAGATCGACTCTGAGCACGTTGAGCTCTCGATCGCCTAAGGAAAGATAAGACCTCATGACCGCTATTCAGCTTGGTATGCCCAAGGTCGTTCACTACGGCGAGGGCAACATTTTCGAAGAAACCCCCTTCCCCAAGTACGCGAAGGAAGAACTCAAGAACGAGCAGCTGCGCTCCAACCTGCGCTTCGTGACCCACGCGATCCGTAACAAGCGCGCTCGCGTCACCGCAGAACTGCCCGACTGGCAGGAACTGCGTAACACCGGTGAGTCCGTCAAGAACTACGTTCTGGCGAACCTGCCCGAGCTGCTTGAACAGTTCGAGCGTAACTTCACTGCCGCAGGCGGCCACGTGCACTGGGCACGCAACGCCACCGAGGCAAACCAGATCGCTCTGGACCTGATTCGTGAGCAGGGCGTGGACGAAATCATCAAGATCAAGTCCATGGCAACCGCAGAGACCGGCCTGAACGAATTCCTCGAGGAAAACGGCATCAACGCTATTGAGACCGACCTCGCGGAAGAAATCGTCCAGCTTGGCCACGACCGCCCCTCCCACATTCTGGTGCCCGCAATTCACCGCAACCGCCGCGAAATCCGCGACATCTTCCTGCGCGAAATTGAGGGTATCAACCCGGACATCACCGATGAGCCGGCAGAACTGGCAGAGGCATCGCGTAACCGCCTGCGCAACAAGTTCCTGAACACCACCGTGGCAGTCTCCGGTACCAACTTCGGTATTGCCGAGACCGGTACCCTGACCATCGTGGAGTCCGAAGGTAACGGCCGTATGTGCCTGACCCTGCCCGACACCCTCATTACCTTCATGGGTATTGAGAAGATCCTGCCCACCTTCCAGGACTACGAGGCATTCCTGCAGCTGCTGCCCCGCTCCTCTACCGGTGAGCGCATGAACCCCTACACCTCCATGTGGACCGGTGTGACCCCCGGTGACGGCCCGCAGAACATGCACGTCATCCTCATCGACAACGGCCGTACCGCCGTTCTGGCTGATGAGCTGGGCCGCCAGGCACTGCGTTGCATCCGCTGCTCCGCTTGCATGAACGTGTGCCCCGTGTACGAGCGCGCAGGCGGTCACGCCTACGGCTCCACCTACCCGGGTCCCATTGGTGCGATTCTGTCCCCGCAGCTCTCCGGTATCGAGGCTGCGCACAACAACTCTCTGCCGTACGCATCCTCCCTCTGTGGCGCATGCTACGAGGTCTGCCCCGTGAAGATTAACTTCCCCGAGGTCCTCGTGCACCTGCGTGCTAAGGATGTTGAATCCAAGCACGCTGTCCGCGAGTTCGAGGGCAACAAGAAGGCTCCCTTCTCGCAGATGGACGGCATGATGCTCGGCGCGAAGAAGCTCTTCACCTCCGGCAAGATGATGTCGATTGCAGAGCGTGGTCTGCCCATGTCCCGCCTGATCAGCGGCCGCAAGCACAAGATCACCGCTGTTCCCGGTATCGTCGGCGGCTGGACCGCTTACCGCGACATCCCCGAGCCCCCCAAGGAATCCTTCCGCAACTGGTGGAAGAAGGAGAAGGGCAAGGCTCCGGCACGCGATAACGCACAGCGCGTTGACATTCAGGCCCTCATCGAGGCAAACAAGGGTAAGGTCGCTGAGGCGGCAGCAAACGCCAAGGCCGCTATGGACGCCCAGGCAGCCCGTGAAGCTAAGGAGAACAACTAATGTCCTCTGCTAAGGAAGATATCCTCGCACGTATCCGCTCGTCCCTGGCTGACGCACCCGTCGCCCCCGAGCCCGTACGTAACTACCGCCGCGTCAGCGAGCTGAACGAAGAGCAGACCATTGAGATGCTCGTCGACCGCCTCATTGACTACAAGGCAAACGTGTTCCACGCGAACAAGGAGAACATCTCCGAGGTCATCGCAGAGCGCCTGGGTGAAAAGTCCACCTACGTGGTTCCCGAGGGCCTGAACATGGAGTGGCTGCCGGCTGACACCGCTGACCGCAAGCGCGTCACCGACTCCGGTAGCACCCTCAAGCCCGGTTGCCTGTCCCTGAAGGAACTGGACGCAGTTGACGCTGTGGTGACCGGTTCGACCGTCTCCTGCGCAGAGACCGGCACGATCTTCTTGAACACCAACCCCGATGAGGGTCGCCGCGCCATCACCCTGGTGCCCGACCACCACATCTGCGTGGTGCCCCGTTCCACCGTGGTGGAGCTGGTTCCCGAGTCGATCGAGCGTATCACCTACACCCGCCCCGTGACCATGATTTCCGGTCCGTCGGCAACCAGTGATATCGAGCTGATTCGCGTGGAGGGCGTGCACGGCCCCCGTACCCTGGACGTCATCATCTACGACGCCTAAGGTATAGCGCCAGACGGCAAACCTCTAAAGAAACCGCCCGAGAGCTAAGGCTCCCGGGCGGTTTCTTTGTACCCTCTTCTTGATGCCCTCTCCTGATGCCCTCTTCTTATGCCCCCGCGGCTTCTCGTCTTCAGAAGCGCAGACGCGAGTCGTGAGGGCACAAAAACGGTGGCGGGCCCATGTTCCCGCCACCGTTCTGTGGAGTAGTATCTTGTGGTGTATCGACGGTTAGCGTCGTAGCGCCCCGTGTGGGTGCTTAGGCACGTGCGTCGAAGTGCTGCAGACCGGAGTCCTCGCGGCTACCGCCCTGGCCATCGCCAACATCGCGGTAATCCTTGATCCACTCGATCTTCTGAACCCACTTGACCATCTTGTAGCCGTGCATGGAGTCCGCACGCAGACGGAGCGGGCCACCGTACACATCCGGCAGGGGCTTGTCGTTCATACCCCATGCCAGGATGGTCTCATCTTCCATTGCCATGGAGATGTCCAGGCACTCGTAGTAGGGTTCGGTCGGTCGGCCGTCGTAGGTGTGGCCCACGTGGCCGAAGGAGGTCACCATGACGTAGCGAGCGTCGTCGGTCTTCTCGACCAGTGCGAGGACGTCACGCAGGCGCACACCCTCCCACTTGGCGATACCGGTCCAACCCTGCATGCAGGTGTGCATGGTGATGTTCACTTCCTTGCCCAGCTTCTTGAGGTCATCAATGCTCAGGGACTTGGATTCCTTTACCAGACCACCCAGCTCCAGGCGGTAGTCGACGAACTCGTGTTCCTTCAGGCGGTTCCACTCGGTGCTCTCACGCTCTGTCGGCGGGCGAGTGTTAACCCAGTGGAAGGGGGAGATATCGGCGTCGGTGAAGGTCTTCTTCTGCACCTGACGGGAGGTGATGCGGTCCAGCAGGACGTTACGAATCGGCTGGGTCAGACCCCAGATAAAGGTCTGGGTGAATCGCAGGTCGCGCAGGGACCAGTACGAAGCGAAAATCCACAGAGCCACAGCGAAGACAATACCACCAATGAGCATGGTGACTGCCTGGGCGAACTGTGCTGCGTCCACCTCGTTGTAGGGCTTGTTCAGCATCATGTGAGCGATGTTGTACTGGGGGTGAACCACGAACACCAGCGCCACGTGAATGACGGTGAAGACGCAGTAGAACGCCATGCCCAGGAAGTGGATGGAACGCGCGGTCTGGCGGTTACGGAAGAGGCGCACGTAGCCGGGGTAGCGGCCGCAGAATGCCGGGCTCATGATCGGGCCGGTTGCAATCATCAGCGGTGCCACAATGAACACCACGGTGAAGTACATAATCTGCTGCAGAGCGTCGTACGGCTGGAAGTGCTCAATCGAGGGAATCTGGAAGCCAGCGTAAATCTGGATGGATTCCCACGCCTGCGGGATGATATCCCAGCTGGTCGGGACGATACGGCGCCACTGACCGGTCAGGAACAGCAAGGAGACGTAGACGAGACCGTTAACAATCCAGATGACGGTCACCAGCGCGTGCCATGCGCGGCCCAGACCAATCTGGGCTTTACCGGGCAGAGAAATCAGGGGAGACAGGGTGCGCTGGTCATCGCGGGCGGTGAATTCACCGGGGACGGTCGAAACCTTGTCCTTGGTGAACTTGAGCCACTCGGAACCCGGGGTGCAGTGGTTGTTCCAGTACAGGCGGGGGTGAGAAGCGAGAACTTCCCAACCTGAACGAATCAGGAAGCCCATCATAATGAAATTGATGAAGTGCGTAATTCGGAGCCAGGCCGGGAAGTCCAGCTCTACGCCACCAGTGCTCGCGGTGAGGAGTAGTTGGTGCATGATATTTCCTTCGGAAATGACTGTGTGTGCAGACAATCGTTAGGATTCGGTGCGAGGCCTTAAGATGTGAGGTTAGAAATAATTACCTTTCTGACCCATATGATCCTCCTCAGTGGTTGGGAGCCGCCGGGGTATCGTCGCGGATACTCCCGAAAGGGGCACCTCCCGTGTGTGAGAGGGGAGGTGCACCAGCTCCCGCTGGGGCGGAAGCGACTCTGTGTATGTATGTTGGTTTATGTGTGTTTTAGGGAAATTCCCTTCCGCTTTCAATTTTATAGGACAAAGTGTCAGTCAAGAAAGCTAAGACACGTCATGTTCTGTAATATTTGCATAAAAAATCCGAATTTAAGGAAAGATTCTCATCTTCTCCCGGTTTATCAGGTCATTCAGGTGCAAAAAGCCCGCCGCAGCCTCTAGAGAGGACGCGGCGGGCTTTGACCCTATGCGCGGGATGTATGTTGGTTTACAGGGCTTTGACTGTCTGGTATTGTGTGTGGTTTTGCAAACCCAATCCCACATAGGGTTGAGGTGACTGTAAGCGGGATGCCCCCTCAAAACGGCTTATTGACCCGCCCATGAAAGGCCCATCCGTGTTGGCTCACCCGTGAAAGGCCGAAAAAACCACAGCATAGCCGCAACTACTTCTTGGCAGAACCCCCAGCTGAGCCCTTACCCTTCTTCGTCTCAGCGGCAGCCTCAGGTGAGGATTCAGAGCCGGTCTCAGGGGCGGTTTCAGCCACAGAGGAGGTGCCAGCCACAGAGTCGGCAGCGGCATCAGAGGCGGCATCAGACTGCGACTTCAAACGAACCACCGGAATCATGCCCGTAGCCAGCTTCGTCTGCGCATTACGCTGAGCCTTCAGCGCATTCATCTGCTCTTTACGGCTCGGCGCCTGCGCAGACGGTTCAGCAGAACCAAACGCCTGACGAATACCCAACGCCCACAGCGGGAACAGCAAAACCGTCAGCGCGCCGCCGGCAACCAGCAACGAAGCCGTGGACTCCTCCAACAGGCCCGAACTGGTCGCAACTTCCGTCACCGCCACAATAATCGGCAGACCCGCCGCCGAATACAGCGCCAACTGCACCTTCTGAGCGCGAGTGGTCAAACCCGAACGGGTATCGAAAAAATGCTCCGCCAACAGAACCGGAACACCACGACACAGCAGGATACCCACCACCACGGCAAACAGACCCAAGGGATTAGCCACCACGGCAGAGACATCAATGCCCATACCGCTGACCACAAAGAACAGCGGAATCATGAAGGTAAAACCAACCACCTCAAGGCGGTGAGTTATCATATGCAGAGCCGCCGGAGGGGTCAGAGTACGCAGAATCAGGCCCGCCGCAAAGGCGCCCAGCACCGCATCCAAATCAAAGAGCGCAGTGCACATGATTAGGGTCGCCAGCAGGAACATCGCAAGACGCAGAACCGTCTGACCGGTCGTATTCGCCTCCGCAGCCATAATCTGACGTAGACCCGGCACATGCGCAAACAGACGATGCGGAATCAGTGCCGTAACAACCGCAACCACCATAAACGCCAGCAATACCACAATCGCCATACCCGGCGAACGCGAAGACAGCAACAGCGAAATAGCGAAAATCGGCAGAAGCTCACCCACAGCACCGTGCACCAGCACCGCATTACCCACCGGCGTACCGGCAGCACCGTGAGACTTCAACATCGGCAGCAGAGTACCCAACGCCGTGGAACTCAACGCCACACCCACCGCAATATACGTATTCAGCTCATGCGAGAACGACGTAATCACCGCCGCACCCGCCATACCCAAAGCAAAGCACACCACCCATGTGGCAATAGCGCTATAACCCTGGCGGCTACGCAGCGAGGACACGTTAATCTCAAAGCCCGCAATCAAAAAGAGCATGCCCAAGCCCAGCTCCTTCAGCAGTGGGATACCACCCTCACTGCTGGCAAGGTTGAGCATATTCGGGCCAATGAGCAGACCAAAAATGAGCAGGAAAACCACATCGGGGATTTTCTTACCCGTCAGCCGCGAAAGAATCGGCGACAGCAACGCAACCAACGTAATCCAGAAAATGGACACAAACTGGCCGTTACCGTGGCTCGACCCATCCGAAAGAGTCGTGCCCGACGCCAGAAGAGCACCGGAAGTCCCCAAATCCGTCAGAAAAAGAGGGGAAGAAATGGAAAACATAAAACCTCAACGTGGTGTATGTGCAGATGGGGCGCGTACAGGAAAGTAACCGGGGCGAACCGCCCGCGGGACGCCACCACCTTTAAGAACGTACCAATGGTACACACCCAACCTTGTGCAACAACACTTGAACAGCACTCACCGCAGGGTAAGAGGCTCCAGTCAATAGCGGTCAACAGCAGCCAACAGCCGAGGAGAGAAACGGCATGAGAGCAAAACCTCCGCGCCACCGCCCAAGCGGACACAGCTTCCACCGTTACACTTAACACCTATGCCAGCGCATCCGGCACACACCACCGGATGCGGCAGATACCCCGGCAGGGCCACACCCCCCCTGGCAGAGTACACCCCTGGCACGGCGCACAGACTCTCAAACACGGCACTACAAGGAGCGAGGACATGGCAGCAGGGCGCACTCAACCCATCCCCACCGTCAGCAGCGGGACACGCGCCGCCTCTCTCGGAGGCACCCGACGCGACCTCGGCCTGGACCTCGCCCGCGCCTTCGCCGTGCTCAGCCTGCTCATCCCCTTCGGATACTGGCTACAGCTGATTCCGATCTCCTGGAAGTTCTGGATCCCGCAGACCCTCGTACCCGCTGAACCGCTCTTCGCCGCAATCCTGGGCGCTGCCGCCTGGCGGTACGCACGCACCGCGAACTTTCCCCAGCTCTTCGCAGGAACCATCGTGCGATTCCTGGCGCTACTGCTCCTGGGCGTGGCGCTCATGCAGGGCATCACCTACCTGCCGCAAGCCGGCGTAACCGTACCGGCGCAGGGCTTCAGCTACACGCTACCCTTCGACATGCTCGTGCACCTGGCGCTACTGACCCTGCTCACCCTATTCGTCGTGCACCTGCCCCTGTGGGCGGTCGCCGCGCTGGCGGTAGTCACCAGCCCCTTCATCACCTGGACCTACACCCTCCTCACGGACGTAGCCGCCCGGGCCGACCAGTGGACCGCCGTGCAGCTGCCCTTCCTCGCAAGCCACGGCGTCAACCACGCGCAGAGCGCACAGCTCATCTGGGTCATGTGCCTGGGCATCGTGCTCGTTCGCCTCTACGACAACCTGCAGGCGAAGCTCGCAATCCCCGTGGTACTCGCCGTGCTGGCGCTCGCCGTCTACCGCACCTTCAACCCCTACACCGAGCTGGGCTTCCTCAGCAGCCCGCAGGTGCTGCTCACCCTGAACCTGGCGGCAACCCTGTACTTCTGGGCAGAATGCGCGCGCCTGCTCTCCGCGCAGGCGGGAATGCTCACCCCGATCGCCCGCCTGGGCCAGATGTCGTTGAGCGCATCCATTGTGTTGAGTGGAATCATCATCTACGCAGGTCCCACCGTTAAGGCTCTCACCGCGGGTGAGCACTACGTCGCCACCGGAGGCTGGGGCACCGCCGTGTACTGGAGCGCCTTCCTACTGCTCGGCGCTGTTATCGCCCTGGGTTTCTGCACCCTCTGGTCACGCATGGCACGCTCCATTGCCGGACGCGGCCCCCTGGAAGCGATTCTCGCCCTCATCTCTGGGCGCGGCTAAGCGGGCCTGAAGAACATAACCTAGAGCCACAGCATAGAAAGCGGCCCTCTACCTGCGTTCTTGCGCGGGTAGGGGGTCGCTTCTATGTACTCAACATCTGCGGCAGAATCTGCTGAGGAATCTGGGCAGATATACCGTGGCAGAAATACTGCGCCAGAGAAATGCTGCGGGTACGACAAAGCCCCGGTCCAGTGGACCGGGGCTAGTTGTCGGGATGACAGGATTTGAACCTGCGACCTCGTCGTCCCGAACGACGCGCGCTACCAAGCTGCGCCACATCCCGATGTTGACCTATCAGCGAATACCGTAGGCAACTCACCTAGGATAACCCAAAAAAATTCAGAACGCAACACAGCGGCACGTCACCGGTCGGGGAGAGGCAAATAAAGGTTCTACGCTTCAGCCTCCTGAACCTGATTCAGCTCATCCCAGGAGGCGTACATCACCGCAAAACGACCACCGGAGGCAATCAACTGCTGCGGGGAACCATCCTCCACCACGGAGCCCTCATGAATCACCAGCACACGATCAGCGCCCAGAACCGTTGAGAGGCGATGCGCAATCACCAGCGCCGTACGCCCCGCCAACACGGTCCGCAGCGCCGCCTGCACCGCGCGCTCACTCGGAATGTCCAGCGAAGCCGTCGCCTCATCCAGAATCAGCACCCGCGGATTCGCCAAGAACACGCGAGCAAATGACACCAGCTGACGCTGACCCGCCGACAGGGTAATACCGCCACGACCCAGCTGTGACTCGTAGCCATCACGCAGACGCTCAATGAACGCGTCAGCACCCACCGCCTTCGCGGCAGCCTTCACCTGCTCATCGGAGGCCTGCGGGTTACCCATGCGGATATTCTCCAGAATCGACGCGGAGAACAGGAACACCTCCTGGGTCAGCATGAGTACCTCACGGCGCAGCTGCACATCCGCCAGCTGGCGAACATCCACGCCGTCAATACGCACCTGACCGGATGAAACATCGTAGAAACGAGCCACCAGCTTAGCAATCGTCGACTTGCCGGCACCCGTAGCACCCACCAGCGCCACGGTCGTACCCGGCTCAATGCGCAGGCTCGTCTCCTTTAGAGCGTGACGATCCGAGGTGTAGCCAAAGACCGCCGAATCAAGCTCCACCAGGGCACCGCGAACCGTGCCGCTCACGCCCCCGGAGGCGCCAGCAGCGGAAGGACCGGGCGCAGACTCAGCGGCAGACTCGGTTGCAGGCTCTACAGCGCGCTCATGCGGATGCTCCGGCTCAGCAACCTCCGGCTCCTCAGCCAGGAACGACGACAGCTTCTCCAGCGCGGACATCGCCGACTGGAACATGTTGTAGAACTCAGAGAGCTGCATGACCGGCTCAAACACGCGGTTCGCGTAAATCACCAGCGCCAGCAGGGTACCGATCTGCATGGTGCCGCCCAGCACCGCATAACCACCCAGCACCAGCGCACCGGCAATAAATACATTGCCCAATAACGTTAGGGTTGGGGCATAAACACCGAAAATCTTAATCGAATCCATCACCGCCAGGCGGTAACGCTCCGACGCCTGAGCGTACTCGGTGCGCATCTGCGCCTCCGCACCAAACGCCTTTACCGCGCGGATACCCGTAAACGTCTCCACAAAACGGCTCGTCAGGCGTGCCGACTCGGTACGCATCGTACGGAAAACCGGCACCGCCGCCTTCTGGAACCAGCGCGTCAAAAAGTAAATCGGCACGCCCATCGCCAGCATGAGCAAACCAATACGCCAATCCAGAAGGAAAATAGCGACCGCAGAAATCACCATGGACAGCAACGTAATCGCCAACTGGCTGATGCCGCTATCCAAGAAGCTACGGACCGTATCAATATCGCTCGTCAGACGCGAAATAACCTTGCCCGAAGTGTACCGCTCATGGAACGATACGCTCAGCGACTGCGCGTGACGGAACACCCGCTTACGCAGGTACACCACCACACCCAGCGACACGCGCACCGTGTACGCCACGTTGACCCACGAGAAGATCGCGGTCACCGCGGTAGCCGCCACAAAGAACACCAGCAAAGTCAGCAGGGGAGAGGCGTCACCCTGCTTGAGCGGCTCAATGGAACTATCCAAAACGCGGGCAATCAGAATCGGCGCAATCGCCGAGGAACCCGACACCAAAAGCACAGAAATAATCGACAGAGCCAACGCCCCACGGTGCGGGCGCAACATCTGGCGCAGCAGAGCCATCGAACGTTCACGAGTCTCCGCGCGCTCCTGCGGGCTCAACTCCTCCCGCCGCTCCGCCGGACGATGATGGGCCATTAGCCCTCCTCCATCGTCATTAGCTGGCGGTACTGCTCCGAAGAGTCCATCAGCTCAGCGTGAGTACCCTCAGCGACCACGGCACCATCAACCATCAACAGCACGCGGTCCGCCAATGCCACCGTGGAGGGGCGGTGTGCCGTCAGCAGGGTCGTAGCGCCGCCCAGACCGTCCAGGCCCTCACGCAGACCCGTAATAATACGCTCCTCCGTGTTCACATCCAGCGCCGAGAACGGGTCATCCAGCAGCAGCACGGAGGGGCGCTTCGCCAAAGCGCGCGCCAACGACAGACGCTGACGCTGACCACCCGAAAGGCTCAGACCCTCCTCACCAATGACGGTATCCAGACCCTGCGGAAGCTCCGCCACAAAATCGCACGCAGCCAGCTGCAGTGCGGTCTGGAGGGTCGCCTCCAGCTCTTCTGCGGCGGGGTAGTCCTCATCCTCGGTGCCGTGCTCGTACTGCTCGGCAACGCCCATCAGCACGTTCTCACGAACCGTGCCGGAGAAGAGCACCGCCTCCTCAAAGACGAACGCGGTCTGGGCACGCACCTCCTCAATAGACATGTCGGCGGTATCTCGGGTGCCAAAACGCAGGGAACCGGAGGTCGGCTCGTAGAAACGCGGAACCAGCGACAGCACGGTCGACTTGCCGCTACCGGTTGCACCCACCAGCGCCAGAATCTCACCCGGGAAGACCTTGAAGTTCACGTCCTTCAGCACGGAAACCTCGGGTGCCTTCGCCTCAGAAGCAACTTCAGGATTCGCCTCAGCGGTAGCCTCAGCCAGCTCCTTGGCAGCATCGTAGCTGAACTGAACGTGATCGAAAGTGACAGATACTGCGCCACCGCTGGGGTACTGCATAGTTTCCTTCCCGGAGCCGCCCTCGGCAGACACTCCAGCTACTGTTGACGAATCAGAAGCACCCTGCGGATGCTCGGGCCCAGACATAGCCGCGGAGCCACGAACCAGCGGCACCGCCTCAAAGCCGGGCTCGTCCATAACCTCGTTGTGGCGTTCCAACGCCACTTTATAGCTCAAATAGGCAGACATCAGCGCGGTCGAGCGCGTCACGTGGCTGAGCACGGTCGTCTGCACCGCAAAGTAGGCGGTCATCGCGCCCAGGCTCAAGGTGCCCGCCGCAACCTGCGAAGCGCCCACAGCCAGCGCCACTGCCGTGGAGACACCCACAATCAGGCCCTGGTACAGGGCAACACGAGCCACCAGCATCGACCTGCCGTACTCGCGCACCTGCAGGGCGTCCACCGACTCGGAATATTCCTGAATCTGCTCGGGGGAGCGGCCCAGCGCCTTAATCACGCGGATACCGCGCACCGACTCCTCAATACGGGTGGAGAGGTCGCCCGTCATCTGCTGAATCTCATGTGAAGCGCGGTAGTACTTGCGGGTGAAGTTCACCAGTGACAGCACCAGAATCGGCACGGTCACCACGAACACCAGTGCCAGAGACGGCGAAGAACGCAGCATGAAGAAGCCACCGACCAGGAACATCACCGCAACAGTCAGCATCTGCACGATACCGAAAGACAACCAACGGCGAATCGTCCCCAAATCGCTCATGGAGCGGGTCAGCAACTGACCGGAGGGCCAACGATCCAGCAGGGAAAGCGGGGCACTGAGCAGGCGGTCAAAGAAGTTCATGCGCATGGACAGCTCAATTGTGGAGGTCGGGTCCACAATCAGCCAGCGCCTCCAATACATGAAGGAGGCATGCGCGATACCCAGCAGAAGCACCAGGCCTCCGGCAATCCAGATGGCGCTCTCGGTGGTGCTCTGCGAGAGATGATCCACAATAATCTGCAACATCTGCGGGATGGAAATCTCAAGGGCACCGGCACCGAACGCCACGAGTAGGCCCACGCCCCAGCGCACACGAATCGGACGCGCATACGCGGCGAGGGTGCGTGGGGCACGCTGACCGTGCGCGTAGTCGATCGGGTCGGGGGTCGGTTCGCTCGCCGTCTCCAAGAAGGGATTACGGCGGCGCTTAGCCGTGTGTGCTGTAGAAGCCTCAGACATTAGAGACGACCACCTGCTGAGGTAGCGGAGGTGCCCTGCCCCTTATCGCGAGCCGTGAGGGTCACCAGGATTGCCTCCGGCGGGCAGAACAGACGCACCGGCGCAAAACGAGAGGTGCCCAAACCGGCAGAAACCTGAACCGGAACACCGGACTGCTCACTCACGCCCTTCGCACGCGAAGGCGGCAAATCGCAATTGCTGACCAGGGCATGACCGCCGGGCAGGCAGACCTGACCGCCGTGCGTATGACCGGCAAAAATAGCCTGCGCACCGTCCTGCACGAAGCGGTGCAGGGTACGCATATAGGGGGCGTGCGCCACGCCGATACGGACGCTCGGCTCCTCACCCTCATCGAAGGCGCCGGGCGCGAAGCCGGGGTGCTCATCGTAGCGCAGGTGCGGGTCATCCACACCGGAGAACTCCAGGCGCAGACCCTTAAGGTTCAGCGTATCGTAGCGGTTGACCAGGCCCGTCCAGCCGCGCGACTCGAACGCCTCGTGCATCCGCTCAATGGGCAGTGCTACACGCGATCCCTCCTCAATCGTCTGAGGGGTGCGCGGCTGCCACAGGTAGCGTGCCGGGTTCTTGAAGACGGGCGCAAAATAGCAATTGGAGCCGGGCACAAATACGCCGGGGAAGTCCATGAGCGGGTCGAGCGCCTCCAGTAGCGGGCCCATACCGTCCACGTGGGAGAGGTTATCGCCCGTATTCATCACCAAATCTGGCTCCAGTGCAGCCAGCGAGTGCATGAAGTCAATCTTCTTCTGCTGGCCCGGAATCATGTGCATATCCGAAATATGCAGAATCCTAAAGTCGGGGCTCCCGGCGGGCAGTACCGGCAGGGACTCGGTGCGGAGCTGAAAATTATTCAGTTCAATAAAGTGCCCGTACGCCGCCGTGGCGGCCCCCAACGCTGCAGTGGCGGCTACCGCCCCCGCCACCTTCTTCAGGAGTGGGGAGGAGCCGCGTGCGCCGGGGACCGCCACGGGGACGCGGGCGTTGACTGCGTTTTCACACATCATCAATCGCCTTTCAGACCTCAGCCTTAGCTGGGGTTGGAGTTATAAGACAGGACCTTATCGCTGGGGGTCGTGAAGTCCTTCGTGTTGTACTTCGGAGCGATGGCCTTCATAAAGGTCTGCCACTGGGCACCAGCGTAGTTTGCACCATCCACATAGCTCAGCACGCGACCGTTGACGGCCAGGCCGTTCAGGGAACGGAAGCCGAGGTTGTTAGAACCAACCCAAGACGCGGTGGACAGGCCACGAGTGTAGCCAACCTGCCAGGTCTGGGAGGAGTTATCGTTTGTACCGGTCTTCGCAGCCGAACCGTTCGGCAGACCAATACCGCGCTGAGAAGCGGAACCGCCGGGCTGGATAACACCCTTCAGAACCCAGCTGACACCGTTCGCGATGTCCGGATCCAGAACCTGCTCACACTGGTTCTGGTATTCCTTGAGAGTCTCGCCGTCAGTCTTGGTGATCTTCTCGATGGGGCGCGGGGTGCAGTACTTACCCTCGGAAGCGAAGATAGCGTACATGGATGCGTTGGTCAGCGGGGAGATACCGTACTTGGTACCACCAATGTTGGTACTCAGGTTGGGGATGCTGTGTAGCGGTTCGCCGGTACCGTCCAGGGCGTGCATCTTGATGGACAGGTCGTGCACATCGCACAGGTCAATCTGGGAGAGCATGCCGAACAGGTACGAGTTAAACGACTGGCGAATACCGTACGCCGCGGTGTTGTAGCCTAGGCCGCCGTTGACTGCGTTCTTGTAGGACCAGCCGTTGGCCTGGCCGGTGTAGTAGAACTTACCGCCCTCGTAGCAGCGGGCATGCCACCCGAAGCTGGTGGGCCAGAACAGCTGGGTACCGTTCACGGTAGCGTTAGCGCCGCGGCCGCTGATGAGCCACTGTGCCAGAATAATCGGTTTGAACGTCGAACCGGGCTGGAAGCCGCGGGTACCACCGTAGGCGCTATCAACGTTGTAGTTGTACTCGGTCTTGGAGTGGTCGTTCGCGTCTGCGGGGCTACCGAGCTCGGTGTTCTGTGCCATCGCGATGACGCGGCCGGTGCCGGGCTCAACACTGGTCAGTGCGGAGTTCACGTCGTTCCAGTTGGTTGCTGCCGGCTGGGTGGAGTCAACTGCCTGCTTTGCCGCGGTCTGAGCCTCGGGGTTCAGGGTGGTGATCACCTTCAGGCCGCCACGCTTAATAGCGGTGTTACGCAGCTCAGCGGTTGCGCCGAGGGACTCATCCTGCAGCAGGTAGTTGACCACGTAGCGGCAGAAGAACGCCTTGTCGCCTGCCAGGGAGCAACCCTGGGACTTGGTGTGGACGTTGAGCTTAATGTCGCTGGCGATGGCGTCGCTGTATTCCTTGTCGGTAATCTTGCCGTCGCGGAGCATGGTGCCCAGAACGATGTCGCGGCGTTCACGGGCGAGCTCGGGGTTCACGGTCGGATCGTACACGTTCGGTGCCTGCACCAGACCAGCCAAAAGCGCGGACTGTGCCACGTTCAGGTCCTTAGCGGAAATACCCCAGTAGTACTGTGCGGCAGCCTCAACACCGTAGTTCGAACCACCAAGGTTCACGATGTTCAGGTAGCCTTCAAGGATTTCGTCCTTGGACTTGTTCTGCTCCATAGAAATCGCAAGCTTCATCTCGCGAATCTTTGCGGCGTAGGTCTTGTTACCGTTTAGGGTTGCGGTAGCGTCCTCACCACGAGCCACAGCGGAGTCAACAATGAGGTTGTTAACGTACTGCTGGGTCAGGGTGGATGCACCCTGGCGGCGGCCGCTGTTGGAGTTAATGATGTTGTTCAGGAACGCACGACCAATACCGATAGCGGAGACAGCACCGTGGTTGTAGAAGTCACGGTCCTCCACCGAAACGATAGCGTCCTTCATGTGCTGAGAAATCTGATCCAGCTTGACCGGTTCACGGTTCTCTTCAAAGAAGGTCGCGATTTCGGTTTTGCCGTCAGCAGCGTAAATAGTAGAAGGACGGGAAGAGATGCCATCGGCAATGTCGTTAGGAAGGTCCTGGAACCATGACATCGACGCGTTCGTGACCATACCCAAGCTCACGGCAGGGGGCACGACAATAATTGCCGCAAGGAAACCGGCAATCACGCTGAACGCGAGGAACTGCAAAAAATCTCCCGGGCGGCGACGCGCACGGGTTTTCTTAGATGAAGCCATTCATTCAGTTTATCCCATGAAGCTGTGAGAGGAAGTCCGGTTCGGCACCCCACAGGGAGGTGGGCGCCTCAGCCCTGAGAATAAAGCCCCCAAAAGCGCCGGACATTGACCGAAACCATAGTAAATCCCTTTTACTTATTCGACCCTGAAAGCTAGTCTAGAGGGTATGAAGAAATGGGAATACGCAACTGTACCGCTGATGATCCACACGACCAAGGCAATCCTCGACAACTGGGGTGAAGACGGCTGGGAGCTCGTAACTGTTCTCCCCGGCGCATCCGCACCTGCTGGCGCAACCCCCGCGTCGAACATGGTCGCTCCGACTCAGGGCAACCCCATCGCCTACTTTAAGCGCGAGAAGGCTGACTAAGAGCAGCGTACCCGGCGGTCACCTCAACCCCACGTTCTCCTACCTATAGGGGCGGGCGGGAATAGCTGAGGCAGGCCGCCGGTTAGCCGTTTAACAGCTGTCTGAATATCAGTAGCGTTTAGGTTTACGGCATTTCCCTTATCACCGTTTGGGTGCCAGCACCCGCCATCCTTCTGGAGTAATCATGACTGAATCCCGTATTGAAGCACGTATCCGCGAACTCGGTTACGAACTGCCCGTAGCACCCGCCCCCGTTGCCGCTTATGTTCCCGCGGTAACCTCCGGCTCCTACGTGTACACCTCCGGCCAGCTACCCTTCGTCGACGGTGCCCTGCCCGAAACCGGCAAGGTATCCGACTCCGGCGCTGAAGGCTTCGTAACCCCCGAGGACGCTAAGAAGTACGCGGGTATCTGCCTGCTCAACGCCCTGGCAGCAGTCAAGTCCGTGATCGGCGACCTGGACCGCGTGCAGCGCGTCGTGAAGGTTGTTGGTTTCGTGGCATCCGAGGTGAACTTCACCGCTCAGCCCGCCGTCATTAACGGCGCCTCCGAACTGCTCGGCGAAATCTTCGGCGAGGCAGGCCAGCACGCCCGCTCCGCCGTGGGTGTTCCCGTTCTTCCCCTCGATTCGCCCGTAGAGGTCGAGATCATCGTTGAGTATGTCTAAGCTGTACACCGGCGCTCTGCCGCTGTCTGCTATTCGTGCTGCCCAAGCTCAGCGGGCAGCGCAGAACGCTCCTGACAAGACTGCACACACCGGATCCGTACAGGACAACGGCACCGCCCAGAACATCAAGACTCTACCCCTGCCGGTGCAGGAACGCCGCTTCGGTACTCCCACCCCGGCTGAGGGCGTGGAACGCCCCCGCGTGTTCACCGGCCGCCAGTCAGGCCCGCGCACCGCATCCATCCAGCGTCTCTACACGATTCCCGAGTTCATGCGCACCGCCGCCGAAAGCTGGCGCGAATGCGGCAACGAAGGCACGACCGGCTGCACGATGCGCCAGGCGGCATCCGTCATTTTTGTGCGCGACGGCGACAACGGCCTCGAAACGATTCTGACCTACCGTCCCGGCACCTCCCCGCTGGGCGTGGTGGCTTTCCCCGGCGGTACGGCTCTTCCCGGTGATGATGAGTCCGCCTCCTGGGTGGGTCCCGGCGCCGACTACTGGCAGGAACAATTCCACTTCTCCGATATTGCGCAGGCACGCCGCAGCGTCATGGCTGCCGTGCGTGAATCCTTTGAAGAGACCGGCATTCTGCTTGCCGGCGAGGATGAACAGGACGTCGTGGAGCGCTCCAGTACGCCCGAGCTCATGGCGTGGCGTGAAGCGGTTGCCGAGCAGGACAAGAGCTTCTCGGACTTCTTGACCTCCAGCGGCTTGAGCGTGCGCGCCGACCTGCTGCGCCCGGTCGCGCGCTGGCAGTCCCCGGACTTCTTCCTCAAACGCTACGATATCGCCTACTTCACCACGGCGTTGCCCGTCGGTCAGGACCCGAAGCTACTGCTCGGTAAGGGCGTGTGGGGTGACTGGCTGAACGTGCGTGAACTGCTCGAAGCCAAGGACACCAGCGAACTGGGTGACCGCATCGGCCAGCCCAACACGGTGGGCCGTACCCTCGACCAGCTCATTACCCCCGGCGTGATGTGCATGCTCGAATCGCTGGCGAAGGCACAGACTTCCGTGGCGTGGCTGTCCAAGCGCCGCAATATTGAGGTGAAGAAGCCCGTGCTCGTCACCCACAACGGTGCGTGCATGCTCTCCTTCACCGAGGTGGTTCCGGCTACCACCGGTTCCATATACACCGGCGCGATGGGTGCGCTCTAAGAGGGTATTGCAGCCGTTCGCTCGTACGATGAAGCGTTAAAGAAATCAGGAGCCGTTTCCCCATGCAGAGGGAAACGGCTCCTGATCTATTTAAGCTGTGCGTCTTTCAGCGAGGGCGTCCTAGAATGCCCTAACTCAAAGAGACCTTAGCGGGAACGCTGGCGCAGGCGGGGCAGATCCAGAATGACAACCGCGCGTGCCTCCAGGCGGATCCAACCGCGGGAAACGAACTCGGCAAGAGCCTTGTTCACGGTCTCGCGGGATGCACCAACCAGCTGTGCCAGCTCTTCCTGAGTCAGCTCGTGAGCAACGAGCACGCCGTCGGTCGCGGGGCGGCCGAAGCGGTCAGCCAGGTCCAGCAGCGCCTTAGCGAGGCGGCCGGGAACGTCAGAGAAGACCAGGTCAGCCAGTGCCTCGTTAGCGTGGCGCAGGCGGCGAGCCAGAGTCTTAATGATCTGATCAGAGATCGTGGGGTCCAGCTGCTGTGCACGTTTGAAGGACTCGTGCTTGATGGCAGCCAGGCGAGTCTCAGAAACAGCCACAGCGTTGGTCGAACGGGGCGAAGGATCGAAGAGAGCCATCTCGCCGAAGACGTCACCGGGACCCATGATTGCAACCATATTCTCGCGGCCGTCAGCGGCGGTGCGACCCAGCTTGACCTTACCGGAGAGCACAGCGAAGAGCTGGTCGTCCTGGTCGCCCTCGTAGAAGAGGACAGCGTTGCGGGAGAGGTCAATCTCCTGAATGTCATCGGTCAGCAGAGCGAAAGCTGCGTCGTCGAGGTTCGCAAAGAGAGGGGTACGACGGAGGATCTCGAGATCCATAAAGTTCTCCTAGATATGAGGTGATGAGCCGAAACTCGTAAATGTTCAGTGAGTGAGCCCGAACCGGTGTCATGCATCTCAACATCTGAAATGTGAGAAGGCTCAAGCTAGTGTGACATATTCAACTGATATGAGCGTACCCTAAAAAAGCGCTTTATGCATTCCGATACAGCGAGCTTTACAACAAAAGTTATTTCTTTCGAGTAAATTCAAAGCTTACCCACAGGTTCGGCACCTAATATCAAGCATTCAGGTGTGTCCTTTATCGGCCCAACAAACGCCACCACACTCACCGGGCGCAGCCCGCACCAACCACAATGGGCACACCGTGACCATTTCTACCCACCAAGGAGGCAATTAGTCGTGACGACTGGCATCAACCTGCTTGATATTGCTATCCCCATCATTCTGCTGCTCTACTTCCTCGCCGGAGTCCGTAGCGGATTCTTCACCACCCTCGGAACCTTCCTCGGCCTCGGCCTGGGCGTCTGCGCCGCAGCCTGGCTCGTGCCCCTCGCCGTGGCATCCGTGGGATCCCAGTGGAGCCTCATTACCGCCGTCGGCGTGCTCATCATCTGCCTGACCATCGGACAGTGGCTCGGCCTCGTTGCCGGACGCACCATCCGCCGCGTCACCGACATCACCCCACTCAAGGGCATTGAACGCTTCTTCGGCGGCGTGCTGAACCTCGCCGCCTGCGCCCTGGTCATGGTCGTACTGACCATCTCCATGCGCACCGTACCCATCCCGCAGCTCAACACTGCGCTCAGCGACTCCAAGACCCTCTCATGGATGGTCGCTGCCACCCCCGAGGTCGTCAAGGACCGCATCAACACGGTACGCAACGACGTGCTCGCCTTCGGAACCATTCCGGAAGTCAGCCAGCTCATCGCCCCCGAAACCAGCGCCCCCACCCAGACCGTAGAATCCGCGGCGCTGGATCGGGCGGCAGCCTCCGTGGTTGAGATTCTGGGCGCCGCAGAGCAGTGCGGCTACACCTCCACCGGCTCCGGCTTCGTCGCTGATAACGGCCTGGTCGTCACCAACGCCCACGTGGTCGCCGGCGTGACCTCCCCGGTCGTACAGGACTCCCGAGGCCGCACCTGGCCCGGCACCGTCGTCTACATGGACAGCGAACAGGACATCGCCTTCATCAGCGTTCCCAAGCTGCCGCTTGAACCGCTGAACATCGGCACCAACGCCGCCGCAGGTAGCCTCGTAACCTTCATGGGCTACCCCAAGGGCGGCCCGTTCAAGGCACTGCCCGCCACCGTGCAGGGCATCGGCAACACCCAGACCATCGACGCCGACACCGGCCGCGCCAACGCCATGCGCCAGGTCTACCAGCTGGCAGCCGACGTGCAGCACGGCAACTCCGGCGGCCCCGTCCTCGACGAAAACGGCAACGTGGTCGGCGTGATCTTCGGCAAGGCAACCAGCGGCCAGACCGGCTACGCCATCACCGCAAGCACCCTCAAGCAGGCACTGGCTGAAGGCGGCGACAACACCGCCGCAGTCTCCACCGGCTCCTGCCGCAAGTAACTAGCCGCTAGATAGCGATAAAAGTTCAGGCTCCCGCCTTCAAGTAAGGAATGGGAGCCTGAACTATTTAACGACAGGAGGCGGGGTGCTGTTATTCCGCCAAGTGCTGCGCCAGGAAATCAACCGCCATGACATAGCCGTACGCACCCGCACCGGCAATCACAGCAGTAGCCTGCGGCGACACAAACGAATGATGACGGAATTCCTCACGGCGATGCACATTCGACAGGTGCACCTCAACCACCGGAAGCTCCGCCGCCTCCAGCGCATCATGCAGCGCCACCGAGGTGTGCGTGTACGCCGCCGGGTTGATAATAATCGCCGCGCCACGAGTACGAGCACGCTGAATCTCATCCACCAGCGCACCCTCATGATTCGACTGCATAAACTCAACATCAAAACCATGAGCCGCCGCGCGCTCACGCACCATACGCTCAATATCGTGCAGAGTGGTGTAGCCGTACACCTCGGGGCGGCGCTGCCCAAGCAGGTTCAAATTCGGTCCATTAAGCACAAAAATCGTATCTGACATAAAACCAGTGTGGCACAGCGGGCACCCGCTGGGCGCTAGGCGGCGCGAACTGCCCAAAAAAAAGATGAGATACGGAAAATGATGAGGGGGAGCGCGCCAAGTACGGTGAACCTCGCTACCGCCCACACCCCCAAGCCCGGTACCCTCGCGCTATGACCGAGAACGCCACCCAGCCCGCAGCAGACGCACAGAACGCAGCGGCACAGAACAATGCGGCAGAGAACGCTAAATCGCTCCTGCAAATCCGATTCGTTCCCGAATTCAAAGCCGCAGCCGCCGCACGCCGCCTCAACGCACGCGCACCCGAAAGCCACCTCGCCACCGTGCGCCGCGCCCGCAAAATCAACCGTATCCTCGGCGAAACCTACCCCTACGCCGTCGCAGAACTCGACTTCGACAACCCCTTCGAGCTGCTCATCGCCACCGTGCTCTCGGCACAAACCACCGACGTGCGCGTCAACTCCGTCACCGGTGCGCTCTTCGCACGCTACCCGGACGCCGCCGCGCTCGCCTCCGCACGCACCGAAGAGGTCGAACCCTACATTCAGTCCCTAGGCTTCTACCGCGCCAAGGCACGCTCCATTATCACGCTCTCCCAGCAGCTCGTAGAACGCCACAACGGGCAGGTTCCCTCAACCCTCGAAGAGCTCGTAGAACTCGCCGGAGTCGGCCGCAAAACCGCAAACGTGGTGCTCGGCAACGCCTTCGGCGTGCCGGGGCTGACCGTAGATACCCACTTCGGCCGCCTCGCCCGCCGCATGGGATTCACCACCGCAGACGCCCCCGAAGCAGTCGAAAAAGACGTCGCCGAACTCATCGAACGCAAAGACTGGACGCTCTTCTCACACCGCATGGTCTACCACGGCCGCCGCATCTGCCACGCCAAAAAGCCCGCCTGCGGCGTATGCCCCGTCGCCGACCTCTGCCCGTCCTATGGCGCCGGGGAGACGAACGAGCAGGCAGCACGTAAACTCATGAAATACGAAATGGCACCCGGCCGCGAAGACCTGCACCTGCGATTCCTGCAGGGCGCAACCCGCCGCGAACTTATGGCAGAAGGCTACCCGCTCAGCGCCTAACGGTGCCCGAACCAACCCGGAATGCAGCCGCACAGAAGAGAGGTACACAGATGAGCGCACCCGAACAGTCGGTACAGCCCGAACAGTCGGTACAGCCCGAACAAGCGGTACAGCCCGAACAGGCGGGGCAGGACGCGCAGCACCCCGCCCAGCAGGCACTGGGGGCTCTCGCAGCAGGCGGCGTGGAATTCGATGTGCAAGCCCTGCTGCGCAGCGCACCCGCCAGCCCCCTGAGCAAAGAAGCCGCCGTGCTGATTCTCTTCGGCGTGCTCGACAACTCGCCCTCCACCAGCGAATTTGAAGGCTGCCCCGAAAACGTCAGCGCCGACCTGGACGTACTGCTCCTCGTGCGTGCCGCAACCCTACGCTCACACGCCGGTCAGCCCGCCTTCCCCGGCGGCAAAATCGACCCCGAAGACTACGCGCTCGCCGAAACTACCGGCGAACCCGTCGCCCACATCGCCGCCCTGCGCGAGGCGGTCGAAGAAACCGGGCTCGACCCCGTCGGCGTGCAAATCCTCGGCCAGCTGCACACCCTGCCGCTACCCATCAGCAACTTCATGGTCACCCCCGTCATCGGCTGGTGGAACAGCCCCGTGCCCGTCGAAGTCGTCGACCACAACGAGTCGGCGCTCATCGCCCGCGTGCCCGTGCGTGACCTACTCAACCCCGCCAACCGGCACACCGCCTACGTCAAACGCGGCCGCACCTCACACCGCACCCCCGCCTTCGAGGTGCGCATGCCCGGCGGCGAAGAATTCACTGTGTGGGGATTCACCGCAATTCTGCTGGACCGGATCTTCGACTCGCTCGGCTGGACCGTGCCCTGGGATACGAAAAAGATGCGCCCGGCACCCGGCTACGAGGAATAACTACGAGGAGTAAAACCGGCTGGATAAGTGTCTGACCATCGGATATGGTGTGCAGAATAGTGTGCGAATAGGGGCGGCAGGTAGCGTGAATGAAGCTACCTGCTGCCCCTATTTTCACTAGTGCACGGTTATGTGTCGCTGATGTGCCGTTTACTTGCCGCTGATTATTTACCGCCGATTACTTGCCGTCCGCGTAGTTGCGCACCCGCGCCACCGACACCGGAAAATCAACCGGCACCCGACCGAAGAGCAGACGCGCCGCCTCCGCAGCGCCCTCACGCACAATACGCTCCACGCGATCCGCCTCCAGCTCGGGACCGCACAGCAGAAGCTCATCGTGCAAAAAATACACAATGCGGGTGCGCATCGGCATACCAAAAATCCGCTCCGACAACAGACGAGAACGCACCGCGCCCATCCAACACAGAGCCCACTCCGCCGCCGTACCCTGCACAATAAAATTGCGGGTCATACGCCCGTGCGCACGCGCAGTCGACACCGCATGCGACTCAGCCGCCGGCGAAGACCGATCAGCCACAATCTCACGGAAACGCTCATCCACCGGCGGGGACGTACGACCCAAAAAAGTCGTCACCTGACCGCCCGACTCACCAATACGAGCCGCACGCTCCGTAAACTCCATCGCCTGCGGAAAAAGCGCCGCCACATGCGGCAACAGGGCACCAATCTCACCGCTACGGCCGCCATACATAATCGCAAGCATGCCCACCTTCGCGTGGGAACGCTCCGTCAAACCCACACCCTTCAGGCGCGCCAGCTCGGCAATACCCGCATACAGGTCAGCGCCACGACCCGCCGAAGCAAGCGCCTCATCACGGCTCAACGCCGCCAAAATGCGCGGCTCAATCTGCGAGCCATCCGTCACCGTCAGCACCTGACCCTCCGGCGCCTGCACCGCCTGACGAATCTCCGCAGGCAGCTGCAACGCACCACCGCCGGAAGCGCCCCAGCGCCCGGTTGCGGCGCCACCCACCTCAAGATGCGGGCGGAACGCACCCTCAGAAACCCAGGTATCAGCCCACGTCCAGCCGTTAGCGGTCCAAATGCGGTACAGCTTCTTATAGCGCAAAATCGGGTCAATCAGCGCCCGACGCTTCTGCCGCTGAGCCGGAATCGCATCCGCCCAACTCTTCAACTCCCACGACCGCGTAGACTTCACCGAAACCCCCGCAGACTGCAGAGCACGCAAAAGATCCTGCGGCGAATCCGGGTTCAACGACGGCATAAACAGCATGCGCTGAATCTGCTCCGCCAACTCCTGCATCTTCTGCGGACGCTCCCCGGGCACCGGGCGCGGACCCAACAACTCGCACAGATGCTCATGATGCGCCTGCACATTAAACGGGATGCCGTAATAGCCAATCTCAGCCGCCACCAACGCACCGGCTGACTCAGCCGCCGCCAAAAGACGCAGCCGCTCCGGGTGCCTCGACGCACTAATAGCGCGCGCCTGCGCCAGCCACTCACGCATCAGCACACGCACCACCGGATGCTCAGGCAATAGAGTCACCGGGCCCGCCGCCAACTGCGGGGCAAAAGGCTCATGAGGCGCCGCCTCAAGGAAATCGGGGGAGGAATCATCAGGGGACTGGGTGGTGTTGCTAGCGGGCGCACTCAAAAAATCAGCGCCGAACAGCTCCTCCTGACCCTGAATCTGCCGCGCCACCGGCAGATACCCCTGCGGCTCGGCCGCCTCACGCACATCAGAAAGATCCAGCACCGGGCTGTACTCCACAAAACCGCTCGGATGCGTAGCGGCAGTCACCAAAATTCGTTGCACCAGACGCAAATCATGGCACAGATGCACCCGCACCCCGCGGCGCAGAAGCAGCGGGTCAACGTGGCGGGTATCAGCCCAAATCCAGCGCGGAAAACGCGCCTGCTCCGAATCTGCCGCCTGCCGCTCCACCTCTCGCACATACGCCGGAAGATTCGCCGCGCTTACCCTGTCCGCCCGGGTAATCCGCGGAATAAAGGTCGGGTCCTGCAGCTGCTCAGCGGTCGGCGCCGAAAAATGAAAAGCACCCCACGAGGTCACCGACTGAGCACCGCGCGAAGACGCACCCGCGGCAATAGCCGAGGTGACCGGGTGCGCGGGGGTGCCGGTCTGGGCGGTAATACCCGCGCCGGTGGCAGGACTGAGCAGAACGTACATTCTTCCATTATCGGTGACCGGGTGCGAAGGCGCGTGGTTTGCGGTCGCGGGCGGGCAGTTTGAGGAAGGGACGGGCTCGGGATACGTCCGAAAAGTACGGTGGGAGCGAGAGGGCTGAACGCGTCGCGGTTTGTCATAAAAGCGCCGGATGCGTGCGTTTTGTTCGTTTGAGGTGCGTGCATCGTGGATATTTTGGGGTGCGCGAGGAGTTATCCACAGAATGCTCATTCTCTTAAAAATCGAGGCGGTCGCAATGCTCTCCTAGAGCCATGAACCCCTCCAACAATCTCACCGAGCACACAGCCAGCCACGCCGCAAACCCTAACGGCTACCCGACCCGCACCGCGCAGAGTCCAACCGCGCAGAGTCCAACCGCGTATGCGCCCGATACCCGCGCGCACTCGCTACCCGCCCTGCTCATTCCCGAAGACTACCGCGCCCGCGCCGTCGCCCTGCACGCCCGTGAGCTGATCCTGCGATCGCCGCAGATGAGCGCTATCGCCCTGGGTGGTTTTAGCGGCGGTTTCGGTAACGGATTCGGTGCCGGTGCCGGGGTCGAAAAGACGGTCGAGAAGGCAGGGGAGCGACCGCCCGCAGAGGGTGGAACTGCCGCTGGTAGTGCAAACACCGCGAGTGCCGCGGGCGGTGGGCTACTCCAAGAATCTCAGCCCCTCCGCGAGATTCTCGAAAACGCTGTGGACGAGGCAATCTGCGCCATCGATGGCGGATACCCGGGGAACGCGAGCGCAGCAGGGGTGGGCGTGGTGAAGCCCCGAAAATTCCGCGCCAAAACGGCGCAACCCGCGCCCGCCTCCTGGAGCTACCCCAGCGTGGAATACGTGCCCGTCAACCGGCAGACCGCGCTGCGCTACCTCGCCGCGGAACTCTACGGCCTCGGCGCCCTCGATCTGCTCCTTGACGAGGGGCAACGCGCCGGAACTATCACCGACATCTACGTGAACTCGCCCTGCGATATTTGGGTGGGCATCAATGGAACTGTCCGCCCCGTGGCGCTGAGCCTCGGCAATGAGCGGCGCGTGCGTGACCTCGCCGAGCGGCTCATCCGCAGGCACAGCGGGCAGCTGGATGCCGCGCATCCGGCGGCTGACATTAGCGACGAGCACGGCAGGCGCATCCACGCGATTATCCCGCCGCTGAGCGAACGCACCCGGCTCTCTGTGCGCCTACCAGCCCGCGAGCGCCCCACCCTGGCGCAGCTACAGGCCGCCGGGCTGTGCGATGAGGCGACCGCCGCCTACCTGCGCCGCATGATTGCCGAACGCCGCGGATTCCTCATTAGCGGGGGCACCGGCACCGGCAAAACCACCCTGCTCAACGCCCTGTTGGGGCTGTGCACGCCGCAGGAGCGCCTCATTCTGCTCGAAGATACCCCGGAACTCGCGCCACAGCATGAGCAGGTTATTGCCCTCAAAACCCGTGCCGCCAACTCCGAAGGCGCCGGTGAAATCGGGCTGGGTGAGCTGATCGTGCAGGCGCTGCGTATGGGCCCGGATCGGCTCGTGGTTGGCGAGTGCCGCGGTGCGGAGGTGGTGCACCTGCTGACCGCCATGAACACCGGTCACCGCGGTGCCGGAACGACCCTGCATGCCAATAGTGCGCAGGCGGTGCCCCTGCGTTTGTGTGCTCTGGGTGCGCTCGCCGGACTGGATAGTAGAACGGTCGCTCTACATACGGCGACGGCTTTTGAACGCATTATCCACCTGGAACATCGGGATGGTCGCCGCCGCATCGAGGGTATCTACAGCCTGCACCCCGCAGTTGAGGGGAGCGAAGAGTACCTACAGGTCAGGCGTATTTCTGTGGGCTCTGACGTTGGGTACTAGCCCCCCCCGAAATGGAGGAAGCAGAAAACGTGAAAGGAGGAAGCAATGCAGCAGAACAAGAAGAGCAACGGAAGCCTTCGCGAACGCTGGTCTGAGCGCATAGCCGAGCGTATCGCTGGAGCAGCCAGTGCCGAGGAAATGCGCATGTGGCCGCTCATGCTACGCACCCTCGCCCTGAACCTACGCGCAGGCATTCCCCTGCAGGAGGCGGTGCACACCGACCCGGGCTCTAGGCAGTTTGCGGAGTTCGGGCAGTTTGGTCAGGGCGAGCTGGTGCCGGGTACGGGGAAAACGCGTGCGAAGAAAACAGCCGCCCGGAAAAGCGCCCGACCCCGACGGGCACGAGGCCTCTCGCCCCTTTCCGAAGACTACGGGCACACGCGATGCGCCGAAGATATCCGCCGCTTCACGCAGGCGCTCGCCACGGTTACCTCCTGGGGCGCCCCCGCGCACCTCGCCTGCGCCCAGCTGCTCGAAAACAGTACCCGGATGCGCCCGCACAGCCGCGAACGCCTGCACGACCTGCAGTTGAGCCTGCGCATGAGCGAGAGCGCAGGCGCACCACTCGCCACGAGCCTGGAACGCGCCGCAGAACACGCCGAAGAACGCATCGACGCGCTCCTGGGTAGGCAGAGCGCCCTCGCCGCACCGCGCGCCACCGGCAGGATCCTCTCCTGGCTACCGCTGCTCGGCCTCGGATTGGGGGTGCTCATGGGAAGCGACCCCGTGGGCGTGCTGACCGGATCCGTTCTCGGGGCGCTCACCGGTTTGCTCGGGCTGGGGCTCGCCTTCGCCGGGCGTCGCTGGACCGCCGCGCTCGTGCATCGGGCGGAGGTGGAGAGCGCTAGGTCGAGTACCAAGGCGGCGAATGCTGAACCTGCGATGAAAAAGCCTGCCTCGCCAGTAGATGCCGCGCCCGTTGATACCGCCCTCGTGCTGGAATTGCTCGCCGCGCAGTTGAGAGCCGGGCTCGCACCGCTCGCCGCCCTGGGCACCCTCGCCGAGGCGCTCAACAGCCGAGCCCTGCACACGGTCTGCCAGCGCCTACAGATGGGTAGCAGCTGGGGGAACGCCTGGTCGGGCTCCGCGGCGGGAACCTTCGGCGAACTGCGGGATGCGCTCGCCCCCGCCTACACGGGCGGCGCACCCAGCACTGCGCTGCTGCTCTCCCTCGCCGATGCGCACCGCCTCAGCGAGCGCCGCGCGGCAGAGCGCGCCGCCGGAAAGCTCTCCGTAGCGCTCGTGGTGCCTCTCGGGCTGTGCTCGCTACCCGCCTTTATTTGCCTGGGCATTGTGCCCATCCTCATTTCGCTACTGCCCACGCTGACCGGCTAAAGAATCGTGCCCATAAGTGCTGTTGACTAGCTGAAATGCTGAAAAGTTTAGACCTTCGCCCATCTGCCGTGAACGCGGATGGGCACCCACCCCGCCCCGAATGAACGGGGCACAACGAAAGGAAAACCAATGACGAACACCCTCTGCGAAGCAATCCGCCACGACCTGCACACTGCCGGCGCTTCGGTCAACGCCCCGGTCGGTGCTCCGCGTGAAATTCAGCCCGCCGCGCTCGGTACCGTGCAGGGCGCTGAAACGCAGACCATTCTGGGTCCCGTGCCGCTGTCCGTTGCCATCGCAACCACCATGAAGCAGTTGCGCGAAGAGTGCCCCGAGCTCTTCAGCGATACCGGGCTTTTCAGTGATGCTGAGCTTTCCGCCGGCGCTGAGCAGAAGCATGCCGGCCCCAGGATTGACCCTAACGAAATGGAGATTGATATGAACACGGACCGTCTGAACCCCGAGCAGGCGCTGACCATTGCCCGCGCGCTCGCCGAGGGCTGCACCCTGGACGAATGCGGCGCTACCTGCCGCAGCCTGGGTGAGCACGCACCTGGCTGCACCGAATATGTACCAGCTGAGGGGCACGAAAAGGCGCTCGAAGACTACGCCCCCGCGGGTGACCCGGAGGAAGGCGCCTCCACCGCGGAGTACGGCATTGTGATGCTCGCGGCGGTCGGTTTCGCGGGTCTGCTGGTGCTGATTCTCAAGTCGGATGAGGTGCGTTCCATGCTCCTGGATATTGTGCGTAATGCCCTGTCGATTGCGGGCAATACGGGGCTGCTCTAGAGCCTTTGGTAAAACCCGCCATAGGATTTAGTTCTAGATGCTAGGTTCTGCGGAAAGTCAGTCCAGAAAGGAGGAATAAAGAATGAACGCTCATGTGAATTTGTGCGCTCTGTTGCGCACCTGCTCCGCCGGGAAATCCGCGGCGGAACCTGCACTCTCGACCCCGCACAAGAGCCCAGCAGAAGAGGGCGTGATTACCGCCGAATTTGCGGTCGCCCTACCCGCCGTGACGGTGGTGCTCGCCCTCTGCCTGGGTGCCGCCTCCACGGGGGTTGCGCAGCTCAAAGTGGAGGAGTCCGCGCGAACGGCCGCACGAGCCGCCGCCCGCGGGGACTCCGAGGCGCAGATTCGCTCCGCCGTCAGCCGCATCGACCCGGCGCAGAGCGTGCAGATTTCCGTTTCTCCTGATGCTGTCGCTTCTGATGGTGCGGTCGCCGCGGATGCGGGGCGCACCCGGGAAGTGCACGTGCGGGTGAGTCGCCCCGCCCCCGGTGTAATCGGCTCGGCAACCGGCTGGGTGCTGCGGGCGGACGCCCACGCCCGCGTTGAAGGCGGCGGCGAAAACGATGCTGAAAACGGTGCGGTGCATGAGAACGAGTAGAGCCGCTATGTGCCCCGCCCCGAAGGTATCCTCCGAGAATCAACGCCCCGAAGAGGGTAGCGGCACCGTCCTCGCCCTCACCATTATTGCCGCGCTACTGGTGGTGACCGTGGTGATTGCCGGGCTCATCGGGGCGGTGTCCGCGAACCGCAGGGCGTCCGCAGCCGCCGATTTGAGCGCGCTCGCGGCGGCGGACGCCTACCGCGGGCTCACCGAGGGCGACCCGTGCGCGGTCGCGGCGGATCTTGCCGAACGCCACGGCGCGCGTCTGGAATCCTGCACGTTTCCGGACCGCCCTGAAACGGTGGAGGTGACGGTCGCCGTCCCCGTCGCAGGACCCATGGGGATGCTGGGCCCGGCGAGGGTGCGTGCCCGCGCCGGGGCTGAGTACATCGAAGAAGAACACCCCGAAGAAGAGCACGCGGCGGGCAACGTGGAGGAGCTGAGCCCGGCGGAGGTAGCCGAGCTGGAGGAAGAGCTGGAAGCTGAGCAGGACTCAGCGGCCGAGCTTGAAAACCCAGCCGAGCCAGAAAACCCCGCAGAATTAGAGAATTCACCTGTGTCAGAAAGCCCCGCAGGCCAAGAAAGCCCAGTCGACTAGGCTATTTACGCTTATCGGGAGTTGTCATCCCAGCTTGCCCCGCGCCTCCTGCAGTAACCTACGCCTCCGCCATACTCCGCAGCATTGCCGTCAGCAGCGCCCGTGCGCACTTGCTGCCCGCCCTGCTCATTCCCGAAGACTATCGCGCCTGCGCCGTCGCCCTGCACGCCCGCGAACTGATCCTGCGCTCGCCGCAGATGAGCGCTATCGCCCTGGGCGGTTTTAGTGGCGGGTTCACTGGCGTGCTTAACGGCGGATTTAGCACCGGGGTTGAGAATGCAGGGGAGCGTCTGCCTAATGATGGATTGGATGATATTGTAGATTTACTTAGAAAAATGGAATTAACTGGTGAACAAAAGTTAGAAATATATTTCTTGATAAAGAAGTATTTAGGTAGCGTACAATAAGTTGTGTAAACACAACTTGTTAAATACATTAATCGAAGAATTTAAGAGGAAATAAACATTAGGGAGGTTGCAGTAGCGATGAGCAATTTGAATAATACAGTTAATTTTATTAAAGAAATAGAGAAATTAAAGTCAGTAACAAGATTTAATAGAACCCTTGATGGAAGATTCGAAAATAGTGCCGAGCATTCTTGGCAGTGCGCGATAGCTTCGATTGTTCTTCAAGATTATTATCCTGAAAAATTGAATATAGAAAAGGTCATTTCTATGTTGCTGATTCATGATTTAGGTGAGATCTATGCCGGAGATACTTGGGTTTTTGATGATGAAAAAAAGGTTCACTCTCATGATAGAGAGCTAGAATCTATAAAAAAGACAATGAGCATCCTTCCAGGAGAAAAATATTTGAATATGAAAAAATCTTGGCTAGAATTTGAAAAAGGGCAGAGTTCTGAAGCAAGATATGCAAGAGTTATCGACGCTTTGGTGCCGCTAATAAATCACTTGGAAGTGTCAGAATGTAATTATAATCCTGATAATATCAGTGCAGATATGGTATTAAAGAAGAAAAAGTTCATAAAAGCTGAATCGGAAGAATTATGGAAACTGACTGAAGAGTTGGTCAGGGAAAGTGTAGAAAAGGGCTTATATTTATAATATCAAATAGTTTCTGTTATAGCTGTATGTGGTATGGGTATATTTGGTATAATAAGATAAATTAGAGTTTAGGAGGAAATTAAATATGGAAAATGAAATTTATGTCAATATAAAAGCAGAACTAAAAGCAAAACCTAAAAAATTGACAAATTTACATCAGTGGCTTTTTGTAGCAGTTAATACAGCTAAATCAATCATTGACAATACAAGTAAAAGTAATTTAGGCAATGTGATGAAGTTATCCGAGTGCGATAGTACCAGTCAAATTCAGCAAGAGTTTGATATTATACAAGGTAAATTCGGACGAGATGGCTTTTCTCAAAGGTACAGCCCCGCTTACCTTTATCTTTGCTCATTGGTGGCTAATTTTCCCAATCAAGAGCTTTCAGATAAGGATAAAGCATTGATAATGCAATATAGCACTATTGAAACCTATTTGTTATACGAAAATTAAAAAGAGGGAACACGGCAATTTCAAGTTTGTCGAACGGAATATAAAGTATTAAAGACGGTAGAAATAAAAAATCTATCGTCTTTTTTCATGTCTATTTTCAATTTATATTGCGAACAATAAATAGGGAAAACTCGCAAGAGTTGCTAACTAGTATTTCAAATGCTTCTCACTAATATATGCACGACAAAATGCTAGTTCCCATAAATATGTTACAGAAAGTAAAGGAGAAAAGATGATAAGGATAATAAGTCCTAGCCCTGGAGCAAAATCTCAAGGAATTAAATAGTTAATGGCTGGTGGAGGCATCGTTCTAATCGGATTAAAACTAATCCCCCATTACTTTCAAATGTATTGAAGTAAGGAGAGTAACGTCATTAATGGCAAAGTCTAATTTAATTTACTAATGAGGTCGCCGAGCTGGAGGAAGAGCTGGAAGCTGAGCAGGACTCAGCGCCCGAACCCTCCGAACCAGAGAACCCAGCCGACTAGGCTATTTATGCTCATCGGGAGTTCTCATCCCAGCACGCCCTACGCCTCCGCCATGCTTCGCAGCATCGCCGTCAGTAGCGCCCGCGCGCCGTGCTTGCTGAGTGGCTCGTTGCGGTTGCCGCACTTGGGTGAGTGTACGCAGGAGGGGCAGCCGTTTTCGCATCCGCAGCTTTCGATCGCTTCGAGGGTGGCGCTAAGCCATTGCTGAACCGCGTTGAAGCCGCGTTCGCTAATGCCCGCGCCGCCGGGTGCGGCGTCGTAGACAAAAATGGTGGGCCTGCCGGTGTCCACGTGAAGCAGCGTGGAGAGCCCGCCTAAGTCCCAGCGGTCGCTGGTGGCGATGAGCGGTAGCAGTCCGATGGCGGCGTGTTCGGCGGCGTGTAGGGTGCCGGGGCCGTCCTCTTCGGTCACGCCCGCGCCGAACAGGTAGCTGGGCTCGAAGGTGAACCAGACCGCCTCGGTCATGAGCACTTCCGGCGGCATGGGTTGCTCTTCTTCGCCCAGGTATTCGCCGCCGTAGACGGAGAAGCGCCGGTAGCCGGTGACCTGGTCGGTGACCTGAACCTGCCCGCGGTGCATGGTGAGCGGGGCGAGCTGCTGCGCGTCGGTTTCGGGGATGGAGATTTCGGGAGCGGACTCACCAGGAGCGGACTCACCGGGTGCATGCTCACCGGGAACCGCTTCCCCAACGACGTTTTGCGCACCGTAACTAACCCGCGCACGCTCCGCCAGAATACGCACCTCGGTGCTCTCAATGGCGCGCGTGTAGTAGTCCGGGTAGACGCGGCTGAGCAGAATCACGCGCTCGCCCTCGCTGATGGATTCGACCACGTACTGCGCGTTCTGGTGAATGTAGATTGCGCCCGGGTGCCCCTGGCTCATGGCGTGCGCGGCGTCCATGGTGCCAACGAGGGTGCCGTCTTCGGCGTCAATGAGCTGGTAGGGTCCGCCGCCGGTGCCGCGGATATCGACCAGCTCGGCAGCTGATTCGGCGTGCGTCCAGTACCAGCCGTCCGGGCAGCGACGCAGGTATCCCTGCTGTACCAGCCGATCCAGCAGGGCGGCGGTGTGCGGGCCGAAGAGACTCAGCTCTTCGGTGCGGATGGGTGCCTCCTGCGCGGCGGCGCACAGCTGCGGGGAGAGTACGTACGGGTTTGTCGGGTCGAATACGGTCGCCTCGACCTCCTGCCCGAAAATCGCCTCCGGGTGGTGCACCAGATAGGTGTCGAGCGGGTTGTCGTCGGCAATGAGCACGGCGAGCGCGTCCTGACCGCTTCGCCCCGCGCGGCCCACGCGCTGCATGAAGGAGGCGCGGGTACCCGGCCAGCCCGCCACGAGTACGGCGTCCAGGCCGGAGATGTCGATGCCCAGCTCCAGCGCGGAGGTGCTCGCCAAGCCGAGCAGTTCGCCGTTGCGGAGTTTACGTTCGAGTTCGCGGCGCTCTTCGGGGGTGTACCCGGCGCGGTAAGCGGCGACGCGGTGGGCGAGGCCCGCCTCCACCTCGTCGAGGTAGCGTTGGGTCTTCTGCGAGAGGATTTCTACGCTGCGGCGCGAACCGGCAAAAACCAGCGAGCGGGTGCGGGAAAGCACCAGGTCGGTGAGCATTTGCGCGCCCTGCTCCACGGGGGAGACGCGGCGCGGAGCCTCCTGCTCAGCCTTCGACTGGACCGCCTGCTGTTGGGTGCTGCGGGCACCCTTGGCGAGCTGATCGTGCGCCTTGGGCGGCATGAATTCGGGCTCCCAGAGCACGACGGTGGTTTCACCGCACGCGGAAGTGGACTCGGTAATGGCGGTGACCGCCTGCTGCGGCACGCCAATGAGCTTGGAGAAAGACTCGACCGGGTTGGAGCTGGTCGCGGAGGCGCCGTAGAACACGGGCACGGTGCGGTAGAGCGCACAGACGCGCCGTAGGCGGCGCAGCAGGTTGGCGATGTGCGCACCGAAAACACCGCGGTAGCTGTGCGCCTCGTCGAGCACCACGTAGCGCAGCCCGCGCAGGAAGGACGCCCACTGCCGGTGGTTGCTCAGAATCGAGTAGTTGAGCATGTCCGGGGTGGTGAGGATGAAGTTGGCGTGTTCGCGGATCCAGCGGCGTTCGCCGACGGGGGTGTCGCCGTCGTAGCTCGCCGCGTGGAGTCCGGGCAGGTTGTAGGAGGTGAGGGCGGTGAGCTGGTCTGCGGAGAGTGCCTTCGCCGGAGAAATGTAGAGAACGTTCGCTCTATTATTGAGGTTTTCCGCCCCCGAATACGCGGAAGTTGAGCTTATCGGCTCGCCGCACGAGGCGCGATAAATAGCGTCCAGGGTGGGCATCAGGTAGCTCAGGGTCTTGCCCGAGGCGGTACCCGTCGCCACAATCACGTGCCCGCCGCTGCCGGTGCTCTTCGCGCCTTCGGTGTGCGCGGGAGCCGCCTCAATATGCTCAGCCTCGATGCGCCCCGCCTGCCAGCCGTAGCGCGCCGCACTCGCCGCCAGCGCCACATCCAGACCGGCATGGGCGGCGTTTGCCGCCTGCACCTGGTGGGCGTAGGGCTCGGCAATACCGAGCGATTCAAAGGCCTCCACCACACGCGGATGCAACCACTGCGGCCACGGCGCGTAGCTCGCCTCCCTGGCGGCAATGGTGTGGATATGGGTCACCTGCTCGGGCAGGGTTCCGGTGCGTTCCGCCTCCGGCAACAGAGAAGCCAGCACCTGCTGCGCGCTCGCGGGTAGCTCGCGGTAACGGAGCGTTTTTGGGTGCGCCGCAGACTGCCCCTGCTCGGGTTGCTGCTCGGGCCGGTGCGTGGGGTACTGTTCGGGGTGCTGGTTGGTGTTCTGCGAAGGGGTGCTGTGCGGCATGGGTTCCATTGTAGAGCGGCGGGCTACACCCCGACCTGCCGCAGGTCACGCGCTGCCCTGAGCGTTGGCTCTGAATCCGCCCGAATCTTGCCTCGACCTTCGACATATTCCCCGGGCCTAATCCCCAGCCAAACCCCGAGCCTAACCCCGCCCCGGCGCTACCCCAGTACTACCCCAGTACCGCCTCCAGCACCGCCGACCCCGTAGTCAGCGCGCACATATCAAAAAATCTGCATGCTTTAGGCGTATATGACGATAAAATAGTTTCGTGGCTCAAAATAAGATTATTCTGTATTACCAGTTCGCCCCCATCGCCGACCCGCAGGCGGTCATGCTCTGGCAGCGTGCCCTCTGTGAGAAGCTCGGCCTGCGCGGGCGCATCCTCATTTCCAAGCACGGCATTAACGGCACCCTCGGCGGCGAAATCAACGCGGTCAAGGCGTACACCAAGGAAACCCGCAAGTACCCCGGCTTCAAGAACATGGAGTTCAAGTGGTCCGAGGGTGGCGCGGAGGACTTCCCCCGCCTGTCCGTGAAGGCACGCGACGAGATTGTGGCTTTCGGTGCTCCCGACGAGCTGCAGGTGGACGAGAACGGCGTCGTTGGTGGCGGCGTGCACCTGAAGCCTGAAGAGGTCAACAAGCTTGTTGAAGAGCGCGGCGACGAAGTGGTCTTCTTCGACGGCCGTAACGCGTTCGAGGCGAAGATCGGCAAGTTCAAGAACGCTATCGTTCCCGACGTGCGCACCACCCACGACTTTATCCGCGAGATCGAGTCCGGCAAGTACGATCACATTAAGGACAAGCCGGTCGTCACCTACTGCACCGGCGGTATTCGCTGCGAGATTCTCTCCGCCCTCATGAAGAACCGCGGCTTCAAGGAGATTTACCAGATCGACGGCGGCATCGTGCGTTACGGCGAGAAGTACGGCGATAAGGAACTCTGGGAAGGCTCGCTCTACGTCTTTGATAAGCGCATGCACATGGAGTTCACCCCGGACACCGTCACCATCGGCAAGTGCGAACAGTGCGGCGCCCCCTCGAACAAGTTCGAGAACTGTTCCAACGACTCCTGCCGCGAGCTGGTTCTGCTCTGCCCCGAGTGCGCAGCTGATGACGCGAAGCGCCACTGCGTGCCCGAGTGCTCGGTGGACCGCGAAGCAGCTGGGGCGAACGCCTAATGGCATCCGCTAAGGGTGGTGCGGTTCAGATTTCTGAACCTCGCATTGAGGAGCACCCGGGGCTGGTCGTTGCCGGCGTTTCGCAGGTGTTCCCCCTGGACGGCGACTTCTCCTCGCTGTGGGACGAGTTGAATCAGAAGGCGTCCCCGGCGATGCTGGATGTTCTGAAGGTGACCCAGTACCTGGGCGTGTGCACTCAGCCGAACCCGAAGGGGCAGGTCCGCTACACGGCGGGCTTCCTGGTGTCGGAACCGGCGAGCGCGGCGAAGCTTGGTCTGGGTGTGCTGGAATTGCCTGCGAGCACCTACGCGGTGGTTGAGGTGACCGGCCCGATTTCGGAGTCCATTCCGGCTGGCTTTGCGAGCTTTGAGGAGGCGTTCTTCGCGAAGAATCCGCAGTACCGCCCGGTGGGTGGTCTTGAGGTGTACGGTCGCGGCGATATGCAGGCGGCTGATTACCGCATGGAGCTGTGGGTTCCGTTGGCGAAGCGTTCCTAGGGCGGTTTGTTTCTGCTGTTATGGCTACAGTTTTAGCTGTTGAATAGATGGGCCCGGTGGCGCGATGTGTTCGTGCCGCCGGGCTTTTTTGTGCCCTTTTGCACCTATACTTTGCACCTATATTTTCGCCAGTATTTTGCGTCAGTATTTGTGTTCCGGGCGGGTGGGCGCGCCGTGAGGTCGGGGGAGTGGGGGCTCTCGCGTAACATTCCGAAATAAAATACTTGACACGTAAAGTATTTGGGTTTAGGCTTAAACCATCAGCCCGGCACTACACGAGTCCGAGCGCAACCCGCAAAGGAAAAAAACCATGAACACCCCTAATAACCCTGGCATCCCGCAGCTCGACGAATCCATCCGCATCAGCCACCTCGAACCCAAGCGCGGCGATGAGAAGAAGCTCGGCTTCCTCTCCTTCGGCCACTGGGCTGAGGTCCCCGGCTCGCGCGTACCCTCCGCCGCAGAATCGCTGCACCAGGCAATCGACCTTGCTGTAGGCGCCGAAGACATCGGACTGGACGGCGCGTTCTTCCGCGTGCACCACTTCGACCAGCAGCAGGCGACCCCTTACCCGCTGCTCTCCGCAATCGCCGCTAAGACCGAACGCATCGAGCTCGGCACCGGCGTGATTGACATGCGCTACGAAAACCCGCTCTACATGGCAGAACTTGCCGCCATGGCAGATCTCATCGCTGCGGGTCGACTGCAGCTGGGTGTCTCCCGCGGTTCGCCCGAGTCCGTCATTCGCGGTTTCGAGAGCTTCGGCTACTACCCTGCAGAAGGCGAAGACGAGGGTGATATGGCGCGCCGCCACCTCGACATTTTCCTCAAGGCAATTGAGGGCGAGGGCATGGCGCCCAGCGCTCGCATGGCGGGTAAGTATGCCCCCATTCAGCCGCAGTCGCAGGGTCTGCGCGACCGCATCTGGTGGGGTGCGGGCAGCGATAGCACCGCCGTGTGGACCGCGCAGAAGGGCCTGAACCTGATGTCTTCAACCCTGATGCTGGAAGATAAGGGCATTCCCTTCGATCAGCAGCAGGCGCAGCAGATTCGCCTCTTCCGCTCCGAGTGGGTGAAGGCGGGTAACTCGGGTGTTCCGCGTGTTTCGGTGTCCCGTTCGGTGCTGCCCGTTATTGATGAAACCTCGGCACGTTACTTTGGCCGCCGCGCCGCGGAGGACTCGCAGGATTACACCGGCATTATCGACAACACCTTCTCCCGCTTTGGTCGTAGCTACATTGGTGATCCGGCGGATATTGCTGAAGAGCTCGCCCGTGATGAGGCGGTTCAGGCGGCGGACACCGTGCTGCTGACTATCCCGAACCAGCTGGGTGTGGACTTCAACTTGAAGATGCTTGACGCCATCGTCAAGGAGATCAAGCCCGCGCTGACCACCAAGTAAAGAAGACCCTGTGCCAAGCTGTTTTCGGCGCTCTATAACGCGCTGAGATACTTGAACCCGTGTAGCTTGAGCTATGGATACAGCAATGCCCCGGCAGGCACCCGCAAGGGTTACCGCCGGGGCATTACTATGCTCACGTTCTTAGAAATCCTTCTGTCTAAAAATCTTTCGTCTTTTCCCAGGGCTCAATAGCGCCCGGAACCACCTCAAACAGCGGATGCGCACATGCCGCCAGCTCGCCGCGTGCCGCCGTCGCTTCCGTGATGGGCGGTGGTCGCTGATGAGCGCGAACTCTGCCGCCTCCCGAGGGCAAGGGCGCGGAGCACGTGCGGCAGCCCGCACAAGTGGACAATTGGTCAGTTATCACTGTATAGTCATCGTATGCTGACTATTGCTTCACACCTCGACGTCATGAACCGGCTCGGCCGCGCCATGGCCGACCCGACACGTTCCCGGATTCTGATGACCCTCCTCGGCGGCCCGAGCTATCCAGCCGTGCTCTCGCGCGAGCTGGAGCTGACCCGCTCGAACGTGTCCAACCACCTGACCTGCCTGCGCGATTGCGGAATCGTCGTCGCCGAGCCCGAGGGTCGCCAGACGCGCTACGAGATCGCCGACCCGCACCTCGCCGCGGCACTGACGTCCCTGATCGACGTCACGCTCGCGGTGGACGAGGCCGCGCCGTGCATCGACCCGGCATGCTCGGTGTCGGGCTGCTGCGGAACGGCGGCGGGAGCATGAGCGAGACCCTGACCACCGCGCGCCGCGCGATGCTGCACCGGCGCGTCCGCTTCATCGTTGGCTTCACGATCACGTACAACGTAATCGAGGCAATCGTCGCAGTCTGGGCAGGCGTCCTCGCCTCGTCCGCGGCGCTCATTGGCTTCGGGCTCGACTCGGTTGTCGAGGTACTCTCGGCCGCGGCCGTCACCTGGCAGTTCACCCGCAAGGACCCTGAGCGGTGGGAAACGGTCACTGTCAAGGCCATCGGCATCGCGTTCTTCGCGCTGGCGGCCTACGTCTCGATCGACGCGGTGCTGGCCCTGGTCGGCCAGGAGGGCCCCGACCGCAGCCCGCTGGGTCTCGGTATCACCGCGCTGAGCCTGGTCGTCATGCCTCTGCTGGCGTGGATTGAGGTCCGCACCGGGCGGGAGCTGGGCTCCAAGAGCGTGATGGCCGACGCCAAGCAGCTCATCCTGTGTATCTACCTCTCCGGTGCAGTGTTCATCGGCCTCGTCCTCGACAGCCTGTTCGGCTGGTGGTGGGCTGACTCGGTTGCGGCGCTGGTCGTGGCGGTGCTCGCGGTGCGCGAGGGCTTGGAGGCCTGGCGCGGCGACGTCGAGTCGCCGTTCGAAGTGCTAGAGGACCTCGAAGACGAGGACGACTGACCCGTCACCCGACGATGAAGAGCCAGTGCTGCAACCCAGACATGCGCTACGAAAACCCGCTCTACATGGCTGAACTTGCCGCCATGGCCGATCTCATTGCGGCGGGTCGACTGCAGCTGGGTGTGGACTTCAACCTGAAGATGCTTGAGGCAATCGTGAAGGAGGTCAAGCCCTCGCTGACCACCAAGTAAAGACCCTGAGGTAAAGACCCGGTGTCAAGCTGTTTTTAGCGCTCTATGACGCGCTGAGATGCTTGAGCCCATACAGCTTGAGCCATACATACAGCAATGCCCCGGCAGGCACCCGCAAGGGTTACCGCCGGGGCATTACTATGTTCACGTTCTTAGAACTCTTTCGTCTTTTCCCAGGGCTCAATAGCGCCCGGAACCATCTCAAAAAGCGGATGCGCACACGCCGCCAGCCCACCGCGCGCCGTCAGGCGCTCGCTCAACCGATGCTCCCACTCCGGGTCGCGGCCCGCCACCTTGTGCTGCAGAAAGGCAAGCTCATACTCCAGCTGACCCAGAGGAACGGGAATTAGTGCGACCGAAGCATACGGATTTTCTGCCTTGGCGGCACCGTTTTTGTCAGCTTTATCAGCGCAGCTTTTGCCCGCGCTATTTTCACCCGCACCAATCAGCTCACGGTTGAAAGAATAGCCGCGGGCATCCGCCTCATCCGCCAGCCCCGACAGGTAGGCGGCAATCGCCTCCAGCGGCTGCGGATGCGCGCGAAAACGAATCAGCTGCGGATGGTTCGTGTACCCGCGCGTCAGACCCCGCAGAACCTTCTGCGCCAGCAGGGTTTCACGCCAGCAGGCGACCAGAGCGCGGCAATCAAGCAGGGAGGGGTGAAGGGACCAAATACGCACGCTTAGCTCTGCTCTTCAGCAGCATTTTCGCCAGCTGATTCTGCACCCGCGTGCTCGTCGCTAAAGTGCAGGAAGCTCTTGAGCACCAGCTCACGCACCGCGTGCAGCAGGGTGTCGCGCGGATGCTGCTCCTGCGTACCGCGTGCCGCGGCGGCAGCCTCGTCGTATTCGGGCCAGGACAGCAGCATGGCAAGAGCCGCCACAATCTGACCCACGGCAAGCTCACCATCGCTCGCCGACGCAAAGCCAGCCGTCTCGGTGGAAAGTAGCTGGGTGCGGCACAGGCCCGAACCGGCACGCAGCAAAATGACGCTCGGGTGCTCGGCGCCGGGGCGGCCGTGGCGTTCCTCGGTGACGTCCTCGGCGACCTCCAGGTGCGCGGCGAGGAGTGCCTCATCGTCCATGGCGGCGAGGCGGTCGTAGCGGCGCACAGACTCGGTGAGGGCGCGGGCGATGGGCTGCTGAATCGGGTAGGTGATCTCCTCGAAACGCTGCAGGGGCTCGGTCACGCCTGCCGCGGTCGCCTCGGTCGGGCGGCGCAGCCAAATCATGCCGAAACCAATAGAATGAACGTTCCGGGAAGCGAAGTCATTCAGGTATGACACGTAGGTCTGCTCGTAGTGGCTGCGGTCGCGGTTCTCGCTCGCATCCTTCAGCCAGGTCTCCGCGTAGGAGGCGGGGCTCAGCGCCTCACGCTGAATAAACCACGCCTCCGCGCCGCCGTCGGCAACCCAGGCGCGCGGGCGCTCATCCCACGGACGCGGTGCTTCCGGGTCCTCGGAGTCGCGAATAATCTCCCAGTTGCCCAGCATCTGCGCGCGACCGCCGGGCACCAGCACCGACGGCAGCTGACGCACCATCGTGCTCACAATTTCGTCACCGGGCAGGCCGCCGTCACGGTAGGTGAATTGCTCCTCGGCACTCTCACCGGCAACGCGCGGGGTAATCACGAACGGCGGGTTCGACACCACCAGATCGAAAAGCTCACCGGCGACCGGCTCCAGCAGGGAACCTTCGCGCAGGCTCACGCGCGCCTGCGGGTTCTGCGGGTCAATATTGAGCGCCTGAGCGTTCAGCAGCAGGTTAAAACGGGTGAATGCCAGGGCACGCTCCGAAATGTCGGTGGCGGTCACATGCTCAGCATGGGCGAGCAGGTGGAAAGTCTGAATACCGCAACCGGTGCCCACATCCAGGGCACGCTTGACGGGGGTGCGCTCGGTAATCTGCGCCAGAGTCAAGGAGGCGTGACCAATGCCGAGCACGTGATCCTTACGGAGCACGCCGGGGCGCTGATGCGCACCCAGATCGGCGGCAACAAAGATTTCGGTGCCGTCATCGGCGGCGTGCGGGCGCAGGTCAACGCTCGCGGACCAGCGGGCAGAATCGGCAGCGTCACGCTCAATCAGCGCGGCATTCTCGAAGTCGACCAGGGTTTCTGCGAAAACCTCGGCTGCCTCAGCCTCGGTGAGCGGGCGAGCCAGCAGGAAAAACGCCAGCAGACGCGCCAGGTTCTTCTCCTCCACGCTGTAATCACCGCGCAGAATGTGCTCCACACGCCACAGACCCGGAACCACCTGGTCACGAGCCATCGCCTCAGCCGCCTCAACACCCAGCAGCTCCTGCACAGCGTCATAGCTGTAGTTCAACGCCAGCAGGCGTTCACGGATGCGGGTCAGGCGGGCGTAATCATCGCTGCGGGGAGCATCCGCAACGGCGGCGTACTCGGGAGCGAAAGAGGCGGCAGAAATAGTCATGCACACCATTCTACGCACCCGCCGCAACCGATCGCCCGACCCACCCGCATGAACGCGGCGGGTAGGGAACACCGCACGGACCAGCGGGGAAGAAGCCCTAACCTCATGAGCCCCGACCCACCCACTGGCCAAAGACCCGCCCACTGACCAAAACTGTCATCTGCGCAAGAGCACCCGCCCCATCGCATACACTGAAACCATGAGTAACCTGTACCCCGATGAAAGTATCAGCGTCGACAAGTGCTGGGAGCGTCTGCACGCGAACACTCTCGGCCGCCTCATCCTCACTGACGGACAGCACGTCGATGTGCTGCCCGTGCTCTACGCCGTCGCCCACCAGAACGACAAGCAGGAAATCTACATCCGCACCACCCGCGGTAACAAGTTCTCCTCCGTGGTGGTCAGCCGCCGCGTCGCCTTCGAAATCGACGAAACCCTCGAAGACGGCATCCGCTCCGTCATCGTGGTCGGTATCGCCCACTGGCTGCCGCCGGAAATGACCCCGCAGATTGTGCGCACCTTCGACCTGCCCGACTCCGAAACCCACGAAATGCAGTGGGTGCGCATCGTGCCGCAGACCGTGTACGGCCGCGAATACCCGCTGCTGCCCGCATACCTGGACGGCACCCAGCCCGACTCGGACACCCTCACCAGCTAGAAGCGTAGGTGAGCGGGCTAGAAGTGCAGGTGAACGGGCTAGAAGCACAGATGCGGGCGCCGTGCGGTGCGCCCCAGCACCCGTCCCGCGCATACCCCTGTGCACACACCACCGCTCCGGTACCGTATGATGTACCGAGTACCCTGCGCACACGTGCAAGCTCAACACGCCCGGTCCACATCAACCAGAACCGGGTTAGCTCGCCTCGCGGCGGGCCACCACGCGCTCGCCGCATGAAACGCACCGAGCGCACCACATAAACCCAACACAAATTACACCCCCACCAATCACTTCACCCCGCGTACACCACAGCCCGCCGGCGCCCACAAGCGCCAGCGTAGGTTATGGTTGAATACGTAGCTTTTCAACACACAGATAGAGGAGTGCCGTGCCCGCTCAGGCAAAGAACGGAAAAGCCCTGCTGATTGTGGAGTCTCCCTCCAAGGTCAAAACCATTAGCAGCTACCTCGGCGAGGACTACCTCGTCGACTCATCCATGGGCCATATCCGCGACCTTCCGCAGCCCTCCGAACTGCCCGAAAACCTCAAAAAGAGCCCCGTCGGCAAGTTCGCTGTCAACGTTGAAGAGAACTTCGAACCCTACTACGTGGTCAACCCCGACAAGAAGAAAAAGGTCGCCGAACTCAAGCGCAAACTCAAAGAAGTAGACGCGCTCTACCTGGCAACCGATGGTGACCGCGAAGGTGAAGCCATCGCATGGCACCTGAAGGAAGTCCTCAAGCCCAAGGTACCCGTCTACCGCATGACCTTCCCCGAAATCACCCGGGAAGCCATTCAGCGTGCCTTCGGCGAACTGCGCGACATCGACCTGCACCTGGTCGACGCGCAGGAAACCCGCCGCATCCTCGACCGAATCTACGGTTACGAAATCTCCCCCGTGCTCTGGCGCAAGGTCGGCCGTGGCCTCTCCGCAGGTCGCGTGCAGTCCGTCGCAACCCGCCTCGTCGTCGAGCGTGAACGCGAACGCATGGCATTCGTCGCCGCCAACTACTGGGACCTGTCCGGACGCTTCCTGAACGCGGCCTCCGAGGGCTTCGACGCCAAGCTGGTCGCCGTAGACGGCAACCGCATCGCCACCGGCAAGGACTTCGCCGACGACGGCACCCTCAACACCTCCAAGGTCACCCACCTGAACGAGGAAGCCGCCCGCGCGCTCGCCGCAGCCCTGCAGTCCGCCGCGTTCTCGGTGCGCTCCGTTGAGACCAAGCCGTACAAGCGCCGCCCGGCAGCGCCGTTCACCACCTCCACCCTGCAGCAGGAAGCCGCACGTAAGTTGCGTTTCTCCTCCCGCGTGACCATGCAGGTGGCGCAGCGCCTCTACGAAAACGGTTATATCACCTACATGCGTACCGACTCGGTGGCACTGAGCGAGCAGGCAATCTCCGCCGCACGCCGCCAGGCATCCGAGCTGTACGGCGCAGAATTCGTGCCCTCCGCACCGCGCGTGTACACCTCCAAGAGTAAGAACGCGCAGGAAGCCCACGAAGCAATCCGCCCCGCGGGTGACACCTTCCGAACCCCGGACGCTGTGCGCGGTGCCCTGTCCAACGACGAATTCCGACTCTACGAACTGATCTGGAAGCGTACCGTCGCCTCCCAGATGGCTGACGCGACCGGTTCCACCGCCTCCGTGCGCCTGGGCGCCGTGGCATCTAACGGCCAGGACGCCGAGTTCGCTGCATCCGGTACCGTCATCACCTTCCGCGGCTTCCTCGCCGCCTACGAGGAGGGCGTTGACGCATCCCGCGTGGCTGAGCGTGAGGCGAAGGACGCTGAGAAGCGCCTACCGAACCTGACCACCGGCGAGGCACTGACCGCCGAGGCGATTGAACCCGCCGGCCACGAGACCCTGCCGCCCCCGCGCTACACCGAGGCGTCCCTCGTGAAGACCCTGGACGAGCTGGGCATTGGCCGCCCGTCCACCTACGCGGCGGTTATTTCGACCATCATGGACCGCGGATACGTGAACGTTCGTTCTGGTTCGCTGATCCCGTCCTGGATTGCGTTCTCTGTGGTGCGCCTGCTCGAATCCAGCTTCGGTCCCTACGTGAACTACGAGTTCACCGCGCAGATGGAAGAAGACCTCGACCGCATTGCACGCGGCGAAGAATCCCGCGTCGAATGGCTGGGCGAGTTCTACTTCGGCGGCGGCTCCAAGCGCGGCCTGAAGTCCATCGTCGACAACCTCGGTGAGATTGACGCCCGCAGCATCAACTCCATCCCGATTGCGGACGGTATTGTGCTGCGTGTGGGCAAGTTCGGCCCCTACCTGGAAGCCGAAGGCACCCTCGACACCGAAACCGGCGAACTGACCGAACCGATCCGCGCAAACGTACCCGCCGACCTGGCACCGGACGAACTGACCGAAGCGAAGGCACGCGAACTGCTCGAACAGGGCAAGTCCGACGGCCGCGTGCTCGGCGTGGACCCCGTCTCCGGCAACCAGATTGTGGCACGCGACGGCCGCTACGGACCCTACGTCACCGAAGTCATCGAAGAGATGACCGAGGAGCAGATTCAGGCGTACCTGGACGCGCAGCCGACCGAGTACTACAAGAACGGCAAGCCCAAGCCGAAGAAGAAGCCGAAGCCCGCCAAGCCGCGCACCGCGTCCCTGTTCAAGTCCATGGACCTGGCGACCGTGACCCTGGAGCAGGCACTGCAGCTGATGAGCCTGCCGCGCGTGCTCGGCACCGACGCTGAGGGCGTGGAGATTACCGTGCAGAACGGCCGCTTTGGCCCGTACCTGAAGAAGGGCACGGACTCCCGCTCGATTGGCAGCGAGGACGAAATCTTCACGATTACGCTGGAGCAGGCGCTGGAGATTTACTCCCAGCCGAAGCAGCGCGGTCGTGCGGCGGCTAAGCCACCGCTGGCTGAGCTGGGCGTGGACCCGGTCAGCGAGAAGAAGATTGTGGTGAAGGACGGCCGCTTTGGCCCGTACATCACCGACGGTATTACGAACATTACGGTTCCGCGTGCGGAGTCGGTCGAGTCGCTGACCCACGAGCGTGCGGTGCAGCTGCTGGCTGACAAGCGTGCGAAGGGCCCGGTCAAGCGTAAGACCGCCGCGAAGAAGACCACTACCGCTAAGAAGACTACTGCTAAGAAGACGACCGCAAAGTCTACTACCGCGAAGAAGACGACCACTCGTAAGACCGCGGCGAAGAAGACCGCCGAGTAATCTGCCGAGTAGCCAAGCGTAGTTCGAGCTGAACTGAAGGCGCAGGATGCGCCCCTGATCCCCCACACGGGGATGGGCACTTCCTGCGCCTTTTGCATGCCCGGGGAACGCGTGCCCGGCGAACGTTTGTGCTCGGGGCGCCCGGCGCGTTTTATGCCCGCGCTGTGTTTCTTAGGCGTGCGCTGTGCTGATGCTGGGCATCCGCCCGGATTGTTTGCGGACTGAGTCGCGCCTCTGACAGACTGGGAGAGGCGCCGCACCTGCGGTACCGCACACAGATAATATCCCGCCGCGCGGCGGGGGAGGGGAGCGCATTATGCGCCTGGGAGTTCTGGATGTTGGGTCGAATACGGTTCACCTGCTGCTGATTGATGCTAGCCCTGGAGCGCGCCCCGAACCGTACGCGTCGCATAAGATTCCGCTGCAGCTCGTGCAGTACCTCGACGCTGAGGGCAATATCTCACAGGAGGGCGCGGACGCGCTGACCCGCTTCGTGGCCAGCGCCCGCGACTTCGCTATCGAGAATGAGGCGGAGGACCTGCTGGCGTTCTCCACGAGCGCTATCCGCGAGGCGGGTAACGGCTCGGCGGTGCTGCATCAGGTGCGTGAGCAGACCGGCGTGAGCCTGAACGGTATTTCGGGCGACCAGGAGGCTGCGATTACGTACTTTGCGGTGCGTCGCTGGCAGGGCTGGGGTGCGGGCCGCATCCTTGATTTTGATATTGGTGGCGGCTCTTTTGAGTTTTCGACGGGCACGAATGCGTTGCCGGATGCGGCGATGAGCGTGCCGTTGGGTGCGGGCCGTCTGACGCGTGAGTTTTTTGATGAGCAGCCGCCGAAGCCGAAGCAGGTGAAGCGTCTGCGTAAGTATGTGCGTGAGCAGATCGCCCCGGTGGCGGAGAACCTGTTGCAGTATGGCACGCCGGATATGACGGTGGGTACGTCGAAGACGTTCCGTTCGTTGGCGCGTATTTGTGGTGCGGCGCCGTATTCGGCGGGCCCGCACGTGAAGCGTGAGATGCACCTGCAGGATTTGCGCCTGTGGACTCGTCGCATGGAGGCGATGACGGTGTCTGAGCGTGCTGACCTGCCGGGTGTTTCGAAAGCGCGTGCGGAGCAGATGCTGGCGGGCGCTATCGCGGCGGAGGCGGCGATGGAGGCGTTTGGTATTGAGACGATGCGCGTGTGCCCGTGGGCGCTGCGTGAGGGCCTGATTCTGAAGCGTATTGAGCATCTGGCGGAGGGTACGGGTACTCCGGTCAACCCGAAGACCCTCCTGGTTAAGTAGCTGGTGCGTAACGTGGCCGAATAGCCGCAAGTGAACCCCGCAGGCTGGTGCGTATAATGAGCCCTGGCCTGTGGGGTCAACACATATAACGTGTATATCCCGCCGACAACGATGTAGGAAAGGAACAATCACCGATGAAAATCCAAGAAGTTATTGACGAGGTCAACAACACCTGGGGCGAAGAACACGAAGAAAAAAGTAGAAAAATATTCCGATATAGTGTACTGATAAACCCATTGTTAAAATTTATTGGGGTTACACTGATTTATTTATCTGGGATTATTATATATTCATTTAAGAGCTTTTTGGTTGACTCTTCAGCAGGGGTAGAATTGATTCAGGGGTGGGGATATGTATTTAATATTCCATACTTTTTATTTGATATTCGTGCAAGCATGATTTTATCCTTGGCGAGCATTCTTTTGAGTTTATATGTGAGTGTTGGTAAATTTGCAGAGGGAGCTGAGGGTCCTTCTGGGGATGTGCGGCGGGCTACTTATAGAAAGTTCGCACTTTTTACTAGTCGCTTCATGTTTGTGGTATTTGTTCTTAATTTTTGGCATGGTTTCCTTTCTGGTTATTTTCAAGGAAGTTCATATGCTCCTGAAATTTTAGGTTCGTGGAAATATGGTCCTGGATGGGGTAAATTAATTATTCCTACAGATATGAATCTGGGTAGATATAATGAAATACCTTTATGGATTTTATTGTTTTTTGCCTGGTTTACTCTATCCTCTGCGTCGTTTCTTGCATACAATGAGAAAGATATTCTTATACGAAATGCGTATCTTTTTGGAAGGAGTAACCATATTTACAGGAATGAATCACTTAGTCTTGAATATCGGTTGGCTAGAGATTTAGTAGATAGTGTTCAGGGTCCGGGTCAGCCTCCTTATAAACTGGGCTATCAATATAGTGGTTTGGATAAATATGACGGGAAGTTGTCTTATGATTCCAACTATTTTGGATTTAAGTTTGATGTAAAAATCTCTACCTATTTAAAGGATTATAAAGTCCTAGCCATCCTTATTATGTGGGCTATAGTAATTATCTTGTTTGCTGTATGTTCGACTAATTATATTCAAGGTGACAGAGTGTTTCTGGTCTCTCTGGTTGTTTTCTTTCCAATTTCTGCCTTTGAGCTCTTTAATTCCGTCCTTGACAGAAATCACTTGAATAAGAGTATTTATCGCGAGGTGGTTATGAATATGGGTTTAGGGAAAAGAATTCTGGATTATATAAAATCTTTTTGGTCGGAGGCGTTGGCTAAATTTATTGGTAGGGTTATTGCGGCAATGTTTTTAATTGTTGGATTCTTTCATTTTCTTGGTAGGGCTATGCGGGTGGGTATTCCCGAAAACCCAATTGATTCCAAGGATTTAATGTATGCACTATGGATTTTTCTGTTTGCTTTCTTTGTTTACCTACTGGCGTTTTTTCTGCGAATTGCAGTGCGCCGGATTTATGTTGCGGAGATTAATAGATATTCACGTAAATTTATATCTGCGGAATTCCCGTATTATTGCGACTTGGAAAACGTAAAATATTTGATTGTTGCATATATTTATTGTTCTATGCTGAGAATTAATGGGTATTACTCAATTTATAAATCTGAAATTGGTGTAGTTGAATCTGAATCTAATGGACAGCAATCATCTGAATGTGAATCTGGCATAAAGAAAAAACTGGAGTATGAATCATGGTGGACTCGTCTACGCGAGAAATGCCATAAGTAGCGCCTATCCGCAAGGGTAAACGTTGAGAAGCCACATGTGTTTCGAACAGCCACGTTATAAGTGGCTTTTCGAAACACATGTGGCTTCTCGCTATGGGGCTGTAACCCGTGCAGAATTTGTGCCATGGTTTAGCGTCTTCGACCATGGTTTTTAGCTACGACCAAAGACACTAACCTATGGCACAAATCCGTAACCCATGACCGAATTTCCACCCGGCACCGATCAACCCAAGCAAAACAGAGCGGCCCCGGACGCACATACGCATCCGGGGCCGGCTCTTTCGCTTTTTTAGCGAATTCTCTATTGCTATTTTGATATAATCATGGGAGATGTAATTAATAGTCAGAAGGACTGGGTTATATTGATATATTGCAGAATTTTTTCATATTAAAATTTAGTGAATTAACAAGAGAAGTGACTCTACGAGAGGCTATTGGAGGTATCGATGACTTTTCTAAACTATAACAAAGATGAAAAGTTAGAATTTAACTATAAGAGGGCATGCGGCCTGTGGCTAATTGCGGTGGCGGCAGTTATAGCAATAGCTACCTTGGTTGGAGGAAAGCAAATAATAAATATGCAAGTATTCAGCATTGGCTACGTTATTAGCTTTTTCTCGATCAACATGAATAAAAAAGTGCTGAATAGACTATCCGATGGTCCTTCAAGTGAATTTCAAAATAAAGTATCCTCGTATGCTGTTGTTTTACTATTTGTCTTAATGGTTTTGCTGGGTGGCCCATTCTTTGCAACTGAAAATTGGAGATTGATTTGGCTAGGGGCACTGATGGCAACCGCACTGCATTTCTTCCCTTATTATTTTGTGCATGGAAAGTCAATGATATACCTGGGTCTTATCTGTGCCATTAATGTTTTCGTAGGATATGTTTGTGTCGACGTTCCACTAGAGGTAATTGCATATATTGATGCGGCAATTAAGCTCATCTTCGGAATCTATCTGCTATTCCTTTCAAAGCCGTCAAAGCAAATATAAGGCGCAGTTTGTCGATGTGCTAAAAAGCGGCCCCGGACGCACACACGCATCCGGGGCCGCCTGCTAGGAAAGGAACAATCACCGATGAAGAACCAACTACTGTTAGCGCAGGTGCTAGCTGAGGGGACCGAATCTACGCAGAGTCTTACCGCTATACCCTGGACAACAATAGTATCTTCTGCAATTGGTCTTCTTGGCTCAATTCTTGTCGCGTGGTGGAGCGGTCGAAAGATTGACAAGCAAATGGAGCTGTCGAAACAGGCTACTCCACCGGAGCTAACTCGTTATAAGACATGGGTTGAAGTATCTGAAAAATATAAAGAGCTCATGGAATTTGAGAGAGCTAATAGTTTTGAAGACACTGAAAAGGAGTATCAAGAAATTAGAGCATCCCGAAAAGCTGCCCTTGATCGTGCTGTTTGGGAACGGAGGGTGCTTTCTTCGTGCTCGGATATAGTTGCTCAGAGGAGACTCTTGGAACTTCCGGAAGGGTATATTTTTACTGAAAACGTAAACTCTATCCAAGCAGTTCCCTCCTTTGAGTCTAAAATATCTATCATCTTCCATTTTATCTCGTATATTATTTCGATTATTTTTTCAGTCGTATTCATCATTTTCCTTGCGAAATATTTTGTAATATTTTCAGGGCATGCTTTAAATGCTGAAATAGATTATCTCCAGGCATTTCTTTTTATTGTTTTTGGTTTTCTGCTCTTTTTTATGAGCATGATAGCTGTCCGTCTTTTATATATTGTATTGGATGGTTTTATTGATGTTCTAAGGGGTGCGAAAATCGCAGAACATGAGTATATTAAAATCGTTCAGATATATGCAAAGGAGGAAGTTTTTGCGGAGGTAATTAAGGTGGCATCAAAAGCGTATAAAAACGCTTCAAGGGTAAGGTATTCATTCCTTGATGAAAAGTATTCGGATATGATTAATCTTCCTGCTGTATGGAGCTCTGGTGTTTGGTATTCAAGTATCTCAAAGTTTTTAGGATTTATGGCACCTTATTTTGTTCTGGAAAAGTTTAATAAGAGTAAAAAGCCCTACGGTTCTTATTTAGAGGGGGCATTTGAAATTGATGCTAAGAACCTTGAAGGCAAAGAATTGTCGGCTCAGGGTAAAGCTGCTTCAGATAAGGAAGATAAGGAATCTGCGGAGGCTAAAGCTGAAAGCAAAAGCTGACCCGCTCTAGACAACTTCAGCTTCCGCAAGGGTAGACGTTGAGAAGCCACATGTGTTTCGAACAGCCACATCATAAGTGGCTTCTGGAAACACATGTGGCTTCTCGCTATGGGGCTGTAACCCGTGCAGAATTCGTGCCATGGTTTAGCGTCTTCGACCATGGTTTTTAACTACGACCAAAGACACTAACCTATAGTCGAAATTTTAGACACATAAAAGCAAACGGCCCTGAACGTTCAAACATTCGGGGCCGCCTGCTGCGGTTATTTATATGTTGGGTTAGAAACTGGTTTACATGTCGGGCCAGTCGTGGTGCAACGAATACTCCGTGTCCCCGTCACCGTTATCGTTCAGGTGCCAGCGCTGACCGGTACGGATATCGGCCTTGCGCAGGCGCGGGTTCGGGTTATCCTTCTTGCCCATCGTGGGGTCGTTCTTGCAGCCCCACCTGGTGTCGTCGTAGCTGCAGTCACCTGCCACGCGGCCCACATCAACCCACCACACACGAATCAGTAGCGGTTCAGCAGTATCCTTCTTGATGACAGTACGCATAGCCTGCCACGGGCCGCCATTGACTCGGTACCGGCCAGCATAAGAAACCGTTGCGTAGGCGTGGAAATTGCCCGACCGCTGATACACATAACTGGTCGCGGTCGGTCGTGCTTTCGAGCCTGACTTCGGGTAGATGGGCTCACCGATGGTGTACGACGTCCCCTCATCACCGTTGCCGTATTGGACGGTCATCTGTACCGGATAGGATTCGATTTCAACGTGACCGGCCGAGAGCTCGCCTTCCCAATAAGCGGTGGGAGCTTCAGCGTAGAAATTGACGTTGTCGCCCTTGTAGATATTCGGGTCGCCCTTAGCTCTGCCGGTGCCGTTACCGGAGTTATAGGACTGCTTCAGGATAGGCGGTCGAATATCAGTGTTAGCGAATTTATCTTCAATTTCTTGAAGCATTTCAGCAGGGCTCGGCTTACGGGGCTCGCCGGGGTTGTTGGCGGTTAGGGTGCGGGATTCTACTGGGTTGCAGTAGGTTCCGATGCCGGAGGTATTGTAGTAACCGGTGTAGTCGTTGCCGTCGTCAGGCATCATCCAGGTGCGGAAATACTGTCCTGGCTGACCGTCAGCGGTGACGCAGGAGTCTTTATCGGTGGTTGAAGCGTAATATTGACCGCCCATGCCATCGTTTGCAAGATAATGCGTCTCCTCAAATTTTTGCTGTTGCTGTTGATCTGTAGCTATGAGATTATCCTGTGCAGCCTCTTGATTGGTTGGTGCGCTCTGCTGATTTTCTTGGTCCATGCCGTCATCGTATTCAGATGAAACACTAAAAGAGGCTTGTTTATCTGAAATACTATGAGTATTAGTGTCTGATGTATCTTCTATAGCATGTAGCTGATGTGAAACTGGTCCTGTAAAACCTATAAGGAATGCTGCGCAAGCTATACTGAGAGACTTTTTATACATTATTTGATAATTCCCTGTTCGCGCAGATTCTTATTAGAAACATAAGAAGACAAATACCAATAACCGTCCTTATAACGATAACGTATCATGAAAATTTCATTTTCGTGATTGGTATTAGAACGTTCAATTCTGCTTCCGTCAGGATTGACGTAGATGGCGTAGGTCCAAAGGCGTCGAGTAAGAACCCAATACTCTTTTGCTTTATCGTCGTAATTAAGTTCGCTTTCTGCCTGAAAATCTGAGAGTCCGGCAATAACCCAACCGCCGCGCTGATAAAGATCCTCGATATCCTTGAGGAATTTAAGATCTTCTTTATACGTATCCAACATGTAAGGTTTTACATATCGCATGTCGCCAGTTTGAATACCGTAGTTACGGGCTCTGACCCAATCGGTCATCATCTCACGGAGTCCAGCGAAGGTTTCGGGGTACTGCTGAGGATCGGCTTTCGGTAGAGGAACGTTCTGTGCAGGGCCATGGCCATCAGCTTTGCGGTATTCCCCATCAGGTGCCTTGGAGCCGCCGGAGTAGCCGCGGGTAATGACCGGGCTAGGGGTAGCAGAAGTTGATGCAGATTTAGTAGTCGCCGCAGACGCCGAAGCAGTCTCGCTCGGCGCAGCGGTTGCGGTGGCTGCCGCCTCATTATTTGCCTGCTGGCCACACGCTGCAAGCAGGGCACCAAGGCCCACAAGTGCGCCGCTACCCAGCAGGGTACGGCGGTTGAAAATGGTCGAATCCATAGAAGATACGCTCCTATCGTCGGTGACGGTGTGATATATGTGCATGTCGAGCCGTTATTCACAGGTCGCGTTGACTGCCGGAAGAAAAACAGCCCCGTAGTGCGCCCATCAAGCGCATCGATGCGCTATGGAACACTACAGTTACCACTGTAGCGCATGTTTGCCGTCGTTTGCATTCTTTTGGGCGCTATAGCAACGAAACATCACTATTCGGATATTTCATTGCTTTATGCATCAAATATCTCCGCGCCCGTGGAGGCACCGCCCCTGCAGAATTTGTGCCATGGTTTAGTGTCTTCTGCCATGGTTTTTAACTACGACCAAAGACACTAACCCATAGCACAAATCCGTAACCCATGACCGAATCTCCGGCTGCGCCAGGTAGGCGGGAACCGGTAATGACTTAGTGTTTTCGTTGATAGGTTAGTGTCTTCACCGCGGGTTAAAGACCCATGGTGAAGACACTAACCTATCGGAAACCTCGGTCTAAAAAGCGGGCGGCCCCGGACGCACATGCATCCGGGGCTGCCCGCTACCTGTCAGAGCCTACTTCTTAGAGCTGAACGCCCGCGTCCACGCCCAGCGCGTCAGCACCGCCGTGCCCACCGCAACCGCCATCGGCAGCCACGCACTCGCACCCTGACCCGTAAAACCGATCAACAACGTCAACGCAGACAACGGCGCATTCATCGAAATACCCAGAAACGCCGCCGTACCCGTCAATGCCGCCGCATACAACACCATCGACGCGCCACCCGGCACCCCACCCAAGCCTGGGAACGCCCACAGCACCAGCGCCGCCACACAAAACGCAGCCGCCGCACCCAACGCCAAACCCGGCGTCAACGTACCGCCATACGAACCCGAACGCAGACTCAACAGCACCACGGCAGCCTTCGCCACGCACAACGCCAACACGTACACAGCCGCCGCCGCGGTCAGACCGCCCGCCGCCGCATCCAACGACACATTAAACGTGTGCTGAGTCAGCAGGCGACCATTACCCAGAATCTCCGGAAGCCACAGTGAAACCACCGCGACCAGCACAAACGACACCGGAATACGCCACAAAAGAGAACGGTCCTTTGCCTTACTCTTCTCCGCACGCTGGGACAACGCCCTAAAACCCAACGCCAGCGGAGCCAACACCACACCCGTTAGCGCCGCCACCGTCAGCGTCGTCGCATCCAACGGAAGCTGCGGCACCGGGTACGTCGGCGCACTCGAAATCACCAGATTTGCCGTGACCGTCGCCGTCCACACCGTCACCGCACCCACATACAGCGACCACAGGCTCAGACCCGCAGCCATCGCCTCCACAAGGTACACCAGACCACCAATCGGCACCTGATACACCGCCGCCAAACCGGACGCCGCACCCGCCGCCACCAGCAGACGACGCTCACGATCACCCAGCAGCGGTGAACCATCCGGGCGAGTGCCACCCACACGCTCCAGAAAACGCGCGCACCGACCCGCAGCCAGTGCACCCAGCTCACGAGGCGCGACCTCCTTACCCACCGGGGAACCCGCACCCACCGCAACAATCTGAATCACCGAATGCGAAATCTGCCGCCACAGCGACGGCGCACGATCCTCCTCGGTAGCACCCGCAATCTGCGACTTCACGCCGACCACACGCCGACCGCCCGACTGCAGGTAATACCAAACCAGCGCCACAAACGGACCCAACGCCGCCAGCACCAGGGCACGCCGCGCCGGGTCGGCACCATCAGTGACCATCGGGTGATGTCCCTCAGCCTGACCGAAAGTTAGCTCCTGCATAAAATCCAGAACATAATGCAGAACAATCGCACCCAGGCCGCTGAACACGCCCGTGACCAGCGCGGCAAGGGTCAGCCCCAGCAGGAGGCGAAACGAAAAAGAGCGGGAACCCGCAGGATTCTGCGGACTATTCGAGGAAGAACCAGTATGAGAAGACATAGAAAAAGGGGGTTTGTGTGTTGCGTGCTGTGTGTTGTTGAAGGCCTCATGCCCGGCACAAACTGCCGCGGTTGAAGCTACTTTCATTCTACGCCTGCACTTTTACGCCTCATGGGTGGGCCACAGGGCGAGAAGCGGGGCCCGATGCATTGGGGAGTGGTACACGGGGCGCGGTACATGGCGGCGCGCAGAGTGAAGCCCCCAGAAAGCCCGGAAGAAGCACGAGCCAGGTCACATGCCCGTAGCCGCACCCGCTATGCTGGAAGGGTACGCCTCCACACGCCCGCCGCGCACAGCACACCGCGCGCATCCGCCGGGCGCAGGCACCCCATTAGGAAGGATCAACGATGACCGCAACTATTGCTTTTCTCGGCACCGGCTCCATGAACGGCTCCATCGCCGCAGGTCTGCTCGCCGCAGGCCACGACCCCGCCCACATCCGCGCCACCGTGCGTAGCGAAGAATCTCGCGCCGCTCTCGCCCAGCGCCTCGGCGACAAGGTCGAAATCATCACCACCGGCGGCGAAGCCGACGGTAACCACAAGGCAACCGCCCACGCAGACGTCGTGTTGCTCGGCGTGAAGCCCTACGGCATCGTGGAGCTCGCCCGCGATATTGCGCCTGCCCTCGCCCCGAACGCCGTTGTGGTGTCCGTTGCTGCTGGCGTGACCCTCGAAACCCTCGCTGAGTGCCTTCCCGCAGGTCAGCCCATTGTTCGCTGCATGCCGAACACCCCCTCCTCCGTGGGCAAGGGCGTGCTCGCCATCTCCACCACCGACACCGTGAAGGATGAGCAGAAGAAGCTCGTCGAAGAGGTCCTGGGCACCGTCGGTCTGGTTGTTGAGGTCCGCGAGGATCAGATGGATGCGGTCACCGCTGTCTCCGGTTCTGGCCCGGCATACGCGTTCCTGCTTGCGGAGGCGATGGCAACCGCCGGCGAGAAGCTCGGCCTGGATGCAGACACCGCCCTCAAGCTTGCCAGCGCAACCGTTGCCGGTGCGGGCTACCTGCTCGACACCAACCCGGATGCGCCCGCCCTGCGCCGCGCCGTGACCAGCCCGAACGGCACCACCGAGCGTGCACTGAACACCTTCGTGGACGGTGGCCTCTTCCAGCTGACCGAGGATGCGATGCGCGCCTGCGCCGCCCGTTCGGCGGAAATGAGCCAGCTGTACACCGCTGACGAGGACTAGTCATTACGGACTAACCAGCGGGGACTAATACCGTCCGGTAGCATCCCTATGATTGGGTAAAACCACAGAAAACAGCCTCCTCCCGACAGAACGGGAAGAGGCTGTTTTTCTATGCCTATTCGCAGGCTTCTCAAACACGGGCCCTCAAATACGCACTCCTCAAAGCCGGCAAAGACAGGAAAAGTAACCGCCGCGGGGTATGGAAAAACGCGCTTAGGGGCGCGCCGCGAAACGCTCAATCAAATCCACCTGACCGGACACAATCAGAATGTCGCGCGAGTGAATGCGGGTGGTCGCGTCCGCGTAGGTGAAGTCCTCACCGGGGGACTTAATACCGACCACGGACACGCCGTACTTGGAGCGGATATCCGACTCGGCGAGGGTGAAGCCGTGGGTTTCCTTCGGCGGGCGCATCTTCGCAATCGCGAAGTCGTCATCAAACTCAATGTAGTCCAGCAGTCGACCCGAGACGAGGTGCGCGGCGCGGCGGCCGGCGTCCGCCTCCGGGTAGACCACGTGGTGCGCGCCAATACGCTCCAGAATCTTGCCGTGCGCGGGGGTGATAGCCTTCGCCCAGATGCGCTCCACGCCAATGTCTACGAGGTTCGCGGTAATCAGCACGGACGCCTCCACGGAGGTGCCCACACCCACCACAGCGGAACCGAAATCATCTGCGCCCAACTGGTGCAGGGTGTCGATATCGGTCGCATCAGCGGAGACCACGTGGGTCAGCACGCCGGACCATTTCTGCACCAGCTCGGGGTCCTTCTCGATGGCGAGAACCTCCTTATTCTGCAGGCGCAACTGGGCAGCCACAGCCGAACCGAAGCGTCCCAAACCGATGACGAGGACGGGGGCGTTATGTGCACTAGCCAATGGTGGGCCTTTCTTCGGGGAACTTGTAGAGGCGGCGGCGTGAACGCATCGCCAGGCCGGTTGCGGCGGTGGTTGTACCCACACGACCAATGAGCATCAGAACGCTGAGCACGTACACGCCTGCCGGAGGTAGGCTGGCGGACAGGCCGTTTGAGAGGCCGCACGTGGCGAAAGCAGAAATGACCTCAAACATGACTTCTTTAAGATCCGCGCCGCTAATGATGAGAATCGTTGCGGCACCAACACCTACCACGGTAGCACCCATAACAATCACAGAGATGGCAATGCGTAAAGAGGATTCGGGGATGGTGCGATTGAAGGCTACGACCTTCTGGTCACCTCGCGCCTCGGCAAGAATCGACAGCGCAATCACGGCGATGGTGGTGACCTTCACGCCGCCCGCGGTGGAGCCTGAGCCGCCACCAATAAACATGAGCATATCTGTCAGCAGTGTGGAGACAGGGGTAATGCTGTTCATATCAACAAGATTGAAGCCCCCAGAACGCATCATGATGGAAGCAAAAACGGCGTTGAGAATCTTATCTCCGGGCGAATAGTTGCCAATGGTGGCGGGATTATTCCACTCAAAGAGCGCCCAAAAGACTGTGCCAAAAAGGAAGAAGAAGAGGGTTGTGACCACGGTCAGTTTTGCGGTGAGCTGCCAGTGTGAGGGACGGAAAGGGTTGCGCTGAATCGCAATGAACACGGGGAAGCCGAGCGAGCCGAGGAACACCGCGATGCAGATGGGTACGAGCAGGAAGAGATCGTGGCCGTAGGGTACGATGCCGTCAGAATGCGGAGTGAAACCGGCATTGTTGAATGCCGAAATAGCGTAGAAGATGCTGTGCCAGATGGCTTGGAAGGGGTCTTCACCCAGTGTCAGGAAGCGGGGAATCAGCACGATTGCGATGATTGCTTCGATGGAGAAGGAAGCATAGGAGACACTCTTGATGATGCCACCGACTTCGCCGAGTCGGCTAATATTCAGGTCTTCCTGCGCGATGAGTTTGGTGCGCAGACCCATTTTGCGGCCGATAGCCAGCGCCAACAGTGAAGTAATTGTCAGAGTACCCAGACCACCTACCTGACATGCCACAAGAATCATGGCCTGGCCAAAAGTTGACCACTGGTCAGCGGTTGAGACAGTAGTTAGACCGGTAACGGTCACCGCACTGGTGGCGGTGAAGAATGCGTGGTGGAAGGGCGCGGGTTGCCCATTGTTAGAGGAGATGGGCAATAGCAAAGTGAGCGTAAAAAAGATGATGACCAGGAAGAACGCTGTAATAGCGGTACGTGAAGGAGATGCCAGGACGGTCACATCAATAAAATCACGGAAGCGTTCGAGGGTCTGTACGTTGAACGCTAGGGGTGCGCGCTTATGCGCTGCCTCGGGGCTTTCAGGTGCATGGTCACGTAGAGCAGGGATACGATCGAGCTTGATACCTGGCACGCTAGTAAGCACGCTGAGTTTTTCTGCTTCAAGACGGTCGTGTCGGGTGCGGCGTGCTTGCTTGTCGGAGGGCGTGGATGTGATACCGCTGAGGGTGTCCCAGCGGCGGTTGAGCTGCCCGTGGGGGTGGTGGTGTCGGCGCCGGGTGTGGCGGAGTATGCGTCCCATGCGCCTCCTTCAGCGAGTGTCTGGGGGTTGGTGTGTTGATGTGTTGAGTGGCTGTTTGAGCCTGTGTTTAACGCCTTCTAGTGTATCGCGCCGGGTGCCTACTGAGGGGGTTGAGGCTCTGGTGGTTCGGGGGTAAATATGTGAGCTTGGAGAAGGCGTGCGGCTGGTTTTGTGGGTGCAACCACGAAAACTATATATTCTGCATTAGCTATATAAGTATTGAGGTGCTGGGCGGCTCGCATATGCCTAGGATGAGATACAGGAAATCACCATGAGATGTGATAGGCACTTCATGCTTTTCTGCCTTTCAGGGCTCCATCTTGAGCTAGTGTTTAGTCATCTTTCAGAATTTTTGAAGGTAATTTCCGTATCACCCTCATTCTAAGTTTGAGGCGCCACTTTATATGTCATAATCGCTATATGCATTCTGATGTTTTTTCTGTCATTGCGGATCCGACTCGCCGCCGAATTGTGCGTATTCTCGCTGAGCAAACCCACACGGTGGGTGCAGTGGTTGAAAAGCTGGGCATGAGCCAGCCGACCATTTCGAAGCACCTGAAAGTCCTTCGCGATGCAGATGTGGTCTCCGTGACCGTGGAGGGGCAGCGGCGCCTCTACTCCCTGAACCCGGATGTATTCGCCACCGTGACCGAGTGGATTAACGAGACCGTTCAGATTGCACGCCAGTCCAATGAGGCGCACGCACCCGTGGCACTGCCCGGTGGCGTGACTGTATCTGCCTCCGATAAGGCGACGGCTGAGAAGCCGGTCGAGAAGACCTCCGAAAAGAGTGCTCAGAAGCCCGAGGCGACCGACTCTGAAACTCTCACCGTTGAGGCACCCACCCCCGAGGAAATCGAGCAGGCTCGCATTCAGCGCGCCCGCGCACAGCACCTGACCCCCAGTGCGCGCATCTACTCGCGCCCTGCGGAGCAGGCTGCTGATAGCACCGCTTCCGAACCTGTCGCTGAGAAGGCGGGAGCTGCTGAGCCCACCTCGCAGGAAGAGGCAGTGGATAGGACCCCGATGCGCCCCTTCACTCCCGCATCCTACGGTTACGATGCTGGGGTGACCCCCGCGGCGTCGGCAACCCCCGCTCAGCCCGCTACCCCTGCGGCACCTGCTGAGGTTAAGCCTGTCGTAGCGCAGAAGCCGGTGGCATTCCCTCAGCCTGCGGCTGTGGTGCCTTATGGCATCGACCCCGCTGCGGTTGTGGGTGGCTCGATTCAGCCTATCGCTGTGATCCCCGAGGCTGTTGTGCTTGAAAAGATCGCCGAGGAAAAGGCTACCGACGAAAAGGGCGCAGCTGAGAAGCCTGTTGCACCCGCTGAGTCCGTCAAGGAAGAAGCGACCCGCAAGGAATTTGCAGCTGAGGATTCTGCAGCTGAAAAGTCTGTGATTGAGAAGAACGTAGTAGATGAAGCCGCGGCAGAAGAGCCCGTGAAGGCTGAATCTGCTGAGGAAGTAGCTTCGCCTGCAGAAGCTACTGAGAAGGCTGAACTCGGTAAGGTCGAGCTTGCCAATGATGAGCTCACTAATGATGAGCCTGTCGAGGGTGAGCCTGCTAAGGCTGAAGCCTCCGCTGAGGAGCCTGAGTATCAGACCATGCCCGCCTACGATTCGGTGTACCGCCCCAACGCTGAGACGAACAGCGCTGAGGCGAAGGACAACCACCGCGGTGGCCTATTCGGCTTCCTGCGTGGCCGCCGCCGCTAAGACGGGCGGCTAGGGTCTGCCCTGCCGATCACTTCCGGCATTAACTCTCTGTAAAACACACACTCTCACTCACTTTTTGACCGAAAGACGCATTCACGTGGCTATTCATCGTAAAATTCTGCGCTGGCTCGAGAACGAACTGTTCGAGGGCAACATTCAGCTGGGCCAGGATCTGCCCAGCGATAGCGAAATTGCGCGCGCTATTGGTGTGGGTCGTTCCCGTACCCGCGAGGCTCTACGCACCCTGGAAGATATGGATCTGGTGCAGCTGTACAACGGCCGCGGCAAGGAAATGCTGGTGCACCTGAGCGATGAGCCGGCTTCCGCGGCGAGTGCCGCTCTGCGCCTGCACATGTCCAGCTCGCGTTACCCGACTCGTGACCTGGTGCAGACCCGTATTCTGCTGGAAAGCTGGGCGATTGCGCGTATTGACCCGAAGACCGCCTCCTTCGCAGAGATGGACGAGGTCCTGGCGCAGATGGAAGATTTCGACCTGTCGATTCGTGATTTCCTGGAGCTTCTGCTGACTTTCCACCACCAGGTAATGCGTTGTGCGGGTAATGAGCTGCTGGTGGGTCTGCTCGCGTCGGTGCGTCAGCCGAGTTTTGAGTCGATGCTGTCGCTGGTGGGTCGTATGCCGCTGTGGAGTAGCGCTGTGGAGCGTCTGCGTGCCGAGAGCCGCGCTATTGCGGAGGCTTTGAAGGCGGGCGATTCAGCGACGGCTCGTGCCATGGTGATTGGTCAGCTGCGCGGCATGTATGCCGATGCCGGTATTGACTTGGAGCAGGAGGCGACCTCTGCGAACGGTCTGCCGGGTGAGCCGATTGCTTCTGAGTTTGCGCCGGTTGATGTGGATGAGTTTGCCGCCGATGACTTTGACGATTTGATGCAGGATGATGCGTCCTTCGCTGATGTGGGGGCGTTGCCCGCCGCGGATACGCCTGAGCCTGTGGCGGAGTCTGCAGTCGAGCCTGCTGTTGAGGCCCCGGCTGAGTCTGCGCAGTCTTCTGCCGTGGAATACAAGGTGCCTGAAGGCGATATCGTCTACATTGAGAAGGCGGCTTCTGAGGGCCCTGCTGAGCGCGTTGATACCTCTGCTGAGACTACTTTTGGCACGGATGTTTCTGCATCTGACAAGGCAGAACGCGCTGTTCCCGCTGTATCCCAGCTCGCACCTGCTGTAGCTTCCGCCGCCCCCGCACAGCCTGCCGCTCATTCTGCGAGCCCGGATGTGCCGCTGAGCTTCGGCACCCCGCGCCGTAGCACCGCCCCGGCCGCTTCTGCGGCTCCGGTATCTGGTGCCCAGGCGCCCGCCTCGCAGACTCTCAGCTCCCAGACTCTCAGCTTGCAGACCCCCAGCGGCCAGTTGCCGAGCGTGCCTGCCGCGTACGCGCAGGAAGAGGCTGAGGGCCCCGCGAAGGTTCTGCGTGCTTCTACGGCGGCTCCGCGTCGTCGTAGCGGTCAGATTATTTCTCCGGTGCGTGCGACCATCATTAAGCCGGTGGATCGTAGTAGGGTGCTGACTGCGCCTGCCCGTACCGCGCGTCCTGCGGCTGTTGTGACTGCCGCGGCTCCTGCGGAGACTGAATCGGAGAACGTTCTGCGTGCTCCGGCGCGCCAGGAGGCGCCCGCCGTTCAGCCTGCTGAGCCTACTCGTCTTGAGGCGGCAGCGACCATCCACGACACCTATGAGAAGCTTCCGCATGAGGAGCCGGTGCAGGAGCGCCGCGGCATCTTCTCGAAGATGAAGCGTTTCTTTGGCGTGGATGTGTACGAGCCTGAGGAAGCTCAGGAGAGCGCCAAGAAGAATCAGGCAGTGAAGGAACAGGCTGTGAACGCTGAAGCGAAGCCTGAGCCCCAGCCCGCTATTGATCAGGAGGCGCTGGCTCGTGCCGAGGCTGAGCGTGCTGAGCGTCTGAAGGCGCTGCACGCGGCGGCTGAGCAAGAATCTGCTGAGGAAAGCCCCGCTGAGGAGGTTTCTGTAGAAGAGCCGGTTGAAGAACCCGCTGAGGAATCCGCCCCCGCGGAGGAGCCGGTCGAGGTCGACTCCCAGGCTGAGGAGAGCACTTCTGAGAGCGCTGCAGCTTCTTCTGGTTCGGTGCTGTCTCACGGCCGCGCTAAGGGCTCGAAGAAGTCTAAGAAGAAGCGCCGTTAGGGCTGCCCAATCCCCGTTTTCGCCCAGAAATACCCTCGATAAGCCCGCGGGAAAAGCGGAAATTCAGGGAAAAACTCCTGAAAAGCCGCTCTCGAATGGTGAAAATGGGGGTAAACCTAGTACTCTAGGTAGGTAGCGCTCTAAAACGCAAGGGTATTTCTGTGCCTAAAATGCGTTTTAGATCGGTTATACCGGTATAAATATCCCCGGGTAGCTACCGAGTCGAATGGCTCGGCCGGGTACGAGTAAAGTGAGGAAATCCTATGGGTTCCGTTATCAAGAAGCGCCGCAAGCGTATGTCCAAGAAGAAGCACCGCAAGCTGCTTCGTAAGACCCGCCACCAGCGCCGCAACAAGAAGTAAATAGACTTCTTTCGCCCCGCCCTCCGTACGGAGAGGCGGGGTTTTTGCGTTCCTGCAGTTTCGCGGCTGGGTTTTGTATTTGTAGAGGGGATGTGCGGGTCACCTGTTTGGGGTGCGGCGTGCTATCTGAGAGACTGGGATTATGACTGAAACTTCCACCATTAAAGTTCACCTCATGCGTCACGGCGAGGTGCACAACCCCGAGCGTATCGTGTACGGCCGTCTGCCCGGCTACCGTCTGTCCGATAAGGGCCAGCAGATGGTGCGTCTGAGCGCTGAGGAGTTCGCGGCTCGTGCTGAGCGCGGCGCCCGTTTCGTGCATCTGGTCTGCTCGCCGTTGCAGCGTACCCGTGAGTCTGCCGCCCCGGTTGAGGAGCTGCTGGGCCTGACCGCGCAGCCGGATGAGCGCGTCATTGAGGCGGATAACTACTTTGAGGGTCTGCACGTGAACGCGCAGGAGCTGCTGAAGGACCCGCGTCACTGGACGAAGCTGTACAACCCGGCGCGCCCCTCCTGGGGTGAGTCGTACCTGGATCAGATTCGCCGTATGGCTGCGGCTGTTCAGGATGCGGCGCGTACCGCCTACGAGTTGGGCGGCGAGGGTGCGGAGGCGATTATTGTGTCGCATCAGCTGCCGATTTGGATTACTCGCCTGGGTGTTGAGGGCCGCATGCTGCAGCATGACCCGCGTGCCCGTGAGTGCAACCTGGCGTCGATTACGACTCTGGCGTTTAGCACCACTGATTTTGAGCATGAGATGCCGCATTTTGTGGGGTATGCGGAGCCTGCTGCACCGCTGTACGGTGGCGTGATTCAGCTGCCCGGTAGCTAAAACATCCGGTAGCTAGATCCTGAAGCTGTTTCGAGCATAGAGAAGAGGCTGTGAACCCATCCGTTACGGATGCGCTCACAGCCTCTTTCTGTACACCTTGAGGGGCGCACGGGCTGCAAACCTAGCGGTCCCGGCTAGTTCTGCCCGTTACCCTGATTCGGGGTGCCGTCCTCGGGATCTTTACGTTCAGAATCCTTAAGCTCGGGGTCCTGCGTGTTGTTCGATTCTGCTTCGCGGCTGCGGCGTTCGCGTTCTGCTTTTGCTTTGAGCCAGCGCAGGTACTCTTCATCGTCGTCGGGGGAAGATACCGAGGGCGCGGGGGTGCTGCGTCGCTGACCGAAGCCGCGGCGAGCGCCTGCTGCGGGCTGCGCCTTGGGGCGGCCCAGGATGAGCCACATGAGCGGGCCCACCACGGGGAAGAGCAGGGTGACGAGAACCCACAGCCACTTGGGCAGGGTTCGCGCCTCGTGTGCGGGGGTGCGGACGGCGTCCAAGAGGGTGTAGAGGGTCAGCCCCACGATGAGGGCGCCGCCGCCAATAATCAGCATGGCTCGAATCATAAGCACTACTATGACACACCGCCGCGTTATCGCAGAACTATGAACCGGGTGCCCGCTAGCGGCGTAACGGCGCGGTAATCTGGCGCAGATTTGTAGGTCGGCCTAGTAGCCGGTGAACACCTGAACCTCGTGGCTAATAATATCCAGCGAACCCAGCCACACGGCGAGGGCAAGAATCACGGAGTACGCGAGCGCCACAATACCCGCCTGCTTGAGCACGGGGATCAGGTCGCGGCCGCCGCGCGTCCACACGGTCACGCAGGAGTGGATGGTCGGGCCGACCAGCAGGAAGATCAGTAGGAACCAGGGGTTCTCATCGAGCAGGAGCACGCCCAGACCCAGTGCCAGCGCCATCTCCACGATGTAGGTGATGCGCGACCAGCGTTCGCCTAGGCGGACCGCCATGGTCAGCTTGCCCGCCTCAATGTCGGTGGGAATGTCACGCACGTTATTCGCCATGAGCAGCGCACAGGAAATCAGGCCAATGCCGATAGCACCAACCCAGCCGAGCAGGGTCAGGGTGTGTGCCTGCGTGTAGAGGGTGCCCAGGGTTGCGACCAGACCAAAGTAGACGAAGACGAACACGTCACCCAGGCCCATGTAGCCGTAGGGGTGCTTGCCGCCGGTGTAGCCCCACGCCGCGAAGACGCTGGAGGCGCCAATCGCCAGGAACCACCACTGGTTCGCCAGAGCCACCAGGGCAAGACCCGCGAGCATCGCCAGACCGAAGCAGGCGAAGGCGGCGTACTTGACGGAGCGGGGGCTTGCCACGCCGGAACCGACGAGGCGTAGCGGACCCACGCGGTCTTCGTCGGTGCCCTTGATGCCGTCGGAGTAGTCGTTGGCGTAGTTCACACCGACCTGCAGGAAGAACGCGACGAGGAACGCCAAGAACGCATAGAGCGGCTTGAATTCGTTAATCTCGTAGGCGGCAGCTGAGCCGGCAATAATGGGGGCGACGGCGAGCGGCAGGGTGCGCAGGCGAGCGCCTTCAATCCATTGGGCGGCAGTTGCCACGGGGGTTCCTTCCGGGTCTAAGTGCGTATGATGCGTGGGTGTTGTGCGTGAGGGGTTGTGACGGTAACGGTCAGGGCGTGCGGGCGGCTGTGTGCACGGGGCGAAAACCCGCGGATGAGCCTGCTTTAGCCCCGACTATAGTCTCTGTCCAGGATACTGTATATTTCTGCGCGGTCCGGCTTGCCGGTGCTGGTGAGCGGGAAATCCGGCAGGATGCTCAGCTGCTTGGGTGCGGCGGGGGCACCGAGCTTTTCGGCGCAGCGGGCACGCAGCAGGGCGCAGAGTTCTTCGGTCAGGGCGGGGCTATTCTCAGTAGGTGTAGCCGCGGCACCGGCAGAGGGTACCAGCGTGACCGCGGCGGCAATGGCTGTGCCCCAGCGGGCATCGGGCAGGCCGATGACGCAGGCTTCGCGTACGGCGGGGTGCTCTTCGAGGACGGTCGCCACGGCGCGTGCGGAGATTTTTACGCCTCCGCTGATGAGCACGTCGTCGCTACGACCGAGCACCTGCAGGCGCGGCTCGCTACGGTGTGCAGCGCTGCCGGGGCCGTGCGCAGGGCTGTCGGGGGCGTTTGCTGGGCTGAGCAGACCGTAGTCGTCGGTGCGGTACCAGCGGGTGCCGTCCGCGGCGGTGAAGAAGTGCTCGGCGGTGCGGGTGGCATCGCCAATGTAGCCGCTGGCGAGGTGCGCGCCGCTGATCCAAATACGGCCCACCTGCGCGGGCTTTCCCTCAATATCCGGCGCTGTGGGCATACTTTCTTCGGGCATGCCTTCTTCGGGCACGAGCTCCACCCGCACGCCGGGCAGAACCGAGCCGGAGTAGACGCATCCTCCGGCGGTTTCGGCGCTACCGTAGGTGGTCACCGTGTTCAGTCCAAGCGCGGCGGCGGCGGCGAGCAGGTCAGCGCTGGCGGGGGCGCCTCCGAGTAGGATTCCGGTGAAGGAGCCGAGCGCCTCGTGAATCTCAGCACCCAGGGATGGGTTGGCGTCCGCGCTTTCAAAGAGCTTATGTAGCTGGGTGGGCACCAGGGAGATAAACCGGCGTGCCGAGCTCATGCGCTCAACCGCCTGCAGGAAGACTTCGGGGCTAAAGTGCACCGGTTCGGTCACGGAGCGGGCAATGACCGGGGCGGTACCGGCGAGCACGGAACGGGCGAGCACCTGCGCACCGGCAATATAGTGCGCGGGAAGAGCTAGGAGCCACTGCGAGGCGGCATCGGAGTTTGATTCGAAGAACTTCTCGGTGGCTGCCGCGCTGGCGGCAAGAGCTCGCCCGGTCAGCGCGGTGCGTTTGGGGGTTCCGGTGGATCCGGAGGTTCCTACCACCAGGGCAATAGGCTCCTCAGCCTCTACACCCTCAGCACCAGCACCCGCCGCGTACCCACCCATCAGCTGCTCAAAAGCACCCAGCATGGCGTGAGGGTCGGCGGGCTGATCGGCGCGCACCTGTACCGCCTGCGGGTGCAGGGCAGCCTCCTGCGGGGCGGGGGAGGGCACGAGCCCGGGTACGGGGGTGTTCATCATGGCTAAATCCTTAGCGGCTGTTGGTAGCGGCTGCGCGCTGGTATGCGCCGTGCGTCATATGCCGGAGCGGGGCGGCATCAAATGCGCCGGAGCCGGATTCTTAGCTGAGGGTATCAGGGGGAATCCGGCTCCGAGCCTATGCATCTGAAACTACTTCTGCGGAATGGGCTGCCTCTGAGAAGTACTGCTTAGAAGTAGTAGGGGTAGTTGGACCAGTCCGGGTCACGCTTCTGCAAGAACGCGTCGCGACCCTCCACGGCCTCGTCGGTCATGTATGCCATGCGGGTTGCCTCACCAGCGAAGACCTGCTGGCCGAGCATGCCGTCGTCGGGCAGGTTGAAGGCGTACTTGAGCATGCGGATTGCCTGCGGGGACTGGCGGGCGATGTGCGCCGCGTATTCCAGGCCCTTGTTCTCGAGCTCTGCGTGGGGGACTACGTCGTTAACCGCGCCCATTTCGTACATACGCTGTGCGTCGTATTCCTTGGCGAGGAAGAAGATTTCGCGGGCGAACTTCTGACCCACCTGGCGTGCGAGCAGCGCCGAACCGTAGCCTGCGTCGAAGGAGCCGACGGTTGCGTCGGTCTGCTTGAACTTGCCGTACTCTTCGGAGGCGATGGTCAGGTCAGCCACCACGTGCAGGGAGTGGCCGCCACCCGCTGCCCAGCCGGAAACCAGAGCGATGACGACCTTGGGCATGGTGCGGATGAGGCGCTGCACTTCCAGGATGTGCAGTCGGCCCGCGCGTGCCGGGTCGATGCTTTCTGCGGTGTCGCCGCTGGCGTAGTGGTAACCGTCGCGGCCGCGGATGCGCTGGTCGCCGCCGGAGCAGAAAGCCCAGCCGCCGTCCTTGGCGGAGGGGCCGTTGCCGGTGAGCAGTACGGTGCCTACGTTGGAGGTCATGCGGGCGTGGTCGAGGGCGCGGTAGAGTTCGTCCACGGTGTGCGGGCGGAACGCGTTGCGGACCTCGGGGCGGTCAAATGCGATGCGCACGGTGGGCAGATCGCGCAGGATTTCGCCGTTTTCGTCGCGCTCAACCTGGCGGTGGTAGGTGATGTCGGTGAAGTCTTCGAAGCCTTCGACAACGCGCCAGTCGGCGGGGTTGAAGATGTCCGAGACCTTTTCGGGAAGTTGTGCAGTCATAGACCCTATTCTACGTTGCCCAGATGTTGCTCAGGCATATAAGAAGGCCCGGACCGCGTGTGCGGCCCGGGCCTTAGAAGTTGGGTAAGGAACCTTACCCGTCCTTGGTTATTTGTAGGCTACGGTTATTTGTGGGTTACTTGACCTTTGCGAGCTCTACCGCGCGGTCGAACTCTTCATCAATGGTCTGGTTCTTCTTGTAGGTGACCAGGGAGACGATGATTGCGACCAGCATTGCCGAAGCGAAGCCGGGAACCATTTCGTAGAGCACGGACTTCATCGGGCTCTGGCCCCAAGCGAATGCCACAACGGCACCGGTAATCATGGAGGCGAGCGCACCCTGGGTGGTCAGCTTACGCCAGTAGAGGGAGAGCAGAACGGTCGGGCCGAATGCCGAACCGAAGCCAGCCCACGCGAATGCGACCAGCTGCAGAATGGAGCTGTTGGGGTTCCACGCCAGGGCACCGGCGACCAGCGCCACGATTGCCACGCCTGCACGGCCGAGCCACAGGGACTTGCCTGCGCTGAGCTTCTTCGAGGAGAAGATGCCGTAGAGGTCTTCCACCAGAGCGGAGGAGCACACGATCAGCTGTGAGGAGAGGGTGGACATAATTGCCGCCAGAACCGCAGCCAGAATCAGGCCCGCAACGAGGGGGTGGAACAGAATCTGGGCGAGGTCCAGGAAGACCGACTCAGCGGTTTCGGGGTTGGTGAGGGACGCCTCGGGGTGGCGTGCAAAGTATGCGATACCCATGAACGCGCCGCTCAGTGCACCGAACACGGTCAGGACCATCCAGCTGATGCCGATGCGGCGGCCGGACTTAGCGTCCGCGGGGGTGCGCATTGCCATGAATCGCACGATAATGTGCGGCTGGCCGAAGTAGCCCAGACCCCATGCGAGGGACGAAACGATACCGGCGAAGGTGGTGCCTGCGAAGATGCTCAGTGCGTCGGGGCGTACCTGGCTGATGGACTCAACCACGGGGCCCACGCCGCCGAGGTCAATAATGGTGACAACCGGAACGGCAATCAGTGCTGCGAGCATGAGCAGACCCTGAACCATGTCGGTGTAGGATGCGCCCATGAAGCCGCCGAAGAAGGTGTAGAACACGGTGATGCCTGCCAGCAGGAGCATACCGGTGTGGTAGTCCTGGCCGAAGGAGGACTTGAAGAACAGACCGCCGGACACCATACCGGAGGAGACGTAGAAGGTGAAGAACACCAGAATCACGACACCGGAGACGATGCGCAGCACGCGCTTGGTGTCATGGAGGCGGTTGCTCAGGAAGACGGGGACGGTCACGGCGTCGCCTGCTACTTCGGTGTAGCTACGCAGTCGCGGTGCCACGAACTTCCAGTTGCACCATGCGCCGATGGTCAGGCCGACGGCGAGCCATGCCTGGGAGAGGCCGCTGAGGTAGACGGCGCCGGGCAGACCCATGAGGAGCCAACCGGACATATCGGAGGCGCCCGCTGAGAGTGCGGCGACGGTGGGGGAGAGCTGTCGCCCGCCCAGCACATAGTCGTCGAGGCTGTTGTTCTTGCTATTTGCCCATAGGCCGATTGCGATCATGGCAACAAAATAAATCGCCAGCGCGATGACCTGGTATGTACTCGCGGCCATAATGTTCCTTCTCTCCTGGTGGTAGTGTGCGCCTGTGTGTATTTATGCGTTACCCCATAACTTTATGAGTGGCATAGGATACAGTCTAGGCTCTGAGGGGTTGAAAATAAAGTCTATTTGACGTCTAAGGGTGAGAAGCTGTGGAATAAATATGTATTTACTGTGTAAAATTCGTGGTCGTACACGTGGGTCAATGTGGGAGCGTGTGCGAAAAAGTGCCCGAAAAATCCCTAGAATTCAGGGTTTCGGGCACTTCGGTGCAAGAGAAGTAGTTTAAAAGCAACGCAAACGTTCAGAGTCGTATGCATCTAAAACGAATTAAACAAAAAATTTAAAAGCCGTTCGGAGTGTTGAACTGTTACACGACAATGTCACAGAGGCTTAGAGATCCCTCACGACCCACGGCTCAGTAGCCATACGAGCCGGGTCAAAACGCTCCAAAATCGCCGCCGCATTAGGTACCGGAACATCCGCCGAATGGGCAGAACCATCCGCGTTATACACCGGAATAGAAGCGGCAATCCACCCCAAAATCCTCGGGATTTCAACGCCCGCCTCACGTAGCTGCGGCAGGGTCACCGCACCATCACGCTTCGCCAGGCGCTTACCCTCCGTATTGAGCGCCAGCGGCACGTGAGCGTAACGCGGCTGCGCCAAACCCAAAAGCTGCGCCAAATACGACTGGCGAGGCGCCGAAGGGAGCAGGTCGTCACCGCGCACAATCTGCTCAACCCCCACAAAGGCATCATCCACCACGGAGGTCAGGTTGTAGGCGTAGGTGCCGTCATTGCGCACCAGCACAAAATCATCCACCAGCCCCGTGTAGGCACCGTAAAAATCATCCTGCACCGTGTAGCTCGTGCACTCGGCACGCAGACGCAGAGCCGGCGGACGCTGGGCGCGGCGCTTTTGCCGCTGTGCTTCCGTCAGTTCACGACAGGTACCCGGGTATGCGCCCGGCGCACCGTGCGGGGCACTTGACGCCTCCTGAATTTCGCGGCGAGTACAGAAACACTCGTAGACGAGGTTCGCCTCGCGCAGCTGCTGAACCGCCTGCTCGTAGGCGGCAAGGCGCGTGCTCTGGTACAGCACTCCCGCTTCTTGCCCGTTGACAGTCTCCGAGGAGGCGCCGGGGCTCGCATCCCAATCCAGGCCCAGCACCGCCAAGTCAGCAATCTGACGCTCTGCAGCACCCGGACGCACGCGATCTAGATCCTCCACGCGCAGATAGAAGGGCTTGGAGCCGCGGCGCGCCATCGCCCACGCCAGAATAGCGGTACGCAAATTGCCCAAATGCAAGTCCCCCGAAGGGGAGGGAGCGTAGCGTCCGGTACCGCTGGGGAACGGCTGAGTCGAGGGGTTAGAAGAGGGGGTAGGCGAAGAAGTCATACTCCTATCCTATAGGGGTGTTAGATGCGGGTTTAACCGCGCGCACGACTCTGGGTTGAGTGGCGTTGAGGCATAAATATTGCTTCTACGGATGCGCGCCGGGCTCTTTGAGGAGCTCCTGTGGCGATGATGGGCTGTTCAAACAATCCGGAGAGGTTGATAAGGCTCACCACTTTCTTGACGCTAGATATAAGTTTGTGCAAAATAATGCACTTTTATTGCCTTGAATTGTTACCGAACCGTAAATTTCTGTTCTCTGAAGCCCGAATAGCCCCTCAGGCGCTAAAAATTCCAGTAGGGTTGTATCTATGGCTCGTACTATTGAACTCGCAGACGGCGTGTACCGTATTGCGACCGACAACTACCGACTGAACACCGGACTGGTCCTCGGACTGGAACGTGCACTTGTCGTGGATACCGGCGCAGGTCCCCGTCAGGCAACCGAAATTTATGATGAGGTTCGCCGTCTCACGCGCCTTCCTATCACCGTCGTAAACACTCACGGTCACTATGAGCGTTTCTTCGGTAACGATGTTTTCGCGGCAATGGGTGCCGAAGAATTCTGGGCGCATCCTCGCGCCGCGCGTGCAATTCGTAAATACGGTGAGGCGCAGCGTCCCTACGTCGAGACGCTCGAACCGGAAATGGCGCACCACCAGGGTGCCGCCACTAATATTGTTGTTCCCAACCGCCTAGTCGCCAATAGGGGCGACGGCATCACTTTCACTCCCATCGACCTGGGTGAGCGTAGCGCAACCCTCATGTACATGGGACCCGGTCACACCGACGGTGACATTATGGTTGGTGTTGAAGATGTGCTGTTTATGGGCGGTCTGATTGAAGAGGGTACCGACCCCTACTTTGAGGATTCTTTCCCCGATCGTTGGATCGATACTCTCGGTGCCGTGCTCGAATTTGACCGCTACCGCGTGTTTGTGCCCGGTAATGGTGAGCCGGTGGACCGCACCTTCGTGGAGCGTGAGCGTAACACCATGGTGACTGCTATTGAGTCGATTCGTGCTTCCACTTTGGATCGTGATGACGAGGCGACGACCGCAGCAATGTATAAGCTGCCGTATGCACCGGGTGCTACTCGTTTCCTGCTGGATCGTTTGGCTCAGCTTGAAGGTGCACCGGTGGCGGCGTACCTAGAAGCGGATCACCCGGATACCAGTGGTTTCACGGGTCCGATTACTCTGGGTCAGGCATCGTACTAAACCCCATATGCAATATGCCTCATAGGGCATAAATAGAGGTGAGGGCTGGTTTCTACGGTAGAAACCAGCCCTCACCTTTTATATGCCCATAGCCTTAGGGTACGTATTTAGCGCTGAACGTACTGGGCGCGCATTGCCTCGCAATCAGCCGTCAAAGAAGCCGGGACATCGCCCATTGCTTCGCACAGCTGCACAAAACGGTGACGCCAATCCAGATGCTGCAGCGCCTGACGAATCTGCTGCTCACCCTGCGCGGGGGTCCAGCGGGAGGCGGCATCGGCAACCTGCGTGAGGCCCGCGCGAGCATCCGCGTGATCAATGTCGATGGTCGCGCCGTCCCACAGGATTTCACGTACGGTGGTGGTGTTCGGAACCTTGCCGACAACGGTCACGCCCGAAGCCAGCGCATCGGTCCAACGACCGGTAATGTACTCCTTGGTCGGGTGAGTGTAGGGTGCCGGGCTGACCGAGGTGGAGAATGCCAGCAGGAACTTCGCACGGTTCAGAGAATCCTGTAGGTGCTGAGCCGACTCGCGGTCGTTCGCGCCGAAGGGCGGGCGGCCCTCAAAGCTTAGACCCAGCTCAGCGGCAAGAGCTGCGGTCGCCTCGTCATCTTCGTAGGCGGCGGGCTGACGGCCCACACGCAGCAGGTCGGTGCTCTTCGACTCCAGCGCAGCCAGACGGTCGCTGAACTTGCTCCACACATCCGCACCCCAGGGCAGAACGCCGGGAGTCTTCACGCCCGCAGCGGTCCAGGGCTGAACGTCATCAACGTCCGCAACGAAAATACGGTCGTAGGTGGAGGACTTAGCCACCGCGGGAATACGGTCATCCCAGAAGCTATCAATCACCCAGCCGTAAATCGCGCCGTAGCGGCGGAACGCGAAGGAGCGCTGCGAAATGGCGTACAGCTGGCCGGGGTCAGAAGCAATCACCAGGCAACGCTTGGAGCCGCCCTTGAGGCGGGGCAGACGCGCCAGAAGCTTCGTTTCCTTGCTGAGGGATGCGCCCACATCCACGGTGTGTACGGTACCGCCGGTGTAACGGGCGAGAAGCTCCGCCATGGCGTGTACGGGAACCCAACCGGCTCCGGAGGGGACGGCAACAATAATATCGAGTGAGCTCATGAGATTCCTTGGGAGCAACGCCCGCCGCATGCACCGGGCTCACCGGGGGTAAACCTCCGGGTCGCGCATGGTGCGTATCAGCGGCGAGAGCGTGAATGTCAATAAATGATAGATAGGGTGCCTTGCGTTAGCAGGCGCGCAGGAACACGCGAAGGCAACGGCGAGTGAAACCGCTACGGCCGGCTAGCTTGCAGCCACGGAAGGCTGCGGCACAGATAATTTTCAGTATATCGGTCAACCCCGCGCACGGGGCTTAGCCTGCACCCTTTAGAAACGGCTTTAGGGTGTGTGAATGCGCACCTCAACGCCCGATTCGGTACCAAAACCGGCAGCCATACGCGCCAGATCAGTATTCGGGGCGGCAGCCACCGTGAAGAAACGATCCACAGCGGCGGTGAACTGCTCCTGACGAGCCATATCGCCGTGTTCAAGGGTCGTGAAAATACCGCCGCCGGCATCGTCAAAGACCTCAACGCGCAGTTCGGGCAGAAGCTCAGTATTCGGCAGGTTCAGCGAGGACACATCGTGCTGGAAGGTCAGGTCGCCGCACAGTAGGGTCACCGGCAGGGCGGCGCCACCAATCATCGGGCGGGAGTTCTCATCCACGCCGGCGGGGTAGTAGCCTGACAGGGACACACCAATAGCGGTCGCAATCGTGCCGTCAATACCGGCAAGACCGCGGTTAGCAAACACGCGCGCGGGGGCGGGCTCGCCCAGGGCGGGGGCTGCCGCATCCAAATCACGCACCAGGTTCGAGGAGCCCAGCACCATGAGGCGGCGCTGAGCCACCGCATCCTTCCAGACGCGGCGGGCGTAGGAACGGCCGGCGGTGCGGTTGCGGTAATCGGTGTAATCTACGGAACCTGCAGAATCAGAGTGCTCGTAGGCGGCAATAGCACTCAAGCACTCATCCTGTAGCTTGCGTGCCGGGGTAACCCACTGCTCCAACCAGCTCAGCTCGTCCACCAGCTCACCGGCGGCAACAGAGGATGCGCACGCAAACTCGGCGAGCTCGCGCGGGGTCGACAGTTCCACGAAGGAGCGAGCGCCCGGCTCGTACCAGCTGGCGCGGCGCGGGGCGTAGAACGCGCACTGAATATCTTCGCGTTCCAGCAGCGCCGTAATCGGACGCGAAAGCGTCGGGTGGCCGAAGAGCACCACACGCTCAATCTGGGCGGCAGGTTTGAACGACTCATCACCGAGCAGCTGCGGGTAGTGAGGAATGGAGGTGGCGCCGTGGCGCGCCTCGGAGGAAGGCTCCGCAAATAGCGGCAGGTTCAGCACGCGCGCGAACTCCGCCGCGAACTCGCCGGCACCGTCAGCGGCAACCACCACGGTGCGGTGCGCCGGGGTGAACTCCGCCAGGTCCGCCTGCGCCTCCAAAGAATCCAGAAGCCAACGCTGTTCAGCGCTGGAGAGCCCGGAACCCTCAGCGCGGGCGGCACGGGCGCGGCCCTCAGCCTGCGGGTCGTAATCCTCCAGCAGGCTCTGCGCCCACTGCGGCAGCATCTGCGCAAAACGGCCCGAGGGGGTCAGCGGCGTATCGAAACAAATGTTCAAGTGCACCGGGCCGATCGGCTCCGTCGACCGCTTGCGCCAGTGCTCGGCGCTACGACCGGTCAGCGCATTCAGGCAGGCGGCAAAAGCCTGAGTCTGTTCACCCTCCACCTGCTCGGGGTAGGAGGTCAAATCAGCTTCAGCGCGCACAAAAGGATGGAAGAAACTCGCCTGACGGGTCGTCTGATTCACGCCGCTACCGCGCAGACGCTCGGGGCGGTCAGCGCTGAGCACCGCCAGGGGTACACCGGCGTGGTACGCCTCCATGACGGCGGGCATGTATTCGCCCAGTGCCGTACCGGAGGTGCACACCAGACCCACGGGCTGACCGGATGCCTTGGCAATGCCCAGGGCGGTAAAGGCTGCACTTCGCTCGTCCACGCGCACATGCGCAATGAGCGCGCCGGCTTCAGCGGCGGCGGCAATAGCGTACGCAAGAGGTGCGCTGCGGGACCCCGGAGACACGACAACATGCCGCATGCCGGCACGAATCAGCGAATCGAGCACGGATACTGCGGTCAGCATGGCGGGGGTTGAGCGGTTTTCAGTCACCGTACCATTCTAATGCCGTAAGGTTCTTCGTTCAGTTATGGTTACCCTTCACAGGGGCAACCTTGACAGCTGCAGTCTTCACAGCCCGGAGGCGCGTTCTAATACCCGGTAGCAGGCGGTGACGCGTTCCACCCACCACTGGTGGGTCTGCTCGTCGGTGGCAAGACGCTCCAGATGCTGCGGGCTGGGGGTGATGGCGCGCAGGTCCATGAACCCGTCGCGGGCGATGAGCGGCTCATCGGTGACGTCCTCAGCCATGAGGGAGACCGTGCCCAGACCGCACCCGTACCTCAACGTCGGTAGGGAAGCCGCCAGAGAGGCGCCGGTGGCAATACCCACCGAAGACTCCAGCGCAGAAGAAACCACCGCCGGAAGCTGCGCCTGCTCCACCAGCGCGAGCGCACGACGTACACCGCCCAGCGGCGCCGCCTTAATAACCATCAGGTCCGCGGCGTTCGCGCGGGCCACCTTCAGCGGGTCTTCCGCCTTACGAATCGACTCGTCCGCGGCAATGCGGACGGGCAGCCCCTCCTTGGCGATGGCGAAGCGGAGCGCCGCCATATCCTCAATGGATGCCACCGGCTGCTCGGCGTACACAATGCCGTACTCGCAGAGCTTGCGCAGCGCCTCAAGGGCGCCGCTGAGGGTGTAGCCCATGTTCGCGTCCACCTTCAGGCGGGCATTCGGGAGGGCATCTCGTGCCGCCGCCACACGCGCAATATCGTCGGCGAGGCTCTGCCCCTTCTCAGCCACCTTGATTTTGAGTTCCTGAATCTCGCCCTCGTACTTGGCGAGCACCTGCGGAACACGCTCCGCCGGTACCGCCGGTAGGGTTGCGTTCAGCGGGATGCGCGTACGCACCGGCTCCGGGGCGGGCAGCCACGCCGCCTCCAGCGCGCAGGCAAGCCACGCGGCAGACTCCTGCGCACCGTACTCGAGGAAGGGCGCGAACTCGCCCCAGCCGTGCGGGCCACGAATCAGCGCGCTCTGGCGGCTATTGACCCCGCGGAAAGTGACCGTCATCGGAATTTCGACCGTGAACAGGTTCTCCAGAATCTCCTGCAGGGGCGGCAGGGGAGTGTTCGTGAGGTGAAAACCGTAGCCGAGAGGCGGCACGCTCATACTGGTGTTCAAGGTATCTGCCCTTCTTCGATGCGCTATGAGCTCACCATAGCATTCTGGCGCCGGGCGGGTGCGCTCGCACCCTGTTACGCATTCTCTGGAAACTCTCAGGTTATGGTCGAAAAAAATTTAGTTTTTCATAGCTTAACCTGGAATAGTAGGTAGTTATTCGCCCGCGAGAACCGGCGCTGTGGTACGAGAAAACGGTAGCTTGGGGGCTACCGCCCAAACAGTGGGTGCCAGCAGGGCGAATACCGCTAACAGATATGAGGGTCAGAAGGTACGGAAGAGGTTATGAAGAAGACATCAAAGGGGCAAACAACAGGTGCGGGGAACCCCGGTTGGGACGATTCGGAGAACCTGGACGCTACTCGCGCTCTTCACTCTTCTGATGACGCGCCCACTACGGCTTTTAGCTCTGATGCAACTGAGGTGCTCTCTGATTATCAAGACCCTACCCAGGTGCTTTCTGATTATCAGGACCCGACTGCGGTGCTCTCTGACTATCAGGACCCGACCCAGGTGCTTAGCACTCGTGAAACAGCTACCCCCGCTGCGGGGCACAGTGATGACCGCACGAAAGTTCTGACGGATTACCGTTCATCGCAGGCTAACGAAGCTACGCCTGCAGGTTCCGCGAACACAGGTTCCGCGAACGCTGAATCCGCGAATACCGAAGTTATTTCTTCACACCCCGAACATACAGAGGTTATTGGTGCGACCCGCCCTCTGCCGCGCGCCTACCGCGCCCCGATTAAGATTCCTGAGACGATTCCCTCGCCGCAGGAACGCGCTTCCCGGGGGAACTATAGTGCGGATGAGCCGATGCAGGCTACTCGCCGTCTCGATCCGCCGAAGCCTCCCGTGAGCGGTTTTCCGCTGAACAATCAGATGGGCGCCTCTCCAATGGGTGCACCCCAAATGGGTACGCCTCAGATGGGCGCGCAGCAGCCGCTTCCTCCGCAGGGGATGCCCCCGCAGGCACCTGCGCAGACCCCTCCGCAGCCGGTGGCTTATCCGCCCGAGGCGTATCCTGCCGCCGCATACCCGAACGGTGCGTATGTTCAGACCGGTCAGGTTCCCGTGGATGCTTCGGGCCGCCCGGTGGATCGTCCCGGTGAAGAGCAGGGGCACCACCTTCCGAGTACCGGCGTTTTGATGCGTCACGTGATGGCGTTGCTGTTCTTGGGCCTGACGCTCTACGGTGCGTTCGTGTTCTTCATTTACACGGCAACCGGCCAGCAGGTGGATGAGCAGGCGTACACCGAGTACGCGCACCAGTTCAAGAGCTACCGCGGCCCGACCCTGACGGCTCTGGATTCTTTGCCCACGATTGTTGGCGTGATTGCGGTGCTGGGTCTGATTGCGGTGCTGATTTGGAAGCACCGGTTCCTGCCCTCGCTGATTGGCGTGCTGGTCGGGGCTGCCGCGGTGACGAGCACGTATCTGCTCAAGCACTATCTGATCGTGAAGCCCAATCTGGACGTTCAGGAGGCGCTGAGCAACTCGGCACCCAGTGGCCACACGACCTTCGCCGCGGCGGCTGGCGCGGCGCTCTTCTTGGCGGCGCCTCGTTTCTTGCGGCCCACGGTGGCGCTGTGTGCGGCGTTGGCGACCTGCCTGACGGGTGCCTCCACGATTATTAACGGTTGGCACCGCCCGGCGGATGTTGTGACCGCTATCCTGGTCACCGCCATCTGGACGGTTGTGGGTATGGGTGTGCTGCGTTATGTGCGTCCGGCAGATTTTGCGGTGCCGGCGCGTGGCGGTTTGGTGCTGGTGCCGTTGATGACGATTGCGACGCTGTTCCTGTCGTTCTGCGCGGTCATCCTGTATCTGATTGCGATTTTTGCGCCGATTCCCGGTGGTGCGTTTACCGCGGCGACCTGCATGATTATTGGGGTGAGCTTTGGTACGACGGCGCTGATGGTGAACCTGTTGCGTCCGCGTAATAGTAATCGCTCCGCCTATTCGAAGGTGTGGAGTTACCAGTAAATGTTGTTCCCCTCCCTGCGCGGGGTGTTTCAGTTCGGTGTGAGCTGAGGCATTGTCCCGGTGCGGGGAGGGGAATACAATATAAGAAATTTAGTATTTTCTATACCAAATATAGGGAGGGGGTTGCGCGCCCCCTTTCGCTCACCCCTGACAAGAAAGGTGCGTACCATGGCAGGTACCCATGAAGGCCGCGTCCTCGTATTCCCCCAGCTCACCGAAGCGCTGACCCCCTTTGACGATAAGCCCCAGGCTCGCAAGATTGTTGATGCCGACGGCGGCAACCTGACCCTCATGGAACTGGCTGCGGGCCAGTCCTGGCACGAGCACCACAGCGTGCACCCCATCTTCGTGCAGGTGCTCAAGGGCGAGGTCATCTTCCACGTGAAGGACCGCGATATTACCCTGGTGCCCGGCAAGCCGATTCATGTGACCGCCAAGCTGTTGCACTCCCTGCGCGCCGTGAAGGACTCCACCCTGCTGGTGACCATGCTGACCGGCGAGTCGCACCCCGAACCCAAGGTCAATATTGACGTCGAAGAGGTCTAGAACCCAAGTAGCCGCGAACTAGAGCATTAAAAAGCGGGCGGTGCTGCGCGAAACAGAATGTTTCGTACAGCACCGCCCGCTACGTTTTTCAAGAGCTAGTACTAGTCTACTACGGCGTGGGTCGGATCGAGCACGCGTGCCAAGAAAGCCTGAGTACGTTCGTGCTGGGGGTTGCCAATCACCTGATCGGCGGGGCCCTCCTCCACGACCACACCATCGGCCATGAAGACGACCTTATCGGCGACCTCGCGAGCGAACGCCATCTCGTGAGTCACCACGATCATGGTCATGCCCTCGTCAGCAAGGTTGCGCATAATGCTCAGAACCTCGCCGACCATCTCCGGGTCGAGCGCACTGGTCGGCTCGTCGAAAAGCATCAGATCCGGGTGCATGGACAGTGCACGCGCAATAGCCACACGCTGCTGCTGACCACCGGACAGCTGAGCCGGGAAGCGGTCTTCCTTACCTTCCAGGCCAACCTTGGCGAGCTGCTCGCGGGCAACCGCCTCCGCCTCCGCCTTGGAACGGCCCAGAACCTTAATCTGAGCGATCGTGCAGTTATCCAGAATGTTCAGGTGGCCGAACAGGTTGAACTGCTGGAACACCATACCCATGTGGGTACGCACGCGGTTAATGTCTACGTCCGGGTCGGTGACCTCGGTATCGCCCACCATGATGGTGCCGTCGTTCGGCTCCTCCAGCAGGTTCACGCAACGTAGCAGGGTAGACTTACCGGAACCCGAAGGGCCAATAAGGCACACGACCTCGCCCGGCTCGACCTGCATGTCAATGCCCTTGAGAACCTGAACCTTGCCGTAGGACTTGTGCAGGTTAGAAATGCGCACCGAGGAGGCGGCCATGGATGAAGTTGAAGCAGTCATAGTATCTTCCGTAATCCGTATCTGTCGTTGCGCTTACTTGCGGCCCGCAAGCTGGGTGCGGCGCTCAAAGTATGCGGAGAGCTGGCCCAGCGGAACAGTGATAATCAGGTAGCACAGGCCCGCAACCACCAGGGGAGTCAGGCCCGCATTAGCGGCGGTCAGGCCCTCACGACCGAACTTTGCCAGCTCGTACTGAGAAACCGTCACGCCCAGCAGGTACACGAGGGAGGAGTCCTTGGTCAGCAGGATAACCTCGTTGGTCAGCGGCGGCAGAACCACGCGGAACGCCTGCGGAATAATGATCGAAATCATCGCGCGAGTGTGGGACATGCCCAGGGAGCGTGCCGCCTCCATCTGGCCCTTCGGAATGGCCTGCAGGCCCGCGCGCAGCACCTCGCTGATGTAGGCAGCCGAAACCATACCCAGGGACAGGGTCACCGGAATCAGGTTATCCACAAAGCGGATCTTGAACGCCAGGGGAATACCGTAACCGAACGCGAAGAAGACCAGCAGTGCCGGGATACCGCGGAAAAGCTCCACGTACAGGGTCGCAATCCAACGGTAGGGGGCGATGGAGGAAATACGCATGAGTGCCAGCAGCAGACCGCCGGAGAGGCCCACGATGAAGCCCAAGGCGGTGTACAGCAGGGTGTTCTTCAACGCCACGGTGATGACGTCGGGGAACTGCCGCGCCGCAACATCCAGGTTGAATACCTGCTGGCTGAGGGTCTTCCAGTCGGCCAGCAGAATGGCTACCAGGGCGATAACTGCCAGAAGGGCGTACTGTGCGTAGCGGAAGAGCTTCTGCTTCTGGCGGGGTGAGAGTTTAGAGGACATGCGCTTTCTTATCCGTGTGCTGTTCGGTCAAGAGCGTTGTATACGCTCACAAGGGTAAAGGCCGGAGAATCCCCCAACCCAAAAGTAATAAGGGTACTCCTGAATTGGGGGAGATGCTAGTGAATTGGGGGAGAGGCTAGCCGGCTAGACGCTTAGGAAGCGGAGGACGAGGCGCTCGCGGAGGTGGAGGAAGTGGCACCAACCCACTTGGCCTTCATCTTGTCGAGCTCGCCGTTTGCCTTGAGCTTGTCGATGGTGGCGTTAGCCTTGGTCAGCAGCGCCTTGTTGTTGGAGGAAACCGCTGCGGCAATCTGCTCGGTGTTCTCAGAATCCTGGTAGGCGATCTTGAAGGAGTTCGGGTCATTGGTCAGCGCCTCGGAAACCACGGAGAGGTTCGCTGCGACTGCCTTGACCTGACCGGTCTTCAGAGCGGAGAACATGAGGGAGGTGTCTTCGTACTGGATGACCTCCGCACCGTTTTCCTTGGCGTAGGTTTCACCGCTGGTTGCCTGCTGTGCACCAACGCTCACGCCCTTCAGATCCGCGGCGGAGGTGATGGAGGAGCCCTTGGGAACCAGGATTGCCAGGTTGTCGTCGAAGTAGACGGTGGTGAATTCCATCTTGCTCTTCCGTTCATCGGTCACGCCGATACCCGCCAGGGCGATATCGCACTGACCGGTGGCAAGGCCGGTGCCGGAGTCTAGGCCCTCGAAGCTGATGGAGGTCAGCTGAGCCTTCACACCCAGGTCGGATGCGATAGCGTTGGCGATGTCTGCATCCAGGCCGACGATGGTGCCGTTTTCTTCGTATTCGAAGGGCTTGTAGGGGGTGTTGGTGCAGACGCTGAGGGTGCCGGACTTGACGAGGCTGACCTCGCCGTTGGGGTCGGTGTTCTCGTTGGCGGTGGAGACGCAGCCGGTCAGCGCCAGGGGGAGGACTGCCAGCAGCGCGAGGGGCTTGAGGGATGCCTTCTTGAGGATTGCGGTGTTCATGAGGTGCTCCTGTGTGAGGTGTGTTCTATGAAATCTACGGTCTATTGTGCGCCCCTATGTTAAAAAATGCAAGCAGATACATAAATATTCATAAATTTTTGCTGAATATGCATAAGTTCACCATCAAAGAGTGAATAAAACCCCGAATTAGCGACTCAAAAACCATTCCGGCACGCCCCTAAGTGCGCCACATGACGCAACTACGGTTCACCCAACTATCGAATCCCCTAACCTCCATGCCACAATTGAGAGCGTGAACGCAGAGAAGAACACCCGCGCAACCCGCGCAACCCTAGACAAGAAAACCGGCGATATTGCCGCCATGTTTGATACCGTCGCTGAACGCTACGACCTCATGAACGGTATCCTCTCCCTCGGCCAGCACATCTACTGGCGCAAGCAGGCAGTCGCAGCCGTCGACGCACACCCCGGTCAGAAAGTACTGGACGTAGCCGCAGGCACCGGCGTCTCCTCCGAACCCTTCGCCGACGCCGGCGTGGACGTCATCGCAGCAGACCTCTCCGAAGGCATGCTCGACGTGGGCCGCCGCCGTCGCCCCGACATGACCTTCGTGCAGGCAGACGTCACCGCCCTGCCCTTCGACGATGAATCCTTCGACGCAGTGACCATGTCCTACGGCCTGCGCAACGTCGCCAACTACCCCAAGGCACTGAGCGAAATCTACCGCGTGCTCAAGCCCTGCGGACGCATCGTCATCCTTGAGTTCTCCACCCCGACCTTCGCCCCCTTCGGTGCGGTCTACAAGAACTACATCATGAAGGCAATCCCGCCGATTGCCCGCGCAATCTCCTCCAACCCTGAATCCTACGAATACCTCGCCGAGTCCATCATCGCCTGGCCCAACCAGCAGGAACTGGCGCAGAAGTTCAAGGAGGCGGGCTTCACCTCCGTGCAGTACCGCAACCTCACCGGCGGTATCGTCGCGATTCACCGCGCCTTCAAGCCCGAAGCACATAGCGCCTAAACACCGCGTTCACACACCACCGAAGACACTAACACCACTGAAGACACCAACACCAAGAAGATAGAAGACACCGTGAGCAACGCAGAGCAGCCCATCGCCGCAACCGACCTGCTGGGAGACCTCGACCTGAAGCTTCCCGCAGGCTTCGAAATCATCGCCGCAGACCCCAAGCTGGGTCCGCAGATTCTTTCCTCTCTCGCGCGTATTGAGGAGCGCCTGGCAGAGGCAATCGCACAGACCGACCACCTGGCGGATGTCGCATCCCGCCACCTGCTCTCCGCGGGCGGCAAGCGCGTGCGCCCCCTGCTGGCGTTGCTCTCGGCAGCCGTAGACGGCGAAATCAATGATGAGGTCATCGAAGCCGCCGTGGTTGTTGAGCTGACCCACCTGGCGACCCTCTACCACGACGACGTCATGGACGATGCCCCCAAGCGCCGCGGCGTGGACAGCGCCCAGATGATTTGGGGTAACTCCGTCGCAATTCTCACCGGCGACCTGATCTTCTCCCGCGCATCCCTGCTGGTGTCCGAGCTGGGTACCCGCCCCATGAAGATTCAGTCCCAGACCTTCGAGCGTCTGGTACTCGGTCAGCTCTTCGAAACCACCGGCCCCCGCGAGGGCCAGGACCTGCTCGACCACTACATCGCGGTCATTGAGGGCAAGACCGGCTCCCTGATTGCAGCTGCCGGCGAGTACGGCTCCCTGCTTTCGGGCGCTTCCGAAGACGTTATCTCCATGGTTAAGGCGTACGGCGAGCTGGTCGGCGTTGCATTCCAGCTGGCTGACGACGTCATCGACATTGTCAGCGACGGCAAGACCAGCGGTAAGACCCGCGGCACCGACCTGCGCGAGGGCGTGCCCACCCTGCCGACCATCCTGCTGGACCGTGCGGTAGCCGCCGGCGACGAATCCGCTATTGCTGTTCGCGCCCTGCTGGATGCCGACCTGAGCTCCGACGAGGCACTGGAGGCAGCCGTGGAGGCGCTCGCCGCCCACCCGGTCACCCAGGAAGCATGGCAGATTGCCTACGATTGGGCAGACCGCGCGATCGCTGCGATTGCTCCGCTGCCCGAGTCCACCGCGAAGGCTGCGCTGGAGTCCTTCGCGCACGCTGTGGTTCACCGCGAAGGCTAAAACCCGCCGTGTAGCGTGTACCCGAGTCTAACGACTTCCGGGTGTCTCATACTTCAAAACCCCCGCTGAATCTGCCCGGATTCGGCGGGGGTTTTCTGTCTTTTGGCTAGTCAGTGTCGGTTTTTGGGGTGGCTTTGGAGTGGTCTTACCCTCCGAAAGCTTCCGCATGCTGGGGTCTTCTTGACCGCCATATGCCTTTAAGGTAATCCTTATAGGCATGCCTGAGGTGCACATCCACCCCTCAGACCTCTGACGGCTCCCACGCCCAACCCGTGTTGGAGAGCCGTTTACTATTTCTGGACGCGAGCAGAGCCCCACCACCCCGACGGGTTATTCTCGCACCAACCATCCGCGTCCCCACACATTCGAGGTTTACAACTATGGGAGCATCTACCCCTAAGGCGCCCACGAAGCGCGAAGGCTTCTCTAGCCGTCGCGTCTTTATCTTTGCCGCCATCGGTTCTGCTGTTGGTCTGGGCAATATTTGGCGTTTCCCCTACATCGCATTTGATAACGGCGGCGGCGCCTTCATGATTCCCTACATTGTCGCCCTGCTGACCGCCGGTCTGACCTTCCTGTTCTTTGACTACGCGATCGGTCACCGTGCGCGTGCGTCGTCCCCGCTGGCTTTCCGCCGTCTGAACCGTAAGACCGAGTTCATCGGCTGGTGGCACATGGGTATTAACTTCGTCATCGCTATCTACTACGCCGCTATTGTGGCGTGGGCTCTGCGTTACATGGTTTTCTCCTTCACCAACGAGTGGGGCGATAACCCGAAGGCGTTCTTCCAGGGTGAGTTCCTGAAGGTTGCAAAGGATCCCGGCGTCTCCCTGGACTTCAACATGAACGTCCTGATTCCCATGGTTCTGGTGTGGGGCGTTCTGCTCGCTGTGATGGCTCTGGGCGTTCAGAAGGGTGTGGGCGCAGCCAACATTATCTTCATCCCGCTACTGCTGGTCATGTTCGTTGGTTTGGTGATTTACTCGCTGACCCTGCCCGGTGCTGTGGACGGTCTGAATGCTCTGTTCACCCCCAGCTGGGACTCCCTGGCTAACCCGGAGGTGTGGGTTGCTGCGTACGGCCAGATTTTCTTCTCGCTGTCCATTGGCTTCGGCATTATGGTCACCTACTCTTCCTACCTGAAGCCTAAGACTGACCTGACCGGTTCCGGTGCTGTGGTTGGTTTCGCGAACTCCGGTTTTGAGCTTCTTGCCGGTATCGGTGTGTTCGCTGCTTTGGGCTTCATGGCTCAGGCTGCTGGCACCCAGGTGAGCGAGGTTGCGACCAGCGGTATTGGTCTGGCGTTCATTGCGTTCCCGACCATTATTTCTCAGGCGCCCGGTGGCGTGCTGATCGGTATCCTCTTCTTCGGCTCCCTGCTCTTTGCTGGTTTCACCTCCCTTATTTCGATTCTTGAGGTGATTATTGCGGGTATTCAGGATAAGTTCGCGACCTCGCGTCTGGCATCTACCACTCTGGTGATTGTTCCGATGGCTCTGATTTCGCTGCTGCTGATGCCGACCACCACCGGTCTGTACGTGCTGGATATTCTCGATAACTTCGTGAACCTCTTCGGTATTCTGGCTGCTGGTCTGTGCGCCATTATCGTTGTGGCGTATGTGGTGCGCGCGCTGCCCGCTCTGGCTGAGCACCTGAACCGTTACTCCTCCATCAAGGTCGGCAAGATTTGGATGATTCTGCTGGCTGTCGTGACCCCGCTGGTTCTGGGCTACTCCCTGATTCAGAGCGTCATTAAGCTTGTGGCAACCCCCTATGAGGGTTACCCCACGGATCTGCTGGCAATCTTTGGTTGGGGCATGAGCGCGCTGATTCTGGTGGGCGCGATTGTTGTTTCTCTTCTGCCCTGGTCGAAGAAGTCTCGTGCGGCTGAAGAGCCTCCGGCACCTCCGGTGATTGCCGGTCAGGTTGAGCACGGCCACGTTGATTCGACCGTTACCCGTTAGGAGCCCTCATGTCTATCTCTGCAATTGTGATGCTCGTTGTGGCAATCCTGATCATTTGGGGTGGTCTGGGTTTGGCTCTGCTGAACCTGCACCGTCATCCGGATCTGGATGCTCTCGATGATGCTGCTGAGGCTCAGGGTTCTGAGCTTTAGCGTGTGAGCGTGATATAAAGTGATGCCCCGCTGGCGTTAGCTGGCGGGGCATCACTGTGTTTTATACGGGTGGGAGAGGGGGCGCTACTTGCTCTGTACGTCTTCTGCCTGCACGAGCGGAATCATGCCGGTTTCCGGGTCGGACAGCGCGGAGGCGCGGTAGGAGCGGGAGGCGCGCACCGCATCCACGGTGAAGATGATGAGCGCAATCCAGATGAGGCCCAGACCCAGCACCTTATCGGCGCTCATCTGCTCGTGCAGAACGGTCAGCGCTAGAACAAACTGGATGGTCGGGCCCAGGTACTGCACCATGCCAATAATCGACAGCGGAAGAGCCTTGGTTGCCGCCGCAAAGAGCATGAGCGGCACAACGGTGACCACGCCGGTGGAGGCGAGAAGCCAGAAGTGTCCGGGACCTTCACTGAAGAGAGTCATCTGCCCCTGTGCGTTGAGAACAAAGAGAGCGGCAAGGCCGAAGGGCGCCAGGATAAAGGTCTCTAGGGATAGTGAGACGATGGGGCTCACGTCATGGGCGACGCGCGCCTTCAGCAGACCGTAGATGCCGAAGGAGAACGCCACGCCCAGACCCGTCCAGGGCACCTGGCCGTAGATGAGGCTCATCATCAGCACCGCAATACAGGAAATAGCGACGGACACCCACTGAGCGGCGCGCAGGCGCTCCTGCAGGAAGATGACGCCCAGCACCACGGAAACCAGCGGGTTAATGAAATAGCCCAGGGACACGTCAATTGTGTGGCCGCTGGTCGTTGCCATCACGTAGATAAGCCAGTTCGCGCCGATGAGGAACGATGCCGCCGTCAGCACCAGCATGATACGGCGATCTTTGAGAGCGCGGCGGAAGTCAGAGATTGCCCGCACAATCGGTAGTAGCAGGGCGCAGAAAAGGAGGGAGAAGACAACTCGCGCCACCACAATTTCAATCGGTCCCGCCGGAGCCATCATCACAAAATACAGGGGGAGCAGGCCCCAAATAATGTAGGTGCCGATGATGGTGATAAACCCGTTGCGGGTAGTGTGCTTCTGTGTTTCTGACATGGTTTCTTCTTCTGACCTGATTCTTTAGTGACGTTCTTCTAATGCTAGTCGTCGGGATGCGCCAGCGGGGGCATTGATGCGCACTGAGGCTTACTCTACCCCCCGGGCACGCCACAGGCGCGGCACCACGAGGATACCGCGCCTGAGGAATGTTGCGTATTCGGTTTAGAGGCCGAAGAAGCGGGAGAAGAAGCCCTTCTTCTTGGGCTGCTCTGCCTCGCGGCGTGCAGCTTCTGCCTGCTCGCGGCGGGCTGCCTCTTCGTGCTCTGCCTGCAGATCGGGAGCTGCACCAGCGTTGCGGATGGGCTCCACGTGCTGCTCCTCGTACTCTGCTACCTGCTGCTCAACCTCGACGGGCTGCTCAGGCTCAGCAGCGATCGGCTCCTCAGCGTACTCGACGGAAGCCTCAACGGCCTCGTACTCGTCAGCATGCTGCTCGGCGCCAATGGACTCGTCGGTGTAGACGCGGGCCTGCTCGGTCTCTTCTGCCTCGTACTCGCCGGGCAGGGTCTCCACGGTGACCAGACCGGGCTCTGCGTGCTCTGCCGGGTCCTGATCGAAGGGAGCCTCGTCGGCGGGGTAGAGGTTCTCGGTGCTCTCAACGCCGGCAACCTCGGTCTCTGCGACCGGTGCGTGCTCGGCAATTTCGACGGCGCGCTCAGCCTCAGCCTCGGCACGTGCGGCGGCGCGTTCTGCCGCCTCCTGCTCGCGCTGTGCGTTCTGAGCGGCTGCCTCAGCGGCTGCTACGCGCTCAATCTCGGCGCGCAGTGCCGCGAGGGATTCGCGACGCTGTGCGGCAGCGGCTGCGCACTGCTCCAGGACCTCGGGGCCAACCTGAGGCTCGGCCTGCTCGATGCCGCTGATGCGGCCCTCGTCGAACCACAGGCGCAGGGCACCGTCGGTTGCGGTCAGCACGGCGGTTGCCTCGGTGTCCCAGGCAATGTGGAAGCCACGCTGCTGAGCGTAGGAGTCCACCGCCAGAACCTGGTTGTGGATCTCTTCGCTCTGCAGGGTCTTAGCAATGACGCGGCCAATACCCTTGTAGGTCGGTGCCTCGAGGGTCAGCTCAGCGCCCTCCAGCAGGGTCCACGCGCGCACGCCAGCGCCGGCGGGCAGCGGGTAGTGTGCGTACAGGCCGCTAATGGTCTTGGTCGCCAGGGTCAGGCGACGTGCCAGAGACTCGGAGAGGGGCAGTTCGTCGGTGGTCAGCTCGGTCAGGCCGTCACGCTCACCGGTCTCGCGCGCCTGAATAGCGGCAGAAACAACGGAGTCGGGGAAGTATCCCAGCTGCTGCCAAGACCAAATCCAAGTACCGCGGTTCTCGGATTCGGTGCCCAGCAGGTGCGGCTTGAGCGAAAGCGGGGGAGTGGTCTCAAAATCCAGAGACTGGGAGGTGAAATCCACGTTCCACTCGGAGGTACCCACGAGCTCAGCGAGTCGAGCCTGGTACTCGGTGGAGATAAAGATCGATGCGTCGATAAGGTCCTGCAGAGAATTCGTCATGCTTCAAGATTAGCAACCTTTTAGCGTTCACTATGCCGTGTATCCCCGGTTTTAGTGTGCACTTTAGGCGTATTGGGCTCTAAGGTGCCTGATTGAGCCGTGTCCAAGAGCTCTGAGGGAGAGATAGAGCATATATCTTTCGGCGTAAACTATCTGCTTTGAGTGCCTGTGTTCGTTAGAATCGAAGGGACGGCTTCTTCCGGCACCCTGTAAGCCGACACTACGACCGAACACGGATGCCTCCAGCCGCGCCGTATTCACACTCAAGGATGTATGAACTATGACTGAACCCCGCCTCCCCGAGACGAGTAGCCGCGCCGCGCGCATCCAGGACGCGCTGAACAACATTGGAAGCTGGCTGCTGGATGTCGTTAGTGTTGACCCCGGCTGGAGTGAAATGGTGCTGGACGTTAAACCTTTGGCAGGTCAGATTTTCGTGCGCGTGCGTGAATTCCGCGACGGTGAAGAGTTCATCGGCACCATCGGTCCGCTCAAGGACGGCTCGCCCATTATTGCTGAGGTCCGCAAGCTGCAGCGCGCCGCCTACGACGGTAACCGCGGCACCTGGTTTACCGCCTCCATCGTGGTTGCGGCAACCAGCTGGCCCAACCCGCAGTTCAGCGTGGGTGCCTCCTATAACCGTGACGATGAGCCGGCCAGCTGGAAGAATGAAGGCACCCTGACCGCAACCGACGTGCGTGAGCACCTGGCTGAGTTCCCTCGCGATACTTCGCGTATCCCGCAGTGGGCTCGTGAGCGTATGGAGGGGCGTGCCCGCCACTCTGCTGTAGCTGCACTGTCTTCGAGCGAGCATGAGATTCCGAACCCGTACCTGGTCTCTGCTCTGGAAACCTTCCGTAACGACGTGCAGGAGCGAACCCTCATTAACGTGGTTCGTACGATGCTCGGTGGTGACGTTCTGCTCGACGCTACCGGCTCCCTGCTGATTCCCTCCGAGACGGACCCGATGGGCCCCGAATCGGTGCTGGCTCACCAGGTTATTCGCATGCCCGAGACCGGCATGCAGGCGCTGTGCGTGTTCTCCTCCTCCGAGCACATTGGCAAGAGCTACGTGCGTCAGGAGTCTGAGGGTGACGAGCTGATTCTGCGCGAACCGGCGATGAAGGTCTTCATTGACTTCCTTAACAATGAGGCGCTGGACCTGATTGTGGTTGACCCGGGCACCGATCACGAGTGCTACATTGAGCGCGCTCAGGTGCACTGGATTGTCACTTCTCCCCGTAATGACGGCGCGAAGATGGCGCTGGTGCAAGACAATATGCAGATGCTGCTCGGCTCGCTGGTGTCCCCGGCGTCCGTACTGCTGGTGGGCGTTGACCCTGCCGACCCGTCCGGCACCTCCTTTGTGTTTGACCCGGATGAGAACGGCAACCCGCAGAGCCTGCTGGTGTTCACCTCGCCCATTGAGATTGCGGCACTGGACCCGCATATTGAGGTGCGTTCGGCGAACGCCCTGGATATTCTGCGTTACGCCCTGGATATTGGCGCACCGAGCGTGAAGGTGAACGCGATTAACCCTTCGACCGTGCTGAGCGCGGCGCAGATTCGCGAGCTGCTGGAGATTGTGGGGTCGCAGCCCCATATGGGTGCCTAAGCTTCTGCATCGAATATCTTAAACCGTTGAGGCGGCGACACGAGTGGTGTCGCCGCCTCAACGGTTTTAAACGCTCATGACCGAGCCTGCCCGAATCCCCGGGCTATAGGGTTATGCCGCTAGGATGCGCGCTGCCGCTTCCTGCTGGGTGCGGGCGAGTGCTGCCTCCTGCTCGGTCTGGCAGTCCACGCACACGCCCTGATAGAGCACGTCTGCGCTGAAGAGCGCCATGCCGTGAAAATCGCTGGGGGTCAGGCAGGGCGCGGAGCCGACCGCGCAGTCCACGTCTTCGACCTTGCCGCAGCGTACGCAGAAGGCGTGGTGGTGGTTGTCACCCGTGCGGGTTTCGTAGAGGGCGGGGGTTCCCGGCGGCTCAAACTTGCGCAGTAGGTCGATATCGGTCAGGTCGGCAAGAATCACGTAGACCGACTGAACAGTGATGGCGGGGATGCGCTCGCGGACTGCCTGCACGATGGTGTCGGCGGTGGAGTGCGGGTGTTCCTGCACTGCGTGCAGTACGGCGAGGCGCTGCTTGGTGACGCGGCGGCCCTTGGCGCGCAGACCGGTGGTCCATGCTTCTTCGAGCTGTTCGGGGCTCATTGCGGAGAGCAGGGGCAGGCCGGTGGTGTGGGCGCAGCCGGTATTGTGATGGTCTGGGTGCTGGGTCTTCTTCGTTTCGGAGGTTGTCTTTGCGTCGGTCATAGGTTTAAGTCTACACATTATTATGAGAAATTCATCATTATCTTATGAAAAACTCATAATAAGCCGGTGGAGCATCCCTTTCATCCACTCTGTGGCGCCCCTCCTTACCCTGGCTTCGGGTGCGAAGGGATGCCGTACAATCAAAGAACCTAGAGTAACCCGCGCCGGCGATCACCATCAAGGAGGATAGGGTCATGGTGTATGACTTCACAAACCCCATCTACATTCTGCTGATGATTCTGCTCTTTGGTGTGCCCATTGTGACCCCGGTGATTTACGGTCAGTACCGCAGTACTACCACCGGTTTTGATCTGGAGGGGCAGCTGATGCTCGGTCTGCTCTTCACCCTTTTCCTGGGTGCTTACGGCACGATTCTGCTACTGGGTATTTTTCCGACTGCTACGGCGCAGGTGCTGGAGCAGGTGCCCCTGGTAAATATCCCGGGCGCCATTCCCTGATTCTTCTGTTCCTTTGGCATATGGGTGACGCTCTGGGTGAATCCGCGCGCCATAAGGTGCGCCGGCGGGTGCTTGCACGTATTCTATAGAGTCAAGTACACGCTGTACGCGCTGACCTATTTGCTCAGGAGGATACCCATGCACAGTCATAACAACGGACTGAAAACTGCCCTGTTGATGGGCTCCATGGTGGGCATGATGCTGCTCATCGGTGGTCTGCTTTCGGCGACCTTCCGCACCTCTTTTTTCATCTGGATTATGGGTCTGGTGAGTTTGGCTTCGGTCGCGTACACCTACTGGAACTCCGATAAGCTCGCCCTGCGCTCCATGAATGCGTACCCGGTCAGCCGTGAAGAGGTTCCGGTGCTTTACGACATTGTGGAGGAGCTGTCTTCCCGCGCGGGTCAGCCCATGCCCGCCCTCTACGTGGCACCGACCATGACCCCGAACGCGTTCGCAACCGGTCGTAACCCGCAGAATGCCGCGGTGTGCTGCACCGAGGGTATTCTGCAGCTGCTGGATGAGCGCGAGATGCGCGGCGTGCTCGGCCACGAGCTGATGCACGTGTACAACCGCGATATTCTGACCTCTTCGGTGGCGGCGGGTATCGCCTCCATTATCGGTACTGTTGCCCAGTTCCTTTCGTTTGGCGCGATGTTCGGTGGTTCCAACCGCGATGGTGAACGTTCGAACCCTCTCGCCATGTTCGTGGTTGCCATGCTGGCTCCCATTGCTACGCAGGTTATTCAGATGGCTATTAGCCGCACCCGCGAATTTGATGCTGACGAGGATGGCGCACGCCTGACCGGCGACCCGCTGGCTCTGGCTTCGGCACTGCACAAGCTGGAGAGTGGCGTGTCCATGTACCCGATGGACCCGAACAACCGCAACGCTGAGGCGGCGAGCGCCATGATGATTGCGAATCCTTTCGGTTCGCTGAAGGATATGCTCTCTACTCACCCGCCGATGGATCAGCGTATTGCGCGTCTGCAGCAGCAGGCTCGTGAGATGGGTCAGTACTAGGCCTTTTCTCGGCTGAACCATTCGGGCGCGCATGTGGCGCTGTGTGAAGTATTGCGCTGCATGAATATGGCGTTGCATGAAATATGACCCGGGGTGACGATTGTGACCCGCGATGACGGGGCGGCAGACAAAAATCCTCGGGGTGGCTACTGTGGAAGTAGCCACCCCGAGGATTTTTACGTTTCGGCTTCTAGCCCTCTCCCCTCACCCAGTGCTGGGCGGGGGAGGAGGGGAATGCCTCGCCGGAGCTTAGCGGTAGTTGACGAACTGCAGGTCAACCTCAAGGTCGGCGGACTTGAGCATTGCAATGACTTCCTGCAGGTCATCGCGGGACTTGGAGGAGACGCGCAGCTCATCGCCCTGGATGTTCGCCTTCACGCCCTTGGGGCCCTCTTCGCGGATCATCTTGGAGATCTTCTTTGCCTGATCCTGTGCGATGCCTTCCTTGATGGAGCACTCGATGCGGGTTTCCTTGCCGGATGCGTAGGGCTTGCCGGAGTCCAGGGACTTCAGGGAGATGCCGCGCTTGACCAGCTTGGACTGGAAGACGTCGAGTACTGCCAGGGCGCGCTCTTCGGCGTTTGCCTTGATGAGGATCTTGTCGCCGGAGTAGTCGATTTCTGCACCAACGCCGCGGAAGTCGTAACGCTGGGAGATTTCCTTCTGTGCCTGGTGCAGCGCGTTGGAAACTTCCTGCTTGTCCACCTTGGACACAATGTCGAATGACGATTCGCTAGCCATGGGCTTTCCTTTCGTGAATGAGGTGCTACTGGCACCGGTTAGTACTAGCCTACCGGGTCGGGGCTCTTGTTCACAGCTAACTACCAGAATAACGGGCCTGTTTTACAGGCGTTACTAACCTAAAAAGAGGACAATAGAAATATGACCACTCCTAACCTGTCCGCAACGGACCTGCGCACGAGCGAGGAAGCTCGCGACCTGCAGACCCTCCTTTTCATCGACCTGCATACCTCTTTGGGTGCTGAGCCCGAGGGTATTCCTGAGGCGGAGCGTCTCAACGAATCTGAGCGTCACGATATTCAGCTTGACCTGCACGAGGAAGATGCTGAGCCTTCTCCCTTTGACGGTATCGGTATCACTCTGACGGAGCCTTCGCTGGTGGCGCGTTTCCGCGGTGTTCGCCGTGACTTGGAGCGTGAGATTGCCGGTGACATGTGCACCGTGGAGCAGGCGCGCCGCTACCTGGAGCACCTGGAGATTGTGCTTCTGCTTGAGCAGGATGGCGATACTCCTTCCCGCTCCTTCTAAAACTGCTGTAGGCGGTGGCTTTTCACGGCTTTACTTATTAGGGTGAGAGCGCGGGCTACGATAAATACAACCAGATATATAACCTTCGTCACAAAACCCTATGTGAAGTGTACAAGTCCCTAAAACTGCTGTAGAGTAGTCTCTGTTCGCTTGAGCGAGCAACTAGCACCTAGCTAGGCGGCAGGTTACCCGAGCGGCCAAAGGGGGCTGACTGTAAATCAGCTGGCACTGCCTACGGGGGTTCGAATCCCTCACCTGCCACAAATAGCCCGGTTACGAAAGTAACCGGGCTTTTGTGTATCTAAACCAGTGTCACGGTGAATTCCGCACTGGTCTTCCACCGCAGCTGCCTTCTACGGCGGTGACCGTATTTTCCCGATGTTCGCGTCGGGGCTTTCGTAAGGAGGCTGTAGGTGATGCCCCGGGGGGCCTGCGGCTGTCGGGCTGAGTGCCTCCACCGCCCGGTATGGAACCTTTCGCTGGACTATCTGCGACACGCCTAAAACCCGGCGGAATGTACCGCAGAAAGAACCAACTATGACGGCAAGCTGTCATATCTTTCACAATGTTTGAATCCCAGGGCGAACAATTCGCGATTAGGGTCTTGAGGGTGTAGCTTTATCTCATGGCTACTATTGAAATTACTCAGCAGAACCTGACTGCTACCGTCGAGAGCAACGACATCGTCTTCCTGGACTTCTGGGCAGATTGGTGCGGTCCCTGCAAGCAGTTCTCCCCCGTCTACGAGGCGGCTTCGGAGAAGCACAGCGACATTGTTTTCGGCAAGGTCGACACCGAGGACCAGGGCCAGCTCGCTCAGGCAGCAGGCATCACCTCCATCCCCACCATCATGGGCTTCCGTGGCGGTATCCTGGTGTACCAGCAGGCTGGCGCACTGCGTGAAGACCAGCTGGAGACCGTGATCGGTTCGATCCGCGAGCTCGACATGGACAAGGTCCGTGCAGAGATTGCAGCAGCAGAGGGCTCTGCAGAGAAGAAGTAAGCTCACCACCACAAAAGAGCTTGAACGGGGCGCACCCGCCGGCACAACCGGCAGGGGCGCTCCGTCCCCTTTTAACCTCGGTAGGGTGCAGGGGCGTTAGCGGTCGCGGTGATCCTCAATGCTCATGCGCGCCCCGTAGCGTTGCTTTGAGAAGCCCGAAGCGTGCATGAGCCGCACCAGTCGTTGCCGATGCGGGCTGTAGGGTGCCAGTAGGGAGAGCATTCCCGCGTCATCGGTGCGTTGACCTGTGAATAGCTCACCAATCGCGTGCGCCAGATGGTAGTCGCCCACGCTGATGGCGTCCGGGTGCCCGCACACGCGTTGCAGAGCCTCGGAAATGCTCCACGGGCCCACGCCGCGCACAGTGTGCAGGCTCCGCGCCAGTAGCGCGATGTCGCCTGTAGCCGCAATGTTTTTTAGAGACTCGGCGGAACGAGCGTAAGCGTACACGGCATCGTAGCGGCTTTTATCAACGCCCGCCCGATGCCAATCCCAGGTCGGAATCGTCGCCAGGGTCCGGGCGGTAGGGTAGACTCGCATGCCCTCTGGCTGATGCCCCAACCCGGTCGAAGGGGCGGGGGAGCCGTACTTTCGCAGAACCCAGCTCAGGGTCCTGAACGCTTCGGTCTGGGTGATGCGCTGCTCCACAATGGCGTTGAGCATCTGCCGGTCCAGCTGCCCGGAGGCGCTGAGGCGGAGCCCCGGATTCTGCCGCCACGCCTGCTGAATACGCGGCGGAAGAGACTCAAAAGAAGATAGAGCGCCAAACTGCTCGGCGGGGTCGTGCAACCCCAGCCAGTACGTCATTTCCTGCGCTAGCGCCTGAAGGTCGGCTCGCGCCCGCATCTGCTGATCAGCGGCACTATAAGAAACCCAGATGCGAATACGCACCGGGCGCATCAGCACACGGTGCAGGGAGGGGAGAACCTCGGGAAGCTCGGCTGGCTGCGCCAAACGTTCGGCGTACAGCACCGCCGGGAACTCGTGAAACGGCGTGCGAGCCGTCAACCAGATTCTCTCGGCACCATCCGCGCGGCTCAGCGCACGATACGAAAGATCCTGAGCGCCGCGGCGTAGCGACCCCAAAGTCTGCGCCAACTGCACCGGAACATGCGGCTCAATCACAACCTCGCACACCTCCGGAGTCAGAGCGCCCGGAAGAGAGGAAGCTGCGGTGGAGAGAGTACGAATCTGAACGTGCGGTTCGTGAAGAGCATCCGCGAGCGCCGGCGCATAGGGCACACCGGTAGCCGCCAAAGGATGCCGGATGCGCCGCGCACTCGTTGCCGGGCGGTTACCGGAGGTTGCGCCGCCGGGGGTTGTGCCGCTGGGGGTCGCGCCGCCGGGGGTTGAGGAAGGAAACGTACTCACTACACCAGTCTATGCGCCCAAACCGGGCGGCAACATTCGGGGCAGATATTTGAGGAACGAGATACAAAAAGTGCAGGAAGGGCAGGTACGCCACTAATGCGATACCCTAAAAGGTAGAGCGAGAACGAACGCCAACCCCGCCACGATAGCGGCGACGCGTTCCACCCGCTCACCGTTCCACCCGCTCATAAGGGCGCCTGTAGCCCGGACACACACCCCGAGAGAAGGACGCCTATGGCAGCGGAAGCACACGAAGCATCCTCGAATACTGACGCACCTGAACAGAAGAACAGCACCGCCACCAGTGCGGGCCGTACTCAGCGCGCCAATACTCAGCGCATCAGGAAACAGCCGCGTCAGTCCCTCACCGAGCGCGTCAAGAGCATCCGCCCCCTCGAACTACTACCCGGTCTGCTGCTTGCCGCCGCCGTCATGGCGCTGTACACCTACTACTCGCTGCAGCAGGTGAAGCACTGGATTACGCCCTCCTGGGACCTGGCGATTTTCACCCAGATGGCGCAGGCATACTCGCACTTCTCCGTGCCCATCGTGCCCATTAAGGGGCCCGACTTTAACCTCTGGGGTGACCACTTCCACCCGATTCTGGTGCTCCTGGGGCCCGTCTACGCGCTGTTCCCCTCGCCGACCACCCTGCTGGTGGTGCAGAACGCCCTGGTCGCCTTCGCAAGCTTCGCCATTGTGCGCTTCACTCAGCGTGCCTTCGCGCTCGCCCAGAAAACTGAAGACGCGCAGAAGAGCGGACCCGCCCAGAACGCTCAATCCGCAAAACTTCAGGGCGTTATCCCGACCATCACCGGTCTGCTACTCGGCGCCGGATTCGCCCTCAGCTTCGGCGTTCAGCAAGCTATCGCCGCCCAATTCCATGAAGTAGCCTTCGCCGTGCCGCTGCTCGCCATGAGCCTCGGCTACCTGGTGCTCGCCTCACGAGTGAGCGGTACCGAACGCGCACGCTACCTTGCCTACGCCTGCTGGTGGGCTCTACCCATTGCCTTCGTCAAAGAAGATATGGGCGTTACTGCCGCAGCCATCGGCCTGATTATCTTTATCCGCACCGGTTGGCTGAGCACCGCCGTCGACATTCTGATGCCGCGCCTCTCCGCAGGCACCCCCGCCCCCATGCGCACCCGCATGCAGCAGCTCTACTCCTCCTGGGCGCGCACCCCTGCCGTCGCCGAATCCACCCTGGTCATGATTTGGGGCCTCTTCTGGTCCGCCGTCGCGATTTACGTGATCCTGCCCTACTTCAATAGCGGCGGAAACTTCGACTACGCCGACAAGGTGAACTTCTCCGCAGCCCTGGGTGACCCCTTCGGTTCGGTGCTGCAGATGCTCAGCAATAACACCAAGCTGGCAACCCTCGGCCTGCTGCTCATTACCGGAGCGGTCCTCTGGGTGATTTCTCCTCTGGCGGCAATTGCCCTGCCGACCCTTGCATGGCGTCTGCTCTCCACCATGGAATCCTACTGGGCGAGCACCTGGCACTACTCGCTCGTGCTAATGCCCGTCGTCTTCCTCGCCCTGCTCGACGCTGTCATGCGGATACGCTACGGCGTGGTTCCCGCAGCGATTCCGGTACGCTCGGCTGCGCGAGTAGCCGATAGCGCCCCCGCACAGGAACCTCAGAGCAACACTGAGCCCGGCCGTCTGACCGCCCTGGCACGCCGCATGCCCGTGTGGGCTCTACCCGCCGCGGCGCTCTTCCTTGCCGCATCCCCGATTTTCGTGCCCGGCTCCCAGCAGCCCCTCGCGTCCCTGGGTAATGCGCAGTTCACCGCCTCTGCGCTGACTACGACTGACCAGATGAAGCAGGAGGCCGTCCAGAAGGTGCCCGAAGGGGTGACGGTCGCATCTGACCTGTCGATTCTGACCCAGTTGATTCCCGGTCGTACCGTCTACTGGATCGGTCACACCGGTGAGCCCGCACCCGACTACGTGGTCATTGACCGTAAGAGTAACTCCTGGGGCGGCAACCCGCCGACCAACGCCGCACAGTACGCGGCCGACCGCTACGGCCACTCCTACGCGAAGTACGCGACCGTCGGCACGATTGATATTGTGCGACGGGTCGACTAGCCCCTCCTAGCCCCTCGGCTCAGCATCTTAATGAGCGCCCACCCCGCAATCGCTGGGGTGGGCGCTCGCCGTTAAGAGATGAGGTTTTAAGCACCTTTTTATAGCCTAGGTGGGCACCCTACTGTACACTGGATAGAACACGGGAACCCCCGATGAAGGTCTTGTGCGCACCCGGCACCCAAGGTGGTGCTGGAATTGTAGGTGCGCCGTACTCACCATCACCGATTGATACGCCCCATAAACTTGCGGTTCACACCGTACACGCGGGCTTCTCTTAACGATCTCTGGTCCAGCGTCTTTGCTGCGTCTGCTGTAACAGACACACCACCGCCGTAGAGCGGGAAGGCGAACCACCAGGAATACGTGACATTGCATGTGAGCATTACCCACCCTGTACACCCCTGAATCACAGGGACTACTGCGCGCCGAGCGTAGAGCACGAACAGGCGTGCGGATAATGTGCCGAGAAATTCAAGACCACCCCCAGCAAAAGCCGCTACCCGCAGCATCCGCAGAACACCTCTGCAGAATGCGCCGGTAACGGAGGACCCCTGGACGCTCTACTCCCCAGGGGATGATGTGTGGCTGGGCCGTGAAGGGGACACCCGGTAAGCGCCGAAAAGCGTGCGCTATCCACCCCTACCGTATAGAGGAAAAATTGACTGAGAATACTGCTACCCCGGCCGAACTGAACGCCGAGGCAGAGACCGCTGTGACCACTGAGAACATCACCGAGAACACCGCAGAGAATATCGTTGAGAGCCCTGCTGTAGAAGCAGAAGAAACCACTGCAGAAGCCCCCGCCGAAGCACCCTCTGCAGAAGAAACCGCCGAAAAGGCTGAAGAAGAAGGCGTACGCTTCACCGACCTGGGCCTGGACGCCCGCGTCCTGTCAGCCCTGGAAGAGGTAGGCTACGAGAAGCCGTCCCCCATCCAGGAACAGACCATCCCCCTGCTGCTTGAGGGCCGCGACGTAGTTGGTCTGGCACAGACCGGTACCGGTAAGACCGCAGCATTCGCGCTGCCGGCACTGTCCCGCATGGCTGAACTCGCCGACATCAACGGCGTCTCCCGCGACACCCAGGTCCTGGTCCTGGCACCCACCCGCGAGCTGGCTCTGCAGGTTGCAGAAGCCTTCTCCTCCTACGCAACCCACATGGAGGACTTCACCGTCCTGCCCATCTACGGTGGTTCCCCCTACGGCCCGCAGCTGGCCGGTCTGCGCCGCGGTGCGCAGGTCGTCGTCGGTACCCCCGGCCGCGTGATTGACCACCTGGAAAAGGGCTCCCTGGACCTGTCCAACCTGCAGTACCTGGTACTCGATGAGGCAGACGAAATGCTGCGCATGGGCTTCGCTGAAGATGTGGAAAAGATCCTCGAAGGCACCCCCGACAGCAAGCAGGTTGCGCTCTTCTCCGCAACCATGCCCAACTCGATCCGCAAGATCGCTCAGCAGTACCTGAACGACCCCGTCGAGATCCGCGTCAAGGCTAAGACCACCACCAGCGCAAACATTACCCAGCGCTACATGCAGGTCATGCACTCCCACAAGCTGGACGCAATGACCCGCGTGCTTGAGGTCGAGAACTACGACGGCATCATCGTCTTCGTGCGCACCAAGAAGGAAACCGAGGAAGTTGCCGACAAGCTGAAGGCACGCGGTTTCGCGGCGGCAGCGATTAACGGTGACATCCCCCAGCAGCTGCGTGAGCGTACCGTTGACGCCCTGCGTGACGGCCGCATCGACATCCTCGTGGCAACCGACGTGGCGGCACGCGGCCTGGACGTTGAGCGCATCTCCCTGGTCGTCAACTACGACATCCCCCACGACACCGAGTCCTACGTGCACCGCATCGGTCGTACCGGCCGTGCAGGTCGCGAAGGTGCCGCAATCCTCTTCGTCACCCCGCGTGAGAAGTACATGCTGCGTCAGATCGAGAAGGCAACCCGCCAGAAGGTCGAGCCGATGCACATGCCCACCGCAGAGGCAGTGAACGAGACCCGTAAGCAGCGCTTCGCACAGCAGATTACCGAGACCATCGAGTCTGAGGACCTGAGCTTCTTCCGCCAGATTATCGAGGACTATGAGAACGAGCACGACACTACCGCTGAGGACATTGCAGCTGCACTGGCTGTTATCGCCCAGCAGGGTCGCCCCTTCTTCCTTGATGAGAGCGAAGATATCGCCCACAAGTCTCGCCCCTTCTCCGACGATGATTCGGATCGCGGCGGCCGCAAGGCAAAGCGCGCACACAACGACGAGGGTATGGTCAACTACAAGCTGAACGTTGGCCGCTCCTCCCGCGTGACCGCAGGCGCTATTGTGGGTGCACTGGCTAACGAGGGCGGCATTAAGGGCTCCCAGATTGGCTCCATCGACATTCGCCAGCACTTCACCATTGTTGGCCTGCCCGAGGACCTGCCCCGCGACTTCTTCGATCGCCTGCGCGACACCAAGATCGCTGGCGAGTTCATCAACATCCGCAAGGACAACGGTCCCAAGGGCGGCGGTGGCCGCGGCTTCGGTGGTGGCCGTCGTGAGGGCGGTTTCCGCGACTTCGATCGCCGCGAGGGTGGTCGTCGTGAAGGTGGTCGCCGCGAGGGTGGCTACCGCGGTAACCGTGACGGTGGCCGTGACTTCGGCGGTGACCGCGACTTCAAGCGCGGCGGCCGTGACTTCGGCGGCAAGCGCAATGACCGTGACTTCGGTGGTCGCGACTTCGGCGGCCGTGATAACCGCCGCGAGGGTGGCTACCGTGGCAACCGTGACGGTGGTCGTGACTTTGGCGGCCGCGACTTCGGTGGCCGCGATAACCGTCGCGATGGCGGCTACCGCGGTAACCGTGACGGTGGCCGTGATTTCGGCGGCCGCGGCAAGCGCTACTAAGATTTTGGCTAAGCCTGGATTCGCGGTATGAGGGGCTTACTGAGGCTATCGGCTAGCAGTCTTGTCTAGTAGCCTCGTCATCCGCATATGATTCAAAGACCGGCAGGGGAGTGATGAGCTCTCCTGCCGGTCTTTATGTATTTGTGTGTTGATGCGTTTGCATTAGCTGTTGCGGTGGCGCCTGGTCAATGCGATGGTGCCGGGGCAATGTTGGGCTCTCAGATGGCAGCTTGAAGAGCAATCAAGTATAAATGTGGCGTATGCCATAGCTTTTCCGCTTGCGAGCATTCGTGAAGACCTGTATAGTTTTACCTGTTGCCCCGATAGCTCAGTGGTAGAGCGCCATCTTGGTAAGATGGAGGTCCCGGGATCGATTCCCGGTCGGGGCTCTCTCATTAATTCATGCGAGAGCACGTGTTAATGATGTGGCGGTGTAGCTCAGCTGGTTAGAGCGCACGACTCATAATCGTGAGGTCGACGGATCGAGCCCGTCCACCGCTACGCCCCGATAGCTCAGTGGTAGAGCGCCATCTTGGTAAGATGGAGGTCCCGGGATCGATTCCCGGTCGGGGCTCAGATAAGCCTGTCTCTTCGGAGGCAGGCTTTTTTGTTGCCTAATTTTGTGTGGCTAAAACCCGGTCTGCAGGCGCTCAGCGCACGGCTCGACGCCGGGTAGAAGAGCATGTCGGGTAGAGCATGCCGGGTAGAGCAAAGCCCCCGAGAAAAACTCGGGGGCTTCGTCTTTAGGCTCTGTTCAAAGCGTTAGGAGGCGCGGCGCACCACCGGCAGCTGGGATAGCAGTTCGTAGGAGTGCAGACGGTCCTCGTGCTCCCACGCCTCGGTCATGACGATGAGCTCGTCAGCACCCGTGCGCGCCACCAGGTCCTCAATACGAGCCTGCGCGGTGGCGGGGGAGCCCACGATTGCCTCGGCGGTCATGCGTTCAATGTGCATCTTCTCCGCGTCGGTCCAGACAGCATCCATATCTTCCACGGGAGGTGCGAACGACAGATTGCCGCGCACCACGCCCAGGAAATGCTGCTGCTGGGTCGTGTACAGGTAGCGTGCCCGCTCGTCGGTATCGGCGAGCATTGCGGTCGCACCCACCATGACGTAGGGCTGCTCCAGATGCTCTGAGGGCTTGAAGTTCGCGCGGTAGGTGTCTACCGCCTCCTGCAGCATCGCGGGCGCAAAATGCGAAGCGAATGCGTAGGGCAGGCCCAGCTGTGCGGCAAGCTGCGCACCGAACAGGGAAGAACCCAGAATGTACATAGGCACCTTCGAGCCCTGACCGGGAATGGCGTGCACGCGGTGCATGGGGGAGGGTTCGCCCAGGAAACGCTGCAGCTGCTGCACCTCGGCGGGGAAGCTCATGGCGGCAGAATCGTCGCGGCGCAGAGCGGCGGCGGTCATCGGGTCGGTGCCGGGCGCACGTCCCACACCCAGGTCAATACGACCGGGGTGGAACGCGTTGAGGGTACCGAACTGCTCAGCCACCACGTAGGGTGCGTGGTTGGGGAGCATGATGCCGCCCGAACCCACGCGAATACGCTCGGTTGCGGCGGCAATCTCCGCCATGACCACGACGGTCGCCGAGGACAGCAGGGAACCGGCATTGTGATGCTCAGCCACCCAGAAACGCTCGTAGCCGAAGGACTCAGCCGCGCGGGCGGCATCGATGGTGTTGAGCATGGTCTGGTGCTGACTCTGATCGGGGCGGTGCGGCATCAGGTCAAGCACCGAAATTTTTACGTTAGAAGACACAACTTTTCCTTCTTGATAGATTGCGGGTACCCGTTCAGCCTACGCCTGCTTAGGCTGTAGGGGTAGGGGTGCGCCGGGCATCTTCGCTAGTAGGTAAAAATACGACGAAATACTGCAGAGCTGCACGTTGCTTGCCTGCACAGCGATCTGTCCACTCTGCGCGCCCAAGCTGAACACTGTGCACAAGAGCGGTAGACTGAAACCATGAGCATTAACCCTGAGATTGTGGGCAGGGTCTACCCGTCCGAGAACACCTACGTTGTCGGTCGTGAAAAGATCCGCGAATTTGCCCGAGCAGTTCACGCAGAAAACCCCCTCCACCACGACGTTGAGGCAGCCCGCGCGGCAGGGTACGCAGATGTGATTGCCCCGCCGACCTTCGCCATTATCCTGGCGCAGGCTGCTGACGCGGCACTCATCAACGACGAATCCGCCGGTATTGATTTCTCCCGCGTGGTGCACGCCGACCAGCGCTTCACCCACCACCGCCCCATCGTTGCCGGTGATGAGCTGCGCACCGAAGTTCACGTGGACTCCGTGCGCGTCATGGGCGCCGGCGCAATGCTGACCACCCGCGAAGAAATCGTTGACGCGCAGGGCGAGCCGGTCACCACCTGCATCTCTTCCCTGCTGGTTCGTGCTGAGGAGGAAAACTAATGGTGCGTTTCGAAGATCTTGAAAAGGGCCAGGACATCGGTTCGCGTACCGTGGAGCTCTCCCGCGCTTCGCTGGTGCGTTACGCTGGCGCATCCGGTGACTTCAACCCGATTCACTGGAACGAGCGTTTCGCCCAGTCTGTGGGCCTGTCCGGCGTGATTGCTCACGGCATGCTGACCATGGGTACCGCCGTGCAGCTCGTGAGCGACTGGGTGGGCGACCCCGGCGCGATTGTGGACTACCAGACTCGATTTACCAAGCCCGTTCCCGTGGCAGATGCACCTGGCGGCGAAAACCCCGACACCCCCACGAACGCCCTGACCATCAGCGGTAAGGTGGGTGCCTTGAACGAGGAGGAGCGCACCGCCCGCATCGACCTGACCGTCACCGCGCGTGACGAGGAAGGCAAGGAACAGAAGGTTCTGATGAAGAGCCAGGCCGTGGTTCGTTTCTCGGCATAGATTTTCTGTGCGTCTAGATAATGTGTGAAAGCCTCGGCGCTATCCGTGAACTGCCTCCCGTTTCTTGGACAACGAAATTAAAGTCCAAGGAACGGGAGGCTTTTCATGTCTATAAATCTAGGGTTGAGACATAACCGTATGCTTCGAGAGCAGGCAGCGCAAATGTTTGAGAGAGGATGTGGCTATCGTCTGACCGCCAGGAAGCTTGGTGTGTCCGCCGAGACTGTGAGAGAGTGGCAGAAGATGTACCGCGTAATCGGAAGGAACGGGCTTCTTACCATGGGAATAAAGCACACCAAATACGACTATGAGACCAAGGTTGCCGCAGCAAGGGCCGTGGTCGACGGTGGGATGAGTAAGCCTGAGGCGATGGTGCATTTCGGCATTGCAAGCGCGACACCGTTGAAGCAATGGTGCAGGCTGTACCGGCAGGGCGGCGCGCAGGCGCTTAAGCCTCAGCCCAAGGGCAGGCCGAAAGGGTCGGTGCGGGCAGTGCCACCAACGCGTGAGGAGGAACTCGCCGAGCGCGTGCGCAAACTTGAGGCACAGGTGGCGTACCTAAAAAAATCGATTGCCCTGAAGGCGCAGAGGCGCTCCCAAACCGGGACAAAGCCCTAGTGGTCGCTGAGCTTTCAGGGCAGGGACACGCGGTGCGTGATCTGCTCGAAGCTGCTGGCCTTGCCAGGTCGAGCTACTACTACGCGCTGGCTCATCCCCGGCAGCCAACCAGAGTGCAGCTACGTCCCAAGGTCGCACAGATCTTTTCACGAACCCCCAACGGGTGTGGTCACAGGCAGGTGGCCATGTGCCTGCGTGCTGAGGAAGGGGTGCGCATCGCTGATAAGACGGTTTTGAAGATGATGCGTCAGATGGGGTTGCGCTGCGGTATACGCCGCCAGAGGCCCTACCACAGGTATAACTCCTATAAGGGGGAGGTGGGGCGAAGCTTCGCCAATATCATTGGTCGCAACTTCACGGCGACTGGTCCCTGGCAGAAGTTGGGTACCGATGTCACCGAGTTTAAGCTCTCCTTTGGTAAGGCGTATCTCGCTCCGGTGTACGATTTTGCTAGTAAAGAGATTGTTGCCTATTCCATTTCGATGTGCCCTAATCTTGCTCAGCAGCAAGAGATGCTTCAGATACTCATGGAAGCCAAACCCGAGGGAGCCAAGCCGATTTTGCACTCGGATATGGGGTGGCAGTACCAGCACGAGATCTACATCAGCACGCTTGCCGAGAATGGTTTCATCCAGAGCATGTCACGTAAAGGTAACTGTATCGACAATGGCGCCACTGAGCAGGTTTTCGGGCATCTGAAGGATGAGTTTTTTCGTGGCCAAGACTGGCAGACCTTTGAGAGTTTCAAGGCCGACCTTGATGCCTATATTACGCACTGGAATACGGTAAGGCGCCAGGTAAAGCTTAGGGGCCTGACCCCGGTGGAGTACCGGGATCAGGCCTTACGGGATGTCGCTTAACGGCTACTGTTAAATGTGTCCAAGTTTCGGGGCGCAGTTCACCGATGCGGTGGTGCCGGGGCTTTTGTGCGCTCGGCTGTGTACTCGGATGCGCGCTCGCCGGCGGGTGGTGGTGCTTCTTCTTTGTGGGAGGAGCACCGGAAAATGAAGGCAAAATCACCATAAGGTTTTCGTGACTTTAACGTGTGGCGGGTGTTGACCCCGCACAACGACCGGTATTCTTAACCTATGACTGAAAAGCTGTTGAGCGAACTGACCACCGCCCAGGTAGGCGGCCCCGCCAAAACCTACGTCCGTGCTACCTCCGAAGCAGAAATTATCGAAGCAGTCTCCGCTGCAGACGCCGCAGGCGAACCCGTCCTCATTGTGGGTGGCGGCTCCAACCTGTTGGTTTCCGACGAAGGCTTCAACGGAACCGTTGTGCACATCGCCTCCGAAGGCGTAGAGGTTCTGCCCATCCCCGCATGCGGCGGCGCGAACGTGCGCGTGCAGGCGGGCACCATCTGGGACGACTTCGTGAAGCTCAGCATCGAGAATGAATGGGTTGGCCCCGCGGCTCTCTCCGGCATTCCCGGCACCGTGGGTGCAACCCCTGTGCAGAACGTCGGCGCATACGGCGTTGAGGTGGGCGAGTTCATCGCCTCCGTACGCACCTGGGACCGCGAAAAGAACACTCAGAAGACCTTCGCGAGCGCAGACCTGCGCTTCGGCTACCGCGACTCGGTACTTAAGCGCGCAACCGTCAACGGCTCGCCCCGCTACGTGGTGCTGACCGTTGATTTCCAGTTCACCCTCGGTAGTCTGTCCTCCCCGATTCGTTACGCTGAGCTGGCGAAGAGCCTGGGTGTTGAGCCCGGTCAGCGCGCCGAATCTGCCCTGGTGCGCCAGAAAGTGCTGGAGTTGCGCGGCTCCAAGGGCATGGTGCTCAACCCCGAGGACCGTGACACCTTCTCCACCGGTTCCTTCTTCACCAACCCGATTGTTCCGCGTTCTACCCTGGAGTCCCTGCCCGAGGGTGCCCCGAACTTCCCGGTGGTCGTGAAGACTTCCCCGTTCACCGCGGGTGTCGAGGACCCCGATCACGTGAAGCTCTCGGCTGCTTGGCTGATTCAGCACGCAGGTTTCGAGAAGGGCTTCGGCCTGGAGGGTGAATCCCGTGAGATCGCTCAGGGTCGTGCAAGCCTGTCGACCAAGCACACCCTGGCGATTACGAACCGCGGCGGCGCATCCGCTGAGGATATCTTCGCTATTGCTCGCGCTGTGCGCGACGGCGTGCGTGAACGTTTTGGCGTGACCCTGGTTCCTGAGCCTGTCGTGGTCAACGGCGAAATCTAGATTCTCAACTTCTCGCCTCGCCTAGTGCGAGGACGCATAGAATAGACGCTTCAGAATAAACGCTTCGGGCGGTCTCTTCATCGGGAGACCGCCCGAAGCGTCGCTGAGCTAGTGGCGAGGCGAGGAGACGCGCGCCTGCCCCGGCAGGTACGGCCTGCGCTTGGGCGCTGTGCGCGTTGCTGCCAGGGGAGCGGCGGGTAGGTGCTCCATCAACACCTGAACCGCCAGGGGAAGCTTCTGCGGCGGGCTGGGGGCGTGGAAAATCGGCTTATGGCGCGTGGGCCGGTAGGGGTAGTATTCCGCGTCCTCGCTGTGGGACCAGACAAGGTTGCCGAACTCGCCGGGGACCGGGGAGAGCACGTTGGCGTAGTAGGCGCGTGCCTGCAGGTCGGTGCGCTCGGAGGCGCCGGTAGATACGCCGCCGGGTACCCGGTCCTGCTCGATGATGAGGGTGCGGACCATGCCGCCTACGGTGCTGACCGCGTTCACGTGCAGGGCGAGCAGGTCCCCGTCCTTGTGATCGACCTGTACCTGCCCGTCCGCGAGGATTCGGGTGTCCATTGTGATACTGCTGGCGATTCCTTCGCAGAGGGCGCGGATGAGTGCCATGCGTGCCGGGTAGAGGTCTGCGATATCCCAGCCGATGAGGGCGGGCGCGGCGGAATTGCCCGCGTATTCCGCGCGGGATTCGTAGGAGGCGACGTCCACGTAGCCGCGGGCGATGGGCTCGCGGTCGTAGGGGCGGCCGTCGCGCTGCTCCCAGAAGCTGAGGGCGGTTGCGGTAAAGACAGCCTGGCCGTCGCGTACGACGACGCTGAGCGTAAAGTCCTGCGGGTAGCCGTTTTTGGTGCGTGGGCGCAGGGTGATTGCGCGGGTGTCTTCGTTGAATTCCTCGGGCCAGTCCAGGTAGTAGCTCATTTTTGCCCCGTCGCCACGGTGCACGGTGAGTTCGCCCGGCAGCAGCATGGCTTCGGTCACGCCGCCGGCGCGTTCTGCGGCGTAGTGTTCGCTCACGGGCCAGGGGCTGAACTCTGTGCGGTAGAGGTTGGAGAGGAAGGAATCGAGCATAGAACGTATCCTCTCATAGTTTGAGGTTGTGGTGCATGGTTAGAGGGCTTAAATGACAAATGAGCTGTCCCTTCTGGCTACTCGGAAAGAGCGTTCAGAAGGGACAGCTCATCGTGTAGGGTGGGCGACTCGTTAGAGAGATTCGCCGCGGCGTTCAGGCAACAGGAACACGGTGGTTGCCGCTACCAGGAACGCGGTGGAGAAGAGCGTAAAGAGCAGCGGGGTTCCACCGAATGCGACCAGCGGCGGCACAATGAGCGGTGCCGCGATGGAGGCGATACGACCAATACCGGCGGCGGCACCGGTGCCGGTTCCGCGCAGGTGGGTCGGGAAGATCTCCGGGCTCAGGGCGTAGAGGGCACCCCACGCACCGAGGTTGAAGAAGGAGAGCATGCAGCCGGCGAGGATAATGAATACCTCGGCGTGCGCCATACCGTAGCCAGCCGCCGCCAGTGCAGAGCCGAGCAGGAAGGCCGCCAGGGTCGCGCGTCGACCCCACTTTTCGATGAGGTAGGCGGCGACCGCGTAGCCGGGCAGCTGGGCGAGGGTCATGATGAGCGTGAACGCGAAGGACTTCACGAGGCTGAAGCCCTGGGCGTTCAGCAGCGCCGGAATCCAGATGAATGCGCCGTAGTAGGAAAGGTTGATGCAGAACCAGATGACGCACAGGGCGATGGTCTTGCGGCGCTGACCGGCAGCCCAGATGGAGTGGATCTTCGCGGATTCTGCGTTGTCGGTGCTTTCTGCCGCGCCGTGTGCGGAAGCGTCTTCGGTCTGCTTCTTGTCGGTTCGGGAGAAGAGCGCGGGGGATGCCTCGAAACGTTCAACGATCTGGCGTGCCTGATCGTGCTTGCCGACCGACTCCAGGAAACGCACCGACTCCGGGGTTCCCATGCGGATCACGAGCGAGTAGATGGCGGGAATCAGACCGATGGCAAGTGCCCAGCGCCAGCCGTTCGCCTGCGGAACGATGAAGGTGCCGATGAGAGCGGCGAGGATCCAGCCCAGAGCCCAGAAAGCCTCCAGGGCGACCACGACGCGGCCGCGAATAGCGCGCGGCGAGAACTCAGAAATCAGGGTGGACGCCACGGGAAGTTCCGCTCCCAGACCCAGACCGACCAAGAAACGGAAGACGAGCAGTACGCCCAGGGAGGTTGCCAGGGCGGAGGCGCCGGTCGCCAGACCGTACACCAGCAGGG